>NZ_LSEF01000001.1 GCF_001641695.1 Bradyrhizobium neotropicale
TCACCGCCCGATCAGGAACTTGGCAAGAGACCACGGAGCTCGTAGGCCAGTTGAACCGCACGCTGCGCGGATGGGCGAACTACTTCAAAGTAGGCACCGTCACCAAAGCGTATCGGGCGCTCGACAACTACGCGGCTGCGCGGTTGCGCCGGTGGTTGCGCTTCAAGCACAAGGTCAGGCGACGCAGGGGCGGGACCTATCCACTCTCGCACCTCTATGGGTACTTCGGGCTCGTACGCCTAACCGCGCTTGGGCGCGACATGCCGTGGGCGAAGGCTTGAAGTCTTGTCCGAGAGCCGGATGCGGGAAATCTGCCTGTCCGGTTCGATGAGCGGGATGTGGAAACGGAGCCAAGGGTGAACCACTAAGGCACCGCCAGACGAAAGAGGCGGC
>NZ_LSEF01000002.1:0-2500 GCF_001641695.1 Bradyrhizobium neotropicale
CACTGATGCTCCTCACCTTGTTGAGTGACACAACAATCGACACCAGTCGGTTGGAGTCATTCATCGTCGGTAAGGGTGTCGGAACCCTTCCTCTCAGGAAGGTTGGGACCTCTCCGGTCCCGGGCTGTTTGACAAGTGAAGATGAAGAAAGAGAAACGTGGACGGCGGAGTCCTTGCGCCTCTCGGACCACTTAAGAGCTTCGGCTTTTGAGTACTGAGAGAGGACGAAAGACTTCGGCGGTACACGTTTCAAAGGAAACACCATCGTTGTCCGCGATGTGAATCGCAGACAGCAAGTCGATTTCGGTCGACAATGGTGGGACCTCGTCAAACGTTGTGATCAGCCGGTTCAAAGTTCAAGTCCAACTTGAGAGTTTGATCCTGGCTCAGAGCGAACGCTGGCGGCAGGCTTAACACATGCAAGTCGAGCGGGCGTAGCAATACGTCAGCGGCAGACGGGTGAGTAACGCGTGGGAACGTACCTTTTGGTTCGGAACAACACAGGGAAACTTGTGCTAATACCGGATAAGCCCTTACGGGGAAAGATTTATCGCCGAAAGATCGGCCCGCGTCTGATTAGCTAGTTGGTGAGGTAATGGCTCACCAAGGCGACGATCAGTAGCTGGTCTGAGAGGATGATCAGCCACATTGGGACTGAGACACGGCCCAAACTCCTACGGGAGGCAGCAGTGGGGAATATTGGACAATGGGGGCAACCCTGATCCAGCCATGCCGCGTGAGTGATGAAGGCCCTAGGGTTGTAAAGCTCTTTTGTGCGGGAAGATAATGACGGTACCGCAAGAATAAGCCCCGGCTAACTTCGTGCCAGCAGCCGCGGTAATACGAAGGGGGCTAGCGTTGCTCGGAATCACTGGGCGTAAAGGGTGCGTAGGCGGGTCTTTAAGTCAGGGGTGAAATCCTGGAGCTCAACTCCAGAACTGCCTTTGATACTGAAGATCTTGAGTTCGGGAGAGGTGAGTGGAACTGCGAGTGTAGAGGTGAAATTCGTAGATATTCGCAAGAACACCAGTGGCGAAGGCGGCTCACTGGCCCGATACTGACGCTGAGGCACGAAAGCGTGGGGAGCAAACAGGATTAGATACCCTGGTAGTCCACGCCGTAAACGATGAATGCCAGCCGTTAGTGGGTTTACTCACTAGTGGCGCAGCTAACGCTTTAAGCATTCCGCCTGGGGAGTACGGTCGCAAGATTAAAACTCAAAGGAATTGACGGGGGCCCGCACAAGCGGTGGAGCATGTGGTTTAATTCGACGCAACGCGCAGAACCTTACCAGCCCTTGACATCCCGGTCGCGGACTCCAGAGACGGAGTTCTTCAGTTCGGCTGGACCGGAGACAGGTGCTGCATGGCTGTCGTCAGCTCGTGTCGTGAGATGTTGGGTTAAGTCCCGCAACGAGCGCAACCCCCGTCCTTAGTTGCTACCATTTAGTTGAGCACTCTAAGGAGACTGCCGGTGATAAGCCGCGAGGAAGGTGGGGATGACGTCAAGTCCTCATGGCCCTTACGGGCTGGGCTACACACGTGCTACAATGGCGGTGACAATGGGAAGCGAAGACGCAAGTCCTAGCAAATCTCAAAAAGCCGTCTCAGTTCGGATTGGGCTCTGCAACTCGAGCCCATGAAGTTGGAATCGCTAGTAATCGTGGATCAGCACGCCACGGTGAATACGTTCCCGGGCCTTGTACACACCGCCCGTCACACCATGGGAGTTGGCTTTACCTGAAGACGGTGCGCTAACCAGCAATGGAGGCAGCCGGCCACGGTAGGGTCAGCGACTGGGGTGAAGTCGTAACAAGGTAGCCGTAGGGGAACCTGCGGCTGGATCACCTCCTTTCTAAGGATGGTCCTTCAGAGAGCTCACGCTCACTATCGGACCGTTTTAGAAACATCAGGGGCCAACAGATCGCCAGATCGTTGAGCTCCATTGGCGGGATTTCGCCGTCTACGTTTCTCTTTCTTCGCGGACGAACACGCGCCAGGGGCTGCGCTGTGCGGTTGCATTCGGCGCTAGTGGCCGGCTGCACGCGAGCAAGATCCCTTGTCCTCCGAAGGATATGCGTTAGGGGCTTGTAGCTCAGTTGGTTAGAGCGCGCGCTTGATAAGCGTGAGGTCGGAAGTTCAAGTCTTCCCAGGCCCACCACTTTCATCGAGTGAGCATTCGTCTTCTGGTTACGGGGCCATAGCTCAGCTGGGAGAGCGCGTGCTTTGCAAGCATGAGGTCGTCGGTTCGATCCCGTCTGGCTCCACCAGATGGTTTGATTGCCGGCGCAGCTTGTACCGAAATCGTCCGCGAAACATCACTTCGCACCCACTAGTCCGGATGGACAGTGACGTGCGTGTTTTCTGACATCGTAAAGAGGAGATCGATCCGAGTTGGGTCGTGCAGCAATTGTTGCGCGAGCCTTCATTATCTCCGGATCATTTCGGCGCTCGCTTCCGGCCGTGAGGTTGGTTGCGAGTTGTAAATGATCCTTTTAGCG
>NZ_LSEF01000002.1:7500-19538 GCF_001641695.1 Bradyrhizobium neotropicale
TGATCGTGCCGGCAAAGCCGCCGACGCGGAATTTGAGCCCCTTGAAGTCATCCATCGACTTGATCTCCTTCCGGAACCAGCCGCCCATTTGGGCGCCGGTCGAGCCGGTTGGAATGCCGATCGCGTTGTATTCCTTCAGGAGGTCGTTGAGCAGCTCGGTGCCGCCGCCGAACAGCAGCCATGAAATATGCGCCCGCGTGTTGAGCCCGAACGGCAGCGAGGTGCCGAAGGTGAATGCTGGATTCTTGCCCCAGTAGTAATAGAGTGCGGTGTTGCCGATTTCGACGGTGCCGTTCGAGACGGCATCGAGCACCTGCAGGCCCGGGACGATCTCGCCGGCGGCGAACGGCTGGATCTGGAAGCGGTTGTCGGTGACCTCGGCGACGCGCTTGCAGAAATATTCGCAGCCGCCATAGAGCGTATCGAGTGCCTTCGGCCAGCTCGCGGCGAGCCGCCATCTCACCTCCGGCATCGATTGCGCGACAGCAGGCGCAGCAACCGCACTCGCGGCAAGGCCTAGTCCGCCCGCCGTCAGGAATTTACGACGTTCCATGCGTCTCCCCTCTCTGTGATGTCGAGTCCTCGACGAGGGATCGCGATCTTGGCGCCGCTTTGAACTTCGCCGGTGGCCGACGTTTCTTTTTGTCCGAAATTCAGTATTTCCGGATCGCAGTCAGGATGGCGAAACGGAATTGGCAAATCAAGCGCACTTTGGTTGCGCTACCGCCGTCGCGGCTCAATGCTGCGCTGCGAACGCGGCTTCCATGGCCTTGCGCACCTTCACCGTCTCGTTGTTGGCGTCGAATTCGACATCGCTCCAGCGCACCGCTTCGCCCTGCGCGACGTCATGTCTCAGCTTGACCCGGTGCGCGAGACCGATCGGCAGTGCGCCGGCCTTGAGGCTTGCGGGCGCCGGCAGCAGCTTGCCCCATACCGTGTAGCCGCCTTCGCCGTCCAGCATCTCGCCGGCGCGCAAGTTGCGCTTGGCGACCGCGGCGACATCGCCGCGGAAGCCGTAGGCCTGCCCGGTCGGCTCGCCCCGTAATGCCGCCGAGAGGACCGAGATGCCCAGCTCGAGTCCGATCAGATGATAGGGCTTGTACATCGCCGCATAGCGCCCGCTCGCATCGGTCTTCAGCCCATACTGCCTGAAGCAGTCGGCGGCGTAGTCGTTCGGCGCCTCCAGCACCACATACACGCCCCAGCGTAGGTCGCGAAACACCGGCCGGCCGTCGCGCTCGAGCGATGAGACGACCTCCACCACGCCCGACCGCTCCAGCACGCCGCCTCGTTCGCGCGGCCGCATCACATGCGGCAGATCGTCGACGCCGCAAGGCGGAAACAACAGCCCACTCGTCGGCACGTCGAGCCCGCAGGCATTGGCGATCGCCGCCATCTCGATCGCCGACTTGGTGCCGTCGAGGAAGGAGTTGAACATCTGCGGATTCATGCCGGCCGACTGTGCCTCGCCCGCGGTCAATCCATAGTGTTGCCAGACATTGTCCGGCGTCACGTCGTGATAGGCCGGCAGATATTTCGTGCCCTTGCCGGCGGCAACGACGCGAAAGCCGGTGGCGCGCGCCCAGTCGACCATCTCCGCCGTCAGCGCCGGCTGGTCGCCATAGGCGAGCGAATAGACGACGCCCGCCTTGCGCGCCTCCTCCGCGAGCAGCGGGCCGGCCAGCACGTCGGCCTCGACGTTGACCATGACGATGTGCTTGGCGGCCGCGATCGCAGCGCGCGCATGTTTGATGCCGACGGCCGGATTGCCGGTCGCCTCCACCACCACATCCATCGCGCCGCCGGCAATGGCGCGCGCGCCGTCGTCGGTAAAGGTGGTCGCGGCGATGCGTGCTGCGTCCCAGCCCACGGTGCGGCAGGCCTCGCGCGCACGGTCGCGGTCGATGTCGACGATGATGGGTACCTCAAGCCCCGGTACGTGCGGCACTTGCGCCAGAAACATCGAGCCGAACTTGCCGGCGCCAATCAGCGCCACGCGCACGGGCTTGCCGGCGGATGCACGGGCTTGGAGAAGGCGGAAGAGGTTCATGGGGAATGTCCCTGGGCGCAACAATCAAGGTTCGTCATTCCGGGGCGCGACGAAGTCGCGAGCCCGGAATCCATTCTTCCGCATCGTTTGCGGCCGGATGGATTCCGGGCTCGACGCTTCCGAGCCGCGCATCGCGCGGTCCCGGACGCGTCGCCCCGGAATGACGGCGTCAATCTACTCCGCCGCCTGCCGCGGCGCACGGGCAAGGCGCAGCAGCGCGTCATCGTCCACCGTCTTGATCGGCGTGAAATCGCGATGCGCGATGTACTCCGGCCGCGTCGGCGTGCGGATATAGTTCGAGACCGCGTTGAGCGTCAGGTACACGATCTTGCGCGGGTAGGGCGTGATGTTGCCGCTTGAGCCGTGCACGAGATTTCCGTGGAACATCAGCATGCCGCCGGGCTGGCCGGTCGGCGCCACGATGCCGCCTTGCTTGACCAGCCGCGTGACGGTGTCCTCGTCCAGCGTCCACAGCGGATAGGACGTGGTGGCGAGATCGTGTGAGGCCTGGAGATCGCCGGCGTTCTGGCTGCGTGGCACCAGCATCAGCGGACCGTTGATCGGCATCACCTCGTCGAGGAAGATCGCGATGTTCATCGCGCGCGGCTCCGGCATGCCGTCGTCGCGCTTCCAGGTGCCGTAATCCTGGTGCCACTGCCAGACATCGCCGGTGAAAGCCGATTTCGCATTGATCTTGAACTGGTGCATGTAGACCGGCTCGCCAAAAACCTGCTCGACCGGCTCGATCATGCGCGGATGCGCGCCGAGGACACGGAACGCCTGGTTGTAGAGATGCGCGGCGAAGGCCGTGCGCGGCGCGCCGCTCTTCTCGCGCCAGACCTCGGGGCGGTCAGCGTCGTAGATGCCGACCGCCTCGCGCGCGAGGAAGTCGACTTCCTCCTGGCTGAACAACTCGGGCAAAAACAGCCAGCCTTCGCGGTGGAAGAACTCCAATTGCTCCGGGGTCAGTTTCATGCGGCGTCCTCCTGTTTGTTTATTGTTGTCATTCCGGGGCGGTCCACAGGACCGAACCCGGAATCCATTTATCAGCAGTCTCTGTGGCCCGATGGATTCCGGGGTCGCGCCGGAATGACAGCGTGTGTTTGCTACGCCGCCGCCTCGTTCGTCGCCATCAATCTCTCCTCGGTCATCCGTCCCGCCGTCTGCGCGTGCGCGAGCGCGGCGCGCTCGGCCTCTTTCGCTTTGCCTGAGAGAATGTGCCCGGTGATCGTCGCATGCTCGGCCCAGGCGCTGTCGCGATAATCGAGCTCGGAGAGCACGGTTGCCATCGAGCGGCGCATATGCGGCCATTGCGGCGCGATCGTCTCCTCGATCACGGGATTGCCGGCGAGATGATAGATTGCACGATGAAAATCGACGTCGAGCGCGATCAACTCGGACAGCGATGTCTTGCGATTGATGCGGCGCCCCGCAGTCAGCGCCGTTGCGAGCCGCTCGCGCCCCGCGGCATCGCTCGCCGCGCGCTCGGCGGCGAGCCGGGCCGCAAGCGCATCGATCGCGCCGCGCACCTCGTAGAGCTGGCGAATGCGTGCAGGATCGAGCTGGGTCACTTCAAAGCCGCGCTTGCCGCTCTCGGCAACCAGCCCCTGCCGATGGAGGAGGTGCAGCGCATGCGACACCGGCTGGCGCGACACGCCGAGCCTGTCGGCGAGCTCGTTCTGACGGATGCGCTGACCGGGCTGCAAGGTGCGGTCGGTGATCGCCTCCAGGATCCGTGCATAGACCTGGTCGATCAGATTGGGGAGCGGGTCGAGAGGGATCACGCCGGCGGCTCCTAGGGAATACGGAATTCCGTATTCGAAGCTACAGCGGGGGACAGGGGAGCGTCAAGCGGGCGACGCGCCCTCGCGTCGCATGAGGTCAAGCTATTGAAAGTATGTGATTTTTGTCTCGGTAGGGGAGGGGGTTTGGCAGGCCGGCTCCTTGCGGCCCATCCTTCGAGACGCCCGCTTTTGGCGGCCTCCTCAGGATGAGGTCTCATTTCGCGGCGAAATCCTAGACCCTCATGGTGAGGAGCGCCGCCTTACGGCGCGTCTCGAACCATGAAGGCCGGAGCGCGTTCGCGCCACAAGGGCACCCAGCCGCAAGCTGGGAGAGGTGAAGCCCGACTTCTTCTTGCCCTGCTCGATCAGCAGGCGCGTCACCAGGTAAAGCCGCGGCACGATCGAGTTGGTGTCGATGAACTCGTCGCGGGCGTGATAGCCGAAGCCGGCGAGGCCAAAGCTCTCAACCACGACCGCCTTGCCGCTAGCACCGCCACAAGACCGGCACCAAGACGCGCCCCGCCTTACGGCTCCAACACCTCCACGTCCAACGCCGCGAGCTGCTCCGCATCGGCCACCGCTTCGATCGCCGCGATCCTGTCATCCTTGAAGCTGACGCGCAGCGCGATGCGCAGATGGCCGCTGAGGATGACGGCGACGCCCATCGTGCCATCGACCAGCGCCGGCCGAGCCGCCTGGGCGCGTCCCTTGAAGGTCTGGGCGACGGCATCGGCGCCGCGGATTTCGGGCAGCGAGCCCAGCCGCACCGCGGCCTGATCGGCGCGCACGATGACCTCGGGATCGAGCACGGCAAGCAGGCCCTCGAAATTGCCTTCGCGCGAGGCGGCGAGAAATGCCTCGACGATCTTGCGCTGGCGGGAGAGGTCGTTCTCGGGCACCGGCGCGCCCTGCACCCGCCGCCGCGCGCGGCTGGCGAGCTGCCGCGAGGCGTCGACCGAGCGGCCGACGATCGGCGCGATTTCCTCGAAGGGCACGGCGAACATGTCGTGCAGCACGAAGGCGAGCCGCTCCGCAGGCTGCAGCGTCTTCAGTACGATCAAGAGCGCCGCGCCGACGGAATCGGCCATCTCCGCCTCGCGCTCGCGCGTGTCGTCGACCGGCTCAGGTACGTCCGGGCCCATCGGATCCTCGCGGCGCGATTTCCGGGCCCGCAGCATGTCGAGGCAAATGCGTGCCACAACCGTGGTCAGCCACCCCCGCAAATTCGCGACATCCGACGTGTCGCTGCGGCTCAGCCGCAGCCAGGTCTCCTGCACGGCGTCATCGACTTCGCTGCGCGATCCCAGCATCCGGAAGGCGACGGCGCGCAAATGCTCCCGATTGGCCTCGAACTGCCGGCTGAGAAAATTTTCTTCCGTCATCGGTCACATTCCCTGGTCGTGGCCCGTCATGCCCATGACGACGCAAATCCGGCCGATGTGACCGGATCCGTCGAAATTCCTCGAACGGAGACGCAAAATGACGCACGCACGCATGAATCACCCGGTCATGGTCCTGCCTGAAGCCATGAATGTCCTGCAATCCCTAGGCGCTCTGACCAAGCAGGGCCTGCCGGAGAAGCTCCTGGAACTGGTGCACCTGCGCGCCAGCCAGATCAATGGTTGCAGCGTCTGTGTCGATATGCATCCCAAAGTCGCCCGCAAGGCCGGCGAGACAGACGAGCGGCTGTTCGCGGTCTCGGCTTGGCGCGATACGCCCTATTTCAGCGAAGCCGAGCGCGCCGCGCTGGCGCTGACCGAGGCGGTTACGCGCCTTGCGGATCGCGAAGATCCCGTGCCGGATGCGATCTGGAACGATGCCGCCAAGCATTTCGACGAGCGCGAGCTCGCAACCCTGATCCTCTCGATCGCGACGATCAATGTCTGGAACCGGCTGAACGCGACGATCAAGATGCCGGTCGGCGTGTGGAAGGTGGCGTGAGGTTGTTCCCTCGCCTCTCCCCGCGTGCGGGGCGAGGGAGCCCGCCGGCGCTGCCTGCCTCACAAGCAGCACGCCTACTCCTTCAGAAACACGTTCACTGCCTCGCCGTATTCCAGCGGCGCCTGTTCGAACATCCAGTGGCCGGCATTCGCGATCACCGCCGTCTTGGCGTCGGCGATGTGCTCGGCCAGCACGCGCCAGATCACCGCAAGGCTGCCCGTTGTCGCGCCGCCGCCGATCAGAAGCGTCGGCGTTCTGATCGCCTGCGCGTCCGCGAGCGTGTACGGCCCGCGCTGCTCGTTGATCTGGCCGAGCAAGGTGATGGCGTTGTCGCGCAGTTGCTGCTTCGCCGCCGCCGGCACGCGCCGCCACGAGCCGTCGCCTTCGATGCCTTCGTAGAAATTCTGCAGCGCGCCCTCGATGTCGCCGGCGCGGATCATCTCGACCGAGCGCACCGTGCGCGCGGCCAGCGGTGGATGCGCGGGCGTTCCTGCCGGGACCGGCAGGCTCGCGTCGAGATCGCCGCCGGGCTCGGCGAGTACCAGCTTGCGCAACAGATCAGGCCGCGCCTGCGCCACGCGAAACGCGATGTGCCCGCCGCGCGAATGGCCCATCAAGTCGACCGGTGCCGGCCTGACCTGTTCGATGAAGCCGATCACATCAGCGACGTGCTGGGCCATCTTGTAGTCGTCACCGGCACCATTCCAGTGCTCGGGAAAGAAATGCCGCAGGCTTACCGAGATCACGCGATGGTTCTTCGATAGCGGGCCGAGCACCGAATACCAGGTGCGGAAGTCGCCGAGCGTGCCGTGCACGCAGACCAGCGGCGGGCCCTCTCCGATTTCGAGATAGGCCATGTCGTAACCGTTGACGCGAAATGTCTGCATGATCAGCCCGCCAGAAAGTCCAGCACCACTTCGGAATATTTTTGCGGCGCCTGCTCGAACATCGGATGCGTCGCGTTCGGGATGATCGCCGTCTTCGAATAGGGCACATGCGCGGCGAGCGCATGCAGCACCTTCGGCAACAGGCCTTTCGTCCGCGCGCCGAGGATGAACAGCGTCGGCATTCTGATCGACTCGGCGTCCGCCTTGGAGAAGGGCGGGCGATTGTCGCGAACCTGGCCGATCAGCGTGAATGCGTTGTCGCGCAAATTCTGCTTCACCATCGCCGGCAGTCGCGGCCAGGTGCCGGCGCCCTCCAGCGTGTCGACGAACACGGCAAGACCGCCATCCATGTCGCCGGCCGCGATCTTCTCCGCAGACGCCGTGAAGCGGGCCAGCAACGGCGAGGGGCCGCCCGCATAGTCGGGATCGAGGCTCGCATCGAGCTCGCCGCCGGGCTCGGCCAGGATCAGCCGCCGCAACAGATCGGGCCGGCGCTGCGCCACGCGGAAGCAGATGTGTCCGCCGCGGGAATGGCCCATCAGATCGACCGGCCCGAGGTCGAGCTTCTCGATGAAGGCGATGACGTCGTCGACATGCTGCGCGATCGAATAGGTGTCGCCAACGCCATCCCATCGCGCCGGGAAGAAGTGCCGCAAGCTGACGCAGATCAGCCGGTGCCGCCGCGTCAGCGGCCCGAGCACGCAGCCCCAGATGCGGAAGTCGTTCAGCGATCCGTGCACGCAGACCAGCGGCGGCCCCGCTTTGTCTTCGCCCACGTCGAGATAGGGCATGTCATATCCGTTGACGTGGAGGCTTTGCATTCTGGGCTCGTGAAAGGGTGGAACACCTGTGCAAGATTCCCGGAAACCGGGTGGATCGCAACTATTTCCAAGCTTAGATTTCAAGGGAAGATCACAAGCGGGGGCCTGCGACGAGGAAGCAAGCCAGGAACCGAGCCATGACCAACCAGCATTTTGCCCTGTTCGAGACCAGGATCGGCCTGTGCGCCATCGCCTGGGGTCCGCGCGGCATCAATGGCACGCAACTGCCGATGGGCGGCGAGGACAAGATCCGTACCCGCATTCACCAACGCCACGCTGATGCCGGCGAGGCCGAGCCGACGGCCGAGGTGCAGCAGGCGATCGACCGCATCGTAAAATTGCTGGCGGGCGAGCCGGACGACCTCACCGACATTCCGCTCGATCTTGACGACGTTCCCGACTTCAACCGCGGCGTCTACGAGATCGCCCGCACCATCCCGCCGGGCAAGACCATGACTTATGGAGACATCGCCAAACGGCTCGGCGGCGTCGAGCTGTCACGCGACGTCGGCCAGGCGCTCGGCCGCAACCCGTGCCCGATCGTGGTGCCCTGTCACCGCGTGCTCGCGGCCGGCAACAAGCCCGGCGGTTTCTCCGCCAATGGTGGCGTAGTCACCAAGCTGAAGATGCTCGAGATCGAAGGCGCGCTCGTCAACCACACGCCGAGTCTGTTTGATTGACGGCTCTTCTCCCTCTCCCCGTTCTTACGGGGAGAGGGGTGGGGTGAGGGGCTGGATCCGCAAATTCGGTAAGAGTTGGACGTGCGGAGAGTCCCCTCACCCGGAATTCAAGCTGCGCTTGAATTCCGGCCTCTCCCCGCAAGCGGGGAGAGGCGAAGCAAGGACTCACATCGCCGCGCAGACGAACCCATTCCCCTTGCGTCTGATCTTCCCGACCGACGGCGAGGGGAAATGCGCGGTGCAGCACAGCGTGTCGGTGTCGCAATAGCGCTCCAGGAAGCTGCGGCGCGTCTTTGCGGCTTGTGCCTGATCGACGTCGAACTTGGGCGACAGCTCCGGATAAAGCGTCTGCAGCGGCGAGTGGATGAGGTCGCCCGAGAACACGGCATCGTCCTTGCCGCGGCCCATCGCGAAGGCGACATGGCCCGGCGTGTGGCCCGGCGTCGGCAGGATGCGGACGTGATCACCGATCTGATGGTCGTTGCCGACGAGCTCGTGGCGCTTGGCCTCGACCACCGGCAGCACGCTGTCCGCGAAGGGCGGCACCTCCGCCTTCGCATTCTGCTCGGTCCAGTAGTCGAACTCCTGCTTGGCGAACAAATAGCGCGCCTTGGGGAAGGTCGGCACCCAGCGGCCGTTCTCAAGTCGTGTGTTCCAGCCGACGTGATCGACATGCAGATGCGTGCACATCACGAAGTCTATGTCCTCGACCGACACGCCGGCGACATCGAGCGCGCGCTGGTAGGTGTCGTCGGTCTTCATGTTCCATTTCGGCCGCTGCGGCCGCGGCTTGTCGTTGCCGATGCAGCTGTCGACCAGGATGGTGTGGTGCGGCGTCTTCACCACATAGGACTGGAAGCACAGGATCAACACGTCCTGGTCATCCAGGGCCTTGGCCTCGCGCAGCCACGCCCGGTTCTCGGCCAACACCTCGGCCGTTAGTCCGGGTAGCATTTCCAGCGCCGGGAAGAAGGGGACTTCCTGCTCGATGATGCGATGGATGGTGAGATCGCCAACCGAAAATTTGAGACTCATGAGGACTCCCGCGGGTTACGCCGGCGGCGGCACCGAGATCTTGACCGAGGGCCGCTCCAGCATCTTCTGATGGAAGGCGTCGAGTTTCGGATAGGCCTTGCGCCAGCCGCAATCGGCGAAGCGGAAGTCGGCGTAGCCGAGCACGCAAACGAGACCGATCTGCGAGATGTCGAACGGGCCGTTGAGGACGTCCGGTATGTTCTCGAAGCGCGCCATGCCGGTCCAGGCCCGGTTCCAGTGGTCGTCCGACCACGCCTGCCATTGCAGGCCCTGAGGTCGCACCATCTTCTCGTAGCGGCACAACAGCATGGAATCGAGCATGCCGTTGATTAGGGAGTGGTTGGTCTTCGCCTTCCAGCGCCGCGGGCCATAGTCGGGGATCAGGCTGCCGCCTGCCATCTCGTTGAGATATTCGACGATGACGTAGGAATCCAGGATGACGTCGCCGTCATTGGTAATCAGCACCGGCAGCTTCTTCAGCGGCGTGATGCGCGAATAGTCTTCGTTGGCCTGGCCCGGCGCGACGGTTGCGGGCGTGAACTCGATCTTGTCGATCAGTCCGAGCTCGATCGCGGCAATGCGGACCTTGCGGGCGAAAGGCGAGGCGGCGGAGAAGGAGAGTTTCATGCGGAATGACCTCTGTCCGAACATACAGCCCTCATCCCGAGGAGCGCGCCTTTCGGCGCGCGTCTCGAAGGATGGGCAACGAGCGAGCTATCTTGTCACCCGGCGCAAACGTCGGGTGACTGTGTTCCTGGCTCATCCTTCGAGACGCGCGCTTTGCGCGCTCCTCAGGATGAGGACCGAGGGGCTTACGCCGCGACGATCTCCTGACGCTGCTCACCGAGGCCCTCGATGCCGAGCGAGACGACGTCGCCGACATTGAGGAAGGTCGGCGGCTTCATGCCCATGCCGACGCCGGGCGGCGTGCCGGTGGTGACGACGTCGCCGGGCTGCAGCGTCATGAACTGCGACACATAGGAGATGCACTTGGCCATGGTGAAGATCATGGTCGCGGTCGAGCCGGTCTGGCGGCGCTGGCCGTTGACGTCGAGCCACATCGACAGGTTCTGCACGTCCTTGATCTCGTCCTTGGTGGCGAGCCATGGGCCGAGCGGGCCGAACGTGTCGTGTGACTTGCCCTTGGTCCACTGACCCAGGCGCTCGATCTGGAAGTTGCGCTCGGAGACGTCGTTGCAGACGCAGTAGCCGGCGACGTAATTCAGCGCCTCGGCTTCCGAGACATACTTGGCGCGGGTGCCGATGATCGCGGCGATCTCGACTTCCCAGTCGAGCTTGGTCGAGCCGCGGGGCTTTTCGACCGCATCGTTCGGGCCGGAGAGTGCAGTGTTCGCCTTGAGGAAGAAGATCGGCTCGGCCGGAATCGGGTTGCCGGTCTCCTTGGCATGATCGCTGTAGTTGAGGCCGATCGCCACGAATTTAGAGATGCCGGTGACGGGAGCACCGAACCGCGGCTTGCCGGAGACGGCGGGTAGCGAGGCGGGGTCGAGGGCGGCCAGCTTCTTGAGGGATTCCGGCGAATAGGCCTCGCCGGTCAGGTCCTTCAGATGGGCCGACAGGTCGCGCAACTGGCCGGATTTGTCGATCAGGCCGGGCTTTTCCGCACCCATTTCGCCATAACGAACAAGTTTCATTCTCGTTTTCTCCCTGAGATGGACCGATCGGTTAAATAGCTTCATGGAACACGGCGGCGGGAAATTCAACCGCTCAAAGCGGGGCGCATTGCAGCCCTCTCAATTCGGTAGGCGATCGGAGAAGGGCTTGTAGATCGTAGGGTGGGTTAGCTTTGGTGTCTCAGGAGGTTGTCCATCTGGTCTGAACCGAGGAAGCTGAGGTTGCGAAGCTTCAACGTTTCCACGGAGAGACCAGATGAACGTCCACAAGAATGCGCCTTTGACGCCCACAGGTCGAGAGGCGATGGTGCGAGGCGTGGTCGAGGACGGACTGAGCCAGGCTGCCGCGGCTGACCAGTTCAACACGACACCGAAAACGGTAGCCAAATGGGTCGAGCGGTTCCGCGCAGCAGGTGTCGAGGGATTGCGTGATCGTTCCTCCAGACCCCTTTCATCGCCAAGCCAAACCCCGCGGGCCACGTGCGAGGCCGTCGAGGCGTTGCGCCGGCAGCGCCACACCGGCAAGCAGATCGCAGCCGAGGTTGGGCTGTCACGGGCCACCGTCAGCCGCATACTCCGCCGCCTGGGATTAAGCCGGACACGCGATCTGGAGCCGGCCGAGCCGGTGCGCCGCTACGAGCGCGAGCAGCCCGGCGAGCTGATCCATATCGACATCAAGAAGCTCGGCAGGTTCGTCAGACCCGGCCACCGCATCACGCACGATCGTCAGAAGGGTGAAAGCCGCGGCGCCGGCCACGAGTTCGTCCACGTGGCGATCGACGATGCATCGCGCCTGGCCTTCTCCCAGATCCGGCGTGATCAGAAAAAGGAAAGTGCCATCGCCTTCCTCAGGGAAGCCGTCGCTTACTACCGCAGCCTCGGTATGAAGGTCACCGGCATCATGACCGACAATGGCTCTTGCTACCGTGCCAAGGCCTTCGCCAGAGCGTGCGGGAAGCTCGGCCTCAGGCACATCTTCACCAGACCATATCGGCCCCAAACAAACGGCAAGGCCGAACGCTTCATCCAGACAGCGCTGCGCGAGTGGGCTTACGCTCGCTCCTACGACACCTCAGACCAGCGCGCCAAAAACCTGCCAATCTGGCTTCAGCACTACAACTGGCATCGCCCACACGGTAGTTTGCAAGCCAAACCACCCATCAGCCGCCTCCGTCTCCCGGAGGACGACCTGTTGAGATTCCACAG
>NZ_LSEF01000003.1 GCF_001641695.1 Bradyrhizobium neotropicale
CTAGGCGGTGTGGACACTTATCGCATCCATAGGACGATGGCAGCGAGAGTGACGACGGCTCGGTAATTTCGGGCGGTCTTTTCGAAGCGGGTAGCGACGCGGCGGAACTGCTTGAGTTTGGAGAAGCAGCATTCCACGAGATGGCGCTGGGCATAGAGATGTTTGTCGAGCGGATATTTGAGGGCGCGTGACGGGTTGTTGGGGATGACGGCGAGCGCCTTTTTGGCGGCGATGTCTTGGCGCAAATGATCGGCGTCATAGGCTGTATCGGCGATGACGACCTCGGCCGGCAGTCCCTCGATCAATGCGGCGGCCTGTGGTGCATCGCCCTTCTGGCCTGCGGTGAGCGTGAACCGTACAGGACACCCCAAGCCGCGAACGGCCATATGTATCTTCGTGCTCAGGCCGCCGCGCGAGCGGCCAAGCGCCTGATCTTCAGACCCCCTTTTTTCGCCCCGGCGGCGTGCTGATGCGCCCGGACGATGGTGGAATCGACGATCAGATATTCGAAGTCTGGATCATCAGACATCGCCTCGAAGATCCGCCACCAAACACCCTTGATGCTCCATCGACTGAAGCGCCGGAATACGCTGTTCCAGTCTCCGAACGCCTCCGGAAGGTCGCGCCAGGGAGAGCCTGTACGCACGATCCAGAGCACACCTTCCACGAACATCCGGTTGTCCCGCCCGGTCGAACCCTTCTGGTCGGGCCGGCCTATGATCAGCGGCGCCATGCGCTCCCAGGCCGCGTCGCTCAACACCAAACGATCCATCACACCCAAGGCCGCCTCCCAAAAAGAAGCCTTGAATCTGATTTGCTCTCAAAAGGGAATCCTTAGAGTCCACACCGCCTAGTCGGCGAGGGCGTGCGCACCGTGTTCGCCGATGTGAGCGCAGAGCGGGTCGAGGCGGCCATCGGCGCGAGCAGCAGACCGGATCTGGCGGTGCCATGGGTCGGCGATCTGGCCGATCCAGGGGCATGCGATGCGCTCCTTGCTACCGCCAATGCGGCGCTCGGCGAGGTGACGCATCTCGTCCATAGTGCCTCTCCACCTCGGCGCGAGGCTGATCACGCCTTCGCCGTCGATCGTAAGACCTGGCAGGAGATGCACGCCGTCAATCTCGACGCTGGATTTCATCTGGCGCGCGAAATCGCCAAGCGTCTCATCGTTGCAGAACGGGTGGGTTCGTTTCTGTTCCTCACCTCGCTGCACGCGGACACACCGCGCAATCTGCCGCATTATTCGACGGCGAAGGCAGCAATGGCGATGCTGGTGCGGGAGCTGGCCAAGAGCTTCGGCGGCTACAACATTCGGGTCAATGCGCTGGTGCCCGGCGCCATCGCGGCCGGCGGCTTCGTGGCCGATGCTTCGCTGGCCAGACACATTCCGCTCGGCCGTCTTGGTCAAGCCGAAGATCTCGCGCCGATGGCGCTGGCGGTGCTGTCGAACAAGGTGTCAGCTTACGTCACCGGTGCTGCCATCGTCGTCGATGGCGGGCTGTCGCTGACGAACTGGTTCGAGGCGCCTGTCCTGGACCCGTGAGCCTAGCGCTGCCAGGCCGGAACCGGATCGAGCGGCGTGCGATAGACCTCGTTGTGATCGCGATCGGTGACGCGCACCGAGCAGCCCTTCTTCTGGAGCTCGGGCTTCACCTGCGACAGCTCGCACGCCAACTGATCGGCGCGATCAGAGGCCACCTCGATATCCTCGAGGATGATGCCGCCCTGGTTCTTGAACTCTCCACCAACCACGAGGTCGAAATTGTAGTAGGGCATTTGAATTCCCCAGTGTGAATTCGCCAAGTGTCACGACACGTCTCAACCCACTTCGGATGATACCACTGAGTCGATCTTTCCCGAATGAATCGCGCGCGCAATCTCTGTGCTTATGGCGCAAAAATCATGTGCAGCATTCAAGTGCGTTAAGATTTTATTAAACATGTCAGCGCGATGATCACGCTATGGAATTGCAACAGAACCGGGCTCCGGGAACCGGCAGTTGCAAGAGAAGGCCGGCGGCATAGATCCCGACGGCCTTTTCTCTTTCGCTGGCGACCTCGGCATTTGGTCACCGTAGTCGTCCGGACTCAAACCATCACATCGACTCGGACAGCGTCGTGCACACACATGCACGCGACATGTCGTCGATGAGTCGCACCTGTTGCGTTCAACGCACCGGCATCGGCGGACGCACGACAGGTCCGTCATCATCGGCGAGGGTCTGCGAAGAAATCGGCGCAGCGGCCGGCGGCGGAACCGCGACAGCCTGCGATGGCGGTGGAGGTGCGATCGGCGCCGGCGCATATGTCGGCACGTAGGCCGATGTCGCGACCGGCTTCGGCCTGCGCACGGGCGGAGGCGCTGGCCGTGCCGGCAGGGTGGAGACTCTCGCGCGCGGCGGCTCGACGGGCTTCGCTTCGACCGCCTTCGGCATCGCCGCCTTCGCCATCTCGCGAGCCATCTGCTCCTGTCCAGCCTTCAGTTCGGCGATGTTGCTCTTGAGCTGCTCGATCTGCCTGGCCATCGCGGCGAGATCGCGCGTCATCGTCTGCACCGATTGCGTTGCATCCGGTGCGGCTGCTGCAGTGGTATCCTGAGCCGCGGGCGGCGCCGCTTGAACAGCGGGTGGTGTTGCTTGAGACGCGGCGGGTGATGCTGGAGCAGGGGGCGGCGTTGCGGGCTGATCGGCGATCTGGTCCGCTGGCGCTTGGGGAACGGGTTGTGCGGCTTGCTCGGCGACTGGCGTCGTCTGAGGCGTCGCAGAGGTGAGCGAGGACGTCAGCGCCGGCACCCATTCGGCGATCATCTGTTTCGCGGTATCGCCGTGTTTCTCCCAGGCGACCGTGGCTGCAGCGCTGCCGGCGGCAAACAGGAATGTGACGAACGCGCCGCTGAGCCATTTGCCGATCGACGATCGCTTCCGTCTGCCAGGCAGATCGCCGGCAGCCGCACGAACCGCCGTATCGACGGAGGGCGCAACCGCCGGTGTCACGGAGGCCAGATTCATCTTGGGCTCGGGACGGCTCGCAACCTCCGGCGCCGTCGCAACCTCTGGCGCCCGCGTAACCTCCGGCGCCAAGGCCGGTGCCTCGCTGCCAGGTCGCGAGGCAAAGATCACATCCGGCGAAATCTGCAGCGCGTCGTGCGGATCGTTGTCCTTCATCGTGTCCTTCACGATTTCATCGACGATTTGCTTGCTGTTCAGCGTCGCGAGCATCGCAGCTCCTTTGAACCCTTGTCGTTGAAGACTTGGTCGTCCGCATTTGCGCGAGCCGATCGATTGAACTGAGCCAGCCCACACCCCGACCCGCACGAGTCCAGCCGGGTTTGACCAAAGCAAGGCGGCGAGATGGAGACAGTGCGACGCTTCCCCGCCGTTTGTGGTGATGGAACCCGGCCGCAAAAACACGCGGACGTGTTCCGCATTGCCTTGTTTTCTGCACGATTTGGGCAGCATCTAGAGTGGCTGGGGGTGCTTCTTTTCCGCTATGGGGCCGGCGGTGACAAAATCATTGATAGCTGTATTCGCTGTTGCCTTGCTGCCGCTCGGCGGTTGCATGCAGGCAACCCTTTCGCCATCGACCGACGCGAGCATGACGCCGCGCGATCGGCAATTGCTGGCGCATACACCCTACGCGCAGGCGAGTGTGCCGGAGCAGTATCTCCGCCACATCGTCGACTATTCGCGCAAGGAGCAGCCCGGCACGATCCTGGTCGATACCGATGCGCGCTACCTCTACTACGTGCTGCCCGACGGCAAAGCGATCCGCTACGGCGTTGCGGTCGGCGAGGAAGCCATGGCCTTCTCCGGCGTGGCGCGGGTCGGCAAGATGGCGGAGTGGCCAGACTGGATTCCGACTCCGGAAATCCAGGCGCGGCTCGGTCCGTATCCGCCGCGCGTTGCCGGCGGTCCCGCCAATCCGCTCGGCGCGCGGGCGCTCTATCTCTATGCCGGCAACAAGGACACGCTCTACCGCATCCATGGCACGAACCAGCCCGAATATATCGGGCAGGCGATCTCATCCGGTTGCATTCGCATGCGCAATGAGGACGTGATCGATCTGTTCGATCGAGTGAAGCTCGGGTCAACTGTGGTTGTGCTGCCGCCCGGGCAGAATGCGCGAGCCGGGACCGGAGCGAACTGGCGCGGGTGAGGGGCCGCCCCTTTGCGTGCATCACATCGCGCGGGCGATGGGCCGGCGCCGCACGCGGCACTACGCGGCGATCGGAGCTGCGATCGCGGTCGCCTGGATGCTGCTGCTTGCGTTCGTGGTGCCGCTCCTCACCGTCCTGCTGGTCCCGGCAGCGTTCTGTGGAGCCGTGATGGGCGCACTCTGCGGGCGCTTCGCCGGCATCGTGCCGTTGCCGTTGCCTGACGTGATCGCGACCGATCCCAACACGCTCGTCGGCGCCGATCATCCGTCGCGACATCAGCACGGCGTGATCCTCAGCAACTGAGTGCCGAGGCTTATTCCTCGGGGCGCGCGATGCGCCACTGCAGGGTGGTGGCATTGCCGTTGACATCGCCCGGAGCCTTGTCGGCAGGCGAGGTGTAGAGCGGGCGATAGCGATAGGCCCACATCTTGCTGCCGTCGTTGCGGCTGATCACGGTGAAGTCGCCGACCGCCTTGGCATCTGTGGGCGCGGCCAGCGGCGTCCAGCTCTCGGTGCACTTGCCGTTGCAGTTCGACGACTTGCCGCTTGTGTCGCGCTCGTAATAGTAGAGCGTCATGCCTTTGACATCGACGAGCTTGGGGCCCTGCTTGGTCAGGACGACGCGAGCAGGCGCGGTCGTGGCCTCGGGCTTCGGCGGCGGAGGGGCATCGCCGCCGCCATGTCCGTTCGCCAGCGTATGGCCGGTCGAAAGTGCGATCGCCGCAGCGGCAATGACGAGCCTGAACATCCGAAACCCCTGGTCAGCAAAGTTAATCACGCGTTAAGCGTCGAATGACGCCGACGGTAGCAGCCGAAGGTTAGTTCCTGGTTTCGCGGCATTGCGACAAATACCGGCAGAAATACGGATCATGCCTGCACGTCGCGCAGCGGCGCGCGGCTGAGCTCATTTCCTGCGGTGATGGCCTTGCGCAACAGCCGCATCAGCTCCTCGCCCTCCTTGGCGGTGAGACCGCGCAGCATGATGCGCTGCGCGGATTCGACTGCCGGTGTGATCCTGCGCAGCGTGCGGCGGCCCTCGTCGGTGATCTCGAGCTCGCGGGCCCGGCGGTCGCGACTGGAGGCGCGGCGCTCGGCCAGACCCTTCTGCACGAGGCGATCGATCACGCCGGTGATCGTGGTGCGGTCATAGGCGATGAGGCCAGCAAGCGTCACCTGATCGAGCCCGGGATTGGACTTGATGGTCGCGAGCGCCGCATACTGCACCGGCGTGAGATCGAAACCGGATTCCTCGACCTCGGCCAGGAATACCGCCACCGCGATTTGCTGGAACCGGCGCGCCAGATGCCCGGGCATGTCGTTGTTGTCTTTCATCGAATTCTCCTCGACGCGGGGAAGGGCGGATCATTGACAAGTATACTGATAGTCAGCATACTGAGCAATATCCAAACAGAACGTGACCAGGGAGACGTGCGCATGCAATTCCATCTCAATGGATTCAGGCCGGGCGACCCTGAAATCGCCGATCCCGCCGAACGCATTCAGCCCTCGGGCGCGGCAGGAGCCGTTCCGGCAGAGGTCGACGTGCTCATCGTCGGCTGCGGTCCGGCCGGCCTGACGCTCGCCGCGCAGCTTGCCCAGTTCCCCGACATCAAGACCTGCATCGTCGAGCAGAAGCCGGGCCGGCTGCTGGTCGGCCAGGCCGACGGCATCGCCTGTCGCACCATGGAGATGTTCCACGCCTACGGCTTCAGCGAACGCGTGCTGACGGAAGCCTATTGGGTCAACGAGACGACGTTCTGGAAGCCGGACGCGAAGGCGCCGGAAACCATCGTCCGTAGCGGCAGGGTGCAGGACGTCGAGGACGGGCTGTCGGAATTCCCGCATGTCATCCTCAACCAGGCGCGCATCCATGACGGTTTTCTCGACGTCATGCGCAAATCACAGGCGAAGCTCGAGCCCTATTACAATCGTCGTCTGCTCGACCTCCAGGTCGATCCCGCCGCCGGTGCCGCCGACCGCGCGGTGACCGTTCGTCTCGAGCGGCTCGATTCCGACAACGAGGGCAAGATCGAGACGATCAGGGCGCGCTATGTCGTCGGGTGCGACGGTGCGCGCAGCACGGTGCGCAAGTCGATCGGCCGCGATCTGCACGGCGATTCCGCCAACCACGCCTGGGGCGTCATGGACGTCCTGGCGGTGACCGATTTTCCGGACATCCGCTTCAAGGCGCTGATCCAGTCGGCCAAGGATGGCAGTCTTCTCATCATTCCCAGGGAAGGCGGCTACATGGTCCGCATCTATGTCGAGCTCGCCAAGCTCGATGTCGGCGAACGCGTCGCCAACCGCAACATCACCGCCGATGACGTGATCGCCAAGGCGCAGCGGATCCTCAATCCGCACAAGCTCGAGGTGAAGGAGATTGCCTGGTGGTCGGTCTACGAGATCGGCCAGCGCCTGACCGACAAGTTCGACGACGTGCCGGAGGATGAGGTCACGACGCGTCTGCCGCGTGTCTTCATCGCCGGCGATGCCTGCCATACCCACAGCCCGAAGGCGGGGCAGGGCATGAACGTGTCGATGCAGGACGCCTTCAATCTCGGCTGGAAGCTCGCGGCCGTCATCCGGAAGCAGTGCGCGCCAAGCCTGCTGCATTCCTATTCGGGCGAACGCCAGGCCGTTGCGAAAGAGCTGATCGACTTCGATCGTGAATGGGCAGGGATTCTCGCCTCGGCAGCCAAGGCTGGCGGGGCCGATGCGGCCAAGACGCAGGACTATTTCGTGAGGCACGGCCGCTACACGGCGGGCACGGCGACGCATTACGGTCCGTCGATCCTCACTGGCGCAGCGTCCCGTCAGCATCTCGCGGAAGGTCTCGTCATCGGCAAGCGCTTCCATTCCGCGCCGGTGATCCGGCTTGGCGATGCCAAACCGGTGCATCTCGGCCACGCCGCGCAGGCGGATGGCCGCTTCCGCATCTATGCGTTCTCGCGCGCTGAAGATCCGGCCGCGGCTGGATCCGGGATTCGCGCCTTGTGCAACTTCCTCACTGAGGACCGGACATCGCCGATCCGGAAATATACGCCAGTGGGTGCCGACATCGATGCCGTGATCGATCTGCGCGCGGTGTTCCAGCAGGATCATCGCGAGCTCGCCATCGAAGCGATGCCGGCATTGCTGCTCCCGCGCAAAGGCCGCTATGGACTGATCGACTACGAGAAGATGTTCTGTCCCGACCTCAACAGCGGCCACGATATTTTTGCGATGCGCGGCATCGATCGCAAGGCGGGCTGCATGGTCGTGGTGCGGCCGGACCAGTATGTCGCGCATGTGCTGCCGCTCGACGGCTTTGCCGAGCTTGCGTCGTTCTTCGACGCCTTCATGTTGCAAGCGCACTGACGGTCACGTCGCTGTCATTCGCTTCACCGATGAACGGCGGATGAATATCGAACTCGACGCATGGCGCGCATGCCGCGCCCCAGTATTTTTGAAGGATGCGGCGACAGCGGGCGGAACGCTCGTTCCGCTCGGGCGTTCCGACCTGCATAGGAGGAACACGTCATGAGATTCAAGAGTGTCTTGCTTGCCGCATTGCTGCTCGCGCCGACGGCCGCACTGGCCGCGCCGGGCATCATCACCGTCTCGACGGGCTTACGAGCCGGGCCGGGATCGGGCTTTCCCCTGGTCGATCGCGTCCCCGGGGGCGCCCGCGTCAATATCCATGGTTGCCTGAGGGGCAATGCCTGGTGCGACGTGAGCTTCTCTGACGATCGCGGTTGGGTATCGTCGCAATATCTCGAATATCTCTACCGCAATCACTACGTCTATCTGCCCGACTTTGCCGACGAGATCGACGTGCCTGTCGTTCCCTTCGTGCTGAGCTCGTACTGGTCGAACTATTACGAGGGGCGGCCCTGGTATCGTCGCCACGCCTACTGGGATGACTATTGGACCTCGCGTGAGCGCTTCGCGACGCAGATGACGCCTGATCCGCGCGCGGCCCGCATCGGTCGTGCGGCGACGCGCGACGCAGCGATCGCGCTCGGACGCACCGGCGCAGATGTCAGAGGCAATGCCGCGATCTCCGGTCGCGACTCGGCCATGGCACGACGTGACGCCGCGACCGCGCGAACCGGCGCCGCGATTGCGAACGATCGCACCCGCGTCGGCCCGAGCGAGCGTTTCGCTCACGAGCGAGCGACCGTGCAGAGCCGCAATCCGCGCGATGCGCAGGCGCGCATGACGACGCGTGAGCAGACGCGCATCAACGCGCACGAGCAGGCTGCGGGTCGTGCTGCTGCTCGCGTACAGCCGACGGCGCGTGCCCATGAAGCTCCGCGTGTGTCGGCGGCGCCTACCGCCCGCCCTGCGCCGCATATGGCACAGCCCAATGTGAGCCACGGCTCGCCGGCGAACGCCCATGCGCAGATGCCGGCGCCGCGCGCGGCGGCGCCCGCCGCGCCGCGTGTGGGCGGTGGTGGTGCCCCGCATATCAACGCCGCACCGCATGGCGGCGGCGCGCCGGCCGGCGGCCCCGGTGGCCATCAGAAGCAGCAATAGCTGTTCGGAAAAGCCCGGCCTTCGCGCCGGGCTTTTTTCTTGGCTTAGCGTGACGCGAGGCTCGTACAATTTGAGACAGTTCTTCGCGGGCAGATTTCATCGATCGAAAGATTTCTACCGAAAGATGTAGCCATCCACTCGGGGCAGGCGGGGCACGGGAGGATGACGATGAGACAGAGTCAGGCGGAGACGCGCCGCCAAAATGTCGCGAAGCGCTCGATGGCCAAAGAGGCCAAGCAACTGACCGGCCTGATCGCAGGACTGCGCAAATCGCTCGAAGGCATCCAAAAGCAGCGGGCCGACACAAAGCTGTCGGGCGCCGAGATCGGTCTTCTCGATGAGCGGCGCAACAATCTCTTGCTCACGATCGCAGCGCTGGACGATCGCCTGTCGGCCGTGCAGGGCCTGATCGATCTCGGCCGTCCGCACATCATCCGCGTACATTGAGCCGAGCCGGCTGCGCACGCGATCAGGCCCGTCGCGGTTGCGGCGGGATTAGGCTCGGCCGGCGGCTCTACAGCGGACAGCGATTGGCGTAGTTCGGCCGGAACCGGCGTCGGTCCACAATGCTGCCCTGGACGGCACCAAATTGCCACATGTCCGGCGAATTGCCGCCAAAGCCCGCTGCCACGACGGGCGGCGGTGCAGGGTAACGCAAGGGGATGGGCATTGGCCTACAAAATGGTCGCAGAACGCGACAACGAGAAGTACAGTTTCGCGCGCGAGAGCCGGTTGCTCATCGTTGCGAAGGCGAGGGTGTGGGCGAGCGAAGGGTGGCGGGTTGTCATCACCGATCAGGACGGCAAGGCGTATGCGCCGACCGAATTCGATCAGCTGCTGGCGGCATGACTGCGCGACGGGGTTAGGGGACGATTTTGACAACGCTATTTCGACCGGGGCGCGATCTCATCGCGCCTCTCGTGACTCTTGCGGCCGCCGCCGTGCTGACGGCGACTGTGGCGTTTGCGCAGAACCTTGACGCCGGCAAACCGCCGGCGAAGCTCTTCGCCGACGGCTGCGCGACCTGCCATCGCAGCCCTCGCGGACTTGCGAAGGGCCGCTTCAGCCTGACGCTCACCTGGTTCCTGAAGGATCACTACGCGACCAGCTCCGACTCCGCCAAGGCGCTCGCCTCGTACCTTGAATCCATGGATACCCCTCCGCGCGCGGCGGCCAAGCCCGGCGCGCGCTCGTCGCGCTCCGCGCCGCGTCCGCCGCGACCGGTCCAAGGCCAATAGCTGGATGCGTAGGGTGGGTTAGCCGAAGGCGTAACCCACCACTGTCGACCCAGTGGTGGGATAGCTGGTGGGTTACGCTACGCTAACTGTGGAATCTCAACAGGTCGTCCTCCGGGAGACGGAGGCGGCTGATGGGTGGTTTGGCTTGCAAACTACCGTGTGGGCGATGCCAGTTGTAGTGCTGAAGCCAGATTGGCAGGTTTTTGGCGCGCTGGTCTGAGGTGTCGTAGGAGCGAGCGTAAGCCCACTCGCGCAGCGCTGTCTGGATGAAGCGTTCGGCCTTGCCGTTTGTTTGGGGCCGATATGGTCTGGTGAAGATGTGCCTGAGGCCGAGCTTCCCGCACGCTCTGGCGAAGGCCTTGGCACGGTAGCAAGAGCCATTGTCGGTCATGATGCCGGTGACCTTCATACCGAGGCTGCGGTAGTAAGCGACGGCTTCCCTGAGGAAGGCGATGGCACTTTCCTTTTTCTGATCACGCCGGATCTGGGAGAAGGCCAGGCGCGATGCATCGTCGATCGCCACGTGGACGAACTCGTGGCCGGCGCCGCGGCTTTCACCCTTCTGACGATCGTGCGTGATGCGGTGGCCGGGTCTGACGAACCTGCCGAGCTTCTTGATGTCGATATGGATCAGCTCGCCGGGCTGCTCGCGCTCGTAGCGGCGCACCGGCTCGGCCGGCTCCAGATCGCGTGTCCGGCTTAATCCCAGGCGGCGGAGTATGCGGCTGACGGTGGCCCGTGACAGCCCAACCTCGGCTGCGATCTGCTTGCCGGTGTGGCGCTGCCGGCGCAACGCCTCGACGGCCTCGCACGTGGCCCGCGGGGTTTGGCTTGGCGATGAAAGGGGTCTGGAGGAACGATCACGCAATCCCTCGACACCTGCTGCGCGGAACCGCTCGACCCATTTGGCTACCGTTTTCGGTGTCGTGTTGAACTGGTCAGCCGCGGCAGCCTGGCTCAGTCCGTCCTCGACCACGCCTCGCACCATCGCCTCTCGACCTGTGGGCGTCAAAGGCGCATTCTTGTGGACGTTCATCTGGTCTCTCCGTGGAAACGTTGAAGCTTCGCAACCTCAGCTTCCTCGGTTCAGACCAGATGGACAACCTCCTGAGACACCAAAGCTA
>NZ_LSEF01000004.1 GCF_001641695.1 Bradyrhizobium neotropicale
CTAGGCGGTGTGGACACTTATCGCATCCATAGGACGATGGCAGCGAGAGTGACGACGGCTCGGTAATTTCGGGCGGTCTTTTCGAAGCGGGTAGCGACGCGGCGGAACTGCTTGAGTTTGGAGAAGCAGCATTCCACGAGATGGCGCTGGGCATAGAGATGTTTGTCGAGCGGATATTTGAGGGCGCGTGACGGGTTGTTGGGGATGACGGCGAGCGCCTTTTTGGCGGCGATGTCTTGGCGCAAATGATCGGCGTCATAGGCTGTATCGGCGATGACGACCTCGGCCGGCAGTCCCTCGATCAATGCGGCGGCCTGTGGTGCATCGCCCTTCTGGCCTGCGGTGAGCGTGAACCGTACAGGACACCCCAAGCCGCGAACGGCCATATGTATCTTCGTGCTCAGGCCGCCGCGCGAGCGGCCAAGCGCCTGATCTTCAGACCCCCTTTTTTCGCCCCGGCGGCGTGCTGATGCGCCCGGACGATGGTGGAATCGACGATCAGATATTCGAAGTCTGGATCATCAGACATCGCCTCGAAGATCCGCCACCAAACACCCTTGATGCTCCATCGACTGAAGCGCCGGAATACGCTGTTCCAGTCTCCGAACGCCTCCGGAAGGTCGCGCCAGGGAGAGCCTGTACGCACGATCCAGAGCACACCTTCCACGAACATCCGGTTGTCCCGCCCGGTCGAACCCTTCTGGTCGGGCCGGCCTATGATCAGCGGCGCCATGCGCTCCCAGGCCGCGTCGCTCAACACCAAACGATCCATCACACCCAAGGCCGCCTCCCAAAAAGAAGCCTTGAATCTGATTTGCTCTCAAAAGGGAATCCTTAGAGTCCACACCGCCTAGGGCTCCTGCCAGACAATAGCCGCTGATCATTGCAATGACTGGTTTGGAGCAATTGAACACGGAGTTTGTAAATTTGATGTCTTGTTTATGGCGCTTTTTCCAATCTTCGATGGTTCGACGCACGTGCCCTTTTTCATCTTCGTCGTCCATGTCAAAGCCAGCCGAAAATGCGCGTCCACCAGCGCCCGCAACCGTAATAACACGAACTTCGGTATCGCGATCGGCATCTCGGCGCAAAGTTTAATAGAATGCGCATTCATCTTTAGAGTGATCCATGCAAGGCGGTCATCTGTTTCATAGAGAATGGTGCTGTACGCCAGCAGATGCGTTCTCCTACACTGTTTGGGTTACCGGTCCACCCGGGGATGGCTGAAGGCGGGAATTGGGGCCCAACATAGAAAGTCAGTCACAAGCCAGCGCCATCATTGGATGGCCAGGAAGCTGATCTCTATGTCCTTAGTGCACGCTCGTCGCCCGGCGATGATCCAATCCCGTTGCGCAAGCTATTCCCACTGGACGCGGGCACGATGAGCGCATCAACCACAACGACTCCTGCCCGCACACGAAGAGCGGATTGACGACAATCGAGCGAGATTTGTCACCGGCGCCTCGTGTAGTCGCGCCGAGCCGCCCCACGACACCACGCAGAGCTTGCGTACCGAGCGTGGCAGCGTTGCCCCCCGCCAGAGGAATTTTCGTGCCCGCACCTGAGCGAGATTTGCTCTGGTTCATGGATCCAAAGAACTGCGGGGTAAAGCCACATGATCCGGCCTGGAGGCTTCAGTGAGACCAGCTATTTCTATCGGGCCTTGCCCCACCGGCTCCGACCATGATCAGTAGGCGCTTCGCCGACTGCGCTACCGAACAAATCGCGCTCGCTGTCTGAATCTGTCGGGGACGATTTAGGAAACTGCGTGCCAGCTCGCATAGTTTGAAATCGCTGATCTTTTGTATGTTAAGTCTGTTTGCTTCACGACGCGTATCGGGTTCGACAAGAGCATCGGCAGCTTCGGAACAATTGGACCTCGCGCTTGTGTATGGAAAGACGAGCCGAGAGACCATTCTCGATAACACGCTCCCAATTTTATCCCGACCACCATGCAGGCTTCCAACGTCATCGACTTCAGCCAGCGCAACGCTACCGACTGTGTCCGAGTGAACTCAGAAACAAGCAACAGCCCAAGACGGGAGCCGATATCTTCGACTTCCATTTCTCAACCTGGATCCAAAATTGGCCCCCTTCGAACGAAGTCGCTGCCGCCGCATTTGCGGAGAGTAGCAACGCTCGCTTTTGTCTGGGAATATTGAGGGTTTCCAGAGCCAGGCCTTCGGAGAGGAGGTTTTCCGATGACCCAAGTGAGCCCTAGCCAGCGCCGAGCTCGTTCGATCGACTGCGATTGGAGAGCGTTCCGTCCGGCCGATTGGGCCTCCCTTTGGGAGGCGTATGTATTCTGCCGCCAGGCGAAGCTTTTCGCCAGACGAATGCCGGTCATGCCGGTCGTACCAAGCGGCGCGTGTGGGGGCCGTCACAGCGCCAGACAGCGTCGCTTGATGGTCATGTCGAGCAATACCACGACTAAAGCCGGGAATGCGACTTATTGTGCAGAGCTTATATCAGCGCGTCGCTTTCGCTAACCCGTCGTAGGTGATACTCAGCATCACCAAACGTGTTCTCGATCATGGTCAACCGCTTAAAATAGTGGCCGATCTTGGCCTCCATTGTCATGCCAATCCCGCCATGGAGCTGGATCGACTGCTGGCCAATGAATTTGCCTGACCTGCTGATCTGCACCTTGGCGGCCGCGACTGCGTTGGCACGCTCGGCTGGGTCCTCGGATTCGATGGCCATGGTGGCGAACATCGACATCGAGCGAGCCTGTTCGAGGGCCACCAACATGTTCGCGGCCCGGTGCTGCAAGCTCTGGAAGCTGCCGATTGTCACCCCGAACTGTTTTCGCGTCTTGAGATATTCGACAGTGGTCTTCAGCGATTCATCCATGGCGCCGACCGCTTCCGCGCACAGCGCGGTGCGCGCCTCGTCCACAACGCGCTCGATCAGCGGCAGCGCGTTCTCGGGATCGCCTACCGCAGCATCTGGGCCGACCTCGACGCCCGTGAATGTGAGGTCCGCGGCATGCAGGCCATCCTGGACGGGATAGGCATTTTTAAAGATGCCTTTCGCGTCGGCGGGCACGAGGAAGACGCCGATCCCACTTCTGTCGCGACGCTCGCCGTTCGTGCGCGCGGTGACGACCAGTGTGTCTGCGTTCTCGCCATTTATGACGACAAACTTCTCGCCATCGATTACCCACCCTTTCCCCTTCCTTTTCGCCGAAGTGGTGACATCGTGAAGGTCATAGCGCGAGTTCTTCTCGAGCTGGGCGAACGCAAAGGTCTTGCTGCCGTCAATGATGGACGGAATGTGCCCGGTCTTCTGCCCGGTCGAGCCGCCGTGGCGCAAGAAGCCGCCGCCGATCACCACTGTAGCCAGATACGGCTCTAGCACCAGCGCTCTCCCAAACGCCTCCATTACGATCATGATCTCCACCGCGCCCGCACCAAAACCGCCGTCACTTTCCACAAACGGCAAACCAAGCAACCCCTGCGCGGCGAGGTGACCCCAGATAGCTTTGCTCCAGCTGGCCTTCTTCATATATTTCTTGCGCTGCTCGAAATCGTAGGCCTCGGTCAAAAGTCCATCGACACTTTCTTTCAGAAGCCGCTGCTCCTCGGATAACTCGAATTCCATTCTCTTCAGTTTCCCTCGCAACAGATCTGAGTTAGACTTCCTAACCTCGCTCCTGCAGGACAAGCGAGACGAATCAAAGTCCCAGCACTATCTTGGCGATGATGTTGCGCTGGATCTCATCGGAGCCGCCGTAGATCGAGAGCTTGCGGTTGTTGAAGTAGCTCGGCGCGATTTGCGCGGTCCATTCCATCGACTCGACTGAAGAATCGGGATGCTCGTCATAGGGCGCGGCGAACGGCCCAATCACTTCCATCAAGAGTTCGGTCGTAATCTGCTGGATCTCCGAGCCCTTGATCTTGAGCATGGAAGATGCCGGATTGGGCTTGTCCTTACCATGCTTGCCTTCATTCGCGACAACGCGCAGCTGCGTGAGCTCCAGTGCTTTGAGCTCGATCTCGCAGGTGGCGAGCTTCTCTCGGAAGGAGGGATCGTCGATCATAGGCCGACCGCAAGACTCGACGTTCGAGGCCAGTGTCTTGATAAAACGAATGCGCTCCTTCGAAACACCGACACGGGCGATCCCGGCGCGCTCGTTACCGAGCAGGAACTTTGCGTAGTCCCATCCCTTGTTCTCCTCGCCGAGGAGATTTTCGACGGGCACCTCAACGTCGTCGAAGAAGACCTCGTTGATCTCATGGCCGCCGTCGATGGTCTGGATCGGGCGCACAGTGATGCCCTTGGTCTTCAGGTCGACGAGGAGAAAGGAGATGCCAGTCTGCTTTTTTGCAGTCCGATCGGTGCGGCAAAGACAGAAGATCATGTCTGCATATTGCGCCAGCGTCGTCCAAGTCTTCTGGCCGTTGATGATCCACTTGTCACCTTTGCGCTTGGCATTCGTTTTCAATGAGGCCAGATCCGAGCCCGCGCCCGGTTCCGAAAAGCCTTGGCACCACCAATCGTCGACGTTGGCGATCCGCGGCAGATGATATTTCTTTTGCGCCTCGTTGCCGAAAGTGTAGATCACCGGGCCGACCATGTTCACACCGAACGCGAGCGGCGTCGGCGCCGGAAACATCTGCAGCTCCTCCTTGAAGATATAGTTCTGCACAGGGGTCCAGCCTGTCCCGCCATATTCCCTCGGCCAGTGGCTGACGCCCCAGCCCTTCTTGTTGAGGATGCGCCACCAGGTGACCAGCTCATCCTTCGAGGTATGGCGGCCTTCGATCATCTTGCGCCGCAACTGCGGAGGCACATTGCTGCGCAAGAACCGTCGGATTTCCTCTCGGAACTCTTGTTCTTCTTTAGTGAATGCGAGATCCATCGAGTTCTCCTATGAGCGACTTTTCATTAGCAAATCATCGAGGTCTGGAGCGCTCGCGAAATCAGTAGTGAAAGACCGACAATCTCTTTCCATGAACTCGAATCCGAGTGCCATGAACATTGGACTCAAGGGACAAAGGAAGTGGGCTCTATTTCTGGAACAGAGTGAAGCGCCGAACCTGCCTTGAAGGCCCGCAGACTGGTTGGCGTGACCACCTGGCCGCGTCCTATTTGCATGTCGATAAACTCGGCCTCCTTAAACGCCGAAATGTGCTTTGTCTCAACAAAGCGTAGGTGCGCTCCATCAAGCTTCCGTATCCCCGCGCTCACGTCTTTCTTTTGAAACGGACCACAGCCGAATGAGCACCTGGCTCGCGTGGCTTGCATTGCTTGCTTCTTGACGCATTCAGCCGTCCGCCGCTTAGTGTTGCCGCCTCTCAATAGCAAATGCTATGCCAACACATTTCAAGCGCATCAAACTTCTGGTTCCGCTCAAATAAGTTCGCACGCCGCAACAGCTGCCAGTGTTTGAACCTGATAACGTTGTGCGGCGTTGTCAGAAAAACGACAAGGAACAGCGGAAGTTCTTCGCGGAAACCCGTAACGGCTTTGTTGCGGCAGCTGGGTAGGACCTGAACCCCGGCGAAGGCCCCCGCGCGATCGAATCGTCTGCAATTCGTACCTACGTTCAATCCTTAGATCCCTCACTGCTCAGGATAACTGCCGACGCCAAGGCGAGCACCTGTGTTTGTGATCAGGAGATGCGTATTGCTAAGCTTACAACTCAGAGTCGCGCGCGCACCGAGCCCTCCTGGGCGACGGACGCCACCAGTGTGCCGTCGGACTTGAAGATCAAGCCTCGCGTAAAGCCCCGTCCGCCTTGCGCGCTCGGCGAGTCTTTGGCGTAAAGCAGCCAGTCGTCCGCCCGAAACGGGCGGTGAAACCACATTGCGTGGTCGAGACTAGCCGATATCATGCGCCCGTCGAACAGCGTTCGGCCATAGCGCGCCATCACGGCATCGAGCAGCGACAAGTCCGAGGCATAGGCCAACGCGCACATGTGCAGCGCCGGATCATCGGGCAGCTTCGCCGCGGTCTTAATCCAGATGTGAAAGCGGCCATCATTGATCTTCTGGCCGACATAACGGCCGATCTCGACCGGCCGCAATTCAATAGGACGATCGGGCGCATAGTACCGGCGGATGCATGTCGGCATCTCGCGAAAGATCGGCTGCTTAGACAACTCCTCGATGGTGAGCTTTGCCGGCGGAGACACTTCGGGCATCTTACACTGGTGGTCAAAGGCTTCCTGCTCCTCGGCGTGAAACGACACGATGATGCAGAAGATTGCCTTGCCGCGTTGAATCGCGGTGACGCGCCGGGTCGAATAGCTCTTGCCGTCGCGCAGGGGGTCGACCGTGTAAAGTATCGGAATCTGCGGGTCGCCGGCCTGGATGAAATACCCATGCAGCGAGTGCGCCAGCCGACCGTTCACGGTGCGGGATGCCGCTACCATAGACTGTCCGATCACCTGGCCGCCGAACACTCGTTGCAAGCTTGGGTTTGGGCTCTTGCCGCGAAACAGGTTCACCTCGATTCGCTCGAGATCGAGGATGGCGAGCAAGTCGATCAGGTTTTTTGACATTGATTCGCTTTCGTTTTTGTTCTGTTCCATTCCAGTGCATGGCGCAGCCATGAACCCGACACTTTCGTCATTCCGGAGGCGGCACTTCGAGCAGTCGCAGCATCACGGTACGACTCCTGGCCCTACCTCTACGTTTGTTTCGCCAGTTGCGAATGCCAACCAATCTTCAATAAAAGAGGCCGCACTCAACAGTGCTGCGTCTGCACGTTGAGCTCGCATCGGAGGGCATGCGAACGCATCATCCTTTGCAGATCGAGATCCAAACGCGTCTCCGGCTGTTGTGCTCCGCACTTTCCACGCGCTGTGCAGGATTTGGGCCAGTGTCAGTGGTACGAATTGCTATGCCTTCGCAACGTCGAGTTGACAACAAATTGACTGATCTGAAACAAGGAAGGCATTTGCTTTATGGTGGAAAGCGCGTGCCGCGCGTTAGCCACAAAACGCCGAGAAGATAACACTCGACGCCGATCCCTGAACCGGAGCACCGGAGGCTTGTTGCGAAACGGCTGCTGAACTCTCTCGATACATCTCCTCGCACGGTCGTCGGCATCCCGACAACTTTGGTCGGTTGGCGCCAGTTACCAAGTAAACACCAATTACGCGCACCAACACGCATCGCTTTCTCTCGTGAGCCGATCCGTTCCTCTTTCGAAATATCTCAGAGCCGGCTCGGGACAGAGATCCCGGCAAATGGTCGTTGAAGCATTCTGGCATGCCAATTTGGTGGTTCCGACGCGTCACGGGCCAGGTCTTCATCCATGCGCAATGCCCGAAGAACGGTTAACCCAGCACAGTCTGCCCATTCCTGGCAACGGTGACTTGACGCTCTCGAACATGAGCTTCGAACGAAATAGAATCGCCGTCCTTCCAAAGATTGACCGTAATGATCTCACCTGGAAACACCGGGGCAGAAAATCGGACTCGATGACGGCGGAAGGCAGAGGGGTCGTAGTCGGCATAGGTCTGCAACACGGCCCTACAGGTCAGTCCATAGGTGCACATGCCATGGAGAATGGGCTTGGGAAAACCAGCGCGACGCGCGAATTCCGGATCGGTATGCAGAGGATTTCGATCACCCGACAGACGGTAGATTAGCGCCTGGTCGGGCCGGATCGGGAAATCGATTGATCTATCAGGCGCTCGGCGGGGTACTCGGTGCGGCTCGGGCAATCCCTCCGATGGTCCACCAAAGCCGCCGTCGCCCTTCGCAAAGGTTGAAGATACGATGGTTACTATCTTCTCACTCTCGAAATTTCTGACCATGACTTCGTTCTGAATGATTGCGCCCTTCTCTTTGCCCTTATCGTACACGCCGCACACGCGCGAATCCGCAGTTACCCTTGCCGCCACAGGGATCGATTTGTGAAACGTAATGTCGCGCTCGCCATCAACGACCATGACGCGATTGAGATCGATCAATCCGGGTAGCGCCCCCCAGACGCAGACCGACGCGAAGGTCGGAACTACCTTCAGAGACTTGGGTGTTGCAAATGCCTCATTTACAAACTGTAGCTCCTTTTCGTTCAGCGGATCTGAGCCCATGCCGATACCAAGCGCATAAAGCATCACCTCGCGATCGGTCCAGGAATACAGAGCGGCTTCGGTCCTAAGATTGAGTACTGCGGGATAGTCGATTGGCACCGTACCGTTCTCCTTTTTTGCCGTCACCCAATTGTCGTCGAGCAAGTGTCAAACAACGAAGGGCTACTCTCGATGAGCTTCAATACGACTCAACATCCTTCGCCTACCGCAACGCGCCCCGGCATCGGGTCGCACTTGGCGAGGAGGAGAACTTCCCTCATGGCAAGCTTCTCTCTTTCGGCACTCGTTTTCCCCGGCGAGCACCGCTTAGCTTGCGCGTTTGAATGCACTCGGCCGTCCGTCAATGCTGCCGACTCTCTATAGCAATAGCTGTGCCAAAGCAGCTCAACGCGTCACTCTTCTGAATTGCTTAGCAATTTCGAGTAGCCGGCGGCCGGCGTTTTGAATCCGGCGGTCGTTCTACCTCTATCTGAAACCGAACAAGGACAGCCGTCGTTTCTGCGAAACGCCATCGGCGCGATTGTCGCAGTAGCCTGATGGTACTGAATGCGTTAGCCGAAAGGCCCGAAGCGGAGGAGTTCTCGATGAACCCGCCAGTTCCCCCGAACTGAAAGATATCGCAACGGCGGCAGGAGCTCAAACCTGAATGACGCGCGCCTGGGTTGCCGCCTCGACCGCTCAGATGCGTACCGCGCTCGAAGTGATGACGTTGCGCAACCAATATCGGCACCGCCGTCACCGACCGCGGGATAGCAGATTCGCGTCGTACGCTCGCGCGCAGGCAGGCTGCTCTCGCCTTGCCCCACGCTGGCCCGTCGGTCTGCAGCGAGCAGCTGCGGGGGGGCAACGTGAACCTACGAGAAGGATACGATATTGCGCACGGATCTTCATCTTGCCAGTTGCAGCCTTGCTTCACCGCAGCGGCCTTTGTGTGATCGCAAACGTGATTTATCGTGGCATCAGGCTTCTAGTCGCATCGTATCATTTCACTGCTTCCGATCAGCCGACTCGGAGTGCCCGGACGTAGACAACCCGACTCCGCGCGTTCAGCGCGCATAAATACGCAAGGACTCAGAAGAGCATCACCTCACATGACGGACACGCGCGCGCCCTTCTACAGCCGTTGCTGCTATGCATCACACTAACTTCCGAACACTTTCAGACCTTAGGTTCAAACGTCCCAAGGGACGAATGAGCTCGCCTGAACATCTAATAACAATGTACCCGGACGACACATTCCGCGCTGAATGAAGAGGTCTTCATCATCGGCGCACATCGAGACTTTCGAGTCCCCGGCGCAACGCGATCGGAACCGCTCTCGCGAGCAACTGGCATGAGAGGCCACGCGTCAAACGTGTTTTCATGGGCTGATCTGCCGATCCGCAATTCAGCGCGGCTGAACCTTTGAAACCGATCACTTGCATCGTCGTCACGGTGCTCGCACCTACTCGAGCAGATCGGTCCAGACATATGAAGGACCATCCAGAAGAGTTTTGTGATCCGGAACGTAGATATTGTCGAACACCTTAATGCGATGAGCTGCTACCGATCCGACGATGATGAAGGGGAGTTCAACGTGCTCTTGGTCTTCAAAGCTGTCCGCATCAACTATGCGAAGAAACCTCAGTTCAAACTGTCCGAAGTTGATCTGCAGCATTGCCGATTCTATCAGATCTTTGACGCAAGAGGTTCCTCGAGCGATCTCTTTCCTTATATTGTCGAGCGCCATAAAGAGACACGAAAGCTCATCAAGGTCGGAACGGCTGAAGCGTCGCAAACGCGACGACATCGGTACTCCATTTTTGTACCGCACCGTGGGCACAAATCGTATCTCGCAGTCAAGCAGCAGGTCTGCGACAGCCCGCTTCACCAGAATCGCCTGTTGGATATCCTTTAGGCCGAAATAACTGCGAGTTGGGCGCGCGTAGCAGATCCAGCGGATCGCGCCGGTAATCGCCCCCTTCAGAAGCGCCTCTGGTCCGCCCAAACGAACCTGACACTCGCCCTGGGACACCAATGTTCGATATTCCGGCGGAAACATCTCCGCGTCCTTTGACGAGATCACAGCGGTCGCGCCCGCGCGCAATGCAAACAGGACATCCTCGTCCAGATTGAAGTCGTAGTTGTCACCCGGCCTTAGCTGGATCTTGTTCGGGTAGACAGTGACAATCGCCACATCGTTCTCGACTGCGGCTCTTCTGATGAGTTCCGCGTGCCCTGCATGCAGCGCACCGAGCGTGTGGACTGTGCCGATCGTCTGGCCGGTTCTGGCAACCTCCGTGAGGAAGGCCTTGCCGTCTAACAGAGACGTGAGATGCATACTTGCACTTCCATTTGTCGAATTGGCACCGGGTTTGCTGCTGAGTCAGATCCAACGTGGGTCCAGCTCGATACCCAGGATCGATGGTGGAGAGCGCCTTGGAGGCGCCCGTCGACCAAAGGGCGTCTGAAAGCTGAGCGGCCCAATAGTCTCCTGTTCTGCTTTCAGCTCAATCAACCGTGACATGGCATCTCGTCCAAACCGATGACTCGGTTGCAGAAAGTCAGGTTGACCCATTTCGGCCACGTCCCATCAACAACGAAAAGTCGGTTAAGTACCGTGAAGTTGCGCTGTGTGGATCCTTGAGGTGCTTCAAGGCAGTCCCGAGTCCGGGACATCGGTCTGCAAAGAACGGCGGCTCGAATGTCGTAATCGTCGCATCTGAAAAGTCAGCCTTTACGAAGCTTGCTTGAAAAGGCGATATCCCGCTCAAATTTGCCTTTCGGAGCGACGATTGGTTCATCCGAGCGTATGCGGTGCGGGCAGCCTCGAGGCTACTTCCGGCCATTCCTGCCGCGATATACGACTGAACGAGGTTGGCGCCCTCAAAATTGGCGTCGTTCAACGCCATGGATTGCGGAGGATCTCCGGTGATCATTGATCGGTATAGATAGGCCTGTGCGAAGTCCGAAGTCGTCATGTCGCAGTCGCGTGTAAACGCGCAGCGGCCGCGAAAGCCATTGAATTTTGCGGATCGTATTGTGCTCTCCACAATAGAAATGGTCTCCCCTGACGCATGAGATAGGTCAGCTCCATCAAGCTGAGATGAACGGATAGATGCACCGTTCAACACCGCACCGGACAGGTTCGCCTCGCTCAAATTGACAGACACAAACCGCGCCTCCGTTAGGTCTGCCTGCTCAAGCTCCGCCCTCGAAAGATTTGAGAAACTGAAATCCGCAAATGGCGCGTTGATCGCTTTGGCGAGAATGCGTCCGCTCGCCTTTGAAAGCCTGAAGTGCGGAAGATGCGCGTCTTCCAGAACAAGATCATCAATCGAGGTGGGGCGCAGAATCGACAAACTCTCGCCCCTTGAGCGGCAAAACGAGGAACCGGCCAGATGGGCCTTCGTCATCGTCACCTGGTTCAGCTTGGCAAAGCGGAATGAAGACAGCGGAAGGAAGCACTCATTGATGATGGAACCCTGCAATTCGGCGCCCTCGAAGACCGCATGGGCGGCGTCGCACTGGTAGAAGAGCACGCCACTTAAAATCGCCTTGTCAAAACGCGTCCGTCTCATGCTGCAGCCGTGGAACAGGCTGCCGGTTGCATCGATGACGTTGCGTAAACTCGCATCATCGAAATTGCATACTTGCGCAGCCATTGCATGCATATAGGCGAAGTCGAGCTTGGCTCTGCGAAAGCTCGCTTTTTCCAGTCCTGGGCAGATAAGGTTGGCTTCAGACAAATCGGCTCCATCGAGCTTCGCGCCGTGGAGCTGCGCACGGTTCAGGACAGATCGCTGCAACGAAAATTCCGATAGATCATAACCGCTAAGATTTTCGGAAGATAACTGTAGGCCTATTCCGGTCTTTTTGATCGCCTCCTCGGTTCGCTTCCTGACCGCAGCTATGGCCGACGCCCGATCGCCCGATCTGCTCCAGTAGCGCAAAAATTCTGCATCTGAAGAGGAGTAGTATAGGGGCACTGGCTGGACGGCTGGGTCCTCACGCATGCCGACGTCGCGATTGGCGTCGATAGCTGGCGACATTCTTAGATTCTTTCAATGCTGTGCGATGGTGAGCGGCTTCGTGTTGGCCTCATGTTGATCGAAGCTTTGTGGCTTGCACCTAAGCCTCTTGAAGGTAGCGCCAAGCCGCTCGAGACCCGCCCTGTCTTGGCGGATCATCAAGCCGCCGACGCCCGACTATTTCAGAGCACGCGTCTCGTCATCTTTGGCGGCCCACAGCTCGCCGTCATCTCTTTCGGCATACGATCCAGATGTCCAGAGGCGCGCGTGTGGCCGATCGAGCCGAAGGAGCCGCGGTAGACATTGCCTGCCAGCTACCTGATCGAGGACCCGAGTCATGTCCTTGCGCTGCCGTTCTCATTATTTGAGGTGTTGATGCCGGACCTAGTGTAGCCGATGCCCGGCACTGGGCAGCCCCGCTCCAGGCAAAGGTTGCCAGCTGATAACTACGCTCTCGGTTCAATGCCCTTGCTAGCTCGAGCGCTAGCGGCGAGGTTCTGGACATTGGAGCCGTCGGCGTATCCCGCGAGATCCTGGAGGTGCCAGTAGCTTTCTCCTCGCAAGATGCATTTTGTCTTGGTGAAGTCATGTTCCCTCTCCGTTAGCCGATGACCACACTTCAGCGAGCCATGCGCGAGCTTGTTGCTCTCTTAGGAAGCGGCACGCGGCTCCAAAGGAGGAGAGCGTCGCTTGCCTTTGCACGCCAGAACCCACTGAGCAGTCGGCTACTGTCACTTCATCGGACAGCAACCTCCATGCCAGCCACACCACCCCGGCCTAAGCGATTGACAGGACGTCAAAAAAACTAAACGCCGAAAAATGAAGCCAGATGCGTTAAAGCTGACAAAACCGTGCCGCTGTCTGACATTGAACACGATTGCAAGTTCCAACTGGCATGCCCTCACCTGCGCAGGCCATTTCGTGCGCCAACGCACAATGGGCAGCGCCAAATCCGCGCGGACCAAGGCATCGGGAAGGCGCAGAGATCCAGCGCGGCCATTCTTATGAAAACGAGCCACCATGGAACCTCAGGGCGAAAGTCTTCTTACGTTCGAAAAAATTTGAGATCGGTCGAGATCGAGCCAACCGATAGATCCTCTTGCGAGCCGCCGAAGCAGGGATGATTCACAGATCACCGCTACTCTTATAGCTGTTGATTGGGCGAGCCCCTTTGGGCCCCTCGCCTCCTCCCGGCCTGGCCATGATCGCGCAAACCACAAGAAGCTTGGTGCCATCGCGATGCCGCCAAAGCACTCGGCGTCGACGCGACGTCTCCACGAGATTCGGCGGGGACCAGAAAGAAATTTGCGGCGCTGCAGCCGTGCGCGGGCAAGGATGAAATCCTTCCAAGGATGCAATCCTTCCAAGAGAGGTGCGCCTTACCGACACGAATTTACGGTGGCGAGATCTTCAACGCCTTACATCAGAGTCGTCGGAACGCATTGCGCTTGCCGTTTGAAACGCCGTTGCCTCTTGTAGAGATCCAGCGATATAGGCTCCACGTTGGATGCTTCTCGAGTCCTTTGACGGATTGCCGCAGGATCGGCGCATGCTACTCTGACTGGCTACGGACAGAGGAAAGAGATCGCGCGTAGTGATGAGACTGGGAGCATAACTCGTGCCTCCACGACTACATTGTTCTGCCTTCGAATCCTGTCCCGACTGCACGAAGCTGAGCGCGAAGTCGACTATCAGGGAGCCAAGCGGGAAGAGGAATCGAACCGTGAATGGCCGTTGATCCCGTGGGCCAGGTCGTCCGTTGCATCACGCCAGCCAAAGCGAACGAGCGGCCCGCCTGGTTAGCCATTCAGGCTGGCACACATCAAAGCGTCGAGACCGCTTTATTGATAAGGGCTGGGAGATAGGCGATGCTTCGGTACTGTACGACCTTCAGGAACTACCAATTCCGCGGTCAATTCCGTGCGGCTTGATCTTGGGCGGCAGCCAGACGCTCAGCTTCCCTAAATGCGGCAGCATTTGTCTTGAAGGGACCGATGTCGTTCTCTTTCCTGTCAGGTAACCAGGCGGGGAGAAACCACCATCCTCCCGGTCTTCCGTAACTGGCAGTGCTTCGGACTGATCCGATGCTATCGGCGATGAACCAGCCAGAATCGATCCCATCCCGTCGCCAAGAGATTTCCGACATCGTCCCCACGTCCATCCTCGATAGAACCTCGGCTCCCGCGTTGGGTCGCGTTTTCCGAGTTTTGGAAACCAAATATAAGTCCACCGTCGGAGCTCGTCGAGAGCGCTCTTAAGAATATCCGCCGAAGGATCCGGCCGACGGCGTCGGTTAAAAATGCCTCTCGGATCGATCCCGGAGAGCTTCGCGGCATTCGACGGGAGATGCGATTCATCTCCATGTTCGGTGGTGCAAGTCGAGGCGATCGTATAGCGGGACCGGGTCCAGGCCGCGGGATCGACGTCTTCTCTTTTCCACTTCATCCGCTCTTTCGGGCGGGCCGTGACAATGGTGGGTCGGCAGCCAAGCGGGTTCTTCGAGGTGTAAGGCGGCACCAATTCGCCTAAAGGCCCGCTCTTGACGCGGGACATTGACCGCCCACGAGCCCGTTAGGCAGATAAATTCAAACCGCCGCCAAGCTATTTCAGTCACGATGGGCCTGAGGCTGTCGCCCCCGCAAGGTGGGGACCGCCGCCAGGAGATCGCGCGTGTAGTCGTGCTGAGGTTCCGCAAAAATCGCTTCCGTATCCCCGCTCTCCACGACCCGCCCATCCCGCATGACCATGACACGGTCGCTAAGATGGCGGACAACGCCAAGATCATGCGAAATGAAGAGATAGCTCACCCCTAACTGGGCCTTCAGATCCCCAAGCAGGTCCAAGATCTGCGCCTGGATCGAAACGTCGAGCGCGGAGACCGGTTCATCACAGACGATCACCTTTGGCCTTGGCGCGATCGCGCGCGCGATGGCAACGCGCTGGCGCTGGCCGCCCGAGAGCTCAAGGGGCCGTCGATTGAGGAAAGCCGGTGACAGGCCAACGAGATAGAGGAGTTCGGCGACGCGCTCTTGTCGCTCCGGCCTCGTCTCGGCGTCGCCAAGGAGGCTATCGGACAGGATGCGCCCCACAGTCCAGCGTGGGTCAAAGGAGCTGAGAGGATCCTGGTAGATCACGGAAATTGAGCGGCGTCGCGCCCTGCGCTGGCGCTCGGTCAGTGTGGTCCATGCTTTCCCCTGCAACAGCACGGCTCCTTGATCCGGCAAGTCCAGCGCCAAGACCATGCGTGCCGTCGTGGACTTGCCTGATCCCGACTCGCCGACAAGCCCCAGAGTTTCGCCCGATCGCAGCTCGAAGGAGACCCCGTTCACAACAGTTCGCAAGATTCCGTCCGGCCCTCTAAAGCGCTTTACAAGATCTGTCGCCTTGAGCACGATTTGAGAGGATCTTGCGGCAGACTGCTCCGGCGGCCGGCCGTGCTGTCTCAGTAGCCGAGGAGCCGGCGATGATGACAGGCGCGAGCCGCGCGGTCGACCTGAGGGGACGGCGTCCAGGAGCTGGCGGGTATAGGCGTGCTGCGGATCGCGAAAGATCTGGTCTGCCGATCCGCGCTCGATGACCTCGCCTTGGCGCATGACCAGGACCTCGTCCGCCATGCGCGAGACCACCGCCAAATCATGGCTGATCAGGATGAGGGCCTTGCCGCGCGCCTTGGTCTCTTCAAGCAGGCCTAGGACCTGAGCTTGCACGGTGACGTCGAGGGCCGTGGTCGGCTCGTCGGCGATCAGGAGGCGAGGATCGAGCGCAAGGGCCGCGGCAATGAGCGCCCGCTGGCACTGGCCGCCCGACAATTGATGCGGCAGCTGCAGCGCCTTGATTTCGGCGTCCTGGACACCAACGAGCTTGAGGAGCCCGATGACTTGGCGTTCGAGCTCCTCGCGGGAGGCGATAGCGCGGTGGAGGCGCAATCCTTCGCCGATTTCCTTCCCGACTGGGCGTAGCGGGTCGAGCGAGACGAGGGCATCCTGCAGAACGAAACCGATATCCTTGCCACGGATGCGCCGCCAGGCGCGATCATCAAGACCCGTCAGATCCGTCCCCGCAAAGTTCAGCCTCCGCGCATGAACACGAGCTCTGTGACCGGCGAGACCCACGAGAACGCGAGCGGTCACACTCTTGCCAGAACCGGATTCGCCGACGATCGCAAGGCACCGCCCCGGCGCAAGCGAGAAGGACACACCGCGCACGGCCGTGCCCTCAGCCACGTTCCGAGCGAAGCAGACACGTAGCGAATCGACCGTGAGAAGTTGCGCCTCAGGCTGGACCAAGTGCAGCATATCAGCTCTTCCCTTCCAGGCGATCTCCGAGATAGCGACCGAGCACGGTGACGCTGAGCGCAAAGACGACCACGGCAAGGCCCGGCATGATCTCGAGCCACCAGGCATAGATCACGTAGTTGCGTCCCGCATTGAGCAGCGCACCCCATTCAGGCGCCGGCGGAGCGACGCCAAGACCCAGAAAGGCAAGTCCTGATGCCCAGATGATGGCTTGGCCAACGCCGAGCGTCATCATGGCGGTGAGCGGGCTCACGGCGTTCGGGAGAATATGCCTGCGCACAATACGGACGTAAGGATGCCCGAGCGCCTTGGCAGCCTCGACATAGCCAGCGCTTTTCACAGTGAGGACCTGCCCCCTTATCATACGCGCATAGCCGGGCGCGGTGCCGAGCCCGACCGCTATGATCTCGGTCAGGACCGTTGTTCCGAAGACGGCCACGAAGAGAAGCGCCAGAAACAGCGTCGGTAGCGCAAAGAGGACATCGAAGAGCCGGCTCAGAACTGTATCCACAGCCCCATCAGCAAGTCCGGCCGTGACGCCGAGAACGAGTGCAAGGAAAAGACTCAACGCGGTCGCGCCAAGGCCGATCGAGAGCGACTGACCTGCCCCCTCGACAATTCGGGAGTAAAGATCCCGGCCCGATTGATCCGTCCCAAGCCAGTGCGCGATTGACGGCGCTTGCAACGAGGCCGTCAAATCAATCGCCAGTGGATCGTGCGTCTCGAGCCACTTGGGTGCGATCGCCGCAGCAAGAAAGAATCCGACGACCGTGACAGCTACGTAGACCCGCAGAGGGACAGTACGCACCCTTGCCAGCGTCTGCAGCAGATGCGGGAATGCGCCGGCTCCGCCAAGCACTTCGGAACTGCTCATGTCAGCTTGATCCTGGGATCGACGATCCCGTAGGCGAGATCGACAACGGTGCTAGTGAGGACAAACAGGCCGGCGGAGACCAGGATCACGCCGGAGACGACGGGAACGTCGCGGGTGGAGGTCGCCGTGACAAGCACGCCCCCAAGTCCCTGACGAGCAAAGACAGCCTCGACCAGGACGGCACCCGAAAGCAGCTTACCCAGAGCCCATCCGGATAAGGTGATGCCGGGCAAAGCTGCATGGCGAAGGACATGGCGGAAGCGGACGCCCAGATCGCTCATCCCGCGCATCCGCGCCGAGGTCACGAAAGGCTGCTCGAGCACGCACGAGAATTCGCTGATGACAACCTGCCCGAAGAACCCCGACAGTTCGAGCGCCAAGGCCAGCGTCGGCAGAACCAGGGCGATCGGCGAGTCTCCTCCTGCGACCGGGAAGATACGAAGCTCAATGGCGAAAACAACGAGCAGGATGGTCGCAAGCCAATAGGGCGGCAGAGTTGCAAAGAGAACCTGCATCCCGCCGAGCAGTCTCGACCAGATATTGTCCCGACCAGCTGCCAGGACTGTTGTCAGGATGGTGATGAGCTATGCGGTGATCAGCGCCGCGAGCGCGAGCACAATTGTCGGTCCGATCTGCTCCGCGATGATCTCGGCGACGGGCCGATGCTGCTGATAGGATTGACCGAGATCCCCGTGCCCGATCGCCCAAATGTATTTGGCGTATTGAACACTAAGCGGCTGGTCAAAGCCGTATTTCGCGTTGACCGCCGCAAGTTCTTGCCGGGATGCTTGCCCGACATTGCCGGTCATCACGTTGATGATGATCTGAGCCCGATCGCCGGGCAACAGACATTGAACAAGGAAGGTGAACGTTGCCGCAGCCCACACCACGATGACGCCGGAGGCAAGGCGACGCGCTAGCCAGAAGAGGCGACTATTGGCTGCGATCTTCACAACACTCATTTCTTTCCAGTGAAATAGGCGTCATAAAAGACCGGTTCGCCGACCGACCCGCGGTCCAGCCAAATGTCCTTCAGATTGGGCTGGGCGGCCAAAGTGACGTCCAGGACCGCAAAGCCGACGGCTGGAGCGTTCTCCACGAGCTTGCGCTCGGCCTGCTGATAAAGAGCCGCTCGCTCAGCACCATCGAAGCTCTGTTCCGCCTTCTGAATGACATCCCACAGCGCCAGATCCTGATATCGCGACGGATTGAAGCGATTGAGCTGACCGTTCAGGTCGGGCTTCCAGGAAATACGGAAGATTTCAGCGCCATGAGCAACCCAATAGAGCAGCGCCACCTCGTAGTCGTTGGGACCGAGGTTCCTACCGGCGAAGAAATCCGCTTGATTTGTCGGCTGAAGGCGCACATCAAATCCGGCAACCTTCGCCTGCTGCTGGATGACCTGCAATGCCTGCTCTCCGTCCGGCTTCAAGAACGAGCTGGAATAGGAGATGCGTACCAGGAGCGGCTTGCCATTCTTCAGGCGAATGCCCTCCGCGTTCCGCGCAGTCCAACCGGCCCGATCCAGCAGTTGGTTGGCTTTCCCGAGATCGTAAGGATAGGACTGCCCAAGCTCCCTGATGTATTCTGGCGAGCTCTGGCTGAGCGCACCGTTGCCTTCAAATGGCAAAGATCCCAGGAAGGAGGATTCGATCGCGGCCTTCCGGTCGGCAGCATAGGCAAAGGCCTGACGGACCAGCACATCGTCAAAAGGCGGCCGAGCCGAATACAGTGCAAGGCGCAAGGGGGTGCCGCCCGTAATGTGCCGCAGGACCGTGAAGCGGGAATTGGCGTCTTTCCAGGCGACAGCGGGAATGTCGTAAGCTGCGTCCGATTCACCTGTCAGCAGCGCGCCATAGCGAACAGTCTGGTCCGGGAAGAACTTCCAATCGATCCCATCAACATAGGCCGGACCCTGGTGCTTGGCGGTTGCTGGGGCTGAGTTGTAGTCCGGGTTGCGGCGGAAAATCACGTCCTTGCCGTGATTCCATTTCTCGACGATGAACGGGCCCGACCCGACCGGTTTCTCGCAGTTGGCGGCAAGGCCACGCTTGAGCTCGGTTGGCGACAAAATGCCCTGAGAGGATTGTGCGAGAACATTGACCAGCGGCTGGAATGGTGTCCTCAATGTGATCCGCAGCGTCAAGGGCGCGATCGCGCTTGCCGATTCAAAGCTGTCGGTAAGGTACGGAGCGGCCGTCGGATTGCGAAGATCTGGACTCTCGCTGAGCCACCCATTGATATTGTCGGCGATGGCCTGAGCGTCGACGGGAGTTCCGTCAGTGAATTTCACATTGGGCTTGATCTCAAACGTGTAAGTTTTCTTATCGTCCGAGATCGTCCATGACGTGGCCAGCCACGGCACAATCTGTCCGTCTTGGGTGCGGGCGACCAGATTATCGCTATATTGCCGCTGAAGATACCATTGCTGGACCCAGCCTCCGAACAGGCAAGGCGGCTCCTGGAAATGCCCATAGCGAATAATGCCGCCTCGCTTTGCACTGTCGGCTAAACCTTCCTGAGCAAGCGCCGCGGTCATGACGCCGATTTGCGGCAGGACTGCGAGCGCAAGCCCGATCGACGCTGCGTTTCGCTTGCGCCTGCGCGGCCGCCCCAGTGGAACGCTCAACGATCGTACGACAGATGGAGACATCTCGACCTCCGGTCCACAAGAGTGAAAAGAGCGCGCTCGATAGCGAGTCGCTGTTTTTCGGGGCTGCTACAATCTGGTCAGGCGATCGCCAGTTTTTCGGCTGCTTCGCCCGGGCGTGCGAGACCAAGACGCTCGCGTAAGGTCGTCTCGCGATATTCGGTTCGAAAAAGGCCGCGGCGTTGCAGCACCGGGACGACATGGTCGACAAAAGCGGGCGTACCGTCCTCCAGCACGTCCGGTATGATGTTGAAGCCATCGACTGCGCCAGCGCGGAACCATTCCTCGATCGAATCGGCGATCTGCTCGGGCGCGCCCACCAGCACGCGATGGCCAAAGCCTTGAACGTTGCTGATGATCTCGCGGACCGTCAGGCACTGTCGCACCAGATTTTCGATAGTGCGGTGATGCCCCACGGAAAACGGCACGCTGTTCGGGTCGGGCAACAGCTCTTCGGGAATAGGTTTGTCGAGGTTGAGCTTTTCGGCCGGCAGGTTCATGCCATGCGCAAGCGCAATCAGCGCGGTCGGCAGATCAAGTAGCTCGTCGATCTCCCTCTTTCGGCGCTCGGCCTCCTCTTCGGTACCGCCGATGAAGGTGACGACGCCCGGCAGGATGATCGGGCTAGTCTTTCGCCCGAATTGACGCGCGAGCGCCCGCAGGCGTTCGGATTCGCGCAATGCCGTCGCCAGGTCGCCGGCGGCTGCGAACACGACGTCGGCGCTGCGGGCAGCCAGGCGCAAGCCGGCATCCGATCCTCCAGCCTGAACGATGACGGGATGGCCCTGGGGTGAACCGGGATGGGTGAGCGGGCCGCGGATGGCGAAGGCATTTTTGCTCTGATCAAGGAGCCGGAAACGACCAGGATTGGCGTAGGTTCCAGAAGCCTGATTGGCGATGATGATGTCATCCGACCAGCTGAGCCAAAGTGCCCGGACGGTTTCGATGAAGTCCTCGGCGCGCCCATAACGCTCCTCGCGCCCAAGCTCGCGACCGCCGAAGTTTGCCACCGTCGCTGGGCTCGATGTCGTGACCGCATTCCATGCGACGCGCCCCCCGCTGATGACATCGAGTGATTGGAAGCGGCGCGCCAGATTGTACGGCTCGTTATAGGTCGTCGACGCCGTCGCGATCAGGCCGATATGCCTAGTCTCCCGCGCCATCACGGTCAGAACAAGGGTCGGCTCAAGGCCATTGAGTGGCGGCCGGCGGGTAATGTCGAAGGGAATTGCCGGCGTATCTGCCAGAAAGACCGCGTCCAGCAGGCCACGCTCGGCGACCTTCGCGGCGCGAAGATAATGCTCGATATCGAAGAAAGCGCTCGGATTGGTTCCCGGGCGCCGCCATGCTGCCGCGTGGCCGCCCGCGCCGTGAAGATTGAGACCGAGATGAAGCGTGCGGGTCGCTGACGACATGAAACCTCCAGGCAAGGCCGGCGGGCGCGGTTCGAGGATGAGCGGGGTTGACGAGACTATTTGGCGAGCTGACTTCGCGCTGCTGCGCGGCCGCTTGGCGCGCAGCACTTCCCCCAGAGCATGAGAGCCGGGCGGACCTTGAGAGGTGCGGGAGAATATCGGGCAGGACTGATCAATCGAGGCAAGGCCGTTCGGTTGACCGCACAGTCAGCTGTGGTCACCACACCGCCGCCGAGACGCAAGCTGCGACCGGATTCCCGCAAGGAAGGACGATGAACGGAATTCCGTGGATGTTTGGACCTCCGCGATGTTGTGCCGATCCGCTCGATCCACTGTGTGCGATGGGCCCCCCTGGAACGCGTGATCCTGGGCACGAGCGTCCGCAACGAATGATGTTCCCTCTGGGTTCCGACCGATGGCGGACGGCCAAGAACAACCAGACCAAAGGCGACGGACGCGTGAAGTTTCGCGCGGTTTACGCCGCGATCGATACTTGCCGATCCCCTCGCCCAGGACGATAACGCGCGCCACGAGCCGCCATGACGGCCGGCATTCATGACATCGATGTCGAAGTTAAGCCGCCGGCGTGCGCTCACGTCATCGCTCCACGATGTGCTCGTGAGACGTGATGGGGCGCCTGATCGATGCAGCTGTCTCGATACAGCACCAAGCCAACGCACCTTAGATCTCCGCTCAATTGCGATCTCAAATCGCCCGATGACGAAAGCTGCTCTCATGAAATCTCCACCGCCGATGCGACGATCATCTTGCGTCTGTTTTTAGCGAGAGCTCCAAGACAATCGCAAGAGTTGCGTATTTCAAACTATTCCCGCGGCTTGGCATCGTCTTCTACGACGTTTGCTTTTCACCGCGCGTTTGCATCGACTGCTCTCATCAGTCGAAGTTGGACGCACTCGATCAATGACAGCGAAGCCAGGTCTCACGAACGATCGGTGATGGGGGGATTGAGCACACGAGCAGAGTATTCGGTTCGAAAGTATGAAGTCAGCCGTACACAGAGCGTTTGCCACTCCCATCGTCTCCACGGAGTGCAGTTATAAACCGCGTTAGAGCGCCGCATGATGCCGCGGAACTTTCGGATTGAGGCGAATGTGTCGCTTTACGAAAGACCTTTCAAAGACACGCGAAGATTAACGCAGAAATTCAGCGATGATCTGCGAGTTGATGCAGGATTTCGTCACGGCAAGTCGCAACAAGTGCGAGGTAGGTACGCATTCGCAGATTCGTTACAGCGCGCAAAAGCCAGAAGCGACCTCCATTGCAGTCCCATAGAATAAGAACAGAAAACGCAATTTTGCGCCATCCTGCGCTGGAATACGACAGGCGCACGAAAGTATAAGACCGTCCTTGACCAGAACGAGTTTGCCTTCCACACGAACGCGCTCGCGTGCACCGGGATGATCTCCTTCACCAAACCATCTCCTTATAGACGTTTCGCAGTCCTTAGCTCCCCCCACACATCTATTGGCGCATACGATGATGCACCGCATCTTTCAACGATACGTCGATCTTCTTTCTGCCGCTGAATATGCGGACGGCTTTTCAGAAGCGATGGCGGTTACCGCGACCGCACTCGGTCTGTCCCACTTTGCTTATCTTGCGATGCCGCGGCGGCGCGGCAAGAGGCCACTGGTCATATCGACCTATCCGGTCGACTGGGTCAGCCACTACGTGCGCAGTAGCTATGAGCGCCTGGATCCGATCATTACGCTCGCCTTGGAGAGCACCGAACCATTCAAATGGGGGCTGGACCTGCCATCAAAGCCGCTCTCTGCAGCCCAGCAGAGATTTCTGCATGAAGCTGCTCAGTTTGGCATCTCCCTTGGCTTCACCGTCCCACTTCATGATGAGGACGGCGCGGTTGCCGCACTGACCTTTGCCGCCAACCAAAGGCGGCCGCAATTCGAAAGGTGCGTTGATCTACAGGCGCCTGTTCTTCAGCTGATGGCCAGGTGCTTCCATTGGCAGGTGCGCCGCAAGCTCTTGCAGGAGGTGACGATCGACGGAATCCCGCTGTCTCCTCGCGAGCTCGACTGTCTCGGATGGGCCGCGCGCGGCAAGACCACTTGGGAGATTGGACAGATCCTTGGCATATCTCGCAATACCGCGGCCTACTATCTCAATAGCGCAAGAAACAAGCTCGGGGTCCGGACCGTCGTCCAGGCGGCCATGCGGCTCGCCGCTGCCAAAGCAGATAGGCAAGATTAAGACTCTGGTCCCGCAGAGCTGTAAGGGATGATCTTCACACGCATCTCCTTCAAAGCTTTTCATCTTCTTTGGAGGGGTCATGATTCAGCTCATTACGGAGTCATCGTACGAGGCGTTCTCCTGCACCTTGGCGTCGATGTACAAGTTACGGTACCGGGTCTTTAAGGAACGGCTGGACTGGAGCGTTATAACCAGCGCCGACATGGAGATGGACGAGTTCGATCTCCTTTGTCCAGCCTACCTGGTCCAAACGTCTCCTGACGGAAGCGTCGAAGGTACCGTTCGGCTTTTGCCGACAACGGGACCCACAATGGTCCGTGATACGTTTCCGATGCTTCTTGCGGGACTGCCCGCTCCATTGGACCCGCAGGTCTGGGAGAGCAGCCGGTTCGCAATTGATGTGCCTCCTGACCAACGCAAGGGCGAGCATGGCCTGGCGAAGGCGACATACGAGCTCTTCGCTGGGATGCTCGAGTTCGGTCTCGCGCGCCGACTGAACAGTATCGTCACCGTGACCGACGTGCGGATGGAAAGGATCCTCAAGCGCGCCGGTTGGCCGCTCTCCCGTATCGCGCCTCCCTGCACCATCGGAAACACCCTCGCTCTGGCAGGACACCTCGAGGTCTCGGCAGACGTGCTTCAGAAGGTGCGGGCTGCCGGGGCTATCTCCGGGCCGGTTCTCTGGACGCCGGTCCTATTGGAGGCGGCGTGAATTGCTCAACGTCCCACCGCGCATTGAGTTCGCCAGCGACTTTTCCCGATCCGCCATGTCGAAATCTATCGATTGCCTCCATCAACGAGACCGAAGACACCATCCATCGCGTCGGGTCACCGCTCGCACGCGCTCCAGTCCGATTTTGCCGTCCGGAGAATGTGAATAACCCAAGTCACGAGCATCCTTTCGAACTGGACGTGGTGAGTGAGATGACCGCCGGCGCAAGCTCATCCCCTTCAAGAAAACAGGCGGCGATGTAGATGCAGCTGCCCGCCAGCGCGAGCCTGCAACGTGAAAGCGTCCCGGAAGAGAGGTCTTCGTTGCCCGAGCGATGATCGCGCCGGCCGGCTCACGGCAACCACAACCACCAATCCTCGCAATTGTCTGCACGCCCCTTTCCCGGGCTTCTTTTCAAGGACCAGCTATGGAGCACAACGCAAATTCTGCGGATTTGACGGTCAGAGCCCGACGCCTCAATTTGGACCTCGACCAACTTCGATTGGCGGTTGCCGCAGCTGACTTCGGGAGCTTTCGGCAAGCCGCGGAGAGCTTTTCGATGGCGCAATCGTCCTTCAGCCGTTCTATCCTGCTACTGGAACATGCGCTTGGTATAACAATCTTCGAGCGATCGACTGCTGGTGTAAGAGCTACACCCGCCGGACGCCATTTTCTGCGAACAGCGCGCCCGATCCTTGAACAGATGGATATGCTCGTCGCGAAACCGAAGGCCACCGATCATGGGGAAGGCGACCGCCTCACAATCGGATTCTGCACATCACTGACAACGGGTCATCTCCGGGCGACACTGCTCGAACACAGATTGCGATTTCCGCAAGTCGCGCTTGGAACGGTTGAGCGATCCAGAACGCGATTGGTCACCGCGCTCCGCAATGGCGCGATTGACCTCTATATTGTAGCAGGAGATGTCATCGATGTGGCCAGCAGGAGCGCTCCTCTCTGGAGCGAACGGGTCTTTGTTGCTCTTCCACCCGATCATCCCCTGGCTGAGCTCGATGTCATCTCCTGCGACGATTTGGAGAACCAGAGCATTTTGATCAGCCAATACGATCCGGGGCGCGAACTCGAAGCGCTACTTAACGCAAAACTTGCCACATCGAGGGAGGCGCCGCGGATCGAGCATCGCGATGTGAGCCGCGGAGAGATCAAGAATCTCGTCAGCATGGGCCTCGGCATCAGTCTCGTGCTGGAATCCGATGTTGACGCCAACTCTCCCGATGTCGTCTATCGGGAATTGCGCGATTGTCTGGAAAGCCGGATCTGCTTTTCGGCCGTCTGGCGCGAGGGCAACAAGAACCCGGCTTTGGCGAAGTTCCTTCAGCTCTTGGCGGAGCGCTATCCTTTGTCTTCGGTTGCTTGACGCTTCTTTCGTGACTTGGCAAAGGCGCGATCGGTCGCCATGAAGCGCGCCACCATCGGCGCGATCAGCTTGCCGGGATCGCTGACCTTCTGGCCGGTTTCACACGAGAGGACTTCCGCATACGCAATCAGATCGCGATGCACAGGGGCCGGCAATTCGACGGCCAGTCGAACAGGCTTGTCATCCGGAAGCGCACCAATCTTCAGTCGCATCATTTTCATCCCCTATATGGTTCGAGCACGAGATCGCGGTTGACGATGACCCTCACCGGAAAACCGGGCCGGATCGTCAATGTCGGTTGAATGTTGAGATTGCGGCGGACTACCTGGTCGCCGGCCTGGCTGAGTGACTCTCCTGCCCCGCGCCGCAGCGCCTGGATCAACGCGCCGTTGCTGGTGCCGGTGTCGGCCCCAGAGTTCACCTCGGTCCCAACAGAGAGCAACGTCGACAGGGCCGCAGCTCCCAAGAGCTCCTTCCAGTGGTTGTCGACCTGATCTTCGAGGCCGGCGTAACCCGCGACGTCCGCTCCCGGCTGTCGTTCGAGGACGATCGAGCGTCCATTGGGCATGATCAGACGTGTCCAGACGAGGAGCACGCGCGACTGCCCAAAGGCAACCTGACTGTCATAGATCCCGATCAGCCGGGCTCCTTGCGGGATCAGCCGCGCCCGCCCCGTTGGGGTGTCGTAGACATTTTCGGTCACTTGGGCCGTGATTTGGCCGGGAAGATCGGAGCGGACGCCAGTAATCAGCGCAGCCGGAATCACTGTTCCCGCCTGGACGATAAAGGGCGAAGCTGGCCTCAGCAGGCGATCAGAACTTGTGGTTCGCCGATCAACGGAGGCATTGACGAAGGCAAGCTTGCGATCCTGCCCATTCTGCGCGAAGGCTTCATCGGAAGACGCGGCCCCGTTTGCAGACGTCTCGCTGGTGGGTGTGGTCGCAGCCGTTTGACGAAAATTGGTCGATGCGAATAGCTTGCTGGTGCGTGCGGCCTCGCTTTCCTGATTGCTACGCTGCTTTTCGGCGTCGATCATCGCGAGCGAGCCGGATTGCGCTTGGGCCTGGGCTGCAACGATCGGCCGGCCCAGATCGCCCGGCAAGGGTGGTCCGAGCCGCGGCACGTCACGAGGAATTGCGGCATAATCCTTCGGCAGGGTCGAAACTTCGTCCGCAATAGTGTGATGGTCGGTCGAGTAGAGCTCTTCCGCAGTGGTCTCACGCTTCTCAGGTCTTTGCAGCGCCCAAAGAATAGCTCCAGATACAGCCACGAGAGTAAGACCTGCAGCCGCAATCAAGGCCTTCCGCGACAGGCGTGCGACGCGGGGCCGGTCAGGCCGCAAGCGCAAAGATTGCGCAATCTGCTCGCGCGATTCCGGTCGAGCCGGCTCGCGGCTGGTCAGATCTTCGGGATTGCTCATAGCGATCTCCCATCAGTGCGCACGATGCGGACCTTCTGCTGGCCTTCGCCGCCGAGGCGCAGTTCTGCGGCCGCAAACAGCCGATCCACAATGAGGAGATTGCCGTAGGCGCGGTAATTGACGATCTGGGTCTTGCCGTCCGAACCAACGACAAATAGCGGCGGCATCTCGCCCTGGGTGATGCCGACAGAGAATTCGATGTAGACTTTGCGCCCATCATCATAGGCGCCTAAGGGGCGCCAGGGTGGGCTGTCTCCCTCGATCGCATAGCGATAGCGCCGCTCGGCCACATCCGGAATGTAGGGCGTCGGCGAGACCGTTTTGCCAGGAGCAGAGCGAGGTTTCGGGTAGAACCAGGCAACCGAAGGCATATAGGGTTTTTCCCGAGAGCGGAGCTCAACCAAATAGGTGCGGCGGTCGGTATTGACGACGAGATTGGTCTGAAGCGAGGGGCGCGTTGGCTTGACCATGATGTGCACGCGGCGCGCATCTGCCTCGCCACTTTCGGTATCGCCCACCACCCAGCGTACCGTATCGCCTGCGGCCACCGGGCCCGAGCCGATCAGCTGCTCACCGGGCTCGAGCGCAATGTCGGTAATCTGTCCTGGTGCTGCGTAGATCTGGTAAAGCGCGCCAGGGCTATAGGGAAACACCTGCACCGCGTTGAAATACCCGCCCTTGCGAGGTTCAACACGCGCAGCCTCATTGGCATTCTCGATCCGCTCGATCGGCTCCTTGGCTTCACCCGTCTTGCCGCCGCGCGCCGGCGTCCAGGCGGGCGGAACGTGAAGCGGCTTTGCCCGTTCATCGGCCAAGGCCGGCAGGTCGGGCGCGGGCGGGATTTCGCCGTCATAGCTGATCTGCGGCGGCTTGAATGTGGTGCAGCCGCCAAGCGTAAATACACCAATCAGGAGTGTGGACACGGCGCCCTGTCGGAGCCTCCGGAGCGGCGGCACGAGAAGTGGAGAGGTCACTATCCGAACTCCTTCGACCAGTTGATGGCGTTGACGTAAATGCCGAGCGGATTTTTACGAAGACGATCGATATCGCGTGGCGGCTCAACGATGATGGCAAGGATCGCGCTCCAGCGCTCGGTCGCGGCGAGCTGGCCGTTGTCATAGCGCCGCTCGGTCCAGGTGACGCGGAAGCTATCGGGCGAAGCCCGGATCACGCTCGAGATCTCCACCGCCACTTGCGTTTTCCCAAGCTTGGCGAAGGGATCATTGTTGCGGGCATAGTCGTTGAGCGCGGCTGCGCCCCGGTCCGTGGTGAAGTCATAGGCGCGCAGCCAGTCCTGGCGCAGCACGATGGCGTCCAGCGGAAGGCCGCGCACATGCTCGATGAAACGGGCCAGATGGAAGGCGATTTGCGGATCGCTCGGTCGATGGGAGCCATTTGCCGGGGCTATGGTTCTCGCTTCGCCCAGCCGATCAACTTCAACGACCCAGGGCGTCACCGTTCCCTGTGCCGCCTGCCAGACGAGGGCGCTCGCAAATCCCGCCGACAAAAACAGGCAAGCAAAGGCCATCAGACGCCAGTTCTTGGCCTGCACACGCGCCGAGCCAATACGATCGTCCCAGACCTGGGCTGCCTTCTGATAGGACGTGACCGGCTCGGGCGTGCGGCCATAGTGAACGGCCGATCGTTTGAACATGAAAGTGATCTCCTCAAATTGAAACCGGCAGATTGTGCGCCGCTCGTGTTGAGCGCCGCTCTTGTTGGTGCCGCGCTTGTTAGTGCCGTTCTTGGCCGGAAAGGACGGGATGTATCTTCAGCGCCATCATAGGTCTTTCTCTTTGAGATCCACCGATGCGCCACCGCCCGCGTGATCGCCGGCGCGAAGGGCATTCGTGGCGGCTGTCGCGCCCTGCTGGATTGTTTGCGCGCGCTTGGCGCGCCGTGCCCAGCTAGTGGTTCATCACAGTGATTTTGACGTTTTGATACCGAGCCATCCGAGGATAGGCAACTTTTCGGGTGGCAAGAGGATCTCGATGCTTCGAGCGACGCCGGGCTGGCGACGAATGAACCCGTTGCGTTCGAGGGTGAGGATCATCTGGTGGACTGACGGCGGGCTGACGCGGAAATGCCGCTGGATGTCGGCCTCGGCGGGCGGCTGTCCGAACATGTACGAGTAGGTATGGATGAAAGCGAGATAGTGTCCCTGCTTCTCGGTGAAGTGCGCGCCTGATTTTTGACTCATAGCTGGATTCGTCCCGGCCTCCGACAAGGAGGCGAAGCATGAATGTACGTTATCGGGTCGAATTGAGCCAAGCCGAGCGGGACGAACTGACGGCAATGCTCGGCGGCGGCACGCATTCCGCCCGCAAACTCAAACGGGCTCAGATTGTGCTGGCGGCCGATTCAGGCAGCTGCGACGCGGAGATTGCCCGAACCGTCCGGGTCAGCCTTTCCACCGTCGGCCGGACCAAACGCCGTTTCGTAGAAGGCAATCTGGAGCGGGCCTTGAGTGAGGAGCCGCGTCCGGGCGCGGAACGCAAGCTGACAGGCAAGGAAGAGGCCCTGCTGGTGGCGACGGCATGCGCCAAGCCGCCCGCCGGCCGCAAACGCTGGACGCTGACATTGCTGGCCGACGCGATGGTCAAGCTCACCGATCACGCCAGCCTGTCGGGCGAGACCGTGCGCCGCCGGCTGGCCGACAACGACCTCAAGCCGTGGCGCCGGGATATGTGGTGCATTCCTCATGTCGACGGCGAATACGTCGCCCGGATGGAGGATGTGCTCGATCTCTACGCCGAGGCGCCGGATCCCGAGCGGCCCCTGGTTTGCTTCGACGAGACCCCAGTCCAGCTGATCGGCGAGGTACGCCAGCCGATCCCTGCCCAACCGGGACAGCGCGAGCGCTACGATTACGAATATCGCCGCAACGGTACCGTCAATCTCTTCGTCACCTTCGATCCGCATCGCGGCTGGCGCAATGTCAAGGTTACAGACCACCGCGCCGCGGTCGACTACGCGCACTGCATGCGCGAACTCGTCGACGTCCACTATCCCAATGCCGCCTGCATCCGTGTGGTGCAGGACAATCTGTCGATTCATACGGCCGGCGCGCTATATCAGGCATTTGCGCCTGCCGAGGCCCGTCGCATCCTGCGCCGCCTCGAGTTCCACTACACCCCGAAACACGCCAGCTGGCTCAATATGGTCGAGTGCGAGATCAGCGTGCTGCAGCGCCAGTGTCTCGGCCGTCGCATCGACGATCCCAAAAGGCTTCGAAAAGAAATCGCAGCATGGCAACGGCAGCGAAACAAGGCGCGAGACCGCATCAAATGGATGTTCACAACCGACAAAGCCCGCGCCAAACTCGGTCGCGCCTATCCAGTTGCCGCCAAAGAGTCAAAACCACTGTGATGAACCACTAG
>NZ_LSEF01000005.1 GCF_001641695.1 Bradyrhizobium neotropicale
CTAGGCGGTGTGGACACTTATCGCATCCATAGGACGATGGCAGCGAGAGTGACGACGGCTCGGTAATTTCGGGCGGTCTTTTCGAAGCGGGTAGCGACGCGGCGGAACTGCTTGAGTTTGGAGAAGCAGCATTCCACGAGATGGCGCTGGGCATAGAGATGTTTGTCGAGCGGATATTTGAGGGCGCGTGACGGGTTGTTGGGGATGACGGCGAGCGCCTTTTTGGCGGCGATGTCTTGGCGCAAATGATCGGCGTCATAGGCTGTATCGGCGATGACGACCTCGGCCGGCAGTCCCTCGATCAATGCGGCGGCCTGTGGTGCATCGCCCTTCTGGCCTGCGGTGAGCGTGAACCGTACAGGACACCCCAAGCCGCGAACGGCCATATGTATCTTCGTGCTCAGGCCGCCGCGCGAGCGGCCAAGCGCCTGATCTTCAGACCCCCTTTTTTCGCCCCGGCGGCGTGCTGATGCGCCCGGACGATGGTGGAATCGACGATCAGATATTCGAAGTCTGGATCATCAGACATCGCCTCGAAGATCCGCCACCAAACACCCTTGATGCTCCATCGACTGAAGCGCCGGAATACGCTGTTCCAGTCTCCGAACGCCTCCGGAAGGTCGCGCCAGGGAGAGCCTGTACGCACGATCCAGAGCACACCTTCCACGAACATCCGGTTGTCCCGCCCGGTCGAACCCTTCTGGTCGGGCCGGCCTATGATCAGCGGCGCCATGCGCTCCCAGGCCGCGTCGCTCAACACCAAACGATCCATCACACCCAAGGCCGCCTCCCAAAAAGAAGCCTTGAATCTGATTTGCTCTCAAAAGGGAATCCTTAGAGTCCACACCGCCTAGAGCTTGAACTCATCGAATCCACGAATGGCGTTGACTATTGTAAGGCGTTCGATTCCCGCTCGCACGCGCACTGGCGGATATCGGTGGCAAGGAACGCCATTCCGACCATGCGTCTCGAGCATGAATTCTCTTTCGTGGGCCTGCTGGAGCGCGACTGGGCAGACGTTCCGGCTGCCCTGGTGTCCACTGTCGAACGGACAGCGTTGATCTTTTCCGAACTCAGAGGACTGTCCTTCGATACCTTCATCCGTTTGGAGCATCGCCCATCCGTGGATGACTTTCTTCGAATTGCGGTCAGCGCTTCGTCGGTACTGGTAAAGCTTGGTGAGCGAGGGATCGTTCACTGCAATATCAAGCCGACCAACCTATTCTCGGACGCTGCCGGAAACGTTCGATTGCATTCATTTGGCTCGGCATTTGTAGCCGGTATGGCACCAAACGCCGGTGTGCCCTTGCAGTCCGCCGATTGCTTCCGTTACGCGGCACCGGAACAAGCACGCCGGCACGCCCCCTATTGCGACCACAGGAGCGATCTCTACTCGCTGGGCGCAGTGCTCTACGAGGTTGCGACCGGCGAGCCACCACTGAAGGCGCCTTCGACACAAGAATGGCTCCATGCCCATGTCGCCGTCGAAGCTGTTCGCCCGAGCACAATCAACACCGCCGTTCCGGGGGTCCTCGACGATATCATTACGAAGCTAATAGCCAAGGATCCCTTGGATCGCTACCAGAGCGCCCTAGCGCTTCATGCCGACCTCGTGCGATGCCAGGTCGAATGGTCGGCCACTCGCCGCATAGACCGCTTCCAATTGGGACGAGCCGACATTTCGTCTCATCGCGCCATTTCCCAGCACCTCGTCGGCCGCTCCGTCGAGCTAGGGCTATTGGTCAGCGCTCACAATCGCGTAGCCGACTCCGGCACCACAGAGATCGTATTGCTCTCGGGCGCACCTGGCGCCGGGAAAACTTCGCTTGTCGAACGGCTTGCCCAGATCGTGGGGCAATCCGGCACCCGCTTCGCATCCGGGAAGGGCGATTTGCTGCAATGCGCAATTCCTTACGCCCCGCTAATACAGGTTCTTCGCTCGCTCTTCACGCGACTTTTGAGCGAGAGCAACGACTCTCTGATTCAGGTACGGCAACGCCTCGTCGCGAGCCTTAAGGGATATGCCCCGATCCTGACTGAGTTCGTTCCGGAAGCCGAATTCGTGATCGACCGCTTCCCTCCTCTTCCTTCCGTCCCAACCGCGTTGGCTCAGGCGCGAATTCAGCGCGTGATCGCCCAAACGCTATCGGCGTTTTCGAAGAATGAGCAGTTGGTGATATTTTTTGACGATCTTCAGTGGGCGGACAAGCAGACCCTCGCCATCATATCCACCCTCGTCGATCAAATGCCGGCGAACATTCTCTTTATCGGCGCCTACCGGGACGCAGAAGCATCATCACCGGCACTAAAGGAGCTACTTTCGACCATCCGGATGGCTCCGATTTCGACAACCAATATTGAGGTTCACCCTCTAACTGTTGACGGTGTCGCGCGGCTGACCGCGAATATATTGAACAGTTCTGAGAGCGAGAGTAGCGACCTGGCCCAGATCATCCAAGCCAAGACCGGCGGCAACCCATTCCACGTCATCCAGCTGCTACAACAGTTGATCGACGATCGCACCATCGCATTCGATATCGACAACCAGCGTTGGGATTGGAACACCACCAAGACTACGTATGACGACAGCGTCATCTCCTTTATGGCGCGCCGCCTCGATACGCTTCCTTCGATGCAACGCAGGTTACTTTGCCAACTTGCATGCTTTGATGGACGATGCGACGAAGGCATGCTGGTGCAACTATCCGACCTTCAACCGCTCAGTCTCGAAGAAGCCCTCAAGCCGCTGTTAGAGGCCGGCTTTCTGACCAGGTCAGGCGCAACCTACGTAATTTCCCACGATCGAATTCTTGAAGCGGCGTACAGCTTGATTCCATTCTCTGATCGACCGCGCGAACACGCACGGATCGCAACACTCATGATCGGCGCCTATGGTGAATCCAACGCTGACGTGATTTTTGAGATCGCAAGTCAGATCGAGAGAGCAGCAACGGCTCCAATAGCCGATTCAGACAGGCTGCCGTTCGCGCGCACGCTTCTAGCTGCCGCTCGCCGAGCTGGTGGCACGGGAGCGGCAGAGCGGGCCGCAGACTATCTGGCAGCCGCGAAGACGATTGTGCGCCAAGATTTTCTGGCGAAGGATCGCGCGCTCGTTTTCGATGTAGCGTACCTAGACTGCAGATTTCTGGTAGCAGCCGGGTCGATCGAAGAAGCGTCACGAGCCATCGGACCTCTGTTCGCCTTGGCGGCCAATCCTGTCGATCAGGCCGATGTCTACCGTCTTAAGGCCATTATCCTCACGGTGCGCTCGGACTATGAAGGTGCTATCGACGCTGCCCTCAAGGGTCTTGAATTGCTTCGCATCGAATTGAAGCGGCATCCGACCTCTGCTGTCGTTGACGACGCCTTCACTCTCGTCCGAAAGAGCCTGATGACGGTGACGGCCGATCGTCTCGTCAGCCTGCCCCAGATCGAAGACCGGACGATACAGTCGGCAATGGCTCTCCTTTCGACGCTGAGCGCATCATTCTTCGTCGAAGGAGGCTTAAGTCTTCTACACACGGCGAAAATCGTCGAGCTCACCTTGCAGCACGGTGTTGCGCCGGAATCGAGTTACGGGCTGGCCTGGTTCGGTGTCTTCGCCGCCGGCCTTTATGGTGCCTATAGCGACGGCTTCGTCTACGCCGACCTCGCGGCGAGGCTCGTCGAGCGCGATGGTTTCGAGGTTCAGCGCACGGCTACGCTACTCGCGCTCGATCAGGTCAGTCCTTGGACACAGCCGCTGCGATTTGCTCTCACCAAGGCAACGGAGGCTCTCAAGGCTGCGTACGTCGCCGGCGACATAGGTATGACTTGCTATGCGCGAAATCACATCGCGTCGAACCTGATCGCTCTGGGCGAGCCCTTGTCCATAATCAGGGATGAGCTCGAGGACGGCATCGCAACCACACGAAAACTCGACTACAAAGACATAGAATATATCCTTCGCGCTCAGCTCTCGTTCGTCCAGGTCATGCAGGCAGGTTGGGACAGCGTGCCACCTCTTGCTGAACGTGATCGGGGACGCTCTTACTCAACTCGATTCTTCATCGCGTACTATCATGGCCTAGCGTCTTTCTTTTCTGGTAACCTCGCAGACGCGGACCGTCTCTTGAACGAAGCCATCGGACTGTCGTGGGCGGCACCGGCCCACATGGATGCTGCCTATTGTCGTCTCTTTCTGGCCATGACCATAGCTTGCACAGGCCACGAAAGTGACCAAGTCGCGACGCTTGATCGCCTCACCATGTCGCGTACTCAATTTTCCGCCTGGGCGGCGCTGAATCCTGCAACCTTCGGCAACAAGCTTCTCCTTATTGAGGCGGCGATCGCGCGGGTCAGGAACGATCCGATGACAGCCCTTGCGTTATACGAGCGTTCCGCGATCGAAGCCCACACAGCAGGTTTTCTTCACGAAGAGGCGCTTGCCTACGAGCTTGCCGGCAAACTCTGCCTGGCAGGGCAGCTGACACGTTCGGCTGAAAGTCACTTTCGCGCGTCTCGCGACTGCTACGACCGCTGGGGCGCTAAAGCGAAGGCCCGTGGGCTTGTGGATGCACATCCCCATCTGTTTGACCGACGTCCGGCAGCCACTGGAGAGCCAAGCGACCTGGGGCAGGCAGAACTCGACATTGCTGTTGTCATGAAGGCCGCTCAGGCGGTGTCCCAGGAAATCTTGCTTGATCGCGTCATCAAGGTGTTGATGACAGAGATGATCGTCCACGTTGGAGCGCGATTTGGTTTGTTGTTGCTTATGCATGATGATGCCCCGATCATCGAAGCCGCCGGCCAGGTCGTTGATAGCGAAGTCGAAGTCGTTCTTGGGACCTCGATTCCATCAAGGGACACCATTCCGGTCCCAATTCTAAACACCGTAGTGCGAACAAGGCAGGCCGTAGTGCTCTCCGACGCTCAGGCAGACAGCCCACACGATAAATCGGCTTGGCCAGCCAATCGCCGCGTTCGGTCGCTGATATGCCAGCCGCTCATCAAGAGCAGCGCGCTTGTCGGCGTTCTCTATTTGGAAAACAATCTCGCGCCGGGCGTTTTTACCCGCAATCGTACGGCTATTCTAGATGTGCTCGCACCGCAGGCCGCAATATCGCTAGATGCTGCGAGGCTCTACAAGCGGCTTGAGGAAGAGAACAGCAGACGAGCCCAGGCTGAGGTCGCACTGCGCCAGGCACGGAGCGATCTTGCTCGCAAGACACACCTTACCGTCTTGGGCGAGCTTGCCGCCTCAATCGCTCACGAGATCAATCAACCGCTATCCAGCATCGTATCGTATGCCGATGCGGGCCTGCGCTGGCTTGAACGGGATGTGCCGGACATTGGCGAAGCATTGGTCGGCATGAGGCAAGTTCGCGACGGCGCGATGCGCGCGGCGGGAATCGTCAAAGCCTTGCGTTCGCTTGCAAAGCAGACGACGCCAACGCCAGAAAAGATCGATCTGCATGACCTGATTAGGACGGTCATACTTCTAACCACGACCGAAATCGAGGCCAACGATGTCCGCATCGTTACGGAACTCCGGGCCAACCGGCACTGGATCCTGGCCGATGCTGTTCAGCTTCAGCAAGTCGTCCTCAATCTTATCACGAATGCCATCGATGCGATGGCTGAGCTTCCGCCCGAGCAGCGCGAATTGAACATTCGGTCGGACGATGACGGCGACAGCATCACGATCAGCGTGGAAGATCGCGGACGTGGCATCGAAGCCGACTCCCTGGAGTGCGTCTTCGAGCCCTTGTTCACGACCAAGGCAAGCGGAATGGGGATGGGGTTGGCGATCTGTAAATCTATCATCGAGGCTCATAATGGAAAGCTGAACGCGATTTCCAGCCCTGGCGTGGGCAGCACGTTCTTCTTTCGAATGGAAGGCTACGCGTAGAAATGTACGTCAACTGTTGCGGGAGACGCGAGAGCTAAGACCGCTGGGCGCCAGCAGCGAGAGCGCAACACACCAGTGACTTGACACTCGTCTACGTAGACAAGCAAATGGGATCTCCTCGACAATTCGAAGATCCGACCCTCGGAATTTGGGCTGGGCCGGTGAGGTAACTAAGGTCTGTGGAACCGGCCAAAACTCGCCGACCGCTGTTCTTCGGCTGAAGTTATTAGGAACAGCATACCAGACGAACGGCGCAAAGACTCTACATCTCTCCAAAATGCTCGACTAGGCGAAGGGGTCAAAATTGTAAGCCGCCATGAAAGCTGTCAGTCCGGCCGACGACCTCCGTGTCCAGTGAAACGAAAGCTTACCGGCTTGGGGGACGGCGAGATCACCGCTGAGCGGGCTCCGCGATCCGTGCGGCCAGTGAAAGAACGCCCACGATCGGCGGCAACGCGAAACACCAGACTCCTAAGCGCATGAACAGAAGAGCCGCTGCGCCACAGCCTAGCGCGAACACCAGGACGTTCACCGACATCTTGGTCAGTCGAGCACTCGCTTGGCTCTTTGCTTCTCCTGGAAGGATGACATCCGCGAGATCAATCATGATCTGCGTCGTCGTGCCGGTCATCAGCGTCGACGGTGGTGCGCTTCCGAGGTAGACGCGGTGTATTGCGTTCTGTACCGCCATGGCGGCGACAAGCACCATTCCCGTGAGGATGGCCTGCCAGCTATCGCCATCATGGAACGGACCGAATCTTATCGCGAGCGCAGCCCCCACGATCAAGAGCGCGATCTTCAAACCTAGCATCGTTTCAAAAACGGGACGCCAGTTAGAGAGCAGCGTGCCGAGAGGCCGTACTGAGATCACGACCGCGCAGAACACGGGCAGTGCCAGAAGCTTGGCTATGGCTCCGGACGTCCCGAGTGCCAGCGATGCGCCGAGCGTGACGAAGTTGCCGGTAACGTGGGCGGTGAAGAGCCCCTGCAGGCCGAGAAACCCGGCCGTGTCGACGTAGCCGGCGGTGAGGCTCAAGAGCGGCGGCAGCAACAGCCGGTTTTGTGTTTCAGTAGCCATCAGAGCGAATACTTCAGTTCGACGCCGACATAATCGCTGTCGTGCCCGCCTGCCTGCCGGATCGTGTCCCCGATCTTGTAGTGGACGGCTTCGATCGCACCGGTCAGATGGGCGTCGAACCGATAGTCCAGGCGCACCTGCGCGTAGGCTCCGGACCAGGCGCTGCCCTTCCCTGCGGTGCCGGCAACCGGAATGTTGGGCTGCACGTAGATCGCATCGGCAATCGTCTCGCGCCACTGAAAGCCGAGCGCACCCATGATCGAGAGGTTCGTAGCCGGCTTCACCGTGAGCGACGGCTTCACGTGGACGAGGTTCACGTAACCCGTGAAACCCGCGAGCGTGAAATAGTAGCCGTTCGGGAATAGCGGATTGAAGGTCCCGAGCACGTTGTCGCGGGGCTGGTGGTCGCCCGAGGCCGCATCGACCTGCATCCCCAGGCGCGGCTGCCACGTGATGCCGGCGAACGTGTAGCCGGCCCGGGCGCCGGTGGCCCAAGCTCGGATGTCCTTACCACCGATAACGCCGTTCTGACCCATCGCCTCGAGATCCCAATCGAATTGGTTGAGCTTCCCGGCGAACCTGACATCGAACACATTGCGCTTCTCGTCGCCGCTGGCGTCGAGGTAGTGGACGTTGTCCTTCTGGTAGAACGAGTAGTAGGCGGACAGTTCGTTGGTGCCGAGCACCTGCCGCTCGACACGCAGCGTGTGGAAGCGGAAATGGCTGTTCGAGGTGTCGTCGAACGGATGCTGGAAGTCGTACTGCACCGGCTGGCTGAGAAACCCGAGGAAGCGCCATGGTCCGCTCTCCCAATCCCCCCACACGGCATCGAAGGACTGGCGCACGTTCGCGCCTTCACGCGAAGACACGAAGCGTTGCAGGTCAAAGTCGAAGTCTTGCCGGCCGACGCGCGCCTTGAAGGTCCCCACTTGGGTCGCGTTGACGTAGGCCAGGAAGCCGAGCCGCATGTCGAGCGGATCCTGGTCAACAGGCGTGACAACGTTCTTGCCGAAGGCGCGGTCGTCCTCGACCTGCAGAAAGAGCTGCCAGTGTTCGTCTAGATGGAAGTCGGCATGGAATTGCAGGCGCTGAAGCAGGTACGCGTCGCTCCTGATCCCGCCGACACCGAACGCGGCTGCGTTCACGGCCTCGAACCGCTCCCGCAGCGTCATACCGAACGACACATAGCTCCTCGGATCGCCCGGCATGATCGGGATGTACTTGATGGGATCGAAGGCTTCTGTCCGCAGCGCCGGATCGGCGAGAGCCGACCAATCCTCCTGCCAGCGGTTGGTCTTGATCTCCGGACGGGCCGGCTTTTCGTCGGCCAGCGCCGAGGACGACGTGGCCAGGGAGCCGGGAGCGGCAAGGATGCTCATCGCCAAGACCGCGCCCGCTCTGCCTTGTCTCCTCGAAAACATATTCAGTCACTTGCTCCGGATCGGTTCAAGGTACGGGCTCTCGACGAGCACCGCAAATGGGACTTACTTCGCCGCCGCGTGGATCTCCGCGACGTAGCCGCCCGGGAACTGCACGATGGCCGAGTCCCGGCGATCCGAGGTGAAAGGCTGCACGAGAATTGTCGCCCCCGCTGCCGTTGCCTTCGCCAGCGTGTCCTTCAGGTCGGCAACCTCGTAGCCGGTGAGTTCGCGTCCATAGGGATATGGCAGGTGGCCGTCCGTGACCAATACGGTCATCTTGCCGAACGCGGATTCGATTCGGATGCGGCGGTACATGTCCTTGGGCCGGCCGATTTCGACGCCGGACGCCTTTGCGTCGTCTGAAACCACTTTCCCATGCGAGAAACGGACAAAGCTGCGCGTGAATGCGTCGGCCCGCTCAGGAGACACGTAGACCCTGTTCTCGGGGACGGTCGCGAACGCCGCATAGGACGGCTTGGTCGTGTGCCAGTAAAGCTGCATGTTGATGCCTCCCGGCCACTGGATCACCACGTCCCGGCCGATCGGATCCGGAAAGGTCGCCACCAGCACGTCCGCACCCGCATCCTTTGCAGCCTTGACCGCTTCATCCATGTCAGTGACGAGATAGCCCGTCCGCTCGGCGCCGAACGGATAGGGGATCGGCGTCTTGAATCCGAACAGAGAGACGGTGCCGACCGGCGTCTGAAGAAGTTGGGACGTCGTGCTGCTCGGCGTCGGCGTCACGGTGGCAACGACCTGTTTCGTGCTCTGCCCGCCGAAGGTGGCGAGGAAACTCGCCGCGAACTTGTCGACGTCTTCCGGCGCCACGTAAACGTGGGTCGTATCGTATTGCGCGCCGACGCCGAGTTGCGGTTGAGCCGCATCCTTCGCGACGGCGGCGGAAGCGCTCATCAGGAACGATGAAATCAGCAGGGTATTGATCAGAAGTCGTTTGCCAGACATGGAGAGCCTCGTTGCGTTCACGCGTCCTGCTTGCGCAGGGACAGGATGGAGACGAGCACCAGGCCCGCGATCAGGCCGAGGTGCTCGAAGAATGAGTTGACGGCCATGAAGCGGTCATGGCCGGTCTTCGTCCAAAAATCGTTCGCGGCGAACATGGCGACCGCGGTCAGGACGGCAAGTCCTCCCGCACCAAGCCAGACCCAGCGACCGAAGATCACCAGCGCGGAGCCGCCGAGTTCGACGATGATGGCCGCGGTGGCCCACAGCCACGCGGGCTGCAAACCAAAATGGGCCTGCTCCGCGACGGCTGCAGGGAAATCGGCAAGCTTCTGGACCCCGCCGATCAGGAAGGCCGAGCACAGCGCAACCTTCGAGACCGGCAGCAGCAGCGGCCATGACAGTATGGCCGCTATCCAGCCAGGGGTGTCGCGGTTCGCGCGCATCTCATACCGCCCAGCAGGCGCAGCCGAGCGCGCCCCAGAAGCTCTTGAGATCCGACACAGGCACCTTTCCCGACCACGCGCGCGCGTGGTCGTGACCATGCACACCGCAAAGGTTGGCGCAACCGCACGCCTGCATCGCGCGGGCACTGATCGCGTTGGCCTTGCCGTCCGATCCTACCCAGTTGCCGTACCCGCCGAAGCTGCGCACCGGCGACCAATCCGGCATCGCCGGCGGAGGCGGAGTGTCATCGAGCGACTTGAAAGCTCCGGCACTGTAGACGATGCGCCCGCCCACCACCGTGAGGTCGCTCGTCGTGTCGGCGATCTCGCTTTCGGCGCAGGAGAAGAAGTCTCTGTCAGGAACGATCAGATCGGCGAGCAGTCCGACCGCGATCCGGCCCTTCTTGCCCTCCTCGTTCGAGAACCAGGTGACGTTCTCCGTCCACATCCTCAGCGCCGTCTCGCGGTCGAGGCAGTTCCGCTGCGGATATAGCCGAAGTCCGCCGACCGTCATGCCGGTCACCAGCCAGGCCAGCGAAACCCAGGGATTGTAGGAGGCGACCCTCGTCGCGTCGGTGCCTGCGGAGATCTTCACTCCCTTGTCGATGATCTTCTTCACCGGCGGCGTCGCCTCGGCGGCGCCATAGCCATAGCGCTCGACGAAATACTCGCCTTGGTAGGCCATGCGGTGCTGCACGGCGATACCGCCGCCGAGCGCGGCGATGCGATCAATCGATGCGTCGGAGATCGTCTCGGCGTGGTCGAAGAACCAATGCAGACCATCCAGCGGAATCTCCTGGTTAACCTTCTCGAACACGTCGAGCGCGCGCGAGATGGTCTCATCGTAGGTTGCATGCAGCCGCCATGGCCACTTGTTCTGAGCCAGAATACGGACGACCTCATCGAGCTCGCCCTCCATCTCCGGCGGCATGTCCGGACGTGGCACGCGGAAATCCTCGAAATCGGCCGCCGAGAACACCAGCATCTCGCCGGCCCCATTGTGCCGGAAGTAGTCCGTGCCCTGCTTGTACTTCGATGACTGGGTCCAGTTCAGGAAATCCTGCTTCTCCCCCTTCGGCTTCTGGGTGAACAGATTGTAGGCGAGCCGGATCGTGAGCTGTCCCTCGTCGGAGAGCTTCTGGATGACCGCATAATCCTCCGGGTAGTTCTGGAAGCCGCCGCCGGCGTCGATGGCGCCCGTCACTCCCAGGCGATTCAGCTCGCGCATGAAGTGGCGGGTCGAATTGACCTGATATTCGAACGGGAGCTTTGGGCCTTTCGCCAGCGTCGCGTAGAGGATGTTGGCGTTGGGCTTGGCGAGCAGCAGACCGGTCGGATTGCCTTTCGCGTCGCGCATGATCTCGCCGCCCGGCGGCTCCGGGGTATCCTTGGTGTAGCCGACCGCGCGCAGGGCGGCGCCGTTCAAGATGGCGCGATCGTACAGATGCAGGATGAAGACAGGCGTGTCCGGTGCGACCGCGTTGAGCTCGTCGATGGTCGGCAGGCGCTTCTCGACGAACTGGTGTTCGGTGAATCCGCCGACGACGCGCACCCATTGCGGCGGCGGCGTGACGGCGACCTGCTTCTTCAACATGGCCATCGCGTCGGCGAGCGACCACATACCATCCCAGCGCAACTCCATGTTGAAGTTGAGCCCGCCGCGGATGATGTGAAGGTGGTTGTCGATCAGCCCGGGCAGGACGCGGCGACCTTTCAGATCGATGACCTTGGTCGAGGGCCCGGCCAGCTTCATCACCTCGCTGTCGTGGCCGACCGCAGTGAAGACGCCATCCTTGATGGCGACCGCGCTTGCGGTCGGGTTGGAACGGTCGAGCGTGGTGAAGAGGCCACGGTGGAAGATCGTATCAGGAGCGTTCATGATGCTTTCTCCGCGACGCTGGTGGTTTCCTTGGCCTCGCCGGCATGCCGACCCGGCAGCATGCCGAACATGTGAGGCGCGCACTTCGCCTGCCGCCATGCGGCGGCAAGGCCGTGACCCGCAACCATCTGCTTGGCGACCGGGACAATCTGCTCGCCGGCGAGAATGCCGAGCAGTCCGACCAGGGCCACCAGAGGGGGCGCGGGCGAGCGCACGTTGAGGAGACTGTAGATCACCCCGACGAGAACGCCCGCGCCGAGCGACAGGAGATAGATTTTCATGGGCAAGCCGGGACCTTACTTGGGTCCCGCCTCCGATGCGTGTTCGCCGAGCGCCCACTTCGAGAAGCGGACCTGGATGCCATAGGGCGAATGGGCACGCAGGATGTCCATCATGCCGTCGTAGGTTTCGGTACGAGCCCAATCCTGCTGCAATTCGAAGGCGTATTGCGCCGAGGTGATCGGAACGGCTCCCGCCTGGATCGCGCGTTCGATCGAGCGGTTGTGCGCCTCCACCGAGAGGTCGCCGCACGCGTCGGCCGGAATATAGATTTCGTATCCTTCCTTCAGCATGTCGAGCGTCGGGAACATCACGCAGGCTTCCGTCCAGAGGCCCGCGATGACGAACTTCTTGCGTCCAGTCGCGGCCACCGCCTTGCGGAAGTTGGCGTCGAGCCAGGAATTCATCGAGGTACGGTCGATGATGTCGTGTTTCGGGAAGAGTTCGGTGACCTCGGGCATGAACGGACCCGAGAACGAATCCTTGGCGACCGTCGTCAGCACGGTCGGGATCTTGAACAGCTTCGCCGCCTTCGCGAGAATCTGGATGTTGTTGAACACACCCAGGCGATCATGCGACTGGACGCCCTGATACATCGCCGGCTGGTAGTCGATGAGAGCGATCGCGCTGTTCTGGGGCGTAAGCATTTCCAATTTGGACATAACAGATCTCCTTGAGGGCGCCGGTCGCTCGGTCGAACGACACTCGTTGCGCTTCCCCGAGATGATGCATCCCAACCGGATTGAACGCTTGGAGAGCCTCGTCGCGATTTGGACGATGGCGCGGCTCCGATATCGGCGTTGCACGGGAGCCGATGTTCCACTGAGTGCATGGGTACATCCGCAGATCGACTGACCGCGTGGGACACCAGCGTCAAAGTCCAAAACCCGCTCATACCGTCCAAGCCAGGGCACCCTCTGTCCCAACATGATGAAGCAGCGCTCGGATAGAGCACGGCCGCTTGATCGGCCACATAGGGGTCGGCCATACCGGCCCAAAAAGGAGCATCCAATGGCTTTGCTGAAGCCGCGCGACGGGACGGAGCTGTATTTCAAGGATTGGGGCAGCGGCGAGCCGATCCGGTTCAGCCATGGTTGGCCGCTCAGCGCCGACGTGGATCTGCTCGAATTCCTGAATTCTTAAAACACGCGAGGTGACGAAATGACGGAAAATGCTCTCCATCTCCTCGAGGCGAAGGACTGTGCGCTTCTGCTGGTGGACCAACAGGCCGGACTTGCGTTCGGCGTGGGTTCCATCGACCGGCAGGTTCTTCTGAACAACGTGATTGCTTTGGCGAAGACGGCAACAGTCTTCGGTGTCCCGGTCATCGCCTCTACGTCGGCAACGAAGGTCTACAGCGGGCCTGTTATGCCAGCAGTCAGTTCGGTACTGCCCGGGATCGAGCCGATCGACAGACGCAGCATGAATGTTTGGGAGGATGACAAGGCACGCGGGGCATCCTTGCGACCAGCCGGCGACGCCTGGTTGTGTCCGGATTGCTGACGGAAGCATGCGTTACCTTCGCGGTGCTGTCCGCCATCTCGGCCGGTCTGGAGGTTTATGTGGTCGGAGACGCCTGCGGAGGCCTCACTGCGGCGAGTCACGATTTGGCACTTCGTCGCATGGAGGCAGCAGGAGCCCGACTGACGTCATGGATCCAGGTTCTGCTGGAGCTGCAGCGGGACTGGACTCGGCGCGAGACATATGACAGTGCGCGGGCGATAGTGGAATCCCATGCGGGAGGATACGGCGTCGGCCTGTCCTACGCTCGCGACATGATACACCCGGTGCAATGAGCACCTCCTCCGAAGGCTCACGCGTCCGATCGCGCCCGTCGCCAAGCGCCGGGACTGGCGCCGACGCTCCGGGAGAACACTCTCGTGAAATAGCTCTGGTCGCCAAATCCGCAGATCAGGGCAATATCCGCCAGGGGAAGCTTGGTTGTCGTCAACAAACGTTTGGCCTCATCCATCCGAAGGCGGGAGAGATACTCGTGCGGGGCGATGCCCGCGCTGCGCCTGAACGAACGAGCGAAGTGGCTCGGCGTCAGCCTGCACTCTGCCGCAACATCGGCTATCGTGAGGCGACTCGCGAGCCGCGCACGCATGATCTCCTTGGCGCGGCGCTCCTGCCAAGGCGCCAACCCGCCTTCCAGGGCGCCATCGTACGTGCGTAGACCTCCATAGGTCTGCGCGAAATGGGCAAGCAAGCTCAGCCCGATCTGGTCCACGAAAAGCTGGTTCGTCGTCCGATCTTCCTCGATTGCACTCAGCAGAAGGCTCGAGATCGTGGATAGGCAGGGGTCGCGCCGATCTCGGCTCCATCTGAGCGTTTCAACAGGCTTGGCGTCATGCTCGCGAGCAAAGTCATCCAGCGCGCGACGCGGGACATAATATTGAAG
>NZ_LSEF01000006.1 GCF_001641695.1 Bradyrhizobium neotropicale
CTAGGCGGTGTGGACACTTATCGCATCCATAGGACGATGGCAGCGAGAGTGACGACGGCTCGGTAATTTCGGGCGGTCTTTTCGAAGCGGGTAGCGACGCGGCGGAACTGCTTGAGTTTGGAGAAGCAGCATTCCACGAGATGGCGCTGGGCATAGAGATGTTTGTCGAGCGGATATTTGAGGGCGCGTGACGGGTTGTTGGGGATGACGGCGAGCGCCTTTTTGGCGGCGATGTCTTGGCGCAAATGATCGGCGTCATAGGCTGTATCGGCGATGACGACCTCGGCCGGCAGTCCCTCGATCAATGCGGCGGCCTGTGGTGCATCGCCCTTCTGGCCTGCGGTGAGCGTGAACCGTACAGGACACCCCAAGCCGCGAACGGCCATATGTATCTTCGTGCTCAGGCCGCCGCGCGAGCGGCCAAGCGCCTGATCTTCAGACCCCCTTTTTTCGCCCCGGCGGCGTGCTGATGCGCCCGGACGATGGTGGAATCGACGATCAGATATTCGAAGTCTGGATCATCAGACATCGCCTCGAAGATCCGCCACCAAACACCCTTGATGCTCCATCGACTGAAGCGCCGGAATACGCTGTTCCAGTCTCCGAACGCCTCCGGAAGGTCGCGCCAGGGAGAGCCTGTACGCACGATCCAGAGCACACCTTCCACGAACATCCGGTTGTCCCGCCCGGTCGAACCCTTCTGGTCGGGCCGGCCTATGATCAGCGGCGCCATGCGCTCCCAGGCCGCGTCGCTCAACACCAAACGATCCATCACACCCAAGGCCGCCTCCCAAAAAGAAGCCTTGAATCTGATTTGCTCTCAAAAGGGAATCCTTAGAGTCCACACCGCCTAGCGGCTCGACGCGGATGAATTGGTGGCCGCGACGCGCGTCAGCGCCAGGGATGGCGTCTCGGACATCTTCACCAGCACGTCCTTGAGCGGATTGCGTGTCCAGGCGCGGTTCACGTAATCGCGATGCGTGATGCCGTCGCCGGTTTGGACGAACACAACGGTTCCGGGACGCAGCGGCCCGTCCATGTCCTCGGAGACGCTGATGCCCTTCTGGCGCAGCGTGCTCATCAACTCGCGGTCGCGCCGCGCGGTGTAGTGAGTGTAGGAGCTGACGAAGAAGCCGGAGCGATGGCTCTCGATCCATGAGGCGAACTTGTCGAGCTCGCCATAGACGGCATCGAGCAGCACGACGCCGCGAACGCGGTCGCTGATGCCACCGACCTCGAGGCTCCAGGCGGTGGGCAGGAAGCCGCCGCTATAGCCGACGATCACGATGGGCATGTTGGCGAAGGCCCGCGCGCTGTTGGGATCGCCGGTGAGGCGGGCGAGGTGATCGGCCGACTCGGCCATGAAGCGCTTCAGTCCGCCCGCCTGCCAGAACTTGCCGGCGCTGGAATCGGCGGCATCGACCGCCATCTGCGGTGCAAGGAGAATGGCGTTGGCGCCGGAATCGGTGACCTGCTGCGGCACCAGTTGCCGGTCGCGCACGTCGCGCTCCAGCGTCGCGCCGTTGCCGTGGAAGAACACCACGATCACGCCCGGCTTACGGACGTCGAAGTGTTCGGGGACGTGCACCAGCACGCGGCTGTCGCTGTAAGTTTCGTCCTGCCAGTAGACGCGTCCCGAATAGCTGCGATGGCCGCGGCGGTCGCCCTTGGAAATGTTGAGGAACGGCGCGTCGGAGGCGGGGTTGTTGCCGAAATAGGGGAAGGCCGACGATTTCATGCTGACGAGCGTCGTCAGGTCTTCGCGCTGCGGACGCTGGTACGGAACCTGCGGCTCCAGCGATGCCACCTTGTAGGCGGCCTGCTCCGGCTGTTGCTGCACGGCGCGCTTGGGCGAGAAGTCCGACATCTGCCGTAGCAGGAGGCTCTCGCTGGCGGACGGGAAGCGATCCGTGAACTGCGGGGCAGGGAAGCGATCGTCGAACGTGTCGCCGCTCGCCACCTTGGTCTTTGCAACGACCTGCGTGTTGGCTTGCGAGTTGGCCGCGAGCGCTGCCGGATTGGGCGCCCTGCCGCATTGAACCAGCGTCAGCGAAAGCGGCACCAACGCGCAGATCAGGCCGATCCGGAGCGCACGAGCGTACACACCGGACGTCGTCCGGTGCGCACGCGTGTCAGCTCTCAGTTTCGGAACGGCCCCGACCATCCACCCATGACCCCGATCCAGCGGCAATCTTTAGGCTAATTGAGCCGACTGGCGTTTAGGCGACGTTAAGTGTCCGGAGAAACTCCCCACATCCGGAACACTGGAAAGGACCATGCAATCGTGTCCTGAGTGTGGGAGGGGACTGCGGATTTTCACGGGTCTGGACGGGTTTATCGCCTTGGAATGGCATAAGAGGTGGCGAGATACCTATTTCGCTTGCCTCATTTAACCCTTGTTAACCCTGCTTGAATTGACTGGACCATACTGCACGATGCTTTCCCACGAGGCGTGACGCCTGAGGTTAAGACCCCGATGACGGCATCAGATGCGGGTACTGCGACCTGGACTGGCCGGCTGACCGGAAGGGCGGGCGGCGTTTCCGCTCTGGTCGCGACCGCCATCGTCGTTGCGGACATGGTTGGGGTCGGCGTCTTCACCAGCCTCGGCTTCCAGGTCAAGGACATCCCGTCCGGTTTCTCGATCCTGCTGCTCTGGAGCGTCGGCGGTATCGTCGCTTTGTGCGGCGTGTTCTCCTACAGCGAGCTGGGTGCGATGTTTCCGCGCTCCAGCGGCGAATACAATTTCCTCGGTCGCGCCTATCATCCCGCCTTCGGATTTCTTGCCGGCTGGGTCTCGGCGACGGTCGGTTTTGCGGCACCCGTCGCGCTCGCGGCGATGGCCTTCGGCGAATATGCGAAGTCGGTCTTTCCCGATCTGCCGCCAATCCCGCTCGCCATCGGCGTGGTGTGGCTGGTCTCAATCGTGCAGCTGACCGGCGTCAGGCATTCCTCGACCTTTCAGCTGATCTCGACCATCCTGAAGGTCGTGCTCATCGTCGCGTTCCTGGTCGCAGGCTTTGTCATCGGCGCGCGACAGCCGATCTCCTTCACGCCGCAGGCCGGCGACCTCGGCCATATCGCCAGCGCCCCCTTCGCGATCGGGCTGGTCTTCGTGATGTACTCGTTCTCGGGCTGGAATGCTGCGACCTACATCATCGGCGAGATGCGTACGCCGCAGCAGAGCCTGCCGCGCGCGCTGCTCGCGGGCACGCTGATCGTGCTCGTGCTGTACGTCGCGCTCAACGCGGTGTTTCTCTACTCGACGCCGATCGATGCGCTCGCAGGCCAGCTCGATGTCGCGAGCGTCGCCGGCAGCGCCATCTTTGGCGGCATCGGCGGCAGGATCGTCGGCGCGATGATCTGTGTCGGCCTGATCTCCTCCATCAGTGCGATGATGTGGATCGGCCCGCGCGTGATGATGACGATGGGAGAGGACATCCCGGCCTTGCGCATGTTCTCACGGAGATCGGTGAGCGGCGCGCCGGCCTACGCCATCCTGTTTCAGCTCGCTGTCGCCAACCTGCTCCTGTTCACGCGCAGCTTCGAGGCGGTGCTCGACTTCATTCAGTTCGCGCTGCTGTTCTGTTCGTTCTTCACGGTCGCAGGCGTCATCAAGCTGCGCATCACCGATCCCGATCTGCCGCGTCCCTATCGGGCCTGGGGATACCCGTTCACGCCGTTGGTTTTCCTGCTCGTGACTGCCTTCATGATGTACTACCTGTTGATGGAGCGGCCGGTGCAGTCGCTCTCGGGGATGCTCGTCATGCTCGCGGGCCTGCTGATTTATGCCCTTTTCCGCAGGCGGCCGGTCGCCGCTGCCGATTCATCACACCGCGAAGAGACATGTTTCGACCCATGAAGATTGCGGCCGTCGCTCTTGCCCTGCTGTTTGCGGTCGTCCCCTCCGCGCGCGCCGCCGAGGTGACCTTTGACGATACCGCGCGCTTCCTCGCCGGCATGCAGCCTTCGGCGGACTCGCCGCTGGTGGCGCTGACCAGGGACCCTGCCTGGCAGCACCACGCGAAATTCTTCGACGGCGCCTTCGCGCAGCTCGATCAGAGGCAATTGTCGAAGATCCGCAACTGGGCCGACGTCAATCTCGCCGCACCCAGGCCGACCATGTTCTACATGTTCAGCGGCCCGGATTTCCTCTACGCCGACGCGTTCTATTCCAAGGCGAGCACCTATGTGCTCGGCGCACTCGAGCCGGTCGGTGTGGTACCCGACCTGACGAAAGTGCCGCGCGGAGCGGTCAGTACCGCGCTCTACAATGTCGAGCGCTCGCTCAGTTCGATCCTGAGCTTCTCTTTCTTCATCACCAAGCACATGAAGGTCGACCTGCATGCCAACCAGGTCCACGGCACCTTGCCGATCCTCTATGTCTTCCTCGCGCGCTCCGGCAAGACCATCCGCAACGTCGAGATGATCGCGCTCGACAACAAGGGCGGGATGCATACCGGCAACGACAATCCCGGACCGAACGCCACGCGCGGCGTCCGCATCACCTTCGTCGGCAGCGACGGCGAGGTGCGCACGCTGTATTATTTCTCGACCGATCTCTCCAATCCCAATGCGCGCGGCACGGGCTTCCTGAAATTCTGCGAGACGCTCGGGCCCGGCAACAGCCTGCTCAAGAGCGCGTCCTATCTCCTGCATTCCGGCAACTTCACCACGGTGCGCGACTGGCTGCTCGCGAACAGCGCGACCATTATCCAGGACGATTCCGGAATACCGCTTGCGAACTACAACGCGCGTCAATGGCGCTTCTTCCCGTTCGGCCGCTATCTCGGGCCGATCGACGAATTCCCCGGCCGCTACCAGGAACGCTACGCCGAACTGTTCACGCGCGCCCAGCCGATCGATTTCGGCATCGGCTATCGCTGGCGCACGCATGAATCGAACCTGCTGTTGTCCGTGAAGGTGCCAGGCAGCGAGACGGTGCCGGCGGTGGAAGCCACTTCGTCCGCGGAGCCTCCGCCCAAACCGGCGCGTCCGAAGCGGTTGCGCCCGCCCGAGCCGATCCCGCCACCGCCCGGGCGCTTCTTCTGGTTCCGTTAGCTACCAGTGCACGCTCTGACTTGGCACGATGAACGCCGTCGTGTTCGGCGCCGTGGAAAAGCTTGTTGCCAGATACCAGCCGGAGCCAAGCACGAGCGCCAGGAGCGCAATGATGGCGAGCAGATCGATCGTTCTGGGATCGTGTCCCCTCGGACCAATTCGCAGATGCGAACCAAGATTGAAGTGAAAATGAGGGCTGATTTTCCAGCGCATTGTTGTTTCCTCCCGCGGGAGTATCAAAACAACGCGAGCGGGAAGTTCCGGTTCCGGTCGGGGCATGCGCAGAGCACCGCAGCAAACTCAGGACGCGTTGACGCCCCGCCAGCGGCCATAGCGCCATGGAAGATACCAGCGCGCACCTTCGGGGGCGGTGAGCGGCACGCGGTCGATACCTGAGGTGCCGAAGGGATGGCAGCGCAACAGCCGCGCCAGTGTCATCCAGCCGCCGGCCCAGAGTCCGAAACGTTCGATCGCCTCGTCACCATAGACGGAGCAGGTCGGCAGGTGCCGGCAGTTGTAGCCAACCAGAGGTGACAGCGTGTGGCGGTAGAGCCAGATCAGCGCGCGGCCGAACCTACGCGGCAGTCGCAGCACGACCGCAACGATACTGGCCCCTTGTTCGGACGCTGAATGCTTCATGAGCGGCTTGCTACGATCCTGTGCAGCACGTTGCGCGGTTCCGATGCAGGGAACTGCAAGTTGTTGTAAGCGCGCCATATTTTGCGTGCTTTTTGGGAGCAGTGCAGCAAGTACCTATGGACGATCTGTATTCCCCCGGATACCATTTTTGTGACACTCGTGGGATAGGAACAAACGTCTGTATGATGGACTCATCGGGCGCGAAGCGGGGATAACTCGCGCAATATTGGGACTTGGGGAAGGAACCAGTTTGAAACTCCTGAGGTCGCTTGATCTTCGCGGTTGGTTGCTGATGGGAACCGCCGCTTGTTGCTTCGCGCTGACGAGCGCAGTCGCGACCTTCACCTCTTCTGCACATGCCGGCGCTGCGCTCGAAGAGCGCAAGCTGCCTATGAAGTTCAACTGGGTCGCATGCGAGCCGAACTGCCGTGGCTGGGTCAGCGCAGTCGGCATCATCACCTCCGACACGCCGAAGGACTTCGAGGACTTCGCGCGCGGGCGCCAGCTTGGCGGCGCAACCGTCGTGCTCGACTCCAGCGGTGGTTCCGTCAACGACGCGATCACACTTGGTCGGCGCTTCCGTAACCTCGGTCTCATGACCACGGTCGGCATCACCCAGCAGAACCGCGGCAGGCCGGGCGTTCGTCCGGCGGTCGCGCCCGAGGCCTATTGCGAATCCATGTGCGCGTTTCTGCTGCTGGCCGGCAAGAAGCGCTACGTGCCCGACGCCGCGCATGTGCGGGTCCATCAGATCTGGATGGGCGACCGCGCCGACGACGCCAAGGCGGCGAGCTACAGCGCGCAGGACCTGATGATCGTGGAGCGCGACATTGGCCGGCTCGCCAAATACACCTTCGACATGGGCGGCGCCGGTGATCTGCTGTCGCTCGCGCTGAGCGTGCCGCCGTGGGAAGACCTGCATGAGCTGGACGCTGGCGAGCTGAAGCTGACCAATCTCGTGACCACGGACCTGGTCGCCGACGTGCTGCCGAACGTGGATGTCTCGGCGCCCGCGATGGCCGACCTTGCGCCAAAGACGCAGGACAGGTTCGGCGAGGAATCGGAGCAGCCGCATCCGGCCAAGTCGACCAAGACTGCGGAAGCGGCGGTGCCGACGGGCGCGGCGCCCGTGGCTGCGTCGCAGAAGTAAATCCAACGACAATCGCTCTCGTCATTCCGGGTTCTCCGCTTCGCGGGCGCCCTGGAATGACGGTTCAGAACGACGGGAGCGAAAGCTCAGCCCTGCGCCGCGGCCGGCTGCTTGACCTTGGCCTCGATCTGGCCGATGGCATCGACCACGGCGTCGAAGGTGAGCAGGGTCGAAGCATGGCGCGCCTTGTAGTCACGGACCGGCTCGAGGAACTTGATCTCGGCCCATTTTCCGTCCGGCGGCGCGCCGTTTTCCTTCAGCATCTTGCGAACGGTTTCGCGTAACTCACGGAGTTCGCTCGCAGTCGAGCCGACGACGTGACTTGCCATGATGGATGAAGACGCCTGGCCCAGCGCGCAGGCCTTCACGTCATGGGCGAAGTCGGTGACGGTGTCGCCCTCCATCTTCAGGTCCACCTTGACGGTCGAGCCGCACAGTTTGGAGTGGGCGGTAGCGGTGGCATCGGGGTCCGAAAGCCGCCCGAGGCGCGGAATATTCCCGGCCAGTTCGATGATCCGCTTGTTGTAGATGTCGTTCAGCATGTGATGGAGTCCAACACTTCCGGGCCGGATCGGCCTTGGCGGGCGCCGTCCAGGGTCCTATATAGGGTCGGAACTTGCGGAAAAACAGTCCAGCGGCGGTGGTCCAGAACCACGCGGCCTGCCTTGGAGGCGAGGATGTTTTTGTGCCGGGATCGATTGTTCTCTTCAGGCGTCCGGCGGCTTGCCGCCCCGTCTGCCGGTGACACTCCGGCCGTTAAGGCCGTCGAACGGAGTTGACATGGACGCTTTGATCAAATCCATCCGCCCCAACAAGCCCGCTGACAAGCAGCCCGAGAGCCGCCCGGCAGAGCTTGATCCTTCCGAATTCCTCGCGGTCGCCGTCCGCGCCGACCAGCCGCGCCCAGCGCGCGCCGAGGCCGAGCAGGCGGTGAAGACGCTGCTCGCCTATATCGGCGAAAACACCCAGCGCGAGGGCCTCTTGGACACGCCGCGCCGCGTGGTCGAGGCCTTCGACGAGCTCTACCAGGGCTACCACCAGTGCCCGGCCGAGGTGCTCGACCGCACCTTCGGCGAGACCGCGGGGTATGACGACTTCGTGCTGGTGCGCGACATCGAGTTCACCTCGCAATGCGAGCATCACATGATGCCGTTCTACGGCAAGGCGCACATCGCCTACACACCGGTGGAACGCGTCGTCGGCCTATCGAAGCTCGCGCGCCTCACCGACATCTTCGCCCGCCGGCTTCAGACCCAGGAGCACCTGACGGCGCAGATTGCAGCGGCGATCGACGAGATCCTCAAGCCGCGCGGCGTTGCCGTTCTGGTCGAGGCCGAGCATACCTGCATGTCGGTGCGCGGCGTCGCCAAGCATGGCGCGATGACGTTCACCAGCCGCTTTACCGGCATGTTCCGCGACAATCCGGCGGAGCAGGCCCGTTTCCTGTCCCTGGTGCGAGGCACGCAACGCTGACCTCGCGACGAATTTGCGAGGGGTCTCGTGTCCACTCATTCCCATGACATCGAGGAAGGGCTGAGCTTCCAGCCCAAATTCGACGCGGCCGGCCTCGTCACCTGTGTGGCGACGGATGCCGCGACCGGCGACGTGCTGATGGTCGCCCACATGAATGACGAGGCGCTGCGCAAGACCATCGCGACGGGTGAAGCCTGGTACTTCAGCCGCTCGCGCAATGCCTTATGGCGAAAGGGTGAGACGTCGGGTCAAACTCAGCACGTGGTCGAGATGCGCACCGATTGTGACCAGGACGCGGTCTGGCTTCGCGTCGAGCAGTTGGGGGCAGCCTGCCACACCGGCCGCAGGTCGTGCTTCTATCGCAGGGTCGAGGCCGAGGGGACGGGCGCCAGGCTCGTCTTCGTCGACGCGGACAGGCTGTTCGACCCGAGCGCGGTCTACAAGAAGTAGCTTCCGTCATTCCGGGGCACGCGAAGCGTGAACCCGGAATCCATCGCCAGGCATTACGCGCGGCTGAATGATTCCGGGTTCATCGCTGCGCGATGCCCCGGAATGACTCGGGGGCAGGCCGGTCGCCGAATTAACCCCGCATTAACCATAACTGTCCCACGGTGGGACGACAGGGCGCCGAATTGCCGGCGCCGCTCAACGCCGCGCGGGGCGGGCACTCCATCATGTCGGTCGACAACTCCAGTGCCACGCAGACGGTCGCTACCGATCCGTCGCGGGCGCGCGTTGCCGGCGCGATCAAGCAGGCCTCCAACCTCTCCGGCGTCAGCTTTCAATACATGCTGACCACCGCCAAGATGGAGTCGGATTTCAATCCGACAGCGGGCGCCACCACGTCGTCCGCGCACGGGCTCTACCAGTTCATCGACCAGACCTGGCTCGGCACGGTGAAGGAGGCGGGCGCCCAGCTCGGCTACGGCAGCTACGCCGACGCCATCAGCAAGACCTCGTCCGGCAGCTACACTGTCGATGATCCCGCCATGAAACGGTCGATCATGAAGTTGCGCGACGATCCGCAGGTCGCCTCCGACATGGCGGCGGCACTGACGCAATCCAACAGCTTCAAGCTCACCGGCCTGCTCGGCCGCCGGCCGTCCGACAGCGAACTCTACATGGCGCATTTCATGGGCGTCGGCGGCGCGGCCAAGCTGATCGCCAATGCCGAGGACAATCCGCAAGCGGTCGGCGCGCGGCTGTTCCCCAATGCCGCTGCTTCCAACCGCTCGATCTTCTACGAAAAGGACGGCCGCGCGCGTAGCGTCTCCGAAGTCTATTCGGTGCTGACGTCGCGCTACGCGAGCGCTGCGAATTCGAAAACGACGCGTAGCGCGATGGCGATGTATGGCGACACGCCGTCGACGGCGCAGGTTGCGAGCGCAAACGGCGTGCAGGCGACGGCGCCTGTGATCGACAACGCGGCTTATCTGCAGACCTTTCCGGATACGCGCGCGGTGACGCCGGTGAGCGCAACATCGTCGACGACGGTTGCGGACAATGCGCCGACCACGCCGGCGTTTCGCTCGATCTATCAGCCCGGCGATACCACGCAGCCGGTTTCGACGACGGTGCAGAAATTGTGGGGCAACAACGCCTCGCTCACCTCGGTCGCACCCGCGACCGCGACCGCGTCGGCAACACCCGAGGTGCGGCCGCCGCAACCGCTTGATCTCTTCAGCGATCGCAGCGGCACGTTCTCGAGCTAGCATCTGCTCTCGTGCCAATGCTCAGCGCGCGCCATCGTAGCGCGTTGAAGACGCGCGTGAACGCGCTTTTGCTGCGCTGCGTCCGGTGCGCGACAGCAGGGCGGCCTTGGTTCCCTTAACAAAACGTCAATAAAACCAGCCGGTTATGGTGAACGCTTTGTTAAGCGTCGTGGTTTATTTTGTATTGCAGGTGACAGGCCGTCACCATTTTTCGTTAGGTTGCGTAAGCCGGAAAGACCATGATCGTTCGGCAGTTCATCAGTTGGATCAGGACGGCATCCGCCGGCGAGCGGGCCGAGGCAACGCGGGCATTGGCCCGCGCCTGGTTGATTTCAGACCTTTCCCATGACGACCGCATCGCCGCCGAAGGCGCGCTGCTGATGCTGCTCGACGATCCGTCCCCCCTGGTGCGACAGGCGATGGCGGAAGCCTTCGCTCGCAGTGCCGAGGCACCGGCCGCAATCATGCGGGCACTGTCGGCCGACCAGCCGACCGTCGCGCTGCCCGTGCTCGAACATTCCCCGCTTCTGATTGATGCCGACCTCGTCGACATCGTCGCGACCGGCAACGACGAGGTGCAGTGCGCGATCGCGCGCCGCATCGCGCTGCCGGTCTCGGTCTGCGCCGCGATCGCCGAAGTTGGCTGCGCCGCCGCGGCCCTCGAGCTGATCGAGAACCCCAACGCCGAGCTCGCGCCGTTCTCCTGGGATCGCATTGTCGAGCGTCACGGCCATCTCGCCGCGATCCGCGAGGCGATGCTGGTGATGGAGGATCTGCCGGCCGCGACGCGGGCGGCGCTGGTCGCAAAGCTGTCCGAGACGCTGGCGCAGTTCGTCGTGGCACGGAACTGGCTCAGCGCCGATCGCGCCGAGCGTATGACGACCGAGGCGCGCGACCGCTCCACCATGAACATCGCGGCCCGCTCGCGCGGCGAGGACATGCAGGGTTTGGTGCGGCACCTGCGCATCACCGGTCAGCTCACGGCGGGCCTGATCCTGCGCGCGCTGTTGTCGAGCAATCTCGAACTGTTCGACGCGGCGCTCGCCGAATTGTCCGATCTGCCGCTGGCGCGAGTCTCTGCGCTGCTGCACGATCGGCGCGGCACCAGCCTGCACGCGCTGCTTCGCCGCGCCGGCCTGCCGGAGGCGACCTTCGCGGCCTTCCAGGTCGCGCTCGAGGCCTGCCACGAGAACGGCTTCGTCGATACCGACGACGGCGCCGTGCGGCTGCGCCGGCGCATGGTCGAGCGGGTGCTCACCCATTGCGAGACCGATCGCGGCGCGACCGAGCCGCTTCTGATCCTGCTGCGCCGTTTCGCAACCGAATCGGCGCGCGAAGAAGCGCGGCTGTTCTGCGACGAGCTCGTCGCGGAAGAGGCGATCGCACCGTTCTATGACGAACTGATCGCGGCCTGACGAAGAGGTCGTAGGGTGGGTTAGCCTTGCGGCTGCGCGAAGCGCAGTCCGCTAGGCGTAACCCACCTCTTTGCTTTCCGCGCGAAGAGAGAGTGGTGGGTTACGCTGCGCTAACCCACCCTACGACACCTTGAGAATGGCGAGCCTTACTCCCCCGGCACGATGCTCGGCGCCAAAATCGCTTCGAGATGCTCGGGACGGTCGCGGTTGACGTGGGCGAGATATTCGTCGGCGACCTTGCGCAGGCGGCGGCTGAGCTCGCTGGAGACGGTGAGGCTGTCGAGCTTTGTGTTCTCGTGCACGATCGCCGTGATGGCGTTGATGTGGTGCGAGAACAGCTCGGCCGGCACCTTGGCAAGATCCGGCGCATGCTCGATCACGCGGCACAGGCTTTCGGCGATCACGGCGGCCGACGGAAAGCCGAACGTCGCGGCATCGCCCTTGATGTCGTGGGCCGCGCGGAACAGCTCTCCGCGCCGATCGTCGTCGAAGCCGTCTTGCTGGATGGCGGCCCAGGCGGCGGACAATCGGTCGACCTCGCTCGCCATCCAGTCCGTGAACTCGCCGGAGAGGCCAGCAAGCGCCTGCTCCGCGCGCCCGACCGGATCATCCATGTCCTTGGCCTCGACCCGGCGCAGAACTTTCCGCAGCGGGTTGGGCTGCGTGATCACATGATGGGTGGCGAAGGCCTTGACCTCGATGTCCTTTGCGCTGTTCTTCGCCATGGTGCCTGTCTCGCGTAAGACGTTGCGCTAGATGGAGGAGCGGGCCTTGTCGAGCAACGAGGGCTGCTGGAGCACCTCGTGCTTCTCACCGACGCGGCGCTCGGGGCCCATATAGGCGGAGTTGATGTTGCGGCGGCGGTCGGGCCCGAAATAGGTCTTGGTCTTGATGAAGGGCCGGGGATTGGCGACCACGTTGAGGATGCGCTGATAGAGGCCCTTGGCCGAGATCGGCTTGGCCAAAAACTCGGTGACGCCGGCATCGCGCGCGATCGTGACCCGGCGTTTCTCCGAATGTCCCGTCAGCATGATGATCGGCGCATAGGGGTTACCCTTGGACTCCGGCTGCCGGATCATCTGCGCGAGCTCGAGCCCGTCGAAGATCGGCATCGCCCAGTCGGTGATGACGATGTCGGGCACGTAGTGGCTGTACATTTCGAGCGCGGTCGCGCCGTCCTCGGCTTCATAGACCTCGCGCGCGCCGAACGAATGCAGCAGCGTCCGCAGGATACGGCGCATGTGCGGATTGTCGTCGCAAACGAGGAAGCGCAGCTTGTTGAAATCGATACGGAACATGACGCCCGGGCCAAAGCGGTCAACCTTCGTTAACCATATCGCGCCGGGAGTTAACGAAGGGTTGCGACCGGGGCGCCGGAGGGCTTCCGGGCAGGTGGCTCAGTAGCCGAACTGCTCGCGCAGAATGCGCTCTTCCAGGCTGTGGCCCGGATCGAACAGCATGCGCATCGAGATGGTCCTGTCGGCGAGCACCTCGACGCGGCGGACGTCGCGGACCTCGTCGTGGTCGGCCACCGCGGCGACAGGGCGCTTCTCGCCTTCCAGCACCTCGATCACGACATAGGCCGTATTGGGCAGGAGAGCCCCGCGCCAGCGTCGCGGGCGGAAGGCGCTGATCGGCGTCAGCGCCAGCAGCGCGGCATTGATCGGCAGGATCGGCCCCTGGGCGGACAGATTGTAGGCTGTCGAGCCCGCGGGCGTTGCCACCATGATGCCGTCGGCGATCAGCTCGGACATGCGCTCGCGCTCGTCGATCAGGATGCGCAGACGCGCCGCCTGATAGGTCTGCCGGAACAGGGCGACCTCGTTGATGGCGTGATGGAGATACACCCGGTCGCGCACGTCAGTTGCGCGCATCAGGAGCGGATTGATCTCGGATTCATGCGCGGCCTCGAGCCGCGTGCGCAGATCGTGTGTCGAATATTCGTTCATCAGGAAGCCGACCGTGCCGCGGTGCATGCCGTAGATCGGCTTTCCCGTGTGCATGTTCTGATGCAGCGTCTGGAGCATGAGCCCGTCGCCGCCGAGCGCGACCACGACGTCGGCATTCTTCGGATCGCAATTTCCGTAGCGTTCGGTGAGCTGGTTGAAGGCGGCCTGTGCCTCGCTGCTCGGGCTGGCGACGAAGGCGATCCGGTCGTAGGACTTGGTCATGGGCTTCCGGGCAGGTGCCGCTGGCTCGAGGAGGTTCCGCCGGGGTCGTCTATACGACCTGGGCCTCCATTGTCGAGGATGACCGCCTCTCAAGGCAAGTAGAGGGCGGCCGGAACGGCCGTCCGTCCCGATTCACGGTAAAAGCCACCTCGATTTGCGCCCGATCGGCGGCTTCCGGCGCCGCCGGACCTCGTGATCCCCCAAACCGTCGCAATTCCTCGCTAGTCTTGCAGGCAGTCACCGACACGCAACCGATGAGGGCGCGCTGCCGGGCAGGGAGACCGACCATGATGATAAGTTCGTCGGCGCTGCGCCGCACGGGGCTGGTGCTGGCGTTGTCGGCCGTCGCACTCGCTGGACTTGCGCATGCGGACGATCCGCCGCAGCCGCGTCCGGAGGCAACCGCACCTGTGGGGCAGAAGGGCGTCCGTGGCGGCGGTGCGCAGTCTGCAGGTCAGCCTTCGTCCTCCGCCGCCGAACAGCGTGGCCTCCCTGCGGATGCGACGACGAAGCAGACGCTCGACCTGCCCGGGCGAACGCTCGCCTTCATCGCGACCGCCGGCTCGATCCGTCTGTTCGATGAAAAGCGCGAGCCGCAGGCCGATATCGCCTACACCTCCTATGAGCTCGATGGCGCCGACCGCACCACGCGCTCGGTCACCTTCCTGTTCAATGGCGGGCCCGGCGCGTCCTCGGCATGGCTCCAGTTCGGCAGCGCCGGGCCGTGGCGGCTGCCGCTCGATGGCGAAGCTCTCTCGCCGTCGGCGTCGCCCGAGGTGAGGCCGAACGCTGAGACCTGGCTCGACTTCACCGATCTCGTCTTCATCGATCCCGTCGGCACCGGCTACAGCCGCCTCATTGCGAGCGGCGAGGACGCGCGCAAGCGGTTCTATTCGATCGACGGCGACGTCAGTTCGATCGCGCTCGTGATCCGCCGCTGGCTCGAGAAGCACGACCGGTTGCTCTCGCCGAAATACGTCGCGGGCGAAAGCTATGGTGGCATTCGTGGACCGAAGGTCGTGCGCCAGTTGCAGCTTCAATACGGCGTCGGCGTCAAAGGTCTGATCATGCTGTCGCCGCTGTTCGACTTCCGCGAGTTCACCGGCTCGAGCCTCCTGCAATATGTCGCGACGCTGCCGAGCTACGCGGCGGTCGCGCGCGAAGCCAAGGGGCCGGTGACGCGCGACGATCTCGCCGACGTCGAAGCCTATGCGCGCGGCGAGTTTCTGGCTGACCTCGTCAAGGGCCAAGCGGATCGGGAGGCCACCAATCGGCTCGCCGACAAGGTCGCAGCCCTGACCGGGATCGACCAGGCGGTCAGCCGCAGGCTCGCCGGTCGTTTCGATGTCGGCGAATTCCGCCGCGAATTCGACCGCAAGAACGGCAAGGTCACCGGGCGCTACGATGCTTCCGTGCGCGGCTTCGATCCCTATCCGGATTCGAGCAGCTCCCGCTTTGGCGATCCCTCCGGCGACACGCTTCAGGCGCCGCTGACCAGCGCCGCAGTCGATGTCCTGACACGCAAGCTCAACTGGCGGCCCGACGGCTCCTATGAAGTGCTGAACAGCTCTGTCGAACGTGCCTGGGATTTCGGTCACGGCATCACCCCGCCGCAATCGGTGTCGGAGCTGCGCCAGATCCTCGCGACCGATCCGAAGCTGAATGTGCTGGTCGGGCACGGCCTGTTCGATCTCGCCACGCCCTATTTCGGAACGCAGAGAGTGCTCGACCAGTTGCCGGCCTTCGCGACGCCGCGGATCAAGTTCGTCGTCTATCCCGGCGGCCACATGTTCTATTCGCGCGACGGCTCGCGGCAGGCGTTTCGTGGCGAGGTCGAGGCGATGGTGAAGCGGTAGCGTCGGGACGGCGGTTTCTTTGTTCGCAGCTCTCTTGCTCGCCGGGTTAGTTGGCGTGAGCCACAGCGCTGATTTCAACGATCTGTTGCCGCTTCGTTGATCTGATCGTCGAGGAGCTCACGATGAGAGCTTAGTGCTCCTGCGTGGAGTTGGTCATTTGACGAGGATTCTTTACGCGAACCGGTATCCGCTTCGCTCGAAAACGCTCCAACCCAAAAAGCAGAACCGGCACAACCCTGAGGATTGTGCCGGTTCGTTTGCGTTGCGACTCAGTAGACGAGCGTTGCGCCGGTCGGCTTGTCCAGCGCGGCTGCAAGCGAGCGATACTCGGTGCTGTCGGTGCCGGCGAGCGAGGCGATCTTGTTCAGATGATACTGCGCCTGTTCGCGGTTGCCCTGCTCGAGCTGCCAGAGACCGTAATACTGCCAGGTCCGGACGTGGTTCGGATCGTCCTTCAGCGCCAGCTCGTAATAGATCTTCGACTGCTGGTAATCGCCGAGCTTGCGGTAGGAGTAGCCGATCAGATTGGCGACGTCGGCGACGTCCTGGCGCTTGAGCGACTTCAGCTGGTCGATCGCGCCCGTATAGTCGTGGCGGTCGTAGATCGTGGTGTAGGCCGTGCGATAAGCGGCGAGGAATTTGGGGTCGCTGATAGAGGAGCTCTTCTTCTTCGATTTCTTGCTCGAAGAGTCCGACTTCGGCGGCGGCGAGGGATCGTCGCTACCCGCAGCGTAAGCGCTCGTCAGCACCGGTCCGGCCGCCAGCGTCATCGAGACAAGTCCCGGTACCAGAAGCATTGAAAGTCTGCGCATCTATCTTCTCCCGTATGGAACGAGGCGATCCTACACGATTGCCTTCTGACGGGAACACCCGCGGTACGAAAACATTCCCAAATCGCCCGGTTTATTGCCCCTCCCTGAGGAGAGATGACAAACTTGTCATCCAGATGAACGGAAGCTTGCGATGCACTTCAGAATGGGTTCAGCGCGCTCCAACTAGGCTCACTCCTACGATCGAAGGGTCGGCGAGAGGGCGCCGCCTCAAGATCCTTCAAAGAGGAGACCACCATGCTGAAGACTATTTCCGCCGCTTTGCTCGCAGCTTCCGTGATCGCAGCTCCGGCTTTCGCCGCCGAAGCGGGCAAGACCACGACCACCGCACCTGTGATCAAGGCGGACCAGAGCCAGACCAAGACGTCGACCACCGCCGCGAAGTCTGACGCCGGCGTCAAGGCCGACACGAAAGCTGCCGACGCCAAGGCGGATTCCAAGGCGAAGGCGATGAACGCCAACGCCGCGGTCACGCCCGCCGAGCACAAGTCCGTGCGCACGCACCGCCATCACCACAAGCAGCTGTCGGCCAAGAAGTCGCTGAAGACGCAGCCGGATGTTACCAAGCCGGTGAGCACCGACAAGCGCAGCTAACGACTGATCCCGCGAGGCGGCATCCCCGCATTGCCCCGCCGCCTCGCGCGGAGTTCAGGCCGGCCCGTTTCGTCATGACGAGCACGCGCAAGCGTGAGCGCCATGCGGCGGGCCGGTATGCTGATTGCCCGGCCGGCAACATGGAATTCCCTTATGGATTTCCCCTGGAGCAACCTTGGCGCTAGAACATCTCAGAGTGAGGTGGTTCGGAGTCGTGGTCTGTGGGGCGATTGGCGAAACGCGCGGCGGTCCTCGTGCTTCCGCTGGCGCTTGCGGCATGTTTTGGCAGTGACGGCGACCGTCCATCCCTGATGGACGCGGGGCCGCAGCCGTTTCCCGATAATTTCCGCAGCGACACGCTGGCCCTCATGCGCACCTATCTGAACAACCCGGTCGGCGTTCGCGAGGCCAGCATGGCCGAGCCGGCGCTGCGGCAAGTTGGCGGCCGTCCGTTCTATGTGAGCTGCCTGCATTTCACGCCCCGCGAGACCGACGGCAGCTACAAGGCGATGCGCGAGCGGGCTGTCATCTACGTCAACGGACGGGCGGATCGTGTCGTCGAGCGGGCCAACGAGCTCTGCGCCGGTGCGGTTTACGCACCCTTTCCGGAACTGGAAAAGATGACGCGCTAGCGCAAAGCGGGTCTTCACCGCTCGGTGGTAGGACTACAGCCGCCGGGGCCGCTGGATCACATTTTGGCGAGCTTTGAATGGGCGGTGTGGCTTTGCGACAAACTGTTACGACATGCCATGCGCGGGCGACAGAATCTGTCGGCGCAAGGGAGCGTGACGGAACAGGAACGCGCGTCGTTGCCGCCCCGTCACAGTATCGGACGATCAACGTTCCGGCACTGCCGCCAAGCAACCAAATTCAGGCCACGTTGTTTGCTGAGGGTCGAATTTGAAAGAACGGGGATGATCATGAAGACGATTTTGCTCGGCGCAGCAGCCCTGCTTGCGCTGGCAGCGCCAGCCGCGGCAGCCGACATCCCGGCGCGCACCTACACCAAGGCACCGGCCTATACCGCGCCGCAGGTGGTCTATAACTGGACCGGCTTCTATATCGGTGGCCATGTCGGCGGCGCCTTCGCCGGCGACAACACCTTCCAGTCGAGCGATGCCCGTTTCCTGGGCGGCGTGCAAGGCGGCTTCGATTACCAGTTTGCGCCCAACTGGGTCGTGGGTGTCGAGGCCCAGTATTCCTGGCTGCCGACGAACAACAATGCTGTCGGCTTCCCGTTCGGCACGCAGGTGACCTCGAACACCGACCAGATCGGCTCGGTGACCGGCCGCATCGGCTACACCTGGGGACCGACGCTGGTCTACGCCAAGGGCGGCTATGCGTGGCGCAACAACAACCTCGGCGTCAGCGTCGCCGGCGTGCCGCAAACGTTCACCGCCACCGGCAATAACAAGGACGGCTACACCGTCGGCGCCGGCCTGGAGTACATGTTCGCGCCGAACTGGTCGGCCAAGGCCGAGTACCAGTACTATAATTTCGGCAGCACCACCTTCACCTCCGGTCCGGCCGATGTCGTCGGCGTTCGCGGGCGGGAGGACGAACATACCGTCAAGGTCGGCGTGAACTACCGCTTTGGCTGGGGCGGCCCGGCGGGCTCGCGCTACTGATCCACGGACCCAGCCAACCGCATCTCACAAAGGCCGGCTCTGCCGGCCTTTGTTTTGAGCCGGCCGCGTGTCTGGCGCGAGCCTTGCAGGGAATCTTTTCACCAAGCGGCTTTTCGACGCGCGCCTTCTCACGCGCGTCATGGGGCTGCGGTAAAGCAAAAATAATTTTTACGATTTACGGAACTCGCGCTCCGGAGCGCGTTAATATGAAAATTCCCGGGCTGGTGGGACAACGAATATGCGTATCTTGGCGTCGGTGGTGATCTCGTTCCTCGTCGCGCTGCCGTGCTCTGCACAGACGATCCTCAAATCCGAACCTTTGATGTTGGCGCCCTATGAGGTGGCCTTTGTGCGGGACGGCTCCTGTCCCTCCGGCAAGGTGCTCAAGGTCACCGGCGCGATCCGCGGGCTGCATCGCCGGAAGGCCTGCGTAGCCCTCGCCGGCGAGCAGGCCTCCCTGGCCACTGCAATGCCCTGAGCGCTACCCGCCGGCGGTCGGACTTCTTTACGAGTTGAACTCGGGCTCCATTCTGGATTGCTGCTCGGCGTCCGCCTTGTTCTTGGCGGGGTCCTCGCCTTGGGCAGCCCGGCAGGGCTTGATTTCGTAGTCATTGTCGAGCACCCGGCGGGGCCCGGGCCGCTCATCGTCGTTGGCCACGTCCACGACCAGCCCGCTCCGGTGTGCGAGCTTCCAGACGTCGGCCTCGGCCGGATAGGCCTTGCTGATTTGGGCGTCGTTGCAGAACAGGGCGTAGGGCATCCTTCCCGCTCCCAAGAAAGCCGCTCCCAGGAAAATCCATTAACGGCTTGCGGGCGGCGGGGTTCCGGACGGGCTATCGATCACGGCGCCGTGATCGAGGATGCTGGAGTCTGAGTCGTAAACGAGTCCTGAATCCCGGGAAAAAGAATCCCAGGGACTCTCCGGCCGGAATCAGCGGATGCTTCGGCCCATGACGAGCGACCTCAAAACCTCCTGCGGGCACATGCTCCTGCCGTTGACTTTGGCGCTGGTCGGCGCGTGCGCCGCCAATCTCGTCCTGGTGTGGTCCTGGTTGTGACCGGCCGAGGCGCCGCCATGCCTCACTTTTCTACCGGCGGGCGAGAGGAGGGGGCGCGAATGGCCTCGCGGAGCTTGGCCAGGGTTGTCGCGCAATATTCCTCGCGTTCGCGCTCGAACCGCTCCTGATGCTTGCGGAAATTGGCGATACGGGCCTGCATTTCGCTGCGGAAGTCGCCAATCGCCCGCGGCGGCGCGTGGACGGGCTGGGGCGGCGGGATGGCCGGCGACGGGTCGATTTCGGGCGCGGCTTCCGGCGGCCGCGCGGAGACGATCTCGGCGGGCAGGGGCGGCGCAGCCGCAGGCGCATCCGGCTGGCGGAGCTCGCCCGTCTTGCCGGTTACGGATTGAACGAAGGCCATCGTCTGCGCGATCAGGGCGTCGCGCTCCTTGATCCACTTCATGATCCACCTCGGTGAATCATTCCAGCAAAGCGGCTGCGACGAATCAAGAGTCGTTTGCAAGGGATTGCATATTTTTCCCGATAGCCTGACACTATGCGAATGGTTGCTCAGGACGAAGAGTCGGACGAAGCGTTGGGCTTGAGGCTCGTGCGTGCCTTTCTGTTGCTGCCGCCCGAGAAGCGGGCAGAGGTGATCGCGTTCGTCGAAGAGCTCGTCCGCGCCCGCGGCCGGCCCGAGGAGGGCAAGGAAGTGTCCCCGACCTGAAGCGCTATCGCTCGCGCGGCTTGACGTTGGGGACGAACGGCGCGCCGACAATGCGGACGGGCGTCTCGATGGCGGCATCGATCGGCCCGCGCGTGGCAACGCGGGGGTCCGATGTCTGGCCCGAAACGGGCTCGAACAGTGCAAGCGTGGCCGCCACGACGGCGCAGCAGAGCATGACCATCGCAAGCAGAAGCATGTTTCGGTTGTCTTCCCTGATCCGCATGGGCCGAGAACGAGCGACGCAAGCGATTGGTTCCGAGCCGGCGATGATTCTCGCGAAAGTTGCCGAAGCTTACGCCAGGCTGACGCGCAGAAGCTGAAAGGTTATTTTCCCGTAAGAGTACCCGTGTCATTTGGTATTAATTTTTAACACCCGCCGGTTCCAATGCCGTCGCTGGGACGACCTCCGTCCCGTTGAGCGAAAATCATTGGGCGGCTGCGATGAGCTTTTTGAATAATTTGAAGATCGTGTGGAAGGTCGCGCTGATCGTGACCGTGATGGGTTGTGCGATGATCGGTGTCGCGACCTTCGGCGTGCGAGAGCTTTCTTCCACAGTCGACCGATTTGCAGAGCTTTCCGCCGCGCAATCGGCAGCCCTCAACATCACGCGCGCCCAGCGTCGCATGGAGACCTATCACGCGGCGCTCTACGCGATCTTTACCGAGACAACCGAAGCGGGCAACGCCAATCGCCTGAAGATCGCGAACCAGAATCGCAATGAGATTCGCCAATACCTGGATGCGGCGGAGCAGGATGATGCTTCCCGTGGAAACGAGATCAGGAGCCTTAGCGAGCAGTTGAAGGCCGCGTTCGTAGGCTGCGATGCGGTTTTGCAGGCCGGCGCCGCCGCGAACAGCACGGAAGAGAACGCCAAGGCTGCCGAACGTGCCCACAAGGAATGCGACCCGCTGATCGACGCGTCCCTCGAGCGCATTGCGACGTTCACGTCCGATGTGGCCAAGGCGGTCGCCCAGCGTAAGCAAGCCATCGTGCGCGATGCCGGATCCGCGACCTGGACGGTGATCGGCGTCAGCGCCGGTGGTCTCGTGCTGGGCATCGCGATCGCGCTCTTCATCGGCCTCAAGGCGATGTCGCAGCCGATCGCCCGGCTCAAGCTCGCAATGGAGGGCCTCGCCCGCAACGATCTCAAAACCGAAGTGCCGGAGAAGGATCGCCGCGACGAGATCGGCGACATGGCCAGGACGGTCGAGATCTTCAAGACCAATGCGGTCGAGGTCGAGCGGCTCAAGGCGGCGCAGGCGGAAGCCGAGCGCGAGGCCGCCGAGCAGCGCCGCCGCGACATGTTCAACCTTGCCGATGGCTTCGAACGGGCGGTCGGCGAGATCATCGACACGGTCGGATCCGCCTCCACCGAGCTCGAGGCATCGTCCTCGACGCTGGCGACCACTGCGCAGCGCGCGCAGGAATTGACCTCGGTCGTCGTGGTCGCCTCGGGCGAAGCCACCGGCAACGTGCAGTCGGTCGCAACCGCCACGGAGGAATTGTCCTCCTCCGTGAACGAGATCAGCCGCCAGGTGCAGGAATCCGCGCGGATGGCCAGCGAAGCCGTCGGTCAGGCCCGCACCACGACCGAGCGCGTCAGCGAGCTCTCGATCGCGGCGACGCGGATCGGCGATGTCGTCGAGCTGATCAACACCATTGCCGGCCAGACCAATCTGCTCGCGCTCAACGCCACGATCGAGGCCGCGCGCGCCGGTGAGGCCGGCCGCGGTTTTGCGGTCGTGGCTTCCGAGGTGAAGACGCTCGCCGAGCAGACCGCGAAGGCGACCGGCGAGATCAGCCAGCAGATTTCCGGCATCCAGACTGCCACCGAGGAATCCGTCAACGCAATCCGCGACATATCCGCGACGATCGAGCGGCTCTCGGAAGTGTCCTCGACCATCGCCGCGGCGGTCGAGGAGCAGGGCGCTGCGACCCAGGAGATCGCACGCAACGTCCAGCAGGCGGCCCACGGCACCCAGCAGGTCTCCTCGAACATCACCGACGTGCAGCGCGGTGCGGCGGAGACCGGCTCGGCCTCCTCGCAGGTGCTCTCGACCGCGAAGCTGCTGGCGAGCGACAGCAGCCGGCTGAAGCTCGAAGTCGGAAAATTCCTGTCGACGGTGCGCGCCGCGTAACTTCGCGCGGCGGCGTGCGTCCGCCGCGCCTCGACCTATCGCACCAGCAGAAGACCGAGCGCGATTGCGAACAGCATGGCCGTCATGACGACGGCCGCAGCCGCGCCGGCGGCGATCTTGGCTTTCTCTCGGGCGGTCGTGGGGCGCATGCGACGCACACGCTAGCTCATGTTGAACTTCGATCCAACGTGTGGTTAATGGCCGTCCCCGCGATGCAAGCGGCCAACATCCATTCCCGAAGGTCGATCCATGAGCGACGATGTCAGCGACGGCTGGGCCGATTCCGCGTCTGCGTGGATCGTGGAGCAGGGTGAGGATGGCGACTACGGCCGCCGCTTCGTGCTGGACGCACCGATGCGTGCGCGGATCGAGGGACGCGGTTTCCGCCGCGCGCTGGATGTCGGCTGCGGCGAGGGGCGCTTCTGCCGGATCATGCAACGCGCCGGCATCGCCACCATCGGCATCGATCCGACCGAGGCGTTGCTCGCGCGTGCAAAGGCGATGGATCCGCAGGGTGACTATCGGCTCGGCCGCGCCGAGGCGATGGATTTCGATGCGTCCTTTGATCTGGTCGTCAGCTATCTCAGCCTGATCGATATGCCGGATGTCCGTACGGCGATCGCGAAGATGGTGGCGGCGCTGCGGCCGGGCGGCACACTCCTGATCGCCAACCTGACGAGCTTCAACACCGCCGGCCAGCCCGATGGCTGGACGCCGGACGGCGAGGGCGTCCCGCGCTTCTCGATTGATCATTACATGGACGAGCGGGCGATCTGGGTTGCCTGGCGCGGCATCCGGATCCAGAACTGGCACCGCCCGCTGAGCACCTATATGACGCTGCTGCTCGATCACGGCCTCCAGTTGCGCCTGTTCACAGAGCCCGAGCCCACGGGCGGCGCGCCCGAGCAGATCGCCCGCCACCGCCGCGTGCCCTACTTCCACATGATGGAGTGGCAGAAGCCGGTTTGAGCGAGACGTCGAATGTCTGTCAGGAAAGCTGAATGACGCGATCGAGCGCTGTCCAAGGAGATTTCGAGCGCGATCCGCGGTCTGTATAGTGCGCTCGCGAATGGTCTTTGACTTGAGGTGTGTCCGATGACCTCCAATCGTCCACCCGTGCTCGCCCATGAGCGGTTCGTTGCCGACCGCGCGAACTTTTCCGGTCTCGATCTCGCCGCGCGGTTCGAGCGGATCGAGAGGACCAATCTGTGGGGTGCTGCGACCTCGGTCTCCGGCCTCGGCTCGGAGGACCGTGCCACGGCCGCGATCCGCGAAGCGCTGCCATCGCTCTTGAAGCGGCTCGGCGCGCGTTCGCTGCTCGATGCGCCCTGCGGGGACGCAAGCTGGATCGGCCGCCTCGGGCTCGAAGTCGATTTCACCGGCGTCGATATTGTGCCGTCGCTGATCGAGAGCAACCATCAGCGCGTGGAGCGCGGGGAATTGTCTGGCCGCTTTCTCATCGCCGACATCACGCGCGACGCGCTGCCGCCTGCCGACGTCATCCTGTGCCGGGATTGCCTCGTGCATCTGAGCTTTCAGAACATCGGTCGTGCGGTTACTCGCTTTCGGGCGAGCGGCGCGCGCTTCCTGCTCGCCACCACGTTTCCCGAATTGGAGAGCAACGAGGACTGCGAGGATGGCGACTGGCGGGCGTTGAACATGGAGCGGGCGCCGTTCAACTGGCCTCCGCCGCGCGAGCTGATCAACGAGCGTTGCGAGGAGGGCGGAGGCGGCTGGCGCGACAAGAGCCTCGGGCTGTGGCGGCTGGATGAGCCGCGCGGCGAGGGCGGCATTGCGAAGGCGGTATGACCGGAATGGACGGAACATCCGTTGCCTCAGTGATCGCCCTCGCGCTATACTTTGGGTTGTGTGAAGCGATCTCGTATTGCGGTGGCGATGTCGGAGCACGTCATGAGAGTGAGCGCTGTCGTGGCTGCACTGCTGGTCTGGTGTTGCGCACCGGCGCGCGCACAAGACGGCGCGGCGCTTTACGCAAGGCATTGCGCGCAATGTCACGACACGGCTGATGCCCAGAGCCGTGTGCCGGGCCGCAGCGCGCTGCAGGCAATGTCGTATGAAAACGTGCTGGGGGCGCTTGCGACCGGCAGCATGGCGGGCATCGCGAAGGAGCGCAGCGACGATGAGCGCCGCGCGATTGCCGCCTTCGTCACTGGCAAGACCGCGACGAACAGCACTGCTGCCGATGCGGAAGGACGCTGCTCGCAGCAGACAGCCCGCTTTCCACAGGCGATCGACGGACCGCGCTGGAACGGCTGGGGCGTCGATACCAGCAACAGCCGCTTTCAGCCGACCGAGATGGCGGGCCTGTCCGCCGAGCAGGTGCCGCGGATGCGGTTGAAATGGGCCTATGCCTTCCCGGGAGCCTCGCTGTCCTTTGCGGCGCCGACGGTCGTGGGCGGTCTGTTGTTCATCGGCGGCACCGATCGCAAGGTACGTGCGCTCGATGCAAAGAGCGGCTGCACGGTTTGGACCTTCGCAACTGATGCCGCGGTGCGTGCCGCGATCAGCTTCGCGCCGCTCGCAGGCTCGGATCAATTCGCGATCTTCTTCGGCGATCTCAAGGCCAACGCTTATGCGGTGAACGCCCTGACCGGCGCGTTGATCTGGAAGGTGAAGGTCGAGGAGCATCCGGCGGCGCGGATTACCGGCGCGCCGACGCTTCATTCCGGCGTGCTCTATGTGCCGGTGTCCTCGATCGAGGAGGTCGCCGGCTCGCAGCCGAGTTACGAATGCTGCACCTTCCGCGGCAGTGTGGTGGCGCTGGACGCTGCGAGCGGCAAGACGGTGTGGCAGGCCTATACGATCCCGGAGGTGCCGCATCCGACGGAAAAGAATAGCAAGGGCACGCAGCTCTTCGGCCCGTCCGGCGCCTCGGTCTGGTCTGCGCCGACGATCGATCCGAAACGCAACGCGGTCTATGTCGCGACCAGCAATTCCTATTCGAACCCGCCTGCGGTGACCGCCGATGCGATCCTCGCCTTCGAGCTTGCGACGGGAAAGCTGATCTGGAAGCAGCAGGCGACGCCGAAGGACGCCTACATCGTGGCCTGCTTCACAGCCGACAAGACCAACTGTCCCGAGGATCACGGGCCCGACCATGATTTCGGCCAGTCGCCGATCCTGGTGAATCTGCACGACGGCAAGCGCCTGCTCGTGATCGCGCAAAAGTCCGGCGTCGTGCATGCGCTCGACCCCGATGATGGCGGCAAGATCCTGTGGCAGACGCGGGTCGGGAAGGGCGGCGCGCTCGGCGGCAGCGAATGGGGTTCGGCCGCGGACGGGAAGCGCATCTATGTCGCCAACTCCGACGTGCGCTTCCTGCGCGACGGCACCAGGCGTCTCGACTCCACACAGGGCGGTGGCCTGTTCGGCCTCGATCTCGAAACCGGGAAGATCGAGATGGAGGTGCCGCCGGTGCCTTGCGGCGACCGTCCGCAATGCAGCCCGGCGCTCTCGGCGGCGGTCAGCCTGATCCCTGGCGTCGTGTTCTCCGGCAGCGTCAGCGGCTTCCTGCGCGCTTACGCGGCCGCCGACGGCAAGCTCCTTTGGGAGTTCGACACCGCGCAAGACTACACCGCCGTGAACGGCATTCCCGNTGGCGGGGCGATCGACGGCCCAGGTCCAGTCATCGCTGATGGCATGCTCTACACCAACTCCGGCTACGGCCAATGGAGCGGTGTCCCCGGTAACGTGCTGCTGGCGTTCGAGGTGGGGAAGGAGTGAGGGGAGCTCATTGCGAGCCAACGGGTCCGCGCCAAGCGCGGCCCGATGACAGGCTCCGCGAAGCAATCCAGACTGTTTCCGCGAAACGCCCCTTCGACGACGGGGCGGGCAAAGTCGTAAAGGTGTTTTGCCCGACGGCACAAGGGATTCTTTGGATTCTTTTTTCCGAAATCAACCCCATGCAAAGTAGAGTTTGCGGCGCCGCTCCGATCGGCAGCACAAGATATTGACGTCCGGACAAGACTCCTGACCGGCTTTGTCAGCATGACGTGAGCCGCCTGGGTAGAGCGCCTCGCGCAGGACGCATTGCCGATTTTGCTGATGCGGCCGGTGTAATCGGTTTCGCCCGATTGGCACTTCTTCGAGGTGAGATGGGAGTTTTTCCGATGATCGATGCCAGATGCAGTTGCGGTGCTGTTGCGCTTTCGCTTCCAGGGCCATCCAGCCTGGTCGTTGCCTGTCATTGCATCGACTGCCAGCGCCGAACCGGCGCGCCGTTCGGCGTAGGAGCCTTCTACCCGGTTGAGGTCGTCACGATCTCAGGAGCCCCGAAAGAGTATGTTCGCGCCGCCGCAAGCGGCGGCAAGATCCGCAGCTATTTTTGTCCCGACTGCGGCTCAACGGTCTATTGGAAAGCCGACAACCTGCCTGCGATGATCGGCGTTGCCCTTGGAGCAATAGCGGATCCGGAATATCCGGCGCCCTCGAGATCGGTCTTCGAGCAGTCGAAGCACACCTGGGTCGAAATCGATGGTGCTGCCGTCGAGCATTTCCAGCAGAGCAGCGAGCCGAGGAATTCAAACTGAGACGTGCGCCAAAAGCTGGTGCCGGCTGAGGGGATTGAACCCCCGACCTTCGGTTTACAAAACCGCTGCTCTACCGCTGAGCTAAGCCGGCAAAATGTTGATTAATCAATCGCTTGTCGATAGTCCGGATCGAACGTTTTGGCAACCTTGGCCATAAGTGGGCCCAATGCTCAGCCCCCCTGGTCAGGAGGCCGATCTTCTCGGCTGCCGACTCGTCTCCCCTCCGCGTCCTCTTAGCGTAGACCTCGAGCAGGACGCTAGGGTCATGCCCCAACCTTTTTGCAACCGTATGAACCGGGGTCACCTGATCGAGCAGCCAAGTTCCATGCGGCGCTGGAACGACTGGCAAATATTCGATTGCGGTAACTTAAAAACAGGAAGAGACTTTGACGGTCGGACCCAACAAGCCCCTACGGCAATCACCGAAGGAGGAGGGAATGACCGCTTATAATTACGGATGGAAGTCGCCCACTGCCGCGCAACGTGAGGCGCAAAGGGTTTTCAAGGAAACCGATGCCAAAGTAGCGATGTCCGAGTACGAACGCATCCAAGCGGCGTTTCATGCAAACCGCGAGAGATTAAAGGCTGAACGACTTGCTCGCGAGGCCGAAGCGGCGGCCCGGAAGCACAAAAACCGGATCACGGCCCACCCTTCGAATGTGCATGGCGGTCTGCGGCACCGCTGATACGAGCATTCAAAATTTAAGTCCGGCGCACGCTATGCGTATCTTTTGCTAATTGGCGGTGCTGCCGCTCTTGGCCTTGGACGACTGCTTCACCGCCGGCTTGGCCGGCGCGGCCGACTTCTTCGACGCATCATCGCCGCGGGCAGTTCCCCACGGATCGACCGGCTTCTGGTCCGGAACATTATTGAGGGAGCGTTGATAGGCGCGCTCAGCTCGATTGTCGTCCGCCTTCTGCGCGGCCGTCTTCTCCTTGGACTCTTCACCATATTGCTGAACATGGTCCTGCGCCAGTGCGGGGCCGGCGATCAGGGCAAACATGACGGCGACTGCGATTTTGCGCATTGAGAAACTCCCGGTTCTGCGACGAGCATAACGTCACGCCGATTGCGGCATCAATGCAGCGGAGCGTGAGCCGGGACGAACATCGTCGGGCCGCCTTGTTCTATCAGCAGGATCAGTGTCTCCGTGGCGGCTTGCCACGCGGGCGCGCCATGCTTCCCATCGACGTTGTGGCTGCACCTGCAATGCGAGGCGGCGGGGCCAAAGCGTAGCAGGTGGGGAATGCTCAGGCTATGCTCTGGCTCGATCTCGCGTCGGCGAAACAACGTCCCACGACGTCAATCGGCGGCTTGCAACGGACGTCGAAGCGCGATTTCGGCACGAGCAATCCATTCTGAGCGTTGGGCAGTAATCGCGTATTGGGCAGCCTGTCACCCTTAACCGCCCGATTGGTTATCTGATTAACAAATACGTCGGCCTTCGCGCGGACATCCGTCTGAAGGGAATATGCTTGCTGCGCCCCAATTAGACCGGCGAGGCTCACAATACAGGTAAGGAAATGTGACGTGAGTATCTCGATACGCATGATACCGCTCACTTGGCCACTCGCCCCTTAGTTCTGTCGCGACGAGGAGCCTTGCGGTTCATTGATGAGGTTGCTGTTGAGTGTGTACAGGAATGGCGCGTGCCAGAACCCGCGAAGGCCTCTGCGGGCATGAATCGGGCGGCCTTTCGGCCGCCTGATCTGTCGTACTCAACTTGGACCGGCCTACTGGCAGAGGTGCTGGCGGCCGTCTTCTCCCTTGAACCAGGTGCCGGGCCTGCACACGATGCCGTTGCGGGCGGCGTAGCTGTTCCAGTCGCCGTACCAAGCGGGGCCGCCACGATCGTAGCTCGCGTAGGAATTGCCCCAGCCCTGGAACGGTGCGGCAGCGACCGCTGCGGCGGTGCCGACGGCAGCGCCGGCGACCGCGCCAGCCGTGTCGAGCGGCCAGAAGCCTGATTGTGTTCGATCGTTCGGATTCACTTGCCGATAAGCCGAGTGCCGGCGGCGATAGTAGCGGTCGTTGGCCGGATGGCCGGGGCCAAGATTCTGGCAATTCGGATCCTGGAAGAGCCCCGCGCAGCGGGCCGGATCGGTGACCGCCGTCTGTGCCATGGCCGAGCTTGCGAGCATGGTCGCCGCGACCGCGGCGGCCCCGAGGAGTTTGATATTCAGGTTGTTGAACTCCCGTTTGGGTTGAGCGTGGAGCTAAATACCCACCTCGGCGGACGTTCCGGTTGCATGCGCCGAATTTCACGCGCCGCCGGTCAAACAGACGTGAGCTGGGCGGACCAGGTCCTCGCGGCGGGACGCGCCCGTTAACGGTTGGTGAGCGCACCTTGCCGCATTTGAGAGGCGCGCAATCCTTGCGCGTTAGGCTTACCGGAAATTGGCCGAACGGCCTTAACACTCTCCGCGCGGTGATCGGATAGGTTGCGGGCCGGATGAACCGGGGCCTCTTCATGCGCGCTTTTGCGCTCGCAGCCTTTCTGATCGGACTGCCCGCGACGGCGCTTGCCGGCGAGGGCTTCGATCTCGTCGTTCCCGGCCGTCCCGGCGTGCCGATCATCATCAACAACATCGACGTGTCTTACGCCGTCGTCGAAGGGACCTGGGGCCTCGGCAAGAACATCCAGGTGCAGCCGACGATCTATGGCGGACGCTATATCCCAGAGCGGCAGCCGCCCGAGGTCGGGCATTATTATCCGACGATGGGCCTGCGGCCCGGCTACGGCCGTCTCGAGGTCGAGCCGCCTGCAAACCGCAAATTGCCGAAGCCGGCCGAGAGCTACTACCGGAGCTGGGGCGCGCAATCCGCGCCGCTGCCGCCGCAGATGGATATTCCCGCCGATCCGCCGCCGGTGATCCTCGCGCCTGAGATCAACGTCAATCCACAACACCATCGGCCGCGGCCTCACGCGGAAGGACCCGGCAGGCCGCTGAGGTAACGACCAAGCCAACAAAACAAGTTCAAATCCAACGAACGAAAATCGACAGGAGAGAGTAATGCGTCAAATGATTTCGGGACTGGTCGCGGCGGCTGCCGTGATGTTCGTGGGCGCCGCGCCCGCCATGGCCTGCGGCTTTTCGCCGTGCGCGCCGGTTGTGCCGGTCTACACCGGCTGCAACACCGGTTGCGGCAGCTGGGGTTATGGCGCTGGCTATGGCGGCTGGGGCTTTGAGCAGCTCGCCGAGCCGGCCACGCAGTACTACTACGTCAACCAGGGCCCGACCTACACCGGCCCCGGCGCCTTCGCGCCGTATCCGACCTATCGAGAGGACGCAGTCGTCGCGCCCGCCAATTACGGTTACGGCTATGGCTATCGCGCCGCCTATCCCTATCACCGTCCGTACTACCGTCCGTATCGCTACGGCTACGGTCCGCGCTACGGCTACCTTCCGCGCGCGCACTACGGCTACGGCGCGCGCTATGGCTACCGCCCCGCGCCGTACTATTACGGCGGCCGTCGCGTGCTGCGCCGCTACTACTGATCGCCCGATCGGTTGAGTTAGCGAAGCGCCCGTCCGCGTGATGCGGACGGGCGCTTTGTTTTGCTACCGCTTCATCAACCCCAGCCGGCTGGCGCCGACATAAAGCGAGAGCACGGCGGCGTTGGACACGTTGAGGCTCTTGATCTCGCCGGGCATGTCGAGCCGCGCCACGACGCTGCAGGTCTCGCGCGTCAATTGCCGCAGGCCCTTTCCTTCCGCGCCCAGCACCAGGGCGAGCGGCTCGCGCAGCGCCACCTCGCTGAGGTCCTCGCTGCCTTCGCTGTCGAGGCCGACGGTCTGGAAGCCGCGCTCATTCAGCGCGGTGAGCGCGCGGGCGAGGTTTTGTACGGTCACCATCGGTACGAGCTCGAGCGCGCCGGAGGCGGCCTTGGCCAGCACGCCGGTCGCTTCCGGACTGTGGCGCGCAGTGGTGACGATCGCCTTCACCGCGAACGCCGCGGCCGAGCGCAGGATGGCGCCGACATTGTGGGGATCGGTGATCTGGTCGAGCACCAGCACCATGCCCTGCTGCTCCAACGTCTCGATGTCAGGCGAGGGCAGGGGATCGGCCTCGGCAAGCAGGCCCTGGTGGACGGCGTCGGGCGAGAGCAGGCGGTCGATCTCCTGGGGCCGGACGATCTCGGGGGCGACGCGAGTCTCGATGTTTTCTTCCGCGAGCCGCCGGGCGGCGTTCTCGGTCAGGGTCAGCTTGCGGATCCGCCGGCTGGGGTTTTGCAGCGCCATGGTGACGGTGTGCCAGCCATAGAGGATGACGGGCCCGTCGGTGTGCGAATCACGGTCGCGCCAAGCCGGGCGGCCCGGCGATTTTCCCGGCCTGTTGAAGGGCTTAGCCCTGCCACGGGGGCCCTTGGGGGCGAATTTTCGATCCTTCATGGGCTCGCTTGTGTCACGGGTTCCGGAATATGGCAATTTGGCCATCCAAAGAGGCGATTTTAGCTGTTCGCCTCGGTTGACTTTGCCCCACCGCATCGCCCATAAACGCGCCCGGCCGCTGCCCCCGATCCTGGGCTGTCGCGGTCTTCACGTCTCCATGGCCGTATTCGGTCCGCCGGCAAGGTCCGGCCCGAAAGTGCTGCCGTCGAGCGGGGGAGTGTCCCGAGTGGCAAAGGGAGCTGACTGTAAATCAGCCGCCTCATGGCTTCGCAGGTTCGAGTCCTGCCTCCCCCACCAGCCTTCGCTCGCTTCGCGAGCTACGGCTCGGCAAGCCAGCGCAGATGGCGATAGCGCGAAGCTAGCGAAGGCTGCCGCGCCGTAGCCCGCAGGGCGTAGGCGGGCTGTCGAAGCGATCAGGATGCCGCTATCATCCCCCATGTAGATTTGGAAGCTTCGCGCGATCGCCGGAGGATGCGCGCATGTTCTATGTGTACATTCTCTGGAGCAAAAGCGATCCCGATCGCTACTACATCGGTCTCACGTCCGATCTTCGTGCGCGTCTCAAGAAGCACAACGCCGGTGAGGTCTCGCATACCTCGAAGTTGAGCCCTGGGAGCTCAAAACGTATATCGCGTTCTCGGAAGAGCAGCAGGCCATCGCTTTCGAGAAATATCTGAAATCACCTTCCGGGCGCGCGTTTGCCAAGAAGCGGCTCTAAGCCTGCTACATCGAGGCCGTCGCTTAAACGGATTGCCGCCTACCCCATCATCTCCCTGACCATCGGCACCACCTTGCGCCCATAGAGCTCGATGCTCCGCATCAGTCTGTCATGCGGCAGGGGACCGGCCGAATACTTCAACTGGAAGCGTGTGATGCCGAGCGCCTTTGCGGTCGCTGCGATCTTTCGCGCGACCGTCTCGGGTGAGCCGACATAGAGCGAACCGTGCTCGGCCTCGCTCACGAACTCGTCGCGGCCCATCGGCGGCCAGCCGCGCTCCTTGCCGATGCGGTCGCGCATGGCCTTGTAGTCGGGCCACAGCTCTTCGCGCGCCTTTTCATCGGTCTCGGCGACATAGCCGGGCGAATGCACGCCGACCGGCTTTGCCGGGCGGCCGAATTCCTTGAAGGCGCGGTGATAGAGCTCGACATAAGGAGCGAACCGCGTGGGATCACCGCCGATGATCGCGAGCATCAGGGGCAGATCGTAATGCGCGGCGCGCACCACCGATTGCGGGCTGCCGCCGACGCCGATCCAGGTTTTGAGCTGGCCGTCCTCGACCGGCGGATAGACGAGTTGATCCCTTAGCGGCGGACGCAGCTTGCCTTCCCAGGTCACCGGCGTCTGCGACAAGAGCGCTGCGAACAGGTCGAGCTTCTCCTCGAACAGGGCCTCGTAAGCGCGCAGGTCGAAGCCGAAAAGGGGAAAGGATTCGGTGAAGGAGCCGCGGCCGAGGATCACCTCGGCGCGCCCGTTGGAGAGCGCGTCCAATGTCGCAAATCGCTGGAAGACGCGGATGGGATCGTCCGAGCTCAGGACCGTCACGGCCGAGCCGAGATGAACCCGCTTGGTGCGCGCCGCGATCGCGGCGAGCACGGTCTCGGGCGAGGAGATCGCGAAATCGGCGCGGTGATGCTCGCCGAGGCCGATGAAATCGAGGCCGAGCTCGTCGGCCAGCACCGCCTCGTCGACGACATTGCGGATCACCTGCGCGTGCGAAAGCATGGTGCCCGAGGCATCCTTGGTGACGTCGCCAAAGGTATCCAGTCCGAATTGAAGCGGTGCGGTCATCGATCAGGTCTCTATGGGGAGGATCGTCGAGACTTAATGGATGGCCGCGGCGTCACAAGGTCGCTTTTCGGAAATGCTCGGTTTCCGTTTGTTCGATGCCGGCCTACCGCCACATCCCGCGCATTCGCGCGCCGATGTCGATCTTCGGGCCCTGCGCGGCGGTGCGCGCGGCGCCGGCAGCGGCCTTCGGCCAGGCGGCGCGCTCGAACAGGTGGACCAGCGATTCCGGAATGAAGCGGGTGCGCGAGGCGTAGACATGGCGGTCGCCCTTGGCGGCCTGGCCGTGGGTGAAGAAGCGCTGCGGCACGACGAGGTGCAGATCGTCCTTGGCGCGCGTCATCGCGACATAGAGCAGGCGGCGCTCCTCCTCGAGCTCGGCGCTGGTGCCGGCGCCGAGATCGGACGGCATGCAGCCGTCGACGACGTTGAGCACGAACACCGACTTCCACTCCTGGCCCTTGGCCGAGTGGATGGTGGAGAGGATCAAATAGTCCTCATCGCGCAAGGGCGGGCCGGATTTGTCGCTGGTCGCATCCGGCGGATCGAGCGTGAGCTCGGTCAGGAATTTCTCGCGCGATGCGTAGCCGCTCGCGATCTGCTCGAGCTGCATGAGATCGGCGCGGCGGGTCTCGGAATCCTCGTGGATGCGATCAAGATGCGGCTCGTACCAGAGCCTGACGCGCTCCAGATCCGCCGGCCATTCTGAATAGCGCAGGTTTTCGATCGTGCGGACGAAGTCGGTCCAGTCCGCGCCGGTGCGCGAGGGCACCGGGAGCTGGCCGAGCGCGTGGAGCGGGTCGGTGCTCTCCGCCATCTGGTCGAGCACGCGCTGCGCGGTTGCGGGGCCGATGCCCGGCAAGAGATGCAGGATGCGGAAGCCCGCGACGCGGTCGCGCGGATTTTCGGCAAAGCGCAGCAGCGCCAGCACGTCCTTGACGTGCGCGGCATCGAGGAATTTCAGCCCGCCGAACTTGACGAAGGGAATGTTGCGGCGGGTCAGCTCGATCTCGAGCGGGCCCGAATGCGAGGACGTGCGAAACAAGACCGCCTGGTGCTTGAGCAGCGCGCCTTGCTCGCGGTTGGCCAGCACCTGTTCGACGATGTAGCGCGCCTGGTCGGCCTCGTCGTGCACGGTGACGAGTTGCGGCTTCTGTGACGAGGTGCGGTCGGTCCAGAGGTTCTTGGTGAAGCGCTCGCGCGCAAGGCCGATGACGCCGTTCGCCGCCGACAGCACGGCCTGCGTCGAGCGGTAGTTGCGGTCAAGCGTGATCATTTCCGCGCGCGGTGAGAAGCTCTGCGGAAACTCCAGAATATTGCGTACGGTGGCGGCGCGGAACGAATAGATCGACTGCGCGTCGTCGCCGACGACGGTGAGCCCGCGGCCATCGGGCTTCAACGCCAGGAGGATCGAGGATTGCAGGCGGTTGGTGTCCTGATATTCGTCGACCAGCACGTGATCGAAGCGGCCGCCGATCTCTTCGGCGATCAGCGCATCGCTCATCATCTGCGACCAGTAGAGCAGGAGGTCGTCGTAATCGAGCACGTGCTGGGCCTGCTTGGCCTCGACATAGGCGGCGAACAGGCCTTTCAGCTCGGCGGCCCAGCCTGCGCACCAGGGATAGTGCTGGCCGAGCACTTTCTCGATCTCCATCTCCGCATTGACGCAGCGGGAATAGATCGACAGGCATGTGCCTTTTGCGGGAAAGCGGCTCTCGGTCTTCGACAGGCCGCGCTCGTGCCGCACCAGGTTCATCAGGTCCGCGGAATCCTCGCGATCGTGGATGGTGAAGGCGGGATCGACGCCGATCCGCTCGGCATATTCGCGCAGGAGGCGCGCGCCGATGCCGTGGAAGGTGCCGGCCCAGGTCAAGGCGTCGCGCATGATCGCGGCGTTGTTTTCGCCGAGCACTTTTCGTGCGATCCGCTCGACGCGGCCGGCCATCTCAGCCGCCGCGCGGCGCGAAAACGTCATCAGCAGGATGCGGCGCGGATCGGCGCCGGCGACGATCAGATGCGCGACGCGGTGGGCCAGCGTATTGGTCTTGCCGGAACCGGCACCGGCGATGACGAGCAGGGGGCTGCCCACGGTCGCGCCATCGGCCACGCCATGCTCGACGGCGCGGCGCTGCTCCGCATTGAGCGTGTCCAGATATGTCGCCACGAATCGCCCCGGTGAAAGCCCCAGACTCGGCGATCCCGCTGCGAATCGCAATGCGGCTGGACGGAACCGATTTTAAGACCTAGGGAAAAGCAGGCGAAAGTTCCAGCTCGAAAAGCGCGCCCCCGAAATGACCGAGCTCAAGCCCGACCAGTTCGAGATGCGGCGGCTGGAGTCGCTCAGCAACACCATTTTCGGCGTCGCCATGACGCTATTGGCCTACGATCTCCCCAAGGCGGCGGTCTTCACCAGCGCTCCGGACTGGAGCGATCTTGCCCATGCCTATTCCGGCAAGCTGGCCGGTTTCGTGCTCAGCTTCATCATCGCCGGCCTGTTCTGGATCAGCCATCACCGGCGGCTCGCGCGTCAGCCGGTGGGCAGCCGCGGCATGGTGATTCTCAATCTGCTTTTCCTGCTCTCGATCGTGCTGCTGCCGGTGACCAACGGCCTCTACACCAATTACGGGGCGAGCAGCGCGGTCGCCGTGCTCTACGGCCTGCATCTGACCGCGATCGCCGGTCTCAATACCTGGCTGTGGTGGACGATCTTGCGCCGCTGGCGCCGCGAGATCATGGCCTCGCTGTTTCCGCTGCTGGTGTTCATCCCGGGCACGATCGTTGCGGCATTCGCGCCGCGCGTCGCGCCCTTCGTCTGGTTCATCGCTTTCGGCGGGCTCCTGATCCGGCGCTTCTATGCCGCGCCCGCTGAGCAGGATCCGTAGCCGTCGGATCACCCTGGTGTCGCCCCGAACCCATCGGCTGGCACGTAAAGCTTGACCGGGCGGATTTCGTAGACCGCGGTCGGATTGACCTGGCGTAGCATCCGCGCAGCCGCGATCGCCTCATCATCAGTGTCGAATTCCATGAGATGAAAGCCCAGCAGCTGCTCCTTGGTCTCGGCAAACGGGCCGTCCAGCACCATGCCGGCGCCGGGGCCACGCAATGTGCGGGCCTTTCGGGTCTCATCCAGTCGGGCGGCCGGCCCAAGATGCCCGCTTGTCCTCATGCGCGCCTGAACCTCCAGGACTTTGGTCACGACTGCGGTGTCCTCCTCAGGCGTCCACGACAAAATCTCGTCTTCCACGTGATAGGCCAGGATGGCGTAAAGCATCTTCACCTCGCTTTTTTTGAGCTCGCAGTTCGAAGGACGTATCATCGCCGCCGATACCGACAACCCCGGACACTAAAATATTGCGTTGCCTAGGTGCGGCGAAACCGTCCTGAAACCCGATTGCGGCCTTGCGGCGTGAACGCCGCCGGAAGCGGCCGCGACTGATGACCACAAAGAACACTGTCAATGCTGGAGGCGGCAATGTCGGGTCAGACCATCAGGATCATCTGCGACGCGCGGCGGGCGGGACAATCGGAGCCGGCCGATCCGCACGACCGGGCCGGCCATCACCGCTATTACGGCAGCTCCGCCGAAAATGGCGGGGAGCGGATCGTCGAAAGCCGTCGCGGAAAGCGCCCGCGTCCGCCCAATATCTGCGGCTTCTGAGCCGGCGTCTTCACGGCGCGCTCAGGACCTGCCTGACGAGGGCCTCGCGCAGCGATGCCAATTCACCGCTCGCTTCCATCTGCCCGATCACCTTTCCGACTTTCGGCACGAGATCGCGATGGCGCTCGTGCAGATGGTGGTAGATGTTGATGCGCTCGAGCGGTGGGGAAAGCGGATATATCCGGGACTGCAGATTGAGCTTCCGGACCGCGACCAGTCCGCTGAAGAGGTCGGTGACCATCACGTCGAAACGGTCGGCATCGAGCATCCTGACCATGTTCTCGAGGCTCGTGGTCGCGGTGACGCGGCTCATGCCGCGCGTGCCGGCCTCCGATGAGCCGACGCCGCGCACGATGCCGATGCTGTAGTCCCTGATCGAATTCCAGCCATCGACGTCGAAATGGAGTTTCGCGGTGAAGACCGCGGGCTCGATGTAGTTGATCGCAGGCGTGACCTGGATCAGCGTCGGGTAGTCGCGCGAGAGCGTTCCGATCCGCTGGATCTCGCCGTCGACCTCGCCGGCGCTCGACAGCGCAAGCGCCCGCTTGCCAGGAACGTCCTCGAACTCGAGCTTGATGTTCAGCTTTGCGTAGACGGCCCGCAGCATCTCGCCGCCGACATATTGGTCGGGGATGTCGGCAATGCGTGCCAGCCGGATGACCTGCTGCGCCTGCGATGGGCCGGCTGCGATGAGCGACAGGCAGACGACGACTATCCGCCACATGACGCGCCTCCCTGGTCGCCCACTGCTACGACTGGATTCGGAAGCCCTCGCGCGATCCACCGCAGATCGTGCGCATGCAGGGCCACAACGTCCGCTGTTCGCCCGTCGGCGGAGACGTCTCCGGAGTTTAACCGATGTCATTCCAGCACGCGAGGTGGTAATTTGTGCCGAAATCCCGATGCTGGGCGCAAGATGATCGCGCCGATTTCAAATCGCCCATGGCCGCGGAAGATAGCAGCCGACAGGATGGCTGTACGCGTCGGGTGCTGAAGGAGAGTCTCAACCGTCGATTTGCTCGACGCTGCGACCGGCATGCTGGAGCAGGGTGTCGCCATTCCGGGGAAGTGGTGCATGGGCAACGCAGGTGACGAGGAATCCGGGCGCAGCCGTGACATCGCGCCGGCGGCCGTGAAACAACATCTGAACGGCATCGGCGCTGCGATCGCGCCGCCGATGTTTGCGGCGCTCTTGTCGCGGATGTTCAACTGGTCGCGCAGCGGCGTCGGGCCACGCCTGCTTGCCGCCGTGCTGCTGTTCAGCTCGATCGTGACGCTCACATTGACCGCGCTTCAGCTCTACCTGGACTACGATCGCGAGGTCGGTGTCATCCAGACACGGCTCGATGAGATCGGCCGCAGCTACACGGAAAGCATCGGCGAGAGCTTGTGGAATCTCGACCAGAACCAGCTCAAGCTCCAGCTTGACGGTATCATGCGGCTGCCCGACATCCGCGCTGTCGAGGTCCGCGAGATCGCCGATCGCCCTAATCCCATCCATGTCTCGGTCGGGGAGCGAAGCACCCGCTCGGTCGTGACCCGGGACTATCCGCTGAACTACACCGCGCAGGGCACCGTGCGTCCCATCGGCCAGCTCCACGTCGAGGCCACGCTGAGCGACGTCTATCAGCAATTGCTGAACCGGGCCCTGATCATTCTGGCAAGCCAGGCTGCAAAGACGTTCCTGGTTTCCATGTTCATCATCTACATGGTCCATCTTCTGGTGACGCGGCACCTCGTCGCCATCGCCGAGTTCGTCAGCAAATACAGCCTCGCACGGCCGCCTCCGCCTTTGCAGCTCGAGCGCCGGCCGCCTTACGATGCCGATGAGCTGGACAAGGTGATCGACGCCTTCCACGGCATGTGCGCGAACCTCGAACGAGCCTATGGCGATTTGCGCGAGGCCAATGCGAGTCTCGGGCGCGATCTGGAGATCCGCCGGCGTGCCGAAGAGGACGCGCGCGCGAGCGAGCAGCGCTTCCGCGACTATGCCGAGACTGCGTCCGACTGGTTCTGGGAAACCGGACCGGACCACGTGTTCACCTACATCTCGGATCGGGTCGGCACCTTCGGCATGGACCGCAAGGCTCTGATCGGCAGGCGCCGGTGCGATGCCGCCTTCGACCGCGATACCGAGCCGCAGAAATGGCGCGAGCATATGGCGACGCTCGACCGCCACGAGCCGTTCCGGAAGTTCGAGTATCGTGGCCGCGATGTCGCCGGGCGCGTGCGCCATTTCAGCGTCAATGGCCAGCCGATCTTCGCCGCGGACGGCCGCTTCATGGGCTATCGCGGTTCGGCCACCGACCTCACCGAGCAACACGAGACCGAGGAGCGGCTGCGCCAGTCCCAGAAGATGGACGCGATCGGCCAGCTCACCGGCGGCGTCGCGCATGACTTCAACAACGTGCTCACGGTCATCACCGGCACCATCGAGATCATCCAGGAGGGTCTTCAAGACAGGCCCGAGCTTGCCGCGATCGCGCAGCTCATTGACGATGCGGCCTCGCGTGGCGCGGAAATCACCTCGCAGCTCCTGACCTTCGCGCGCCGGCAGCCGCTGGAGCCGCGCGAGATCGACGTCAACGGCCTCGTGGTCGAGACGGCCAAGCTGTTGAAGCCGATTCTGGGCGAGCATATCGAGATCGTGACCCGGCTCGCTGACGACGCATGGTCCGCGATGGCCGATCCGTCGCAGCTCTCGTCCGCGATCGTCAATCTCGCCGTCAATGCCCGCGACGCGATGCCGGGTGGGGGCAAGCTCATGCTCGAGACCGCGAACCGCGAATTTGACGGCACGGGCAGTGTCAGCGAGGTCACGCGCGGCGCCTTCGTGATGATCGCGGTGACCGACACCGGCCACGGCATCCCGGCGGACATCCGCGACCGCGTGTTCGAGCCGTTCTTCACCACCAAGGGCGTCGGTCGCGGCACCGGCCTGGGCCTCAGTATGGTCTACGGCTTTGCCCGGCAGACCGGCGGCACCGTCGCCATCGAGAGCGAGGAGGGCCGTGGCACGGTGGTGCGGTTGTTCCTGCCACGATCGGAGGGGGAGGCATCTACCAGAACGGAGCCCGTGCAGGCGCTCGCGGCGGCACGGGGCCACGAGACGATTCTCGTGGTCGAGGACGATCCGCTGGTGCAGGGCTATGTCATCGCCCAGCTCGGCAGCCTCGGCTATCGCACGCTCGTCGCCGCCGACGGCGCGACCGCGCTCGCGCTGGTCGACCAGGGCGCCAAATTCGATCTCCTGTTCACCGACATCATCATGCCCGGCGGCATGAACGGCCGGGAACTGGCTGAAGCCGTCCGGCTCCGCCGCCCCGGGGTGAGGGTGCTCTACACCTCCGGCTACACCGACGACACCATCGTCCATGAGGGACATCTCGACCCCGGCGTGGCGCTGCTCCAGAAGCCATATCGGAAGTTGGAGCTGTCCCAGAAGATTCGTGAGACGCTTGCGGGCGAGCCGCCGGCCTGAGCGGCACACACGCCATCAACGAAAAAGGCGCGGCGGGGAATGCCCGTCGCGCCCGATTTCTTGTCTCGCTGGTCCAGGGCTGAGACCGCCCCGTGGCCAAGCCTTTGGTCAAAGCTTAGCGGGCGACCCCAGCGAGGTGACAGCGCTTGAGATAAGACACTGGATCACCTCCTTTCGTTGGTTTCGGGAGACTTTAATATAGGCGGCACGGGTACCCCTGTTAAGGGGAGGCCGGCCGGGGCCGGAACAAGGCCTGTTCGCAAGCCCGGAAAGACGCCTCCACGGCAGTTGAGACCGCCGCCCGGCCGTGTTAGGGAGCCCCTGACGCGGGTGTAGCTCAATGGTAGAGCAGCAGCCTTCCAAGCTGAATACGAGGGTTCGATTCCCTTCACCCGCTCCAGTCCACGATTTTCTGCGCTTTCCTACGATCTTGTACGATCGGGTTCGCTGGACAATTGGTGCTCGGATCTTGATCGGTCACATGCCGCCGCTGGTGGATTGGAACGAGAGTTCAAGTTTTTCAATCAGTTGGATGGTGCCGTGTGCACGACGTGTGCACCGGGAGATCAAGAAAAATCTATCGAGAGCAAGTGGGGATCGTCGTTCTTTGGTAATGTGAGGTCGGCCCGCGCAAATTCGTTGAAGTGCCGGACCTGCCTGGCAGTGCTCCACTCGGGCGAAGCCAGACACGAGGCCCTACTGAACTGCGATGGCTATACACCCAGGCTCTTTGCAGCGTCCCTCAAGTCTTGCTCGGCACTCGTGCAATCACGTCCTCGGGGCGAGCGCCCACGAGCTTCTCATACAGTACTGGATCAGTCGCGCCCTCGGTATTGATCAGGAAGACACTCGCATCTGAGCCGAGTCCGATTTCCGCACGTAGCGCCGGGTCACCGGCCACCTTTGCCAATCCAGCGAGACCGACGCCGCCGCTTTCGCCGGCGACGATCGCCGGATCGCCGTCGGCGGGATACGCGAGATCCTTCATCGTCGCGATCGCCTCGTCGTCCTCAACGGTCATGAAAGCATCGGCAACGCGGGAGAGAATTCGCCAGGCAACCAGGGATGGCTCGTAGCATTCGAGCATCGCCATGACCGTCGGCTTGTCATGCGGAATCTTCACGATGTGGCCGGCCTTGGCACTCTCAAAAAGGCAGGCGGCTCGCGCCGGGTCCACCACAGTGAGGAAGGGCCTGTCATTCCCGAAGACGAGTGCAAAATGTGCGGCAACCGCTGCGGCAATTCCGCCGACGCCAGCCTGAACAAACACATGGGTTGGAGGGTTGGGTAATGCGGCAAGCGCCTCACGCAGTAGCGCGGTATAGCCCTGCATGACAAGGTGCGGTATGCGTTCGTAGCCTGGCCACGATGTGTCGGAGACCACGATCCAGCCCCGCTCGCTTGCGACACTCGAAGCCTTCGCAACGGAATCATCGTAGTTGCCCTCAACATGCTCGATGCGAGCACCATAGCGGGCGATCGCTCGGCATCTCTCGTCACTAACGCCCGCATGGACAAAGATGACGCAGCTTGCGCCAACCAGTTGGGCGCCTTGTGCCACCGACCGGCCGTGGTTGCCGTCGGTAGCACAGGTCACCGTTAGTCCCGCAGCGACTGCGGCCACCTCAGGTGAGCGCCACTCGGAAACGTCGACTGGACGGCCGAGTTGTTTCGACGCCAACTCGAGGACAAGCTGGATGACGGCATAAGCTCCCCCGAGCGCTTTGAAGCTGCCGAGACCAAGGCGGTGTCCCTCGTCCTTGAGGTATATGGACTCGACACCCAAGCGACGCGCAAGAGCCGGAAGTGAAACCAGTGGGGTCGGGGTCGCCCCCTCTCGATGTTGGAGAAAGCGCTCCACCGCTTGAGCCGCCTCAATGCCGAGAGCGTCGGCATCGGAAGGATCGAGTGCAGAACGATAGTCGCTGAGAGTATTGCGGAGCAACATGGCGTCATCTTCCGTTGAGCGAGTTCATCATAGATACCGTCCTCAATGTGATCACGGCGCTACAATTTCACCCGGATATCGCAGATTTCCCTCTCGCTCACCCTGTCAAATGAGCGTTTCGCGTCGGCGACGTTCGATGCGTGCGTCGGGTCAAGCGTTGAGCGGTCTTACTCATTGGCTCAGCTTCCTCGTGACGTCGAGAAGGACGTTAGCGCCCGCGATCAGCTCATGATCGGCCGTGAACTCTGCGGGGTTATGACTAATCCCGCCCTTCGATGGCACGAATATCATTGCCGCCGGCGCAACGCGCGCGATCATTTGCGCGTCGTGACCCGCGCCTGACGTCATTCGCCGGCAGGGTAGCTGCCGCTGGCCAGCGGACTCCTCAACGGCGCTCACAATTTCAGGTGCGAATATCACCGGCTCAAAGCGAGCCAAACGCTCGGTCCTTACCTCGTAGCCTTCGGTGACAAGTCCGTCCAGGAACCTCTGAAGCGCCGCCTCCTGAGATCTCAGCCGATCCTCGTCCGGATTCCTCAAGTCGACAGTGAAGACAGCGGCTGACGGAATCACGTTGATCGCATTCGGTTCGAACCGGATGGTTCCGACCGTCGCCACGGCGTCCCGCGTTCTTCGCGCTAGGTCATCAAGGAAGGCGATAGCTCGTCCCGCTGCAACACCGGCATCGCGACGCATCACCATGGGCGTGGTTCCTGCGTGGTTCGCCGTGCCGGCTATTGACACCCTTTGCCACGAAATGCCCTGGAGGTTTTCGACAGCACCGATAGGCAGGCCTTCGGCTTCCAAGACAGGGCCTTGTTCTATGTGAAGTTCGACGTAAGCATGCGGTCGCAGGAATCCCGGTTCTCGGGATCCGGCGTAGCCGATGCGAGCAAGCTCCGCACCAAGGGTGGTTCCGTCGGTCCCGATGGCAGCAAGAGCATCGTCGGTAGCGAGTCCTCCGGCCGCGACAAGGCTGCCCATCATGTCAGGAGCGAAGCGTACGCCCTCTTCGTTGGTGTAGGCGACTACGGCGAGAGGCCGGGCCGGTCGAAGGCTCGCTTGTTGCATTGCTTCGATCACTGCCAAACCGGCCAGCACGCCAAAGCAGCCATCGTAGATGCCGGCGTCGATGACCGTATCGATATGGGATCCCATCACGACCGGCTCACCTGAAGCATCTTCCGGCTCCCAGATGCCATAGATGTTACCAATGCGGTCGACTTCGATCCGCAAGCCCGCCTGCTTCAACCATTCACAAAGAAGGTCTCGCCCCTCGCGATCAGCATCGGTGCCGGCAACACGGCAGAGGCGACCGGCTTCGTCTCGGCCGATCGCGCCCAGTTCTTTGATACGCTCGATCAGGCGAGCTGCGTCAATCGCAATAGTCATAGCCACCCTTCCATGGAGGCCGCCTTCAGGCTGGTTTGTCAGCTTCTGCGACCCGTTTTGATCGTCAGATCTGATCGTTCGTCATGCCTCTGGTAGTCGACGCCGCGTGATTGCGACATGGAGCTTGGTGCCGGTGAGAAGTCCCTCGTCATTGAAGTCGTAGCTCGGGTTGTGCAGGGGGGCAGAGTTCGTGCCATTGCCTACGAATAGAAAGCAGCCCGGCACGTGCGCCAGAAACCGCGCGAAGTCTTCCGATCCAGTCATAGGTTCACGTGCGGTCGCGACATTCTCTGGCGGAGCGACGGTACGTGCGGCGGCAAACGCTTCCTCGACGAGGGCAGGGTCGTTCAGGAGCGGCACAAACTCGCGCGTATATGTAACCTCGACGGCAAGATTGTAGGTGCGGGCGGTTCCTTCAGCAATCGCACGCATCTGGGCCTCGATCTCCGCGCTGACTTCGGGGCGGAAGCTGCGTGCATCGCCCAGGATTCGTGCCAGTCCTGGTAGCGCGTTCCGGGTACCATCGGTAATGAGCTCGGTCACCGAGACAACACCGATATCGGTCGGGCTCAGCCGCCGAGACACTATCGACTGAATATTCATGACGGTCGCGCAGGCGGCCACAAGGGTCTCTTTGCCTTGATGGGGGCGGGCGGCGTGGCCGCCGATGCCCTTCAGTACAATTTCGAAGTTGTCCTCTGCCGACATGATGGGCCCAACACGGGTTTGCACGTGCCCGATCGCAAGACCTGGCATGTTGTGGAGGCCATAGATTTCCTCAAACGGAAACCGTTCCATCAAACCGTCGTCGAGCATCGCGAGTGCCCCTCGGCCCCATTCCTCGGCGGGTTGGAAGACAAAACGCACGGTGCCATCGAACCCACCTTCTTCGGACAGAAGCTTGGCGGCCCCAAGAAGCATCGCGGTATGACCATCATGCCCGCACGCATGCATAACACCGGGATTGAGCGACCGATGGCCAATGTTCCCTTGCTCAGAGATGCGCAGTGCGTCCATGTCGGCGCGCAGCGCGATGCAGCGATTGCCCGTTCCGCGCCTCAGTGTGCCAACCACTCCCGTACCGCCGACTCCCTCAGTAACGTCGTCCAAACCAAATTCTCGGAGCTTTGCTGCCACGAAGGCTGCAGTGCGGCGCTCCTCGAACCCGAATTCTGGATGCCGATGGAGATCCCGTCTCCACTCCGTCATTTCACGGTCCAGCATCGCAAAGTCGGTCATTGGGGTGTCTCCTTGGAAAGTGCTTATCTCGCTGCGATCAACGCATCGGCGGGGCGTATTGCGCGCCGCCATCTTTCACGAGGCGGTTGATGCCGCGGGGAATGCCCAGCGGTACAATATTGCGATTCCAGATCTCGGCGAAGTTGCCGACCGCCTTAACTGCGTTCACAGCCCACTGGGTGTCCAAGCCCAAAGCCGCACCGAGATTGTTCGTCTCGCCCATGAAACGCTGAATTTGGGGATTGGCGCTCTTACGGAACGTTTCTATATTTGATTGGGTAATGCCGAACTCCTCGGCGGTGAGCAGCGCGACATGCGTCCAGCGGACGATGTCGAAAAAGCGTTGGTCACCTTTGCGGACGAAGATTCCGAGAGGCTCTTTCGAGATGATTTCGGGTAGCACGACATAGTTGTCGCCCGCGGAACCCAGCGTCGCCTTGAACGAACCCAGTTGCGCACTGTCATTCGTGTAGGCGTCGCAGCGGTCGCTCATCAGCGCGTCGCGGATCTGTTCTAGCTTCTCAATGACAACAGGTTTTAGTTCAAGCTTATTGGCTCGAAAATAGTCGACGAGATTCACCTCGCCGGTCGAGCCAGGCTCCACACAGACGGATGCGCCGTTGAGATCCAGCGCGCTTTTTGCACCAATGCTCTTCTTTACGAGAAAACCTTGGCCATCATAGAAGTAGACTGCAGCGACCTCCAGACCGAGACTGGCCTCACGGGTGAGAGTCCAGGTCGTATATCGCGCAACGAGGTCGACTTCGCCAGACTGCAGTGCGGGGAAGCGCGTAAGACTAGTCAAAGAAGTGAAGCGCGCTTTCGCGGGATCGCCGAAGATTGCGGCTGCGACAGAACGGCAGAGGTCAACATCGAGCCCCTGCATGACGCCCTTGCTGTCGGGGAAACTAAAGCCGGGCTTGTCCCCCGAGATACCACAGACCAGATATCCGCGGGCCTTGATGGCACCGAGCGTGTCTACTGTACCGGCTGCTGCGGGTGAGTTCTGTGCCCGAGCTTGAGTGACCAACGGCGCGATCGCGAACGCTGCTGCACAGATCGTCGTGCGCAGGGCTCGGCGCAACATGTCGTGGCCCTTCGCGGGCGTCGAACAGCGCAAATCCGAACGTCTCATAGTGCAGTCCTCCTTCAAAGGCAGTGTGGTTGTTCGCGTTGATCTTTCCCGGCCTCTTCATCTTAAGACGGGATCCGCGCTGGCTGAGGACGGACGTCTTTCGATCGGGCGAGTTGCGTCAATCGCAAGAGACATTGCCATCCATCCATAGAGCCGCCTCCGGGACTAGCCTCGGCGAGCCGCGGCCTGCCGTTAGGTCAATCAATCCATCGGCTCGGAATTTCCCGAGTTGGCACATCGGAAGATCAGTGTTGTCTAAGAACTTGACCTAAGAATAGCTTGAGCCGATCGGTCTTTGGTTGGCCAAACACCGCCTGCGGACTTCCAGACTCGACGATCTGGCCGTGATCCATGAACACGACGCGATCGGCTACTTCGCGGGCGAATCCCATCTCATGGGTGACGCAAATCATCGTCATGCCATCCCTCGCGAGCGAAACCATCGTATCAAGCACCTCTTTGACCATCTCCGGATCGAGAGCCGACGTTGGTTCGTCGAACAGCATGATCTTGGGCTTCATGCATAGGGCGCGGGCGATGGCAACGCGCTGCTGCTGTCCGCCCGAAAGCTGGCCGGGGAACTTGTTGGCCTGATCCGGAATACGGACACGCTCCAGATAGGCCCTCGCCTGAGCTTCCGCGTCTGCGCGAGCGACGCCACGCACGAGCATTGGTGCGAGCGTACAGTTTTCGAGAACGGTCAGATGCGGGAATAAATTGAAGCTTTGGAACACCATCCCGACCTCGCGGCGAACGGCATCCAGATGGGCGATGTTGTGGTCGACCTGTATGCCGTCCACGACGATCGTGCCCTGCTGATGTTCCTCAAGATTGTTGATGCAGCGAATAAGCGTGGACTTGCCCGAGCCTGAAGGCCCGCAGACGACGACCCGTTCGCCGGCTGCAACGTCCAGGTCGACGTCGCGAAGTACGTGCAGGTTGCCGTACCATTTGTTGACCTTTTGTATCGAAACCGCGATCGCCTGTGTTGGCGAGTTAGTCTCGGCGATCGCTGGCTCGACCACTTTAAGTTCCTCTTGATTCATCTGCTGTCTCTCGCGGAAGGGGCGGCTCAAGATGTCGCCCGAGTGGTCAATGATTAGCGGTGTCTATGCATGTTGAGGCCGAATTCCAGCCATTGGCTGTATCTCGACATCGCGAAGCAGAAGACGAAGTAGATCAAGCCGGCAAAGATGTAGGTTTCGACTCCGAATCCCTGCCAGGCGGGTTCAGCCACGGCGACCTGTGCCGAGTGCAAGAGGTCGTATAGGCCGATGATCAGGACCAGAGAGGTGTCCTTGAAGAATCCAATGAAGTTATTTACGAGCGGCGGAATGACCGTCCGCAAGGCTTGCGGAAGCACAATCCGCCTTGACGTCTGCCAATAGGAAAGCCCCAATACATACGCAGCCTCGTACTGCCCCTTGGGGAGCGCTTGTAGGCCGCCGCGCACGACTTCCGCCAGATACGCGGCGAAGAACAGGATGATGGCGATCTGGGCTCGGACAAGTTTGTCGAGATTGACGCCTTCGGGCATCAACAGAGGAAACATGACACTTGCCATGAAAAGGAGGGTGATCAGAGGGACGCCGCGGATGATTTCGACGTAGGCCACGCAGAGCCACTTGATGAATGGGAGGTCCGAGCGTCGGCCAAGGGCCACGAAGACTGACAACGGAAATGCAATCGCAACCCCGATTGTCGCAATGATAAGCGTAAGTGCCAGGCCGCCCCAGTTCGGCTGAGAAACGAATGTGAGCCCGAATACCCCGCCCCACATGAGCAGTCCAATCAGGAGGAGCGCAATCACCCACACTGCTGCGAGTTCGAGGCGCCAGAACCGCTTCATCGCAGACACGACGAACAATCCGACGAAGAGTGCGACAACGATCGCTGGTCGCCATTGCTGCTCGAAGGGATATGTACCGAACAGGATGAAGCGGTACTTCTCCCTGATGACTGCCCAGCAAGCTCCAGTTCCCAGCGCTCTACAGCTATCGGTAATGGGGCCCTGTGGACCGGCTGGAACACTCCACACGGCGTCCAAAAAAGCCCATTGGAACAGCGAGAGTCCGGCCTTCGCCATGGCCGCCAGCAAGACCAATGTCGTGAGCGAGGAAAGCCGGGAGTAGAAGAGGTTCTCCCGCGTCCAAGCGAAGAAGCCGCCACCAATCAATTCCGGGCGTTCGCGCGCTTCAATGAGCGTCGGATTGACGATGTGTTCAACCGAAGCGGCCATGGTCAGCGCTCCACCAGCGCCACTCGGGCGTTGTAGATGTTCATCAGAAGACTGATAGAAAGACTGATCGTCAGATAGACGGCCATGATGACGCCCACGAGCTCGATGGATTGACCCGTTTGATTCATCGAGGTGGTCGCGACGGACACAATGTCCTGGTAACCGATCGCGACGGCGAGCGAGGAGCCTTTGGTCACGTTGAGATATTGGCTGGTCAACGGAGGCACAATGACGCGCAGGGCCTGCGGAAATACGATCCAAGTCAGAATGTTTTTCGGATGGAGCCCGAGGGCGCGAGCCGCTTCGTGCTGCCCTCGGCCCACCGACTCGAGCCCCGAGCGGACGATTTCGGCGATGAACGCGGCATTGTAAACGACGAGACCGACGAGAAGTGCGAAGAATTCGGGGGAAACGGTCGCGCCGCCGCGAATATTGAAGCCTTTCGGCTGAGGCATATCGAGAGCCACGGATGCGCCGAGCGAGAATCCGACGACGAGCGGGATGGCGACCAGAAGGGTGATGGCTACCGGCCAGAACGACCTTGCGCGGCCGTCATCCAGTTGCTTGCGGGACGTTCTCTTCGCGTACAGTGTCGTTGCCAGGAGGCCGAGGACAAAGGCGAGCAGTGTCCAACCATGCGCGGCTTGCCAATCCAGAACGGGAAAGCTCAATCCGCGATTCGACAGAAAAACGCCGGCGACGGGATTTAGAGCCTGCCGGACGGGCGGCAGTTTCTGGAGGATGGTGTACCAAAGAAAGAGCTGGAGCAGGAGCGGCACGTCCCGGAATAGATCGACGTAAATGGAGGAAAGCTTGGCGAGCAGCCAGTTTTTCGAAGTGCGCGCGACGCCGATTGCGGTGCCGAGAATGGTTGCAAGGATGATGCTCCAGAACGCGACCGACAACGTATTCAGGGTCCCTACGAGAAGCGCGCGGAAATAGCTGTCAGCTGGCGTGTAAGCGATCAAGTGTTCGGCAATAGGCAAACCCGCTTCGCGAGTAAGGAAGCCGAAGCCTGATGCGATGTTGCGCGCTGCAAGATTGTGGTGGAGATTGCCGGCGAGCCAGAAGACAGCCCCAAACAAGGCGAGTGCTGCGAGCGCTTGCCAAGCAAATCTACGAACGGCGACGTTGGAAAAGAATGTACCCAATGCTGCTGCCTGACGATTGTGCGCTTGTATGTCGTTGTTGAGTGCCGTCATGTCGCCCTGCCACGAACTGCAATAGGTGAGTCAAAGTGAGGGTACGTCTCCCTAGGAGAAGGCGAGAGGATCGCCGGGAGGCCTTCCTCTCGCCACCGCTCGCGAGCGGTATCACCGCATCGGGGGAGCGTATTGAAGGCCACCATCCTTCGCGAGACGGTTTACGCCGCGCTGAATTCCCAGGCTGGCGATGGTGCGGTCCCACAACTCGGCGGTATTGCCGACGGCCTTGACCACATTGACGGCCCATTGTGGATCCAGCCCAAGCGCGGCACCTAGATCGCCGGTCTCGCCCACGAAACGCTGATTCTGTGGGTCTCGTGTCTTCCGGAAGGTGTCGATATTGGTTTTGGTGATGCCGCCTTCCTCGGCGGTCAGCATGGCGATGTAAGTCCAGCGAACGATGTCAAAGAACCGTTGGTCGCCCTTGCGGACGAAGGCTCCGAGCGGTTCCTTTGATATGATGTCGGGAAGAAGAATGTATTCGTCACCGGCTGGGCCCATCGAAAGTTTCAGGGAGCCGAGTAGCGAGGAATCGTTCGTATAGGCGTCACATCGGTTGTTTGCCAACGCATCGCGGACCTGTTCGACTTTTTCGATGACGATGGGCTTCAGTGCGAGATTGTGGGCCCGGAAGAAGTCGACCATGTTGGCTTCGCTTGTCGAGCCCTGCGTCACGCAGACGGTGGCACCATCAAGCTCCAGCGCGCTCTTTACGCCCAGGCTTTTTTTCACCATGAACCCCTGGCCGTCATAGAAATAGACCGAGGCGACGTCGAGACCCAGGCTGGCTTCGCGAGTGAGCGTCCACGTGGTGAAGCGAGCCAGCATGTCGACTTCGCCGGATTGGAGTGCAGGAAAGCGTGTCAAGCTGGTGAGAGAGGTGAAGCGAATCTTTTCCGGATCACCGAAGATCGCGGCTGCGACCGAGCGGCAGATGTCCGCATCCAACCCTTGCATCACGCCCTTGCTGTCCGGGAAGCTGAAGCCAGGTCGATCGCCTGCCACCCCGCAGATGAAGTATCCGCGAGCCTTGATGGCTCCGAGCGTGTCGACCTTGTCTGAAGCAGGGGTGCCCTGACCGCTCTGGTTTTGCGCCTGGGCGCCAAGCGGAGCGATTGCCATCGATGCTGCCAGGGCCGCGGTTCCAAGCGCGAACGCCAGTCTTGAGCGTAGCCTGCCCCCGCGAGTATGAGCACGTCCCAAAGTCAGCATGGTCGATCCTTCCTGTTGGCTGTGATGTGTTGTTTTTGTCTTTGGGCGGGCCTTGCGGCATCACCGGTTCTTCTAAGAAAGCTCGGCGAGGAGCAGCCGTATCAGGCCGCCGCCGATGCGACTGGTTGCCCGTCTCGGATCGCCGCCTCTCCGAGATCCCAGAACAGACCCGTCATGATTTGCATTCCTTCCTCCGCCACGCTGACGAGCATGTGCTCGTCCGGTGCATGCTGGGAGCAAGAAGGATAGGAGTGCGGGATCCAGAGGGTCGGCATGCCGATGATCTCGGCAAAGACCTCGTTCGGCAGCGATCCACCAAAGTTGGGCAACAAAGATGCTTCGCGACCGAGCGTCGTTTCCATCGACGAAAGGGCGAACCGTACCCAGCCGTTGTCGAGGTTGGTCCGGGTCGCAAGATAGAAGTCTTCCTTGATTTCCTCGAATTTCACGTCGGAGAACCCTCGCGCATCCAGATGCGCGCGCAATGCGGGAAGCACTTTCTCCGGATCGACGCCAACGACGTAGCGCAGTTGACACGTTGCTTGAGCGGTCCCCGGCACGGCATTGACGGGGGCATCAGGCCGGCCGCAAAGGAAGGCTAGGACCTCGAAATTGCACCAGCCATAGACCTGTTCCGCGCTCGCCAAGCCCGGCTCACCCCACTTGTCGTCAATTGCCGGGTCGTCGGGGCCTGTTTCGAGGACGATTTTCTTCAGGGCTGCGCGGACCTCGGGCGGCATGCGGTCCGGCGTCCATTCGGGGATCGCGATGCGGCCGGTCGGATCGGTAATGCTAGCGATCGCATGGGCAAGCCTGATGCCGGGATTGACGAGCAGGCCACCCCAGTTTCCGGAATGATATGCTCCTTCGCGGATCTCGCAGGTCAGACGAAAGCCAACGCTGCCTCGACCGCCGAGAAACAGGGTCGGAGCACTTGCTGCCAAACGGGGGCCGTCGGAAGCGATAAGACAGTCTGACTTGAGCAGATCGCGATGGTTTCTCGCGAGTTCGGCCAGCCCGAGCGAGCCGGTCTCTTCGCCCATCTCGATGAGAACTTTGGTGTTGAACCCAAGCTGGCCGCGTCTTTCCAGCACGATGCGCAAGGCAGCGAGGTTGATTGAGTGCTGACCCTTGTTGTCCGCAGTGCCTCGGCCGTAGATGCGTCCTTCGGCTTCATCCAGTATCCAGGGATCGCGGCCGTCCTTCCAGTCGCCACTCATGCCCCACAGAACGTCGCCGTGGCCGTAGATCAGGATGGTGGGGCGTCCCGGATCTTCGATCCGCTCGGCATACATGGCCGGCAGACGCTGCTCGACCGGGTTCTCGATGACCTGGCATGAAAAACCCATCCGCTCCAGGAGCGGACGCATTTCCTTGTTCAAGTAGTGAAGGTGATCGTCGCGGCTGTCCGTTCGAGGGCTTTCGCTACGGATGGCAATGCGAGGGGCCATCTCGGCCGTGAAGTCGCCGTCAACGACATAGCGTCGCGCGGCGGCAATCGCATCTTCCCTCGTGGCCGGCTGGGCAACGCTAGACATCAGAGCTCCGGAAAGGAAAAATCGCCGACTGCGAGCACAGGTCGCCGCTCCCGTGTCGCGGTTCTTGTCCCTCAAGAAATTGCATATTCGGATATGATCAGTATTGCGGCGTCGCCGAGTTGTGCGCTCGGATTCAAGCTGCCGAATGCAATCTTCCCTCGATTTCTCGGGGTTGGCCGAACGAATTGTGGTGGTTCACTCGAAATAGTTCGGAGCACCATTTCGAGGGAAGTGCCGCAAGCTCCGGTCGGGGTTGTCGACGAAAGGGGGGCGGCGAGAGGACCGTGATGCGGGGATTCTCGTCGAAAAGATATTGCGCGCGGGCTCAAAAAAGCTTTTAGCTTGAGAGGCTTACTGGACGATGGAGGCGTTGATGCTGAAGAAGCTCGGGGTGCAAGACCTCGATCAATATGATCTAGCGATCCTCGAAATTCTTCAGCGCGACAACACGACTCCGCAACGCACTGTCGGAGACATGGTCAATCTGTCCGCTGCGGCCGTTCAACGCCGGATCAGCAGGCTTCAGAAGGGCGGTGTCATCCAAAGCAACGTCGCCATCCTGGATCCGGAGACCGTGGGTCTACCGATCACGATCCTCGTGGAAGTCCACATCGAGAGCGAGCGTCTTGATCTACTCGAGGCTGCGAAGAAGGCATTCATTGCAACCCCGGAAGTCCAGCAATGCTACTACATCACTGGCGACATGGATTTCTTGTTGGTGATCACTATCGCTTCGATGCGAGATTACGAAGACCTTACCAAGCGGTTGTTTTTCGAGAATCACAACGTCAAGCATTTCAAGACGATGGTGGTCATGGATCGCGTGAAAGCGTCGATGGGCCTAAAATTGCCCACGGAAAAAACGACTAAATAGGTCGCGCGCTTCGATCAATCGTCTATCGCCATCGACAAAGTTTCCGCATTCGTCTCCCTGACAGAACGGCATCTCGCAAGGCGGCCTTGTGACTTGCGGCCCCAACCTGCAACATTCTTGCAAAATGGGAGAGCATTTAGACGCGTTTCTCGCCCTCAACCGCAGTATTGATAGGGCCCAAGCTCAGTTTTCTGGGAAGCTGTGTTCGACTCGCTATCTCCCAAACTTGCCGGGGCTGTTGCCCCGGCGTTTTTTGTTAACCCGCGGCTGCGCAGAGATCATTCGAATCGGAGCTGAGATCCGAGGGAAGTGAGATCGGCAAAATTGCGAAACGTACGGTGCTGGTACTGACATGAGAGATTTCCAGTCGCCAGGACGTTCCGAAGCATTCGGCGTCAACGGAATGGCCGCGACCACGCACCCGCTAGCCACGCTGGCTGCCATCGACGTGCTGCGCGAAGGCGGAAACGCCATAGATGCAGCCGTGGCGGCCGGAGCGATGCTTGCTGTCGTTGAGCCAACCCAGACCGGCGTGGGTGGGGACTGCTTCGTTCTTCTGAAGCGGGAAGGGCAGCCGGTCATAGCTCTCAACGGATCCGGAGCCGCGCCATCAGCGGCGAGTGTCGAACGGCTCGCAGAAGCCGGCGTGACGACACTCGACCCCGAGAGTGCGCACACAGTTACTGTTCCAGGTGCCGTGCGGACATGGGCTCGCCTGGCAGAAGATTACGGAACACTTGATCTCGCGCGACTACTCGCACCTGCGATCGCCGCCGCGGAGAAAGGCTATCCCGTCGCTGAGCGGCTCGCGAGGGACTGGGCGAGGCACATGCCGAAGCTCTCTCGCCTCGCTGCGACGACTTCCGTCTTTCTTCCCCGCGGCGAAGCGCCGGCTCCCGGCGATTTGCACGCGCAGCCGATGCTGGCTCGCACCCTTCGGGATGTCGCCAGACAAGGGGCGGACGTGTTTTACGAGGGATGGATTGCTGAAAGCATCGTAAAAGCGCTGCGTTCGCTCGGCGGTTTTCACACCGTCGAGGATTTCGCCGCGTTCCGGCCGCGTTACGAGAAGCCGATATCAGCGTCCTACCGTGGTTTTGAACTGTGGGAGTGTCCGCCGAATGGCTCAGGCGTTGCCGCTCTGGCCATGGCAAGTCTGCTCGACCGTTACAATGTCGCGGACTTTGCTCCCGTGTCGGTGGAGCGCTATCATCTCCTGGCCGAGATCGCCCGCATTGGCTATGCGGAGCGCGACGTCTTCGTCGGCGATCCCGATGCCGGGCATGTGCCGGTCGAGCGCATGACCTCGTCAGCCCGTGCCGACATCCTCGCTCGCCGGATATCGCTGAGCGGGCGGCTGACCGACGTCACGCCGATCACCATGCCGGAACACAAAGACACGGTGTTCCTGTCCGTCGTTGATAAAGATCGCACCGCGGTTTCGTTTATCAACTCGATCTTTGACGATTTCGGCAGCGGCATCGTGGCACCCGAATGTGGGGTCCTGCTGCACAACCGCGGCTTCGGCTTTGTGCTCGAGCCCGGCCATCCCAACGTTCTTGCTGGTGGCAAGCGGCCAATGCACACCATCCTGCCTGCGATGCTGACGCGAGGTGGCGAATGCGTGCTGTCGTTCGGTGTGACAGGGGGGCATTTCCAGCCGATTGGACAAGTCCAGATCCTGTCGAATCTACTCGATCACGAAATGTCGGTGCAGGAAGCAATCGACCAGCCGCGCATCTTCGCGCGTGGCGACCAGCTGGACGTCGAAGCGACCGTTCCGGCTAAGGTCGTCGAAGGGCTTCGTGCCTTAGGGCATCTCCCGACGCGAGCGCAAAATCCACTCGGAACGGCCCAGGCGATTTGGATCGACCGCAAGCGTGGACTCCTCAGAGGCGGGGCTGATCCCCGCCGAGATGGCATCGCCCTTGGTTATTGAGGGCAGATTTGGAGAGGCATTCAGTAAGACCGGGAGTCTGGGCGCGAAAACGAACATCCAGACGCGCACACGTCTTGGAAGAGCAATCAACGGACGCCGAACCTCGACGGCGACATGACGGGTTGATTTTACAAGACGATCGGTCTAATAAATAGCCGTGACACCAATTTCCGCGTCAACCGGGCCTCGTCGTCGTGGCCGCCCGCCCAAGGACCAAACACGGCCGGACGCGCCGCGCGCACGGCTGCTGCGCACGGGCGTGGCGATCTTGACCGAGAAGGGCTTTAGCGCCGTTGGAGTTGAGGAGATCCTGGAGGCTGCAGATGTGCCAAAAGGGTCATTTTACCACTACTTCGACAGTAAAGACGCCTTCGGTCTCGAGCTGATCGACGCCTACGCTGACTATTTCGCACGCAAGCTAGACCGATGGTTCGACAACGCTGAGCGTGCTCCGCTTGACCGTCTCCGTGATTTCATAGCGGACGCGCGTTCAGGGATGGCACGGTACCGCTACCGCCGCGGCTGCCTTGTCGGCAATCTCGGGCAAGAGATGGGCGCTCTGCCAGAGCCGTTTCGAAAACGCCTGGCTGCCGTCTTCCGGGACTGGGAGACGCGGACGTCCCGTTGTCTGCGGGCGGCGCAAGAGGCGGGCGAGATTCCCAAGGGCATCGATTGCGAAGGCCTCGCGCAGTTTTTCTGGACCGGCTGGGAGGGCGCGGTGCTGCGCGCCAAGCTTGAGCGGCGCCCCGAGGCGCTCGACGTATTCGCCGAAGGCTTTTTTGCCATCGTCCACGCAAAGTGTAGGGGGAGCTGAGAGTGGGTACGAATTTCAAAGCCATCCTGATCGAGCATGATGGCACTCGGCAGTCGGTAAGACTGGCCGAGCTTCCTCGGGACCGGTTGCCCGAGGGAGATGTGACAGTTCGCGTTGCCTGCTCGACGTTGAACTATAAGGATGCGCTGGCTATCACGGGAAGGAGTCCCGTTGTTCGCCAATTTCCTATGATCCCTGGCATCGATTTCGCGGGGACGGTCGAAGAATCCTCGAACGCCGACTTCAAGCCAGGCGACCGGGTGCTGCTGAATGGCTGGGGCGTGGGCGAGCGGCACTGGGGCGGGTTGGCCGAAATCGCTCGGGTGAAAGGCGATTGGCTGATCCCTTTGGAGCCCATCTTTTCCTTGGCTCAAGCGATGAGCATCGGGACGGCCGGTTACACCGCTGCGCTCTGCGTGATGGCGCTCGAGCGCCACGGCATTACGCCGGAAAGTGGCGAGGTGCTCGTGACCGGCGCAGCAGGCGGGGTCGGCAGCGTTGCAACGGCGCTGCTCGCCAAGCTCGGTTACGACGTGGCCGCGGTTACAGGACGTCCAGAAGAATCGGACTATCTCACGAAGTTGGGCGCGAAGCGCATCTTGCCGCGATCGCAGTTCGGCGAACCGGGGAAGCCGCTCGCGAAGGAAGAATGGGCCGGCGCAGTCGATGTGGCCGGCGGGCAGGTGCTCGCCAATGTCTGCGCATCGATGAAGTATCGCGGGGTGATTGCGGCCTGCGGGCTGGCCGCCGGCATGGGCTTGCCCGTCACCGTCGCTCCCTTCATCCTGCGAGGCGTCACACTCGCGGGCATTGACAGCGTCATGTGCCCCCGCGAAGAACGCCGCGAGGCGTGGCGGCGACTTGCCCGCGACCTCGATCCTTCCCTTCTCGACGCGATGACCGAGCGCGTGCCGCTCGATGCCTGCGTCAGCGTTGCAGATCGTCTCATTGCAGGGGCGGTGCGCGGCCGCGTGAGCGTGCCAATTTCCAACGAGCAATAACCTAGGGACCAGAGTCATGACCCAAGCACTTGCAGTCAGCCGCTTCCCTGTCCCGGATCTCGCCGACATGCCCGACGACATCCGGAACCGTATTCTCGCCGTTCAGGAGAAGTCGGGCTTCATTCCGAACGTCTTTCTCGTGCTCGCGCATCGGCCGGAAGAGTTCCGCGCATTCTTCGCCTATCATGACGCGCTGATGGACAAGCCCGGCAATCTCACCAAAGCCGAGCGCGAGATGATCGTGGTCGCGACCAGTAACCTCAACCAGTGCCAGTATTGCGTGGTGGCGCATGGGGCGATCCTGCGGATCCGTGCCAAGGATCCTCTGATCGCGGATCAGGTCGCCGTCAACTACCGCAAGGCCGACATCACGGATCGCCAGAAGGCGATGTTGGACTTCGCCGTTCGGGTCTCGACCGAGGCCCAAAAGGTGTCCGAGAGTGACTTCGCTACGTTGAAGTCGCACGGATTCACCGAGGAGGACATCTGGGACATTGCTGCGATCTCGGCCTTCTTCGGCTTGTCGAACCGACTCGCCAACGTGACAAGCATGCGTCCGAACGCCGAATTCTACGCCATGGGTCGTGGCTGAGGGGAGATACGCCATGGAGCTTTCATCGGAGCAGTTGGCGCTGAAGGAAAGAGCCGCTGCGCTCTCGAACGGGCTGCTCCGCAAGCGCGGTGCCGAGATCGATCAATCGCGTGAGTATCCCTGGGATGTTGTTGAAGCGCTAAAAGCCGAGCGCTTCATGGGTATGACCATTCCGAAGGAATATGGCGGCCAAGGCCGGAGCTTCCTCGATACGGTGTTGGTCATTGAGGAGATGGCACGCTCGTGCACAGTCTCGGCGCGCATCGTCGTTGAAGCCAACATGGGTGCCATCTCGACCGTCATGGCATACGGCACGGATGCGCAGCGTCGACGCGCCGCCGATCTCGTGTTGGCAGGCGACAAGCCCGCCATCTGCATTACGGAGCCTGACGCGGGCAGCGACGCGAGCGGAATGACGACCCGGGCTGACAAGCGCGGCAATCGCTACGTACTCAACGGCAAGAAGCATTGGATCACCGGCGCCGGCGTGTCACGCCTGCACCTGATCTTCGCGCGCGTTTTCGACGAGGGTGGTGAGGAACAAGGTGTCGGTGGCTTCCTGGCGGTACGCGGGGAAGCCGAAGGACTGCGCATGAGCAAGCGCGAAACCACGATGGGGCTCTGCGGCATGCCCGAGGGCGAGCTCGTGTTCGAAGATCTGGAGATTACGCCGGACATGGTCCTGCTGCCTCCATCGGGCTTCAAGCGCGGCTTCGGCGACCTTATCAATGCTTATAACAGCCAGCGTGTCGGCGCCGGCACGGTCGCGGTGGGGATTGCTGCAGGAGCGCTGGAGCACGCCGTCGAATGGGCCAAGACGCGCGAGCAGTTCGGGAGGCCGATCGGCGAGTTCCAGGGCCTGCAGTGGATGCTTGCCGATATGCAGACGCAGCTCACAGCGTCCCGTCTGATGCTTCATGCGGCGGCATCCTCACGCGGCCCAAGTGGTAGCTCGTTTCCCGATCCAATGCTCGCCGCGCAGGCAAAAATCTTCGCGTCGGAAGCCGCAATCAAGATCGTCAACGATGCGCTGCAAGTGTTCGGGGCCCGCGGCTATTCGCGTGACTTCCCGCTTGAACGCATGGCGCGCGACGTGCGCATGTTCACGATCGGCGGCGGCACGGCCCAGGTTCTGCGCACGCTAGTCGCCAGCAAGATTCTGGGCTGGAAGCTGCCGCAGACCCGCGATGGCTACGCGATGTTCGAAAACCAATCAGATCGAGACCTAGGGGCGAGGCCATGACCTTGGGATTGTTGGCGTCGCCATTCAGGGTTTCCTCGCGCCTTGGCTCTTCCTCAGATTAGCGAATTCTTGCCGGATCAGGTCCACGACGGTTCTGACCTTGGGTAGATCCGCCATGCGCTTGTGGCAGATGATCGCGAGTTCTGCGCGGAGCGAGGTCGGAAGCTCGAGCTTGAGCTCTACAAGCTCGCCCGGCCGCTTGAGCCGATGGGAGGTCTTCAGAAGGATCATCGCGCCCACGCCGGCCTGGCAGGCCGCGACCTGCACACTGTAATCGTCAGACGTGAAAGCGGGACGAAAGTCAGGGATCCTGATCGCGAGCTCCGGATTCGGGCTCGTCATCTCACGCTCTCCCGCCCATGCGATCCAGTCTAGGTCGCGAAAATTGTACTTCGCGGGCAGTGTCCGTGCGTAGTCCCTGCTCGCGTAGGCGCCGATCGGAACGACAACTTCTTCGACGGTGATCAGGTCAGGATCATTGGACGGATATCTCCGGAGTGCGATATCCGCCTCGCCGAGCGAGAGGTTCAGACGTTGCGTGCTGGCCAGAACTTCGAGAGTGATCTGTGGATGCTTTCTCTTGAGCTTTTCCGCAATCGGAGCCAGGAAATCGAAGGCGAACGATGGTATCGCCGCGATGCGTACGCGACCGCTCACGGATGAAGTCTTCGCGTCAAGTGAGCGATTGGCTTCCGTCGCCCATTGCGCCATTCCCTGAACCGCGGGAAGGAGCCTCTGCCCGGCCTTCGTCAAGGAGATGCCCAGGTTCTTGCGAACGAAAAGCAGTTCGCCGAGCCCGTGCTCCATCTCCGCAATCCTCCGGCTCAAAGTGGGTTGGCTCACTCTGAGGCGTCGCGCGGCGCCGCTCAGGCTCCCGGCGTCGCAAACGGCGAGAAAAATCCGGAGGTCATCCCACTGTAGGTCCACCTATCGCTCCTCTGGCACCGCGGGCCATCCATTTATGTATGGCAACATAGGAATTTAGGCGATTGCTATTCTGTCTGTCCAGAGCGAAAGGGTCGCCAGAAACGAGGAAAACAATCATGCTCCGTAAATCAGGTCTCCTTTTCATTGGCGCCCTTACGATCGCCGCGCTTTCCGCGTGCACGCAAACGTCGCATCCGTCAAAGCCCTCCGCTCTTGGCAAGCCAATCAGTTCAGCGGGCATGGAAGCCTTGATCGATCAGCCGGGACCGATTGAGCTCAAGACGGTTGTCGGCGCGGATTGGATCGCCGATCTTTCGGGATTGCTCAACCTGAATGATCCAAAAGCCGTTCAGGCCGGGTTCAAGGATCACGAGGAGCCGATCAAGGTTTACACGCATGTCGTGCGGCATCCGACGCAGGGATTCTTCCTGGTCGACACCGGTGTTTCAAAGCGGCTGGTGGAGGATCCCGCAAGCGTGGGGATCGGTTGGGTGCTGAGAAAATTCGCGAAGATCCAAAGGATGCAGGTCCGGCAAGACACATTGTCGGTCATCAAGTCGGAGGGCGTTCCGCTCAAAGGCGTCTTTATGACCCATCTGCATCTCGATCATATCTCTGGGATGCCGGACGTTCCAAAGGATGTGCCGATTTACACGGGCCCCGGTGAGCCTGAGTATTCGAGCTTTGTGCATATGGCCGTTCAAGGGACGGAGGACAGCCTCCTTGAAGGAAGGCCCGCACTTCGGGAGTTCCAGTTCACGAAAGATCCGGATGGGAAATTCGAAGGGGTGATCGACGTCTTCGGCGATGGCTCATTGTTTGCGATCCAGACCCCGGGACATACTCCGGGCCATGTCTCCTATCTCGCTCGCACGCCAACAGGTCCGGTGCTCCTGACGGGCGACACTGCCCACACGCGTTGGGGTTGGGAGAACGACGTCGAGCCTGGGACTTACACGGACAACCGGGACAGCGAACGGAAGAGTTTGCTCGCGTTGAAAGCCTTGAGCGAACGCCACCCGAAGATGGTTGTGAAGCTGGGTCATCAGCCTCTGGGTTGAGCGGCAGCTTTGGGATCTTCTTCGGAGAAGATGGATGCGCCGATCGACGCCTTCGCGAAGGCCGGCGCGGAAGTGGTCTCCCAGCGGGCATTGTGATCGAGGGCAGCCGAGGAACTGATCCGCAAGCCCAACGCGCGGCTGGAGCATGGCGAAGCAGTGAATGAGCCCCGCCTGAAGCTGCCCCCCTGTTACTTGCCGCTTAAGCCGCTTTCTCTGGCCAATAGCGCTTACGCAGTTCCTGCTTCATAAGCTTGCCCGTCGGAGAGCGCGGCACCTCCTTTACGAAGTCGATGCTGCGGGGAGCTTTGTAGCTCGCCACTCGAGACTTTACGAAGGTGACAATCTCATCCGCTAACTGGGCGGTCCCTTCCACATCGGGCATCAATTGAACGATAGCTTTCACCTGTTCACCCATCTCTGGGTCCGGAACGCCTATCACCGCTACGTCGGAGATAGCCGGATGAAGAACCAAAACGTTCTCGATCTCTTGAGGGTATATGTTGACCCCGCCTGAGATGATCATGAACGCCTTGCGGTCGGTCAAAAAGAGGTAGCCATCCGCATCGACGCGTCCGATATCGCCGACAGTGGTCCAGTACGGATGCGCGCGATGCTGCGCGGCTCGTGTCTTTTCCGGCTCTTCATGGTAGACGAAAGGCATCTTGTCGCGTTCGAAATAGATGACGCCCGTCTGACCGGTCGGCAGTTCGCTCCCTTCCTCGTCGCAGATGTGAATTTTTCCGAGCGCGGCGCGGCCTACAGAACCTGGCTTCTTGAGCCATTCGTCTGGCCCAATCACCGTCATCCCGTTCATTTCGGTGGCCGAATAGTATTCCCACAAGACCGGACCCCACCAATTCATCATTTCGCGCTTGATCTCAACAGGGCACGGTGCGGCAGCATGAATAGCGACCTGCAAACTGCTGATGTCATACCCACCACGCACTGACTCGGGCAGTTTGAGCATCCGGACGAACATAGTCGGGACCCACTGACTGTGGGTCACCTTGTAGTCCTGGATGGCGGCCAAAGCCGCCTCGGCCTCGAATTTGTCCATCACTAGCGCGGTACCACCTAGCGCTTGGACCGTCGCACAGGTTCGGAGTGGTGCTGCATGATAGAGGGGCGCAGGAGAAAGGTAGATAGCCCTCTCGTCGAAACCGAAGTTTGACGAGAACATCTGCACCATCGTGTCTCCGGGCTCGGAAACCTGTCGCTCCGGCAACGCATGCTTTACGCCTTTAGGCCTGCCGGTCGTGCCGGAAGAGTACAGCATGTCGGCGCCACGCGGTTGCGAAGATGGCATGATGGCGCGAGCCGATTTCAACAGCTGCTGGTACGATTCGTACCCGACCAAATCTCCTTCGAGACTGACGCGACGCTTGAGCTGGTCATGTCTGCCAAGTCTTGAGGCCGTCTCGACTCCGCCGCGGCCTACGAAGAGCGCGGCAGCGCCGGAGTTGGAGAGCATGTAATCGACTTCGTCAGGGCTCAACCGATAGTTTATCGGCATCAGGTACAGGCCCGAACGCTGAGTGGCCCAATAGATATCGAAGATCCAAGCGCTGTTGTCGGAGAGGACGCCGACGACATCACCGGGCCGCAGGCCCGCGTCGAAGAGCCAATTTGCAACTCGCCGTGACCGATCCTCCAATTCGGCGTAAGTCACGACCTCACCGGTTGCCGTCATGATGAGAGCAGGGCGGTCCGGATGTGCAAGTGCGTGGGTTCCCGGGTACATCAACACTCCCTGGATGTTGCCCTTCCGAGGAAGAGGCGGAGTTGGGATTTCGAATGGAATGCGCTGACGAAGTTCTTGGTCGTCGAGTTGATCGCCAGAGGTCGGCCTGCCGTTGCAATGGCGCTCTACCGACTAAGCCAGTAAGTTAAGCAACGCCTTTCGCGCCTCCCGCCCCTTGATCCTCTTGAAGTTCTGGCTTGAACAAGAACTGATATTGATGTCACATTACTGATCGCGGACTGGTGGTCAAGGGACCGTATTGCTATGGATGGCAAATGCTGGAGACCGATGATTCTGCCTTGGAGCCCTTAGCTCCTGCGACGGCGAAGGGGGCAGCGATGCGTGAGCGCCTGCTCAACGCATCGGCACGTGTATTCGCGCGCAAAGGATATGAGGCCACGCGAGTCGAGGACATCGTCAAGATTGCCCGCACGTCTTACGGCAACTTCTACCGGCACTTTCGAAACAAGGACGAAATTCTGCTGGCCGTGTTGAAGCCGCTGGTGGACGAGATTTACGTCGCGAGCAAGCGCAGGATTGGTCGCTCGTTGAAGGCAACCGAGGCGGAGTTTGTTGAGAATACCATCGCTTATCTCAAGATCTATGCCCGGCACCGCAAGCTGCTGCGTGTCATGCGGGAGGCTGCGGCACGCGGTGAGAAGGCGACATTTCTGTCTCTCTATGTCACGGAACGTAGCCGTTTCGTAAGACGTACCTCTACCTGGCTGACTCGACTTCAAGGATTGGGCGAACTAAGCGGCGAGCTCGATCCCGAGATGGCAGCCGAAGTGCTCGGCGCTACGATGGAGCAAGTTTCCTATATGAAGCTTGATCTCGCTTCGGAAGATCCAGGCGATGCCGAGATCGAACACATAGGGGCTCACTGTGCGAAGATCTGGTACCGAGGCGTATTCGGTTCGGTCAAAGAAGATTCCGCTGCTCCGAATTAGTCGCGCGCCAATACGCGTCGGCTACTAACGTCGGAGCGGAAGCCGCTGGGTTGGCCGCAATCGGCGGTGCTCGCCCGAACGGCGTGTCGTCTTAAATCGCTGCATCAGCAGCGGCGGGCGTCGCGCTTTGCCGTGAACCCTCAAGCAATCGTCAGCACGCACATCCTAAAGCGCTTCGTGATTGGGGCGCGCTCTAAGCCTTGACGAGGCAGCTCGTCAGTAATATGACGTCACTATCACTTTTAAGCGCCGGTGCAGAAGCGCAAATGTTCAGCAGGGGGAGGAGCCGATCAGATCGGCGTAAAGGTCAATGAAAATAAATACTTCGTTGCCTTTTCTCCTCGTCTTCGGCGCGATCTCGTTCGTTCGTCCCGTGCTCGCTCCTGGTGACGGTTCGATGGGGATTGCGTCGTGATCCTGAATGAAACGCAAGCCGCGATCCGCGACGCGGTGCGCAAGTTTGCTCAGGAGCGCATTGCTCCCCACGCGCGTGCGTACGAAGAGGCCAGGGGGTATCCGTCGCGGCTCTTTGAAGGGCTTGCGGATCTTGGTCTGATGGGAATGATCGCTCCCGAAGCGGTCGGCGGCGCCGGCGCGGACTACGTGTCCTATGCGGCTTCACTCATTGAAATCGCCGCGGCGGACGGTGCGCTGTCTACGATCTTGAGCATTCAGAACAGCCTGATCGTATCAGGTCTGCTGAAGGACGGCACGCCGGCGCAGCAAGCGAGATTTCTGCCCTCCCTCATCTCCGGACGAACGATTGGCGCATTCGCACTGACGGAGGCGGAGGCCGGTTCAGATGCGTCCGCGTTGAGGATGCGCGCCGTTCGCGTAGCAGGTGGATACAAACTAAACGGAGCCAAGCAGTTCATTTCGTCGGGGCGAATTGCCGGTCTCGCGATCGTGTTTGCGGTAACCGATCCTGCCGCGGGCAAGCGCGGGGTCTCAGCTTTTCTGGTGCGCACCGACAGCCCCGGCTACAGCGTCGAAAGAGTCGAGCACAAGCTGGGCCAGATGGCATCCGACACTTGTGCCCTTCGGTTCGATGACGTTTTCGTCGAAGAGGACATGCGGCTCGGTTCGGAAGGCGCGGGCTACTCCATCGCACTCTCTAATCTCGAGGCCGGGCGCATCGGCATTGCGGCTCAATGTGTGGGAATGGCACGCGCAGCTCTCGATGCTGCGGTGAAGTACGCCGGCGAGCGCAAGAGTTTCGGGGCGCCAATCATCTCGCATCAGGCCGTCGGGTTTCGACTTGCAGATCTCGCAGCAAGGCTGGAGGCCGCTCACCAACTCGTGCTGCATGCGGCCGCGATGAAGGACGCCGATCTTCCCTGTCTCAAGGAAGCTTCCATGGCCAAGCTCGTCGCTTCCGAAACAGCCGAGGCGGTGGTTTCCGGCGCGCTGCAGACATTCGGCGGCTACGGCTACCTGGAAGATTTCGTGGTTGCCAAAATCTATCGCGATGTGCGCGTTTGCCAGATCTACGAAGGCACATCCGACATCCAGCGAATGGTGATTGCGCGCGACCTCGCGAGAGGCGCGGCAGAGCGGAACTAGCAGCCTGTGCCCCTCCTTGCCCGATCCAGTCGTCAGCTACGCAAGAACGCCCAGGCAACGATCTCAGAAGCGACCGCGATAACAATCGAAATTTGAACCTCGAGAAGACAGGGAAGGCAGCATGCACATCAAAGGAACGGCCGCGATCGTCACGGGCGGCGCATCCGGTCTTGGAGGCGCCGCGGCCGAGCGACTTGCGGCAGCGGGCGCCAAAGTGACGATCTTGGATCTCAACTCCGAACTGGGGGAGGCGCACGCCAGGGCTATCGGTGGGCATTTCGCTAAAATCGATGTGACTGACGAGGACGGCATCGAGCAGGCGCTCGAATTCGCGGAGCGCGTGCACGGTAAAGCGCGCATCCTGGTCAATTGCGCCGGCCTTGGTCCGCCCGGCAAAGCCATCGGTCGGGATGGCAGGGCGCTGCCGCTGCGAGACTTCGCCAGGACGATCAACATCAATCTGATTGGCAGCTTCAACGTCCTGTCGAAGTTCGCCGCGCGCCTTCATGCGGCCGAGTCGGTCGAGGAGGAGCGAGGCGTCATCATCAACACCGCGAGCGTTGCCGCATTCGACGGCCAGATCGGCCAAGCCGCCTACTCGGCATCCAAGGGCGGCATCGTCGGCATGACCCTGCCTCTGGCCCGCGAATTCGCGCGCTACGGCATCCGGGTCATGACGATCGCACCTGGCATCTTTCTGACCCCGCTGCTGGTGTCGCTTCCTGAAGAGGCCCAGAAGTCGCTGGGTAAGCAGGTGCCTTTCCCAAGCCGACTCGGTCACCCATCCGAATTTGCCCAGATGGTCGAATCCATCGTCGCGAATCCGATGCTGAACGGCGAGACCATCCGCCTCGACGGCGCAATCCGGATGGCGCCCAAATGAGCGGGGTCGGCATGGAGCGTACTCAGGAGATTGCGGATCGCGTTGAGCGGTTCGTTCGGGAGGTCGTGATCCCGTTCGAGCGCGATCCCCGCCGTGATCATCATGACTGTCCAAAAGACGAACTGGTCACCGAGCTGCGTGAATTGGCGCGGGCGGCAGGCGTATTGACGCCGCACATACTGGCCGACGGTTCGCATCTCTCGCAGAGCGAGACAGCGATCGTCCTGGCCAAGACAGGTTTATCGCCGCTTGGCCCGCTCGCATGCAACACGGCGGCTCCCGATGAAGGCAATATGTACCTTCTGGGTAAGATCGGCTCGCCCGAGATCAAGGAGCGCTTCCTAAAGCCGCTTGTCGAGGGAAGCGCGCGGTCCGCGTTCTTCATGACCGAACCGGCCGAGGAGGGCGGAGCGGGATCGGACCCATCGATGATGACGACGACCTGTCGTCCGGACGGCAACCAGTGGGTCGTGAATGGACGCAAGGCTTTCATCACGGGAGCACGCGGAGCCAAGGTTGGGATCGTGATGGCAAAGGCCGAGGAGGGCGCATGCATGTTCCTCGTCGATTTGCCCGATCCGGCGATCACCATCGATCATGTGCCCAACACGATCGACAGCTCCATGCCGGGCGGCCACGCCGTCGTGACCATCCGCAATTTGCGCATCCCGGCCGATCAAATGCTCGGACAGCCGGGTGAGGGGTTCAAATATGCGCAGATCCGGCTTTCGCCGGCCAGGCTGTCGCATTGCATGCGCTGGCGAGGCGCCTGCATCCGCGCCAACGAGATCGCGACCGGATACTCCAACCGCCGGAAGGCGTTCGGGAAGACGCTCATCGATCATGAGGGAGTCGGCTTCATGCTTGCCGACAACCTCATCGACCTCAAACAGGCCGAGTTGATGATCTCCTGGTGCGCGAGTGTGCTCGATGCGGGCTCGCTGGGAACGAACGAGAGCTCCATGGCAAAGGTCGCGGTCAGCGAGGCCCTCATGCGGGTGGCCGATCGTTGTGTGCAGGTGATGGGTGGCTCGGGCGTTACCAACGAAACCATCGTCGAACAGGTGTTCCGCGAGGTGCGTGCGTTTCGCATCTACGACGGCCCCACCGAGGTGCACAAATGGTCGCTTGCGAAGAAGATCAAGCGCGATTGGCAAAAGGCGAATCCGTGAGCGCTCTCGACGAAGCCGCAAACTCCGGATTGGTGGATCCGTCCGATGCCCATCGCCTCGACGATAACGCCTTGTCGAGCTGGATGACGGCAAACGTCGAGGGGTTTCGAGGACCTCTCAACGCCTCCAAATTCAGGGGAGGCCAGTCGAATCCGACTTATCGTATCCAATCCGCGGACGGCGTTTACGTGCTCCGGCGGAAGCCGCCGGGGCCGCTGGTCGCGGGCGCGCACGCGGTCGACCGCGAGGCACGCGTACAGCGCGCGCTGTCGCAAGTTGGGTTTCCGGTGGCGCGCATCCACGGGTATTGCGCCGACAAGTCCGTTATCGGGAGCGAATTCTATGTGATGCAGCTCGTGGAGGGCCGGATCTTCTGGGATGCGACCTTCCCTGGAGTGAGCCGGGAAGAGCGTCCCTCCTATTTCAACGCCATGTGCGACGTGATCGCGCAACTCCACTCCGTCGACCCGGCATCGATCGGTCTGGGCGATTACGGAAAACCGGGAAGCTACTTTGCGCGCCAGATCAGTCGCTGGACGCGTCAGTATCAGGACGATCCGGAGGCCGGTCGCGACGCGAACATGGATCACCTCGTCAGAGACCTCCCGGGGATGATTCCCGCCGGCGACGAAGTCTCCATCGTCCACGGCGATTTCCGTTGCGACAATCTGATCTTTCATGCGAGCGAGCCGCGCGTCATCGCGGTGCTCGACTGGGAACTGTCGACTCTCGGACATCCTCTGGCGGACTTCGCCTACCACGCGATGATGTACCGCATGCCTCCGCACATCGTTGCCGGCCTCGCGGGCGCGGATCTGGCTGCTCTCAATATCCCGGGCGAAGCAGAGTACATCGACCGGTATTGCCGGGCGACCGGCCGCGAAGTGATTGCGGACTGGCAGTTCTATGTCGCTTTCAACTTCTTTCGGCTGGCGGCGATCATGCACGGCATAGCCGGCCGCGCGTTGCGCGGAACGGCTTCGTCGGCGCAGGCCATCGAGCGCGGAAAGGCATTTCCCGAGTTGACGGCGCTGGCGGTCCGCGCCCTGGAGGAGCCGTCATGAGCGGTCCGGTCGAACTGTCGTGCGTCGACAAGATTGCGACGCTGACCCTGTCGCGCCCGAACCAGGGCAACACGATTGACCCTGCCATGGCCCTCGCTCTTCTGAAGGCCGCCGAGCGATGCGATGAAGATGACGACGTTCGCTGCGTCATTCTGACCGGCCGGGGAAAGCTCTTTTGCGGGGGCGGCGACGTCGGTGCTTTCGCCGCGGCCGGCGACGACGTGTCTGCCTTCTTGCAGGACCTGGCGGGAACGCTGCATGCCGCGATCGTGCGCCTCATGCGAATGCGAAAGCCGTTGATCACCCTCGTGAACGGGCCCGCAGCCGGAGCCGGCATGAGCCTGGCGATGATCGGCGACTTCGCGTTGGCGGCTCGCTCTGCACATTTCAGCGCGGCCTATACCGCATTGGGCCTCAGTCCGGACGGAGGAATGAGCTGGCTGCTGCCGCGGGTGGTTGGCCTCAGGCGGGCGCAGGAGATCATCCTGTCCAACCGGCGCGTATCGAGCGACGAGGCAGCGCGGATTGGTCTCGTTACGCGCGTTGTCGAAGACGAGCAGTTGGCTGCCGCCGGCGCCGACATCGCGGCGAAGCTTGCAGCACAACCCGTCGCGGCGCTCGGCGCCGCACGCCGTCTCTTGCTTGAAAGCTACGATAGCACGTTGGAGGCACAGCTTCAGCGGGAGACGCAAAGCATAGCCGAGCTTGGCAGATCGGATGAATCGCGCCGTCGCGTAGCTGGGTTCGCCGCGCGTCGAAATTCAAACGGATGAAAGGAACAGGCCATGGCAGAAGCTTATATTGTCGAAGCGGTACGGACGGCGGGCGGCAGGCGCAACGGCAAGCTTGCCGGATGGCACCCCGCCAACATGGCGGCGGAGACGCTCAACGCGGTCGTCGATCGCTGCGGAATCGATCCAGGGGCCGTCGAGGACGTCATCCTGGGCTGCGTGACGCAGGCCGGCGAGCAGGCGTTTGCCTTCGGGCGGAATGCGGTACTCGCCTCCAGGCTTCCGGGGTCCGTCCCGGCCGTCACGATCGACAGGCAATGCGGCAGCTCTCAGCAGGCGGTTCAGTTCGCCGCCCAGGCGGTGATGTCCGGCACTCAGGACGTCGTGATAGCGGCCGGCGCGGAAAGCATGACCCGCGTGCCGATGTTCTCCAACATCTCGCTGCACCAGAAGGAAGGCATTGGAATCGGTCCGATCAGTGATCGGATCCAGAAGCGATTTGGCGTGGAATCCTTCAGCCAGTTTGAGGGCGCCGAGATGATCGCCAAGAAGTACGGGTTCGACCGGCTGACCCTGGACAGGTTTGCCCTCGAAAGCCATCGACGCGCAGCAGCGGCAACGAAATCCGGAGCCTTCAGGAACGAGATCGTTCCCCTCAAGATCGAAGAGGGCCAGCACACCGAGGACGAAGGCATTCGCTTCGACGCTTCGCTGGAGTCGATCGGCTCGGTGAAGCTTCTGAAGGAGGGCGGTGTCGTCAGCGCCGCCAATGCAAGCCAGATCTGCGACGGTGCCTCCGCAGCGCTGGTCGTCAGCGAAAAGGCTCTCAAAGAACACAATCTGAAGCCGATCGCCCGCATCGTCGGTCTTACGGTGACCGCCGGCGACCCCGTCATCATGCTCGAGGAGCCGATCTACGCAACCCGCCGGGCTCTTGCGAAAGCCGGAATGAAGATCGGCGACATCGATCTTTACGAGGTCAACGAGGCCTTTGCGCCGGTGCCCCTCGCATGGCTTCAGGCGATCGAGGCGGACCCTGCAAAGCTCAACGTCAACGGCGGCGCAATTGCACTCGGTCACCCTCTCGGCGCCTCGGGTACAAAACTCCTCTCAACTCTGGTCCACGCCCTGAGGACTCGCGGTAAGCGATATGGCCTTCAGACCATGTGTGAGGGCGGCGGCATTGCCAACGTCACCATCGTCGAAGCTTTGGGATGATCTTCCAAGCCCCCTTCACCGAGCTTGTCGGGTCTTCCATTCGGCGATCCCAAGCTAAGGCTGAATCGCCAAACCAAAAAAGTGAAACGCAACAAGGAGAAGTGAGATGTTTGTGAAGACTATAGGGACGTTCGCTTTGGCGACATCGATCATTGTATTCGCCTCGGGCGCAGCATTGGCCCAAAAAAAATACGACACTGGCGCGTCCGACGCCGAGATCAAAGTCGGCAATCTCATGCCGTACAGTGGTCCAGGATCTGCCTATGGTGTCATCGGCCAGGTGGAGGCCGCCTACTTCAAGATGATCAACGACAAGGGCGGCATCAACGGCCGCAAGATCAACTTCGTCAGCTATGACGATGCCTACTCGCCTCCCAAGGCTGTCGAGCAGACGCGCAAGCTGGTGGAGAGCGACGAAGTTCTGCTCATGTTCGATCCGCTGGGCACAGCCAACAACACGGCTATCCAGAAGTACTTGAACTCCAAGAAGGTCCCGCAGCTTTTCGTCGCGGCGGGCGCAACCAAGTTCAACGATCCCAAGAACTTCCCCTGGACTACGGGCTGGCAACCCTCCTACCAGAGCGAGGCTCGCGCCTACGCGAAGTACATCCTCAAAGAAAAGCCAAACGCCAAAGTCGCCGTATTCTATCAAAACGACGACCTCGGAAAAGACTACCTGAAGGGCCTCAAGGACAAGTTAGGTGCTCAGATTGTCGCCGAGGAAAGCTACGAAACGTCAGAGCCGACGATCGACGGTCACATCGTCAAGCTCAAGGCGACAGGGGCCGACACCTTAGTCGATATCAGCTCTCCCAAGTTTGCGGCTCAGGCAATCAAGAAGATTGCCGAAGTCGACTGGAAGCCGCTGCACATCCTCAGCAACGTCTCGGCGTCGGTCGGTAGCGTGATCAAGCCTGCTGGCTTTGAGAACGCACAAGGCATCATTTCCGCTACCTACTTGAAGGATCCGGCGGATCCGCAGTGGGACAATGATCCCGGAATGAAAGAGTTTCAGGGCTTTCTGAGCAAGTATTATCCAGAAGGCAACAAGCGCGACATCTTGCTGATCACCGGCTACGCGCTTGCAGAGACGCTGGCCCAGACGTTGAAGCAATGCGGCGACGATCTCACTCGCGAGAACGTCATGAAGCAGGCTGCGTCTCTAAAGGATTGGCGGACTGAAGCGCTCTTGCCGGGAATCTACGTGAACACCTCGCCGACCGACTTTGCTCCGATCAGTCAACTTCGGCTGATGCGCTTTAGCGGCGAAAAGTGGGAGCTGTTCGGAGACGTGATCAACGGGGATACGGCCGACTGAGCCACTCGCAGTGAATTGCGGCGCATGCCTTCGACACCACATATCAAGGCTCGCCTTTGTCGAAAGGCATGCGCGGCGGGCGCAATCGGCAGCGCTTGGATAAATGCGAAATCCAAGCGGCAGCGAACGCAATCGTTGCGTTCGTAAGAAGCGATGAGTAGCACGCATGATCAACTATCGACTCTCCTGGCTCGATTCTCACCTTGAGATGTATCGAGACACCGTTTCCCGCTTCGTCGACAGGGAAATGGCGCCGCTGGACGAAGAAGCTCGCGAACGCGGCAATGTCGGCCATGAACTCTGGCTGAAGGCGGGCGCGCTCGGGCTTCTTTGTTCGGACATTCCGACCGAATATGGCGGCGGCGGTGGCGACTTTCGGCACGAAGCGATCTTCTACGACGCAATGGCGCGCCGCGGCCTGACGGGAATGAACCCGTCGGTCCACACGATCGTGGCGCACTATCTGCTGAATCACGGGACGGAGGAGCAAAAGCGCGAATATTTGCCGCGCTTGGCGAGCGGAGAACTCGTCGGCGCCATCGCGATGACCGAGCCGGGGGCGGGCTCGGATCTCCAATCCATTCGAACCCGCGCTGAAAAGCGCGGCGATAGCTACGTCATCAACGGCTCAAAGACGTTTATTTCCAACGGTCTTCTTGCGGGCTTGGTGCTCGTCGTTGCGAAGACCAATCAGGCCGAGCGGGCGAGCGGAATGTCGATCATCCTGGTCGAGACGGCAAAATCTCCAGGATTCAGGGTCGGCCGTGTACTCGATAAGCTCGGACTGAAAGCGCAGGATACTTCCGAACTGTTCTTCGACGACGTCGCCGTGCCGACCTCGAACCTACTCGGCGGCGCGGAGGGGCGCGGCTTCTATCAACTGATGTCGGATCTGCCGTATGAGCGCACGATCATTGGTGTCATGGCGGTGGCAGCAATGGAGGGTGCAGTCGAGGCGACGCTCGCCTTTGTTCGGCAACGAAAGGCGTTCGGAAAGTCGATCGCAGACTTCCAGAATACCAAGTATCGGCTGGCCGAGTTGGCAACGATTACAAAGGTGACGCGCAGCTTTATAGACGAGTGCGTCGAAGCATTGGTTTCCGGGACGCTCGATGCGGCGACGGCCTCGATGGCTAAGCTCTGGGCATCGGAACAGCAGGGCAAGGTCATCGACGAGTGTTTGCAGCTACACGGCGGGTACGGCTTCATGAACGAGTATCTCATCGCACGCATGTATGCGGATGCTCGCGTGCAGCGGATTTACGGCGGAACCAGCGAAATGATGAAGGAAGTGATCTCCAGAGCGCTCTAGGCGGTGTGGACACTTATCGCATCCATAGGACGATGGCAGCGAGAGTGACGACGGCTCGGTAATTTCGGGCGGTCTTTTCGAAGCGGGTAGCGACGCGGCGGAACTGCTTGAGTTTGGAGAAGCAGCATTCCACGAGATGGCGCTGGGCATAGAGATGTTTGTCGAGCGGATATTTGAGGGCGCGTGACGGGTTGTTGGGGATGACGGCGAGCGCCTTTTTGGCGGCGATGTCTTGGCGCAAATGATCGGCGTCATAGGCTGTATCGGCGATGACGACCTCGGCCGGCAGTCCCTCGATCAATGCGGCGGCCTGTGGTGCATCGCCCTTCTGGCCTGCGGTGAGCGTGAACCGTACAGGACACCCCAAGCCGCGAACGGCCATATGTATCTTCGTGCTCAGGCCGCCGCGCGAGCGGCCAAGCGCCTGATCTTCAGACCCCCTTTTTTCGCCCCGGCGGCGTGCTGATGCGCCCGGACGATGGTGGAATCGACGATCAGATATTCGAAGTCTGGATCATCAGACATCGCCTCGAAGATCCGCCACCAAACACCCTTGATGCTCCATCGACTGAAGCGCCGGAATACGCTGTTCCAGTCTCCGAACGCCTCCGGAAGGTCGCGCCAGGGAGAGCCTGTACGCACGATCCAGAGCACACCTTCCACGAACATCCGGTTGTCCCGCCCGGTCGAACCCTTCTGGTCGGGCCGGCCTATGATCAGCGGCGCCATGCGCTCCCAGGCCGCGTCGCTCAACACCAAACGATCCATCACACCCAAGGCCGCCTCCCAAAAAGAAGCCTTGAATCTGATTTGCTCTCAAAAGGGAATCCTTAGAGTCCACACCGCCTA
>NZ_LSEF01000007.1 GCF_001641695.1 Bradyrhizobium neotropicale
TAGGCGGTGTGGACTCTAAGGATTCCCTTTTGAGAGCAAATCAGATTCAAGGCTTCTTTTTGGGAGGCGGCCTTGGGTGTGATGGATCGTTTGGTGTTGAGCGACGCGGCCTGGGAGCGCATGGCGCCGCTGATCATAGGCCGGCCCGACCAGAAGGGTTCGACCGGGCGGGACAACCGGATGTTCGTGGAAGGTGTGCTCTGGATCGTGCGTACAGGCTCTCCCTGGCGCGACCTTCCGGAGGCGTTCGGAGACTGGAACAGCGTATTCCGGCGCTTCAGTCGATGGAGCATCAAGGGTGTTTGGTGGCGGATCTTCGAGGCGATGTCTGATGATCCAGACTTCGAATATCTGATCGTCGATTCCACCATCGTCCGGGCGCATCAGCACGCCGCCGGGGCGAAAAAAGGGGGTCTGAAGATCAGGCGCTTGGCCGCTCGCGCGGCGGCCTGAGCACGAAGATACATATGGCCGTTCGCGGCTTGGGGTGTCCTGTACGGTTCACGCTCACCGCAGGCCAGAAGGGCGATGCACCACAGGCCGCCGCATTGATCGAGGGACTGCCGGCCGAGGTCGTCATCGCCGATACAGCCTATGACGCCGATCATTTGCGCCAAGACATCGCCGCCAAAAAGGCGCTCGCCGTCATCCCCAACAACCCGTCACGCGCCCTCAAATATCCGCTCGACAAACATCTCTATGCCCAGCGCCATCTCGTGGAATGCTGCTTCTCCAAACTCAAGCAGTTCCGCCGCGTCGCTACCCGCTTCGAAAAGACCGCCCGAAATTACCGAGCCGTCGTCACTCTCGCTGCCATCGTCCTATGGATGCGATAAGTGTCCACACCGCCTAGGGCCAGTGCGATGGCACGGCCGATGCCGTTGCCCGCGCCCGTGACGAGTGCCGTGTCATGCGCGGGATCGAACGGCGTGCTCAATAGGCTCATCTCGCTCTCCGTGGCCAGGATGATGGTCACGATAGCGTACCGCCCGGAGACGCGACAATTGCGCCCCTGCACCATTGCGGATCGGCGCCGCGGACGCTAGCCTCCCCGGAAAATCGGGAGGTACCAAGAATGCGCTATGGTTTTCTGTTCGCGGGCCTGTTGCTGATCGCTGCACCGGCACAAGCCGAACCGCGGACGGTCTATGTGACGAAGGTCTTGCAGGCCTTTGCGGCCAAGGTCGAATGTCCTGGCATGGACGTGGCCTATCAGGATCTGGTCCAACAGGCGCAGCAGATGCACCTTCCCGACGGTACCACCGAGAAGGTGCGCAAGGCGATCGCCTACATGCACACCGGCGGCAAGATGGGCGAGAAGCAGGACGACGACCTCATGGCGGAGGTCGCGGTGGCGACCCAGGCGACCGATCTCGACCAGCGCCGCCTCGGTATGACCACTTGGTGCGAAGCCCAGAAGGCCAACCTCGCCGGGTTCATCCACAGCAAGAACTAGCAGGCCGCCGGCACCGCCCGAGCTGGCTGTGAACCTCGGGCCCGTCCTTCGCGTCCAATCCTTCGAGCTGAGGACAACGCGCGAGGGGCCATGCCCGCAAATCATCCGCATCGGAAGCGCCGGATGGCGGCGCTTGCCGTCGCGAATCTGGCGGTACCTGCGCCCGCCGCAACGAGATGGCCCATCGAGCCAGCCGGGCAGTGATCCGCCAGCGTCGTTAAGCAAGCCGCGACGGAACCGACGCCTCGGCCAACAATCGTCACAATCCTCGCCAGCATCGGGGCGTCTTCGAACTGGAGGAACCTGATGCGGATTGTTGATGCCGTTGCGGCCGGCGCGCTTGCCGCCGCGCTGCTGATGGCGCCGGCGCTGGCGAGGAATTCCGAGGCCCAGAAGGGCGAGGACAAGGCGGCCTCGTCATCCTGCAGCGCCTATCAGCAGGCGCCGGACGGATCGTGGGAACAGCTTCCCTGCAAGGAATCAGGCGAGCGCGGACAGGCACAAACCCAGCACCGGACTCAGGCGCAGGGGACTGATCGCGAGGAGCGCTGAGCCGCGCTCCCCGTTTCCGCGCGTCAGCTCTGGTGCGGCCCGCGCATGATCTTCATGGCATCGACGATGTGACGCCATTCCTTGGCTTCCTCCGCCTCGCCGCGGCCCTCGCAAGCCTGCGCCTGTTCGGCGGCCTTCGCAATCGCAGCGAAGCCGTGCTTTTCCAGCATCTGTCGCGCAACAGTATGAACCTGGACCTCGGACATCATGGGGCGCTCTCCGGTTTGACGAAGCCGCGGCGACCACTCGTGTCCCACGGGTTCCTCACAACGATCGAGTCCCCGGTCTCGTTCCGCCCGCATCCGGCAGCACACACGCAAAGGCAGCCCGCCATTGCCGGCGGACTGCCTTCTCTTCCACCCCAAAGTCAGACGACCCCGGCCGGATCCCCTATCCGACCGCCACCCGTTTGCGTTCAATGTCGTTGGGTACCTCGATGTCGACCTCAAGCGTCGACACCTCGTCACCGCGCTCCAGCCGCACGATCACCTTGGTCGGATCGAGTGTGACGTGTTTCGAGACGACGGCGAGAATTTCTTCGCGCAACACGCCGAGAAGATCGGGTTGGCCGCGCTGTCCACGCTCATGAGCAAGCAGGATCTGCAACCGTTCGCGCGCGACGGGAGCAGAGGCCTTGTTGCCGCGGAGAAGCCGAAGGAGACCCATGCTCATGCAGCCCTCCGTCGCAGCAGGCGGTCCATCAGACCTCTGCGCTCGGCGGGGATGTGCATCGCCACGGTCTCGCCGCAGAGACGCTTGGCCGCATCGATATAGGCACGAGCCGGAGCGCCGTCGGTATTCGCGAGCGTCACGGGCGTGCCGACGTTGGACGCCTTGAGAACGTCCTGGCTCTCCGGGATGATGCCGAGCAGCGGTGTCGCCAGGATCTCGAGGATGTCGTCGATGCTGAGCATCTCGCCGCGCGAGGCGCGCGAGGAATCGTAGCGCGTGATCAGGATGTGCTTCGTGACGCGCTCGCCCTTCTCGGCCCGCACCGTCTTGGAGTCGAGCATGCCGATGATGCGGTCGGAGTCACGCACCGAGGAAACCTCGGGATTGGTGACGATCACCGCTTCGTCGGCATAGCGCATCGCCATGGAGGCACCACGCTCGATGCCGGCCGGGCTGTCGCAGATCACCCAGTCGAAGCGGCTGCGCAGGTCCGCGATGACGTTGCCCACGCCCTGCTCCGTCAGCGCGTCCTTGTCGCGGGTTTGCGAGGCCGGCAGCAGCCAGAGATTCTCCAGCCGCTTGTCGCGGATCAGCGCTTGCGGCAGTTTGGCAACGCCCTGCACCACGTTGATGAGGTCGAACACGACGCGGCGTTCGGCGCCCATGACGAGATCGAGGTTGCGCAAGCCGACGTCGAAGTCCACGACAACGACCTTGTCGCCGCGTTGCGCCAGTGCAGCGCCCAGCGCGGCGGTCGTCGTGGTCTTGCCGACCCCGCCCTTGCCTGATGTCACGACCAGTACCTTACTCATCTAAAATGTCTCCTTTGCTGGTCAGTTCAGTGCGGTAATTCGCATGGTATTTCCCTGCAGCCAGGCCTGCGCCGGCTTGCCGCGCAAGGCGGCGTCGATGTCGTCCGCGGTCTGGTAAAACCCATCAATTGCAAGCAGTTCGGCCTCGATCTTCTGACAATAGATGCGCGCGCTCGTGTGCCCGTTGACCCCCGCCATGGCGCGCCCGCGCAAGGCGCCGTAGACGTGGATCGACCCCCCTGCGACGACCTCGGCGCCGGAGCCGACCGATCCGAGAATGGTGATGTCGCCTTCGGGGAAGATCACGGTCTGGCCGGAGCGGACGGGGGTTTCGAGCAGTAGCGAGGTCGGCTGCTTGGTCTGTTTGGTCTCGGCCTTCTTCGGCGCATTCGGCTCGACGACGCAGTGGCGTCCGCCCGTAAGCAGCGGCGGCATGGCCGGCGTCAGCCGCGCCTCCTCGACGCCCTCAATGCCGAGCACGCGGATGTTGCGGTCCTGGAGGCTTGTGAGCAGATGGCTGATGCCGGACTGGCTGAGATCGACCGAAGAAAGGTCGACCACCACGGGCCGGCCGACGAAGAAGCCCGGTGAGCGTGCGATCGTGGCGTCGATCTCCAGCAGCCAGTCCTGGATTGGAACCGTCGGCACGAACACGAAGGCCACATAGGACCGCCCGCGCAGGCGTACCATCTGGCGTTGAGGTTTTACTGCTGCCTCCATGGCGGCCGACTCGTTCCTGTTATTGAATGGTTAACGATGCGGCGGATTTGGTTAACGGCCGGTTAATTATGTCTGTGGGGTTACATGGACTGGTCTTTGACTGCGGGCGGACGCACTCGCCCCAACACCTCTGTCATGCCCCGGCTTGACCGGGGCATCCAGGGCGGATTCAACCGCTCGTCGCAACACTCGAGCAAAAGAGGTTGCGATGGAGAAGCGTGTGCGGACAGATCGTCCCCGAGAGGTCCTACGAGAAGATTATAGACCGTTCTGGACTGCGATTGCCTTGGGGCGATCGAGCGGGGATGCTGCGGTTGAGGCCGGGGTGTCGCCGTCGGTCGGAGTACGCTGGTTCCGGAGGGCGGGCGGTATGCCGCCAACACATTTGTCGCGATCGTCCAAACCTCGGTCGGAGCGCTACCTGTCGTTCGCCGAACGTGAGGAGATTGCCATCTTGCGCGCGCAGGGGCATGGGGTGCGAGCCATCGCTCGTCAGCTCGGCCGGCCTCCATGCACGATCTCCCGTGAGCTCCGTCGCAATGTGGCGCGCCGCCATGGCGCTCCAGAGTACCGGGCGACCACGGCACAATGGCATGCTGATCAGTCCGCCCGACGGCCCAAGTTTGCGAAGTTGGCAATCAACCCGACCCTGCGGGATTATGTGCAGGACAGGCTTGCCGGTATGATCGCTAAGCCAGACGGGGCGCTCCTCGTTGGCCCGAAGGTCGTGTGGAAGGGCCGCCGGGCGGTGCATCGGCAAAACCGACGCTGGGCGACGGCATGGAGCCCGGAACAGATTTCTCGGCGACTTCGGCTCGACTTTCCCGAGGATGAGACGATGCGCATCAGTCACGAGGCAATTTATCAGGCCCTTTATGTGCAGGGTCGAGGAGCTTTGCGCCGTGAACTGACGGCCTGCTTGCGCACTGGGCGGGCCTTGCGGATGCCGAGGGCGCGCGCCCGCAAAGGCAGAAGCTTCATTCCTTCCGAGATCATGATCAGTCAACGTCCGGCGGAAGCTGCCGATCGAGCTGTGCCGGGTCACTGGGAAGGTGACCTCATCATGGGCCTCGGTAGTTCCGCGATCGGCACTTTGGTGGAGCGCACGAGCCGTTTTACCATTCTGCTGCATTTGCCGCGCATGACCGGTCAGGAACAGGATGCTCGCGTGAAGAATGGACCTGCACTCGCCGGACATGGCGCTGAGGCGGTGCGAGACGCCATCACCCGCGCAATCTTCACCATGCCCGAGCGACTGCGGCGGTCTCTAACCTGGGATCAAGGAGCTGAGCTGGCTCAGCACGCGCGTCTGAAGATCGATGCAGGCGTGCAGGTCTACTTTTGCGACCCTCACAGCCCGTGGCAGCGCGGCACCAACGAGAACACGAATGGGTTGCTGCGCCAGTACTTTCCAAAGGGGACGGATCTCAGCATGCACGATGCCGATGATCTGGAGGCCGTGGCTCTTGCACTCAACACAAGGCCCCGCAAAACCCTCGGCTGGAAAACACCGGCAGAAACCCTCGACGAATTGCTCCGAGTGAGCGATACACGGAGTGTTGCGACGAGCGGTTGAATCCGCCC
>NZ_LSEF01000008.1:0-40384 GCF_001641695.1 Bradyrhizobium neotropicale
TAGGCGGTGTGGACTCTAAGGATTCCCTTTTGAGAGCAAATCAGATTCAAGGCTTCTTTTTGGGAGGCGGCCTTGGGTGTGATGGATCGTTTGGTGTTGAGCGACGCGGCCTGGGAGCGCATGGCGCCGCTGATCATAGGCCGGCCCGACCAGAAGGGTTCGACCGGGCGGGACAACCGGATGTTCGTGGAAGGTGTGCTCTGGATCGTGCGTACAGGCTCTCCCTGGCGCGACCTTCCGGAGGCGTTCGGAGACTGGAACAGCGTATTCCGGCGCTTCAGTCGATGGAGCATCAAGGGTGTTTGGTGGCGGATCTTCGAGGCGATGTCTGATGATCCAGACTTCGAATATCTGATCGTCGATTCCACCATCGTCCGGGCGCATCAGCACGCCGCCGGGGCGAAAAAAGGGGGTCTGAAGATCAGGCGCTTGGCCGCTCGCGCGGCGGCCTGAGCACGAAGATACATATGGCCGTTCGCGGCTTGGGGTGTCCTGTACGGTTCACGCTCACCGCAGGCCAGAAGGGCGATGCACCACAGGCCGCCGCATTGATCGAGGGACTGCCGGCCGAGGTCGTCATCGCCGATACAGCCTATGACGCCGATCATTTGCGCCAAGACATCGCCGCCAAAAAGGCGCTCGCCGTCATCCCCAACAACCCGTCACGCGCCCTCAAATATCCGCTCGACAAACATCTCTATGCCCAGCGCCATCTCGTGGAATGCTGCTTCTCCAAACTCAAGCAGTTCCGCCGCGTCGCTACCCGCTTCGAAAAGACCGCCCGAAATTACCGAGCCGTCGTCACTCTCGCTGCCATCGTCCTATGGATGCGATAAGTGTCCACACCGCCTAGGGCATCAAGCCAAGAAGCATCGAAAACTAATCCCGTGTCGGATGTGGGGGGCAGAACTGTCGCTGTACGGTTCGGCTGAATATCCACGCCTCGAAGCTCCGGCCCAGCCGGCATTCAGAGGCCCCGATGCCAGCATGAACATTGATTTGAGGCATTCCAGCCTCTGGGGCAATTGGGACGTTAGCTCGGCACGAGCACCCGGATATTGAACAAAATCGTGGTCGTTTATCCAATTTGACCGCTCTGGCGCTCGGCTCGCCCGCTCTACTCCCGTTTCCTCCGGTAGGAGCAAGTCTTGCGCGCTGGCAACCAAGCACGGCCCAAGAGGCGCTCAGTACCAATCTCCAAGGCCGGGCTGTCCATTCGGATATCGCGACGGCTCTAGCGTGCGGATTTTCGGACCGGAGCCATGACCAGGATCTTCGTGCGTTCAGGGGGAACCACCGCGGGCGCTTTTCGTCGGCCTCTAAATTCTCGATGTCAACTTCCGGTAATGATCGGCGCCGACGAGCTAGGCTCTGTGGCGCATCGCCAACTTAATTCGGAGAACTGGGTCCAACTTCGCGGGCTATGTGGCATGGCGAGGCTTGATTGACGAAAATGCGCTGGTGGGCGAAACGGCCCTTCTTCTTGACCGCTTTGGTTTCTTCCTGAGTCCGGGGACACAAATGCTCCGAACCTCGCCCGGCTATTCAAGGAATCTTCGACTACCAGGCCAAACGCATGGTCGGGCCGGTCAGTCGCATTGATCGGTGATGCAGCGTTTGTCGTAAGGCCCCATACGCCGATGGGTGTAGCGAAGGCGGCCGGAGATGCCATGGCGTAGGGCAGTTGTACCGAAGAAGTTAGTTAGCTTTTGTTGGCACGGAAAGGCTGGTTTGCCTCAACTCTCGGGCGGTTCCAGTTGCCGCGTTTTGATCATCTCCAATTACCGAAAGCTAGGCCAAAGCCAATCTGCGGCGCTTGGAATGCGAGCGAGACTACGCTTGATGGGTTTGTGTCTTTTTGGCGCTAGCTAACTCAAATTGGCCGATGATGGATTGGATCGAGAGCTCAAGTTTTTCAATCGGTTAGAAGGTGGCGTGTGCACGACGTGTGTACCGGGAGATCAAGAAAAATCTATCGAGAGCAGGTGCGGATCGTCGCTCTTTCCGTGCTGTGAGACCCACGCAAATTTCGACGCGTTGGAGAGTCAGGCCGCAAGGATGGGGCGCCGAAGTACGACTTGAGGCCTAGTCGTGCTCTTCGCGGGCAGCGCTCAGTGTTCGGTTTACGCCGAAGTGTTCTGCCGATCACAGAGAAGGAATGATGTCGGGGGTTCTGCTAGCAGCTCGATTGCGCCGCTCCGTGAGAATTGGTCAGATGCTACTCAACACAGCGCGCGTTTGGGTCAACAAGCGATCGACATCGCTCTCCGAAAAGACGAGGGGAGGGCGAATTTTCAGGCAGTTCGCGTGATAGCCGGTTGCCGAGATCAGAACGCGACGTTTGCGGAGCTCGTCGACCACGGCGAGCGCGGTCGTCGCATCGGGCTCCTTCGTGGCCTTGTTCTTCACAAATTCGACCGCGATGTAGAGCCCGGCGCCGCGGACGTCACCGATCCGGTCATCGCCGGCGGCGATCTCGCGTAGGCCGTTCTGGATCAGCGCGCCGATGTGGGCGGCGTTTTGCTGCAGGCCATCGTCGCGGATGACGTCGAATGTCGCCTTTGCAGCGGCGATCGCCACGGTGTTGCCGCCGAAGGTGTTGAAATAGCGCATTTCGTTGCCGAAGCGCTCGATGACCTCTCTTCGGACAGCCACGGCCGCGACAGGAAAGCCGTTGCCCATCGGCTTGCCCATGGTGACGATATCCGGTGTCTGACCATGGCGCTGGAAACCCCACAGCCGGTCGCCCGACCGTCCGAAGCCAGCCTGGACTTCGTCGGCGATAACAACGCCACCGGCCTTGTGCACGAACTCGGTGATCGGCTGCAGGATATTTGTGGGGTTGGCGTAGATGCCGTCGGATGAGAACAGCGAGTCCGCGATGAAGGCGGCGATCCCTTCACCCCGTCGTTCAAGCTCCGCGATCTCGTGGGCGACTTGGCGAACGAGAAGCTCGGCGATCTGTGCCGGGGGCACGCGGTAGGAATCCGGCGCGGGGATCCTGCGGACCCAGGTCCCCAACGGGGAGTTTTTGCCAAGCGACGGGGACAGCCCTGCTGTCAGGAACGAATTCCCCGTGTAGGCCTCGGACGTGATGATGATGCCCTTGCGGCCGGTCTGGTGCATGGCGATGCGCAGCGCCAGATCGTTGGCTTCCGAGCCGGTGCAGGTGAACATGATGTGTTCGATCGGCGCGCCGAACGTCGGAATGATCTCGGCGGCAAACTCGAGGATACCATCCTGGACGTAGCGCGTGTGGGTGCAGAGCGTCTGCATCTGACGATGGACCGCTTCGACGACGCGCGGGTTGCAGTGGCCGACCGAGACGACGTTGTTGTAAGCGTCGAGGTATTCGTTGCCCTGCGCGTCCCACATCTTCGTGCCGAGGCCGCGGCTGATCTGGACGGGCTCGGCGTACATCAGCCGGTAGGCCGGTCCCAGCAGCTCGCGGCGCTTGCGGATCTTGTCCTGAAGCGCGGCGTCAAGACCGTCCATGTTGTTGGGGTCGAAGCCGTTGACCATCCCGACATTGACCTTGGGCTTGGTGGGCGCGTTCATGATCGTGCTTCCTTTCAGATGCTTTCCAGGCGGACCTTTTCGGGTGCCCCAGCGAATGTCTCGCTGATGTGGTCGCGCGACCGCTCGAGGAAGTAGTGCAGCTGCTTCCAACCCCGGTGGGTGTTGCGCATGATGTAGCGGGCGTTGTCGGGAAATTGTTCGGCGCGCCAGGTGGTGATCAGCGCGCGCGCGATCACGCGGGCCATGACGAGGTGAGGCAGCACTTCCAGTTCCGTGCTCGTCAGGCCGGCGACAGACAGATAGCCCGTCAGAAGGTCGCGGCACGCATCGAACATTGTGTCGTCGCCGCCAGCATCGAGCTGGTTGAGCAACGCGGTCGAGACGTCAACGGCGATATAGGTTCGCACGGCATCGCCGAAATCGATCACGCCCGTAACGAAATTGGCGTTGGCGCGATCGGCGACGATGTTCGAGCGGCTGAAATCGTTATGTAGGACCTGACGGCGGCACTGCTTGAGTAGGCCCTCGATCTCGTGAAAGCGCTGGAGGCCGCGTTCCAGCATCCTACGCTGCTCGGGATCGCGAATGCCACCTAGAAGATGGGCGAGCTTCGGCAGATGCTGGACGTCCCAGGCAATCTCGCGCTCGTCGTGTGGATGACTGAAGTCGGCCATCGCCAGACGCAGCTTCGCAAGCACCGCGCCGACCAAAGCGCGATCAGCAGCCGTCATGTCGACGCGGTCGAGCGGCGTGCCCTCCAGATACGTCAGCATGCGCACCAGACGTGGCTGGCCATGGCGATCGATGTGCGTGAAGAAGGTCACACCATCGCGATCACGCACCACGCGGGGCGTCGGAAGGCCGCCGTCGTGTCTTGCCAGGTGATCGAGTAGATCCGATTGAAGCGCCAACTCATTCGGGTCCTCATCCGGGTTCGAGAACTTTACGATGAAACGCTCTCCCGCGGGCGTTGCCAGACGGAAGGTGTCGTCCTTTTCGGTTGCCAAACGATCGAGCGTGCCGGCGGCACCGAAGTGGACATTGAGAATACCAAGCGCTTCTTCGACGGCAATCGACTTGAACGGTGTGGCCAACCCTCCAGCGGTCAGCAGATTGGGAGAGGACATCGTGGATCGCTTTCGATGGCGTGTACGAGGGAGGGACGCATGCGTCCCGCCCGTTCCGTGATCAAGTTGTCGGCTGGCGCTGCGACGTATGCCAAGGCAGAGCGATGCGTTCCATGACGTCGACGGCGTAGAACAGGATGGTGCCCATGACGCCGAGCAGCACGAGGGAGACGAAGACGCGCGTCGTGTCGAACTGGCCCTGGGCCGTCAGCACCAGGAATCCCAGGCCTCGGCCACCGGCCACGAACTCGCCCACGATCGCCCCGACCAGTGCGAACGAAATCCCGACTTTCATGCCCGAGAACAACGAGGGCAGCGCGTTGGGTATTCGGATCTTGTAAATGATGTCGAACTTTGAGGCCCGGGTTGCTTTGGCGAGATTCAGCATGTCTGGGTCGACCGAGCGCAAGCCCAGCACGGTATTGATGACGATCGGAAAGATCGCCAGCATCACCGCAACAGCCAATTGCGAGGAGGCGCCGGTACCCAGCCAGATGACGAACAGTGGTGCCAGCGCCACCTTAGGCACCGAGTTCACGGCGATCAGCAGCGTGTAGACCGTGCGCTCGAGAAACCGCGACTGGACGATGCCGACGGCGAGGATCACGCCCAGTCCGACGGAGATCGCGAAGGCGATGGCCGTCGTCGACAGGGTGTGGAGCATATTACGGACGAATATCCATGGACTTTGCAAGAACGCCGCCCAGATCGCCGAGGGCGCGGGCAGGATGATGGCGGGCGGATTGAAGATCCGCACGACCACCTCCCAGAGCAGGATCGAGCCGATCAGGACGAGGACGATGTCCAGTGATCGACTGTCGCGCATGAACTTCGCGATGAAACCGTTGGTCATTCGTGGAGCACTCCCAGTTCGGCGAAGTGGTGGCGGATACGCTGGGCATAGACACCGAATGGATCGGTCTCGCGCACGGAGAGCGGGCGGGGGCGGGGCAGATCGACATCGAACATGTCGACGATGCGGCCCGGTCCGCGGGACATCATCACCACCCGGTCGGCGAGAAACACGGCCTCCGAGATGGAATGCGTGATGAAAATCACGGTCTTGTTGGTGCCCTGCCAGATCCGCGCGAGCTCGACATTGAGATCGTCGCGGGTCATCGCGTCCAGCGCGCCGAAGGGCTCGTCCATGAGTAGCAGGTCGGGATCGCACAGCAGGGCGCGGCAGATCGAGGCGCGCTGGCGCATGCCGCCCGACAGCTCCCACGGATGCCGTTTCTCGTAGCCTTTGAGGCCAAAGCGTTCCAGGAGCTGCATGGCGCGGTCGCGGTACTGCTCGCGCGGGTGGCCGAGAAATTCGGCCTGCAGCAGCACGTTGTCCAGAATGGTGCGCCAGTCCAGCAGCACGTCACGCTGGAACACCACGCCCATGCGGTCCGGCGGACCGATCAGGGGCTTGCCCGACACGGTGATGTTGCCGGAAGTGATGTTCTCCAATCCAGCGATACACTTGAGCAAAGTGCTCTTGCCGCAGCCGCTCGGACCGACGATGCTGTTGAACTGGCCGAGGCGCACATCCAGGTTGATGTCGCTGAGCGCGACGACCGAGCCATGCTTGGAGGGGTAGGTTTTCCCCGCGCCTCTGACCTGCAGATAGGTATCGGCGATCCGATTGGCTATCATGTTCATGGCGACCTCGTTAGCGCGGGACCAGATCGTTGGTGAAATAGTCGCTGGCCTTCCAGCCCGCGGGCACGACGCCGGCGCGCTCCATGCCGTTCAGCGCGGCGTCCCAGTCCTCGGTCGCTTGCCAGCCAATCGGCTTTCCCTCGGTGGCCGGGGTATTGAAGTATTCGATGGTCAGCTTGATCTGCTCGCGCAGGACGTCGGGGTTGAGCATCGCGTCGGGACGCTCGGCGAGCATGGCCTTGACGCCCAGATCGGGGTTCTTGGCGATCTCGGCCCATGCGCGCTGTTCGACTGCGATCAGCTTCTTCAGTGTGTCGCCGCGCTTCTGGATCGTCGCGTCGGAGGCGATCAGCCCGTAACTCGGGAAATAGAGGTCCGCCATGTCGGCGGTCAGGCATTTTGACGGTCTGGCAGCCTGCGCTAGCGGCAGGGCCGAAGCGACCGTCGACATCAGCCCGTCGGCGCGTCGCGACGTGTAGGTGCCCCACAGCGCCGCGGCATCGACGAATTCGATCGTCGTGTTGTTGCGGTCGAGCCCTCCGGCGGCGAGGAACGTGTCGATATAGGGCGCCCATGGGCTGGCGGCGAAAACGACAAGCTTCTTGCCCTTGAGGTCTTCGATCTTCTGGATCGGCGCGTCCTTGTCGACGAGCACACACAGGTCGGTGCGCCTGTCGAACCCCGCGATCGCCCTGACCTTGGCGCCGCCGTGGCGGGCCGCGGGCACGAGGCCGAGCTGAATTTGTCCGACATCTGCCTGGCCCGCGTTCACGAGCTGTAGGGTGTTAGCGGAGCCCCGGCCGTCCTGAACATCGACATCAAGTCCAGCTTCTTTGAACCAGCCTTTTTGTTGCGCGAGGTGCATCGCGGCGTGACTTCCCCAGGGCGAGAAGTCTAGCCGCACCGTCAGCTTCTCGTTTGCAAGGACGGGCCCGACAAAGGCCAAAAGCATCGCAAACGCGGCCGATGACAGAAGTCGCATATTTCTCATTTGTCCTCTCCAGAAGTGGGCTGGGTTGGCCATCCGCCCTTTTTATTTCAATGGCGAATTGTACTATTAGTTAGATAACAAGCAAGAGCCGAGATCGAAAAGTCTGAATTTCAGGCATTTTCTGCTAAAAAATTACGTTGCCGGCTCTGTGTGCGCCATGATACAGAACTAACCAATTAGTTCAACAGGGATGGCTTGCATGGCGATTTCGGCGACCAGGACCGCTCGGATCGGTGTCGACATTGGGGGGACGTTCACGGATTTAGTGATGATCGAGGGCGATGGCCGCCTGCATCACGCCAAGGTTCCATCGACACCCAGCGCACCCGAGGAGGCCGTCATCACCGGCATCTCGCATCTCGTGTCGGGCGCACGGATATCCGCTAGCGACATCAGCGAGATCGTGCACGGCACGACCGTCGGATCGAACACGCTGCTTCAGAAGGTGGGCGCCAGAGCCGGCCTGATCACGACCGCCGGCTTCCGCGATGTGCTGGAGATCGGGCGGCTGCGCACGCCCAACATGTTCGATCTGCAGTGGGACAAGCCGCTGCCGCTCATCCCGCGCCGCTACCGCCTCGAGGTCAAGGAGCGAATCGCTGCCGACGGCAGCGTCATTGAGCCGCTCGACGAGGCCGGCGTCATTGCCGCGGCCGCCACGCTTGTCGAGGCGGGCGTCGAATCCATCGCGATCTGCCTGCTGAACAGCTATCGCAACCCCGCCCATGAGCAGCGCGCTGAGGCGCTGATCCGCGAGCGCTTTCCTGCGGTCCAGATCACCACATCGGTCTCGGTCCTGCCGGAAGCGAAGGAATATGAGCGAACCAGCACGACGGTTGTGAATGCCTATGTCGGCCCCGTGCTGGCCGCTTACCTCGAGCGCTTGCAGGACGGCATCAAGAGCCTCGGCATCGATGCGCCGCTCCTGGTCAGCAACTCGAACGGAGCGCTCGCTTCGGCGGAGACGGCCTGCGCCAAGCCGGTGTTCTTCATTTCCTCGGGGCGTGCCGCGGGGGCCGTCGGCGGGGCGCGTCTGGGCGAAGCGCTGGCCCAGAAAAACCTCGTCATCTTCGATATGGGAGGCACCACGGCTTCAGCGTCGCTGGTGCGTGAGGGCGAATTGAGCCGGGTCAGCGAGTATGAATTCCGGGCGGGAATTTCGACGCCCAGTCGCTTCATCAAGGCCGGTGGGTACATGATGAGCGTTCCGACCGTCGACGTTGCCGAAGTCGGCAGCGGTGCTGGGTCGATCGCGGCGCTCGACAGTGCGGGCCTGATCCGGGTAGGACCCGTTTCCGCCGGCGCCGATCCCGGTCCGGCCTGCTACGGCCTCGGTGGCGACAAGGCCACCGTGACCGATTCCAACCTGGTGTTGGGCTATCTGCCGGAAGAGCTCGCGGGTGGTGCGAGGCGGTTGTCGAAGGCGGCCGCCGAGGCAGCCATCGTCGACCAGATCGGCAGCCAGCTTGGCCTCAGCACCAGCGAGGCGGCCTATGGCGTGCGCGAAGTGGTCAACGCGAACATGGCGCGCGCCATTCGTGCGGTGACCGTGGAGCGGGGCGTCGACCCGCGCGACTTTACACTGGTGGCCATCGGAGGCTCCGGCCCCGTCCATGCCGCCGCCATCGCCTCGCTCCTGTCGATGACCAGCCTGCTGATCCCTGCGACCCCGGGGGTGTTCACGGCAATGGGCATGCTGTCGGGAGACGTCGAACGCTACTTCACGGCTCCGATCGGCGGCGTCGTGGAGACGGTCGATCTCGACAATCTCGCGGCCGTGACCGACGAGTTGCGCCGGCAGGCCGTTGCCAACCTGCGCGAGGAAGGCATCCCCGAGAAGGCGATGGAGCTCCTGCCCGAGGCCAACATGCGGTTCCGGGGGCAAGAAATGTCGCTGGCCATTCCGTTCGCGGAGCCCTTCGATCCCGAGGCGGTGCGAACCGCGTTCCTTGAGACCTATCGCTCGATCTACAGCTATGTCTCCTCGGATGCCGTCGAAGTCGTCAGCCTCCGGATGACTGGCCGGGGCCTGCGCCAGGGCCGCCTGGACTTTCGCCAACTGTCGGCGGCCGGATCTGAAGAGGCAGGGCCCGTTGCGCGCCGCAAGGTTTACTTCGGCAAGGCCGAGGGCTGGATCGATACGCCGATCTACGACCGCACCCGTTCGCCGCGCAAGCTGACCGGTCCGGTCATTCTGGAAGCCAACGACAGCACCGTCGTCGTGCCGCCCATGGCGAGCGTCGAGCGTGACGACTTCCTGAACCTCCATATTCGCCTGTCCTGAGGAACGAAGCCATGGCCGAGATTTCCGCTCACGATCCGATCACCTTCGCCGTTCTGAAAAGCGCCGTCGAATCCATTGTCGATGACATGGCCTACACGGTGATGCGAACGGCACGTTCGCCCATCGTCCGCGACGTTCTCGATTACTCGACCACGATGTGCGATGCCAAGGGTCGTATCCTCGCGCAGGCGAAGACCGTGGCGCTGCATCTCGGCGCAGTTCCGGATGCCATGGATGCGCTGCTGAAGCGCTTCGGCGGCGATCTGCACCCCGGCGATGTGATCATTTTCAACGATCCGTACGAGGGCGGCATGCATCTGCCGGACATCTTCATGTTCAAGCCGATCTTCCATGGCGACGAGCAGATCGGCTTTTCGGTGGTGATCTGCCACCACTGCGACGTCGGCGGCCGCGTGCCCGGCTCCAATGCGAGCGACTCGACGGAAATCTTCCAGGAAGGCCTGCGTCTTCCGCCGCTCAAGCTTTATGATCGTGGCGTGCGCAACGAGATCGTTTTCGAGATCATCGGGCGGAATGTTCGCCTGCCGGATCTGGTGATCGGCGATCTCGAGGCGCAACTCGCAACCTGCGCCATGGGCGAGCGGGAATTGTTGCGCATCGTCGACAAATATGGCGCACCTGCGTTCAACCGCTTCCTGGGCGATTTCCTGGACTATGGCGAGCGTCTGACCCGGAACGAAATCGCAAACTGGCCAGACGGACGCTACGAGTTCACCGACTACATCGACGGTGACGGCTTCGACGAGGCGCCGATCCCGATCAAGGTGGCGATTACGGTGAAGGGCGACCACCTCGATGTCGACTTTAGCGGCAGTTCGCCTCAGGTGAAGGGGGCGATCAACTCGACGCTGTCGTTCGTGAAGTCCGCGAGCTATCTGGCGATCCGCTGCGTTCTCGACGCCGAGGTGCCGAACAACTCCGGCGTCTACCGTGCGATCGACGTGTCGGCGCCGCTCGGTACGCTGTTGAACCCACACTTCCCGGCGCCTGTCGCGGCGCGCGCGTTGACCGGCTATCGTGTCGTCGATGCGGTGCTGGGCGCCCTGGCTCAGATCGTTCCCGAACGCGTTGCGGCGGCCGGCGAGGGTGGAAACTCGGTCGTCTGCCTTGGCGGCTATGACAAGGTGACGCGGCTGCCGTTCGTAATGGTGGACATGATCAATGGCGCGCTGGGAGCGCGCGCCACCAAGGACGGCATCGACGCGATCACCAATCCCTCGCAGAACATGTCGAACATGCCGGTCGAGCTGATGGAATCGACCTATCCCATCCGGATCGAGGAGTATGCCCTGCGCGTCGACTCCTGCGGCGCCGGCGAGCGTCGCGGCGGGCTGGGGGTCGTCCGGCAGTACCGCCTTCTGGCCGAAGATGCGGTGATGCAGCTGCGATCGGACCGCTACCAGCATCGCCCTTACGGTCTCTTCGGCGGCAACGAGGGAGCGGCTTCGCGCAACCTGCTCAGCGTGGGCGGCAGCAAGTTCGAGCTGCTGGACAGCAAGGTGACGCGCAACGTCTCGCGCGGCGACGTCATCCGGCACGAGCAGGCGGGCGGCGGCGGCTATGGCAATCCGATGAGGCGCCCGCTGGAGGCGGTGCTGGATGACGCGCTTGATGGCAAGATCACGCCGGAATTCGCCAGCGAATACTACCGCGTCGTCATCAAGGATGGTCGGATCGACAAAAAGGCCACCGCGGACCTGCGCAACCTGCAGACGGAGGTGGCATGATGGCTGACTTGCGTCGTTTCGCGATCAATCAGATCACGACACGGGATTGGACCCTCGAACAGGCTGTGAACGGCTACGCCCGGCAGGGCGTCGCCGGCATCGGTGTCTGGACGGAATATCTGGACGCTTGTGGCATCCGTCAGGGCGCAAGGCTGATCCGCGATGCGGGTCTGTTCGTACCCAGCCTTTGCACCAGCGCGTGGGTCAATATTGCGGATCGCGCCGGCTTCGACGCCGGACTTGCGGAAAACCGCAGGCGTCTCGACGCGGCCGCCGAGATTGGCGCGACGGCTCTGGTTGTCGTTCCCGGAAGTCTTGCGACCGGTGAAAAGGATCTGCCCGCGGCCCGGTCGCGTGTGCTTGGCGCGCTGGAGCACCTTTTGCCCTATGCGCGGGAGGTCGGCGTGGTGCTGGGCATCGAGCCCCTGCACCCGATGTATGCCGCGGACCGCTCCTGTCTGAACACCTTTGCTCAGTGCCTCGACATTTGCCGCAGGCTTGGCAAGGGAACAGGAATCGTCGCCGACACCTATCACTGCTGGTGGGATCCGGAGTTCGTGCCGGGGCTGCGCCAGGCGGGGCCGGAAAATATCCTGACGTTCCATCTGGGCGACTGGCTTGTGCCGACGCGCGATGTATACCATGACAGAGGCATGGTCGGCGATGGTGTAGTCGACTTTGGGGCTTACCGAGCGGTTCTCGACGACATGGGTTACGACGGGCCGTTCGAGATCGAACTGTTTTCCAAGTTCGACTGGTGGCTTCGTGATGGTGACGAAACAGTTGCCGTGGCGGTCGACCGCTGCGCGCCGCTGGTCGGTGGAAGACAGAAGGCTCCGTGCTGAGCGCATTGTCGGTTGAAATGGTGGAGGGCAGATGGCGGAAAAACCCGCTATCCGAGATTCGATCCGAACGCAGGAAAAGATCCTCGCGGCAGCGCAGGTCGAGTTCGCGCGCCGCGGATTCGATGGCGCCCGTGTCGACGCCATCGTAGAGCGGGCCAAGATCAGCAAGAATCTGCTCTACCACTATTTTCGGAGCAAAGAGGACCTCTACATCCGCATTCTTGAGCGGACCTATGAGACCTTGCGCAGGCGTCAGAGCGACGTGTCAGTCAACGGCCTCGATCCACTCAATGCTATGATCCGCTTGTGCGAGAACACTTTTCGGGTCTTCGTCGAAGAGCCTGACGTCATCGTGATCCTGAATACCGAGAACCTGCATCGCGCCAAGCACATTGTCAAATCAACGATCATCCGGACGATGTACGACAAGCTATCGGAAAACCTGCGGGAAATTCTGCAAGCCGGGGTCCAGCAGGGAATCTTTCGCCAAGGCGTCGATCCTGTCGAGTTGTACATCTCTATGTCCGCGCTGGGATATTTCTACCTGTCGAACCAGCACACGCTATCCATCCTCTTCAAGCGAAAGCTGGGGGCGCCCGAGAACATCGAGCGGCGGCAGGCCCATCTCGTCGATATGGTTATAAGCTACCTAATGCGGAAACCCGAACCGGGCGATTGGACGCCGGCCCTCGCGCGCGGGTCCTGAACGGATACGACGCCGCCTCCCGACTCGATTGTGTGAACCGCGGGGACCGGTATGACTGACCGCCAGACCGGCCGGATCGTTGCCACTGCATTCGGTCCGATGCTCTGGGGAACGACCTATATTGTCTTCAGCAGAACGCTGCCCACGGACCACCCGATCCTGATCTCAGCTCTGCGCGCGTTGCCAGCGGGGCTCATTCTGCTCGTGGCGGTTCGTTCCCTTCCGTCTGTGAAGATTCTCTTGCCAGTCACGACCCTGGCGATCACCAACATCGGGTTGTTCTTCGCGCTGTTGCTCGTTAGCGCAGCGCGACTGCCCGGCGGAATCACCGCAACACTAGCGGCTTGCCAGCCGCTGCTGGTCGCCTTCATTGCCTGGCCCGTCCTGGGGCGTCGCCCAACCCTGCGCCAGTTCATCCTTGCCTCAATCGGCGTGCTGGGTGTCGCGCTGATGTTGTTGGACGGCCGATTGTCTCTCGACGCCGTCGGAATCCTGGCCGGTATCGGAGCCGCTGTTTCGATGGCGTTCGGTATTGTGTTGATGGAGCGTTGGCGCGGCCTTGCCACACCGCTGCAAATGACGACCTGGCAACTGCTGATTTCCGGCGTTCTTCTGCTGCCGATCGCTTCGGTGATCGAAGGCGTGCCCTCGGTTTGGGGACCGCAAAGCCTGCCTGGACTCGGTTATTTGATCGTCTTTGCGACCGCGCTTTCGTACTGGCTCTGGATCGGCGGGGTCCAGTTGTACGGAAGCCGTGCCTCGGTGCTCGCCTTTCTAAGTCCGGTTGTTGCGCTCGTTCTGGGGGCAGCAATCCTGAGCGAAACGCTCGGTCTGCGTCAGATTATCGGCATAGCGCTGGTGTTTTCCTCGATTGGATTGTCGATACGCCGATCTTGATCGAAAGAAATATTTTCGTCGAAAGCAATTACTGCGGCGTGACCTAAAGACGGGACTGCGGAGCATGTTTACTCTTGGTGAGGCTAGCGGTTCAGCTCATCAGCGTGGGGCGCAGGCGACAAAGCCCTCGCGCTTTTCCTTACCTTGTCTCAAACCGTCAGCGGGAGGCTCTGACTAGCTCAAGCTTGCCCATGATGGATTGGAGTGAGAGTTTAAGCTTTTCAGTGGGTTAGAAGGCGGCGTGTGCACGACGTGTGCACCGGGAGATCAAGAAAAATCCTGTAACAGCCAGCATCAGCAGTCTTTGTCAGGTGACGTGTGATGTCCGCGTGAGATCGGGCGATGCGCACAAACAAAGAAGCCGCGACATCTCATCTCGGTGATCTCTCGCCTAATATGTTGCTCGTCCTCCGGACAGGTCGAACACGGCGCCGGTCGAGAACGAGCACTCGTCGGAGGCGAGCCAGGCGACCATGGCGGCAACCTCCTCCGGACGGCCGGCGCGGCCCAGCGGGATCTTGGCCAGCACGTTCCAGTAGGTGTCCTCGGACATCTGCTTGACGAGCTCGGTGGCGATCACGGCCGGCGCGATGGCGTTGACGCGAATGTTGGTGCTCGCAAGCTCCTTGCCGAGCGATTTCGTGAGCGCGATCACGCCGGCCTTCGCCGCGGAGTAGCCCGTCATGCCGGCATTGCCTTCCTTGCCGGCGATCGACGCCAGGTTGACGATGTGTCCGGCATTCTGCCGTCGCATCGGCGCGATGGCCGCCTTGCAGCACAGGAAGGTGCTGGTGAGGTTGACGTCGAGCACGCGTTTCCAATCGGCAAGGCTGTAATGCTCGATACTGACCGTGGGGCCGGTGATGCCCGCGGCATTGACCAGCACGTCGATCCGGCCGAAACGGTCGAGCAGGCGCGCCATTGCGCCATCGACGCCGGCCTCGCTGGTGAGATCGACGCGTTCGTCGGCCTGGTCGGCCAGGTCCCAGACGACCACGGTTCCGCCGGCAGCAGCCAGCCGGGCGCGAACCGCCTGGCCGATGCCGCCGCAGCCGCCCGCGATGACAGCGACACGCGATGAGAAATCGAAGCCGGTCATGTTGTCACTCTTCCTTCCGCTGCCTCGGCAACGATCCGGCGGGCCGCAGCAAGCGCACGCCGGCCCCATTCTTCCGCGCCGAGTTTCGGCAGCCATTCGTCATTCGGGATTTCGAGGCTGAGCGGCAGATCGCCGGGCAATGCGCGCACGATTCCGCGCAGATCGATGCCGCCGTCGCCCGGCAGCAGCCGGGCACATCGGGCGGTGTAGATCAGTTCCTCGTTGGTTGCGGGAATGCCGGCCGGCGCGTCGCAGAGCTGGGCATAACTGAGGAGCTGCCGCGGCAGGCTTGCAATGTCCTCAAGCGAGGTGGCCGAGCGTGCGGCGTGCAGCGAGTCGACGAGGATCCGGCCGTTCGGCTCACCGGCATTGCTCACGATACGCAGCGCGGCCTTTGCATTCTTCACCGCGGTCCACGGCATGAATTCGAGATCGGCGGTCAGGCCATAAGGCGCAGCGGCGCGGCAGAACGCGGCGAACGACTCCGTCAGGCGCGCTTCGTCGGGATCGTCACCGGCGACCAGAATGGCTCGCGCCTTTAGCCGGCCGGCGGTCTCGAGGAACGAAGCGAAGTGATCGGGTTTGAAATCCGCACCCAGCCGCGCGATCTCGACGTCGAACACCGGCACGCCGGTGTCGTTGATCCGGCGGAAGGTCTCGCGCAGCATCGCAGCGTCGGTTGCGAGCGGCGAGAAGTCGCCGCCCGGCGCCGCGGGCGCGATGCGAACCCCGATTGCCTGGTAACCGAGCTTGTTGGCCAGCACGACGGCGTCGGGCGGCGCCATCGGCACTGAAGTGAGATAGGCGAGCGAATAAATGTGCCTCATGGCGATCGCCTCAGGCCAGCGGCGAGATCGCTGTCGGCAGCGCCACGATCGAGCGCATGTCGCCGGTCAGCCAGTCCGGCCCGCCCTTTGGCGGCCAGATACCCTTGGCAACGGACTCGGCGCGCACCGCGGCGCGCGCGTCGAGGCTCGCGAACGGCCAGATATGGGTGAAGCGCGGCGGCCCGTCGAGCGAATACATGGCGATCGCGAGCGGCGATAGCTTGACGCGCTCGGGTATCGCAGCTTCCCAAGCGGCGATCGTCGGCGCGACACCGCCATGCTTAAGCCGATAGGTCCGGACTTCGTAGACGCTGCCGTACTTGCCCGGCACGACCGGCGGCAGAAACGGGAACGGCGCATAGGTGTCGAAATTCATCTGCTTGATGGCGTCGCCCGCGCCAAAGGGATTGGACGTACGCAGCGCCCGTTCGCGCTCGCTGCGCCAGGTCTCGTGATCCGCAAAGGAACGCAGCACCAGGAGCTGATTGAGCTCACTGATCTCGCTGGCCCAGCAGCCGAGCAACGTGCCATTGGCCTTGGATGATCCGACATACTCGCCAATTCCTGCCACGGCCTTTGCCGCTGTTCCGAGCTTCACCGTCAGCGTTGCGATCTCGTAGAGCATGTTGTCTCTCCTTGCGGTCATGCGGCTGCCGACCTGTTGTTCTTGAGCGGAATTCCACCGGCGTGGTGAGCGGCGACGTAGCCGAACGTCATGGCCGGACCGAGCGTAATGCCGCCGGAAGGGTAACGACCGGCCATGATGCTCGCCATGTCGTTGCCGACGGCATAGAGGCCGTCGATCGGCTTGTGTTCGGCATCGAGCACCCTGGCGTGCTCGTCAGTGTTAAGGCCTGCGAAAGTGCCGAGGCTGCCGGCGACGATCTTCACGGCGTAGAACGGGCCGGCTTCGATCGGGGCAACACACGGGTTTGGCTGATGCGCCATTTCGCCCTGCACGCGATTATAGGGCGTGTCGCCGCGGCCGAAGGCAGGATCCTCGCCGCGCGCCGCGAAGCTGTTGTAGTGGTCGATCGTTGCGTGCAATCCTGCAACGGAGATGCCGCAGACGCCGGCTAGCGCCTCCACGCTCGCGCCTCGCTTCAAATAGCCATTGCGCAGCCAGGGTGTGATCGGGAACGGGATCGGCCGAACGCGGCCGAGCCCATAGCGCCTGAGGAATTTCGCATCGCAGATGGCCCAGGCCTCAGCCGGCTGCCCCACGGGCGTGGCGGCAAACAGCGCTTTCATCACGTCGTGATAGGAATCGGCCTCGTTCGCGAAGCGCGTTCCGTCGGCCCGCACCATGATCAGTCCCGGCTTGGCGCGCTCGATCAGATGGGGAAAGCGTCCGACCGAACCGTCGCGATGCGGTACCAGCGACACCGGGGCCCAGGCGCCGTTGTCGGATAGGTCGGTTCGCGTTCGCCCGCCGGCGATCTCGCCGAGGCGGATGCCGTCTCCGGTGTTGCTCTCCGGCGCCGCCGACCAGTGCTCGCGGCCGGTCGGTGCGTGCGGAAACATCACCGCCTTCCGTGCGGTGTCGTGCGGGAAGCCGCCGCAGGCGAGGACGACACCGCGCCGCGCGCGGATATCGAGCGGTGCGCCGTCATGGACGATTCGGGCGCCGGCGATGCGAGGACCTTCGGACAGCAGCGTCTGTGCCGGAGCTGATGTCATGATCCTGACGCCGAGATCGTCGGCGGATTTCACCAGTCGCGCGATCAGCGCATTACCGTTGACGAGATGCATGCCGCGACCGAAGCGCAACACGTCGAGCAGATGACGCGCAAGACGGCGTGCGACGTGCAGGAACGAGGTTAGCGACGAACGCGCGTTGAGGAAGTGCCGCAAATCTGCACCGGAAGCGATTCCCATGCCGAAGGGCGAAGTCTCGTCGAGTGGCGGCTTGAGATCCCGGACGCGCGGACCGAGCGCGCGACCGTCGAACGGCGCGGCGCACACCGAGCGTCCGCCGGTTGCTGCGCCCGGTGTCTTGCCGTGAAAATCCGGAATGGCATTGCCGTCGATGAAGGCAAGCTGCGTCTCGTTACTGAAGAAATCTACCATGCGCGGGCCCTGATCGAGAAACATCTCGATGCGGGTCTGGTCATATCCCTCGGCCAGCTCGTTGTTCAGATAGCGCTTCGGCTGGTCATACGTTTCGACGATGCCGGCGCCCAGCGCGAGCGGGTTGCGCGGAATCCACATCCAGCCGCCGGACCAGGCGGTGGTGCCGCCGAGCTGCGCCTCTTTCTCGACCACCACGACGTCGAGGCCGAGCACGGCGGCGGTGACCGCCGTAGACAGGCCTCCGGCGCCCGAGCCGATGACGAGCAGATCGCAGTCGAGGCGTTGACCGTTATCCATGAAGGTCTGTCTCTCGACCCGCTTAGGCAGCGTTGCGCGCTTGTGCATCGCCGAGTGCATGGCGCACGGCGCGATAGGCGAAGGTGATGGCCGGGCCAATGGTGATACCCGGTCCGGGATAGGTCCCGCCCATGATGGAGTTCGCTTCGTTGCCGCACGCATAGAGGCCCGTGATCGGACGGCCGTCGGCCCGCATCACCTGCGCCCATTCGTCGATGACAAGCCCGGTCGCAGCACCGATATCGCCGGGGTAGAGACGCACTGCGTAGTAAGGGGGAGCCGCAATCGGGCCGAGCGTCGGATTGGGGCCGACTGCGGCGTCACCGTTGACCCGGTGATAGGGCGTGGTGCCGCGGCCGAATTCGTCATCCTTGCCGCTTGCGGCATAGCGGTTCATCGCGGCGATGGTGTCTTCGAGGTTGGCCGCGGGAACGCCGATCTTGCGGGCGAGCTCTGCAACCGTCGCGCCCTCGGTCAGGTAGCCGTCGGCGAGATAGGGGGCGATGTTGCTCGTTCCCATGCGCACCATGCCGAGGCCATACTTCTTCAGCCCGACCGCGTCGGTGATGATGAAGCAGGGGATGCAAGGCACGGTCTTGTTGTGCTCGAATATCGCGCGCGCGAACAGATGATAGGAGACGGATTCGTTGACGAAGCGCCGTCCCATCTGGTCCACACAGACGGTGCCGGGCTTGCTTCGGTCCATGACGAAGTGCGGAAAGCTCGCGGTGCTGCCATCGGCGCGGCGCCGGATCGAGACCGGAGCCCAGAAAGCGCTGTCGAGATTGCCTTCGCCGAGACGCGCGCCTAGACGCAACGCGATGTCCTGCATGGCGCCGGTGTGCCCCGGTGCCGACGGGCTGTGGCTCTCGCCCTGCGGCAGCAACTCTCCGCGTCGCTGCGGATGCCTGTTGAACCCGCCGGCAGCCAGTACGACGCCGCAAGCGGCCGACACCTGCCGCATTGTGCCGCCCGAGCTGAGCTTCACGCCGGTGACGGCGCCGTTTTCGGTCACGAGGTCCTGCACTTCGGTCCCGAGCAGAATGTCCACACCGCGGGCGTTCAACGACGCCAGGAAGCGGCCGATCAATGCATTGCCCATGACCAGCCGCGATCCGCGCCGGCCCTTCAGCCTGTCACCGGCATAGTGCGCGAGAATCTTTGCCGTGTGGGCGAAGGAGCGTGCCGACTTCCTGATAGCGAGGAGGTGGCCGATGTCGGTGCGATCGACCATCATGCCGCCGAAAATCGTGAACTCCGGAATTGGAGGGCGAATCTTGTCGAGATCGGCGCCGAGGCCGCGGCCGTCATACGGGACCGGTTCGAGTGCGCGGCCGCGCATGGTCGCGCCCTCGAACTGCTGCTCGTAGTCGGGATGGGTCGCATAGGGACGGAACTTGACCTCGCTGTTGGCCTCGAGCGTTGCGACCGCCTCAGGCGCACTGTCCAGGAATGCCTCGCGCATCGCCGCGGGCGAATGGTTGCCGACCACGCCGTCGAGGAACTTGCGGACCTTCTCCCGGCTGTCGTCGGGATTGACGGTCTTGGAATGATGCGAGTTCGGCATCCAGGTGGTCGCGGCCGACAGCGCGCTGGTGCCGCCGACATATTCGGTGCGCTCCACCACGAGGACCTTGCGGCCCTCGATCGCCGCGAACAGTGCGGCGGCCATGCCGGCGGCGCCAGAGCCGATCACGATGAGGTCGTAGCGCGCGCTTTGTGAGATTGCGTCGATAGTTTTGAACATGGCGCTCACCTTGATCCGTCGCGCGTAAGCAGGAAGTCGATCATCGAGCTTTGCAGCGCATTATACATGTCGATGCCGGTCGAGGTCGGGCAGCCCAGACCCCGCGCCGCCTCGATAAGCGGGGAGACGGCTGGGCTGGTGATGACGCAGCCGACGAACGTGCCGGGCTTGAGCTTCGACACGTCGACCGGAAGCGGATCGCCGGCCTTCATGCCAAGGGGAGTTGCATTGGCGACCAGATCGAAGCCGGATGGATCGGCAGAACCGGCATGGATCTCGGCCCGGCGCAGGGTCGTCAGCTTCGCGATCAGCTGGTCGCGGCGGGTTACGTCGTTGTCGTGAATCGCCAGCGAGCGAACGCCGGCCTCGACCAGGGCCATGGCGATGGCCGAACCGGCGCCCCCGGCGCCGACCAGAAGCGCGCGCTTGCCGGCGGGATCGCCGCCATTGGCGCGCACCGCGCCGAAGAAGCCGAGCCCGTCGACGATGTCGCCGTGCCAGCCGCCTTCGGGCCGCCGGCGCATGATGTTGACGGATCCGAGCAGGCGGGATCGTTCGGTGGAGCTGGCGCAGAACTCGAAGCAGGCGAACTTGTGCGGCACCGTCACGATGATGCCGTCGAGATTGCGGATCTCCATTGCTGCGGCCAGAAGGCCCTTCAGGTGGGCCCCGTCGACCTGCACAGGGACGAGAATTCCGTCATAACCGCGATCGACGAAGGCCTTGGTGACGCCGCCGGGCGACTTCACCTGTGCGATAGGGTCACCGACAATGATGTTGAGGCGGGTTGCCCCGGTCAGGTTCAGGCTGAGCATCTTTTTTCTCTTGTTGTTAAGCCGCTCCGCGGGCCCGAGCCGCTTCGGTCTGGACGACGCCGAGCAGCCGGGCCTGCAATTCGTGATCGCGCTCGAGGATCGCCGCATCGCCGCTGAAGGCGATCTGGCCATTCACCAGCACATAGGCGCGATCGACGATGGGAAGGACGAGCTCCGCATGGTGCTCGACAATGACCATGGCCACTTTGCCGCGCAGCTTGATAAGCGCATCCATAACCTCCTTAACCACGGCTGGCGCGAGGCCCTCGAAGGGCTCGTCGAGCAGGATGAGCTTGCTCGGAACCATCAGCGCACGCGCGATCGCGACCATCTGGCGTTCGCCGCCGGACAGGCTTTCGGCCTTGGCGGAACGACGCTCGCGCAGGCGCGGGAACAGCTCGAACACCGCATCCAGTCCGAGGCCGCCTGGACGCGCAGCGAGCTGCAGGTTTTCAGCGACAGTCAGGTTGGGGAACAGCCTGCGTCCCTCCGGCACTAGCGAAATGCCGAGCCGGTTGATCTCGTAGGGCTTGAGGCGTGCAAGCGGCCTGCCTTCGAACACGATATCGCCGTTGCTGATGGTCAGCGTCCCGCAGAGGCTGCGCAGCAGCGTCGTCTTGCCGACGCCATTGCGGCCGAGCAGGGCGACGGCTTCGCCGGCGTGCACGGTGAGGTCGACAGCCTCGAGCACCGTGCTGCCGCCGTAGCCCGCGGAGACGCTGATAGCCTCGAGCAGGACCGCGGCGCGGGCACGGGCGATTCGCTCGATCGCCGGAGGCGCGGCCTGCGCACCGTCCTTGGCGGCTCCGAGATAGGCTGCGATCACGTCGGGGTTGGCGGCGACTTCCGAAGGCTTGCCGTCGGCGATCATGCGTCCCTGGTGCAGCACCGAGATGCGGTCGGAGATCGCGAGCACGCGGTCGATGTCGTGTTCGATCAGAAGCACGCCGTGAGTCTGCGCGAGCTTCTTGATCAGGTCGGCAACGATGACGCGGTCGGATTCTGCAAGTCCCGCCAGCGGCTCGTCGAGCAGCAGCAGCTTGGAATCGATCGCAAGCGTGATGCCGATCTCGAGCAGCCGCTTGGCACCGTGCGGAAGATTGACGCATTGTTCGGCCGCGACGTCGGTGAGGCCGACGGCATCGAGGATCGACCATGTCCGGGCGTTGATCGTGTCCAGGGCGTAGGCATCGGTGAGCAGGCGGCCCGATCCCTTGCGTTGGGCCTGCACCGCGACGCGGACATTCTCGAAGACGGTCAGGTTCGGAAAGATCGACAGGATCTGGAACGAGCGGCCGATGCCGAGGCGGGCGCGCGCATGCATCGGCAGCTGCGTCACCTCGGTGTCGTCGAACACGATCCGCCCNCCCGCCGCTCGGCTTCAGCGCGCCGGACAGCATGTTGAAGAACGTGGTCTTGCCGGCGCCGTTCGGTCCGATGATGCTATGAAGCACGCCGCAGCGGACCTCGAGGTCGATGCTCTTGGCTGTCACGAGGCTGCCGAAATTCTTGCTGAGCCCGAGCGTCTGGAGCAACAGCTTGCCGCGCTCAAACCCGGCGGCGCTGCTGGCAAAAGGGGCGATCACGGCAGGGCGCGGCGGGATATCGGGCCTCACGAGCGTCCAGCGCTGGCGGCCGAACAGCCGCTGCCAGAGACCCTGCATGCCTTCCGGGGAGGTCAGTGCGAACAGCATCAGGATCGGCGCGAACACCAGCCACCAGTTCTCTGTGATGGCCGACAGGCGGTCTTCGAGCAGGATGAAGGCAATGGCACCCCACAGCGGCCCGAGGGCGTGGTGAACGCCGCCGAGCACGGTCATCAGCAGGGAATCGCCGGCATGCTGCCAGCTCAGGTTGTTGGCGTAGACGCCTTCCAGCATCAGGGTCAGCAACGCGCCGCCGAGGCCGACGAAGGTGCCGGTCAGGATCAACGCGCCGTGACGGAAGCGGTGAACGTCATAGCCGAGACTGCTCGCGCGCTGTTCATTGTCCCGGATCGCCTGCAAAACGCGGCCGAAGGGGGAGTGCGCGATCCGCCGCAGCAGCCAGATGCAGGCCACGGTGACCGCCACCACGAAGACGTGAAACGACCAGGCGCTGGTGAAGCTCGTGCGGTGAACGCTCTGCAGTCCGTTCTCGCCGCCGGTCACGGCCGTCCATTTGAACGCGATCTCGAACGCAATCTGGGAAAAGGCGAGGGTGAGCAGTGAGAAATACAGGCCCTTGCGGCGAAGGATAATGGCTCCGATCGCGAGCGCGAGCAGGGCTGAGAATACGGTTGCGAACAGCAGCGAGACGAGGTCGTTGCCGTAGCGTCCGAGGATGAAGAAGGCCGCCGCATAGCTCGCGCAGCCGAAGAACACTGATGCGCCGAACGGCACGAGGCCGGTATAGCCGACGAGCAGGTTCACGCCGGCGCCATAGAGCGTGTAGATCGCGATTTGCGTGATCAGCGAGATCGGCGAGCCGAGCAGCGACCAGAGCGCGGTCAGCGCGGCCAGAACGAGGGCGGCGACGACCGCCGGATGACGTAGCGCAGAAAGATGTATCACTCGAACCTCTCCCAGCGTTCACCGAACAGCCCGCGCGGGCGGATCAAGAGGATGGCGGCCATCAGGATGTACATGGCGGCTCCCGACCATTCCGGCTGGAACTGAATGGTCATGGCCGTGGTGATGCCGACGAGAAGGCCGGCGACGATCGCGCCGAGGAAGGAGCCGAGACCGCCGATGGTCACGATGACAAAGGCCGGCATGATGGCGCCGGCGGCCATCGACGGCGTGATGGTCCAGAGCGGCGCCGCCAGCAATCCGCCGAGACCGGCGAGCAGGCAGCCGATGCTGAACACCCCGGTGAAGACGATCGGCAGGTTGATGCCGAGCAGCCCGACCATTTCAGGGTCACGCGAGCCGGCACGGATGATCCGGCCATAGGGCGTGTAGGCGAGAAACGCCCAGAACAGCACGAGCACAAGGACTGTTGTGGCCAGCACGAACATCCGGTACTTCGTGATCAGGATCGGACCATATTCGACAAAGCCTGCGAGGAACTTTGGCGCGGCGAACGGCACGGGCGCGCCGCCGAAGACCAGCCGCAGCACGGCCTCTGCCAACAGCGCGAGCGCGAAGGTCAGGATCAGTCCGAGCAGCGGCTCCTTGCCGTAGAGATGCCGGATCAGGACCATCTCGACGACCACACCGATCAGGCCGGTCAGCAGAGGAGCCGCGAGCGCGGCCCACCAGCCGAATTCCTTGTTCAGGGCATAGGCGAGATAGGCCCCGATCGCGAAGAAGGCGCCATGGGCAAAATTGACGATGCCGAGCATCCCGAAGATGATCGACAGGCCGATCGCGATCAGCACATAGAGGAAGCCCAGCACCAGGCCGTTGACGGCCTGCGACAGGATCATATCGAGCATGGCGTCATCCGTTGTTGGGTCGCGACGCACGATGCCACGGCCATTGGCAATGACATCGTGCGCCGCTTTGAAACGACGTCAGAGCGTGTCCATCTTGCAGGCGCTGTCGGCCTGCGCGCCGAAGGCCTTGGCGATATCGTCCGGCGTCTTCGGCAGTTCGGCCTTGACGTCGAAATAGTCCCACTTGTCGGTGATCTTCGGGTGGATGCCCGCAACGAGGAGGCGGCTCGTCATCTGGTGGTCGAAGTCGCGATAGCCGATGTCCATATCGCCGCGCCGATACTTCCAGTTCTCGAGCGCCTGGACGATGGCGCCGGGCTCGGTCGATTTCGCCATCTCGATGGAATCGAGCAGGCTCTTCATGCCGAGCCAGCCCATCCAGGCCTTGTCGGCGGCGGGCCGGCCGTATTTCTTCTCGTAAGCCGCCGCCATCGCCTGCTCCCCGGGCGAATTGTTCGGGTTCTTGTACCACCAGGTGATGGTGTAGAGGCCGTCGGCTGCCTCGGGTCCGACGCCCCACAGATCAGTATTGCCGACCGAAATCTCGGCGAAGGGAATCTTGCCCTTCATGCCGAGCTCGTTCCACTGCTTCAGGAACGTGGTGAGATCGCTGGCGGCAATGCCGCCGATCACGACGTCGGGCTTGGCAGCACGGATCTTCAGGATGAACGACGAATAATCCGGCGTTCCGACCGGCACCTCGTCGGCGCCGACCACCGTGCCGCCATTGGCGGTGATGTAGTCGGTGAAGGCGCGCTTGATGTCCTGGCCGAAAGCGTAGGACGCGGTCAAGAGGTACCACTTCTTGCCGATCGACGCGCAATAAGGCGCGAGGATGCGCGCATGCACGTCCACCGGCGGCTGGAGACGGAAGGTGTATTTGTTGCAGGACTTGCCTGTGAGATCGCCGGTGGCGGCATTCGCGGCGACGTAAGGAATCTTTGCCTTCTTGGCGACCGACGAGATCGCCAGCGCGAACGAGGACAGCGCGCCGCCGACCATGCCGACGACCTTCTGCTCGCCAACCAGGCGCTCCGCGCTCTGCTGAGCGCCCTGCGGATTGGGCTCGTCCAGCCAGACGATCTCGGCCGGCCGTCCCAGCAGCGTGTTGTTGCGTTGTTCCAGCGCGAGCATGCCGCCTTGGGCGAGATATTCCGCCTGATCGACGATCGAGCCGGTCTTGGCCCAGATCATTCCGATCTTGATCGGTTCGGAGGCGGCGGCGTTGCCGATATAGGGCATGCCGAGGCGCGATGCGGCGAGCGACGTGGCGCCCAGCAGCAATCCGCGCCGGCCGATACGTAACCCTGTCGTTGCGAGCGTCTTCTTCTGTTCGGTCATTTTCGATCCTCCCCTTTCCCAAAAACCAGTCATTGCCGGTCGGCCGTACATGCGGCTCTTGCCGGAGGCCCTAACACGACTGGAATTGAATTCCAATATCCAAAATTGAAAATTGGAATCCAATTCCAATTTTGAAGGGCCCGTGCTAGAAGCCCTTCCGAAGCAATGCCGATGATGGGAGGGGCGTGGAATGTCGAAGGTCGCGGTGGCAGTTTTCGGCGCTGGCGCGATCGGGCGGGCGCACGTCGAAGCCATGCGCCGTCTGGACTCCTGCGCGCCTGCAGCAATCGCCGAACCTTCAGTTGCGGGAAGGGCTTATGCGGAGGGCCTCGGTGTTCCCTGCTATGCGGATCCGCTCGATCTGCTGCGCGAGGTGAAGCCACAGGCGGCGGTCATCGCCACGCCGAACGCGACGCATCGCGAGCTCGCCATCGCCTGCATCGAGCGCGGCATCGTGCCGCTGGTCGAGAAGCCGATCGCGAGCACGCTTGATGATGCGGCCGCAATTGCGATCGCGTCCGAGCGCGCAAACCTGCCGGTCCTGGTCGGGCATCACCGGCGGCACAATCCGATCATCCGCCGGGCGCGCGCGATGATCGCCGAGGGTGCGCTCGGCCGCCTGACCAACGCGACCGTGCTCTATACCTTCTACAAGCCCGCCGATTATTTCGAGATGGCTTGGCGGCGCGAGCCCGGCGGCGGACCGGTGCTCATCAACCTCATTCACGAGATTGACCTGATCCGCCATCTCTGCGGCGAGATCGTATCCGTTCAGGCGATCGCGTCCAACGCGGTCCGCGGCTTCGACGTCGAGGACAGTGCCGCCGTTCTGCTCCGCCTCGCCAATGGCGCGCTGGTGACGCTGAACCTCAGCGACACCGCGGCCGCGCCCTGGAGCTGGGACCTCGCGAGCGGCGAGAGTCCGAATTATCCGCCGCAGCCCGTCGCGGTGCAGACGCATTTCCTGAGCGGCACCGAGGGCTCGCTCGCGCTGCCGACGCTCGACCATTGGCACTACGCTTCGGGCAAGAGCTGGTTCGCCCCGATCACGCGTGACAGCGTGACATTCGAACGTGGGGATCCCTACCGCGCCCAGCTCGACCATCTGGCACGGGTGGTTCGCGGGGAGGAACGGCCACTGATTACCGCGCGCGACGGCGCGCTGACGCTGCGGGCCACAATGGCAGTTCACAAAGCCGCCAAAACCGGCCAGATAGTGCGCCCTGATCAGGAGATGCAATTGTGAATCAGGAAGCCCTGATGCTGAAGAATCCGGAAACCGGCGAGGCGCCGAGCGGCCTGTTGGAGCGCACCCTCGGCGTGCTCGAGCTGCTTGCGACCAACGCCCATGGCATGCTGCTGTTCGAGATCGCCGATTCCCTGCACATCCCGCGCAGCGCCACGCATCGCGTGCTGACCAGCCTGATCGAGCACGGCTACGTCAAGCAGGAGCGCGAGCAGGGCGCCTATCAGCTCACCGCCAAGATCGCGTCGCTTGCCTTCACCTTCCTCGCCGGCAGCGGCATCACCGATTTCGCCCAGCCGCTGCTCGATCGCCTGGCGCGGGAAAGCGGCGAGCTGGTGCGCCTTGCCATGATCGACGGGCGCGAGCTCGTCTGGGTCGCCAAGGCGCAAGGTTCGCCCGCCGGCCTGCGCTACGACCCTGACATGGGACAGGTCGGCCGGCTGTCCTGCTCGGCAAGCGGTCACGCCTGGCTATCCTGTCTCTCCGACGATGATGCGCGCGCTCTCGTCGAGAAGCAGGGGTATGGATTGCGCAAGGACTATGGTCCGCGCGCGCCGGAAAGCTGGCCGGCCTTGCAAAAATACCTGCGTCAGACCCGCAAGCGCGGGGTCAGCCTCTGCCTGCAGACCTATACGCCGTGGATGAACGCGTCTGCCGCACCGATCCGTCATCCCAAGACCAAGGAGGTGACAGGTGCCGTCGTCATCGCCGGTCCGCATATCCGCCTGACCGAGGAGCGGATGCTCGAGCTGGCGCCAGCGCTGGTTCAGACCGCGCAGGAGCTTTCGATGGCGACGCTCGCCTCGCCCGGCCTTCAGGGCGGGCGGCCTCACGGCAGTTTCTTCGACACGAATGCATCCTGAACAATGTGAGTCCTGAGTGCGATGCGAGTTCTGATCACGGGCGGTGGTGGCTTCATTGGCGCATGGCTGGCGCGCCGTCTCGCCGGCAGCGGGCACCAGCTTCGCGTCGTCGAGCCGGTCGAGCGCACGGCGCTGTTCGATAGAATCGCGGGAGCTGCCGCCGCGTCAGTGGATTGGCGCCTCGGCGATATCGCCGGTGCGCACGCGGTGCGCGCGGCTGCCGAGGGGTGCGACGCAATCATTCATCTGGCCGGCGTCCTGACGCCGGCGTGCAAGGCCGATCCCGTGCGCGGCGCGATGATCAATTTGGTCGGAACGTTGAACGTCTTCAATGCGGCGCAGGTGCTGGGCATCCGGCGCATCGTGTTCACGAGCAGCGCCGGTGTCTATGGCCCCGACGACGCCACGACGCCGCGTCCGATCACACATTACGGCACCTTCAAGCTGGCTTGTGAGGGTAGCGCGCGCGCCTATTGGGCGGATCACGGCATCGCCAGCGTCGGTTTCCGGCCCTACATCGTCTATGGCTTCGGCCGCGAAACCGGGTCGACCGCAGGGCCGTCGCTCGCCTGCCGCGCGGCCGCGCGGGGAGAGAGCTATGTGATCCCGTATGCCAGCACCGCAGGCCTCGTGTTTGTCGATGACGTGGTCGCGGCCTACGAGGCCGCGCTGCTGCGCGAGCCTGACGGCGCGCACGTCTTCAACCTGCCTGGCGAGGTGGTGTCGAACGACGATGTCGTTGCTGCGGTGAGGGCCGTGGTCCCGAATGCCAAGATCGGCATCGACGGACCCGAGCTTCCTTTCGCCGAGGACATCGGGGAGGGCGATCTGCGGCGCGTGTTTCCGGACCTGCCTGCGACCTCTCTGCGGGTCGGCATTCGCCGCACCATCGAGCTCTATCGGGGAAAGCCATGACGACCCCGGTGCTTGGCGCTCACACCTTCGGCTTCGCCTGGGACTGCGTCGCGGAAGAGGCGATCGCGCAACTCGCCGATGCCGGCTATCGCACGGTTCAACTGATGGCGACGCCGCCGCATTTCGATCCCTGGCGGCAGGACGCGGCGCGAACCCGGCGGATCGGCGCGCTCATCGAGCGCTACGGCCTGTCCTTGCTGGCGCTCGATCTTGCCAGCAGCGACATTAATCTCGCGAGCCCGTCGCCGCATGTGGTTGATTTCGCCGTAGCGTCCTATGAGGCGACGATCGAGCGGGCGGCCGAGCTCGGGGCGCGCTGGATCTGCGTCGGCTCCGGACGGCGGCATGCGCTGCTCGCCAAGGCCAATGACCGGCTGATGGTCAGCTTTCGCGAGGCCTTTGCCCGGATTCATGACAAGGCGACGCATGCTGGAATTCCAATTATCCTCGAGAACCATCCGCAGGGGCTTCTCGCCAGCGCCGCCGATATCGTCCGCTTCCTCGCCGATGAAGGCTACGCCGACATGCCGGTGATCTACGATGTCGCAAACGCCATTGCGATCGGCGAGGATCCGGTCGAGGGTCTCAGGACCCTATGGCCGCGTCTTGGTATCGTTCATCTGTCCGACAGTCCGAAGGGGCAATGGCGACACGATCCCATTGGCTCTGGCGAGATCGACTTTGCCGCCATTGGGGCAGAGCTGAAACAGCGTTCCTACGGGGGCAGGATCGTTCTCGAAATCCTGTCGGAGCGGCCGCTGCAGGACATCGGCGAGGGTGCTGCAGCGCTGCAGCGGCAGGGACTGGCCTTTACGCGCGATAGCTGACCACGCAAGGCAGCTTGCCGCGAGAACTTCAACCGGCGACCGCGCGGGTCTGGCCGGGCAGCAGGCGCTCGCGGAAACGGCCGGGCGACAAGCCGACATTGCGGGAGAAGAACCGGTTGAAATAGGCCGGATCGGCATAGCCGAGCGCCGCACCGATCTCGTTCACGGTCATGTCGGAATAGAGCAGGTTGCGTTTGGCCTCCGTGAGCAGCCGGTCATTGATCAGCGCCAGCGACGACTTGCCCGTGGTAGCGCGGCAACAGGCATTGAGACGCGCCGCCGTCACGCCGAGCTTGCGCGCGTAGAAATCGAGCGGCGGGTGATTGCGATAGTGCCGCTCGACCAGCTCGCGAAAGCGCATCACCGTGTCGGCGTCGCGTGCGGTGGACACGGGGCGCGCGCGCTCCTGCTCGAGCAGCCGGCGCACCGTCACCGCGAGCAGTTGCAGATAGGCCTTGATGGCCGTGCGGCGGCCCGGGGCCGACCAGACGAATTCATGCTCGAGCGAGGCGAACAGGCCGACAAGGTCGATGTCATCGCCGATTTGCTGCGGGAGAAATCGGACCGGTATGCGAAAGCCCTCGACGAGATCCGCATCATTGTCGAGCGCGGATTGCAGGAAGGGCGGTGCCACGGTGATGACGTAGCCGTCGGTATCGGGCTTGAAACGAATGGCATGAATCGTGAGCGCTGGGACGATCACCAGGGATGGCGGCGACACCTCCCAGCTCACGCCTTCGACCTCGATGGCGCCGCCGCCCTTGCTGATCACCAGGATCTGGTGGTGGTCGGGATGGGTGTGAGTCCGGATTGTCCAATCGTGGCGACCACTGCGCACCGGGATCGGCTCGATATGGAGGAACGACGGCTCGACCTTCGGAGCCGCTTCCTCGTATAAAAAGTAGTGCGGGATCATGCCGGCGGTTTCCTTGGTGGCGTCCGCCAGCGATGGCTAATCGCTGCGCCGCACCTATGAAAAGTACAATATTAAGGGAGTTTCGTCCATTGGCGGCGACCGTGTCCGCCCTTATCCAGATGCTTGCGCATGACCCGACGCAACAACGGGACGGCGGCAGAAGGCCACACGGGAGGAGGCGTCAATGCCAGGACAGCAGCGTGATCTGTCGTGCGACGTGCTGGTCGTGGGCTCGGGCGCCGGTGGATTGTCCACCGCGATCACGGCCAAGAAATCCGGCCTCGACGTCATCATCATCGAGAAGGATCAGTATTTCGGCGGCACTACAGCCTTTTCCGGTGGCGTTCTCTGGGTTCCCGGGAACAGGCATGCCTGTGACGCGGGCGTCACAGACAGCCGCGAGGCGGCGCGCACTTACCTGAAGCACGAGACCGGAAATCATTTCGACGATGCGGCGGTCGACGCCTTTCTCGATGTCGGCCCGCGCATGCTCGATTTCTTCGAGCGAGAGACCGAGGCAAAATTCGTCCTGTCCGCCTATCCCGACTATCACCCGGACGTCGAGGGCGGCGCGGCGCTGGGCCGCTCGGTCACGGCGGCGCCCTATGACGCCCGCGCGCTCGGCGAGGAGATCCGCCGGCTGCGGCCGCCGCTCGAGACCATCACCTTCATCGGGATGATGTTCAACTCGTCCAACGACGAATTGAAGCACTTCTTCCGCGTGACGAGCTCGCTGACCTCGGCGATCTATGTGGCGAAGCGGCTCGCCGGCCACATCAAGGACCTCGCGCTCTATCGCCGCGGCGTCAAGATCACCAGCGGCAACGCATTGGCGGCGCGTCTTGCCAAGACCGTGTTCGACCTCGGCATCCCGCTGCTCACGGCAACGCCGGCGCAGCGGCTGGTCAGCCAGAACGGCGCCATCACAGGCGCGGTCGTGAGCGATGACAAGGGCGAGTACCGGATTGCGGCGCGCCGCGCAGTGGTACTGGCGAGCGGCGGATTTCCTCATGATCAGGCGCGGATCGCCCGCGCCTATCCGCACCTTGCGCGCGGTGGCGAACATCTGTCGCCGACGCCCGAGGCCAACACAGGCGATGGGATCCGCATGGCAGAGGAGGTCGGCGGCAACTGCGACATCCGCTTTTCGAACGCCGCCGCCTGGATGCCGGTGTCGCGCGTACCACTGGGCAATCGCACCGGCGCATTTCCGCATCTCGTGGACCGGTACAAGCCCGGCGTGGTCGCGGTCAACCGGAAGGGGCGCCGCTTCACCAACGAGTCGGAATCCTACCACGACGTCGGCGCTGCGATGATTGCCGACGGCGCTGGCGGCAAGGAAACCGCAGCCTGGCTGATCTGCGATCACGCCACGATCCGGAAATACGGTCTTGGTTACGCCAAGCCGGCGCCGGTGCCGGTCGGTATCTTCGTGCGCAACGGCTATCTGACGCGCGGGGCGACCCTGCGCGAGCTTGCCGCTAATGCGGGGATCGATGCCGACGGCCTGGAAGGAACGGTTCACGAGTACAATCAGGGGGCGGCTCATGGTGTCGACACTGCGTTCAAGCGCGGAAGCACGGCCTTCAATCGCTATCTTGGCGATGCCGAGCATAAGCCCAATCCAAATGTCGCTCCGGTCGGCGCCGGGCCCTACTACGCGCTCAAGATCATCATGGGCGATCTCGGCACCTTCGATGGATTGACCACCGACGTGGTGGGCCGCGTGGTGCGCCACGACGGCACGGCGATCGGCGGACTATACGCCGTCGGCAACGATCGCGCCTCGATCATGGGCGGCAACTATCCCGGCGCCGGCATCACGCTCGGGCCGATCATGACCTTCGGCTACATCACCGGCCGTCATCTGGCCGGCCAGCAAGCCTGAACGCACATCGTCCATCTGGACCAACGAAAGCCCGCACCGGCGCGGTGCGGCGACTAAGGGAGAAACGACATGAATATCACGCGACGCGGTTTTGTCGGCGCAGGTCTCGCAGCAACGCTGGCGCCGCGCCTGGCGCGAGCGCAGGCCGACAACACCATCCGCATCGGCGTCATCACCGACATGTCCGGTATCTATCGCGACGTGTCGGGGCCGACCACGGTCGCATGTGCGCAGCAGGCCGCGGCCGAATTCATGGAGGCCAATCCGTCCATCAAGGTCGAGATCCTGGTGGCCGACCACCAGAACAAGGCCGATGTCGGGCTCGCGATCATCCGCAAATGGTTCGATCAGGACGGCGTCGACGTCATCGAGAATGTCGGCAACAGCTCGATCGCGCTCGGCGCGAAATACCTGATCGAGGACAAGAACAAGGTCGCGTTGATCACCACCGCCGGCTCATCCGACCTGACCGGCAAAAGCTGCAGTGCGAACCTGGTGCACTGGTCATGGGACTCCTGGTGTCTCGCTCACTCCACCGCGACCTCGCTGGTGCGCACCGGTGGCTCGAAATGGTTCTTCCTCACCGCTGACTATGCCTTCGGCCATGCCGCTGAAGCGGATGCGGCAAAATTCGTCAAGGCGGCCGGCGGCACAGTGCTGGGCTCGGTGCGCTATCCCTTCGGTTCGACGTCGGACTTCTCCTCATTCCTGCTGCAGGCACAGTCGAGCGGCGCCAATGTGATCGCCTTTGCCAATTCCGGCAACGAGCTGATCAACTGCCTGAAACAGGCGCAGGAGTTCGGGCTCGACCATGGCGGCACGCGCATGGCGGCCTTGGTCGGCTATGTCACCGACGTCATCGGCATGGGCCTGTCGACGGCGAAGGGTCTCTCGCTGACGGAGACCTTCTACTGGGATCTGAACGACCGGACTCGCGCCTTCACGAATCGGGTGAAGCCGCGCCTGGCCGCCAACGTCTATCCCAACATGAGCCAGGCTGGCGACTACGCCTGCGTGCTGCACTACCTCAAGGCGGTGAAGGAGCTTGGCGTCGAGCGGGCCAGGCGCAACGGCCGCGATGTGGTCGAACTGATGAAGAAGATGCCGACCGACGACGATTGTTTCGGTCGGGGCATGATCCGCGCTGACGGGCGCAAGATCCATCCGGCCTATCTTTTCGAGGTGAAGAAGCCTGCGGATAGCAAATCGACCGGAGACGTGTACAAGCTGGTGTCGACGCTCAGCGCAGACGAGGCGTTCCGGCCCCTCGAGGAAGGCAACTGCGGGCTGGCGCGTAGCTGATCGCTCAGTGGGGAGAGGTCCGATGACCGAGCACGCCATCGTCGATTTGCGCGTTTACACCATTGCTCTGCGGAAAATGTCGGAGTTCATCGATGTGTTCGATCGGCTCGCGATGCCGGTCCAGCTCAAATATCTGGGACGGCCGCTCGGCATGTTCACGAGCGCGGTCGGGCCGCTGAACCAGATCGTGCACCTCTGGGGCTTTTCCGACATGGGAGAGTTCGAGCGCCGCCACGCCGCGCGCGACAAGGATCCGGACTGGCCGGCCTATCTCAGGGCTTCCGAACATCTCATCATCGCGCAGGAGAACCGGCTGATCCGCAGGATCGAACTGCCGTCCCTGGCAGGCCTCTCCTCGTGATGTGCAGTCCGTCCCTTCTCAACTTGCGGAGCCCTGCATGACTTGGATCGATCTATCGTCGAACGTTGCCGTGGTCACGGGCGGCGGCGCCGGCATCGGGCGCGGCATCGCCCTTGGCCTGGCGGCAGTCGACGCAAACGTGGTCGTGCTCGATCGGGACGAGGCCGGCTTGGCCGTCGCGGCGGAGATTCGCGGCAGCGGCGGACGCGCGGAATTTTTCGCCTGCGATGTCACAAGTGACGACAGCGTCGCGCGCGTCGCCCAGCAGATCACGACAAAGGTCGGTCAGCCCGCGATCCTCGTCAACAATGCCGGCACCATGTTGCCCGGCGGCCTCGACACCTTGAGCATGACGGACTGGGACCGCATTCTGTCGCTCAACCTGACGGGCTACCTGCGCTGCGCGCGGGTGTTCGGCCAGACGATGCTGGAGATGGGCGCAGGCGCCATCGTCCATGTCGCGTCGATCTCGGCGTCGGTCCCGCAGACCTACAGCGGCGCCTACAGCGTGAGCAAGGCCGGCGTCGTCATGCTGTCCCGCCAGCTCGCCGTGGAATGGGGGGCGCGAGGCGTGCGCAGCAACGTGGTCAGCCCCGGCATGATCCGTACGCCGATGACCGAAGCGATCTATCAGGCTCCGGGCGTGCACGATGCACGGCGGGCCCTGGTGCCGGCTCAGCGGATCGGCCGGCCGGCCGACATCGCCGATGCGGTTGTTTTCCTCGCCAGTGAGCGCGCAAGCTACATCACCGGTGAGGAGATCGTCGTCGACGGCGGCTTTACCCGAACGATCATGGGCGTGATTCCGCGTCCGGGCTTCGAGAAGAACTGAAGGCGGCCAGCACGTCGCCGGCCAGGCAGGAGGGATCCTTGCTGCTAGAGGGAAAGGTTGCGGTCGTCACAGGCGCGGGCTCCGGAATCGGGGCCGCGATCGCGCGCCTGTTCGTTATCGAGGGTGCGAAAGTCGTGCTCGGCGATCTCGCGGAAAGCGGCGCAGCGCTCGCGGCCGAACTTGCCGCCAGAGGCTTTGAGACCGCGTTTCAGCGTGTCGACGTTACCGACGAGAGCAGCGTTGCCGGCTTGATGCAGGCGACGGTAACGAAATTTGGCCGGGTCGATATTCTCGTCGCCAATGCGGGAATTCCCGAGCGCAAGGCGCCGATCCATGAGCTTGATCTCGCGGACTGGCGCCGCGTGATCGACGTCGATCTCACGGGCGTGGCGATCTGCAACAAATTCGCTGCGGGCGCGATGTTGGCGACGGGCGGCGGAGCCATCGTCAATATGGCGTCGATCCTCGGCCATGTCGGCCAGGAGAACAGCAACGCCTATTCGGCTGCGAAAGCCGCGGTTGTCAATCTCACCCGTTCGGTCGCGCTGACCTATGCCAGGCAAGCCATCCGGGCCAACTGCGTCTCACCAGGCTATGTTGACACACCGCTACTGGGCCAGCTTCCTGAAGCGGTTCGGCAGGCGATGCTGGTGCGGCAGCCGATGGGGCGCCTCGGCCGACCCGAGGAGATTGCCCAGGTCGTGGCTTTTCTCGCCAGTGACAGAGCGTCGTTCATGACCGGCGCATGTATCAATGCCGATGGTGGCTATACGGCGATTTAGCCTATCAGCTTGCGCCAGCGCGAGTCAGGGCGGGAGAGCTGATAGCTCTGGATCGGCCACTTGTGTGATCCAATTTCATCATGCTCCTCACGCTGTATTGAAGCGCTTCCCCAATTGCGCTCCAGTTGCGGTGTACGGAGTTTGTCCCTTTATGGGCTGGATCTACCTTGACTGCACTGCCAAGTTGAAATCCTCATTTTGGTTGAATGTGTAAGGTTCTTGGCGTTTCGTGGGCCCCGCTCGTGTTGCGAATTAGGGATGGGTCCATCGACCAACTGTCAGAGGAGCTTGAGTACGAGCTCCGCACGTGTGCACCCTGGATTTCGTGTGCGCCATGTGTGACCGAGACATCAAGTTTGGCATTGGCTTCCAACCAAGGGACATGATTCAGGGAAGAAGCAAATGATCAAAATTCGCGCGCTCTTGATTTTTCCAATCAGTTCAATCATTTATGGACTTTGATTGGAGACAAATAGATCAGCAAGATGAATAGTTTACCTTGGAAATTCGCCACAGCTCCGATGATGGACTGGACCGACCGGCATTGCCGGGTGTTCCACCGTCACCTGACGCGGCGGGCGCTGCTCTATACGGAGATGCTGACGACGGGCGCCATCATTCACGGCGACCGGCAACGGCTGCTCGGGTTCGACGCGGTCGAGCATCCGGTGGCGCTGCAGCTTGGCGGCTCGGATGCGCGCGAGCTCGCCGAGGCCGCGCGGATCGGCGAGGAGTTTGGCTATGACGAGATCAATCTCAATGTCGGCTGTCCGTCCGATCGCGTGAAGGATGGCCGCTTCGGCGCCTGCCTGATGGCGGAGCCGGAGCTCGTGGCGTCATGCGTCGATGCGATGAAGCGCGCGGTCGCTATTCCCGTCACCGTGAAATGCCGCATCGGCATCGACGACCAGGATCCGGAAGTCGCGCTCGATACGCTTGCGCGCGCCGTCGTCGCGGCGGGCTCCGATGCCCTGATCGTGCACGCCCGCAAGGCCTGGCTCAACGGATTGTCGCCGAAGGAGAACCGCGACATCCCGCCGCTCGATTACGATCGCGTCTATCGTCTGAAACGCGCGATGCCGGATGTGCCGATCATCATCAACGGCGGCATCCCCGCCATCGACGAGGCGAGGGCGCATCTTGCCCATGTCGATGGCGTGATGCTCGGCCGCGCCGCCTATCAGGAGCCGTGGCGGCTGCTCTCGGTCGATCCCGAGATCTTCGGCGAGGCTGCGCCGCATGCGACCATGCAGGACGCGCTTGAAGCGATGATGCCCTATATCGAAGAGCAGCTTGCACGCGGCACGCGGCTGCACGCGATCACGCGGCATTTCGTCGGCGCTTTCCACGCTGTGCCCGGCGCGCGTGCTTTCCGTCGTCATCTTGCCGAGCAGGGCGTGAAGCCGGGCGCGGGCGTCAGCGTGCTGCGCGATGCCATTGCCCGCATCGGCGGTGCTGTGCCGGCCGAGGCGGCTGCGTAATGCACCTTTAGTGAAGAGCCGGCGCGCGAGCCCGGCTCTTCGCTCATCGCCGATCAGCGGAACAGGTCGAAATGATAGTTCACGCCGACGCGGAAGGTGTGGAATTTCGCCGCGTTCCAGTCCGGCAGATTGTCGTGCTTGAACTCGGTGTAGAGATATTCGGCCTTGGCCGACCATTTCGGCAGGAACGCCCACTCGACGCCGCCGCCGGCGGTCCAGCCCATCTTCATCTTGTTGAGGCTGCCGTCCTTGAGTTCGCCGGTGGCAAGACCCGCGGTCCCGAAGAACAGCAGGCGTGAATCCATCGTCGCGATGCCGGCGCGGGCGCGGCCGGTCATGTACCAGGGCAGGCTCACCGCGGCGCTGTTCACCGCGTCGTGGTTCTTCAGGTCGCCGCCCTCGAAGTCGTTCTCGATGCCGACCACGAACATCGGCGAGAGCTGATAATTGTAGCCGATCTGCACGCCGCCGAACGCACCCTTGACCTTGTCTCCGCTGGCGCCGACGAGATTGTTGAAGGCGTCGTCGGTGCTGGTGCCATAGCCAGCGTTCAAGCCTGCATAGAGGCCCGTCCAGGAATAGACCGGCTGCGGCGCCGTGTAGGCGGGCGCCGACTGACGCGGCGACAGGTCCGCGGCGCTGGCGCTGCTCGCGGCAAACGCCGCGGCAAAGGGCAGGGCGCACATCGTGCGGCGTAAGGCGGCTCTGGCGGTCATCACTCTCAATCTCCCACTTGGCCGCATTCCCTCGAGAAAGCAGCGCTGGTCCAACCCGATCCGGGATGCCTTCTCTATAAACCGACTGGGCGGTTTGTAAATAGCGGAAGAGCCACACCCGCGCCTTTTCGGCACGGTTCTGGACATCGAGGTTGATGGGCGGCTGTGCAGCCGGTGCGCGTCTGCGGGCGCAAGCCGGCGGTGGCCGCGGCGTGCTGGTATGTCGGCTAGTCGAGCGCCGTGCGCGCGCGGCGGTGGCTGCTCTGCAGCTCCGGATAGCCGGTGAGCATCAGCGTGTCGGCACGTACGCCCCAGCTCTCCAGGCGGTCGAGAAAGCTCATGCCGAGCAGATTGGTCTTCATCTGGCCGCGCTGCACGACGAGTGCCGGCACCGATTTCTCGACGAGATGGCCGACGGCGAGGCGGTCGAGCGTGAGCCGGGCCGCCTTGGTGTGACCGCCTGCGGTCTCGAGGTCGACGTCATATTCGAGCATCTCGAGCGGCAGCCCGATCGCCTTTGCGGTTTCCCAGGTCAGCACCACCGAGGTCGCCCCGGTATCGATCACCATTGGCGCGGCGATGCCGTTGATCTTCGCCCGCAGCGCAAATTCGCCGCCCTGGCCGCGTTGGATCTGCACGGCGGGAGCGGGCGCCGCGGTCTGAGCGCGAAACATGTGCGAGACCTTGTGGCTGGCGCGCGCGATCTGCGCGGGATCACCATAGGCGACGACGGCGCCGGCGGTGCCGGCCAGCATGGCGAGAACGAGCAGGAACCTGATCATCGTGCGCCTCCGACCGCGCGCACGCCGGTCAGGCGCGTCTTGGCGATGCGGCTATCGGCTGCAATCCGGCCTCGGCCATGCGCGCCGCGAGCTGCGCCATCACCGCGAGCCGCTCCGCGCGCTCCATCGCGTGCCAGCGCGCGATCTCCGGCAGCGTGCGGCCGCAGCCGAAGCACAATTTGGTCTTGGGATCGATCATACAGACGGCGACGCACGGCGTGTCTTTGCTCATTCGGACATAGTGAGGGATCGTCGGGCATGTCTGCAAGCATCTGTTTTACGAGCCCGTGCCGGCGCTCATGATCGGCTTGTGGCGCGGCCGGCGCTTCTCGTCGGATACGGCGGACGTTTCCGGCTGCAGCGGCGGCGAATCCTCCGAGAGCGGTGCCAGCGCGCTCATCACGCGCTCCGGCGGGAAGGTGACGATCACCTCGGTGCCGATGCGCAGCTTCGATTTCAGCGTGAACGTGCCGCCATGCAGGTCGATCAGGTTTTTCGCGATGGGCAGGCCGAGGCCTGCGCCCTGTTCGGCCGACTTGATCGAGTTCGAGCCCTGGCCGAACGAGGCGAGCACGACCGGAATCTCGTCCTCGGGGATGCCGGAGCCGGAATCCCTCACCGACAGATACTGTCCGCCCGAGGCGGTCCAGCCGGCCTTGAGCCAGATCTCGCCGCCCTGGGGGGTGAACTTGATCGAGTTGGAGAGCAAATTGAGCACGACCTGGCGGATCGCGCGCTCGTCGGCCCACAGCCGCGGCATGGCCTGCTCGAACACCTCGTGAATGGTGATGCCGCGGCTCGAGGCGCGCAGCTTCATCAAATGATGGCAGTCGGCGACGATACCGACCAGCGACACCGCTTCCTCGTTCAACTCGTAGCGGCCGGCTTCGATCCGCGACAGATCGAGGATCTCGTTGATGAGGTTGAGCAGGTGCACGCCGGAATTATGGATGTCGGCTGAATATTCCTTGTAGACGGCGACCTGATGCGGGCCAAAGATCTCGCTCTTCATCACCTCGGAGAAGCCGAGGATCGCGTTCAGCGGCGTGCGCAGCTCATGGCTCATCTGGGCGAGGAAACGCGATTTGGCGACGTTGGCGGACTCGGCGCGGTGACGGGCCTCGTCCGAGATCGCCTTCGCCTGCTCGAGCTCGCCGATCAGCGCATCCTTCTCGGCGCGCGCCTCGAGCGTTGCGAAGGTCGAGGAGTGCAGCCGATGCGCCAGCAGCACGAAATAACCTTCGGCCGCGAGCGCGAGCGTCGCCAGGATGTAGTTGTCGAGCGAGCCGGTCATCACGAAGCTCAAGGCCATCGCGACTGCGACGGGAGCGGTCGCGGCAACCGCTGCGATCGGCAGATTGGCGGCCAGCATGCTCGACACTGCGATCACCAGCAGCATCAGGAACATCATCAGCGTTTCCGTGACCATGTCGAGCACGGGATGGATCAGGATTGCCATCCAGCACAGGCCATAGAGCAGGTCGAGCACGACGAAGCGCGTCCGCCAGGCGCGCGTCGCGGCGGGCGTGCTCGGCTCGGCCAGGAACCGCCGGCAGCTGCGGATCATCGCCGCGTGGATGCAGATCATGCCGCAGGTCCAGGCCGCGGCCGGAATCGGCTGCATCCACAGTCCGAACAGCACGCCGGTCGCCACCACCAGCAGCAGCACGACGTAGGAGGCCGACAGCCGGGTCTGGGCATATTGGCGCAGCAGCTCGGCGTCGAAGGCCGGCCGGGTTCCGCTGGTCGACGTTAACTTGTCGCGCGCCTCGCGCACCCGCTGCAGGGCAGCCCGGCGACTGCTCGCCGATGGCACGCTGACCGGCTCGGCCGGAAGCTGCACAACCTCGGGCTTTTCAGCGGGGTTACTCATCGAACAACAACGATTCCTGCCCACACGAAGGCGGGCCTTCTGCATTGTCTATCTCTGGCAACAAATCCTTAAGAGCTGACTTAAGGAGCTAAAGAATTGCGTTAACGGGGCGTTAATTTTTGACGCGCCCGGCCGCTCAATGCAGTGCCGCATGCTGCGCGATGTAGACCGCAGCGCCGGCCAGGTATCCCGCAAGCGCGGGAGGCGCGATGCGGCGGG
>NZ_LSEF01000008.1:40431-71189 GCF_001641695.1 Bradyrhizobium neotropicale
GCCGATGATCAGGATCGAGCCGCCGGTGCCGGCGCAATACGCGATGAACTCCCAGATGAAGCTGTCGGGCGGGTAGTGCCCGAGGTCGTACATGCCCATGGTCGCTGCCACCAGCGGCACGTTGTCGACGACGGCGCTCAAAAGCCCGAGCAGGACCACGATGATGTCCTGGCGGCCGATCGTCGTCTCCAGCCATCTGGCCAGCATCGTCAAGAGGCCGGCGTGTTCGAGGCAGGCGACTGCGAGCAGGATGCCGACGAAGAACACGATCGAGCTCATGTCGATCCGCGTCAGCGCATGCGCCAGCGTCAGCGGCTGGCGCACATGCTCGTCCTTGCGGCGATGAACGATTTCGCCGACCAGCCAGACGATGCCGAGCCCGAGCAGCACGCCCATGAAGGGCGGCAGATGCGTGAGCGTCTTGAAAGCGGGGACGGCGATCAGCGTGCCGAGCCCGAGATAGAACATCAGGTTTCGTTCGAACAGGCTGGCGCCTTGAAGCCGGTCCTCCCTCGGCGGCGGCGCGATGGTCTTGCCCTTCACTGCAAGGCTGATGATCGCGAGCGGCACGAGCAGGTTGACCAGCGAGGGCAGGAACACCGCGGCCATGATGTTCAGCGGCGAGACCTGTCCGCCGATCCACAGCATGGTCGTGGTGACGTCGCCGATCACGGTCCATGCGCCGCCGGCGTTGGCGGCGATGACGATGAGCGAGGCGAACAGCAGGCGGTCGTCACGCTTGGCGATGAGCCGCTGGATCAGCGAGACCATCACGATCGTGGTCGTCAGATTGTCCAGGATGGCGCTGAGGAAGAACGTCACGAAGCCGACCAGCCACATCAGCTTCACCTGGCTGGAGGTGCTGATGCGGGAGGTGATGACCTCGAAGCCGTCGTGAGCGTCAATCACCTCGACGATGGTCATCGCGCCGATCAGGAAGAACACGATCTGCGCCGTGGAAGCGACGGATTCGTCGAGCTGATGGCCGACCATGGCGTGGTCGCCGATGGTGGCCGCATAGACCGCCCACAGCAGTCCGGCGCCGATCAGCGCCGTCGCGCTCTTGTTGACCCCGAGAGGATGCTCGAGCGCGATCGCCGTGTAGGCAAGAACGAAGATGGCGGCGATCGCGATCAGCAAGAGAGGCCCGGTAAGTTCGGGATCAGCGTTGCAGGCGCGCGAGCAGGCTCGACGTATCCCAGCGCTTGCCGCCCATCTTCTCGACCTCGGCGTAGAACTGGTCGACCAGCGCGGTCACCGGCAGGTTGGCGCCGTTGCGGCGGGCCTCCGCGATGCAGATCGACAGATCCTTGCGCATCCATTCGACGGCGAAGCCGAAATCGTACTTGTCGTCGTTCATGGTCTTGTAGCGGTTCTCCATCTGCCAGGACTGCGCGGCGCCCTTGGAGATCACCTCGATCACGGAAGCGACGTCGAGGCCGGACTTCTTGGCGAAGTGGATGCCCTCGGAAAGCCCCTGGACGAGGCCGGCGATGCAGATCTGGTTGACCATCTTGGTGAGCTGGCCGGAGCCCGCGGGTCCCAAGAGCTTGCACATCCGCGCATAGGCCGCGATGACCGGCTCGGCGGCGGAATAGGCGTCCTGGGCGCCGCCGCACATCACAGTCAGCACGCCGTTCTCGGCACCGGCCTGGCCGCCGGAGACCGGCGCGTCGACGAACTTGAAGCCGGCCTTGGCGGCGGCCGCATCGAGCTCGCGCGCGACCTCGGCGGAGGCGGTGGTATGGTCGACGAAGATCGCGCCCTTCTTCATGCCGGCGAAGGCGCCGTCGGGACCGATCGTGACCGCGCGCAAATCGTTGTCGTTGCCGACGCAGCACATCACGAAATCCTGCCCTTCGGCGGCGGCCTTCGGGGTGGCTGCGGTCTTGCCGCCGAACTTGTCAGCCCAGTCCTTCGCCTTGGCCGCCGTGCGGTTGTAGACGGTGACCTCATGGCCCCCTTTTTTCACGAGGTGTCCGGCCATGGGGAAGCCCATCACGCCGAGACCGAGGAAAGCGACTTTAGCCATGTGTGGTACCTTGTCCGTAGTTTGGGTTTTACGGTTGTTGCCGGGCGAGGGGCGCCAGCCGGCGTGTCTTTAGGTTCCGCCAGGGAAGGCGGATCGGGCGCACCATAAACCCTCGCGCCGGGAGGGCAACGGCTTCGTTTGGCGCCCCCCTGTGCTAATGTGGCAGAACAAGAACCTGAAAAAGGGAGCGAAGGCATGGGCGTAAGTGTTGGCGTCCTCGACCATTTCAACATCCGGACCCGGAAGCTGGCCGAGACGGTCCGCTTCTATGAGGACGTGCTGGGTCTCGAGAACGGCGCCCGGCCGAATTTCGCCTTTCCGGGGGCCTGGATGTACAGCGAGGGCAGGCCGGTGGTGCACCTCGTCGATATTTCTCCGACCGCGGAGCCACAAAAGCCGGATTCCGGCGTTGTCCACCATGTCGCCTTCGTCAGCCGCGGGTTCGATGGCATGAAGCAGCGGCTGACGGCCAAGGGCATGAAGTTCGAGTCCCGCCAGGTGCCCGGCGGTGATCTCTGGCAGATCTTCGTCCACGACCCCAACGGGGTGATGATCGAGCTGAATTACGAGGCGGCCAAGGAGAAGGGCACGGCGGCGCCCGCCGAGATGGCTGACGATATCGGCAGGCAGTAGCCTTTTGGGCGTTTCCGCTCTAATGGGGCACATCTTGACTTCAGGAGATGCGCTTTGAGCGTGACGCAGCAACAGGTTCTCGACAGCCTCGGCCGGATCAAATCGCCGCGCGGGGTCGCGCTCACCAATGCCAATGTGCTGAGCGCGATCAGCGCCTCCGACGGCAAGGTGTTCTTCTCGATCAACGTCGAGGCTGCCGAGGCGCGGGCCTGGGAGCCGGTTCGCGCCGAGGCCGAGGCCGCCGTGCGCGCCATTCCCGGCGTCACCACGGTCATGGTGGCGCTGACCGCCGAGCGCAAGCCGGGCAGCGCACCGCCGCCACCGCCGCCGAGCCGCGGAGCGCCGGGGGTGCAGCCGGCCCATGCCCACAAGCCACCGCAGGGCGGCACTTCGCCGATGTCGCGGCAATCCGAGATTCCGGGCATCGCCGCCGTGATCGCGGTGGCCTCCGGCAAGGGCGGCGTCGGCAAGTCGACCACCGCGCTCAATCTGGCTCTGGGGCTGCGCGATCTCGGCCTGAAGGTCGGGCTGCTCGATGCCGACATCTACGGCCCCTCGATGCCGCGGCTGACCGGCTTGCGCGACAAGCCTGAGCTCAACGCCGAGCGCAAGATGATTCCGCTGAAGCGCTTCGGGCTCGCGATCATGTCGATCGGCTTCCTGGTGGAGGAAGAGACCGCGATGATCTGGCGCGGTCCGATGGTGATGTCGGCGGTGACGCAGATGCTGCGCGACGTCGAATGGGGCACGCTCGACGTTCTCGTGGTCGACATGCCGCCGGGCACGGGCGATGCCCAGCTCACACTGGCGCAGAACGTGCCGCTGAAGGGCGCCGTCATCATCTCGACCCCGCAGGACCTGTCCCTGATCGACGCGCGGCGCGGGCTCGCCATGTTCAGGAAAGTGAACGTGCCCGTGCTCGGCATCGTCGAGAACATGAGCTATTTCCAGTGCCCGCATTGTGGCACCAGGTCGGACATCTTCGGCCATGGCGGCGCGCGGCACGAGGCCGAGAAGCTTGGAGTACCGTTCCTGGGCGAGATCCCCCTGCACATGGCGATTCGCGCAACATCGGATGCCGGCAATCCGCTGGTCGACAGCGAGCCCGACGGCCCCCATGCGGCGATCTACCGCGCCATCGCGGGGCAGGTCCGGGACCAGCTCAAGAGCGTCATTGCTGTGGCCTGAGCCGGTCCGCGAGGGGACATGCGACTTTCGTACGGGCCCGTCATGCCAATGTCGCGTTCCGCAACCGGGGGTTCCGTGTTAAAGGCCGACGGCAGTCAAGCGCCTTCGGTTCGACGCGATTTCCAGGGGGATTTCCAAGCGGATTTCCAAGGGAACGCATCGCCGAGATGGCGGCGGCAAGAAGAGAAGTTGAGGGGAAAACGCCCCAGCAAGGAGAGACCTGAAGATGAAGCGTCGTGATTTCCTGAAAGTGTCGGCAGTAGGCGCGGCGGCGACCGCAGTGGCCTCGCCGGCGATCGCGCAGTCCTCGCCCGAGGTGAAGTGGCGCCTGACTTCGAGCTTCCCGAAGTCGCTCGACACCATCTATGGCGGCGCCGAGCAGGTGGCGAAATACGTCGCCGAGATGACCGACAACAAATTCCAGATCCAGGTGTTCGCTGCCGGCGAAGTCGTCCCCGGCCTCCAGGCGCTCGATGCGACCTCCAACGGCACGGTCGAGATGAGCCACACCGTGTCCTACTACTATGTCGGCAAGGACCCGACCTTCGCGATCTACGCCTCGGTGCCGTTCGGCCTCAATGCGCGCCAGCAGAACTCCTGGTGGTATCAGGGCGGCGGCATGGAGCTCGGCAACGAGTTCTTCAAGAAGTCGAACGTGATCGGCTTCCCCTGCGGCAACACCGGCACCCAGATGGGCGGTTGGTTCCGCAAGGAGATCAAGACCGTTGCCGATCTCTCGGGCCTGAAATTCCGCATCGGCGGCATCGCCGGCCAGGTGCTCCAGAAGGTCGGCGTGGTGCCGCAGCAGCTCGCCGGCGGCGACATCTATCCGGCGCTGGAGAAGGGCACCATCGACGCCGCCGAGTGGGTCGGTCCGTACGATGACGAGAAGCTCGGCTTCGCCAAGGTCGCCAAGTACTACTACTATCCGGGCTTCTGGGAAGGCGGTCCCACCGTCCACTCCTTCGTCAACCTCGACAAGTGGAACGGCCTGCCGAAGAACTACCAGGCGATCCTCACCAACGCGATGGCGAACGCCAACAGCTGGATGGCTGCGCGCTACGACATGCAGAACCCGGCGGCGCTGAAGCGCCTGGTGGCTGGCGGCACCCAGCTTCGTCCCTTCACTAACGAAGTGCTCGAAGCCTGCCTCAAGGCGACCAACGAATTGTGGGCGGAGATCTCGGCCAAGAACGCCGACTTCAAGAAGTCGATCGACGCCATGCAGGCCTACCGCTCGGACGAATATCTGTGGTGGCAGGTCGCCGAATACACCTACGACAGCTTCATGATCCGCTCGCGCACCCGCGGCTGATCTACAGCTTAAGTCGTAAGACGAAACGCCCGGCCTCGTTTTTGCGAGGCCGGGCTTTTTCTTTGCCGCAGTGCGATCGGGATGGAAATCGTCATGGAAATTGACTTGGCGTTGTTCCATCCTGTGATCCAAGCCTCACCAAGAAGGCTCACAATCACGATCCATCAGGGTAGGAAATCATGAAGAGAAGAGATTTCATCAAGGTCACTGGACTTGGTGCGGCAGGGGCCGCCACGCTCGCTGCTCCCGCGATCGCGCAATCGATGCCGGAGATCAAATGGCGCATGCCGACGAGCTGGCCCAAATCGCTCGACACGCTCTATGGCGGCGCCGAGCTGATGAGCAAGATGGTCGCCGAAGCGACCGACAATAAATTCCAGATCCAGACCTTCGCGGCCGGCGAAATCGTGCCGGGCCTCCAGGTGCTGGACGCCGTGCAGAACGCCACCTGCGAGATCGGCCATACCGCGTCCTATTACTATTTCGGCAAGGACCCGACCTTCACCTTCGGCTCGTCGGTGCCGTTCGGTCCCAACATGCGCATCAACCAGGCCTGGTACATGCTGGGCGGCGGCCGCGAGGTGCTCAACGAGTTCTACAAGAGCTACAACGTGATCTCGCTGCTCGCCGGCAACACGGGCTGCCAGATGGGCGGCTGGTTCAGGAAAGAGGTCAACACGCCGGACGATCTCAGGGGCATGAAATTCCGCATCGGCGGCTTCGCCGGCCGCGTCCTGCAGAAGCTCGGCGTGGTGCCGCAGCAGCTCGCCGGCGGCGACATCTATCCGGCGCTGGAGAAGGGCACCATCGACGCCGCCGAATGGGTTGGCCCCTATGACGACGAGAAGCTCGGCTTCTACAAGATCGCGCCGCACTACTACTATCCCGGCTGGTGGGAAGGCGGGCCGATGCTGCTGGCCTTCGTCAACCTCGACAAGTGGAACGCGCTGCCGAAGTATTATCAAAGCGTGCTGGAGCAGGCCGGGCACTACGCCAACAATTACATGATGGCACGCTACGACCAGGCCAATCCGCTGGCGCTGAAGAAGCTGCTCGCCAACAACACCAAGCTGCACGCCTTCTCGCCGCCGATCATGGACGCCTGCTACAAGGCGGCCAAGGAGCTGCACAGCGAGGTCAGCGCGACCAATCCCAACTTCAAGAAGGTCTACGAGTCCTTGAACAAGTTCTCGAGCGACGGCTATGCCTGGTTCCAGGTCGCCGAAGTCGGCTACGACATCTTCATGGCGCGTCACTCGCAGAGCTGATCGCGCGCGATCTCTCGCATGCAGAGCCCTGGAGCGAAGGCTCCGGGGCGTTGCCGCCGCAGCGTTCTGGAAGGGGCTCCCACCAAAAATGTGGAAAACAACCCCATGCAAAGTAGACGAGGAGGGAGGGCGCGCGCCCTGTGGATGCTGCCAACAGTTTGACACCTCGGGGCAAATCAGCCGGACAAGGCGATCATCGCGCAACCGGGGGCCGCATCGGATTTCGAGAGCTCGAGCGGGATGACCAGCGCATGAGCACCATCGTCGTTCAGGGCCGGCCCCGCCGAGCGACTGGGTCCCAGCCCGATGGGCCGATAGATTGATCTATCTCAAATTGACAAGGTTCGGACCTGCGCGAAAACCCCCGTACCGGTTTGTCGATGAATGTGCAGGAGGCCATGGGGTTTGTGACCAAGATGGCAGAAGCTTCAGATTCTCTGTTCGGTAGCGTGCTGGATCCGATGGAGCGGATCTCGGAGACCTTGTTCGGCCTGATCATGGCTCTCACCTTTATCTGCTCGCTCGGAATCGCAACGGGGGCCAATATCAATCTTCAGACCATGCTGATCGGTGCGCTCGGCTGCAACCTGGCCTGGGGCATCGTTGATGGCGGTCTTTATCTGTTGGGCCGGATCAACAGTCGGGGAGAGAAGATTCGAACGCTCCACGCGGTGCGGCGGGCCCCGGATTCCGAGACGGCGCGCCGCGTCATCGCTGGCACACTGGCACCAGAATTGGTGGCGTTTCTGTCTGCGCAGCAATTGGAATTGATGCGGCAGAAATTACGGCAGTTGCCCGAGCCGTCCCACGGCCCAGGACTGACGAAGCGCGATTGGATTGGAGCGTTGGGCCTTTGCTTGCTAAGCTTCCTTTCGACCTTCCCGGTGGTCATCCCGTTTCTGTTTCTGAGCGACGCCAGAGTGGCGCTGCGCGCCTCCTACGCCGTCGCTATCGTGATGCTGTTCTGCTGCGGCTACGTGTTTGGAATTCAAAGCGGGCTGCGGCCTTGGGCGGCTGGTCTTGCGATGGTCGCTGTTGGTGGTGCGCTCGTTGGAGTAGCGGTAGCTCTTGGAGGATAGCGACAGTGAGGCGGCAGGGCGTTGCATCGGTTCGGCGGCTACGCGATGCCTCATGCGCTGCGTTGGTCGGGTTGTGGCTTGCACCAATAACCGGCGCTCTGGCGCAAGCCAATCCCCCAGGTCCAGGCAGTGCGATTGGTCTTGGCAATCGCGGATGGTCAGGGGCCGACACAAACGGTCAAACCTCGGCAAACGGGCTCGAATTCAGCGCCCGCGCGGGCGTTGCATCCGACTACATCTATCGCGGGATCACGCTTTCCGATCATGGGCCCGCGGCCGGCGCCGCCTTCGAAACAAGATTTGGTCCGCTATACGCCGGAACTACGGTGGCCACCGTCAAGCTACCGACCGAGCCAGCCGCGGAGTTTACCTTTGCCGGCGGTATCCGCCCGAAGATCGCAAACATCGATTTCGATCTTGGCGTCACCTATTTCGCCTATCCGGGTGAAAGGCTTCCCGGCGAGACCAATGGCATCAACTATTGGGAGGCGGTTGTTCGCGGCGATCGTCGCATCGGCGAACATATCCGTGTCGCGGCCGGCTTCGCCTATTCTCCTAATGTCTCGAACACTGGCGCCTGGAGCCAATACGCCGCGGCTGGCGTCGGCTACGATGTGCCCGGCCACCTGTTGCCGCAGAACCTGGCCGTATCGTTCACGGCTGCCGCCGGCTATTCCTGGTTCGGCAATCAGGCCGCGCAACTCGGCGGCTTCCCGCTACCTGGCTATCTCAATTGGCAGGCGGGCGTGACCTTCACCCACGAGGCGTTCAACCTCGATCTGCGCTACTACGACACCAATCTGTCGAAGGAAAACTGCTTTGTCTTTACGGGCGATCCAAACGCTCGGCCGGGTGGCCGCGTTAATCTCGTCACCAACCCTGACGGCCTGGTCTCGAACTGGTGCGGCGCGACGTTTGTTGCCAAGGCCTGGTTTGCGCTTAACTAGTTCTGAGTGGCGGCGCTGCCGAGCGACTGGTTTCGCTTCGCTCTACGCCCCACGAGCTACAACGGCATTTGACACGTCGGGCAAAACAGTGGCAAAGGTCGACAATCGTATAATCCGAATTTGCGCCTCGGTGCCGATGTTCGGGGTGACGGTGAGCTTCGATATTGATGAAGTTCAAAGCGCGCTGTGCAAGGCATGGTCGTTGTCCACGGCCTCATGACTTCACAGAGAGCCAGTTCGATCAGCCAATTGCTCACAGAAGCGGACGTCGCACAGCATTTTGGCGCCGGCATATGAACCAGCCTCGATCAAAAGCCGCAACGCTCCCTGCCGCCGAAATCGGGCGCATACGGCAAATCGAGTTGCTCTGAGCGTGCCACTCGCGGCTTAGTAGCGGGCGCCTGTACTGTTGCACCATTTTGGCAAAGATCGGGGGCCTGCCGCGGCCGAACGCCGCGAACTAAAGCATGCTATGCTGGAAAGATAACGTTACTTTGCTGCAGTCCGATATTCGGCTGGCCGTCAATCAGACAGTCGAGGGCGCCAATGCAGCAGATTGCGGACTGGCTCAACATCCTTGGCCTGGGGCAATACGCGCAGCGCTTTGCCGAGAACGACATTGATTCAAGCGTTCTGCGCGATCTGACCGACTATGACCTCGAAAAAATCGGTGTCTCGCTCGGCCATCGCAAGAAGATGTTGCGCGCGATTGCGGAGTTGGCTGAGACCGGGCCGAGATCCGTGCGTACTCCTTGGACCGCGGCCGAGAGACGTCAACTCACGGTGATGTTCGCCGATCTTGTTGGCTCGACAGCGCTCTCGACCAAGCTCGACGCTGAAGACTTGCGGGAAATCATTGGCAAGTACCACCGCTGCTGTGCCGAGCAAATCGAGAAATCTGGCGGGTTCGTTGCCAGATTCATGGGCGACGGCGTGCTCGCATATTTCGGCTATCCGCGGGCCGATGAAGACGATGCTGAGCGCGCGGTATGTGCCGGACTAGCATTGGTTGCGGCAGTGGCAGGACTCGATGTCGGCCCGTCGGCAAGATTGCGAGTGCGAGTTGGCGTTGCCACTGGCTTGGTGATCGTCGGTGATCTCATCGGGGATGGCGCATCGCAGGAACATGGGGTGATTGGTCAGACCCCCAATCTGGCCGCGCGGCTGCAGGCGCTGGCCGAGCCGGATACGATGATCATCGACGGCAGCACCCGCCGCCTGATCGGTGGACTCTTCGAGTATCTCGCTCTCGGGAGCGTGTCCATCACAGGCTTCAGCGACCCGGTGCCGGTCTGGCGAGTCATCGGTGCGAACGCGGTCGATAGCCGCTTCGAGGCCCTGCGCGTAGCCAGAACGCCACTGCTCGGCCGCGATGAAGAGATCGAGCTGCTGATGCGCCGCTGGCAGCAGACAAAACGCGGCGATGGCTCGGTCGTGCTGATATCGGGCGAGCCCGGCATCGGCAAATCGCGCCTCGCCGAGACCGTGCTGGAGCGGCTCAGCTATGATCCACATATCCGATTGCGCCGTTTCTGCTCGCCGCACCATCAGGACAGCGCGCTTTTCCCGACCATCTCACAGCTCGAGCGGGCGGCGGAATTCCGGCGCGACGATACGGACCAGCAACGGTTGGGCAAGCTCGAAGCGTTGCTTGCGGAGGCAAACGCCGACCTCAGCGAGGCCGTCCCTCTGATCGCGGACCTGCTGTCCGTGCCGATCGGCAAAAGCTATCCACCTCTCAGTCTCACCCCTCAGAAACGCAAGGAGAAGACGCTCGGGGTCCTCCTGGCCCAGCTCGAGGGACTGGCGGCGCGCCGGCCCGTGCTGATGGTGTTCGAGGATGTGCACTGGATCGACCCCACCTCGCTCGACCTGTTGGATCGCATCGTCGATCGCGTGGCCACCCTCCGGGTCTTGCTGATCATCACTTTCCGGCCAGAGTTCGCGCCAGCCTGGATCGGGCGCTCGCACGTGACATTGATCAGTCTCAGCCGGCTGCAGCATCGACAGCGCGCCGAGATGATCATGCGGGTGACCGGCGGCAAGGCGTTGCCCCAGGAGATCGTCGAAGGAATCATCGATCGGACCGATGGCATACCGCTGTTCATCGAAGAAATGACCAAGGCGGTGATCGAGAGCGGCATGCTGGCCGACGCTGGCGACCGCTTTGATGCGAGGGGGCCCGTGCCTCGGCTTGCGATCCCTACCTCGCTCCACGCCTCACTCCTGGCACGGCTCGATCGCTTGGCGCCCGTGCGCGAGATGGCGCAGATCGGAGCCGCCCTTGGGCGGTCGTTCTCGCATGAGTTGATCAGCGCCGTCGCAGCCGTGCCGCAGCAACAGGTGGACGGGGCCTTGGCGCAGCTCGTAAGCGCCGAATTGGTCTTCCAGCGGGGAACCCCGCCTGATGCAGAGTACACCTTCAAGCACGCGCTGGTGCTGGACGCAGCCTATAGCACCATGCTGCGCGGTCGACGCCAGCAGATCCATGCTCGCGTCGCGACGACGCTAGAAAGTCAGTTCCCTGAAATCGTGGCTGCACAGCCCCAACTCATGGCCCACCATTGTGCCGAGGCTGGTTTCAACGAGAAGGCGGTCGGCTACCGGCTCAAGGCCGGCCAGCAGGCGGTCGCGCGATCGGCGATGACGGAAGCGGTGGCGCAGTTGCAGAAGGGTCTCGAATTGCTTGCGAACATGCCCGAGGAGTCGCGGCCGGTGCAGCACGAGCTCGACCTGCAGATTACCCTGGGGCGGGCCCTGATGGCGGCCAGGGGGTATTCGGCGCCGGCGGTGGCCGATACCCTTGTCAGGGCGCGGGCGCTCGCTGAGCGGTTCGATCGAACGGATCGTCTCGCTCCGCTGCTCTATTTCCAATGGGGCTTCCATTCGGTTCGCGCCGAGCACGAGCTGGCGGTGTCGCTTGCCGAGCAGATGGAGAAATTGGGCGAGACAAGAAAAGATCAAGCCACGCTGCTGCTGGGTCACTATATCCACGGCGCCAGTTGCCACTATCGCGGGGAGTTTGTGACAGCGCGCGGCCTTCTCGAGCTGTGCGATGGCTTGAGAGATCCGGCCGCTCGCGCGATTTGCGCCGCCATAGCGGTGGCCGATCCGCGCGCGGCGAGCCAGGGTCACTTGGCGGTGACGTTGGCGCTTCTGGGCGACATCGATCAGGGACACGCGCGCGCGGACGAGGCGTTATCAGAAGCCCGTTCGCTCGACCATCCGTTCACGGTGGCCTTTGTGTTGAGCAAGGTGTGTGCGGTGGAGGCGGCCGCCGGCTTGCCGCATGACGCATTACGGCATGCGGAGGAATTGGTGGCTCTCTCGAACGAGCATGGCTTTCCGCTCTGGTTGGGCCTCGGACTTCTTCAGCATGGTCGTTCATTGACAACACTAGGACAGGTGCAGGACGGCCTCGCGCTGCTCGCGAGGGGGCTCTCGGTGCTTCGTGGTGTAGGAGCTGTGGTGCACACGCCACGCGCGCTCTGCTTTCTCGCCGAGGCTCACGCCAAGGTCGGGCATCTGCAGGAGGGCCAGCAATGCCTTGTTGAGGCCGCGCAGCTCATCGAGATGACCCAAGAGCGGTCCGGTGAGGTCGAGTTGCATCGACTTCGAGGCGACATGATGAATACGCGGGGCGACCAGGCCGCGGCAGAGCAGCATTATCATCGAGCGCTCGCTGTGGCGGAGCGTCAGAGCGCGAAGACGTTAGGGCTGCGCGCTGCGACCAGGCTCGCTTGCCTGTGGCGTGACCAAGGCAAGTGCACGGAAGCTCACGATCTCCTCGCACTGCGGTATCGCTCGTTCACCGAAGGCTTCGACACGCCGGTCTTGAGGAAGGCCAGGGCGCTGCTGGAACAGCTGGCCTGAGTTGATTCATGTCTTTCGCCGCGGGATGGGTGCTTTCGGTCCTTGCGCAATCCCGAAACTATTGCCGTTTTCGAACAGCCTCGTATGGGCTCCGGAAGCGCGTCGAGTCATCCGGGCAGTCCGGACGCGGACGCAAACCCGATGTGGCCAAGGCTCGACATAACGGCTCTTCCAAATGCCGCGGCCAGCTTGTTTTGGCTTATTGCTGAGGCTGCGAGGCCGGCCGTTTTCGTCAGAACGGGAACGAGAATTCCCGGACCGGGTACCGGCTGAAAAATCCAAGGCCGGTGGCCGGTCCGCTGCGGTAGTGGCCGTTGTAATAGCCGTATGGCGGGCGATCGGGTCTCTGTGCTGGACAGGCCAGATCGTCATGACCGGCAAGGATCGGCCGGCGTTCGCGATAGTTCGTCTGCCAGCAGTCGCAGTTCTGATCGCACACTATCCGCACTTGTGCGATCGGGGGCTGATCGCCGCGACCGGCGGCGGGCGGGGCCGGGCTGGCCGCCGCCAGCAGCGCCACTTGAACGACCCCGAACAACAGATTTGGCATGGTCAGCTCCCAGGGCGTGGCGCTATCAGCCTGGTGCCAGCGAGACGAGCCAGGCGTCTTTGAGGCGCTCGCAATCGAACCAGAACGCGTCGCCCCGGCGCAAGACCATGTGCCACGGCGAGTTTTTGGCGAAGGTCGAGACGACCGTCGGCCCGTGTGGATAGGTCACCCGCACCGTCGCCTTGAGCAGCCAATATCCAGGCGGCGCATAGGGGAGTTCCTCGGAGGAAATGACCTCTGCGTGACAGCGCGGTGGCGTCGCGGCGTTGACCGCGACAGCCGACAAAATCACGAGGGCAAATGTGACGGCTATTTTATCAATGCATGTCATAGCGGGCGTTCCGTCCGAACGAGGGGCCGGGGCCGCGAGAAAGATGACTTTCCTGGCCGCTTTGTGTTAAGATTCTCCGGGCGCTGGATGACACATATGCGGATTCTCGGTCTGATTCTGCGGACGCTCTTTCTCCTGGTGGTGATTGTGGTCACCGTCCGTGTCGCTTCTCCCCAGACCGAAAGCCTGTGGTCCGCATACGACACCCCATCCGATATGTTTCGCTTCGTGTTGGGCGTGGCCGTTGGCGGCTTCATTGCCTTCCAGATCTTCCAATATCCCAAAAGCCCGGCTGAGATGCGCAAATGGGTCCCGATCGGGCTCGCCGTCCTGCCGCTCGCGCTGTTGTGCGCCGCGGTCATCTGGTAAGCGCCTCGCTTGATCGGCTGGCGGCGTGTCTTCGTCATTTGGCCTCGCTCACCTGAACGGTCGTGGGCGGGGCGTCCGTCAGCACGCAGTCGCGCCAGACGGGCGTCGTGCAATGGGCCCGCCAACCGCCGCCGAGCGCCATGAACAGGGCGGCGGTGTCCGAGAGGCGCGTCGCTTGCGCCTGAACGCGGACGACCGCAGCGTTCAGATATACTTGCTGGGCATTGAGCACGACCACCTGATTGACCTGCCCGAGAACGAGCTGCTTCTGAATGATGTCGAGACTTGCCTTCGCGGCGAGTTCGGCCTTGACCGCAGCTTGCAAGGCACGCGCGTCCGCCTGCAAACTGCGCAAAGCGTCGGCGACGTTCTGCATCGCCGTGATGACGGCCTGGCGATAGAGTGCGTCCGCTTGGTCCACCGCGGCCTCTGCGGCCTTCTGCTTGTGGTAAAGCGTCAACCCATCGAAAACTGGCTGCGTCATGCTCGCCGCGATGACATAGAAGCTGGTCCCTGGCGTGAACAACTCGGCCAGGTTGAAGCCGGTGGCTCCTGCATTTCCGGTAATCGTTACGTTGGGCAGCCGCGCCGCGACCGACACACCGACTAGGGCGTTCGTCGAGTGCAGCAGCGCCTCGGCGGCCCTGACATCAGGACGCTTGCTTATCACCTTGCTCGGCAGGCTCACCGGCAGATTTGCGGGTAGCGCCAGCCCGTCGAGCGTAAACTTTTGTAGGATTTCGTCCGCGGAGAATTGCCCGGCGAGCGCGGTCAGGAGGTCGCGCTGAACGGCGAGCTGCTTTTGGAGCGGCGGCAGGAGCTGCTCGGACTGGGCCAGAGCGGCCTCCTGCGCCAGCACGTCGACCTGGGAGGCACTGCCTGCGTTGAACTGGTTCTTCACGATCTCCAGGATACCGCGTTCAATCTTCACAACGCGCTGGATCGCGGCAATCTGGCCGCGAAGTGATGCTTCCTGGATCGCCGCGGTGACGACGTTGGCAATCAGCGTGAGGTAGGCCGCCTCGAGCTGGAACACTTGCTGCTCGGATATTGCGTCGAGACTCTCGACGGCGCGAATGTTCTGGCCCCAAATATCCGGCACGAAACTGACGTTCAATTGCGCGGTATGGAGCGAAAATACCGACGGGGACTGGCCACCTGGGCCCGAACTCGAGGCGCCGGATATTTGTTGTTGGGAGGGCGTGTAATTTGCGCCGATCTGCGGAAAGAAAAGCCCGCGCTGGGCCAGCGCGTTGTATTGCGCGATTCTGATCGACGCCTCGGCCGACTGCAGGCTAGGATTGTGCTGGACTGACAGGCGGATCAGCTCGTTGAGGGGCGTGGACCGGAACGCCGCCCACCAGCGCGTCGGGATATCGGCACCGTCCACGAAACGTTGCCGCGGCACGCGCGGCCCGTCGGCATCGGTGCGTGGCGAGGCCGTCGGCTCCGGCGTGTAGCGGGAGACATCGGGCGCAGGCGGCGGGGTGAAATTCGGACCCACGGCGCAGCTCGCGAGCCAAAGGCTTGCGCCGCCGGTTGCGAGCGCTCGTGCGAGGCGGGTCATGGCTGTCACGCTACGCATTCACCCGCCTTCCTAATGGGCCACTTCGGGCGGCGAGGCGGCAGCACCGTCCTCGTGCGGCGCAACTCTCTCGCGCGACAGGAATATCTTGCGCAGCGCCGGCGCCACCACGAGCAGCAGCAGCGGGCCGATGAACATGCCGCCAACCACGACGGTGGCGAGCGGCCGCTGCACCTGGCTGCCGATGCCGTGCGACAGTGCCGCGGGAAACAGGCCGACGCCGGCGGAGAGCGCGGTCATCAGCATCGGCCGCATGCGCTGCTCGGCGCCGCTGAATACGGCCTCCGCGATGCCCATGCCGGAGGCGCGCAGCTCGCGGAAGTAGGTGATGTTGAGGATGCCGTCCATTACCGCGACGCCGAACAGCGAGATGAATCCGATCGCGGCGGAGATGCTGAAGTCGAGCCCGGCGAGATAGAGCGCGATCAGCCCGCCGCCGACCGCGAAGGGAATGCCGGCGAGCGCCAGCAGGCTGTCGCGCACGGAGTTGAACAGGCTGTAGAGCAGCACGAAGATCAGGAGCAGCGTGATCGGCACCACGACCATTAGCCGTGCCTTCGCCGCTTCCAGATTGTCGAACTCGCCGGACCAGATGATGCGATAGCCGGTCGGAAGCTGCACTGCCTCGGCAACGCGCGCCTGCGCCTCTGCAACCGTGGAGCCGAGATCGCGGCCGCGCACGCTGAACTTGATCGGAATGTAGCGCTGGCTCTTCTCGCGATAGATGAACAGCGCGCCGGTATCGAGCGATATGTCGGCGAGTTCGCTCAGGGGAATATAGGCATTGGTGCCGGACGGCGTCTGGTAGGCGACCTTGATGTTGCGCACCTCGTCGATGCTCTGCCGAAATTTTGGATCGAGGCGCACCGCGACGCCGAAGGTACGATCGCCTTCCAGCACGTTGGTGGCGACGCTGCCGCCGAGCGCCGCCTGAACCACGGTGGTGACGTCGCCGGTGTTCAGGCCGTAGCGGGCCGTCTTCTCGCGATTGACCTTGATATTGAGGTTGGGTTGGCCAACCAGATGAAAGATGCCGAGATCGGCAACGCCCTGGACATCCCGCATCACGTCCATCACCTTGGTCGCGGTCTGCTCCAGCACGTCGAGGTTGGGACCGATGATCTTGACCGAATTGGCGCCCTTCACGCCGGACAGCGCTTCCTCGACATTGTCCTGGATGTATTGGGAGAAATTGAAGGTGATCCCGGGCAGCTCCTCGTCAAACTCCTTCTGGAGCTCCTCGGTCAGTTTCTCCTTGGTCAGACCGGGCGGCCATTCGTCGAACGGCTTGATCGGCGCGAACAGCTCGACGTTGGAAAACGGCGAGGCGTCGCTGCCATTGTCCGGCCGGCCGTGCTGCGAGACGACGGTGATGATCTCGGGGTGGCGCAACAGGATGTCGCGCATCTTGCGCGTCGCTTCGGTGCCGGCATCGAGCGAGATCGTCGGCGGCATCGCGGCGCGGATCCAGAAATTGCCTTCCTCGAGCGCCGGGAGAAATTCGCTGCCGAGCCGGCTTGCCGCGAGTGCCGAGAGGGCGAGGAAGATGGCGCCCGCGGTCACCGCAAGCCTGACGCGGCTCAGGGCCCAGCGCAGCACTGGCGTGTAGACCTTGCGCAGTCCGCGCACGATCACGGTCTCCGTCTCCTCGATGTGCTCGGGCAGCAGCAGCGAGGCGAGCACCGGCGTCACCGTGAAGGTGGCCAGCAGTGCGCCGGCGAGGGCGTAACCGTAGGTGCGCGCCATCGGCCCGAAGATCTGGCCCTCGACGCCCTGCATCGTGAACAGCGGCACGAAGGCGGTCACGGTGATCGCAGCGGTGAAGAACACGGCCTTGTCGACCTGGAGCGCACTGACGAAGATCATCCGCAGTCGCTCGGTCCAGCGGGCGGCTGCGGGCTGGCCGTGGCTGGACGAGGTGGGGTCCGGTCCCCAATAACCTTCCGCCAGGTTCTGCAATACGCGAGCGCGGCTCTCCGGGCTCGATTGGAAATTGCGGAAGATGTTCTCCATGATGATGACGGCGGAATCGACAATGATGCCGAAATCGACCGCGCCGAGCGACAAGAGGTTGGCGTCCTCTCCCTGGAGCACCAGGATGATGATGGCGAAGAACAGCGCGAACGGGATGTTGGCGGCGACGATCAGCGCACTGCGCAGATTGCCGAGGAAAACCCACTGGATCACGAACACCAGGAGACAACCGAACACGAGGTTGTGCAGCACCGTGTGCGTTGTGACCCCGACCAGCGCGCTGCGGTCGTAATAGGGCACGATCCTGACGCCTGGCGGCAGCGTGCCGTCGCTGTTGATCTTGGCGACCTCGTCCTGCACCCTCGGAATGATGTCGTTGGTGTGCTGGGTCCGCCCCATCACGACGATGGCAGCCGCGATGTCGTCCTCCTTGTCCTTGCCGGCGATGCCGAGCCGCGGCACGTAGCCGATCGAGACCTTGGCAACATCCTTGATCTGGATCGGAAGCCCGTTCTGCTGGGTGAGGACGATGTTCTCGATGTCCTGGACCCTGTAGCCCTTGGTGACGTCGTCAGCCCCGCCGGAATCGATCTGGCCGATCCCGCGAATGTTGACCGACTGCTGCCCGATCGCGATCTCGCGGCCGCCGACATTGGCGTTGGAATTGCCCAGCGCGGTGACGAGCTGCGGCACGGTGATGTTGTAGGCCTCGAGCTTGGAGAGGTCGGCGTCGACGTTGAACTGCTTGGTGGTGCCGCCCCAGGCATTGATCTGCACCACGCCCGGAATTGTCATCAGCCGCCGGGTGACGACGTAGTCTTGCAAGGTGCGCAGATTGGTCAGGCCGAAATTCGGCGGGCCGACGAGCTGGTAACGATAGATCTCTCCGACCAGGCTCGACTGCTGGATGGTCGGCACGAGGTTGCCGGGCAGCGTGATGTTCTGCTGGATGCTGTTGGCGGCCTGCGTCAGTGCGAAGTAGTAGTCAACGCCGTAGCGGAAGGTGACGCGGACGAAGGACAGGCCATAGAACGAGGTTGAGCGGATGTTGACGACGCCGGGCGTCGGATAGAGACCGACCTCCATCGGGATCGTGTAGTATTTCTCCATCTCCTCGGCCGAAAGCCCCGGAGCCTGCGCGGTGATTTCCAGGATCACCGGCGCCGGGTTGGGATAGGCCTCGATGTTCAGCTTGCTGAAGGCCGCAATTCCCGCGGCGCAGAACACGACGAGGCCGAGCACGATGATCGCGCTGCGGGTCAGGCCAAACTGGAGGATGCTCTTGATCAAAACCGTACACTTGCACTGAGCGAAGAAGAATGATGGGTGCCAGGTTCAGCCCGTGACCGCGATGGCAAACTTGTTGCTGAGGAAGATCGCGCCGGTCGAGGCCACCAGCTCTCCTGGATTGAGCCCGTCCAGGATTTGACGCCATCCGTTCTGTCCCAGCCCGACCTTCACCGCGCGCCTCTTGAAACGGCGACGATCGGTGGTCACCCATACCGTCATTGAGCCGTCACCTTCGCGGACGATGGCGTCCGACGGGATCGCAACCGACGTTCTCGGGCCTTCGATCTCGATGGAGAAGGTTGCGAGCATGCCGGCGCGGAGCTTGTGGTCGGGATCGTCGATCACGGAGCGAACGAGCTGGCGGTGCGTGTTCGGATCGATGTTCAGTCCGAGCGTTGTCACGTAGCCGCGGAACACGTCGTTGGGATACGCCGGAACGGTGACGGCCACGGGCTGTCCGAGCCGATAGGCGGGGGCGTCGGTCTCGATGACGTTCGCGACCATCCACATGGTGGAGAGGTTGGCCAGCGTATAAGGCGCCGGCGCGTTCCCGGGCTGGACGTAGAGGCCGGGAGCTGCGCTTCGGGCCACGATCTGGCCCGAGATCGGGCTCGGCACGCGCAGGATCGAATCGACCTTCCGGTCCGCGAGAATTCGGTCGACCTCCTCCTCGGTCTTGCCGAAGATGCGTACGGCGTCGCGGGCGGCCTTGTAATTGCCTTCGGCGGTCTGCTGGTCCGAGGTCGCCTGATCGACGTCCTTTTGCGCGCCGCCGCCGGTTTTCAGAAGCTGCTTCACGCGATTGAGCGTCCGGGTTTGCAGTTCCAGCACACCGGCTGCCGCGAGCAGGGTGGATTCGGCCTGGAGGAGGTCGGGACTGTCGATCGTGAACAGGGTCTGCCCCTTGGTGACGGTATCGCCGACGTTGAGGATCGTATCGACGATCCTGCCCGGGTTGGTCGTAAATGCCTGAACCAGCATATTCTGGTTGAAGTCGATCGACCCGACCGCGTTCTTCATCACGCGGAAACTGCGGGGCTCGGCCGGCAGGATCTTGAAGCCGTCGGCCTGCTTCTCGGTGATATCGACTGTCTGTTGCGCGACATCGACCTCGCTCTTCGCGTCCGGCTGGTCGGCCTTGGCCGGTCTCACCTCGCTTGTGCGCGTCAACAGCCACGCGCCGGCGGCAAGCACCGCCGCCGCAGCAATGCTCGCCGCAAGGCCCGCATGCTTGACACGAAATGCCGTCATCGCTCGTGTCCTCTTGTAATGGCTTCGGCAGCGTCCGCCCACGACCCGGCCACCGCCGCGCCGGGGGGCAGGGGCGATGCAACCGTCATGGCAGGAGCGGAACCCTGTTAGCAGTCGACGCTGACGCTCACCTTACGGAGCCTGCGCATCTCGGCTTCGGTCCGGAGAGCGGTTTTTTTGCTGGCCGTGGCCGCCGAATGATGGGAGACATCGTCTGTTGCGGCGTGGGCCGCAGGATTCGGGAATACCGGAGCGTCGGGTTCAACGCATGCGCCTGCTGATCGTCGAGGACAATGCCGAGCTATCGCGGCTCGTCGCGAGCGGGCTGTCGGCGGCGGGCTATGAGAGCGACATCGTGAGCAGCGCCGCGGAGGCGCGCGAGGCGGTGCACAATGTCAGCTATGCCGCGATGATCCTCGACCTCGGACTGCCCGACGGCGACGGCCTGTCGGTGCTGCGCGAGCTGCGCCGGCAGATGGATCCGCTGCCCATCCTGGTGCTGACCGCGCGCGGCGGACTGCAGGACCGCGTCAACGGCCTGCGCAGCGGCGCCGACGATTATCTCGCAAAACCGTTCGCGATGGAGGAGCTGGTGGCGCGGCTGGAGGCGATCCTGCGCCGCCCGGGCCAGTTGCTCGGCCGCTCGCTGCGCCTCGCCAACCTCGTCTACGACACCGAGAGCCGCCAGATCTTCGTCGACGACCAGCCGCGGATCATCTCCGCGCGCGAGACCTCGGTGCTCGAGATCCTGCTCCGCCGGCAGGGGCGGGTGGTGCCGAAGAAGAATGTCGAGGACCACATCTTCGGGCTCGAGGGCGAGGTTGCCTCCAATGCGGTCGAGGTCTACGTCTCGCGGCTGCGCAAGCAGCTCGCCGAGCACGGCGCCAAGGTCGTGATCCACACCATCCGCGGCGTCGGCTATCTGATGGCCGAGGAAAAGTAGCGTGGCGACGGCCGGGGCCATTGCGAGATCGCCGACGTTCAAGTCGCTGATCTGGCGCATCGTGTTCCTGCACATCGTCGCGGTCGCGGTGGTTGCGATCTTCCTGCCATTGGTGCTGTTCTGGCTGCTCAACTCGGAGGTCGACCAGCTGCATCGCGAGGCGATGCGTGCCCAGGCCGAGGTGCTGGCGGAGCGCATCGCCGTGCAGCCGGACGGCACGTTGACGTTCAATCTACCGGACAGTCTCAGGGGCCTCTATTCGGACGCTTATGGCCGCTATCAGTACGACATCCGCGATGCCGACGGCCGCTTGCTGTTCTCCTCGCATCGGCGCCCGGGCACACCGGCACCGCCGCTGTCCGAGACCATTTCCGGCGCGGGCGTCAGCCGGACCATCGGCGGCAAGACCGTCCGCATCCGGGTCGCCGAGGATCTGGCGCATCGCGACGTCATCATCGACGACATCATCTCGAACTTCTTTCGCCGCGTCGGATGGATCACCATCCCGATCCTCTTGGTCCTGCTCGCCACCGACATCATCATCTTCCGCCGCGCGGTCGCGCCGCTGTGGAAGGCCTCGGAGGAGGCGAGCAATATCGGCCCGTCTCGTACCGATATCCGCCTGCCGACCGAGCAGATTCCGCGCGAAATCATGCCGCTGGTCACCGCCGTCAACCAGGCGCTCGACCGTCTCGATGATGGGTTTCGCGTGCAGCGGCAGTTCACGGCCGACGCCGCGCACCAATTGCGCACGCCGCTGGCGATCCTTCGCACGCGGATCGACACGCTCGGCGATGGCGCGGTGAGCCAGGCGCTGCACGCCGACATCGAAAGCATGAGCCGGATCGTGGCTCAGCTCCTCGAGATCGCCGAGCTCGATACGCTGGTGATCGATCCCGGCGAGACCGCGGATTTGCGTGCCGTCTGCGCCGAGGTGATCGCCGCGATCGCGCCATTCGCGCTTTCCCAGCACAAGGACATCGCGTTGAAGGGTACCGAGGCGCCGGTGATGATCCACGGCAATGCGGTCATGCTGCAGCGGGCGATCTTTAACCTCGCCGAAAACGCCATCAAGTTCACCGCGAAGGATACGTCCGTCGATGTCGAGGTAGGCGACGACGGCTCGGTGCGGGTGCGCGATTGCGGTCCCGGTGTCGCGGAGGAGGAGCGTGAGCTGATCTTCCAGCGTTTCTGGCGTGCCGACCGCCAGCGCACGGACGGTGCGGGCCTTGGCCTATCGATCGTGCGCGCCGTTGCCGACGATCACGCCGCGACGATCGCGGTCGAAAACCTCCCCGGCGGCGGCGCCGAGTTCACGCTGCGCTTCAGGCTGGCTGAGAAGCTCGCCTCTCCTCCTTCTTCCCTTGTGGGACAGGGAGGCTTCGCAAAAAGCTAAGTCGGCTTGGGGGTCTTTCTCCACTTGCAACCCTGCCGCGGTTTCATCGTAATTGCCCGCAGCCGAAGGCGACAGCAGGATTGATCGCGGAAGCCAAGTACGGAAGTCTTCCTGCTGTTTTAGGGACACCAGAAGTGGAATAGTTGCCAATCGCGACCTGGCAATTCGACGTTGGGCGATTGCATTGGTTTGGTTATAGCGAGAGTGTCAGCAAACAAGCACAATAACTGGTTGTGCGAGCGCGATTGTCGCGCTTTGGGAAGCCTTCGGCCGCATTTTCGCTACGCAACTGCACAGCAGCAATCAGGAATATCCCGAACAGGCGCCAGGCGCAGCGGTCGTGGTGCAAGTTCGCGCGCCACTATCCTGGAGAGGAGGGATTGTGATGAGCATACAGTCGGCGCGAATGGTGTTGGCGAGCGGCCTGATAACTGCAGCCCTGGCAAGCGGCGCATTCGGGCAGCAGGACCAAAAGCTCGGTAACGTGACCTTTCCTACGTCCTGCGATCCCAACGTGCAGGCCGAGTTTGATCGCGGTGTCGCGATGCTGCATTCGTATTGGTTCTTGATCGCCCGCCGGAAGTTCGAAGCGATACTGCAGCAGGATCCCAAGTGCGCCATGGCTTATTGGGGTGTTGCGATGGATCTTCTCGGCAATACGCTGGCAACCACGCCGACGCGAGCGGAGGCCCAGGCGGCCTGGGAGGCACTGGAAAAAGCCCGCGCTGTCGGGCCGAAGACGCCGCGTGAGCGCGATTGGATCGAGGCGCTGGCCGCGTACTTCCGGGACCATGACAATGTTGCAGTGGATGCTCGTCTGGCGGCCTACAATGCCGCCATGGAGCGGATGGCGCAAAGCTATCCTGACGACTATGAGGTGCAGGCATATTATGCGCTGACGTTACAGGCTTCGGCACCGAAGAACGATCTCTCCTACGCCAACCAGCTCAAATCTGCGGCCCTTCTGGAAAAGCTGTTTGAACAGAACCCGCAACATCCAGGCGTGACGCATTACCTCATTCATGCCTACGACTTTGCGCCCCTCGCCGAAAAGGGCGTTGCGTCCGCTCGGCGCTATGCCGGCATTGCTCCTGCCGTACCACACGCGCGGCACATGCCATCGCACATCTATTCCATGGTCGGGCTTTGGGAGGAATCGATCGCCTCGAACGCTTCGGCGCTCGAGATCCAGCCGGACTACTATCACGCGGCAGACTTTACCGTCTATGCGCATCTGCAACTCGCGCAGGACGTCAAAGCCGATGCGATGATCAAAAAGTCGCTTGCCACGGCCGATCGCGGTGATCGACCGATCAACTTCGTCAACTTCACCGCCAAGGCCGCTATGCCAGCGCGCTATGTCTTGGAGCGGGGCGACTGGGCCGGCGCCGCGGCGTTGCCGATGACGCCCACCAAATATCCAATGGCGGACTCCTTGATTCGTTTTACGCGCGGTCTCGGCATGGCGCGTACCGGCGATCTCGCCGGTGCCAGGGAAGAGATCGAAGCAATGAAGGGATTGCGCGCAACGCTGCAGGGGGCCGATCAATCCTACTGGGCCGACCGTACCGACGAGCAGATGCTTGCCGTTTCAGCCTGGGTGGCAGTGAAGGAAGGCGATGCAGATAAGGCACTGCGTTTCATGCGGGCGGCCGCCGACCGCGAAGACGGCAGCCTCAAGCACGTGGCGATGGAGAATCGCCTATTCCCGTTCCGCGAATTGTTGGCCGAATTGCTGCTCGAGGCAGGGCAGCCTGCAGCCGCTCTGAACGAGTACGAGACCGCGCTGAAGCAAACCCCCAATCGCTTTCGCGCGTTCTGGGGAGCCGGCCGTGCCGCAGATCTCGCCGGCGACCGCCAGAAGGCGGACCAGTACTTCAGCAAGCTGGTCGAGCTGACCAGGAACGCGGATACGGAGCGAAAGGAAGTCCGCGACGCCAAAACATTCCTGCAAACGGCCACTGTAGGCAGTGCAAAACAATGATTTATCGGTCGTCGGCAAGTTACCTGACGGCCTCGATGCCGAGATAACAGCGATGGTCCGCGCAATCATAGTGGCTGCAGCGCTCGGGGGGGTGGTTGCCGGTGTTGCGGCTTACACGGAAAGCCCGCCAGAATGGTGGACCAAACCGCCATTTGACGGGTTTGACGGTAAAGCCGGGACGGCAATCAGGTCCGAGGCCTGGCCGATCTGCACCACAATGACGTCGGTCGCGGTGGATGCCGATTGGGTGCAGCTCGATCCCGATTTCAAGGCAGGCAAGAAGGCGCTCGCAGCAGAGGATTGGAACGGAGCGATCGCGGCGTTCGAGCTCGCCGCGTTGCGCGATCCCCTTAATGCCGACACCCAGAACTATATCGGCTATGCCTATCGACGGCTGCGTCAGCTAGGTCCGGCCATCGGCCATTATCAGCAGGCGCTGATCCTGAACCCCCGCCACCGTGGAGCGCACGCGCATCTCGGTGAAGCCTATTTGGTCCTTGGCGAGCCGGAGAAAGCCGAGCAACTCCTCGCCGCGCTTGAAAATCTCTGCCTCATTCCTTGCGACGAGTATGGCGATCTCAAGCGAGCAATTGCGGCGTACAGGAGGTTGGCCGCGCGCTGATCGACCCTGCCTGGATTGGGGCCGCGATCGAATTGACCTATGTGACGAACGAGGGGGCCTGGACCGGACGGCCGCCCTATGGCGACCCGAGCCGACCTTTGATCTAGGTCAAGCGTTCCGAACAGAAGTCGGGGACCGATTCTTTGGATTGGCGACGGCGCGCGGTTGCTCTGCTCCAACAACAGTGGGCGGGTGTTCAGATGATCACGATTCCAGAACTGCTGGCTCAGACTTTATCGTCGTTTCTAACGTCCGATACGCGAGACAGGTTTGGTTCCTCGCATGCCCGGTTGACCGAAGTCCTTCCGTTTGCCGCCAGACTTACATTGGAATGCATCGGTAACAGCGACGCTCTGTATCATGACATAGAGCACACTATGCTTGTTACTCTTGCGGGGCACGACATCCTAATGGGGCGAATGTTGTCGCGGCCGACAACAGCCGTGGATTACGCAAATTTCATCCTCGCCTGCCTTACCCACGATATCGGATACGTGCGCGGGATCGTTCAAGGAGATAGCGAAGACTCCTATGTCGCAGATTTGACCGGCCAAACAATTCGTCTTCCGAGAGGGGCGTCGGACGCCGCGCTCGCACCCTATCATGTGGACCGATCGAAGCTGTTCGTCTCCGAGCGCCTCGACTCTGTCGAAGAGGTCGATGCAAGTCGAATTGTCCGAGCCATAGAATTTACGCGCTTTCCCTATACGCCTTCTTCGAACGACGAATTGATCGAAGAGGAAGGTATGTTGCTGCGGGCTGCCGATCTTATCGGTCAGCTTGGTGATCCCAATTACCTGAGAAAATCGAATGCGCTGTTCTACGAGTTTGAGGAAATCGGGTTGAACAGGAAGCTCGGCTACGAAACGCCTGCCGACGTCGTTTACAAGTACCCGCAGTTCTATTGGAACAATGTCGCCCCGCAAATTCAGAACGCCATACGCTATCTCAATATCACCACGAGCGGGCGGCAGTGGATAGCAAACCTTTATAGCAATCTCTTCCGAGCGGAGCGCGAACCGGGGTTATCCGGACCGCAGCTATGATCCTCCCGGCGGAACGTGTCACGACTCCTTGCGGAAATCTCGGACAAGTTGAGCAGCCGCAATGATTCACCTTGCGGGCATCCTTCCCGGCACATGCCGCGCCCCGCGCGCTTAATGGGCGCTTAACGGTTTTGCGCAACAGATAGATCACCAGCGCGGAATTAGTCCTAGTTACAAGTGCGAGCCGAGCTCCCGGGGAGGGGAATCGGATGGGACTGCTTTTTGTTGGAGTGCTGGCAGGAGTCCTGATCGGCTTTGGCTGGTTCGCGCCGTCCCGAGGGTATTTCCTCGGGTGTGCGTCACGCCCCTGTTTCGACAGTGTTGCAGTCGCCCGACCTGTCGAGCCAACGCCGGCGGCATTGGCGCCGACCCCTGCGATCGTCAAATTGAATTCTGCAACCCCCGCAAAGTCCGGCAAGAGGTCTTCCCCGAAGAAACGCGGATCGACCAATCTCGCCAAGGCGGCGGCCCCGCGCACGAGGATCAGCGTCGCGGCGCCCGAGCGCCCGGCGGAAAGATCAGACCCTGTCCTGGACAAGGCAAGGGTCACGATCGCAGCGAAGATGGAGGACGCAGGATCGGCCGAATTCAGCGATATGAAGCGCGCAATGCGCTTGAACGTGTTTGGGCGCCCCGTGGATACGATCTGCGGGCGCGTGAAAGGAAGGAGCGCGTCGGGCGGCGAGATCGGAGAGCGACCATTTCTGTATCTCGTGAAGGAGGATGAAGCATACGTCGTCGATGGCAAGTCGGGGTCGGCGGCGTCAACCGCGTATCGAAATATCTGCAATTAGGAAAGCGTCGACCGCGCCACGGCGTGGCACGCGCCCAAATGATTTGAGCGGAAAGAATTTCCACCCAGGCTCCAGGCGGTCCCGCAGTGGATACGATCCTGACTGGCGCTGCGTCGATCTCGTGATGATGCATTCAGGCCGAATGCCGCAGCAGGAGACGCAATATGGAATGGGAATGTCGCAGAAATTCTTTTCATCTCGGGGAAATCATGGACGACATAACCAACTCCTCAAAACGGCTCAATGGATCGCTTCACTTGCCGGCGCTGGTGATCGTCGAGCCGCTCCTGTTGCCCCGCACATGTATCCTGAACGTCCTCAGGCGGGAGTTGGCCGAGTTCGAGATCCTCGACATGGCAACAGTCCAGAGCCTGGACAGCATCTCAACTCGCGATGTGCGTCTTGTGCTGCTGAGTATTGCGGACAAGCTCATCGGCGATCCTTTGGTTGAGGATGATCTCGCCTTCGTCGCTGAGTGCTGTCCCAACGCCGCCGTTGCAATCCTGTCGAACCATGACGACGAGCCGACCGCGCAGGCCGCGATGCAGCGGGGCGTGCGCGGCTTTCTCCCCACCTCGCTGCCGATCGAGGTCGTCATAGCCGGCCTGCGTCTCGTTCTTGTCGGCGGCGTCTACAGGCCGTTGCCCGTCCCTGGAGCAAGCAGGATGCCGGGTTTCGAGCCGCCCGATGCGCGTGGGCTCGCGTCCGCATATCTGACGAACGAGGGAGCCAGGGCCGCCATCGACAGGAGCGTGACCGATCTCACGCCTCGAGAGCAGCACGTTCTGGCGGAATTGGAGCTCGGTCTGCCCAACAAGCTGATCGCGGCCAAATTGAACCTCTCGGAAAGCACCGTCAAAATGCACATTCAGCACATCATGAGGAAATGTGCTGCCCACAATCGCACGGAAGCGGTCCTCCGCTGGCGCGGCCGGTTGCCCGCGCAGAGCCGCGATCACGATCCGGGCTCAGCCCCGACGCCGGAGACCTGGTCACGCTGAACGGGATCAATCCTCCCGGAATGCGCCGCGGAAGCTGTCGAGCAGGGGCCTGAGCGCGTAAAGTGCGACGGTACCGCGCCCTGTCGTGATGAACACTTGAACCGGCATGCCGGGGAGGATCTGGATGTCGTTTGCGGCGATCTGCGCGTCGTCGATCCGGATCTTTGTCGCGTAATATGGTTGGTCGGTACGCTTGTCGAGAAGCCGGTCTGCGGATACGTGCACGACGGTTCCCTTCAGGCGCGGTACGCGACGCTGATTGTACGGTACGAGATGCACCTCGGCATTGAGGCCGGGATGAACCACGTCGATGTCCTCGGGCCTCAGGCGCGCGGTCACGATCAGGCGGTCTTGCCGGGGTACCAGGTCCATGAGCGGGGCACCAGCCCCGATGACGCCGCCGGTCGTATGAATCCGCAGGTCAGTTATCACGCCGTCCTCGGGCGCCTTGACCTCCGTTCGGGATAGTTGATCCCTGGCCGCAAGCAGCCGTTCGCGGAGCTGGAATATCTGGCTCTGTGCTTCGCGAAGCGACTGTGCGATCTCGCTCTGCCTCTCGCTCTCGAGCTTGAACGAATTCGCCTGCGACTCGTTGATGACCTGCGCGGCGCGGGAAATCTGCGCCGCGATCTCGCCGCGGCGCCCCTCAACGTCGGCCAGTTCACGCTGCAGATTCAGGAGGCGTGGCCGTCGTTCGAGTCCCTTGTTGACGAGGGTCGTGACCATATCGAGCTCTTCGCGGACGATGTCGCTTCGCTGCCCGGTGGCGCTCTCCTGCGCCTTGAGACCTTCGATCTCCTTCTCGACCTGATGCCTCCGTTCGCGAATGACCGCGAGTTGCGACTCGTGAACCTGCCGGCGTGCCTGGAAAATGAACTGCTGCGCCGATACCGCAGCAGCCGCCACCCCATTTTGTTGGCTGTCCTGCTCCAGCGTGCTCGGGACCGCGATCCTCTCAAATCTCTGCTGCTCTGCCTGAAGCCGCGCGGCACGAGCAGTTGCATCCCATAACTGGCCCTGAAGGCTTTGCACCTCCGAACCGGCGCGGGTGTCGTCCAGCTCGATCAGCGTTTGTCCGCTTCGCACGACATCGCCGTCGGAAACCAGGATTTTCCTGACGATACCGCCTTCCAGGTGCTGAATTGTCTTGCGGTTCGATTCCGGTTCGACGACGCCGGACGCGATTGCTGCGCTCTCGAGAGGGGCGAGGCTCGCCCATGTGCCAAGCCCCAGCATGAAGCCGAGCACGAGCAGATTGCCCGCGAGGGTGATACCGCGAAGCCCGGCGCGTGGAGAGACCGGCGTGGGGGCCGAGCACCATGGAAATTCGAGAGGCTCGAAATCGTCGATTGCGGTAACAACGCCTCCAAGTCGGCCCGCGAGCCGGGGGCGTACGGGCGTTCGCGCGATCTGGTCCCAGATCATGGGAAGTCGCGAGACCGCGGGAAGCTTCCAGTTTGTGGGAAAATTCCAGATCATGGCGCAACCTGCGACGTGACCTGAGGCCGAGCCAGGTGTCGTTCAAAGATTTCCTCGCTTTCGCCGAACGCGACGAGCGCACCGCCTTCCATGATGGCAATCTTGTCCGTCGCTGCGAGGAGACCCATCCGGTGAGTGACGACGACCAGGACGACGTTTGCGCGCTTCATGCGCTCGATGGCATCCAGCAGCATTCGCTCGCCTCCGTAGTCGAGGCTGGCGTTCGGCTCGTCGAGAACAACGAGACGCGGACTGTCGAAAAAGGCCCGGGCCAGACCGAGACGCTGCCGATATCCGCGCGAGAATGATTTTTCACTGTGGACCACCGTGTCGTATCCGAGCGGCAGACGCATGATCGCATCATGGATTCCGACGAGCTTGGCCGCATCGACGACCTTCCGCCGATCGGCATCATCGAGCCGTGCGATGATGTCGTTTATGGTGTCGCCGAGCAGATTGATGTCCTGGGGAAGATATCCGAGACGGTGGCCGCTTCGTTGCTCGCGAAGCAGCGAGACGTCGGTATCGTCGAGGCGGACGCCGCCATGCGTCGGGCTCGACAGCCCCGCGATCACTTGGCCAAGCAAGGACTTGCCAGACCCGGACGGACCGATAATGCCAAGGCATTCTCCGGGCGCGAGGCTGAACGAGACTTCTTTCAATAGAAAATTGTTGGGTCCCGGTAGCTTGACGCCAACGTTGTCAACGACGAGACCGCTCCGCGCTTGTTGCGGCACGATCTCCATATCCTGCTGCTCGGTGGCGGGGAACGCAGCGAGAAGAGCGCCGAGCCGCTGACAGGCACTGACGGCCGTCACGAGTGATTTCCAGCCTGCGACTGCACTCTCGACTGGCGCGAGCGCCCGGCTGAACATCAGCGTAGATGCAAAGATGATCGCCGGACTTTTCCCGTGATCGAGGACGAGCCACGCGGCTGCTCCCATGATCAGGACTTGCGACAGCGCGCGGACCGGTTTGGTGGCCAGCATGACGATCTCGCCTCGCCTGAGAGCCTCATCGTGCTCCCTGCGCGCGTCCTGCGCGTCGTGGTAGATCGTGCGCGCAGCGCTATCGAACATGCCCATGGCGCGGATCATGTGGATGTTGCCGGCGGCGGCCTGAAGACGGCCGTAGCTCCTGGACAGTGCGGCGCTGGATTTGAGCAGGACGTCCTCGGTCACCAGGTCTCCGGCAACCGTGAGAGCGAACAGGAGGGCCACGCAGCAGGCGCCCACGACGCCAAGCAGGGGATGGATCAGAAAAAGGACAAGGAGGAACAGGGGCGCCCAGAGCGCGTCGAACAGCATCGGACATGCGCCGGACTCCACGAACTGGCGCAGGACCGTGAGATCCCGATAGGCGTCCGACGCCCGCGTCCAGTCGCTGCGAAGCGCGGATTCGAGGCTGGCCGAAAGCACGCAAGGACGAAGCCGATCGTCGAGCCAGGAGCCAAGGCGCCCCAGGACGGCACGTCGCAATGCATCGAATACGCCGCCGACCACGACCGTGACCGCGACAATGAGCGTGAGCAGGAGCAGCGTGTCGCCGCTCCGGCTCGACAAAACCCTGTCGTAGATCTGAAGAAGGTAGATGGACGGCGCAAACAGCAGCAGGTTGTAGCTGCAACTATACGCGAATACGAGACCGAGCGGTCCCGCGCAGGACCACAGGGCCGCGTGCAGCGGCGTCCGGACTTGCGGCAGGATGGGTAATCGAGAGGGCGGCATCAGCATGATCGTCACCGCCTGAAATCGAGGTCCGGCGCACTTGCCCGGCGGCCAATGCAATCCGGCGAGGGCATCGGCGGG
>NZ_LSEF01000008.1:71211-119259 GCF_001641695.1 Bradyrhizobium neotropicale
GAGCCGCTGGTCAGAGCGTGTCCAGATGGAAGTCCACGCCTCCACCCCATGCGAAGTTGCCGTCTCCGCCGTGGCCGCCGATACCGGCCGCGACTTCCTGGTGCTGGTCCACCATGAGCTTGTTGATCTGAGTGGCGTCCGTATTGGCGTATACCTTGGTGGTATCGTGGCCGCTGTAGGACTTCTGGCTTCCGTTCGACTCCGCGTCTCCGCCATGGGCCTTGGAAAGCAATGAGGCCTTAGCGTTTGCGCCTCCGGCGTCCCAATCCGCCGTCTGTTTGACGTGATCGCCGGTGCTCACATGCACATCGGCACCGTCGGCCTTGTTGGTTGGATCGAAGTTGAGAGTCGGCTTGCTGATGATGGCTCCCTTGAAAGTGCCGTCGCCGCCATTTCCGGCACTTTGACCGCCGGTGTTGATCGATTTGAAGTCGATCGTGTCCGTGATGTTGATTGCCTTTGGCAACATTTGAGGCCTCCGTCGTTCTGTTGTTGTCGTGCAGCATCCATCCCAAGCAGGCGGACGCGCACGGCAAGTCTGATCCGCCCGCGCGCGAGGGCGATAGATGTCAAATCGGACACCATCCGGTTTGGTGGGCCTACGTACGAAAGTACGACATTCGTCAGGGGAGGGCGCCTCGGTGCGGGCTTTGCATGCGAAGAGTGGCGACTGCGCCTGCCGCCATGCGATCAATCCTGCGAGCGGTGCGACGTTTCGCTATGCCACCAGGTGAAGGTCCGACAAGAGATGCGCCGCGTCGCCGCCCAGCGCGAGATTGCCGTGGCCGCCGTCGCCGCCAACTCCGGCGATCTGGACCGCACTCTGGTCGATGTGCACGTTGTTGACCTGATCGGCCACGGCCGTCGAATGTGGACCTGCGATTGCGATGTTGATGGGTGTATAGATCGCGACGCTGACATCGACCAGACTGCCCGCAAAATAGCCGTTGCCGCCATTGCCTGCGCTGTTCGAACCAGTCGCGATCGTGTCGGAGCCGCCCCACAGATTATGGGAGAGAAGGTTTGCATGGCTGCCGGCTGCGGCGTTGTCGTTGCCGCCGTGCCCGCCAATGCCGGCGATCTGAACCGCGGATTGATCCACGGAGACATCATTTGTCTGGACCGCATAAGCGCTGGAGCCATAGCCCGCGACCGCGATGTTGATCGGGTTGTACAGTACGAACGAGGTATGGACGAGCTCGCCGTAAAACGCGCCGTCACCGCCATTGCCGGCCTGATTGCCGCCGGTTTGAACGTCCCAGGCGCTCGCTCCGTGGCTTGATCCCCAACTGGGGTCGAGCGTGAGGATGCTACCGCCGGCGGCCACATTGCCATGTCCGCCACTCCCGCCGACGCCCGCGATCTGCGTGACCGATTGATTGATGTCGACCGTGTTCGATTGACTTGCGTGAGCAGAGCCGCCCGAACTCGCCAATGCAATGTTGATCGGATGATAGATCACCACGGGAGCGTCCACCAACGCACCCGAGAAATAGCCGCTGCCGCCGTTACCGGCACTGTTGTCGCCGCTCGCGATCAAGCCGGCGCCCGCGGAACTACTGACGCTCCCTCCCGACGCAATGTTGTCGTTGCCGCCATGTCCGCCGACACCGGCCATCTGAAAGGCGGATTGATCGACATTCAGATTGTTGGACTGGCTGGCGAGGGCGACCGATCCGTATCCCGAACTCACCGAGATGTTGATGGGTTCATAGATGAGCAGGGACGCGTGAATGATGCCCCCGTAAAAGTAGCCGTCTCCGCCGTTCCCGGCCGTGTTCGCCCCGCTCTCGATCGTGGCAGTGCCCATCCCGGGGTGGGATGCGCCAGAAGCGGACTCGGTGGCCGAAGAATGCTGGCCCGTCGCGGCGTGGTGGCCGCCCGTGCCGACCGCCGCTGTGGTGGGGTGTTCGGATTGAATTGGGCCAGAGTCATGGAGCGGGGAATGGGCGCTCACCGGCCGCGCTCCAAGATCTCCGAAAGAGCCTGGACTATGGATCAGCGGTGCCGGCCCCGGTTCGTCATCAGCATCGTACCCATCGTGGTGATGGGAGGCGTGATGATGCAGCCGGATTCCATCCGACATCAGCGAAAAATCCATCGAAGCCTTCCTCATCACAATCGCTCCGTGCAATCGGACGGGTTCCGCACTCCGGACAGAATGTCATCCCGGGAAGGTCGAAAGCCCAGTCGTCAGTTCGGACATGACCCTTCGTGCGGCAGCCGTAACATCGGCTATATCCTTTCGGGTACCACCACAGCCTTTGTAACGTTGCGCAAGTCGATGCTGGAATCGGGATCGCCTCCTCAATCGCCATTCGATCACCACGAACCGGCGCGTCTTCTCGCGCTCTCGCGAAAACAAAAGGCCCCGGCGTCGACCGGGCCCTTATAAGGGCAGTAGCCCATCGACGTTTGCGGGCCTGACTATGCTACTTCGGCAAAACTCGCTCCGCCAAGATTAGGACTGGTTTGGGCTAAAAAGGCGAAGAGCTCAGCGGACCTCAATGAACGCCGAGCCACTTCGCTGATGGGCCCGGAAGCGGTCATCAACTAGCAGACAAGCGCCTGCCTGCCTCCATGCTGGCCCTCTCAGGACGAGAGCCTCGGTGCGGTATGAATCAGGCGGCCCCTTGGGGCCGCCTGATTCAGCCTCGGAGCGGATGATCTATTGGCAGAGATGCTGGAGACCGTCAGCGCCCTTGTAATAGGTGCCGGGCCTGCAGACGATGCCGTTGCGGGCAGCATACGTGCTCCAGTTGCCGTACCAGCCGTTCTCGCCGTACATGCCGTTCCAGCCGGTGCCGCCGTACATGGCGTAGGAATTGCCCCAGCCGCCGGCGGTCGCGGGCGCCGCCGCAGGCGCGCGATACACCGATCGCCGAATTGGCGCCCGATATCGATAGATGGGGGTAGACCCGGTTCCAAGACCCGTGCAATTGGCGAATTCAGCTTGGCATTCGTCCGGATTGGAGAGGGACGCCTGCGCCAGTGCGGCAGAGCTGGACAGGGCGGATGCCGCAATCACGATCGAGAAGGCGCAAGCAGCTAGGGCAACCTTTCTTACATGCTTCATAGGCTTTCTCCGTTGCACAGGAAGACAACGTTGACACGTGTGTTGTCCGCGTTGCAACGAGGGTTGATCCATATCAACGTGTGCGATCCGCAATCCGAAATGCCGATAAAGTCTTCGTGACCCTTGTCTGTCATCTGCGAATGTGATCGCAAATTTGCATCCGGTCGCGCGACATGAAGCACGCATTGTTCGCGTCACTTGCGCGGTCACGCCAATTCAGGATGTCAGCTGCGCGCGCTGTGCTCAGGGCGGCAGGAATGCTGCTGCCCGCTCGAGCTGGTCGACCGGCGCAGCTTCGGTGGGCCGCTCGAACACCAGGCGCGAGGTCGCTGATATTGCAGCGTCTGCACTGCCATCCTGGCCGATGAGGATAAGGCCGGCTCCGCCATTGGCGACAGTCAGAATGATCTCCTCGCCGCTCCAGGTCTTGATCGAGTCCATTCCGATGATGAGAAATTCACCCGTGGGCTGGTCAAGATATTGAAGCCTCAATTGAGGGCCGATCTCCGCTGGAGCGATCCCAAAACCCAGCCGCTTGGCGCGCGCGTAAATTGAGGCCAAGGTCACGGTATCCGTCTTGAAGCCGAGCTCTGCCGCCGAAACCGTGACAAGCTCGACGTTCTTTTTCCTGGAGCTGACGATAAAGGCCGGTCGTGCGAGGACTTCCTCAGCCGATCCTCCGACATGGCAGCCGTTTGCATCCAGGGCATTACGAAGGGTGAGCGAATTCGAAAAATTACCGAGCGTGATTTTCTTCCATGCCGGTGGATCGACGACGGATCTGATCGGCGTGACCGGCGCATGAGCTGAGGAGGCCGGCTTCAGCTTCAATTGTTTCTGCAACACATCTCGCGCGCTGCATTGCGCGCGAGATTCAGTCGCGAACTGGAATATGCACACCGCGCAGAACATCGCGATCAAGAGAGGATGTTTGCGATGATGTGCTGCTGTCGAACGATGTTGTCGCGCCCGACAGGCAAATCGCTGATAAAAACTTTGGTCCATTGCAACCTCTCGCGTGAGGCGCGGACAAAATGAATTACGAAGCGCTTTTCAATATCGGCGGCCAGTCCGCGTCGTAACGGACCTCTGGAAACGGCTGTCAGCTTAAACCCGATCGCGAGCGTGAGCATCGGAAATTTCGGGAGAGGCACAGAGAGTCTATCGGGCAAGCATGCTGACGGAGCTCGCACACGCCGGTGCGCTAGCACCGTTCGAATACCGCGCACGCTTTGATGAGCACCTTCCCCCGTGAGGGAGAAGGGAAGGGGCCAAGTGTCGGCCGAGTGTCCGCCTTACTTCTGCGGCGGTCCCAGATCCAGCGGCGGCAGGTCGATCTGCGGCACCTCGATCTTGACCTTGTCGAGGTCGACGTTGAGCGGCTTGTCGAGCAGGCCCGTCACCACGGACGGGAAGACGATCACGAGCAGCACCATGATCATCTGCAAACCGATCCAGGGCACCGCGCCCCAATAGATGTCGGAGCTCTTCACCGAGCGCGGCGCGACGCCGCGCAGGTAGAACAGCGCGAAGCCGAATGGCGGATGCAGGAACGAGGTCTGCATGTTCACGCAGAGCATCACGCCGAACCAGATCAGGGCGGCATCCGGGCCGACCACCGGCGCCAGTACCTTCTGCGCGATCGGCGCGATCATCGGCAGGATGATGAAGGCGATCTCGAAGAAGTCGAGGAAGAACGCGACGAAGAAGATGAAGAGATTGATGAAGATCAGGAAGCCCCAGACGCCGCCGGGCAGCGAGGTGAGCAGGTGCTCGAGCCAGACGCCGCCGTTGCATCCCAGGAACACGATCGAGAAGCAGGTCGAGCCGATCAGGATGAAGGTGACCATGCAGGTGATGCGCATGGTCGTCTCGTAGCCCTGCTTGATCAGGTCGCGCAGGTCCGGGATGCGGGCCGCTTCGATGCAGATCCAGGCGACCGCGAGATAGGTGATCGCATAGGCGAACTTGAAGACGATGTTCTCGCTGTAGAGCATCGCGATGATCGTGCCGATGCCGGCGGTGATCACACCGATGATCAGGATCTTGCGCCCCGCGGAGGAGAAGTCCTTGTGGTGGATGGCGGCGAGAACGATGGCGCCGACCGCACCCATCGCGCCGGCTTCGGTCGGGGTCGCAAGGCCCAGCATCATGGTCCCGAGCACGACGAAGATCAGGACGGCGGAGGGGATGATGCCGAGCAGGCATTTCCGCCAGAGCGGCCACCCGGTCAGGGTGCGCGCCTCCTTGGGGACCGCAGGAACATGGCTCGGCTTGATGAGGCCGAGCACGAAGGTGTAGCCGGCGAACAGGATGATCTGGAAGATCGAGGGGCCCCAGGCGCCGAGATACATGTCACCGACGGACTTGCCGAGCTGGTCGGCGAGCACGATCAGCACGAGCGAGGGCGGAACAAGCTGCGTGATGGTGCCGGAGGCCGCCAGCACGCCGGTGATGTAGCGGATGTTGTAGCCGTAGCGAATCATCACCGGCATCGAGATCAGCGCCATGGCGATGACCTGCGCCGCCACCGTGCCTGTGATGGCGCCGAGGATGAAGCCGACGATGATGACGGAGTAGCCGAGGCCGCCGCGGATCGGGCCGAACAGCTGGCCCATGGAATCCAGCATGTCCTCGGCAAGCCCGCATCGCTCGAGCACCGCTCCCATGAAGGTGAAGAAGGGAATCGCGAGCAGGAGCTCGTTGGAGAGCACGCTGCCGAATACGCGGCCCGGAATCGCCTGGAGGAAGTTCAGGTCGAAGAAGCCGAGATGGATCGCGAGAAACCCGAAGGAGAGGCCGAGCGCCGCCAAGGTGAAGGCGACGGGATACCCAATCAGCATCGCCAGAACCAGGCCGCCGAACATCAACGGCGGCATCATCTCCAGCGTAATGGTCATTGGGTCGGCCTCTCATACTTGGCGTCGATCGTCACGTAGCCCTGGAGAGCCGCGATACGCTTGATAACTTCGGATACACCCTGCAGCGCCAGCATGACGAAGCCTGCGGGGATGACGAACTTGATCGGCCAGCGGAGCAGACCGCCGGCATTGCCGGACATCTCGCCGACGTCATAGGCCTGCATGAAGAACGGCCAGGAGAGTTTGGCCAGCAGCAGGCAGGAGGGGATCAGGAAGAAGAGTGTGCCGATCAGGTCGAGCCAGAGCTGGCCGCGTTCGGATAGCATCAGATAGAATATCTCGACGCGGACATGCTCGTTGCGCTTGAAGGTGTAGGATGCGCCGAACATCACGAGGACGGCGAACATGTACCATTGCAGCTCCAGCCAGCCATTCGACGAGTAGCTGAAGGCGTAGCGGATCATGGCGTTTGCCGCGCTGACGAGGCAGGCCAGCAGCACCAGCAGATTGCAGATGTTGCCGATCTTCTCATTGAGAAGGTCGATGGCGTTACTCACCGCCAACAATGGACGCATCTTAGTTCTCTCCGCCGCGGCCTGACTTCATGGGAGGCATCAGCACGCATCACTCGGCCCGCGTGCAACATGCGCGCGGCCGCACGGCCGTATTCCGGAGCGATTGCGGCGTCAGTCCTCCCCTCAATGCCTTGCCGTCTTGACCGCGACCGCCAACGGGGCGGGCCGGCTTATTGTTGCCGGGCAAGCAAAGGCGGATGCACCATTTCAGCGGGTTGCTGCGCCGTCAATCGGAAAATGGACAAATTGACGCGTCGTCAGCAGCTTAGGTTAGCGGGGCGTGCGACGAATCGTCAGCCGCCGGTGACGCTCATGTGCCGGCTCACGCTGGGCCGGTCGTGGCGGCGATCGATGATGAAGTCGTGGCCCTTCGGCTTCAGTCCGATGGCGCGGTCGATCGCATCGGCAAGCAGCGCGTCCTCAGCCGACGCACGCAGGGGTTTGCGCAGGTCGGATGCGTCCTCGTGGCCGAGGCAGGTGTGCAGCGTTCCGGTGCAGGTGATCCGCACGCGGTTGCAGGATTCACAGAAATTGTGGGTCATCGGCGTGATGAAGCCGAGCTTGCCGCCGGTCTCCGCGACGCTGACGTAGCGCGCCGGCCCGCCGGTGGACTCCGTGAGGTCCGTCAGCGTGAACTGCTGGGCGAGCCGCGCACGCACCAGCGACAGCGGCAGATACTGGTCGATGCGCCCCGCACCGATCTCGCCCATCGGCATCACCTCGATCAGCGTCAGGCCCATGCCCTTGCCGTGGGCCCACCGCATCAGCTCGGGAATCTCGTCCTCGTTGAGGTTCTTCAGCGCCACCGCGTTGATCTTCACGGCAAGGCCCGCGGCGCGCGCCGCTTCGATGCCCTCGAGCACCTTGTCGATCTCGCCCCAGCGGGTGATCTCGCGAAACTTTCGCGGGTCGAGCGTGTCGAGCGAGACGTTGATGCGGCGGACGCCGCAATCGGCAAGCTCCTGGGCGTATTTCGCAAGCTGCGTACCGTTGCTGGTCAGCGTCAGCTCATGCAAGCTCCCGGTCGTCAGATGGCGCGACAGCGAGCGCACCAGCGACATCACGTTGCGGCGGACCAGCGGCTCGCCGCCGGTGAGGCGCAGCTTCCTGACGCCCTTGGCAATGAAGGCGGAGCAGAGCCGGTCGAGTTCCTCGAGTGTCAGCAAATCCGCCTTGGGCAGGAACGTCATGTCCTCCGACATGCAGTAGAAGCAGCGCAGGTCGCAGCGGTCGGTGACGGAGACGCGCAAATAGGTGATGGTCCGTCCGAACGGATCGGTCATTGGGCTCGACAGCGCGGCGAGGGGGCTCGCAGGAGATCCGTTCATTCGATAGGCCTTGTCACTTACGGCGACGGGCGCACCTTTGCTTCAGCGGTGCTCTCCGTGCAATCTAAGCATCGGACGCGGCAAGGACAATCGTGCGCTTCACGGAGTTCAGCGCTGCGGCGGCGAGCCCGCATTGGGATCGGGGAACGGTGAGCCGGCGGTCGGTGCGGTGTCTGCGGGTGCGGCTGCGGCGGGAGCCGGTTTCGGCTTCCTCGGCCGGTGCGGCTTTTTCCTGACTGGCTTCGGCGGCGCTGCCGGCTGGAGTTCCGCGAACACCGGATTCGGATCGGTCGTGGCGGTCGCGGGCGAGGTGAAGCTGCCGGGGTTCTTGATGACATTCACCGGCACGCTGGCCGCCTGGTACTTGTTGAGGGCGTAGCTGACCGTGAACGGGCCGTCCGGCGCGGGGACCGAGACGGAGCAGGGGGTCTTGCAGCCCGGGCCAAGCGAGGTCGTGGCGTCGGCGCCCGGCGGGTTGGATTCGAGCTGGACCTGGACCGGCGGTGGGGCGGACTTGAACATGTCCGAGACCGAGGAGCAGCCGCCAAGGCTCGCGAGAAGGCTCGCCCCCGCTAGCGCAATCGCGATGACACGACGCATGGCCCATCCAATTATGTGCGACAGACCGCCACAATCCCCAGCGGCGACCTTAGGAGCGTCGTTCCGCCCGGGCAACCGGCCGGGCGCGCATGGATAATAGATGGTTAACGCAGTGGAGCGTTGGGATTAACTAGTGTTTTCAGTTGCTTGCTGCGAACCCCTAAGCGCTTGCCCTAAGCACTTATCAGGCTGCTTGCGGCAGCCGGCAGGTCGCGCATGTGATGGATCAGCCGGTCCGGCTTCAGCTCGGCGATCGGTACGTCGGTATAGCCGAAGCTGACCCCGATCACGGGAACCCCGGCGCGCCGGGCTACTCCCACGTCGGTTCCGGCATCGCCGACCATGATGCTGGCGGCGAGCTGCCCGCCGGCCCGCGCCACCGTCTGGCGCAGGATGGTCGGATCGGGCTTCTGGACGCCAAAGGTATCGGCGCCGCAGATCGCCGCGAAACGGCCACTCAGTCCGAGCTGGTCCAAAAGCCGCTTGGACAGCCATTCCAGCTTGTTGGTGCAGACCGCAAGGGTGTGGCCGTGCTCTGCAAGATGGTCGAGTGCCGCCTCCAGGCCCTCGAAGGGACGCGATTCGTCGGCGATATGGTCGGCGTAATAGGCGATGAAATCGGCCGTCAGCCGGTCCATCTCCGCGATGCCGACCATGCGGCCTTCGGCCTCCAGGCCCCTCTCGATCAGCTTGCGGGCGCCGGCGCCGATCATGTTGCGGGCCGACTGCGCCGGCACGGGCGGCAGCCCTTCGCGGTCGAGCACGTGGTTCAGCGCGTTGATCAGGTCGGGCGCCGTATCCACAAGCGTGCCGTCGAGATCGAAGACGATGGTGTGACGAGAGGTCATGGGCGAAAGCGCTATCGGGCCGGCCGTATCAGCGCAAGGGGACATCCCATAAGATCAGCTTATAGACTTGGCCCGAGACCCTGTTCTCCGGGCCAAAACGAGGCTAGATAGCCCCGCAAGCGATGGTTTCAGCGGCATACCGATCGAGGACAGGCTCAACGTGGACATGGACCAATTGAAGCGGCAGGCCGCGGCGCGTGCGCTCGAGGACGTGCGGGACGGCATGCAGCTCGGGCTCGGCACCGGTTCGACGGCAAAACATTTCATCGAGCTGCTCGGCGAGCGCGTGCGGGCCGGCCTCAAGGTGATCGGCGTGCCGACCTCGGAGGCGACGCGCGCGGATGCCGAGCGCTGCGGCGTGCCGCTGACGACGCTGGACGAGATCGACCATCTCGACCTCACCGTCGACGGCGCCGACGAGATCGATCCCGCGCTCAATTTGATCAAGGGCGGCGGCGGCGCGCTGTTGCGCGAGAAGATCGTGGCAGCGGCCTCGGATCGTATGATCGTCATTGCCGACGACACCAAATGGGTGCCAACGCTCGGCCGCTTTCCGCTTCCTGTGGAGGTGATCCCGTTCGGGCTCGGCGCGACGCGCCGGGCGATCGAGAAGGCATTTGCGAGCTGCGGAGTTTCCGGGCAAATGGCGGTCCGCAAGGCCAAGGATGGCCACGTTTTCGTCACCGATGGCGGCCACTGGATCCTCGATGCCCAACTCGGACGTATTGAAGATCCGGCGCGCCTCGCCGAGGCGTTGAGCGCGATCCCCGGTGTGGTCGAGCACGGGCTGTTCATCGGCCTGGCCAGCTCGGCTGTTCTGGCGGGTGGCGGCGGAATCCGCGTGGTTGAACGGCGAAAGCCCTAAGGAGACTAGGAATGAAGAGCGTGTTTAAATTCTTGCCGGCCGCGACCCTCGCTGTGGGACTGGCCTTCGGTGCCCTCCCGGCCTCGGCCCAGCAGCCGGCCGCGCCGCCGCAGCAGCCGGCCCAGCCGCGATCGACGCCGGCCGCGATCGCCGCGGCCAAGGAGATCCTGGTGCTCAAGAGCGCCAATTCGATGTACGCCAACGCCGTGCCCGGCATGGTGGAGAAGACCAAGACCGCGCTGATTCAGCAGAACCTCAACTACCAGAAGGATCTGAACGAGGTCGCGCCGATCGTCGCCCAGCAGCTCAAGGGCCGCGAGAGCGAGATCGGCGAGGGCATGGCGCAGGTCTATGCCAGCGAGTTCACCGAGCAGGAGCTGAAGGATCTCGTCACCTTCTACAAGTCGCCGCTCGGACAGAAGCTGATTCAGGCCGAGCCTCGCGCCATCGGCCTCAGCATGGCCTTCATGAACTCGTGGGCCCACAACTTCTCCGAGACCGTCATGGGCGCCTTCCGCGCCGAGATGCGCAAGCGTGGCAAGGAAATCTGACAGACACTATATCTGATCAGAATCCCTAAAGCGCCCATCGCGCTTTAGGGTGTTATTTGAGGTCGGAGTGGACAATGGCTGAATTCGACGTCGACCTCTTTGTCATCGGTGGCGGTTCGGGCGGCGTGCGTGCCGCCCGCATCGCGGCCGGCCACGGCGCCCGCGTGATGATCGCGGAAGAGTACCGCATGGGCGGGACTTGCGTGATCCGTGGCTGCGTACCCAAGAAGCTGTTCGTGATCGGCTCGCACGTCCGTCACGAGATCGAGGATGCCGCGGGTTTCGGCTGGACCATTCCGCAAGCGACCTTCGACTGGCCGACGCTGATCGCCAACAAGGACAAGGAGATCGCGCGGCTGGAGGCGGCCTACACCACAAACGTCGAGAAGTCGGGCGCACAGATCGTCAAGAGCCGCGCGGTGCTGGAGGACGCCCACACCGTCCGCCTGCTCGAGAACGACAGGAAGATCACGGCAAAGTATATCCTGATCGCCACCGGTGGTGCGCCCAACCATGGCGCGTCCATCCCCGGCATCGAGCACGTGATCTCCTCCAACGAGGCGTTTCACCTGAAGAAGCTGCCGAAGCGGATCGTGATCCAGGGCGGCGGCTACATCGCTCTGGAATTCGCCGGCATCTTTGCCGGCTACGGCTCCGACGTCACCGTGATCTATCGCGGCGACAACATCCTGCGCGGCTTCGACGAGGACGTTCGCGCCCATGTCCGTACCGAGATGGAGAAGCAGGGCATTACCATCCTCACCGGCTGCACGGTGACCAGGGTCGATCGCCACGGCGAGGAATTCACCACCCATCTGTCGAACGGCTCCAGCGTCGCCTCCGAGCAGGTGATGTTCGCGATCGGCCGCCATCCGGGCGTCGCCAATCTCGGCCTCGAGAAGGCCGGCGTCGCCATCAACCCGAAGAACGGCGGCATCGCGGTCGACCACTTCTCGAAGAGCTCGGTCGACAACATCTACGCGATCGGCGACGTCACCCATCGCTTCAATCTGACGCCGGTCGCGATCCGCGAGGGCCACGCCTTCGCCGACACCGTGTTCGGCAAGCGCGAAGTCAGGGTCGATCACGCCAACATCCCGACCGCGGTGTTCTCGCAGCCGGAGGTCGGTACCGTCGGCCTGACCGAGACCGAGGCGCGCGCGCAGTACAGCCACGTCGACATCTACAAGACGACGTTCCGCCCGATCAAGGCGACGATGTCCGGCCGCGACACCCGCGTGCTGATGAAGCTCGTCGTCGACGGCTCTTCCGACCGCGTGCTCGGCTGCCACATCGTCGGCGATGCCGCCGCCGAGATCACCCAGGCCCTCGCCATCGCCGTGAAGATGAAGGCGACCAAGGCCGATTTCGACGCCACGGTCGCGCTGCATCCGACCGCGGCCGAAGAACTCGTCACCATGCGCACGCCGACCGCCCGCCACGTGCGGCAGGCGGCGGAGTAGGTTTTTTCGAACAGTCGCGCCCGTCAACCCGGAAGCGGGATCAGCGGCGCGACCTCGCGGTCATGCGGGTTCTCGCTCGCCGCAAGGCCTGCCGCGACGCCGACGCGGTCGGCTTCGGGACGGTTCTGGCTCATCTTGCGCTTGCCCTCGAACCGCACGACGGGAATGCGTATGCCGACGATTCCGCGAAGTTGCGCGGCGATGAAGTCGGCGGGAGCGTCAGTGACGGCCCAGGGTTTTGCGCGGGATCCTTCATGCCTGTTCGTCAGCCGCGTCACAGCGTCGAGCAGACGTTCCGGCTCCTGGAAGAACTCCACCGGGCCGTAGGCATGCACCGCGACGTAATTCCAGGTCGGCACGACCTTTTCGGTTTCCCGCTTGGTCGCGTACCAGGACGGCGTCACATACGCGTCGGGGCCTGAGAAGATCGCTAGCGCATCTCCGATCGGGGCCAGCTTCCATTGCGGGTTGGCCTTCGCCAGATGGCCGTACAGCACGCCATGCTCGCCTTCGCTCTCGTCGAGGAAGAGCGGCAGCGGGGTCGCCACCGGACCCTCGGTGGTCGCCGTCACCAGATTGGCAAGGCGCGCGGAGCGGATGGTCGCGCGGATGCTCTCGATGTCGTCGTCCTTGAAGGCAGGGGGTATGTACATGGCTTATCTCCTTGGGCTCGGAGATAGTCCAAATCTGGCCTGCAAGAAACGGCCAGTTTTGAGCAATTCAACAAGTCCAGTTATCCATGCGCCACCTCGTCGACTGCCTGGGCGAGAAGCCGGCAGCCGCGTTCGATCTGCGCCGTCTCAAGCGCCGCATAGCCCATGACAAGACCGACCGCCTCCCGCGACCGGCGCCGGCCAACTCGGCGTCCATCGAACAGGGCGGAGACGGGATAGATGCCGACGCACTTGGCGCGGGCCGCTTCGATCAGCGCCGCTTCGCGCGCTTGCGGCACATCGTCGAACCACGCCACCACGTGCAGGCCAGCGGCTGCGCCGTCGATCCGGACCCGGCCGCGGAACCTGCGGTGCAAGGCGTCGAGCAGCGCCTGCTGGCGTTCGGCGTTGCGTCGGCGGACCCGGCGGACATGACCGTCGTAGGCGCCGCTCTCCAGCATCGCGGCGAGCGCATCCTGCTCGACCAGCGGTGTGTGCCGGTCCATGACCTGCTTGGCGGCGCCGAACAGGGATCGAAGCCCGGAGGGCACCACGAGATATCCGATCCGCAGTGTCGGAGAGAGTGTCTTGGAAATGGTTCCGAGATAGATCACGTTGTCACTGCCTTCCAGCGCATGCAGCGGCGGAATCGGTTTGGTGTCGTAGCGGTACTCGCTGTCGTAGTCGTCCTCGATCACGCAGGCGTTGCTTTTCCTCGCCCAGGCGAGCAACTGGTGACGGCGCCCGATCGGCAGGACGCCGCCCAGCGGATATTGATGCGACGGCGTCACATAGGCGAGACGGGCTTCGACGCCATCGAGCTGTTCCGTCTCCAGGCCGTCCTGATCGACAGGGATCGGGACCGCGACGGCGCCCGTCGCCGCAAAAGTGTGCCGCGCCATCTGGTAACCGGGATCTTCCATGACGAAACGGTCGCCGGCGTCGAGCAGCAGGCGCGCGCAGATGTCGAGGCCCTGCTGCGAGCCGTTCACGACGACGATCTGATCGACCTCGCATCGCACGCTGCGCGACCGCCACAGATAGCCCTGAAGGGCGTTGCGGAGCCGCAGCGAGCCGCAGGGATCGTCATAGGCCAGGCGTTCGGGCTTGCGGCCCATCGCCGCGACCACGGCTTTCTTCCACGCGAGCATCGGGAAGTCGGATGGCGAAAGCTCGCCATAGCGGAAGTTCGCGACCAGACCGCGCGGCGGCTCGGTCCAGCGCGGCGGATCCTGCTGCAGCCGCTCGCCGAACTTCGACAGCCGTACGACGCGCGTGGACGTCCGAGGGGCGACGCGCGCACGTCCGCGCTCGACGACCGCGGGCGCGACGCGCGGCCTTGCGCCATGCCGTATCTCGATGAAACCTTCAGCGGCGAGCTGCTCGTAGGCGACGGTGACGGTCGAACGCGCCACGCCCATCTCGTCGGCGAGCGCCCGGGACGAGGGCAGCGCGCCGTCGGTGCCGTATACCCGCGCCATGATCTGATCCCTGAGCGCCTCGTAAATCTGGCGCGCTCCCATCCGGCCGGCACGGCGCTCGGGATTCGTTCTCATCTCGACCATCCATCGTTCGCAGGAAGGAGCGATCTCTCACGCTCGTGATCAGTACGACATGAAAGGCGGCGTAGCATATCTTCATTGCAGGCGCCGGCTTCAACGTTGTTCTAAGGGGCCGAAGTGACAGAAGCGTAGACCGGAGATCGAGATGGACGATCGAGTCAGGTTGACGGCGCTCCAGCGCCATTGGGATGCTTCCGACGCAAACGATTTCGAGGTCGAGCATGACATCTATCGTGAGGATGCCGTGCTTGATTATCCGCAATCGGGCGAGCGGATCCGTGGTCGCGGGAACATTCAAGAGAGCCGTTTCGTCCAGCCGAACAAGAAGCGCTTCACGATTCGGCGAATTGTCGGCGCCGGCGATCTGTGGGTGACCGAATTCGTCCTGACCTATGACGGCGCGCCATCCTATGCGGTGAGCATCATGGAATTCCGCGAAGGACTGGTCGCGCACGAAACGCAATATTTTTGCGATCCGTTCGACCCAGGCTCCTTGCGTGCACATCTTGTCGAGCGCGTGAGTTAGGGCGCTTCGGTCTGGATGCGCCGAGGGACTTTGGGCTGCGTTCGTAGATGTTCATCGCTCCAAATCTGATTGATCGACAAATATTCGAACGCGGCCAACATCCTCGACTTCACGATAGTGGCTCAACTCCTTTTTGAGTTCGGGATCTGAATTGGCCCAAGCCAACCAATCGAACTGGAACGTGCTCAGCAGATAGGTATCCACCAGAATTACATCCGGGCGACCGTTTCGCAGGTCTGCCAGCAACTGCCGCCGCTCGAACTGTATGATGTCGTCCAGTTTCGCTTGCTCGGCTTGCGTTGGTTGCGAGCCGTTCTGGCGCAATATTGCGCCGGCCGCCAAGAGCTGCGCACAAGAGCTGCCCACCCAAATTCCATGGATTTGACGGACGAGCGGATGCCCCAGACCGATGTGATCGGTAATCGTGAGCAGCCGCGGGTGCTTTACAAGTGCTTGGACACGCTGCTCCAGCGACGGAAACCCCGGGGCGGGTGAGGATAAATAGAACCCGACGAGCACAACGACAGCAAGGCCGCCGATCGCAACCGCCGCCCGCAATGTCTTGGTGCAGACATGCAGCAGCGGCGCCGCAATCGCGAACAGACAAAGCGCGTAGGCCGTGTAGGGCCACCCCTTGCCTTGAAGAAGGAAAGCCGCGCCTCCGCCGACCGATGCAGCCAGCCAAGGCGTCGCGTCGCTCCACATTCTGAAGTTTTGAGGGGCTACGAGGCGCAGGAACGCGATAGAGGCGCCGACCACGGCGATTGGGAGAGGAAGTAGGCTCCCGAACTCTCTCCTGATTGGCAAATAGGCCTCAGTGACCATCGGAGCATAGGAGAACAGATATTCGGGGAAGACGGCAAACACGACCGCCCCGTAGCTGGCCACAGTAATGGCGGCTGTACATGCTTCAAAGGTCAACAAAGGCCCGAAAGAACGCTGACGGACGGCGGCAAGGATGATCGGCAGGCCCAGCACCAGAGCAAAAAAGGGCTTGATACACATGGCCAGCCCCGCGCCCAGTCCTCCGAAAATCGCGACCGGTCCGGGATCGAAGCCGCGCCAACGTATCGCGGTGATGGCTACAAAAGGGGTCAGCGCAATGACGGCGATGTGTTCACGTTGTCCGAATATGGCGCCCGGAAGAATTGCGAGCAAAATCGCAAGCGACCACGCCGAGAAATTTCGCTCTCCGGCTTCCAGCTTTGCCGCTGCAGCTGCGCGATCGATGACGACAAGCGCGCCAACGATCTCGACAATTACCAGGATGATCACGATGTACTCGGGGGCAATGCCGGTCAATCGTGCAAGCTTCACTGCCGGCATGTACATGTAGACCGATAGAGGCGGGTTGGACTCGAAGAGGTCGATCCCAAGCCTTCGGCCATCCAGGATTTTTTCGTTTGCAGTGAGCAGCCAGCCCAGATCCGCGTTGAGTACGAGAGGTATCTGAATCAACAAGGCCGTTGCGAGGATCGCGGCCACGATAGTCCAGCGTTGATTCATGCTGAAGCTGCTTCTTGCCGCGAGCGCCCGCGGCAGATCGAGCCTCACGTCTCGGCCGCCAAGCGGAGGCGATCTATCCTCTTCCACCTAGGTTAACCTGCCATAGCGTGATCAGCGCCATTCTCAACCGGCAGTCGTTACTATTGTCCTACAATGATCCCGAGCAATCCTGTTTGGGGGGCCTGGGGCAGGACCCGTTGCAGCCTCGTTCCGGGAATTGCTGACGGAACTGGGCACAGGAGCGGAGCTTCGGTCTCATCAGCCGACGTCAGATCTATCCACTCCCTTCAGGGGGGGCACGGACTTCCGCGCGAAGGCGGGGACGATCAAGCCAGGATGACGGGGCGACTAACTCCTGAGTGCCGATAGCTGATCCGTGTCATAGCGGGCCCGCAATTTCGCGATCTCAGCGGGATCGGCCGCGCCGCCGCGCGCCACGATCTCGGCCAGCTCCTCGAAATAGCGCTCATGGCCGGGCGGCGACACCGTCATGAGCACGCGCGCGATCTTGTCGGACGAGTTGCCGATGTTGTGCGGCACCCCAGGGGGAAGAAACACATAGGTGCCGGGCGTGGCGCGCACGCGTTCGTTGCCGACCTGCCAGTCGCACTCGCCCTCCAGGACGTAGAACGTCTCCTCCTGCACGCGATGGACATGCAGGCCGGTCGAGAAGCCGGGTGGGATCATCCACTCGAACATCGAGGTGTGTCGCGTGTCGTCGCCGGTGACCAGACACGTCATGGGATGGCCGGCAAGCCTGACCTGCCTGCCTTCACCGGGTCTGCGGATGATCGGCTTTGCACTCATCTCCAACGCTCCAGTTGCCATGATGGGGGCTTCAGCCTGCTCCTGCCGCCTCCAAAGGTCGTGAAAGACCCCCGAAATTGGTGCAAAATATCCCCGAAATGGCCCCGCAGCACGCACCAGACACCTACAAGTTCGGCGCCTTTGCACTCGATGCCGAGACGGGCGCGCTGTTTTGCGGCGGCGCGCCGACCTTGCTCGGCCAGCGGGGCGCCGCGCTGCTGCGCACCCTGTTGGAGCGCGCCTCATCTCCCGTCAGCAAGGACGCGCTGATGGAGGCGGCGTGGCCGGGGCTCAATGTCGAGGAAAGCAATCTCACGGTGCAGATCGCCGCACTCCGCCGTGCGCTCGAACAGGATGGCGGCGGCCGCTGGATCGAGACGTTGCCGCGTCGCGGTTACCGCTATGTCGGTCCGCCAGTGACGCGCGTCGAGGCGAATGCGAACGAAGCCGCGCACCGGGCCGCGTTGTTGGTGCCGGTCAAGCCTTCGGTCGCCGTGCTGCCGTTCGAACATTCCGGCGAAGCCGCCTGGTTCGCTGACGGCATGGTCGACGACATCATCACGGGGCTGTCGCGCATCAGATGGCTATTCGTGATCGCGCGCAATTCCAGCTTCGTCTGGCGGGACCGCGTCGCGGACGTCAAGCAGGTCGGCCGCGATCTTGGGGTACGCTATATCCTGCAGGGCAGCGTGCGGCGCGCCGCTGACCGCCTCCGCATCAATGCGCAGCTCGTCGATGCCGCAAGCGGCACCCATATCTGGGCCGAGCGCTATGACCGCACCGTGGGCGACTCGTTTGCCCTGCAGGACGAGATCGCGCTCGCCGTGGTCGGCGCGATCGAGCCGAGCCTGCGCCGCGCCGAGGTCGAGCGCATCCGGCGCAAACGCCCCGACAGCCTCGACGCCTACGAACTCGTGCTGCGCGCCCAGCCGGATGTCGACTCCGGCATGCCTGATCGTGCTGCGCTCGCGCTGCCGCAGCTTGAGCAGGCCTTGGAGCTCGATCCCAGTTACGCGCTCGCTCACGGCCTCGCCGCGATGAGCTATCACAATCGCTTTCTGCGGGCAGGGCTGAGGGAAGAGGACCGGCTGGCGTCAGTCCGTCACGCGCGACTTGCAATCGAGCACGGGCGCGACGATGCGCTCGCGCTGACCTTTGCCGGCTTCTCGCTCGGCATGGATGCTCATGACCGCCAGGCCGCCTTCGCCGCGTTCGAAGCGGCCCTGGCGCTCAGCCCCTCGACTGCGCTGGCCTGGATCCTCGGCAGTGTCGTCGCCGGCTGGGCCGGTCAAGCGGAGCGCGCCATCGATTGGAGCGAGCGCGGCATGCGCCTCAGCCCGTTCGATCCCTGGGCCTTTGCCGCCTACGATGCGCAGGCGCTCGGCCATTTCTGCAGGGACCGCCATGAGGAGGCGGCGAGCGCGGCCTACAAGTCCAATCTCGCCAATCCCGCGCATAGCATCACCTGGGTCCAGCTCGCAGCATCCCTCGCTGCGCTCGGCCGGCTGGAAGAGGCGAGGGCGGCGGCCGCGTGTGTTCTGGAGTTGCAGCCGACTTTCCGCATCGCCAGCCAGTTCGCCGGGGTCGATTGCGCGGCGGAGCTCGCATCGAAGCTCGGTCGCGCGCTGCGCGCAGCCGGCCTGCCGGAGTGATGTGGGCTCAGTGCAGCAACGCTAACGCGTAGCAGCGTGTTCGGGACACGAGAGCGATAATGCCGCTATGCCACACTCCGTCATTGCGGAGTGGGGCATTGCGTAGCAGTCGCGCCTAAGCCGGCTTGTCCGAACACGGCAACATGGAACCGATGCGGCTGCTGGTCGCATGCGCGGCGCCTTGATTCCGGTCGGCTCACCGTTATCTCTCACGAGAACAAGAATCCGGGCCCCTCTGGCGAGGACGCCGACATCGTCGGCAAACCTCGCGATGTCGGATGACCTGTCCCGCGCGCGAATGCGATGGATCGGCCGATGGTCGGGCCCAGCCTGTCTGTTCTTTCCGACATCGTCCCCATCGCAGCTCCACGCGGCCATTTGCCAATGATGAGGAGCAACGATGTCTGACGCCAACCATTCAAATCCGCTCGAGATCGAGATCACGGAGCCGTCCCGCCTCAATGAGCAGGCTGCGGCGGCGCTGGTGATCGCCGGCGCGCTCGTCGCCGTGGCCGACCGCCGCGTCTCACCCGTCGAGCGCGACGAGGTGATCAGCTTCATCAGGGATCGCGACCTGGCGCCGCACATCGGCGATGACAGGCTGACCGCGATGTTCGATGAGCTCGCCGAACGGCTCGAACAGCCCGACTTCGCCAACGTGGTGATCGACACGCTGCGCCCGGTCTCGGATCTGGCGCTCGCATCCCATCTCATGGACCTGTCCGAGCGCGTCGCGGCAGCGGACGAGGACGTGCACCCTCATGAGGTGCAGGCGATCAAGCTGCTGCGCCTGCTGACGCTGGTATTGCCGCGGGCAAAGCAGGTCCCCTCCGGCGCCGTGCGCGCTGACAAGCCTGCGGCGTCTGCGGGGTAAGCATGAGCGCGGCTCCGGACGAGCGTGCGACGCGTGACGGCGCCACCGGCCAGCCGGCCGGCGGCGACCCGCGCTTTGACGCGCTCGTTCATCGCCTGCCGCCGCGCATGGCCGACTCCGTCTCCTATCTGCTCAGGCCGTCGAGCCGCTGGGTCAGGATTCCCTCCGGCGCGCTGCTGGTCGTCGGCGGCGTGCTCTCCTTCCTGCCGGTGCTCGGCGTCTGGATGCTGCCGCTTGGCCTGGCACTACTTGCCGAGGACGTGCCCGCGCTGCGCGCGTCGCGCTCGAAGGTCCTGGATTGGGTCGAGCGGCGCAAGCCGCACTGGCTCGATCCGTCCGCACCGAAAAATGATCCGTCATGACTGAATTCCTCACCGCCGACGCGCTGGCTGCACTCTTCCAGGTCGTGCTAATCGACCTCGTGCTCGCCGGCGACAACGCCGTCGTCATCGGCCTCGCCGCGGCCGGCCTGCCGGCCGACCAGCGCCGCCGCGCCATCATCGTCGGAATCGCGGCAGCCACGGTGCTGCGCATCGTCTTTGCCGGTGTCGCGACCCAGCTCCTGCAGGTGATTGGCCTATTGCTCGCTGGTGGCGTGCTGCTGTTGTGGGTGTGCTGGAAGATGTGGCGCGAGCTGCGTGAACAGGCTTCGCACACGAGCGGGCTTGCGTTCAGCCATGGCGGCGGCGCGAGCGCCGCGGCAGCGCCGCGCAAGACCTTCGGCCAGGCGGCCTTGCAGATCGTTGCGGCCGACGTCTCGATGTCGCTCGACAACGTGCTGGCCGTTGCAGGCGCCGCGCGCGAGCATCCCTACATCCTCGCCTTCGGCCTCTTGCTGTCGGTCGCGATGATGGGTGTCGCCGCGGATCTGCTCGGCCGCGTGCTGCAGAAGCAGCGGTGGATCGCCTATGTCGGCCTCGCCATCATCGTCTATGTCGCCGTCGAGATGATTTATCGCGGCTCGCTCGAGCTCGCGCCGGTCATCGCGAGCCTGTGAGGCTCGACCTTCCTGTCCGCAATCCGGAGCAATCAATGACGTCCCAACGCCTGGCACCTTCCGCGCGCTCCGAGCGCCAGCCGCCGATCGGCCTGTTTCCGAGGCTGATCTTCGGCTCGCGCTGGCTGCAGCTGCCGCTCTATGTCGGCCTCATCGTCGCGCAGGCGGTCTACGTGCTCCTGTTCCTGAAAGAGCTCTGGCATCTCGCCGTGCACTGGTTCGACGTCAACGAGCAGCAGATCATGCTGACCGTGCTCGGGCTGATCGACGTCGTCATGATCTCGAACCTGCTGGTGATGGTGATTGTCGGCGGCTACGAGACCTTCGTCTCCCGCCTGAACCTGCGCGGTCATCCGGACGAGCCGGAATGGCTGAGCCACGTCAATGCCAGCGTGCTCAAGATCAAGCTCGCAATGGCGATCGTCGGCATCTCCTCGATCTCGCTGCTTCGAACCTTCATCGAGGCGGGTAATCTCGGCACGACGCGCAGCAATTTCACCGAGACCGGGGTGATGTGGCAGGTGTTGATCCACCTCACCTTCATCATCTCCGCGATCGGAATCGCCTGGGTCGATCGCCTCGCCGAAAGCGCGTATCGCAAGGAGGCGGGGCACGGCTGAGGAGGCTCCGATCTCTCAGAACCGCTTGGCCGGCGGGCGCCGGTTCCGCGCCAACGTTTCGGACGGCGTCTCGCCGAACGTCGCCTTGTAGCTCTTCGAGAACTCGCCCATGTGCGAGAAGCCGTTGGCGAGCGCAGCGGCCTTGACCGTCATTCCGGGGCTTCCGGCCATGAGCTGCATTCGGGTCGACCATAGCCGTTTGAGCCTGAGATAATGATGCAGGCTCATGCCGTGCACCGCCTGCGCTGCGTTCTGGAGCGTGCGTACGGAGACGCCGAACGCGGTCGCGAGATCGTCGCTGTAGAGCGAGGTGGTGCCGGACAGCGCAGCCACCTCGTCCAGCCGCGCGACCAGCTCGCGGTGCTTGTCGAACGATCCACGCCGGAGAGCTAGCGCGTCGGCCGGGAGCAGCGCTTCGTCGAGGCTGCCCACGAGCGATTCCTGAATGGGCCGGTTGAGGGCTTCGAATTGCCGGGGATCGGTGCTGGCGGAGGCGAGGCAGAACATGTCCAGGATCGCGGCGCGCAGGCGCTGCATCGGCGCATCGTGCAGGCGGACGAACGCGAGCCCGGTCTCGAAGTCCGCCCAGCCGCGCTGGTGCATGTCGGAGTTGAAGCGCAGCATCAGATACGTGTTGGGGTGGTGCTCGATCACCGTGGCGGGGACCTTGCCGCGCACGACGAGGACCGTCGAATTGTCGATCTCGCGGCCGTTGGCGATCGAGTGGCAGGCAATCGGAATGGCGAGGCCGATGCCGTGGTCAGTGCCCATATTGGCCTCGAGCCGGCGGGCAAAGGTCCGCTGCAGCACGAAGAGGCCGTCCTGGAGCCGGAGGATCGCGCGGGACAGGGAGAATTCGCGCGGCGCAAGGGGCGTGCTGGTGCCGCCCAGCACCTGGCTCGGCTTGAATGCGTCGAAGTCGGTGTAGCGCTCAATGCTCAGGATTCGCGAAGGCTTAAGCCAGCGTACCGGCATTTTGGGGTCCCAATAGTTGCAGCGGTGAGCCGGCACGCGTGGTCGACGGTCTCGCGTCGACAGCGGGGCGCAAATGGTCGCAGGCGCGGTGCAGCCGGTATCTTCAGTGCGCTGCCAAAATGGGCCGAACGACTGAACAGTGTTTTTGGTTAGCGTGGCAGTTGCTGGATCGGCCGTGGTCGGGGACGCCCGCAAAACCACGGTGCGGCATTCGGGCACCCTCGGGCGACCGTCACCTTCGATAGCTGTAGAGGCCGGTAATGCTCCGGGATATGGCCGAGGCGCGGCGATCTGGTATTTTGCGCGGATTGAATGACGCGGTCATAATTGCATATGCCGCATGCCTTGATCGCGGGACATCGCCGATGCCGAAGCCTCTGGACGACTTGCCTGGGCGTGGCCTGTCGAAGGCCCTGAACGCTCGATCAGGCGAACCAGCTTGCCCACGCCATGTACGGCGCGGAGGCGCGCGTCGAACGGTTGAGCGGGGCAGAGCGTCCTATTTGAGGATCTCGCAGGTCGTCGGGTGTGATGTGATTGTCGACCGCGAAATGCGCGCGGAGACGGCATGCCACCAGCCATCCAGCGCATCACGCTCGCAGCGAAGCTTGACGCTCATGCCGCCGGCGAACTTGATCCAGTCGTTGAAGCGGTCGCTTGCCACGGCAATCGCGACAGGAATGTCAGCGTCCAGCGCGCGCTTGATCAGGTGTGACAAGCCCTTGCCGTCGCGCTCCCGTTTGCCGAAACGGTTGATGATGACGAGGTCGGCGCCAAGTGCCATCGCGTCCGCGATCCGCTCGCCGGCATTCTGGAGCCGGGCGAGGTCGAGCCGGTAGCCGCGCGCGGCGGGGTCAAAATCTTGCGCCAGGAGCAGCGTCTCGCCGCTGTGAAGCAGCACCGCCGACAGGCTCGAATCCGCACATTGGCCGGCCTGCACCATGCCGACGACGCGAAAGCCCTGCGCATTCAGATCCGCGGCGAAGCCGCGCAGGACGGCGTCGGGATCCTGATGCGGCTCATAGACCAGCGAGGCAAGGTCGCATTGCGCATCGAACATGGTCCGCCTCCGTCTTGTGTTAAGTCGGGTGGGAGCGCGGCGGTTCCGCCGCGCTCCCCGGACTTGGGATCAGGCCGCCGGCGGCCCGTTGATGATCTGGAGCTGGGTGAATTCGGCGAGGCCCTCCTCGGCGAACTCCGTGCCGATGCCCGACTGCTTGGCGCCGCCGAACGGGATGTTCGGGGCCATGTCGAGATGCTTGTTGATCCACACCGTGCCGGACTCGAGCTGGCTCGCGACCTCGTGGGCGCGCTTGACGTCGGACGACCATACCGAGGCGCCGAGGCCGTAGGTCGTGGCGTTGGCGCGGCGGATCACGTCTTCCTTGTCGGAATATTTGATCAACGGCAGCACAGGGCCGAACTGCTCCTCGTCGACCAGCTTCGAGCCCTCCTGGATGTCACGTACGATGGTCGGCTCGATGAAATAGCCGGGACGATCCATCGCCGAGCCGCCGGCGACCACCTTGCCGTTCTTGTGTGCGTCCTCGAGGAACGCCTTCACCTTTTCGTACTGCATCTTGTTCTGGAGCGGTCCGAGCTTGGTGCCCTGCTTGGAGCCGTCGTCGACCACCGTGTTCCTGGCGATCGCGACCAGCTCGTTGCAGAGCTCGTCGTAGACGGATTCGTGCACATAGAGCCGCTTGATGGCGAGGCAGACCTGGCCGGAATTCTGGAACGCGCCCTCGAAGATGCCGGGTGCGACCGTCTTCGGATCGACGTCGTCGAGCACGATGCCGGCGTCGTTGCCGCCGAGCTCGAGCGTGATGCGCTTGAGCGTCTGCGCCGCGCTCGCCATCACCTTCTGGCCGGTCGCGGACGAGCCGGTGAAGGAGATCTTGCGGATGTCGGGATGCTTGGTCATCTCGCCGCCGAGATCGTTGGCGTCGGTGATAACGTTGAGCACGCCCTTCGGCAGGACGTCCTTGATCAGCTCGGCGAAGCGCAGCGTGGCGAGCGGCGTGGTCGGCGCCGGCTTGACCACCAGCGTGTTGCCGGCCAGCAGCGCGGACGGGAGCTTGAAGCTGAGGATCAGGAGAGGGTAGTTCCAGGGGATGATGGCGCCGACGACGCCCAGCGGGCGGCGATAGGCCTCGACCTTGCGGTCACCGGAATTCTCGATCACGCGCATTGGCAAATCCAGCGAGCCGAGATAGCGGAAGAACGCGGCCATGCCGAGCACTTCACCGGTGGCGTCCGCAAGCGGCTTGCCTTGCTCGGAGGTGAGCAGACGCGCGAGCTCGCCCGAGTTCGCCTCGATCACGTCGGCCATCCTGATGACGAGCTTGCGCCGCTCCTCGATCGGGGTCGCGGCCCAGGCCGGGTAGGCGGCCTTCGCTGCGGCGACTGCCGCATCGAGCTGAGCCTTGGAGGCCCGCGGGCACTGCGCCAGCACCTCTTCGGTCGCGGGATTGAGAACCGGCATGGTCAAATCGCCGGGCACCATCTTGCCGTCGATGAGAAGATTGTAGTTGCTCATAGGCTTGTCGCTCCCTTGAAGAACAGGCCGTTCGGGGCCTCGTTATATCCAACCATATATCACGGTCAGGTTGCGCCGGCCATGGTGTCGGATTCGATGGATTCCAGAAAAGGCGGCTGGACGCTGGCGGCATTATCGATATATCCTGAAGAATATAGCGAAAGTGCGTTCCGGGATTTGCGATGGAAATCAAGGTCAGATCGCTCACGACCTGCGAGGTTGCGGCCGACGGCGGCGCCATCTCGCTGGGCTTCGAAGATGCGACGGGGAATCCGGCCGCGGTCAGCATCTCGCTGAACCAGGTTGGCGCGCTGCTCATGACCTTACCCGGCCTGATCGAGACGGCGCTCAAGACCCGCTACGGCGACCAGAGCCTGCGCTATGCCTATCCGCTGGCGTCCTGGGTGCTGGAGCAGTCAACCGATACCAGCCAGCGCATCATCACGCTTGCGACCGAGGATGGTTTCAAGGTGCGTTTCTCGATCCCGAAGGCGGAGCAGGATCTGTTGGGCGAAGCCCTGACCCAGCCAATGTCCGAAGTGACGGTGAGGCCGAATTAGCCGCCGGGCGCGATCAGGATTTGCGCGAACGGGCGATCTCGGTCTGGAGTGCCTGGAGCTCCTTGCGCACCGCGCGCGCGGCGTCGCGCTCGATCTTGCGATAGCGCGCGACCAGGGCGGCGCCGAACGGAGTCAGCATCGCGCCGCCGCCGTTCTTGCCGCCGGCCTGCGGCTCGACCGCGGCGTGCCCGCAGATGCGGTTGATCTCGTCGACGAGATCCCAGGCGCGCTTGTAGGACATGTCCATGGCGCGGCCGGCCGCCGAGATCGAGCCATGCTGCCGGATCTGCTCCAGGAGCTCGATCTTGCCGGGTCCGATCCGGTCCTCGCTGTCGAGGTCGATGCGAACGCTCAGTTGGGGAAGCGATTTGGCGCTCGCGCGCGACATGATCGGGTCTCTTGGGCAAACTGCGGCAAAGATTGCCACTCTTGCCCGTCCCGGACAAGGTGAGGGCGCTCGATATTCAGAAGGCAGTGGTCTCTGCTGGTTGTGATGGCACCCAATCCCCGATTGCGGCCAGCGCGGCATTTCCCATCAGCTCAATCTTGGGCCTTGATGTAAACCCAAGCCTTGAGACCAGAGCGTAGTGTGACCTCGACCCGTTTATAGTCCGAAACCTCATACCGATCAGCCGCAGCCAGTTCGTCAGCAGTGATCTCAAATACCGTTCCCTCGACGATCTCGTTCAGGTCATCGACGGGGATGACGATAGGGTGAAATCGTTCGCCGCTCTTTGCCAGAACATCGGGGTCGGTTATCTCCACCAAAGTCTTCCTAAAGCCCGCCATCGCGTCTTGTTTCCCCGCGAGACGCCGACCAAACGACGACAATTGCACGCTTTCGAGCTGCAAAGTTCCGTAGGAAAATAGGAATATTCCGTGAGCGCCAGTCATGGTCGGATTCCGGTCTAGAGAAAGATCAAGCCGTGCCAGTGAACGCTTCGGATATCAGATGCGATTGACGATCAGCTTGAGTGAGCCGGCGAAGGTCGGCTGTTGCCGATAGTGCCCGTGGTGTGCATTCCATCGGCCGGAGGCGAGATCGTCGCCGAGCCTGTCCTCGAAGCGCCGCACCACGTCCTCACTGACAAAGCTCCAGGCCGAACAGGCGAGCCGCGCGGCCGGATCGAGCAGCATCTCGGGTCGGCCGTAATAGGCCTCGTTGAAGCCGTCGGTGCAGTCGAGCGGAATGGGGACGGGCAAGACGTCGGTGGTGCCACCCAGCGCTGCGGCGATGTCGGCGATCGCGGGGTATCTGACAGCCTCGACCGCGATCACCTCGGGGCAATAGGCGTGCAGCCAGAATCGGTCGAGCTCATTGGGATCGCAGGTCATGATCGCGATCGGACCGCGCGTCACCCGGCGCATCTCGCGCAGTCCGGCATTGAGGTTCTTCCATTGATGCACGGAGAAGGTCGACATCGCGGCACCGAACGAGCCGTCCTCGAAGGGAAGCTTTTCCGCGACGGCATCGATCGCGGCGGGAAGATGCGCCGGCCGCTGCGCCCGCATCGATTGCGACGGCTCGATCGGGGTCACGGTGCGATCGACCGGCTCGTAGGAGCCGGCGCCCGCACCGACATTGAGGATGGTCCGGGCCTCGCCGAGCGCCGCTTCGATCAGCTCCGCGATGCGCGGATCCGGCTGGCGAAAATTCGCATAGCCCTCGCCGATGGCGCCATAATTGGCGTCGCCGGCGCTGCCGTCCTGGTGGCGTGGCGCGTTGTCCTGCATGAGGGGGCCTTACAGCGTCTTGTGCGAGACGTTCTTGACGACGGTATAGCATTGCAGCCCTTCGGTGCCACCCTCGCGGCCGTAGCCGCTGTCCTTCACCCCGCCGAACGGCGTCTCGGCAACGGAGGCGACGAAGTGGTTGATGGAGAGAGTGCCGACCTCGACGCCCTCGGCTAGGCGATCGGCATTGCTGGCGGAGCGCGTGAAGGCGTAAGCCGCGAGCCCGTAAGGAAGGGCATTGGCCTTCTCGATTGCCTCATCCAGCGTCTTGACCGGATTGACCAAAGCGAGCGGCCCGAACGGCTCCTCGTTCATGGCGCGGGCATCGTCGGGCACGTCGGCGAGGACCGTGAGCGGAAAGAAGTAGCCGCGATTGCCGATGCGCTGTCCGCCGGCGAGCACGCGCGCGCCCTTCGTCTTGGCATCGGTGACCAGGGTCTCCATCGCATCGATCCGCCGCGCGTTGGCGAGCGGACCCAACTGGGTGGAGGGATCGAGGCCGTTGCCGACCTTCAACTGGCTGGCGCGCTCGGCGAAGGAGTGCGCGAACTGCTCGTAGATATTCTCCTGCACGAAGAAGCGCGTCGGCGCGACGCAGACCTGGCCCGCATTGCGCGACTTGCCGACGACGGATGCGGCCGCGGTCGAGACCGGATCGACGTCGTCGCAGACGATCACCGGAGCATGGCCGCCAAGCTCCATGATCGCCGGCTTCATGTGCCGGCCGGCCATCTCGGCGAGATGCTTGCCGACGGGAATGGAGCCCGTGAAGGTCACCAGGCGGATGCGCGACTGCGGAATCAGGTAGTCGGAGATCTCGGCGGGATTGCCGAACACGAGGTTGAGCACGCCGGCCGGCAGGCCCGCGTCATGGAAGGCGCGCACGAGCTGCGCCGCGCCCGCCGGCGTTTCCTCAGAGGCTTTGAGGATGATCGAGCATCCGGCGGAGAGGGCGCCCGCAACCTTGCGCGCTGGCGAGCTCATCGGGAAATTCCAGGGCGAGAACGCCGCCACCGGTCCGATCGGCTGCCGCAGCACCGTGTGGCGCATGCCCGGCTCGCTCGGGATCACCCGGCCATAGAGCCGTAGGCCCTCCGTCGCGTCCCATTCGATGATGTCACATCCCCTGAGGATTTCGAGCCGCGCCTGTTCGATCGGCTTGCCCTGTTCGAGCGTCATGGCCGCCGCCATCTGATCGACGCGCTCGCGGATGAGAGAGGCGGCTTTCAGGATGATCTGTGCCCGCTTAGCGGGTGCGGTACCGCGCCAGATCGCAAATCCCTTCCCGGCGGCCGCGAGTGCATCATCGAGATCCGATCTGGTCGCGGTCGGGACGGTGCCGAGCACGCTTTCGTCGGCGGGGTTGATGATGGTCTGCCCGCTCGCGCGCTTCCATTGTCCGTCGATGTAGAGTTCGATCAGGGGATAATCCGCCATCTCTCTTCACCTTGCTTGTGCAGTCCTGGTTGCGGCATTGCCTTGCCCGAGCTGGCCGAGCCAGTCGGAAAAGATGCGATCGGCCTGTCGCGCGAGCATCTTCGAGACCTGCGCGGTCTTCGTCCGAAGCTCCCGTATCGAAATCCCGGCGCCCGCGAGCTCGACGGCATGGCCGACATACCACTCCTCGAGCTGCCGCGGATCGGCCTCCAGGTGAAACTGGAGCGCAAGCGCATTGCGCCCAAAGCGAACGCCTGGTTCTCGTAGTTCTCGTTGGAGGCGAGCCGTATGGCGTTGTCGGGAAGATCAAAGGTGTCGCCGTGCCAGTGCAGAACCGGTGTGCCTTCGGTAAGCGGGTTCAGGCTGGAGGTGAGCCCGGCCTCGGACAGCGCGACCGATCCCCAGCCGATCTCCTTGATGGGGCCGGCATAGACGCGCGCGCCGAGAGCCTTCGCCATGAGTTGGGCGCCGAGACAGATTCCGAGCGTCGGCAATCCCTGCGCGAGACGGCGCTCCAGGAGATCGATTTCCCTGGTGATGAAGGGATAGCTCTCGGCTTCGTAGACGCCGATCGGACCGCCGAGCACGATCAGGAGGTCGGCATCCCCGATCGAAGAATGGTGGAGATCGTCGACCGGCGCCTCGCAGAACGAAACATTCCAGCCTTCGCGTTCCATGATCGGCGCGAGCAGGCCGAGATCCTCGAATGCCACGTGACGGAGCGCGACGGCGGATCGACGGCGTTGAAACATCCAGTAGGCCCTATGCGCGGCACTCGTGAGCATCCGCTATATCCGTAGTGATATAACGGATGCCGGGCCTCGTCCAGATGCTCGGCTGACCGATGTGCCGCATGCATGCCCTGCATGCGGCATCCGGCATCACCGCACCGCGTGCATCTCCAGAAAGGCCTTCACGCCGGTGACAGTGCCCGTATCCGACGGCACATAGCCGGGAAGGGTGGCCACCGCAGCACGAAAATCGGCGCTGCGGATGATCTCGAGAATGCGCCGCGTCGGCTCGGTGTCGAGGAACGCGCGCTTGCAGACGAAGAAATAATCCTCGGTGAGGATCCGGATGAAATCGAGGCCGAAATGCCGGGCAGCGGCCTCGACGCCGAAGCTCGCATCCGCCATGCCGCTCGCGACATAGGCGGCGACCGCGGCATGGGTGAACTCGATCTGCTGTGCGCCGTTGATGCGGCTCTCGTCGATGCCGTGAGCTGCGAGCAACTGGTCGAACAGAAGGCGGGTGCCGGAATCATGGTCGCGGTTGACGAAGCGCACCTTCGGAGCGGTCAGATCCTCGATCGATCCGATATGAAGTGGATTGCCGCGCGCGACCATCAGCCCCATCTCGCGCGTGACGAAACTGATGATGCGATCCTCGCGCGGATCGAGCCATTCGCGTGCCGCCTTGATGCCCTGCGCCCGCAGCGCGCCGTGCGGCAAATGCAGGCCGGAGAGGTCGCAGGCGCCCTGCGCCAGCGACACCAGCGAATGCTGGTTGCTGACATAGCGCAGGTCGACGCCGATGCCGGGCTCACGGTCGAGGAATTCGCGCAGCTTGGCCACCGCAAAGCCGTGGCTGGCATGGACGCGGATCACCGAAGGGCGCTGCTCGAGGAACGGCTTGATCTCGCTCGCAAGCTCCTGCGCGAGGTTGTCGAGTTGCGGGCCGAGGCGGGCCTGCATGCGCTCGCCGGCCCACACCAGCCGCTCGCCGAACGGCGTGAGCCTCGAGCCTTTGCCGCGCTGGGTTTCGACCAGCGGCGTGCCGAAGAATTCCGACCATTGCTCGATCAGATTCCAGACGTGCCGGTAGGAGAGCTGTGCGTCGTTGGCAGCGCTGGTGATCTTCCCGGTCTTCCGGATTTCATTGAGCACGCCGAGCATGACCACCGCGCTGCGCGGGCTGCCTTCCCGGCGAAACCGCCATACGGCCTCGATCTCGATCTGAAGCATGGCAATCTTTATGAAGTTGATTTCATATCTGGTGGGTCCATAGGCAAATCATATCATATTTACAGCAGCCAATAGCCTCCTAGGTTGGTATACCAGAACAGGAGGAAATATGATGTCTGTTGCATATGACTTTGCGCACTCGCCGGCCAGCGAGTTGTCCCGGCCGCAGCATCTCTTGATCGACGGCCGCCGTGTCCCCGCCAGCTCCGGGCGCAGCTTCAAGTCCCTCAATCCGGCAACCGGACAGGTCATCGCCACCATCGCCGAAGGCAACGAGGTCGATGTCGATCATGCAGTCGCCGCTGCGCGTCGGGCCTTCGAAGGCCCCTGGCGCACGATGCGCGCTTCCGAGCGCGGCCAGATCCTGATGCGGTGGGCGCAGCTCCTCAAATCGCACGCCGACGAGATCGTCGAGCTGGAGTCGATCGACGCGGGCAAGCCAATCGCGGCAACGCTGCGCCAGGATTTCCCAGCGGCCGTTGACACACTGATCTACTACGCCGGCTGGGCCGACAAGATCAGCGGCGACGTCGTGCCCGTGCGCGACGATGCCTTGACCTACACCGTGCGCGAGCCGGTCGGCGTGGTCGCGGCGATCGTGCCCTGGAATTTCCCGCTGATGATCGGCATGTGGAAGCTCGCACCCGCGCTCGCCTGCGGCTGCACCGTTGTGATGAAGCCGGCCGAGCTGACCTCGCTGTCGGCGCTGCGCATTGCAGAGCTTGCCCTCGAAGCCGGCGTTCCGGCCGGGGTCTTCAACGTCGTCACCGGTCCTGGCCGCGTCGTCGGCGATGCCCTGGTCAATCATCCCGATGTCGACAAGGTCACCTTCACCGGCTCACCGGGTGTCGGGCGCGGAATCATGAAGGGCGCCGCCGGCAACTTCAAGCGCGTGTCGCTCGAGCTCGGCGGCAAGTCTGCCAACGTCATCTTCGACGATGCCGATCTCGAAGCCGCATCGAAGGCGGCGGCCTCCGGCATCTTCTTCAACGCGGGCCAGGTGTGCTCGGCCGGCTCCCGCGTGCTGGTGCAGGAGAAGGCCTATGACGAAGTCGTCGAACGGCTCGCCGCGCGCGCGAAATTGCTCAGGATCGGCGATCCGCTCGACCGCAAGACGACGCTCGGGCCGGTGATCTCCGAGAAGCAGATGAAGTCGATCCTCGATTATGTCGACATCGGGCAGAACGAGGGCGCAACTCTCGTCACTGGCGGCGAGCGGGTCGGCGAGCGCGGCTATTTCATCAGTCCCGCGGTGTTTGCGAACGTCGAGCACGAGATGCGGATCTCGCAGGAGGAGATTTTCGGACCCGTCGTCAGCGTCATCAAGTTCAAGGATGATGCCGACGCGCTCAGGATCGCCAACGGCACGGCCTACAGCCTCGCCGCCGGCGTCTGGAGCCGCGATATCGGCAGGCTCCAGCGTTTTGCCAAGCGCGCGCGGGCCGGCACGGTCTGGATGAACACCTACGGCTATACCGACGTGCGCCTGCCCTGGGGCGGCGAGCGCGACTCCGGCCTCGGCCGCGAGCACGGCACCGCCGCCATCGACAATTTCACCGAGCCCAAGGCTGTCTGGATGAACCTTGCCGTCTGATAAACCTCCCGAGCCGGCCAGCCCTGGAGCCCGCCTGATCGTCCGGTCAGGCGGGCTTCCTTTTCGAGATCGATAAAATCGTCTGCAATCCGCTCAGCGGTGGCAAACCCTGCGGATAAGAACCGCGCCGCCTTAAACCCGAGTTTTGGAACCGACATGCATCCTCCCTGGAAAAGGGCGGGGCATCAACATGGCTATTCTCAGAGAGGTCGTCGTTGCGATGGCGGGGGTCTATGCGCTCCTGTTCGTCTGCGACGCCTTGTTCGGCGTCGGCGAGACGCGCTTCGACGACACCTATTACAGCAGCGATTTCTACGCGCCGCGATCGAAGGAGTTTCGCTTCGCAAATGGCACGACGCCGGCAGCGCGCGTCAGCGACGCCTTCGCGCAGTTCACGCCGATCGAAGCGAAGGCCGGCAAGCGCTATTCGTCCCTGACGACGATCATTCGCTAGCCAGATCCTTTCACCTGTCTCTCAGGCTTGCTCCGCCGTCTGACGATGGCCTGGATGCTGACCCGCACGTTGTGGGATCAGCAGCAGGCATACGACGATGAAAACGGCGATCACGGCGGAGGCCAGCGGCCTGCTCAAGGCCAGACCGCCGTGATCGAGCGGCTTGTCGAGGAAATCGCCGACGGTGGCGCCGAGCGGACGGCTCAGGATGAAGGCCGCCCAAAACAGCGCGACGCGTGACACGCGGGTCCAGAAATACAGCGCTGCAACGATGGCCAGTCCCGCCGCGAAGATCAGCGCGCCGCTGCGGTAGCCCATGTCGCCGGTGTCGGCGATCCAGTCCCCGAGCGCGGTGCCCAGCGTTTGTGAGAAGGTGATCGCGGCCCAGTAAAAGGCCTCCACGCGCGGTGTGCTGACGCTATTGACCGAGATCGTTCCCTCGGCGCGATACCAGAGGCCAAGCAACAGCACGAGGAAGGTGAGCAGCAGCGTCGATCCGCCGGTATAACCGATGCCGAGCGAGCGGTCGGCGAGGTCGGCCATTGTCGTGCCGAAGGTGGTCGACGCGACGATGGTTGCCCAGTACAGCGCCGGATGGAATCTGTGCGTCCGGATCTGCGCCGTGACCAGGACGATCATGGCGACCAGGAACAGGCAGGTCCCCGCGAGGTAACCCCAGTTCAGCGTCATCGTGACGGTGTCGCCGCCGGTCTCGCCCAGCGTCGTAGCGGCGATCTTGATGATCCAGAAGCCGAGCGTGACTTCGGGGACCTTGCTTTCACTGACGATGCTCCGCTTGGTGTGATCTTGCATGGTGTCCTCTTTTGCTGCGTCAGCTGGGCAACGCGGCCGACGCTCGAGATTTCCGGTGTGCGTGAGCGTCAGGTTTTCGCGCTGCTGTCCATGACCGCGAGCAGATCGGCGACCGCCTGCTTGCATTTGGCAGCATCGGGCGTGCTCGTGCGCAACGCCTCCAGCGCGCGGTCGATGGCCTTGTCGACGGTGTGCCAATCCGCTGCCGCACGCGGCTTCAATCCCGCTTCGGCCTCGTCCCATTTGGTTTCGAGGTCCTTTGCCCGGGTCTTGGCGCCGGGAAGGTCACCCTTGTCGATCAGCGCGGCGACGTCGACCGCGATGGTTCGGAACGGCGTGAGATCGCCGAGCTTTGCTGTCGCGGCCTCCGCGAGCGGAACGAACGTGATGTGCTGGGTCGCGTGCATCCGCGGTTCGCCAGCGAATGTTGTCGCCAGACAAACGGCTATGGCGGATATCAGTTTCATCATCATGTGGTTTTCTCCTGTTGTGCTCGTCCGGCTCTGCCGGGAGCGGTGAAGACTTGAGATCGGAGCTATTGCGCGGGGCCGGCCCGGCGGGTCCCGTCGCCTTCGAATGTCGCCCAGGCGACGAGGCCGACGATCAAGGTCAGGAACGCGATGCTGGTCTGGATCGTGCCGAGGCCCATGCCGCCATAATCGCGCGACTGCGACAGCAGATCGCCGAGCGAGGCGCCAAGAGGGCGGGTGAGGATGTAGGCGAGCCAGAAGGTGAGGACGGGGTTGGCGCCGATGTAGTACGAGAGCGTCACCGCCGCGATTAGCGCTCCGAACGCCACGACGCCGAGTTGGAAGCCGAGACCGAGCGCTTCCGTTGCCAAGTCGCCGGCGGCCGTGCCGAGCGCGAAAGTGAACAGAATCGCCGTCCAGTAGAACAGCTCGCGACGTGTCGTGACGATGGTGTGGATCGACAACGTACGCTCGGCGCCGTACCAGACCGCAAACGTGGCTGCGAGCGCGCAGGCGAAGGCAGCGGTGCTGATATAAAGACTGACCTCGAGCTTGTCGGTCAGGAGATCGGTGAGCTGCGTACCGACGACGCTGACGAGTACGACGGTGAGCCAGTAAATCCAGGGCACATAAGCGCGGCGGCTCAGTTGCAGAAGGAGCGCGACGGTTAGCAGGCCGGTCATGCAGATCGCAGTCAGGCTGGTGCCGAGGCCGACGTGCACCGCGAGATAGTCGGCGCCGGTTTCGCCGACCGTGGTCGAGAGAATCTTGATGGCCCAGAAGATCGCCGTGACCTCCGGAACCTTGTTCAGCATCCGTCTTGCGCCAAAGCTTGAATATTGCGACACGTCCAAATCTCCCAGAACCGATCTCGCATCGAAGCGATGCGGACCGTCGCGCGGTTGACTTAGGCCCAGATTAGAAATCAGAATTTTCAGAGCGGGACGGCTTTCGCCGCAATTTGGGCCTGCTGGCGCTCCCTAACCCTGCGCTAAGTCGGAGCGGCCATGGTTTTGAGGCCGGACGGCCCACGAAGGATTGACGTTTGCGGGTGCTGCTGATCGAGGACGACAGGATGGTTGGAGCTGCCGTTGAGCAGGCGCTCAAGGACGCGGCCTATGCGGTCGACTGGGTGAGGGACGGCGAGACCGCGCTGCTTGCTGTCGCGAATGAATCCTACGAGGTGCTGCTGCTCGATCTCGGCCTGCCGAAGGCGGACGGTCGGGATATCTTGCGGCGACTGCGCGCGGAGGGCCGCAGGCTCCCCATCATCATCGTGACGGCGCGCGATGCGATCGATGACAGGATCGAGGGGCTCGATCTCGGCGCCGATGACTATCTCGTCAAGCCTTTCGAAATCCGCGAGTTGCTGGCGCGGATGCGCGCGGTCACGCGCCGCGAGGCCAGCGGCTCGCCAGCGCAGCTCGGCAACGGAACGCTCAGCCTCGACCCGGCAAGCCGCGAGGCCTCATACCTGACGAAGTCCGCGGTGCTCACAGCGCGCGAATTCGCGCTGCTCCAGGCGCTGCTGTCGCGTCCGGGGACGATCCTTTCGCGCGGCGAGCTCGAGCGGCAGATCTATGGATGGAACGAGGAGGTCGCGAGCAACGCGATCGAATTCCTGATTCATGCGGTGCGCAAGAAGCTCGGCGCGAATGCGATCCGCAACGTGCGCGGGGTCGGCTGGATGGTGGACCGGCGCCCATGATCAGGTCCTTGCGAGGCCGTCTCTTCGCGGGCCTCACCGCAATCATCCTGCTGACCGGACTGGCCGGCGGCCTGTTCGCCCATCACTGGGCCTTCAACGAGGCTATCGAGATGCAGGATTCGGTCCTGATCCAGATCGCCGGCCTCGTCCAGAGCGGCAGCCTCACCGGTGGCCGCGAGCTGCATGGCGTGGATGAAGATGCCGAGGTATGGCTGATCGATCAGCCTGCGGCGCCGCAGGCCGCGGACGACGGGCTCAAGCAGCTCTGGAGCCTCAAGGACGGTCTCGCGCTGGCAACGCGAAAGGGGCAGCCGATCCGCGTGCTGCTGGGGACGCGGCTTGATGGCACCCGGTTCGCGGTGGCGCAGCGTACCTCCGTGCGCGACGAGATCGCAAGCGACATGGCTTTTCGCACCGTTCTGCCGATTGCTGCCCTCATTCCCTGCCTATTGCTGGTGACGGCGATCGTCATCGCGCGCTCGCTGCGGCCGATGGTTCGTGTTGCGGACGATCTCGACGGACGGCGCGCCGACGACATGACGTCGCTACCGGTGGCGCAAATGCCGAGCGAACTGAATCCTTTCATCGCGTCGATCAACGGGCTCTTGCAGCGCGTGCGTCTTTTGATGGACCAGCAGCGCCGCTTCGTTGCGGACGCCGCGCATGAATTGCGCACGCCGATCACGGCACTCAGCCTTCAGGCGGAGAATCTCGATCCTGTCGATCTGCCCGTCGGTGCGCGCGACCGTCTCTCCGCGCTTCGGCAGGGCATCCGCCGGACCATGCATCTGCTCGAGCAATTGCTCGCACTCGCAAGACAGGACGCGGGATCGCCTGACGAAGCGACGATGCCCGTCGTGGCGCTGGACCGTGTGGCGAAAGAGGTTGTCGCTGAAGCACTGCCCGAAGCCGTCAATCGCAGCGTCGATCTCGGCTTTGCTCGCGTCGAACCTGTCGCGGTTCGCGGTGAAGCCGTGATGCTTGCCGCCGTGGTCCGCAATCTCCTCGACAATGCGTTGCGCTTCACGCCCCATGGCGGGCGGATCGATGCGTGCGTGTATCGGGACGGTACTACGGCGATCCTTCAAATCGAGGACAGCGGGCCCGGGGTTTCGCCGGACGAGATTGGCCGGATTTTTGAGCCATTCTTCCGCGGACAGCGTCCGGAAGGCGATGGCGTGGGCCTTGGTCTCTCGATCGTCAGGCGGATCGTCAATCGTCTTGGCGGATCCATTGACGCCGTGAACTCGGCGGAGGCCGGCCGAACCGGATTGCGGGTTCTCGTCAAGTTGCCTGTGTCGGCCGATCGTGCCTGACCCTCACTCGCCCTGGATCCATTCCGCCGCGCCGCGCCACAGTGTGTCGCGGTGCTCGGGGCGGAAGAAGCCGAAATGGCCGATCGCCTTGGCGCCGACATCGGACGGTTTCACCGTCAACACCTCCGGCTTGATCGCGGTGAAGCCTTCGGCGAGCAGCTCGACCGCAGGCCGCGTCGCCCAGGGATCGTCGGAGAAGCACAGCGCGCGCAACTCGCCGCTGAATTTCGCAAAATTCTCCAGCGCTGGCAGCTTTGAATCGAAGAGATAGCGGGGGCTCGAGACCCACTCGGCCCATTGCAGGAAGACGCCCTTTGGGAGGTCCTCGCCGATGCCGACCCAGCCGGGGGCGTAGCCGAGCATGTGGGCGAGCGGCACGCCGACGAAATTCATGAAGGCAAAGACGCGGTATTTCTCCGGCGGCGTCATCAGCCGCCAGGTCGCGGCCTGGGACGCCACGAACAGGGCGCGCGTGACCTCACTGTTGTTCTCGATCAGCCCCAGCGCCTGGCCGCCGAAGGAATGGCCGACATAGGCAAAAGGCAGGGTGGTGTAGCGCTCGCGCATCCAGCGCACCGCGGCGGTGACGTCGAGCGCCGCCCAGTCCGACATCGAGGCGTTGAAGCCGACCAGCGATTTCGGCTGGTTGTAGCCGACCATCGCCGGCAGGCGCGAGCCGGCGATGCCGCGGTAATCATAGGTCAAGACTGCGCAGCCGCGGTGGGCGAGGTAGGAGGCGAAGCCGCGGTAAATCTTGCGGGGGACGGCGGTGGCCGAACTGATCAGGACGGCATGGCGCTTGGCCCCGCGCGGCAGGAACAGGGTGCCGGCCAGCGAATAGCCGTCGGTGGCCGGGAAGGTGATGTCGTCGACGAAGACGTCGTCCTGTGCCGCGTCCATGGGCAGTCGGTATCCTGCCAGTTTCGTTGCGGTTTACAGCAAATGCGAATTCGGCTTTTCTCGCAAGAGGTTGCAATGCAAAACTGATTTACAACTGGCGGTCGGTTGCCAGCCTGTGTATAAGGCGGCCCTTCGCAACCCACAGATCAGGTTGTACTTTTTGCTTCACGGAGAGATTGCGATGTCCGAGCGGTGGACGCCCGAGAGCTGGCGCAGCAAGCCGGTGCTACAGGTGCCCGACTATCCCGACGCCAAGGCGCTGGCCGACGTCGAGGCGCAGCTTGCGACCTTTCCGCCGCTGGTGTTCGCGGGCGAGGCGCGCAACCTGAAGAAGGCGCTCGCCCGAGTCTCGGCCGGCGAGGCCTTCCTGCTCCAGGGCGGCGACTGCGCCGAGAGCTTTGCCGAGCATGGCGCCAACAACATCCGCGACTTCTTCCGCGTGCTGCTCCAGATGGCGGTCGTGCTGACCTATGCCGGCGCGGTTCCCGTGGTGAAGGTCGGTCGCATCGCCGGCCAGTTCGCAAAACCGCGCTCCTCGCCGACCGAGAAGGTGGGCGGCGTCGAGCTGCCGAGCTATCGCGGCGACATCGTCAACGACATCGCGTTCACGAAGGAAGCGCGCGTGCCGGATCCGCAGCGTCAGCTGATGGCCTACCGGCAGTCTGCGGCGACGCTGAACCTGCTGCGCGCCTTCGCCACCGGCGGCTACGCCAATCTCGGCAGCGTGCATCAGTGGATGCTCGGCTTCCTGAAGGATTCTCCGCAGTCCCGCCGCTACAAGGAGCTGGCCGACCGCATCTCGGACGCGCTCAACTTCATGCGCGCCTGTGGGCTCGATCTGGAAGCCCATCCCGAGCTCCGCTCAACCGACTTCTACACCAGTCACGAGGCGCTGCTGCTCGGCTACGAGCAGGCCATGACCCGCGTCGACTCCACCACCGGCGACTGGTACGCGACAAGCGGCCACATGATCTGGATCGGCGACCGCACCCGCCAGCTCGACCACGGGCATATCGAATATTTCCGCGGCATCAAGAACCCGATCGGCTTGAAGTGCGGCCCGTCGCTCAAGGCCGACGAGCTGTTGAAGCTGATCGACGTGCTCAACCCAGATAACGAGCCGGGCCGGCTGACGCTGATCGGCCGCTTCGGCTCCGACAAGGTCGCCGAGCATCTGCCGAACTTGATCCGCGCCGTGAAGCGCGAGGGCAGGGTGGTGGTCTGGTCCTGCGATCCCATGCATGGCAATACCATCACCTCGACCACCGGCTACAAGACGCGCCCCTTCGACCGCATCCTCTCGGAGGTGAAATCGTTCTTCGCCATTCACGCGGCCGAAGGCACCCATGCCGGCGGTGTGCATCTGGAGATGACCGGCAAGGACGTCACCGAGTGCCTCGGCGGCGCCCGCGCGATCACGGACGAGGATCTCAACGACCGCTATCACACGGTCTGCGATCCCCGCCTCAATGCCGAACAATCCATCGACATGGCCTTCCTGGTCGCGGAGCTGCTCAAGCAGGAACGCGCCGGCAAGGTCAAGCCGATACCGACCGCAGCGGGGCTTTGAGACCTTTGCTGCGGCTCTGGAAGGCCACGATCAATTCCCGTAACGGTCTGGCCTTCGCATTCCGCTCGGAGCAGGCCGTCCGCGAGGAAATCTATGCGCTCCTTGTGTCGCTGCCGGTCGCCTGGTTCATCGGCGCGACCGCGATGCGCGCGGTCGAGCTGGTCTGTGCGGTCGCGTTCGTGCTGGTGGTCGAGCTGCTCAATACCGCGATCGAAAAGCTCGCCGACCGCCTGACCATGGACCACGACAAGCAGATCGGGCGGGTCAAGGACATGGGCTCGGCCGCCGTCGGCGTGGCGCTGCTGATGGCCGGTGCATTCTGGATCTTCGCCCTCGTCGAGCGGTTGGGTTTCGTCTAGCGACAGAAGCGGAGCGTGGCGCCCATGACCGAACGTCTCAACGAATTCGCGGTCACGCTCGCCCAGCTCAATCCGACGGTGGGCGACATCGACGGCAATGCCGCGAAGGTGCGCGCTGCGCGGGCGCAGGCCGTGGCCGACGGCGCCGACCTCGTGCTGTTTCCGGAATTGTTCATCGCCGGCTATCCGCCGGAAGACCTGGTGCAGAAGCCGGCCTTCCAGGTCGCCTGCCGCGCGGCGATCGAAAGCCTTGCGCGCGAGACCGCGGATGGCGGCCCGGCGCTGCTGGTCGGCACGCCCTGGGTCGAGGAGGGCAGGCTCTACAATGCCTGCGCGCTGCTCGACGGCGGGCAAATCGCCGCGCTGCGCTTCAAATGCAACCTGCCGAATTACGGCGTGTTCGACGAGAAGCGCCTGTTCGCGCGCGGACCCGCAGCGGGCCCCGTGACCGTGCGCGGCGTGCGGATCGGCGTGCCGATCTGCGAGGACATCTGGCTCGAAGAGTCCGAGGACTACGAGAACGTCGTCGAGACGCTCGCCGAGACTGGGGCGGAGATCATCCTGGTGCCGAACGGCTCGCCTTACGCCCGCGACAAGGGCGACGTGCGCCTGTCGGTGGCGGTGGCGCGGGTCACCGAGAGCGGCCTGCCGCTGGTCTATCTCAACCAGGTCTGCGGCCAGGACGAGCTGGTGTTCGACGGCGCCTCCTTCGTGCTCAACGGCGATCTTTCGCTCGCCGCTCAACTGCCGGCGTTTGCGGAGAACGTCACCACGCTGCGCTTCAGCAAGAATGGCGACGATTGGCGCTGCACGGGTCCGATCGTCGAGCTGCCCGAAGGCGACAAGGGCGACTACGCCGCCTGCGTGCTCGGCTTGCGCGACTATGTCGCCAAGAACGGCTTTCCCGGCGTGCTGCTCGGCATTTCCGGCGGCATCGATTCCGCGCTGTGCGCAGCGATCGCGGTCGACGCGCTCGGCGCGGATCAGGTGCATGGCGTGATGCTGCCCTACCGCTTCACGGCGGCGACATCGATCGCCGATGCCGGCGAACTCGCAGGCCACCTCGGCATCCGGTACGAGGTGCTGCCGATCGCGGAAGCCGTAAACGGCTTCGAGAACATCCTCTCCGGCATCTTCAAGAATCTGCCGCCCGATATCACCGAGGAGAATCTTCAGGCCCGCACCCGCGGCACGCTCCTGATGGCAATCTCCAACAAGACCGGGTTGATGGTGGTGACCACCGGCAACAAGTCGGAAATGTCGGTCGGCTACGCCACGCTCTATGGCGACATGAACGGTGGCTTCAATCCGATCAAGGACATCTACAAGACCCAGGTGTTCCGGCTGGCGGCGCTGCGCAATGAATGGAAGCCGGACGGCGCGCTCGGGCCCGCGGGCGAGGTCATCCCGCCCGACATCATCGCGCGCCCGCCGACGGCTGAGCTGCGCGAGAACCAGACCGATCAGGACTCGCTCCCGCCTTATGATGTGCTCGATGCCATTCTGGAGCGTCTGGTCGAGCGCGAGGAGCGTTTGGACCAGATCATCGCAGCGGGCTTTGCGCGCGAGATGGTCGTGCATATCGAGCATCTCCTCAATGTCGCCGAATACAAGCGCCGCCAGGCCGCGCCCGGCGTGAAGGTGACGCGGAAAAATTTCGGCCGCGACCGCCGCTATCCCATCACCAACCGCTTCCGCGACAAGGGCGCGCCGCTGCCCGCGCCCGACGAGACGCTGGTCTCGCGCGGCAGCCGCGCCTCGATCGACGCGTTCGAGGGGTGACGTTTTCCAAGTGAGACGGGTGATCGGGCAGGCGAAGCATGGCAGACGAGATCATCCTGGACATGGACGACCTCCGTGCGGTCGCGGCATACGCGGCGGAAAATGCCGCGGACGTCCTGGAGATATTCGAGCGATCGCATCCTGCGGATTGCCGTCCGCGTGATGCGGTCGAAATCGCTCGGATGTTCGCGCGGGGAGGCAAGCGGGTAAGGGCCCTGCGCGATGCGGCCTGGGCGGCCCTGAGGGCGGCACAAGAATCTGAGAATGAAGCTGCAAGCCAGGCTGCGCGAGCTGCGATGTGCGCCTCATCCGCGGCCTATCTTCATCCTCTGGCTCGTTCTACCCAGGTCAAGCACATTCTCGGAGCGCCTGCTCACGCAGCCCGAGCCGTCGAACTTGTAGCGGGTGAGGCTCCCGGTGTTGGCGCCGACTATGTTGAGCGCGCCTGCCGACGTGCAACCCGAAGGCTCGTCGAGGTGCTGCGGCGCTACCCGCTGGCACCGCCCGGTGGGGGGCGGGTGGGCGAACTACTTCGCTCCATCGACCGGACGCTTCGCGGCGGGGTCTCGTAGGCGGCCTGCTTGCCGCGAAGTACCGGATGCCGCTTTCGCGGGGCATGACAGTGGGCGAGGTGTGAACTCAGGTGAGCGCTACGACGGGGCGGCGAAGAACAGCACCCGAAGCAAGTGGGTGTACTCGGATTCGAGCACCATGATTGTCACAAACACCAGCACCGCGACCGGCGGCGCCAGGATGGCATAGGTCAGGGCCAGCCGCTCCCAGGCCATGTGCATGAAGACGGCGACGATCAGGCCGGCCTTCACCACCATGAACAGCAGGATCAGCGACCACCTGAGATAGCCATGCAGGCCAAAGTAGTCGACCAGAAAAGAGCAGGTGCTGAGAACGAACAACCACCCCCAGACCACGAGATAGAGCTTGATCGGGTGCTGCTGGCCCTTGGCGTGCGCCGCTCCTGATGCGACTGCGTCATGCGCATGGGCGTGTAGCTGTCCTTCCATGTGTACCGCTGCATTTGTCATTGGCCGATCTCACCAAAGATAGAACAAGGCAAAGATGAACACCCACACGAGATCGACGAAGTGCCAGTACAGGCCCATGATCTCGACGATTTCGTAATACCCCTTGCGGCTGGTGAAGAAGCCGCGCCTTTCGACGTCGAAGTCGCCGCGCAAGACCTTCCGCGCAATGGCGATCAGGAAGATCACACCGATCGTCACGTGGGTGCCGTGAAAGCCGGTGATCATGAAGAAGCTTGCACCAAACTGCGGCGCACCCCACGGATTGCCCCAGGGCCGGACGCCCTCCATGATCAGCTTGGTCCACTCGAAAGCCTGCATGCCGACGAATGTTGCGCCGAAGCCCGCCGTGACCAGCATCAAGGCTGCGGTCCTAACGCGGTCGCGGCGGTATCCGAAATTGACTGCCATTGCCATCGTGCCGCTGCTGCTGATCAGGATGAAGGTCATGATGGCGATCAGGATCATCGGGATGTGTGTATCGCCGATGTTGAGGGCAAAGACTTCGCTGGTATTGGGCCACGGCTCGGTCGTCGACATGCGCGCGGTCATGTAGGAGAGCAGGAAGCAACTGAAGATGAAGGTGTCGCTGAGGAGGAAGATCCACATCATGGCCTTTCCCCAGGACACATTCTTGAACGCGCGCTGATCGGAAGCCCAGTCGGCGGCGATGCCGCGCAAGCCTTCAAGACGTGCAGGCGATTGGCCCGGATTGGTCAGCACGGTCTCAGTCATCTGGTCTCGCCTCCCTAGCTCAGCAATTGGCGACAGATGTCGACGAAATTGTCGGTCCAGCCCGTGAGAAGCCCGAGCAGGACAAGCCAGACCAACAGCAGAAAGTGCCAGTAGATGGTGCACAGCTCCACGCTCAAGCGCAGGTCGGCGATCCCAGCGCCACGCCACACCTTGGCTGAGGTTCGGCCCAGCGCCACCAGGCCGCCGGTCAGATGTAGCCCGTGCACTGCGGTCAAGAGGTAGAAGAAGGAATTGGCCGGATTGGACGCCACGAAATATCCGGCCGCGTTGAGCTGCTGCCACGCCAGGAGCTGCCCGGCGAGGAAAATCACGGCAGCTACGCCGCCCGCGAGCAGGCCGACCATGACGCCGTCAGCGTCGTCTCGCCGCGCGGCCATATACGACCATTGCAGCGCGACGCTGCTCAGGACCAGGACGCCCGTATTGAGCCACAGCAGCCGCGGCACGGGCAGCGCCCGCCAGTCCACCACGTTCATGCGCATCGAGTAGGCGCTGATGAAGAGGACGAACAACGCGCTCGCGACGGCGAGAAACACGCCAAGTCCGATCTTCGCTGCCGGCCAGGTCATGGCATCGCCGCCGGGGAAGTCACCGGCCGGACCTTCCTCCAGCCAGGGCTTGGCCGTCAGCCGCTGCTGCGACAGCCACCATCCGGCGATGAGAGCGATCACAGTCAGGAACAGGATGATGGCGCTCACGAAGCAGCTCCCTGAACGAGCCGCGTCGCGCGCGGCGGTTGGTTCTGCGGAATGAAGTCCTCCGCGGCGCCGGGCACGCTGTAGTCATAGGCCCAGCGGTAGACGACCGGGAGCTCCTTGCCCCAGTTGCCGTGCCCGGGGGGCGTCTCCGGCGTCTGCCACTCCAGCGTCGTCGCCCGCCACGGATTGCCGCCTGCGGCCTCACCCTTGAACAGGCTCCAGGTAAGATTGAACAGGAACACCATTTGGCTGAAGCCGACGGTCAGGGCCACGATGGAGATGAAGGCGTTCAGTGAGTGGGCCGAGGGCGGGATGAATGCCGCGTCGCCGAGTTCGAAATACCGGCGCGGGACCCCGAGCAGTCCAAGATAGTGCATCGGGAAGAAGATCAGGTAGGCGCCGAGGAAGGTGACCCAGAAGTGAAACTTGCCGAGGACGTCGTTCAGCATCCGCCCCGTGACCTTGGGGTACCAATGATAGATCGCCCCGAGCACGACCATGATCGGCGCCACGCCCATCACCATGTGGAAGTGCGCGACCACGAACATCGTATCCGAGAGCGGCACGTCGACGACGACGTTGCCGAGGAAGAGGCCGGTGAGCCCGCCGTTCACGAAGGTGATGATGAAGCCGAGCGCGAACAGCATGGGCACCCTGAGATGAATGTCGCCGCGCCACAAGGTCAGCACCCAGTTGTAGACCTTGATCGCGGTGGGGATGGCGATGATGAGCGTCGTGGTAGCGAAGAAGTACCCGAACTGCGGGAACATGCCGCTCACATACATGTGGTGCGCCCACACGATGAAGCTGAGCGCGCCGATGGCGACGATCGCCCAGACCATCATGCGGTAACCGAAGATGTTCTTGCGCGCATGCGTGCTGATCAGATCGGAGACGATGCCGAACGCGGGCAGGGCGACGATGTAGACCTCGGGATGGCCGAAGAACCAGAACAGGTGCTGGAAGAGCAGCGGGCTGCCGCCACCATATTTCGACAGCGTGCCCATCTCGACGAGCGAGGGCATGAAGAAGCTGGTTCCCAAGAGACGGTCGAGCAGCAGCATGACCGAGGCAACGAAGAGTGCAGGGAATGCCAGGAGCGCCATGACGGTCGCCGTGAAGATGCCCCACACCGTGAGGGGAAGACGCATCAGCGTCATGCCGCGGGTGCGCGCCTGCAGCACCGTGACCACATAGTTCAGCCCGCCCATGGTGAAGCCGATGATGAACAGGATCAGGGACGACATCATGAGAATGATGCCCCAATCCTGCCCGGGCGTTCCGGAGAGGATTGCCTGCGGCGGGTACAGCGTCCAGCCGGCGCCGGTGGGCCCGCCGGGCACGAAGAATGTCGAGGCCAGCACCAGGACCGCGAGCAGGTAGACCCAGTAGCTCAGCATGTTCACATAGGGAAAGACCATGTCCCGGGCGCCGACCATCAGCGGGATCAGGTAGTTGCCGAAGCCGCCCAGGAACAATGCGGTGAGCAGGTAGATCACCATGATCATGCCGTGCATGGTGATGAACTGGAGGTACTGGTTGGCATCGATGAAAGAGAAGGTGCCGGGGAATCCCAGCTGCAGCCGCATCAGCCAGGACAGCACCAGGGCCACCAGCCCGATGGCCGAGGCTGTCAGCGCGTACTGAACGGCGATCACCTTGGCGTCCTGCGAGAAGACATACCGTGTCCACCAGCTCCTCGGATGATAGAGCTCGACATCAGGTACTTCGGCAGGCGGGATGCCAGCGATCCCTTCATATGGAATATCGACCATAGAAAGACCTCCTCGGTCGTTTCCGTCGGGGGCGACGAGTTGGCCTCACGCACCCGATCTATCTTCGCGGCGGCACCTTGCTAGTTGCCGCCGGATTGGTACGTCGCCTTCACGACGGCTTTTCCTGCCGACAATTCCGCAAACGTCTTCTGTTGCTCCAGCCAGGCGTGATACTCACGCTCGTCGTCGACGATGACCTTGGCCCGCATCTGATAATGAGCAGCGCCACACAGCTCGGCACAGAGAACATCGAACGTTCCGGTCCGGATCGGCTTGATCCAGAAATAGGTCACCGCGCCCGGGACCATGTCCATCTTGGCCCGGAATTCGGGCACGTAGAAATCGTGCAGGACATCAACCGAGCGGAGGAGAACCTTGACCGGCTTTCCCACTTGAAGGTGCAGGTCGCCGTTCTCGATCACGACATCGTCCTGCGCATGCGGATCGTCGCGATTGAGTCCCATCGGATTGTCGGATCCGATGTTGCGGACATCGGATGTGCCGAGCCGTCCATCCTTGCCCGGAAGGCGGAAGCTCCATTGCCATTGCTGACCCATGACCTCGACCTCGGTGGCGTCCGCGGGCACGGTCACGAACTGGTGCCAGACCACGAGACCGGGCGCCAGCATCGCCGCGACGCCGACGCCGGTCCCGACGCTCAGCCACCATTCGAGCCGCTTGTTTTCCGGATTGTAGTCGGCCCGTCTTCCCTCCTTGTGGTGAAAGCGGAAGACGCAATAGGCCATGAAGGCGATGACGGCGACGAAGACGAAGCCCGTGATCCAGAACGTGATGTTGATGGTGTGGTCGATATAGGCCCAGTTCGTGGCGATCGGCGTCCACCACCACGGGCTGTAGAGGTGAAACAGCACCGAGCCGATCGCGACCAGAAGCAGTATCAGTGCGACAACCATCCTGATCCATCCTTGCCATCAAAGGCTGCGGATACGAATCCAGGGCGGAGCTCATGTCTGTCGCGATGGCTGGCCTTTCTTGGTTGGCCTCTATGCCATCGCCGGCCTGTTGCCTCGCCCATTTCACCGGTCGCGAAATCAAAAGAACGGTCGCGACCACCAATCATCGGCGCTGAGGGCGTCTGTATCTAAAATGATACCAGCCTAACCCGGCGTCAATAGAGCATGTAGGCGTGCTGATGTGGCGTGAGCGCTGATGTCGCCCGGCAAGAAGCGTCAGTTGCGCGGGACTGGTGGCGGCGTCTTGGGTGACGCAACGCACAATCTGTGCAGATGCACAATTCACCCAACCGTGAGTGCGGCCGTGCCCAGTGCGCGCTAAGCTTGCGAGGCAGGTCGCGACGGGTTCCGTCCGGCCAGGCTCGTTTCGCTGAACCTGGGTTACCGTACTCGGCCCTTCGCGTTTCTCGCTCGTGAGGCGGACACGCGTGGCTGGAAAGCGCGTGTTATCGACACCGCGATTTTCAGCACGGGAGGGTGCGTTCATGGCCACTCTGTACTCCCACGACCTCATCAGGCGGCACGTATTCGGCGAGGCGGCCTCTTATCCCATTCGCAAGGTCGGCTTGTCCGACCTGACCGAGGCGCTGCGCCTGGGTTGGGAGGATTTCCAGGCGATGCCAAGCCACGCGATCGTCGTCTGCGTGATTTATCCGGTTCTTGGTCTCGTCCTGTTCAGGATGGTGCTCGGCTATTCGGTGCTGCCGCTGTTGTTTCCGCTGGCTGCCGGGTTTGCCTTGATCGGTCCCTTCGCCGCGATCGGTCTCTACGAACTCAGCCGCCGCCGCGAGCGCGGCGAGGAGGTCGATGCATGGGACGCGATCAAGGTGCTGCGCGCACCGTCGTTCGGCGCCATGCTCGAGCTCGGCGTGCTCCTGCTCGTCCTGTTCGGGGCCTGGATCGGTGTCGCGAACGCAATCTACGTCACGATCTTCGGCCACGCGCCGGCTGCAAGCATTCCTGACTTCGCAACGCGCGTGCTGACGACGCCGGCAGGCTGGTCGCTCATCATCGTCGGCTGTGGTGTCGGCTTCCTGTTTGCGGTTGTGGCCCTGTGCATCAGCGTCGTGTCGTTTCCGTTGATGCTCGACCGGCATGCGACCGCGATCGATGCAATCCGCACCTCGCTGCGAGTGGTGGCGGCGAATCCGGTTGCGATGGCCGCCTGGGGCCTCATCGTGGCGGCGCTGCTCGTGATCGGCTCGCTGCCGTTCTTCGTCGGCCTCGCTGTCGTTCTGCCGGTGCTCGGTCATGCCACCTGGCACC
>NZ_LSEF01000008.1:119274-126789 GCF_001641695.1 Bradyrhizobium neotropicale
GCCACCGCCGGCGAAGGGAAAGCGCTACGCCGCGGACTTTCCGGCCAATCTCTTCCCGTGGAGCCGCGAGGGCGAGCAGTAACAGCGAAACGGCCGCACCTGGCGGCCGCCTTCGCGGGGCTTGACGGAGAATTGACGGCCTACTTCTGCTGCTGCGGCAGGAAGGCCGGTCCGACCGAGCGGATCGGCTTGCTCTCGGAGCTCGCAGCCGTGCTCGTATCCGCGGGCGGTGCTGTGGCCGGCGCGGTGGCGGTGGTCGGCGCCGGCGTCGCGCCCTTCTTGGCATTGGCGGGCTGGCCCTTGGTGAGCCGCTGCTGCTGCATCTTCTTGGCGCTCTCTTCGGTGACGATGATGTCACCCTGCTGCTCGGCGGCAGCCTTGTCGTCGACCGATTTCAGCGCGTCGGCCCAGCTCTGGCCCGCGGCCTTGCAGGAGCAGGACGGATTGAACTCGCTGCGGAATTTGAACGCGGTCGGCAAAGCCGTGTAGGGCTGGCCGCTGACGGAGACGGCCGAGTTCATGTCCTCCCCGGGATTGCGGTAGGCATAGAGAGAGGCTTCCGCCGCCGGGCACAGCGCCTTGCAGGTCTTCTCATCGTCGGGGAAGCGCGCCGGCACCGTGGCGAATGAGATCGGGAAATAGGCGCCGTCGCAGGTGCGCACGCACACAGTGCGGTAAGTGCCGGACTGCGGGCCGAGATCGGCGGGCGGCGGCGCGCCGGGAGGATTGTTGGCGCTGTTGCCGCCGCCGAACAGGTTGCTCAGGAAGTTGCCCTGCGACTGCGCCGCGTTGGCATATTGCGGGCCGCAATTGTTCTGCGCGAGCGCAAGCAGCACCGATCGGCGCTGGTTGTCGCGCTCAGGGCTGAAGCCGCCAGGACCGCCGCCGCGCAGGCGTTCAAGATTGGCGGTGATCTGGTCCAGGTTGGCGCGCATCTGCTGGATCTGGGTGTTGACCGGACCGCATTGCGCCGACTGGCCGTTGAACAGCGAAAAGAAGCCGGAGGAATCGCAGCCCATGCGCTTGGCCTGCATGGTGACGCGGTCGAGCTCGGCCTGCTGGCGGGTCTGGGAATCCTGGTAGCGGCGGATCTGGTCTTCGCGTGCTGGGTCGCCGCCGCCACCACCACGGTCGAGCGCGGCGAGCTGTCCCTCCAGGCGCGCGCACATCGGATTCGGCCCGAGCCCGCCCTGCGCGGGCGGAGGCGGCGGTCCGGGCGGACCGGCCTGGGCGAAAGCGTCATTGGCGAGCGCGAGCGCGCTCAGAAGCACGGCACTGGCAAGGAGGGAACGAGAGCGAGACAGGGACAAAAATTCAGGCATATCCGCCATTCTAGCGAGGTCGCGGCCCCACGGACGGTGGGGGCCGAAGCGCGCCCTCCAATACCCGCTTCTCGGGGCATCGTCACGTCGTTTCGCGGGCGCAGATGGGGCCTAAAGTCTGCCAGCTCCGAGCGAATTCAGCGCTGACAGGTGATTGCAACATATTCGTCGCAATGGCCATGGGAGCAGTTTGCGCCGGATTTGGGGACGGACCCGGTAATTTCGTCGGGATCGACCCGGCGGTAGGCCGAGGCCTGGGCGAAATCCCGCGACTGGCAATAGGTGCGCGCGACCTGCGCGCCGCATTTCTCGCCCTTGGCGAGGCACTGGTCGATGCCGTAGCCCTCAGCCTGATTATTGATGATGAAGACGCGGGTCTCGGCCGATGCAGCGGTCGCAGCCACGATGAAGGCACTGGGGAGGAGCGCGAGCAGGGATCGCATGATGCACCGGAGGCTGGGGGAACCGCCAGCCCTCGAATAGACTCAAAAGGTTAAGGATGATGAACCATCAAGGCGGGGCGGGCGCGCTTTGCGGAAATAAGACGGCATTTTCGCGGCTCTCTTGACGCGAGGCCCCTTCGTGGCCCATATGTTCCCGCATGAACGGTCTCCTCGCCATTTGCGCCATTTGCGAGATTACGAGCTAGCGATTCGCTGGCTGGAGCCGTCTTTTCTCAAAAGCATTGAGAGCACTGGACGCCCGGCCAACAGCCGATGGGTGTCCATATGGAATTGCGCCTTTACGATACGCTGACGAAGGAGAAGCGGCCGTTCGTGCCGCTCGATCCAAAGAATGTCCGCATGTATGTCTGCGGACCGACCGTTTATGACTTCGCCCATATCGGCAATGCGCGGCCGGTGATCGTGTTCGACGTGCTGTTTCGGCTGCTGCGCCATCTCTATGGCGAGGCGCATGTCAAATACGTCCGCAACATCACCGACGTCGACGACAAGATCAACGACCGCGCCGCGCGGGATTTCCCCGGCCTGCCGCTGAACGAGGCGATCCGCAAGGTCACCGAGGAGACGGGCCGGCAGTTTCATGCTGACGTCGATGCGCTTCAGGCGCTCAGGCCGAGCGTGGAACCGCGCGCGACCGAGCATATCGGCGAGATGCGCGAGATCATCGAAAAGCTCATCGCCGGCGGCTTTGCCTATGCCGCCGAGGATCACGTGCTGTTCTCGCCGCAGGCGATGAATGCGGCCAATTCCGAGCTGCCGCGCTACGGTGCGCTGTCGAAGCGATCGCTCGACGAGATGATTGCCGGAGCCCGCGTCGACGTCGCGCCCTACAAGCGCGATGCGACCGACTTCGTGCTGTGGAAGCCGTCCAAGCCCGGCGAGCCGTCATGGCCGTCGCCGGCCGGCATCAAGGTGCAGGGCCGTCCGGGCTGGCACGTCGAATGCTCGGCCATGGCCTGGAAGCATCTCGGTCAACATTTCGACATTCACGGCGGCGGCATCGATCTGGTGTTTCCGCACCACGAGAACGAGGTGGCGCAGACCTGCTGCGCCTTCCACCAGTCGCGCATGGCGAACTACTGGATGCACAACGGCTTCCTTCAGGTCGAGAGCGAGAAGATGTCGAAGAGCCTCGGCAACTTCATCACCATCCGCGACCTGCTCGCGGACTGGCCGGGCGAAGTGCTGCGCCTCAACATGCTGAAGACGCATTACCGCTCGCCGATCGACTGGACCATGAAGTCGCTGGAGGAGAGCGCGAAGACGCTCGACGACTGGTATCGTTTTGCGGCTGACGCTGAGCCTTCCAGGCTGGCGGCCTCCGTGATCGAACCGCTGCTCGACGACCTGAACACGCCGCTGACGATCGCGGCGCTGCATGGTCTTCGCAATTCGTCAGATCTGGGCGGTCTTGCGGCATCGCTGCGTCTGCTCGGCTTCCTTGCTGAGAGCGCGGCGCAGTGGGAGGGCCGGAAGCGGCAGGCGAGCGGCGTTGACGCAGCCGAGATCGATCGCTTGATCGCGGAGCGCGCCGCAGCGCGTGCGCGAAAAGATTTCAAGGAGTCCGATCGCATCCGTGACGAGCTCGTCGCCAAGGGCGTCGTGCTCAAGGACGGCAAGGATGCCGACGGCAAGCCGGTGACGACTTGGGAGCTCGCGTGATGGCACAAGCGCTCCCAAAGCCCGGTTTGCGTCCCTTCCTGCCGGCCGACGTGCCGATGCTTGCCGCGATCTTTGCGGCCAGCATCGAGGAACTGACCGGCGACGACTACAACGAGGCACAGCAGGAAGCCTGGATGATAGCGGCGGAGGACGAGGAGTTCGGCCGCCAGCTCGCTTCCGACCTGACGCTGATCGCGACGCTGGACGGCTCGCCGGTGGGCTTCGCCTCGCTGCGCGGCAACGATCACATCCGCATGCTCTATGTGCATCCGGCGGTGAGCGGGCAGGGCATTGCGACCATGCTGGTCGATGCGCTGGAAAAGCTTGCCGGCAGCCGCGGCGCGAAGAGCCTGACGGTCGATGCCAGTGACACCGCGCAGGGCTTCTTTGCCAAGCGCGGCTACGCCGCCCAGCAACGCAACAGTGTCACCGTCAATGACGAGTGGCTCGCCAACACCACCATGAAGAAGACGCTCGGAGCAGCGCAATGATCAAGGAGCGCCTTTATCTGTTCGACACCACGCTGCGCGACGGGGCGCAGACCAACGGGGTCGATTTCACGCTGGCCGACAAGCAGGTCATCGCCCAGATGCTGGATGAGCTCGGTATCGACTATGTCGAGGGCGGCTATCCCGGCGCCAATCCGCTCGATACCGAGTTCTTCGGCGCCAAACCGAAGCTCAGCCATGCGCGCTTCACCGCCTTCGGCATGACGCGCAGGGCAGGGCGCTCGGTCTCCAACGATCCCGGCGTCGCCGGGCTGCTGGAGGCCAAAGCCGATGCGATCTGCTTCGTGGCAAAATCCTCCGCCTATCAGGTGCGCGTTGCGCTGGAGACGACGAAGGACGAGAATCTCGCCTCGATCCGCGACAGCGTCAGCGCGGCGAAGGCTGCGGGCCGCGAGGTGATGCTCGACTGCGAGCATTTCTTCGACGGCTACAAGGAAGACGCGAGCTTCGCGCTCGCCTGCGCCAAGGCGGCCTATGAGGCCGGCGCGCGCTGGGTGGTGCTGTGCGACACCAATGGCGGCACCATGCCGCATGAGGTCGAGGCCATCGTCACCGAGGTGATCAAGCACATCCCCGGCGATCACGTCGGCATCCACGCCCATAACGACACCGAGCAGGCGGTGGCGAATTCGCTGGCCGCGGTGCGTGCCGGCGCACGGCAGATCCAGGGCACGCTGAACGGGCTCGGCGAGCGCTGCGGCAACGCCAATCTCTGCTCGCTGATCCCGACCTTGAAGCTCAAGACGGAATTTTCGGACGTCTTCGAGATCGGTGTGACGGACGAGAAGCTGGCGAGCCTCGTGAAAGTCTCGCGCACGCTCGACGACATGCTCAACCGCGTGCCGAACCGGCACGCTGCCTACGTCGGCGAGAGCGCCTTCGTCACCAAGACCGGCATCCACGCCTCCGCCGTGCTGAAGGACCCCCAGACCTACGAGCATGTCGAGCCGGAATCGGTCGGCAACCACCGCAAGGTGCTGGTGTCCGACCAGGCCGGGCGCTCCAACGTCATCGCCGAGCTCGACCGCGCCGGCATTGCTTACGAGAAGAGCGATCCGAAGCTGACGCGGCTGGTCGAGGAATTGAAGGAGCGCGAAGCGGCGGGTTACGCCTACGAATCCGCCAACGCCTCGTTCGAGTTGCTGGCGCGCCGCACGCTCGGCAAGGTGCCGCATTATTTCGAGGTCGAGCAGTTCGACGTCAATGTCGAGCAGCGCTACAACGCGCTCGGCGAGCGCGTCACCGTGGCGCTGGCCGTGGTGAAGGTCGACGTCGCCGGCGAGCATTTGATCTCGGCGGCCGAAGGCAACGGCCCCGTCAACGCGCTCGACGTCGCCTTGCGCAAGGACCTCGGCAAGTACCAGAAGTACATCGAGGGGCTGAAGCTGATCGACTACCGCGTGCGCATCCTCAATGGCGGCACCGGCGCGGTCACGCGCGTCCTGATCGAAAGCGAGGACGAGAACGGCGACAGCTGGACCACGGTCGGCGTGTCCCCGAACATCATCGACGCCTCGTTCCAGGCGCTGATGGATTCGGTGATCTACAAGCTCGTGAAGTCGGGCGCGCCGGCTTAAGGGACGGCGGCGCCACAAACATCGTCATTGCGAGGAGCGAAGCGACGAAGCAATCCGGACTGTCTCCGCGGATACACTCTGGATTGCTTCGCTTTGCTCGCAATGACGGGGAGGAGGGGCAGACATGATCGACCACATCTCCGTCGGCGTCAGCGACCTCGAACGCTTGGCGAAATTCTACGAAGCAACCCTCGCAGCACTCGGGCTCACGCGGCTCGTCACGCGGCCGCGGACGGTCGGCTTCGGCAAGACCTATCCGGAATTCTGGATCAATCTGCGCGAGGGCATGCCGCGCGTGCCGCCGGAGAGCGGCGTGCACATCTGCCTGCGGGCAAAGACGACGAGCGAGGTCGATGCGTTTCACGCCGCGGCGCTTGCGGCGGGCGGTGCCTCTGACGGTGCGCCCGGCATCCGCCCGCACGATCGCGTGCGTTACTACGCGGCCTTCGTCGTCGATCCCGACGGTAACCGGATCGAGGCGGTGACGTTTCCGGCGGAGTAGGACGCTAGAGCCGCCGCGCCACTTCCGGCGCGAGATCCTTTTCCGCCTCGGCGACCAGGGCCGCCGCCGATTTCAGCTTCGGCAGGATCTCCTCGACACGATCGGCCTTGAGGATGTCGACCTTGAGACCGTCGCGGATGAACTGCGTCTGGCGCATGTGCGACAACAGCGAGAACAGTGGCTCCCAGAAGTTATCGATATTGGCGAGCAGCACAGGCTTGGCGTGACGGCCGAGCTGCTTCCATGTGAGCTGCTCGACGAGCTCTTCCAGCGTGCCGACGCCGCCCGGCAGTGCCACGAAGGCGTCGGAGCGCTCGAACATCAGCCGCTTGCGCTCGTGCATGTCGGGGGTGACGATCATCTCCTGCACGCGCGTCAGCGCGTTCTCGCGCATCCGCAGGAAGTCGGGGATGATGCCGGTGACGGTGCCGCCGTGATCAAGCACGGAGGTCGCGACCGCGCCCATCAGGCCGAGCGAGCCGCCGCCATAGACGAGGCGGACGTTGTTCTCGGCGAGCGCTTTGCCGAACGCCTTGGCGCCTTCGATGAAGCGGGGATTGGTTCCTGGGCCGGAGCCGCAATAGACACAGACGGTTTTGATAGTGCTCATTGGTGCCATGATGCATTGCAGCGAAAGGGCGTCAAGTCCAATCGGTGATTCGCCGCCCCCGGAAATCTACCGGTAAATGACGACAAACAATGCAAGAATCGGTTCCTAGCGGGATGCGCTGACGCCCAGAAGTCTCTATATGACGAGCGAAAATCGCAAATCTCAACGGGCCCGCATCCGGCGGGCCTCCAGGCTTCTCGATGGATCACCCTCATTCGCCCGCCGGCGCTGCCGCGCCTGACGCGGCTGCCACATCGCCGGAACGGGCCACCCTGATCGGGACGCTGGCGCATCTGTGGCCCTATATCTGGCCGAGCGACCGCTTCGACCTGAAGATGCGCGTGATCTGGTCGATGGTGCTCCTGCTCGCGGCCAAGCTGATCACGCTGGCCGTGCCGTTCAGCTTCAAATGGGCAACCGATGCGCTGACCGGGGCGAACACTGCGCCGGTGCAACCCGACAACTGGCACCTCTGGGTGATCGCCTCGCCGCTGCTGCTGACGGCAAGCTACGGCGCAATGCGCATCCTGATGGCGGTGCTGACGCAGTGGCGCGACGGCATCTTCGCGCGCGTCGCCATGCATGCGGTGCGCAAGCTCGCCGCCATCACCTTCGTCCACATGCACGAATTGTCGCTGCGCTTTCACCTCGAGCGCAAGACCGGCGGCCTGACGCGTGTGCTCGAGCGTGGCCGCGAGGGCATCGAGGTCATCGTGCGCATGGTGATCCTGCAGTTGATCCCGACCATCGTCGAGGTCTCGCTGCTGATGGCCGTGCTGTTCTGGCAGTTCGACTGGCGCTATGTGGTCGCGACGCTGATCATGGTCGCGGTGTACATGTACTACACCTACATCGCGACCGAGTGGCGG
>NZ_LSEF01000008.1:126798-128202 GCF_001641695.1 Bradyrhizobium neotropicale
ATCCGCCGCAACATGAACGATTCCGACACCGAGGCGAACACCAAGGCGATCGACTCGCTGCTCAACTACGAGACCGTGAAATATTTCGGCGCCGAGGCGCGCGAGGCGCAGCGCTACGACCGTTCGGTCGCGCGCTACGAGGAGGCCAGCGTCCACAGCTACACCTCGCTCGCGGTGCTCAACACCGGCCAGGCCGTGATTTTCACGCTGGGGCTCACCGCGACCATGCTGATGTGTGCGATCGGCGTGCGCCAGGGGCGCAACACGGTCGGCGATTTCGTGCTGATCAACGCCATGATGATCCAGCTCTACCAGCCGCTCAATTTCATGGGCATGGTCTATCGCGAGATCAAGCAGGCGATCATCGACATCGAGAAGATGTTCAACGTGCTGGGGCGCGAGGCCGAGATCAAGGACGCGCCCGGTGCCAAGCCGCTGGTGGTCTCGGCAGGCACGGTGCGCTTCGAAGACGTCCGTTTTGCCTATGAGGCGGCGCGGCCGATCCTCAAGGGCATCAGCTTCGAGGTGCCGGCCGGTAAGACGGTGGCGATCGTCGGCCCGTCCGGCGCCGGCAAGTCAACCATCTCGCGCCTCCTGTTCCGCCTTTACGATGTCTCCGGCGGAAAGATCCTGATCGACGGTCAGGACATCCGGGAAATCACGCAGAGCTCGCTGCGCGCCTCGATCGGCATGGTGCCGCAGGACACCGTGCTGTTCAACGACACCATCCGCTACAACATCCGCTACGGCCGCTGGGACGCCAGCGATGCCGAAGTCGAGCAGGCGGCACGCCTCGCGCAGATCGACCATTTCATCCGCATGGCGCCGAAGGGCTATGAGACCCAGGTCGGCGAGCGCGGCTTGAAGCTGTCCGGCGGCGAGAAGCAGCGCGTCGCGATTGCGCGCACCGTGCTGAAAGCGCCGCCGATCCTGGTGCTGGACGAGGCGACGTCGGCGCTGGACACCCATACCGAGCACGAGATCCAGGGGGCGCTCGACCGTGTCGCCAGGAACCGCACCTCGCTCGTGATCGCGCACCGGCTCTCCACCATCGTCGGCGCCGACGAGATCATCGTGCTCGACCAGGGCCGGATCGCCGAGCGCGGCACCCACGCACACCTGCTCGCGCAGGGCGGCCTCTATGCCGGCATGTGGAACAGGCAGCGCGAGGCCGAGGCGGCGCGCGAGAAACTGGCGAGGATGGGCGAGAGCAGCGAGGCGCCCAACCGGGAGCCGCCGCCGGTCGAGGACGTCCTGACGGCGCCTGCGGCCGCGGAGTGACCTTGTCTCTGGTCCCAACTCTGGCCTAAACAACTCCGGCGCGAGGCGACCCGCGCGCCATCAACCCCTTAGCGGCAGATAGCGATGTCCATTCTCGATTCGATCCAGCGTCAGATCCCGCCG
>NZ_LSEF01000008.1:128207-159230 GCF_001641695.1 Bradyrhizobium neotropicale
GATCCACAAGGAGGGCTACCCCTTTATCGGCGGCTTCGCGCTGGCAAGCCTCGTCCTGTTCTGGCTGTGGTCGCCGCTCGGGTGGATCGGGACCATCCTCACGGTCTGGTGCGCGCTGTTCTTCCGCGATCCCGTGCGTGTGACGCCTGTGCGCGAGGGGCTCGTGGTGTCGCCGGCCGACGGCCGGGTCTCGATGATCACCATGGCGCTGCCGCCGGCCGAGCTCGGGCTCGGCGATCGCCCGCTGCCGCGGGTCTCGATCTTCATGAGCGTGTTCAACTGCCATGTGAACCGCAGCCCGGTGGCGGGCAGGGTGGACCGCATCGCCTACCGGCCCGGCCTGTTCATCAATGCCGAGCTCGACAAGGCGAGCGAGGACAATGAGCGCAATTCGCTGGTCATCTCGACGCCTACGGCGCGCATCGGCGTGATCCAGATCGCGGGCCTGGTGGCCAAGCGCATCGTCTGCTTCGTCAAGGAAGGCCAGGCCATCGGGGCCGGCGAGCGCTTCGGCCTGATCCGCTTCGGCTCGCGGCTCGACGTCTATCTGCCGGTCGGCACCAAGGCGCTGGTCTCGGAAGGGCAGACCGCGATTGCGGGCGAAACGATCCTGGCTGATCTTGCCTCGGACGACCCGGCCCGCGCCTACCGCGCCAATTAACCATCAAGTCGGCGTCAGGGGGCCTTCCGCCGCAATGGCGGAGGGGGAAGCGGCTTGCTATATCTCGCCTTAAGGTGAGGACGAGCCATGACGCCCTATGACTTCAAATATCCGGATGCTGCACGCCGCCGGCGGTTCCGCCCGATCCCGGTGCGGATGCTGGTGCCCAACGTCATCACGCTGCTGGCGATCTGCGCCGGCCTGACGGCGATCCGCCTGTCGATCGAGGGACGGATGTCGCTCGCGGTCTACGCCATCGTGTTCGCGGCGGCGCTCGACGGCATCGACGGCCGCATCGCGCGCCTGATCAAGGGCCAGTCGAAATTCGGTGCCGAGCTCGACAGCCTTGCCGATTTCGTCAATTTCGGCGTGGCGCCGGGCCTGATGCTGTACTTCTGGCAGTTGCACGAGCTCGGCAATGCCGGCTGGATCGCCGCCATGGTGTTCGCGATTTCCATGTGCCTGCGGCTTGCGCGTTTCAATGCCACGATCGACGATCCCAACAAGCCGGCCTTTGCCGCCAATTTCTTCACCGGCGTGCCGGCGCCCGCCGGCGCGATCACGGTGCTGCTGCCGATCTATGTGGCGTTCCTGGAGCTCGGGCGCTGGCCCGCGGCTGTGACGGCCGCCTATACGCTCCTGATCGCCTTCCTGATGGTGTCGCGCCTGCCGGTGTTCTCCGGCAAGACCATGCGCATGCGCGTGCCGCCGGAGCTGGTGCTGCCGGCCTTCGTCGCGGTGATCTTCTTCATCGCGCTGTTGATCAGCTATCCCTGGTACATCCTCTCGGCCGGCACGGTGCTGTATCTCTTGAGCCTGCCGCTGGGCTACAAGTCGTACCGCGATCAGGCTCGCGCCGCGGGGGCCACCGCGCCATCGACCAGTGAGGGGGCGCAGCCGCAATCGTCTGCGGCGCTTGCGGCAAATGTGCCGGAGCAGGCGCACGACGACCGGCCCGGACGGCTGCACTGAGCGGCCCGCAAATATCTGCCATGAAGTCCAGCGAGTTGGGTTGAGACCCTATCTCGGCTATATCGCCCTGTGCCGGCGGCACCGCACCAACAGCCGCCGCCAATCTGGGAGAGAACGCCGTGACAAATTTCGCGACCGGGCCGCTGCCCGCTTCCGTCGTCGAAGCGCTGGGCCGCTATGACACGCCAACGATCTGCAACGCCATGGAGGTCATTGCACCGGAGCGGCGACTGATCGGTTTCACCACCAAGCAGCTTGTCTGCCCGTTTCCCGACCTGCCGCCGATGGTTGGCTATGCCCGCACGGTCACGATCCGCTCGGTGCAGAAATCTCCACTTCCTGCGGAAGAGCAGGCCAAGCGCCGCATCGAATATTACGAGTATGTCGGCACCGGCCACGGCCCACGCATCGCCGTGATCCAGGACGTCGACGGCCCTGACATCGGCTACGGCGCGTTCTGGGGCGAGGTGCAGAGCAACGTGCACAAGGCGCTCGGCTGCCTCGGCGTTGTGACCGACGGCTCGATCCGCGACGTTCCGCAATGGGCGCCGGGCTTTCAGGCGCTGGCTGGCTCGATCGGCCCGTCGCATGCATGGGTGCATGCCGAGAGCTTTGGCGGCCAGGTGCGCGTCGCCGGCATGACGGTGAAGTCCGACGACCTGATCCATGCCGACCGGCACGGTGCCATCGTGATCCCGCTCGATCTCGCAGCAAAGCTGCCTGAGGCCGCCGAGCTCTGCGGCCGCCGCGAGACGCCGATCCTGGAGATCGCGCGCAGCCCCGACTTCTCGCTGGAGAAGCTGAAGGCCGCGCTGAAGCGCTCGGCGGAAATCCACTGAGGGCGTGACCGAACGATCTAAGGCCGCTCGCCGCCCTGTTCCACCAAAAACAGGGCGGCCTGGTCCGGCTCGCCGAACACAGCGGCAGCGCATCCGATCAGGGTGAATCCGCCGGCAACATCCCATAGGGTGATATCTTCCGGATCGTCCGGGACGCCAATCAAGCGCGCCGCGATCGCGGCGAAGGCGGCCTCGGCAAAGAGCAGGATGCTGAAGGCCGGCAGCACGAGCTCCGGCTCGAGCATGTGGAGCGCAATAGCCGCGGGAAGCGCGGTGAGAAGGCTGAACAGGGTCAACATTGCGAATGGCTCACGCGATGGAGCTTGCCGCACGGGATAGAATACTGAGAATCCCTCGTTCCGGACCCGCGGCGCAGGGCCGCAGTTGGAGGCGCGCGCACGATGGATATGAATGGCAAGACAGTCTTAATAACCGGCTCGACGGACGGCGTCGGCCGCCATGTCGCGCGTCGGCTGGCCGAAGACGGTGCAGGGGTCCTGATCCACGGCCGCGATGCCGCGCGTGCGACGACGCTGATCGACGAGATCGTGAGCGACGGCCACGTCGCGCCGACCTTCTATCAGTCTGATTTGTCGTCGCTGGCTGGCGCGCGTGCGCTCGCTGATGCCGTGACGCGGGATCATCGGCGTCTGGACGTGCTCGTCAGCAATGCCGGCATCGGCTCGCAGAACGGCGGGCCGCAGCGTCAGGAGAGTGCCGACGGCTATGAGCTGCGTTTCGCCGTGAACTATCTCTCCGGCTTCCTGCTCGCTCATCTCCTGTTGCCGCTGCTCAAGACTGCTTCCCCCTCGCGCATCGTCAATGTCGCCTCGCTCGGCCAGCATCCGATCGACTTCGACGATGTCATGATCACGAAGGGCTATAGCGGCTCGCGCGCCTACGCGCAGAGCAAGCTCGCCCAGATCATGTTCACCATCGATTTCGCCGAGGAGGTGAAGGCCATGGGCGTCACCGTGAACGCGCTGCACCCGGCGACCTACATGAACACCACGATGGTGCGTGCCGGCGGCATCACGCCGATCTCGACGGTGGAGCAGGGCGGCGCCGCGATCCTGCATCTCATCCAAGGCGACGACGTCGCGGCCCGGAGCGGCCTGTTCTTCAACGGCATGAACGAGGCGCGCGCCAATCCGCAGGCCTACGACGCGGCTGCGCGCAAGCGCCTGCGCGCGCTCAGCCTCAAGCTGGTGGGGCTGTCGTCCTAGACCTCAGGACGGCCGCTTATGGTTAGCAAAGTCTTGACAATCCTGTCGCCGGATGGCGAAGCCGGCCCCTCTCAGCACGCCTCGCGCCGACGCGCCGCACGGAGCCCGACTTAACCTTTACGCGTCTTTAATGGCGCCCAATTAGGGTTTCCGATGCGGTTCGGGGTTGGGCCGCGCCACCGGCCAGGATGGCCGTTGTTGCGTTGGTGTTGGAGTGTCCCATGGATATTATGACGGGCGCTGGGCTCGCGGCCGGCATCATCGTCATCTCGGTGATGATGATCATGGGTGGCGATCTCCACATGTTCATCTCCGAACATGCGATGATCATCATCTTCGGCGGCTCGATCTCCGCCACCATGATCCGCTTTCCCCTCAGCGCGCTGCTGCATGGCCTGCCGCTCGGCGCCAAGTTCGCCTTCACCATGAGCCGGCTGACGGCGCATGACCTCGTCGACGAGCTCGCCCGCATCGCCGAGATCGCCCGCAAGCAGGGCCCGGTCGGCCTGGAGAAGGTCGAGACCGACGAGCCGTTCCTCGCCAAGGGCATCCGCTACGTCGCCGACGGCTACGACCTCGACTTCATCCGCGACAATCTCGAGCGCGACCGTGACAACTTTCTCATGCACCTCGACGAGGGCAGCAAGATCTACCGCGCCATCGGCGACTGCGCCCCGGCCTTCGGCATGATCGGCACGCTGATCGGCATGGTGCAGATGTTCGCCAACATGACCGACCCGTCCAAGCTCGGCCCGTTCATGGCGACCGCGCTGCTGGCGACGCTCTACGGCGCGCTCGTGGCGAATCTGTTCTGTCTGCCGATCGCTGACAAGCTGCACGGCAAGCTGCTCGACGAGGAGACCAACCGCACGCTGATCATCGACGGCATTTTGATGATCCGCGACTCCAAGAGCCCGACGCTCGTGCGCGAAATGCTGCTGGCCTACCTGCCGGAGAAACATCGCCACGCCGAGGGCGAGCCGGTGCCGGCCTGACGCCGCCCGCCGGGATCGTAAGACATGGCCAAGAAGAAGCGCGGCGATGCACATGGAGGCGGTCACGGCTGGTTCGTGACCTTCGCCGACCTGATGGGCCTGATGATGAGCTTCTTCGTGATGCTCGTCGCATTCTCGACCCAGGACGCCAACAAGCTGAAGATCGTCGCCGGCTCCATGCGCGACGCCTTCGGCATCCAGAGCGAGGCGCGCTACGCCGGCATCGTCGAGGCCGACGGTCTGCCGACGCGTCCGCGGCTGAAGAACATTGACCACATCCAGCCCGAAGATGCCTCCAACACGCCGACGCCAGACCAGGAGGATCGCAACCGCACCTCGGGCGCCAAGACCAAGATCGATCGTGATTTCGCGCTTGCCGCGGCCTCGCTCCGCCAAGCGTTGCAGGACATGCCGGAACTGACCGAGATGTCCAAGCACATCATGTTCGAGGAGACCAAGCAGGGGCTCAATCTCGAGATCGTCGACCAGGACGGCCGCTCGATGTTTCCGGACGGCTCCAAGGTGCCCTACGATCGCACCCGCCGCCTGATCGAGAAGCTCGCGGTCCCGCTGAAGTCGACTCCCTTGCGCGTCTCCATCGCCGGGCACACCGCGGCGGGCTTCGTGCCGACGCGCAGCGACTATGGCGCGTTCGATCTTTCGGCCGATCGCGCCAACGCCGTGCGTCAGATCCTTGAACGCGAAGGCCTGCCGCCGTCGAACATCTTCGCCGTCTCCGGCAAGGCGGATACCCAACCGCTGTTTCCCGACGACCCGTCGCTCGCCGCCAACCGCCGCGTGACCATCACGCTGATGCGCGAAGATCCGCCGCTGCCGCCGAATCTGAAGCCGTAAAGCCCTTGCGCTACCATTTTACCTGAGGCATGTCGTCGCGCTGGCGATGAACGTGGCTAGGCCGTCACAGCACCCGCTGCGGCGCCTGCTATGTTGTGCCAATTGACAGGCGCGCCGGAAGCGTCAAAAGGCGCCGGATCAATTCGTGGGAAGAAGCGTTCTCCATCCTCATGACGGCGAGCATCACATCGACCGAAGCCCAGGAAGGGCCGGTCACCTCGGGTTTTTGGGCCCTCACGCTCGGGAGCATCGGCGTCGTCTTTGGCGATATCGGCACCTCGCCGCTCTACGCATTCCACGAGGCGGTCAGGGGCGCGGCCCATGGCGAGCCGGTCTCGCGGGTCATCGTGCTCGGCGTGCTCTCGCTGATCCTGTGGGCACTCTTGATCGTCGTCACCGCCAAATATGTGCTGCTGCTGCTGCGCGCCGACAATAACGGGGAGGGCGGCACGCTCTCCTTGATGGCGCTCGGCCAGCGCGCGCTGGGGCGGCGAAGCTGGTTCCTGCTCGCGCTCGGCGTGGTCGGCGCCTCCATGTTCATCGGCGATTCCATGATCACGCCGGCGATCTCGGTGCTGTCGGCGGTCGACGGCCTCAAGCTGGCGACGCCGGCCTTCGAGCATTACGTCGTGCCGCTGACGGTGATGATCCTGGTGGTGCTGTTCGCGGTCCAGAGCAAGGGCACCGCGCTGGTGGCGTCCGCCTTCGGGCCGGTGATGGTGATCTGGTTTACCTGCCTCGCGGTCATGGGCATCGTTCACATCGCCGACGATCCGTCGGTGCTCGCCGCCATCAATCCCTATTACGCGCTGCAATTCCTGCTGTCGCACGGCACGATCGGCCTCGTGACGTTAGGTGCCGTGTTCCTGGCAGTGACGGGCGGCGAAGCGCTCTATGCCGATCTCGGTCATTTCGGCCGCAAGCCGATCCAGTCAGCCTGGATGTTCTTCGTATTGCCCTCACTGCTGATCAATTATTTCGGGCAGGGCGCGCTGGTGCTGTCCGATCCCAGCGCGATCGAGCACTCCTTCTATCGCATGGTGCCCGAGCATTTGGTGCTGCCGCTGGTCGGGCTTGCGACCGCGGCCACCGTCATCGCGAGCCAGGCGGTGATCACCGGCGCCTATTCGCTGGTGTATCAGGCGGTGCAGCTCGGCCTGTTGCCGCGCTTCGAGGTGCGATACACGTCCGAAAGCCACGCCGGCCAGATCTATCTGCCGCGCGTGAACCGGCTGCTCCTGATCGGTGTGATGCTGCTCGTGCTGCTGTTCCGCACCCCCAGCGGTCTCGCCTCGGCCTACGGCATCGCCGTCTCCACCACCATGGTCGCCGACGGCATCATGGGCTTCATCGTGATCTGGAAATTGTGGAACTGGCGCGCCGCGACCGCCGCGGTCGTGATCCTGCCCTTCGTCATGGTCGACATGACCTTCTTCAGCGCCAACCTGCTCAAGCTGCTCGAGGGCGCCTGGGTGCCGCTGTTGTTCGGCGCCTGCATGGCGGCGACGATCTGGACGTGGCGGCGCGGCACGGGGATTCTGCTCCAGAAGACCCGCCGCATCGAGGTGCCGCTGGACGATCTGATCCGGAGCCTGGAGAAGCGGCCGCCGCACATCGTCAAGGGCACCGCGGTGTTCCTCACCAGCGATCCCGCTTTCGTGCCGACGGCGCTGCTCCACAACCTCAAGCACAACAAGGTGCTGCACGAGCACAACGTGGTGCTGACCATCGAGACCGCGCATACGCCGCGGGTCGATCTGTCGGAACGCTTCCGCATCGAGAATGTCAGCGACAAGTTCTCCAAGGTGCGCCTGCGCTTCGGCTTCATGGAGCAGCCCAACGTGCCGCGCGCGCTGGCGATCGCCCGCAAGCAGGGCTGGCAGTTCGACATCATGTCGACGTCGTTCTTCGTGTCGCGGAGGTCGCTGAAGGCCTCGGCGCAGTCGGGCATGCCGCTCTGGCAGGACCATTTGTTCATTGCGCTGAGCCGGTCGGCCAACGACGCTACCGACTATTTCCAGATTCCCACGGGCCGAGTGGTTGAAGTCGGCACGCAGGTCACTATTTGAACGCGATTGGCGGACTTATGCGATTTTTGCATGGCAAGGGCCCAAAATAGGTCTAGGCTATGCCGGTAGCGCAGGACTATAAGCCGCGCGCTCTCTTCCGCCATTGTGCAGTGAAGCATTTTTAGAGGCCACCAGTCTCTCCCATGACCAGTGACGTAGCAGTTCCCGCCCCGGAAACGGCGGCGGCCAATGGGCATGGCGAGGCCCACACCACGGCCGGCTTTGGCGCGCTGACGCTTGGCAGCATCGGCGTCGTCTATGGCGATATCGGCACCAGTCCGCTCTACGCGTTCCGCGAGGCGGTGACGGTCGCTTCGGGCGCGGAAGGATCGCCGACGATAGCGGCCGTGCTCGGCGTGGTCTCGCTGATCCTGTGGGCGCTCATCATCGTGGTGACGCTCAAATACGTCGTGATCCTGCTCCGGGCCGACAACAATGGCGAGGGCGGCACGCTCGCGCTGATGGCGCTGGCCCAGCGCGCGGTCGGCACGGGCGGCGCGACCATCGTCCTGCTCGGCATCATTTCCGGCGCCCTGTTCTACGGCGACGCCGTGATCACGCCGGCGGTCTCGGTGCTGTCGGCCATCGAAGGCATGAAGGACGTCACGCTGACGTTCGAGCCTTACATCGTTCCGCTGACCGTGGTGATCCTGCTCTGCCTGTTCGCCGTGCAATCGCGTGGCACGGCCCGCGTCGCAGCGTTCTTCGGTCCGGTGATGTGCGTCTGGTTTGCGGTGATCGCGGTCGCGGCGATCGGCCCGATCATGCGGCAGCCGCAGGTGCTGTACGCGCTGAACCCGCTTTACGCCGTGTCTTTCATGCTCCACCACGGCATCATCGGTTTCGTCACGCTGGGCGCGGTATTCCTGGCGGTGACGGGTGCCGAGGCGCTCTATGCCGACCTCGGCCATTTCGGCAAGCGCCCGATCCAGACCGCGTGGCTGTTCATCGTGCTGCCGTCGCTGGCGCTGAATTATCTCGGGCAGGGGGCGCTCGTCCTGGATGATCCCGGCGCGATCGTGAGCCCGTTCTTCCAGCTGTTTCCGCAAGGCTGGCTCCGCGGCAGCATGGTCGTGCTTGCCACCATGGCCACCGTGATCGCGAGCCAGGCCGTCATCACCGGCGCCTATTCGCTGACGCGCCAGGCGATCCAGCTTGGGCTTCTGCCGCGATTCGAAATTCGCCATACCTCTGAAGCCCATTCCGGCCAGATCTTCATCCCTCGCATCAACCAGCTGCTGCTGGTCGCAGTGATCCTGATGGTGCTCCTGTTCCGCTCCTCAAGCGCGCTGGCGTCCGCCTACGGCATTGCCGTCACCGGAACCATGGTGGTCACGGGGATGATGGGTTTTGTCGTGGTCTGGAAGGCCTGGCGATGGTCGCCGTTCGCCGCCGCGGCGCTGATCGTCCCCTTCCTGTTCCTCGACCTGACCTTCCTCGCCGCCAACCTTCTCAAGGTGTTCGAGGGCGGCTGGGTGCCGCTGGCGCTCGGCTCGCTCATGATCCTCCTGATGTACACGTGGCGGCGCGGCAGCCGGCTCCTGTTCGAGAAGTCGCGCAAGCTCGAATTCCCGCTCGCCGACCTCGTGGCAATGCTGGAGAAGCGGCCGCCGCAGCGCGTGCCCGGCACCGCCGTATTCCTGACCAGCGACCCGCTCAGCGCGCCGACTGCGCTCATGCATAGTCTGAAACACTACAAAGTGCTGCATGAGAAGAATGTCATTCTCACCATCGAGACCGCGCAGACGCCGCGCATCGATCCGGCGGAGCGGGTGCGGCTGGAGCAGATCAGCCCGACCTTCTCCAAGGTCACGCTGAAATTCGGCTTCATGGAATCGCCCAACGTGCCGAAGGCGCTGGCGATCGCTCGCAAGCTCGGCTGGCAGTTCGACATCATGTCGACCTCGTTCTTCCTGTCGCGCCGGGCGCTGAAGCCCGCGGCCCATTCCGGCATGCCGCGCTGGCAGGATCGGCTGTTCATCTCGCTGAGCCGCTCGGCCAACGACGCCACCGACTATTTCCAGATCCCGAGCGGCCGCGTGGTCGAGGTCGGCACCCAGGTGACGATCTGAGGCGCTGTTCCAAAGCCGTGCTTCAAGTCGCTGCGATTTAGCCTTAACTTGCAGGGCCGAGCTCAAGCCTTTGTAGCGCTTGATTTTCGTGAGCCGAGAGGCAAGGTTGCCGCCGCCGGGATGCTTCCCGGCGCGCGCTCGGACGTTGGAGGATGATTTGGCTAACCAGGTACAGGATCTCACCCCGGACGAGGTCTCCAAGGGTGTTTCGGAAGGGCGCTATCTGCTCGTCGACGTGCGCGAGCCGAACGAGGTTTCGGCCGAAGCCTATCCCTACGGTGTCGTGGTGCCGCTCTCGACCTTTGATCCCAAGGCGATCCCCGATCCGCAAGGCAAGGAGGTCGTGTTCGCCTGCCGCTCGGGCAAGCGTTCGGTGACGGCCTCGCTCGCCGCGCAGGCGGCGGGCCTTGCCTACGACAAGCATCTGGCCGGCGGCATTCTCGGCTGGAAGGCAGCGGGTCTTCCCACCAAGGTCGGTGGCTGACCTCGCAATGACGACCAAGAGCTCCTCGCTGAACAAGGTCTTCGCCGACCTTCCGGTCACCATCTTCGAGGCGATGTCGCAGGCCGCGCGCGACAACAACGCCATCAATCTCGGCCAGGGCTTTCCCGACGATCCGGGCCCGGAGGACATCCGCCGCGCCGCGGCCGATGCCTCGCTCAACGGCTACAACCAGTATCCATCGATGATGGGCATCCCGGAGCTGCGCCAGGCGATCGCGACGCATTATGGCCACTGGCACGGCCTCAAGCTCGATCCGATGAGCGAGGTGATGGTGACCTCCGGCGGCACCGAGGCGCTGACATCGGCCATCCTCGCCGTGGTCCAACCCGGCGACGAGGTGGTCTGCTTCCAGCCGGTCTATGATTCCTATCTCCCGATCATCCGCCAGGCCGGCGGCATTCCGCGCCTGGTGCGGCTCGAGCCGCCGGGCTGGCGGCTGAACGAGGACATGCTGAAAAGCGTGTTCAATTCAAAGACCAAGGCGGTGCTGTTCAACAACCCCTTGAATCCGTCCGCGGTGGTCTATCCGCGCGAGGACCTCGAGCTGCTCGCGCGCTACTGCCAGGAGTTCGACGTCATCGCGATCTGCGACGAGGTCTGGGAGCACGTCACCTTCGACGAGCACAAGCACATCCCGCTGATCACTATCCCCGGCATGCGCGATCGCACCATCAAGGTCGGCTCGGCCGGCAAGATTTTCTCGCTGACGGGCTGGAAGATCGGCTTCGTCTGCGCCGCGCCGCCGCTGCTGCGCGTTGCCGCCAAGGTGCACCAGTTCCTGACCTTCACGAGCGCGCCGAACCTCCAGGCCGCCGTCGCCTACGGCCTCGGCAAGCCCGACGAGTATTTCCTGTCGATGCGCAAGGATCTGACGCAGAGCAGGGACCGTCTGACCAAGGGCCTCGAGAGCCTCGGCTTCCCCGTGCTGAAGTCGCAAGGCACCTACTTCCTCACCGTCGACCTCTCGCCGCTCGGGCTTAACGAGAACGATGCCGAGTTCTGCTGGCGCATCGTGAAGGACTACAAGGTCGCGGCGATCCCGGTGTCGGCCTTCTACGAGAAGGACCCGGTGACCTCGGTGGTGCGCTTCTGCTTTGCCAAGAAGGACGAGACGCTCGACACCGCACTGGAGCGGCTGTCGGACGCGGTGCGCGGGCGCAAGAGGTAGATCAAGATGACGAACGTCAGCCGCTCCGGGCTTTGCTTCGGTCTGGCCATCGCCGCAGCGCTGACGTTGCTTTCCGCTCCCGCAGGGGCCGAGGAACGCGTCGTCAACTTCTACAACTGGTCGAACTACATGGCGCCGGGTGTCCTTGAGGACTTCACCAAGGAAACCGGCATCAAGGTGGTCTACGACACCTTCGACGCCAACGAGACTCTGGAGACGCGGCTGATGGCCGGCAAGTCCGGCTACGACGTCGTGGTGCCGACCGCCTATTTCCTGCAGCGCCAGATCAAGGCCAGCATCTTCCAGAAGCTCGACAAGTCGAAGCTGCCGAACCTCGCCAACGCCTGGCCCTTCGTGACGCAGCACCTTGCAATCTACGATCCCGGCAACGACTTTGCCGCCAACTACATGTGGGGCACGACGGGGATCGGCTACAACGTCGCCAAGCTGAAGGCGATCCTCGGGCCTGATGCCAAGATCGATAGCTGGGACATCGTCTTCAAGCCGGAGAACCTTGCCAAGTTCAAAGACTGCGGCGTCCACATGCTCGATTCCGCCGACGACATCTTTCCGGCGGCGCTGAACTATCTCGAGATCGATCCGAACTCGACCAAGCAGGCCGACCTCGAGAAGGCCGCGGACGTCGTCGCCAAGGTCCGCCCGTCCGTGCGCAAGTTTCACTCCTCCGAATATCTCAGCGCGCTTGCCACCGGCGAGATCTGCTTCGTGGTCGGCTGGTCCGGCGACATCATGCAGGCGCGCGCCCGCGCAGCCGAAGCCAAGAACGGCATCGAGATCGGCTACGCTATCCCGAAGGAGGGCGCGCAGATGTTCTTCGACAATCTCGCGATCCCCGCGGATGCCAAGAACGTCAAGGAAGCCTACGAGCTGATCAACTATCTCTACCGCCCCGACGTCGCCGCCAAGAATTCGGACTTCCTGTCCTATGCGAGCGGCAACCTCGCCAGCCAGAAGCTGGTCGATCCGAAAATCCTGAACGACAAAAACATCTATCCGGACGAGGCGACGCTCGCAAAGCTCTTCGTCATCACTGCCCGCGAGCCGGCGACCCAGCGCATCATCAACCGGCTCTGGACCAAGGTGAAGACGGGACGGTAGTTGTCCGGGACCCAGCCCGGACACTAAATTCCGCAAAACAACCCCATGCACAGTAGAGCCGCGATATCAGGCCCTCCTGTCATTTGACACGTCGGGCAAAACACCGGCAGGAATGACATCCTGCCCATCAGCTCCAGACACCGCTTGCCATGCGAAGCATCGCGCGGGTGCGGTGTTGCTTACCACTCATATCGCACCGTGCCCTTGCCCGTGTAAGTCTGCGTGCTCTGCGAGAACTCGCCCTCGACGGTGCCGGCGAGCGAGAGGCCGTTGTTCCATTTCATCTCGGCGCGACCGCCGAGAAGTGCGGAGTCGGCGGCGGGGCGCGCGCCGCTGACCGTGAAGGCCGCACCCGGCAGCGTCTGGAAGGCGGCGCTGACGAGGCGGTTGGTGTTGGAATCGTGGGCCCAGGCGAGCCGGCCGCGCAGGGTGAGCACGCCGTCGTTGACCAGGAAGCGCTGGTCGGTGCGGGCGCCGAGTTCGGTGCGGACATTGGTCGTGTCCTGCGCGGTGTAGGAGAGCGCGAACTGATTGCTGCCGACGATCGCGGTCTCGCCGTAGCCCGGCAGATGGAAGGTGGTGGCTTGCACGGCCGCGTAAGGGGTGACGCCGAAGGTGGAGGCGGGGATTGGTGCGAAGCGCCAGCCGGTTTCCACGCGGCCCGAGAAGGTGCTCGCCTTGAAGTTGGCGGTGAGCTTGTCGGTGCCCGAGACCGTCACGGTGCGATCGGTGGTGACGTCCTGCCAGCCATAGGCGAGGGCTGCCGAGAGATACGCCGGCCCGAACGAATGGCGGGCATAGAGTCCGGCCTGGAACAGATCGGCGCGGCCGCTGCCGAGACTGTCAGACAGCGCGAAATTGTAGCCGGCGCCGCCGAGCGCAAAGCCGACCAGCGTGTTCGGCGAGACCCGATAGTCGGCGCCGACCACGGTGCCGTAGATGCGGCTGGTGGTGGTGCTCGACCCTGATGCGGCGTTGCCGTTCAACGTGCTGGCGCCGCCATAGCCCGAGGCCCACACGCCCCAGCGCCGGTCGATGACATCGCCGCTTGCCTCGCGCGGCGTCACCGCGGCATAGGCCTCGCGCACGCGGGCGTCGCTTGGTGCGGTGGAAGCGTAGCCCAGCGTCCCGCCGTCGCCGCTGGTCCCGCCGCGCTCGCCATCCGAGCCGCCGCCACCGAGCGGATCGAGCATGTTGACGAACTGCTGCGTCGCGCTGAACGCCGCCTGCGTGCCTGCGGCGCCGGGCTGGCCGGAGACCTGGCTGAGCCCGCGGTTGAGCTGCGCGCCGCCCATGTTAAGCGGTGCGTCGAAGCCGGAAGGCGGCGCCGCGCCGCCCTCGACCGCCTTGTTGATGCCGCCGGCGACGCTGATCTGGTTGGCGCCCGTGCCGGCCGGCAGCACGATCGTGCCGGGATCGAGCACGAGATAGACGTTGTTCAGATCGTAGGTGAGGTGCGGATTGCGGGCAGGGCTGAAGCTGCCGGTGACGCTCAGCCCGGCGAACTGCGTTCGGCCGAGCCCGCCGGTCGCATTGAGAATGGTGCAGGTCTGGCTGCGGAAGCTGCCGGGCAGCGCCACCGCCTGCACGGTGGCGCCGGTCAGCGTTGCGGTGCCCGAGACATTGGTGCGGTCAGCGGCGGTCGCGGAGACCTCGACCCTGTAGAAGCTGCCCGCACTGAAGGTGAGATTGCCGCTGACGGTGAGGGTGCCCACGGAATTACCCGGCGCGAGCGTACACCGCTTGCGATCGTCGTGGCGCCGACGACACCGGTGCCGCCGAGCGCGCCGCCGCTGTTCACGGTGAGGCTGCTGGAGAACGCAATCGAGCCGTTCACCGCCAGTGTGCCGCCGTTCACAATCGTGGCGCCGGTGTAGGTGTTTGTGCCCGACAAGGTCAGCGTGCCGGTGCCGACCTTCACCAGCGAACCACCGGTGGCGCTCAGGCCGAACAGGTTCGCGTAGCACGCCGTGCCGCTCGCGCCGCAGTCGCTGATCACGCCGCTGACCGTTGTGCTCAGATTGTTGCCGCCGACAGTGAGCTGCCGTGCGCCCAGATAGACAGCGCCGGCTCCCGCGATCGAGCCGATGCTGAGCTTGCCGTCATTGGCGGGGCCGGAGCTGTGCGAGAAATCAACCCTACCGCCGGCGTTGTTGAGGATGCTGGCGCTACCTCCCGTGCCGTTGACGAAGAATCCGAGGGCGCCGTTATTGGTGATGGTGGCGTTGTCGGCCGTGCTGCTGTCGGCAAACTGCAGGATGGAGTTGTTGATGATGGCGGCGCTGCCGGCCGTGGTGGTGTCGAGGAACGAGACGGCGTAGCCGTTGTTGGTGATGACCGAACTGCCGGCGGCGCTGGTGTTCATGAAAATGATCTCACCGTTGGCAAGGTTGGTGAGGGCGGCACTGCCGGCGGTGCTGGCGTCGAAGAACATCAAGCCATAGTCGGTGGAAATGGGCCGCGTTGCCGGCCGCGCTGGTGCCCCGGAAATTGATGATGTTGTGGTTGGTGATGGTCGCTGTGCCGGCGGTGCTGGTGTTGTAGAAATTGAGCTGGGCACTGCCGTTGTTGATGATGGTTGCGCTGCCGGCCGTGCTGTTGCCGTTGGAATACGTGAGGTTTTGGTTGGTGATGGTGGCGTGGCCGGCCGTGCCGGTGCTGTTGAAAGCCAGCGTACCGATATTGGTGACAGTGGCGTTTCCGGCCGTGCTGGTGTCGTAGAAATTCAGCTGGCCGTCATTGGTGACGCTGGCGCTGCCGGCACTTGTGTCGTTGCGGAAATTTGTGTTCCCGCTGTTCGTGATGCCAATGATGCCGCTCGTGTCGGCGTTGACGACATCGAATGTGCCCCCACTACCGACGGTCACTGTCCCCAGGATGGAGCCGGGCCCGCCGGCACTGCCAAGCTGCAATGTGCCGCCGTTGATGGTGGTGCCGCCGGTATAGGTATTGGCGCCCGACAGGGTCAGCGTGCCGGTGCCGATCTTCACCAGCGAACCGCCGGTGCCGGCGATGACGCCGCTCACTTCGGTCGAAAGATTGTTGGACCCGACGGTAAGCTCGTTGGCGCCGAGATAGTAGGAGCCGGCGCCCGCGATCGAGCCGGCGCTGATCTTGTTGTCGCCGTTGAGGCCCGTGGTGCTCGAGAAATCGACCGTGCCGCCGGCATTGTTGATGATGGCGGCACCGCCGGCCGTGCTGTTGTCGTGGAACGTCAGGCCGCCATTGTTGGTGATGGTGGCGTTGCCGGCCGTGCTGAAGTTTTGGAAGGAGATGCCGCCATTGTTGGTAATGGTGGCGTTGCCCGCCGTGCTGTAGCCCTGGAAATACAGGAGGTAATTGTTGGTGATGGTCGCGTTGCCGGCGCTGCTGTTGCCGTAAAAGGTCGTCGTGCCGCCGTTGTTGTTTGTAATGGTGGCGTTGCCGGCCGTGCTGGTGTTGTAGAACTCCAGGGTGCCGTTGTTGCTGATAGCGGCAGTGCCGGCCGTGCTGCTGTAGGAGAATTGAACGAGGCCGTTGTTGCTGATTGTCGCGCCGCCGGCCGTGCTGGCGTTCTGGAAGTACAGGAGGTAGTTGTTGTTGATGGTAGCGCTGCCGCCGTTGATGACGATACCGGCGCCGGTGAAGCTGAAGTTGCTTCTGTTGGTGAACGTCTAATCGCCCGCCCCGGTATTGAATGTCCAGCCGCCGACCGTGACGAAGGGAGGGAAACCAGAAACCGACAGGTCGGTGGTGTTCGACGCGCCGAAATAGGCGGTGCCGGTCGGCCGCGCGCCGGTGTTCCAGTTGGCGCCGCTGCTGTAGATGTTCGAACCCGGCGAGGCGAGCCAGGTAGCATCCTGCGCACGCGCCGGCGCGGCCGGCAGCATCCAGGCCAAAGTCAGGGCCGACGACGTCAACAGCGCCGCCCGCAGGCGGCGGGTCGCCGCGAAACAATCTTTCCTCAACACTTCCCCCATCCCGCGATCGCGAGTCCGTCTCCGACCCGACTCTTCTCATTGGCGGGGGGGGGGCGTCCTGATAAGGGGTCGGCAATTTTCTGAAAGTTTCTGATATTTCCGTTTCAGACCCGCTTTTCGGGCATTTTCGGCAGACTTCCGCTATACGAGCCGGCTGGGAGAGTTACTTTGGGGGATCATTTGCTTCGTTTCGCCGGCTTCGAGCTGGACCAGCAGCGCGCGGAGCTGCGCGGGGCCGATGGCGTTGCGATCAAGCTCCGGCCGAAGACCTTCGAGATGCTGCGGCTGTTCGCCAGCAGCGGCGGCCGGGTCCTCAGCAAGCAGGAGCTGATGGAGGCGGTCTGGCCGAATGTCCATGTCGGCGAGGACAGCCTGTTTCAATGCATCCGCGAGCTTCGCACCGCGCTCGGCGACGAGCGGCGGCAGATGATCAAGCTCGCCTCCGGCGGCGGCTATCTGCTGACGGCGGAGGTTGAGGCCGAGCCGGACGTCACGGCGGACGCCGAGGAGCCTCCGCTCGCCGAGGCCCTGGAGGCCGGGCCTGCGACGCCGGCCGAAGGTGTCCCGGCAGAGGCGAGGTCGCAGCGCGCCATCTTCGGTTTCAGCCGGCGGGCCATGGTCGCCGCGATGGCCGGGCTCGGTGTGATCGTCGTGGGGCTTGCGGTGGCCGCGCCGGTTTTGAAGCCGGAGCTCCTGTTCAAGCGCACGCCGCCTCGCATCGCGGTGGTGCCGATCGTTGACGCCAGCAACGATTCGCGCGGCGCGGTGATGGCGGCGGAGGTCACCGGCCGTCTCACGGATGGCTTTGCCAAGATCCAGAACGTCAGTGTGGTTGCGCCGCGCTCGCCCGCGCTGGCGAGTGTCGAAAGCGCCAGCGCGCCGGCCGCGCCGTCCGATTACGAAATCCGAGGCGAGTTGCAGCACAGCGATCAGTCCTGGACACTGCGGGCGCGCCTTATCAAGGCGGGCACTGGCGAGGTTCAGTCGGTGGTCGCTGCTTCGGTCAATGCTGATGAGCCGGATGCGCAGCTCGCGCAGTCCCGGCTCGTCGCGGGCGCCGGTCATGTCCTTGCCCGCCGCCTCAACGAGATGCTGGAGCCGAGCGCGTCGTCGCCCGCGAGCCGCGGACAGTCCGCGGGCGGCGACAAGGTTGCTGTCGAGCAGTCGCTCGCATCGATCAACCAGACGACGCGCGAGCGTTTTGGCGTGGCGCAGTCGATGTTACAAAAGGCGCTTGACGAAGATCCTGATAATGTCGATCTCGCCGTCGCGCTCTCTTCGCTCCAGATGCGCGGCATCCAGATGGTCTGGTTCAGCCCGGAGGAGGCGGCCGCGGTCGAGGCCAGGGCCAATGCGACGCTCGAGCAGGCGTTGCGGTTGAAGCCGAATTCCATTCCGGTGCTCGAGGCCACTTGCCGCTTCCTCAGCGCGACCAACCATTTCGTGGAAAGTCTCGTCACCTGCGCCAGGGCCTTGAGCTTCGATCCGTGGAACGGGGCGGCGCTCTATCTGATCGGTCTCGGGCAGATCTATCTCGGCCGCTTCGACGATGCGCTCGCGACATTCCAGCAAGCCGACCGCTACGACACGCCGCCGGCCTCGCGCTGGACCTGGTTGCTCGGCGCAGGCATGGCGTATGTCTCGATGGGACGCGACGAGGAGGCGTTGCCGTGGCTGCAGCGTTCGATCGCCGTCACTCCGGGGACCGGCCGCTCGCACTTTCTGTTCGCTGCCGCCTACCAGAGAACGGGCCGGTTCGCGGAGGCGAGGGCGGCGATCGCGGAGGGACTGCGGCTGCGGCCCGGCACGACCAGGCTCAACGTCTCGCCGCCGATGAAGAACGCAAGTCCGGTGTGTATCGCAGCCTGGGATCGCGTCGTTCAGGCCGAGGTCGAGGCCGGATTGCCGGAGCGGTGAGGTTGGCTCGTTGCCGCGAGCGAAGAGCGTCAAGCCCCGAAGCCAGACCCTCACCCTGAGGAGCGCGCTCTTCGCGCGCGTCTCGAAGGGCAAGGCCACCGACCGGGCCATTCATCCTTCGAGACGCGCGTTCCGCGCTCCTCAGGATGAGGAACTACGAGTCTTGATTGCTTCGCGGAGCCTGTCATCGGGGCCGCGCTTCGCGCGGACCCGTTGGCTCGCAATGACGAAGCAACTACCGCCACCGCCGGTGCAGCCACAGCCACTGCTCCGGATGCTCGCGCACCCAGCTCTCCACCACGCTGGTGATCGCCTGCGTCGTGCCCTGGATGTCGATCCTGCCGTCGGCATCGCGGACCGGCTTGACCTCTTCGGTGATCTCGCCGGTGAAGCGGCCATCGGGCAGGCGGATGATGCGCACGCCGTGGATGGGGCATTCGACCTGGCGCAAGAGCCGCGCCAGCATCGGGTTGGCGCGGGTCTTGCGGCCGAAGAAGGTGACCTCGACGCCGGCGGTGAGGTACTGGTCGATCAGCATGGCGACGTGCTTGCCGTCCTTCAGCGCCTGCGCAAGGCGAAGCGGTGCGTCGCGCCCCGCAGGGATCAGCGTGCCCATGTTGACCTGGCGCATCTCCTGGATGATGCGGTCGGCGGAGGCGATGTTCGGCCGGCGGTAGAGGATCGCCGCATCCAGCCCATGCGCGACGGCGGCGAGCGCCGGCAATTCCCAGTTGGCGAGATGCGCGGCGAAGATCAGCGCAGGCTTGCCGTCATCCCTGATCTGGTCGAACAGCTCGACGCTGCGTTCGGGCAGCTCGATTCGGCTCTTCTCAGGATGATCGCGGTCATAGTCCCAGACATGGTCGATATGGGCGAACTCGGCGCCGACGCGGCCGAGATTGTCCCAGACCCCCATCAGGATCTCTTCGATCTCCTCCGGCGATTTCTCCGGGAAGGCGGCGGTGAGATTGGCGCGGCCGATGCGGTGCTCGCGCAGGCGCGGACCGATCAGCTTTGTGACGCGCGAGAAGAAGTTCGCGGTCTTGACCGGATCGAAATAGCGCGTGGTGCGCAGCATGCCGACGGTCGCCGCGCCAATCAGGCCGCCGCCGATCGACTTGGCAGCCTCCCGCGCGCGGGCCTTCGTGCTCGCAGGAAGCAGAGCCATGCGTCCGGTCAGGCCGGTTCGCGGGTGAGGATCAGCGAGGCGTTCTGGCCGCCGAAGCCGAACGAGTTCGACATCACCGCGGTGACGCGGGCGTCGCGCGCCTTGTTGCCGACGACGTTGAACAGGATCGTGGGATCCGGATTGTCGTAGTTGATCGTCGGCGGAATCCGCTGATGCTCGAGCGTGAGCAGCGAGAAGATCGCCTCGACCGCGCCCGCCGCCGAGATGGTGTGGCCGACCATCGACTTGTTCGAGGTGACTGGAATCTTCTGCGCGAGCTCGCCGAACACGGCCGATGTCGTGTTGAATTCCATCTTGTCGTTTTCGGGCGTCGCGGTGCCGTGGGCGTTGATGTGGTCGATCTGGCCGGGCTCCATGCCGGCGTCGGCCAGCGTCTTGTTCATGCAGCCGATGATCGGCTTGCCGTCCGGCGAGGAGCGCGTGCGATGGAAGGAATCGGTGAGCTCGCCACAGCCGGCGAGCACGCCGAGAATCTTTGCGCCGCGCGCGGTCGCGGCTTCATAGCTCTCCAGCACCAGCGCGCCGGCACCTTCAGCCATGACGAAACCGTCGCGGTTCTTGGAGAAGGGGCGGGAGGCCGCCTGCGGCGGGTCGTTCTGGGTCGACAGCGCCGAGAGCAGCGAGAAGCGAACGAGCGCTTCCGGATTCACCGTGCCGTCGGTGGCGACGCAGAGCGCGGCATCGGTTTCGCCGCGGCGGATCGCCTCGACACCGAGCTGGATCGAGGTCGCGCCCGAGGCGCAGGCCGTCGACAGCGAGATCGGCGAGCCCTTGGTGCCGAAGGTCTCGGCGAGGTAGGCGGCGACCGAGCCGAACATGAAGCGGTGATGATAGGCGCCGAACTTGCCGCCGCCGGAGATGCGCAGGAGATCGTCGTAGTTGATGTCGGGCTTGCCGACGGCGTGGCCGAGCTCGAGGCGCTGCGGCCACTCGACCTCGACGGGTGCGACCGCCAGGAACAGCGGGCCCGGGAAATCGCCGTTGGCGCCGATGCCGGCCTGCTCCAGCGCTTCCTCCGTGACGATCTCGGCCATCCGCTCGGACAGGGCGGTGGAGGAGAACGGATCGACGCTGACGAAATCGACCGTGCCGGCCATCGTGGTCTTCAGGCCGTCGATCGGAAAGCGCGTGATGGTGCGGATGCCGGATTCGCCGGCGACGAGCTTCGACCAGTTGTCGGCCTTGCCTGTGCCGAGCGAGGTCATGATGCCCATGCCGGTGACGACGACGACGGGACGTCCGAATTTGTCGCGTGGTGCAGTCATGTTTCCCCCGCTAGCTAGAGCATGATCCGGACCCGGAGGGCCGCGTTAGCGCAAAGTCTGGCGCGGTTTTCCGAGAAGATCATGCTCAAACAATAACCGCTAAAGCGCGACGCGCTTTAGCGAACCGCCTCGACCAGCGCCATGCCTTCGCCGCGCCAGTGTCCGGCTCCCACCACCACGATCTGGGTGGGGGCGCCCTGCATGTCAATCTCGGTTCCGGTGGAATCGTTCGGCGGGAACAGCGCGCCGCGCGAGATCGAGAGCGCAGCGAGCGCAATCCCGAGCGGAAATTGCGTTTCCATGGTGTGGCCGAACATCGTGCCGGTCGCGCGCACCGGGAAGTCGGCGTGGCCCTTCAGGAAGCTCCGCTCCTCCGACGTCGCCGGCTCCGCGCCGGTGGCGCCGGAGATGATCGCGCCCTTGCCCTCGCGCCTGGGCAGCTTCGCCCACAGCTTCTCCAGCGTCGCGGCCATGTCGCCCGGCTGCTTGCGCTTGGCGAGGTCGGCGACGACGCTCGTCAGCTTTGCATATGGCTTGGCGCCGCGCGCCTCGGCGTGCGCCTTGGACTCCAGCACCAGGAACGCGCCGGCCGAGCCGAGCGCGAAGCCGGCGTGGTCCTTGCGCGCCCACACCGGCGCAAACTTGTCCTTCAGGTTGAAGTCGCCGAATTCGTAGAGGACCAGGAGGTCCTTGCGCTCGCCATTGTGCGAGCCGCCGACCAGCGCGATGTCGCTCTCGCCCGAGGCGATGCGCGCCAGCGCGATTCGCGCAGCGTCCGCGCCCGCGACCTCTTCACCCATGAAGGTGCGCGAGGTGCCGCCAAGGCCATGTACGATGGCGATGTTGCCGGCGAGCAGGTTGGAGAGCTGGGCCAGGAACAGCGTTGGCCTGAGGTCGCTCATCAGGCGTTCGTTGAGGAAGCCCGGCGCATTGGCGCCCTTGGCCTCGGCCGTGAGCACGCCGGAATCGACATTGAGATCGCGCTCGCCGCCGCCGGCCGCCACTACCATGTCGATCTTGGCAAGGATGTCCTTGTTGCCCTTGATCCCGGCGGAATCGAGCGCCAGCCCCGCGGCATAGGTGCCGATGCGCTGCCAGGCTTCCATCTGGCGCTGGTCGCCCTTCTTCGGGATCTGGCCGTCGAAGCTGACCGGCATCAGGGGGTGCACGACGCAGGGCGCAAATCCCTTCTCGTCGACATTGATGCGCCGCTCCTGGAGCGCGGCCCAGTTGGCGTCGAGCCCTTCGCCGAGCGAGGTGGCAAGGCCGATGCCGGTAATCCAGACTTCCGTCTGGCCGGGCTTCGTAGCGGAGTTCTCAGTCATGGCGAAACGGCCTGTTGCGGAAATCCGACGCGCTTGGCGATCGCGTCCATGTGTCCGCGCATATCCGCATTGGGGAAGGGGATCTGCGTGAAGGTGAGCGTCGAATTCGCGCGCAGCTTGCCGCCGACCCGGATCTTGGCTTCGGTCACGGCGTAGCCCGAGCCCTGATGGGTAAGGGTTGCCTCGATGCTCATGAGATCGCCGGGGAAGACCGAGCCGCGCACCTTGGCCTCTTTCACGGCGGCGAGAATCGGCATGCGCTCGAACTTCAGCACGCCGAGCTGCAGCCAGCCCGACGCCTGCGCCATCGATTCGATCAGGAGCACGCCGGGCATCAGCGGATAGCCCGGAAAGTGTCCCTCGAAGATGGTGCTCGCGTTCGGAACCAGGGCTTCGACGACGATCCGCTTCTCGTCGACGTTGAGGTCGACGATGCGATCGATCATGTGGAAGTATTCGAGTTGCATGGCCGCGCGATTAGGCGCTCGCGCCCTTGGCCGCAACCAGTTCGTCGATGCGGGCGCACAGGTTTTTCAGCACGAAATACTGCTCGGTGGTTGCCTTGCCGTCGTTGACCTCCTGGGTCCACTTTTCCAGCGGCAGCTTGATGCCGAACTGCTTGTCGATCGCGAACGCGATGTCCAGGAAATCGAGGCTGTCGATGCCGAGGTCATCGATAGCGTGGCTATCCGGCGTGATCGTGTCGCGCGGGATGTCGCAGGTTTCAGCGATGATCGTAGCGACCTGATCGAATGTGGAGGACATCACTAAGCCTTTGATATATTGCGGGTATTTGTCAGATTTGCCAGAGTGGCATGGTGGGTGGGCATCGCGCCCCAGATGACGCCCTCAAACCCCCCTCTGGCCGGGTCGATTGCCCGTATATCGGAGCGCCGCCCTGAGTTCAATGGAGCCGGACAGGGCCAATGGTCCCCCTGGGGATGCCTGCCAAACGGCTTCAAACGGGGCCCAGGCCGGGACGTGGCCGCCTAAATATGCGGCGTCGTGATCTTGACGCAGTCGCGCCGGCCCATCAGCACGCAATCCTGCGTCCGGCGCAGGTCGGCGATGCTGACCGCGAGCCAGATGCCGATTGCCGTCAGCGCGATCGTGAAGGCGAGCGCCGCAATGTTGGCAAGCATGCGATGGCGGAAGTCGTCCGGCTCCTCGCGGGGCTGCTCGTAGCGCGACAGATCGAGCGGCTCGGGTGTCGCTGCACGCAGCGGCTGGACCGTCCCGTTACCCCGGCGGACCGACGGAGAGGGCGAGTTGCGCGGCCTGAACTGGAGCACCTGGTGCTCCTCGTCCGAGCTTATGGGCCGCTGGGTTTTCATGGCGCGGGGGGATCACTCCGAAGCAGCGATTTTAGATAGCACAGGGACCTCAGGCGTTGCAGAAAATCTTCTCAACGCGCCCGCGCATTTGCGCTTTCGCATTATCGTTCATGGATGCTGCGTGGCATCCGGAACCCGCCTCATTCCGGCGTCGCGGATGCACGTTTGCGTTGCAGCAACGGGCTCGTGTACATCGGCTTGTGATCTCTGCGCAGGCCGAATGCATTTTGCCGCCGCGGGGCTCATGGCATAGTCCGCCGATTCCTGAACTGCCAATTGCAACCAACCAAGGGGCCTTCAATCATGTCCACGCGCGAGCCCAGAGTGCATCCGATACCGATCCTCTCGCTGCGGCCGACGCAGATGACGGTCGGCATGCGCGAGGTGAAGGAGAAGCGCAAGCGTTGGCGCGAGCACGACCAGAAGAAGCAGTCCGATATGCTCGGCACCCACATGATCCCGGTGGTGCATGGGCCAGACGATCGCTACTACGTCGTCGACCACCACCATCTCGGCCGCGCGCTGCACGACGAGGGCGTCAAGGACGTGCTGGTCACCGTCATCGGCGATCTCAGGATGGTCGAGCGCGAGGCCTTCTGGGGCGTGATGGACAACAAGCGCTGGGTTTACCCCTACGACGCCAAGGGCGAGCGGCGGCCGTTCAAGGATTTGCCGAAATCGGTCGCCGACCTCAAGGACGATCCCTTCCGCAGCCTTGCCGGCGAGCTTCGCCGCATGGGCGGCTTCGCCAAGGACACCACGCCGTTCTCCGAATTCCTCTGGGCCGACTTTTTGCGCCGACAACTTTCGCGCAAGGCGGTGGACGCCAATTTCGACAAGGCGCTCGAGAAGGCCCTGGCGGCAGCCAAGAGCAAGGACGCGATCTATCTGCCCGGCTGGTGCGGGCCCGCGGACGATGACTAGGGCGCGAAGCTCACGTCAGTCGCGTTGGAAGATCCTGGCGCCGGGGTAGATGCGCCGGGCGTAGGTCACGACAAGCTCGCGGTCCTGGGTTTCCAGGAATGGAGTTCGGATCCGACACGACCCGACGATGAGGTGCCACAGGCCATTGAGCTTCTGAATGGCGACGTTCATTTGAGTGTTCCTCGAAGACTCTGCAGTCCAGCAAGAGCTTGTCGCGGCAGTCTTGCGATTCAGGATCGTGGTGCCGGGCGCAAAATTCCCAACGCGGCTCGCGCCTGACGTAAAACAACGCTGACTATTGTTGGTCGCGCTTTTCGAGCGTGAAGTTCGCGCTGCTCATGCGTCGCTTTGGACTAGTCCGCGCGCACAAGAGTCTCCCGCTGTCGCTCAATCGCACGAGCCTGGGCGGTCGGCATTGGAAGGGATGAGCGAGTCTACGAGGGTACGCAACCTCGTTGCGGCAGGTGGCCTCACGTACCGAAACCTCATCACGGTCTCTTGAGCGAAATCATTTTCCGCCCCCCACGAAAAGGTCCTGAAACAAAGCCGTTCCATCCTCGTCCGCAATCCAGCCCACACAGGAGGCAGGAATGCGTCGTCTGGTTTTCGCCGCTGCCATGCTCGCGGTCGCCTCAGCAGGGATTTACACTTTCGTCTCGGCCGCGTTTGCCGCAGCTCATCACGCCAGGACATTGACGTTCTCCGAGCGCTTTGCCCCGGCGCTCGAGTTGATGGACAAGCGCTAGGGGCATAGTGCTTCGCAGCCGCAAGCAACGCAGCGGTGGCACGCCCGTAACGATCCTCCCGGCTCCAGGCCGCTCTCATCGACTGGACCAATCACATCGCCATTGTCGAGGGCATTCTTGCCCTCGGGTTCCCGGTCGCCTTGTCAGTGTTGTTTTGCTCGAGGGGCGTTGACGAACGCAGTGCTTGCAATGTGCAGCGATAGCGCCGCGATTGGCTCACGGCAACACCGTTGACAGGATCTCCCGAAGCGGCTGCGGGGCCAGCCCGAGAGACGCTCGTGACGATATTGAAGTCGCCGGCGATGACAGCAGATTGCAGGCGGCGGCTCGGAAGAAGAGCCGATGGGCGCCGGCGCCCATCGGCTGAGCTTGAAGGATCGAGCGGCCCGTCTCAGCGCAGGATTTCGCGCAGCACTTCGCCGTCGACCTGATGCGGCTTGACGCCGAGGATCCGCATGATCGTCGGCGCCACGTCGACGTTGCGCATGCGCCGGATCGTCGTCTTCTCGATCTGCGGGCCGGCGGCGATGAAAGTCGCGCTCATCACCGGCAGCTCGGGATCGTGACCGTGGGCGCCGTAGAAGTTCGGCATCGACAGCATGGTCGTCGTCGCATTGAACGGAGCGTCGCCGAGGCGGGCGACGCCGGGGTTCTGGATGCCGTCGAAATTGTAGCCCGGAGCCATCAGCGCGAACACATCGCCGAAATCCTGGCCGATGGTCTTGCTGATGCACAGCCCGGTTCCGGCCTCGCATTGCAGCGGCCGGGTTTCGACCACTGTAAAGATGTGCCCGCTATCGAGCGAGAAGTTGAACTTCGGGTTCGGATCGACCGCGTTCTTCACCGCGTCGCTGATCTGGGCAAGCAGCGCCTTGTAGGTCGCCGGATCGACGGTGCCGCCCGCTTCGCGGTTCTGCAGGTTGATGTAGATGTTGGCCGCCGGACCCGAGGTACGGATCGCCACCTTGCTGGTGTCGATGCCGGCATTTTTCAGGATGTTGGCCATGCTGACCGAGGTGTGGAACGGCGCGAAGCCGTGGTCCGACACCACGATGACGTTGCTGTCCTGCTCGGCGGCATCGGCGATCCGCTTCACCGCCTTGTCGGCGGTCTGATAGGCGAAGCGGATGTACGAGGCGTAGCGCGCGACCTTGGCGGGATCCTGGTTGGCGCCGATCGAGTTCGGGTCCTTCGGGTTGGTGCCCTGACGGGGATCGGTGAGCAGGAATTGATGCTCGGAGCCGTCGGGCTGCTCGATGTAGATCATGACCAGGTCGGCATCGGGATTGGTCTCGATCGCACGCACGCCGATTTTGGCCTGGTAGCGCACGAAGGTCTTGACCATGTCCTCGAACATCGTCTCGATCTCGACGTCGGGAAAGTTGGTGAAGCCCGGGCTCAGCCGCTCCGGAATGCGGAAATCGGCCTGCGGACGCCAGAACCCGATATTGTTGTTGATGTCGTCGACGTCGGCCAGCACCGGCGTGTTGCGCGGGATGAAGTTGGCGCCATAGCGGGCGAAGCGCACGACCGAGAGGTCGGGCGAAAGCTGCGAGACGAAGTAGGCGGCACCGACCTTGGCGCCGCTGCCTTCGAAGAAGAACGGCGCGTTCTCGCCGCCGAATTTGGCATAGGCCGGTCCGGTCGACGGCGCATGGAACGGTCCCGGCGTGATGCCGTGGGTGGCGTCGAAGAACACCAGCGTGTCGTAATTCACCTGGTTGTCATCGGTGGTGTCGAGTGCTGCCACGCGGATCGCGTACTTGACGTCGAGCGTGGAGGCGCTGGTGCAGGTCGCAGTCGGTGCCGAGGAGCAGGAGAAGGTTTCGATCGGCGTCGTCGTCGCCAGCACCGGGCTGAACGAGAAGTGGCCGGCCGCCTGGAGCCCCGCGACCACCGCCGGATCGGGCGCGAAGTCGGACTGGGATAGCGAAAAGCCCTGGGCTCCGATGCCGCCGAACGCTCCGAACGGCACGGTGTAGTTGGTGACGCGGGTCGGCTGAGCTGGTTGCACCACCGTGTTGTTGATGGAGATGTCGGCGCCGTCGCCGCCCGGCCAGGTCGCGGTGGCCACCTTCTTGCCCTGCTGGCGGAGCTGCACCCACAGCGGTGCCGCAGTCGGGTACGGCGTAGGCCCGAGCGGGCTCTCTTGATAGCCGCCGATCGGAGCTGCGAAACCGCTGAGGCTGGATGAGATCGGTCCGACGATCGCCTGGAATGTGTTCGACGGGATGTCGTTGTGGACCGCGGTCGAGCCGGTGGCGATCTCGATGTGCGACACCGCGGTGAGCGACGGAGAAGCCGTCACGTTTTGCAGCGCCACCGCGCCGTGGCGGCTCAGCCGCGCCAGGCCGCCGTCGCGCGGCAGCACGCCTTCCTCGATGAATTGCTGGATGAGATCGGGCTTGGCCCCGTCAAGCGAGATCAGCACGACTTGCCGCGACTTGCGGCCATGATGGCCACCGTGGTCTTGACTGCGGGAGTTGCCGAAGCCCTGGTCGCGATCATTGTCGTCGGCGCGGGCGGGCGGTGCCACGCTGGCCAGCGATGTGGCGAGCGACATCGCCGATATCAAGCAGAAAAAAGTCTTCTTGTTCATGTGGATGCCCCAATGCTCGCTGCGCGATTCCAGCGTGGATGTGGTTTGAAAAGCCGGAGCGATTATCGAGCGTGGCCGACGACGCGCATGTGACGCCGGGGCGACACCTGTGCGTCGCAGCGACTACGCTGCGTGTGATCGCTGGCGCATCTTGCGGACGAGCATGTGGCGGCTTTTCGAAAAGATCGCAGCCAAACAACAACCTAACGCGCGACAGTGTGGCACTCCTCGAGTGTGGCACGCTTGGGCTTGACGTATCGCAAATTCACATTGCTACAGGCCGCTATGGTCCGGCGGCATGATCGTAGAACCAGCGTTGCGCCCGGCGTCGAGGTGCTAGTGGGCTCCAGGTCATGCTGACCTGGAGAGAGTGACCATGAGCGTGATCCTTCGCATTCTCTTTCTGCTCGCAGGCGCCATCACCGCGCTGTTCGTCGCGCGCGATGCCCTGAACTTCGGCATCATTCAGACCTTCGTGGCCGTTCTGCTCGTGACGGCTGTCCTGGGCGTCGGAAGTCTCTGGAGCCTGCGGCGGAAGACGTGAGCGCGGAAAGCCCTGCTGCTCGAAACGCTGAAACCGCTGCGCGACAGCGGTTTCAGCTTAACTCACATCCGGGCGGCGCGTTTTCGGCGGCGCTTCCGCTTGATCCTCGCCGCCGACCAGGCGGTGCAGCCAACGCTCGACCGGACGGCCGACCGTGAGCAGTATGAGGGCGAGCGCAAGCGCGATCAGGACGATCTTCCATTGTCCGGCGCCGCAGGCGATGCCGAGGCAGGCGGCGAGAAAGGCGCAGGCCGCGCTCGTCAGTCCGTGGACGCGGAGACGGTGGCCTTGCACGATGACACCGGCGCCGAGGAAGCCGATGCCGGTGAGGACACCCTGGATGACGCGGCTCGCCGCATCGGAGATCTTGCCCGGCTCGGCGAACTGGACAGCGAGCACGACGACGGTGGCGGTGGAGAGGCTGACGATGCCGAGCGTTTTCGGCCCGATCGGCTTGCCGTGGAAGTCGCGGTCCAGTCCGATCGCACCGCCGGCAAGCGTGGCAACGGCGAGGCGCAGGAGGATGTCGGACCAGTCGAGCTCGTTCATTGTTTGGGCAGGCGTCCCATCAGGTAGAATTCGTCGTTCGGCCGCATGCCGGTGAAATTGGCCAGCCGGTTCGACAGCGCGAAGAAGGCGGAGATCGCGGCGATGTCCCAGATGTCGTCGTCGCTGAAGCCGTGGGGCCCCAAGGCGGCGAAATCATCCTCGGAGATCCGCTGCGCGTCGGCGGAAACTTTCATCGCAAAGTCGAGCATCGCCTTCTGCCGCGGCGTGATGTCCGCCTTGCGGTAGTTCACCGCGACCTGGTCGGCGATCACTGGGTTCTTGGCCCGGATGCGCAGGATCGCGCCATGCGCGATCACGCAGTATTGGCACTGGTTGGCCGCCGACGTCGCCACCACGATCATCTCGCGTTCGGCCTTGGTGAGTCCGGAGTCCTTCTCCATCAGCGCATCGTGATAGGCAAAGAACGCGCGGAACTCGTCGGGGCGATAGGCCAGGGTCAGGAACACGTTCGGCACGAAGCCGCTCTTCTCCTGCACGGCGAGCAGCCGCGTGCGGATGTCCTCGGGCAGCGTGTCGAGCGCGGGAGCGGGAAAGCGTTGGGGATTTGTCATTGGCATGTTTTCCGGATCGGAGCGGGCAAAGATAGTCGATGCGGGTGGCTTGCTCAACGTGCCTGACAATGGGGCTGAGCTCCCAAGGACAAGATTAGGGAACGCGCGTGCCAGCTCTCGGGTTTCATCGCCCGCGAATGCGGGCGATCCAGTATTCTAGAGACGGTGATTGGATACGGCGAAGCCGCGGCGTACTGGGCGGATTCAACCGCTCGTCGCAACACTCCGTGTATCGCTCACTCGGAGCAATTCGTCGAGGGTTTCTGCCGGTGTTTTCCAGCCGAGGGTTTTGCGGGGCCTTGTGTTGAGTGCAAGAGCCACGGCCTCCAGATCATCGGCATCGTGCATGCTGAGATCCGTCCCCTTTGGAAAGTACTGGCGCAGCAACCCATTCGTGTTCTCGTTGGTGCCGCGCTGCCACGGGCTGTGAGGGTCGCAAAAGTAGACCTGCACGCCTGCATCGATCTTCAGACGCGCGTGCTGAGCCAGCTCAGCTCCTTGATCCCAGGTTAGAGACCGCCGCAGTCGCTCGGGCATGGTGAAGATTGCGCGGGTGATGGCGTCTCGCACCGCCTCAGCGCCATGTCCGGCGAGTGCAGGTCCATTCTTCACGCGAGCATCCTGTTCCTGACCGGTCATGCGCGGCAAATGCAGCAGAATGGTAAAACGGCTCGTGCGCTCCACCAAAGTGCCGATCGCGGAACTACCGAGGCCCATGATGAGGTCACCTTCCCAGTGACCCGGCACAGCTCGATCGGCAGCTTCCGCCGGACGTTGACTGATCATGATCTCGGAAGGAATGAAGCTTCTGCCTTTGCGGGCGCGCGCCCTCGGCATCCGCAAGGCCCGCCCAGTGCGCAAGCAGGCCGTCAGTTCACGGCGCAAAGCTCCTCGACCCTGCACATAAAGGGCCTGATAAATTGCCTCGTGACTGATGCGCATCGTCTCATCCTCGGGAAAGTCGAGCCGAAGTCGCCGAGAAATCTGTTCCGGGCTCCATGCCGTCGCCCAGCGTCGGTTTTGCCGATGCACCGCCCGGCGGCCCTTCCACACGACCTTCGGGCCAACGAGGAGCGCCCCGTCTGGCTTAGCGATCATACCGGCAAGCCTGTCCTGCACATAATCCCGCAGGGTCGGGTTGATTGCCAACTTCGCAAACTTGGGCCGTCGGGCGGACTGATCAGCATGCCATTGTGCCGTGGTCGCCCGGTACTCTGGAGCGCCATGGCGGCGCGCCACATTGCGACGGAGCTCACGGGAGATCGTGCATGGAGGCCGGCCGAGCTGACGAGCGATGGCTCGCACCCCATGCCCCTGCGCGCGCAAGATGGCAATCTCCTCACGTTCGGCGAACGACAGGTAGCGCTCCGACCGAGGTTTGGACGATCGCGACAAATGTGTTGGCGGCATACCGCCCGCCCTCCGGAACCAGCGTACTCCGACCGACGGCGACACCCCGGCCTCAACCGCAGCATCCCCGCTCGATCGCCCCAAGGCAATCGCAGTCCAGAACGGTCTATAATCTTCTCGTAGGACCTCTCGGGGACGATCTGTCCGCACACGCTTCTCCATCGCAACCTCTTTTGCTCGAGTGTTGCGACGAGCGGTTGAATCCGCCC
>NZ_LSEF01000009.1:0-5835 GCF_001641695.1 Bradyrhizobium neotropicale
TAGGCGGTGTGGACTCTAAGGATTCCCTTTTGAGAGCAAATCAGATTCAAGGCTTCTTTTTGGGAGGCGGCCTTGGGTGTGATGGATCGTTTGGTGTTGAGCGACGCGGCCTGGGAGCGCATGGCGCCGCTGATCATAGGCCGGCCCGACCAGAAGGGTTCGACCGGGCGGGACAACCGGATGTTCGTGGAAGGTGTGCTCTGGATCGTGCGTACAGGCTCTCCCTGGCGCGACCTTCCGGAGGCGTTCGGAGACTGGAACAGCGTATTCCGGCGCTTCAGTCGATGGAGCATCAAGGGTGTTTGGTGGCGGATCTTCGAGGCGATGTCTGATGATCCAGACTTCGAATATCTGATCGTCGATTCCACCATCGTCCGGGCGCATCAGCACGCCGCCGGGGCGAAAAAAGGGGGTCTGAAGATCAGGCGCTTGGCCGCTCGCGCGGCGGCCTGAGCACGAAGATACATATGGCCGTTCGCGGCTTGGGGTGTCCTGTACGGTTCACGCTCACCGCAGGCCAGAAGGGCGATGCACCACAGGCCGCCGCATTGATCGAGGGACTGCCGGCCGAGGTCGTCATCGCCGATACAGCCTATGACGCCGATCATTTGCGCCAAGACATCGCCGCCAAAAAGGCGCTCGCCGTCATCCCCAACAACCCGTCACGCGCCCTCAAATATCCGCTCGACAAACATCTCTATGCCCAGCGCCATCTCGTGGAATGCTGCTTCTCCAAACTCAAGCAGTTCCGCCGCGTCGCTACCCGCTTCGAAAAGACCGCCCGAAATTACCGAGCCGTCGTCACTCTCGCTGCCATCGTCCTATGGATGCGATAAGTGTCCACACCGCCTAGAGCGCGATGAGATGGTCATCGGGCTGCGCGAACCAAGTACAACCCACAAAAGCTCGAGAATGACTGGCTGTCTTTTACAGGCTTTCGAAGAAAACGTAGTTCTCCCAGCTGCGCATGCGCAGGAGGATTTTCCGCAACAATGACAGCTCGTGAAAATGCTCAGTGTAGATGGCGGCTTCGCCGGCAGCCCCGAGCGGAACCTGATAACCCGACATGTCATCGACGATGTCGAGGATGGCCAGAGCCCGGTCTCCGGGCAACGGCCCCCCGACATTCACTAACGTGCCCGTGCTTTGAAGCTGGCCACCGGCAATCGCATCAATCACGAGGCGGACCTTGGCCTTGAAGACGCGGCCCGGTATGCCCTTGAACAAAACCTCGGCCGCGTCGCCGGCGCGAACCCGCTGCAAAGCGTTCTGCTGAAACGCGGCTGCTAAGGTTCGGTCTTTTTGGCTGTCGTTGACGAAAATCATGGCTGGACGGAAGGGCGCCGGGACCACATACACGCCCGGCCGCAGCGCCAGTTCTGTGACAAAGCCGCTGGTGGGTGCGCGGACAGTGGTCTGATCCAGATCGAATTGAGCGTCAGCAAGTTCATTGCGTAAACGCATGATGGCCGTATGTTCGCCGTCAACTGTCGCGCCATAGGCTTGCCTGGCGCGGTCTTCCGCAGCGGTAGCTTCGGCGACCGTCTGTTTTGCCGCATCGAGGTTGCGCGTTGCGGTGTCGAGCGTTGCCTGTGCAACGACGTTCTTCTGGAACAGTGTCGACTGGCGATCGTAGTTCTCTTGGGCCAACTGCAATTGCGCTTTGGCTTTTTCAACGGTCGCCGAAGCTTGATCGACGGATGCCTTGAGCTGGGCCACACTGGCCTCGGCGTCGGCCAGTCCCGCCTTCTTTTCGGCGACCGTGTACTCATATGGCTTGGGATCGATCTTGAACAGAACTTCGCCGGCTTCGAGATGTTGGTTGGTACGGTCTTCGACCGGCACCTAGATCACGCGGCCCCGGACGCCGGGCAATATCGGCGTTACCGCGAAGTAAATACGTGCATTCGTGGAGAACGGGTGGTTGTAGGCCATCGTTATGAACAGCAGTGAAAGCCCAAAAATGCCGCCGAGCGCCGCTGTCGCAAGTGTCCATTGATTAACGGGGATTTTGAAAAGCTTGAACGTGGCATAGCAGATCGCCACGTAGGTCAATGTGAGCAGGATTTCCATCAGTGCCCCCCGTCCCGACGTTAAAGGCGCGTAGCCTAGCGTTGCGGATCATCCCGGTTGTCCGCATGCGGCGCTTCAGGAGGAACGTTCTCCTTGGCGTCTGGAGGGATGAACTCCGGCAAAACTAGCCTCGGGCGAACCCGTCCTTGTCCAGACTGGATTGGTCGATCTTCGATTTCGAGCCTTGCCTCGACCTCCGCTAGGCGATGCCTCAGCTCTTCCAGCTCAGCTACCGCCTCCTTGGGCGAGGTCGGCTCGCTCGGCTTTTGAGCGAACAGGCTGATCCAGCCGGCCGCATGGATAGCATCTTGGTGCGGGTGATGACGCGCGTGCGCGATCCGGGCCGGAATGTCGTGGATCGCGATGATCCCGTAGACCAGCACGATCACGACAAAAAAAAGCAAGCCAAGCGCGAAGTAATTGAGGAATGGATCTTCCATGCGGACACACAATCACATTGAGCAACCAGCCCCGATGCGAAAGGACACGCCGGCACCGGGATAGCTCTCGGGGCCGCGCAACAGCCTTGCTCCGAACGCGGTGCGCGGATTGACATGGATCAAAGCTTTTTCCCAAGCGTGTCTACGACAGGCAGCACGTGATTTGGCCTCTTCCGATCCGGAGCTGAGGCAGACAGAGCGTCTGTTCAGGGGCAAAGCGGCAAGGTTCAAAACCGCCTCAAAGCAGACGCAAGGCGTTGATGAGCACACGCCCTAAAGCAGCGATACCAATCCGCCGCCGTGACGCTCGAGCTTTCCGGCCAGCTCCAGCTCCAAGAGCACGGTGCGCACGATCGCGGGCGAGGCGCCGGACATCCGCACGAGATCATCGATCGAGATCGGGGTGGGGCCGAGCAGGCCGGTGATCTGATCGCGGTCGTGGCCTTGAGGATCGCTCTCGAACGGCTCGCTGTCGGGCTCGCCTGCGGGGTGCATCAGCGGCCGCTCCATGATCGGCTGCACCGCGTTGATGATGTCGGCGGCCTCGGTGACCAGCGTTGCGCCCTGCTTGATCAGATCATTGGTGCCGGCCGCACGCGGATCGAGCGGCGAGCCCGGCACTGCAAATACTTCGCGCCCCTGTTCGGCCGCCATGCGCGCGGTAATCAGCGAGCCGGAGCGGTGCGCGGCCTCCACCACGACGACGCCGAGCGATGCGCCGGAGATCAGCCGGTTGCGGCGGGGGAAGTCGCGGGCGCGCGGTTCATGGCCAAGCGGCATCTCGGAGATCGCAGCGCCATTCTGGTCGAGGATTGCGACGAGCAGATCGCCGTGCTCGGGTGGATAGATGCAGTCGTGGCCGCCGGCCAGCACCGCAACCGTGCCGCTCGCAATGCTCGTGCGGTGCGCGGCCTGGTCGACGCCGCGCGCGAGCCCCGAGATGATCACGAACCCGGCTTCGCCGAGCTCGCGGGCGAGCTGACCGGCAAATTTCAGCCCGGCGCCGGAGGCGTTGCGCGAGCCGACGATCGCGATCATCGGCCGCATCAAGGTCGCGACGGCGCCGCGCACAGCCAGCAGCGGCGGCGCATCGTCGAGCGTTGCAAGCCGGGACGGATAGCCGTTCTCGCCGGGCGCGAGCCAGGCGATGCCGAGCCTTCGGCTTGCGGCAAGCTCGGCCTCCGCCTCAGCCGCGGTGCAGATGCGCCCCGATCGCGACGCGCCACCGCGGTGCGCCAGATCCGGCAGCCGCTCCAGCGCGGCCCGCGCGGTGCCGAAATGATCAACCAGCGAACCGAAGGTGCGCGGGCCGACATTGTCGGAGCGGATCAGCCGCAGACGGTCGATCCGCTCAGTCTCGGTCAGCTCCACGTTTGAATTGATGGCGTCCACGGCGTCTCCTTGCAGGCACAGCATGGAACAACCTGAGGGCGTGAGCAACAGCGGGCTTAAGCTTGCGCGACCTCGACGCGATGCTAAAAGCGATCCCAATAAGAAGGATTTTGCCATGATCTCACTCGCCGACCTCCAGCGCCGCATCGAAGCCGGCGAGCTCTCGCCCGATGCAACGATTGCGCAATCGCTCGAGGCGATCGAGACGCTGGAGAAGGATGTCCGCGCCTTCGTCCGCCACGACAAGTCGGCAAGAGCGCAGGCGTCCGGTCCGCTGCGCGGCATTGCGGTCGGCATCAAGGACATCATCGACACCGCGGATTTCCCGACCGAGATGGGCTCAGAGATCTATCGCGGCTGGCAGCCGCGCAGCGACGCGCCGGTCGTGATGATGCTCAAGCGCGCGGGCGCCACCATCATCGGCAAGACCACGACCACGGCATTCGCCTCGCGCGACCCGACGCCGACGCTCAACCCGCACAATTCCGGCCGCTCGCCGGGCGGCTCGTCGTCCGGCTCGGCCGCGGCCGTCGGCGCCGGCATGATCCCGCTGGCGCTGGGCACCCAGACCGGCGGCTCAGTGATCCGCCCCGCCGCCTATTGCGGTGTCGCGGCGATCAAGCCGTCGTTCCGCATGCTGCCGACGGTCGGCGTCAAATGCTACTCGTGGGCGCTCGATACGGTCGGCCTGTTCGGCGCCCGCGCGGAGGATCTTGCGCGCGGGCTGTTGGCGATGACCGGTCGCAGCGAATTTTCCGACATTGTCGCCGCCAAGTCGCCGCGCATCGGTGTGGTCAGGCAGGATTTTGCCGGGCCCGTGGAGCCTGCGGCGGAGCGGGGGCTGCAGGCCGCGATCAAGGCGGCCGAGCGCGCCGGTGCCAGCGTCGAGACCGTCGACATGCCGGAGGCGGTGCGGGAGGCCTGGCGCATTCACCCGATCATCCAGGACTTCGAGGCGCATCGCGCGCTCGCCTGGGAGTTTTCGGAGCGTCACGACGAGATCGCGCCGCTGCTGCGCGCCGGTCTCGATGCAACGGTCGGCTTGACGCCGAAAGAATATGACGAGGCGCGCCGGATCGGACGGCGCGGCCGCCGCGAACTCGGTGAAGTCTTCGAGGGCGTCGACGTGCTCTTGACCTACTCAGCGCCCGGCACAGCGCCGGCCAAGGAGCTCGCCACCACGGGCGACCCCCGCTACAACCGGCTCTGGACGCTGATGGGCAATCCTTGCGTCAACGTGCCGGTGCTAAAGGTCGATGGCCTGCCGATCGGCGTGCAGGTGATTGCGCGCTTCGGCAATGATCCCGGCGCGCTCGCGGTTGCGCGCTTCCTGGAAGAGGCGCTGGCGAAATCAAGCTAGCGCTGTGTCTCTCACGTCTGATTCACGTAATGTCATTCCTGGACGTCGTTCCGGGGCGCGACGATGTCGCGAGCCCGGAATCCATTCACCCGCGTACTCTGTGCCCGATGGATTCCGGGCTCCCTCGCTCCGCTCGGGCCCCGGAACGACGGAATGGACTGTCGGAGTCACAACACCAGCGCCGGCTCGACGCGAGCGGCCTGTTGATCGCGTTTGGCGAGCGAGGGCGCACTGACGCCTTCGCCTTTCCGGAGCCATTGCTCCGCGGCCTCGCGGCCGCTCCGGTGCAACAGGCGGATGAAGCCGCGGCCGAGATCGGTCGATGAGCGCTGCGCCAGGCCATCGACCGCATCTTCCGCCGCAAGTCGGAACAGGCGCAAGTCCGACGCAGTGTGCGATTGCGCCCAGTCCAGCGCAGCGACTTCCGCATTGAGCGCGGCGTTCGCCGCGATCTGATCGAGCCGGCGGTCGATCGCCGCGAGTGTGATCGGCACATAGCTGTCGCGGGTCGGCGTGACCTGGACCAGCAGGAGGTCGGAAGCCGTCGATAGCTGCGCCAGCCGCAGCAGC
>NZ_LSEF01000009.1:5913-9955 GCF_001641695.1 Bradyrhizobium neotropicale
AGGCGGGCAGGTCGAGGCCAGCGCGACATCGGCGGTGATCGCGTCATTGCCAAAAATCTGCTGCTGGCCGTCGCGGATCCGCGTCGCCGCGATCAGGAGCTTTGGGCATCCTGCCTCGCGCAAAGCCGCAAAGTTGATGTCGCGCGACAGCGCCTGCCGCAGCGGATCGAGGTCGAACGGATCGAACTGTCCGGAGCGCAGCGTCGACCCGAAGGCGACCGAGCTTCCCGCCGGCGAGAAGCCGCCGACCAGCATCAGCGAGCGGAACGAGGCCTCGTGCATCAGCCGAACCCAGAACCGGTTCAGCCGGGCGCGGGCGCCTTCGCGTCCGCCTTCGGCGAGGCCGGAAGCGAGCAGAAGCGCATTGATGGCGCCGGCGCTGGCGCCGCTGATCGTGTCGATCTCGATGGCCGGCTCTTCCAGCAGTCTCTCCAGCACGCCCCAGGTGAAGGCGGCGAACGTGCCGCCGCCCTGGAGGGCAAGCGACAGTTTTTGCGGTGGCCACTGCTCGGAGCGGACTCGCTTCGGCACGCGGGTGGCGACGGCGGCTACAGGCTCGATTTCGGGAGCTGTCTGGGGGACGGGGACCGGCGCCTGCGGTGGCGGCGAAACGGGCGCAGGCTCAGGGGCCGGTGAGGGGGTATCGGACCAGATATCCGTTGCCGAGAGCAGCATGCTTGCCGCGGTGCGCGCAGCACCCAGCGAGCCACCTTCGTCATGCGCGCCGACAATCTTCTCGCTCATTCTGAGCTACCGCGTAACGCCATTTTCCGCCGTCAGGATGACAGGCCTGGATATCGTTGGCCACTCCGGCCAGAAACAGGCCGGAAGTTGCGAACAGAATTTGGCATATAATGCGGAAGGGGTGCGGCGGTATCCGTACTTTTTCCGGACTTACGATTTCTGTCCAATCCGGCTCTCATTGCCCGATTGCAATCGCTTGATGTTCTCGCGGTGCATGTAGAACAGCAGCAGCGTCAACACCGCAAACAGCGAGGCCAGGGCGGGGTGGCCGAACCACCACAGGAACAGCGGCGTGACGAAGGCCGCGACCAACGCCGACAGCGACGAGTAGCGGGTGGTGAAGGCGGTCGCGAGCCACAGCAGGCAGAACACCACCGCAGCCGGCCAGAACAGGCCGATCAGGATGCCGATATAGACCGCGACACCTTTGCCGCCTTTGAACTTGAGCCAGACCGGGAAGAGATGGCCGAGGAAGGCGCCGAGCCCCGCCAGCATCGCGGCATTGGGGCCCGCGATGTAACCGGCGATCACCACGGCCGCGGTGCCCTTCAGCGCGTCGAGCAGCAGGGTCGCCGCGGCGAGCCCCTTGCGTCCCGTACGCAGGACGTTGGTGGCGCCGATATTGCCGGACCCGATCGAGCGCAGATCCTGCGTGCCGGCAAGCTTGGTCAGCACCAGCCCGAACGGGATCGAGCCGAGGAGATAGCCGATGACGAAGGCTACGGGGAGGAAGGCTTCAAGTCCCATCGCCGCATCTCCATGTCCGGCATATTTCCCGCGCATGGTCTTTTCCTGACGCGTTTTCCTGACGCGAACCGGTATCCACTTCGCCTGAAAACGCCACGTTAGACATGCTCAAAGACCGTTCGCCCACCGACGATGGTGCGCACCACACGACCTGTGAAGCGGGCCTCGTCGAACGGTGTGTTCTTGCAGGGCGATTTGAGATCGGCGGGATCGACGATCCAGGGCGTATCGGGGTCGATCACGATGACATCAGCCGGAGCTCCGGTGCGCAAGGTTCCCCCGGGCAGGCCGAGAAGCTCGGCGGGACGGGTCGACATCGCCCGGATCAGCGTCTTCAGTTCCATCTCGCCATTATGCACCAGCCTGAGGCCTGCCGGCAGCATTGTTTCGAGCCCGACGGCACCGGGGGCGGCCTCCGCGAACGGCAGGCGCTTGACCTCGACGTCCTGCGGATCGTGGTCGGACATGATGACGTCGACGAGGCCGGAGGCCACGGCCGCGACCAGCGCGCGGCGATCGTCCTCGGTCCGCAGCGGTGGCGATAGTTTCAGGAAGGTCCGGTACGGACCGATGTCGTTCTCGTTCAGCGCGAGATGATTGATCGAGACCGAGGCGCTGACGGCGAGGCCGGCGTCGCGGGCGCGCTTCAGGATGTCGAGGGAGTCGGTGCACGACAGCGAGGCCGCGTGATAGCGGCCGCCGGTGAGTGCGACGAGCCGCATGTCGCGTTCCAGGATCACAGCTTCGGCGGCATTGGGGATGCCCATCAGGCCGAGGCGGGTCGCGAACTCGCCCTCGTTCATGACGCCTTCGCCGACGAGATCGGGATCCTCGGTATGGTGGACGATCAGCGCGTCGAAATCGCGGGCATAGGTCAGCGCGCGGCGCATCACCTGCGCGTTGGTGACGCTCTTGTCGCCGTCGCTGAAGGCAACCGCGCCGGCGGCCTTCAGGAGGCCGAACTCGGTCATCTCTTCGCCGCGCAGTCCTTTTGTCAGCGCCGCCATCGGCTGGATGTTGACGATCGCGGTGTCGCGGGCTCTGCGCATCACGAAATCGACGGTTGCCGAATTGTCGATGACGGGCGATGTATCGGGCTGGCAGATGATGGTGGTGATGCCGCCGGTCGCGGCCGCCTGGCTCGCGGAGGCAAAGGTCTCGCGATGGCTGAAGCCGGGCTCGCCGACGAAGGCGCGCATGTCGACCAGGCCGGGGGCGACGATCTTGCCGGAGCAGTTGACGATGTCGGTGCCTTCGGGGACGCCGGCAGCGCCGATGCCCCGGCGGGTCTCGCGCACGATCCCGTCGGCGATCAGGACGTCGCCGATGCCATCGAAATCCCGCGAGGGATCGACGACGCGGGCATTGGCGAGCAGGACTGGGCGGCGGTCGATCAACATCGGCATCACGCGTTCGGCAAGTTGCGGGCGAGCGCTTCGAGCACGGCCATGCGTACGGCAACGCCCATTTCCACCTGTTCGCGGATCAGGGACTGCGCGCCATCGGCGACGGCCGAGTCGATCTCCACGCCACGGTTCATGGGGCCGGGATGCATCACGAGTGCGTCCGGCTTGGCGTAAGCGAGCTTCTTCTGGTCGAGCCCGAAATAGTTGAAGTACTCGCTGGACGATGGCACGAAGGAGCCGTTCATCCGCTCGCGCTGGAGCCTCAGCATCATGACGATGTCGGCGCTCTCGAGGCCCTCGCGCATGTCGCGCGCGACCTCTACGCCCATCCGCTCGATCCCGGGCGGCAGCAGCGTGGAGGGGCCGACGACGCGGACGCGGGCGCCCATCGTGTTGAGCAGGATGATGTTGGAGCGGGCCACGCGCGAATGCAGCACGTCGCCGCAGATCGCGATTACGAGGCCCTCGATCCGGCCCTTGTTGCGGCGGATGGTCAGCGCGTCGAGCAGGGCCTGCGTCGGATGCTCATGCGCGCCGTCGCCGGCATTGATCACGGAACCGTCAACCTTGCGCGCCAGCAGTTCCACCGCGCCGGAGGCGTGATGGCGCACCACCAGGATGTCCGGGTGCATCGCGTTCAGCGTCACCGCGGTGTCCATCAGGGTTTCGCCCTTGCGGATCGACGACGAGGACACCGACATGTTCATGACGTCGGCGCCCAGGCGCTTGCCGGCGAGCTCGAACGAGGACTGGGTCCGGGTGGAGGCCTCGAAGAAGAGGTTCACCTGCGTCCGTCCACGCAGGACGGTACGCTTCTTGTCAACCTGGCGGTTGAGCTCGACATATTCTTCGGACAGGTCGAGGAGGCCGGTGATGTCGGCCGCGGAAAGGCCCTCGATGCCCAGCAAATGCCGGTGGCCGAGGACGAAGGTCGATTTCGATGTCATTAAAAGCAGAGCTATAGGCGGGGATGGGTGAGGGGGCAAGGGCCAATGCTGGGGAAGTGAGTTATCCCCTGATCTGTCCGTTTGCCGTTACGCCGCGCCCCAATAATCCGAGCTGTTGCAGTCTTCTCCGTCATGCCCGGGCTTGTCCCGGGCATCCACGTCCTTTTTGCGTCAAATGCGATAGAAGATCGTGGATGG
>NZ_LSEF01000009.1:9969-17974 GCF_001641695.1 Bradyrhizobium neotropicale
GCCCGGCCATGACGATGGTGGGGGGCTTCCGTTGAAGACAATTCTAACAGTGCTCTTGGTTGCGATACTTGCTGGCGAAACCCATGCCCAATCGCTCCCCGGCGGCTTCGTCTATTTGCGCGACATCGATCCCACCATCATCCAGGACATCCGCTACGCCACATCAAACAATTTCGTCGGCCGCCCGCTCAGCGGCTATCGCGCCGGCGAATGCGTGGTGAAGCGGGAGGTGGGGATGCGGCTGAAGGCGGTTCAGCAGGAGCTCGCCAGCCAAAACCTTTCGCTCAAGATGTTCGACTGTTACCGGCCGGCGCGCGCCTCTCTCGACATGGTCGCGTGGTCGCAGAATGGTCGCGAGACCACAGCCGAGCGGCGCTACAATCCAAAAATCCCCAAGACCGAGCTGTTTCGCCTCGGCTACATCGCAAGCCGCTCGCAGCATTCCACTGGTGCCGCGCTCGACCTGACGCTGGTCGATCTCAAAGCCGACAATTCCGCCAAATTCGATCCATCGAATGCCTATGCCGATTGCACGGCGCCGGTCGGGGCCCGGCCGCCGGAAGGCAGCGTCGACATGGGCACCGGTTACGATTGCACGGACGTGAAGGGCCACACCGCGGCACCGTCAATCACGCCGGAGCAGCGCGCCTGGCGCAAGCGGCTGGTCGCTGCCATGGGACGGCAAGGCTTTGTGAACTATTCGAAGGAGTGGTGGCATTTTTCCCTGCCGGGGGCGGGCGGGGCGGCCTATGATTTCCCGATCCAGCCGCGGCGGAACTGATTCCTGTCCGAGGACACGTCATGACCCAGCCCTGCTTCGCGACCCACGAGGTCTTCAACCAGTCGCCGCCCTTCGAGGATGTCGATCTCTTTACGGCGGACCGTCCTCTGGTCGAGGCGGTGAAGGCCAATGGCGGCGCTGCGGCGGAACAGGAGCTGTCAGCGTTCGGCAAGCACTGGGGCTCGGCGGCGATGGCCGAGCGCGGGCGCGTGGCGAACGAGAACACGCCGAAGCTGCGCACCTTTGACTCGAAAGGCAATCGCCGCGACCAGGTCGAGTTTCATCCCGCCTATCATGAGCTGATGGCGCACAGCGCGCATGCCGGCGTGCACAATTCCACCTGGACCGCGGATGGAAAGCCCGCGGGCGGGGCCGCCGAGGTTATTCGCGCAGCCAAATTCTACATCGCCGCGCAGGTCGAGACCGGCCATCTCTGTCCGATCACGATGACGCGCGCCTCCGTCGCGGCATTGGCACTGCAGCCGGACCTACTGTCGCGCGTGATGCCGGTGCTGTCGACGACAAGCTACGATCCCGCCTTCGCGCCGTGGCGGGAGAAGCGTGGCATGACGCTCGGCATGGGCATGACCGAGAAGCAGGGCGGCACCGATGTGCGCGCCAACATGAGCCGCGCCGCGCGCGATGGGAACGCCTATCGCATCACCGGCCACAAATGGTTCATGTCCGCGCCGATGTGCGATGCGTTTCTGGTGCTGGCGCAGGCCGAGGGCGGGTTGACCTGCTTCTTCATGCCGCGCTTTGCGCCGGACGGCTCCGTCAACGCGATCCAGTTCCAGCGGTTGAAGGACAAGCTCGGCAACCGCTCCAACGCATCTTCGGAAGTGGAATTCGTCGGCGCCTATGCAGAAGCCGTCGGCGAGGAGGGCAAGGGCATCCGCACCATCATCCAGATGGTGCAGCTCACGCGGCAGGATTGCGCGATCGCCTCCGTCGGGCTGATGCGCTCGGGGCTCGCGCATGCGCTGCATCACGCGCGTCACCGCAGCGTGTTCCAGAAGCATCTCGCCGATCAGCCGCTGATGCAGGCGGTGCTGTCGGACATGGCGCTGCACGTGGAGGCGAGCGTCGCGCTGGTGATGCGGCTCTGCCGCGCCTTCGACCGCACGCCGCACGATCCGGCTGAGGCCGCCCACATGCGGCTGCTGACACCCGCGATCAAATACTGGATCTGCAAGAGCGCACCAGGCTTCCTCTACGAGGCGATGGAGTGCCTCGGCGGCAACGGCTACGTCGAAGAGGGCATTCTGGCGCGGCACTATCGGGAGTCGCCGGTCAACGCGATCTGGGAAGGCTCGGGCAACGTGATGTGCCTCGACGTGCTGCGCGCGCTGTCGCGCGAGCCGGAAGCCGCGATGGCGGTGCTGCAAGCTCTTGCTGCCGAGACAAAAGGTCTGTCAGGCGCAGGTGAGGCAATTGCTTTCATCGACAAGACTTTTCGCCGCGCCGATGGCGAGCGCGTCGCGCGGCTCGCGGTCGAGAGACTCGCTCTGCTTGCCGCCGCCGCTGCGCTCAACGGCGTGTCGCCTCGCCACGCCGAGCTCTTTGGCGCCACGCGCCTCGCGACCAATCATGCCAGCATGTATGGCGCGGTGGAACTGGAGAGCGGGGATGTGCGCGGCCTGCTGGAGCGGGCGCTGCCGTGAGTGCTCCATTGCTTACTCGCACCTAACGAAAGCTCCCTGATGGACTCCCTCAATCCCGACCATCCGCCGCTCATCGTGCCGCCAGCGGAAGTCGCCCCGCGCGTCTGGAAGTTCTGGGGCACGGCGCTGTGGGGCGTGCTCATCTTCGCCGCGATGTTCGTCGGACAGGTCGGCGCGATCGTCCTCCTGGTGGTGCTTCGCGGTCTCCCGGTCGACTTGGCCTCGATCCAGCTCGTCGGCCAAGAGCCTCAGGCGCTGGCGCTGTCGGTGATCATGGGTCTGCCGGCGACGCTGGCGGCGGTCTGGCTTGCCATTCGCATCAAGAAGGCATCCTTCGTCGATTACCTCGCACTGCGCTGGCCGTCCTGGATGCAGCTCCTGTTCGGCGCCGTCGGCCTCGTCCTGCTCGTGCTCGCGTGGGAGACGATGTCGCGGACGCTCGGCCGCGAGGCGACGCCGGGCTTCATGACTGATCTGCTCAAATCGGGCCGCGACAAGGGCGCCGCAGCGATGCTGCTGCTAGCTTTCAGCGTGGCCGCGCCGATGTCCGAGGAAGTGCTCGCGCGCGGCTTCCTCTATGGCGGCTGGTCGGCAAGCTTCCTGCGCGTGCCCGGCGCGATCCTGCTGTCGTCGCTGGTCTGGACGGTCGTGCATCTGCAGTACGACATGTACTTCCTCGCCGAGGTCTTCACCATCGGCGTCTGGTTCGGCTACATGCGCTATCGCGCCAATTCGCTCTGGCTGACAATCATGCTCCATGCGCTGAACAATATGACCGCCGTCGTGCTCACTATGTGGCTCGGCGATTGACGCTTCGTCTCAGGCCACCAGCGCGATCGTGATCGGCATCGTGACCGCCGCCAAAATCGTCTGCAGCGTGACGATCTGCGCCAGCAGCGGCGCATCGCCGCCCATCTGGCGGGCCAGCACGTAGGCGCTGGAGGACGTCGGCACCGCGGCGCAGATTGCCACAATCGCGAGGCTGTCGCCGGAAAGGCCGAACCAGAGGGCGAGCGGGAGCGCGAGGATGGGCATCAGCACCAGCTTGAGCACCACGCCGATCGTGGCGCCCACGCTTGGACGGAGCAGGCCTTCGAGATGCAGACCGGCGCCGGTGACGAGCAGGCCGATGGCGAGCGAGGAGCGGCCGAGCGCATCGGCGACCTCGTGCCAGATCTTCGGCAGGGGCAGGTGGGCGAGGTTGATGACGATGCCGATCATGCAGGCCCAGATCAGGGGATTGAGCACCACCGTCATAACGATCGCGCCCATGGACTGCTTGTTCGGTGAGGCGTAGTGCGCGAGCACGGCGACGCTGAATACGTTGACCAGCGGGATGATCGCGACCATCGCGACCGAGGCGAGCGCCAGCCCGACATCGCCGAACATGTTGGCGCAGACGGAGAGGGCCACAAAAGTCTGCCAGCGTGTCGCGCCCTGGAAGATCGAGGTGAAGGCGGGGCCGTCGATCTCGAGCCGCGCCAGGGCCGGGCGCAGCGCGAGGCAGAGCAGCGACATCGCGAGCACCGACAACAGCAGCGCGCCGCCGACGCCGGCGACCGGCACCTTGGAGAGGTCGGCCCTCACCAGAGTCTGGATCAGGAGCATCGGAAACAGCACGAAATAGGTCAGCCGCTCCAGCCCGTGCCATTGCGTGTCGAGCCGCATCAGGGTGCGCTTGAGCACGATTCCGAGCACGATGAGGATGAAGACCGGGAGCAGCGCCGCGATCACGACGGCCATGGGTCAGTCCATCCCGGGCGCTGCGCGAAGATTGGCAAGCCGGTCGAGCGCGCCTTGCAGGATGAAGATCGCCGCGTGCTCGTCGATGACCTCGGCGCGCCTGGCGCGGCTGACGTCCATGCCGATCAGCTCGCGCTCCACCGCCGCTGTCGACAGGCGCTCGTCCCAGAGGCCGATGGGAAGCGCGGTGAGGCCGGCGAGGTTGCGGGCGAAGGCGCGGGTCGATTGCGCGCGGGGGCCTTCGCTGCCGTCCATGTTGATGGGCAGGCCGAGCACGAAGCCGACCGCCTTGCGTTCGGTCGCGATCGCAAGCAGCCGTGCCGCATCCTGCTTGAACGCCTTGCGCTGGATGGTCTCGACGCCGGTCGCGAGCCGACGATCGGGATCGGAGACGGCGACGCCGATCGTCTTGGTGCCGAGGTCGAGCCCGATCAACGCGCCGCGCGCGGGCCAGTGGGTTGCAGCATCGACCAGGGATAGGATAGGAGCCGGCATGGCATCAGCGCATAGCATGCGTCGCGCCGCGGAGTGAACCCTGGACAATGGATGCGCTGACACTATTCGGCCTGTTTGCCGTGACCGCGATGCTGGTCTGCTATGCTCTGGAGGATCGCAGCCATTGGTTCGTGCTGCTGTTCGCCGCGTCCTGCGCGCTCGGCTCGGCCTATGGTTTCCTGCAAGGTGCCTGGCCGTTCGGCCTCGTCGAGGCGATCTGGGCCATCGTCGCATTGCGGCGATGGCATCTCAGGCCGCGGTGATGGCAGCGTAATCCGGACGGGGGGGCCTGCCAGGAGCAGGCGGAGTCTCGCCCGGGTCGAGGTTGCCGATCAGCGGATCGCGATCGGGTTGATCATCGCCTGCACACCTCCGGTCCAGCGCGGCTGCCCGAGCACGAACAGGAATTCATATCCCTTGTCCCGGGCGAGCGCGGCCGTATCCATGTTCTCCAGGATGTAGGTCCCGTTCATGGCGAGCAGGATCTGATGCACCTCGAACACGTTCTTGGACTCGAAGGGTAGCACCTCCAGCGCCCAGGTGTCGGCGCCGATCGCGACGACGCCCTTGCTGGTCAGGTACTTTGCGCCTTCGACGCCGAGGCCGGGCTCGGCGGCCGAATAGCGCTTGTCATCCTTGCCGACGAGGCTGAGCCAGCCGGTGTGGAAGATGACGACGTCGCCCTGGCGGATCTCGACGCCCTGCTTCTTGGCGACCTCGTCGATCTCCTTGACGTTGAAAGCGGTGCCTTCCTTGACCACGTCGGTGTTGTAGTAGGCCGCCATGTCGAGCAGGACGCCGCGGGTGACCATCGGCGGCACCTTCTCGATGCCGAGCTTCTTCAACCCGGTCGGATCGGCGAAATCGGCGAGCTTGTTGCCGTTGTAATAGACGTGCTCGACGCCGAGATGTCCAAGACCGTCGAGCTGGCTGCCGATGCCGACCCAGGTATCCAGGATGTCGTCATTGTAGGTTGCCTTGTTGGGACCGAGGCCCGGGCTGCCTGCCTGCCCGGGTTGCACGATGGTGAGCTTGAACGTGCGCGGCGGATAGGCGGGCGTATTGGGCGTGACGGGCATGCCAAGTGCATAGGTCTTGCCGGTCTTCACCAGTGACGCGGCCTTCACCACGAGCTCGGGCGTCATGTAGTTGGCGGCGCCGATCTCGTCGTTCGGCCCCCATTTCGATTTCGTCCAGTCCTGTGCGCTTGCAGTTCCGATCGTCGCCGACAACGCAGCGACGCAGCACAACACGTGCGTATTGCGCATCGATAGTCCTCCCGATGTTTGGCTTCGTTATGGTTTCGCGCCGGTCAGTGACACACCCTAACGTAGAATGGCCGCGCGCTTCAAAGCTTTTCGCACTGCTGCGCTGCGGCGTCTGAACGTCGATAGATTCAAAATCGACAGATTTGTGTCGATGAATTTCGCGTCGTGGAACGACGCGCTGGGTCAGGCCGCGATGACGTCGTCTTCTTTCTTCAGGCAGGAGATGAAGCTGCTGAGCGCGCTGTATTGATGTCCGCTGCGGCGCTGAATGAAGAGCGTCTCGACGCGAGCATGCGCGGGGTTCAGCGGATGGATCGACACGTTGCCGATCATCGCATTGCGTTCGACCACGGCGCGCGGCAACAGTGTCACGCCCATGTCGGCGGCAACGCAGCCGATCATGCCATCGAGCGTGCCGAGCTCGAAGCGCGCTGCCGACGGCCAGCCGAACTCGACGAAAATTTGTTCGAGGCGCTGGCGATAGGTGCAGCCGGTGCGGAACGCCAGCGCGGTCGGGCCTGACTCCGGCGTCGCGGCGCGCAGCTCCTTCAGCGAGGTCCAGCGGCGCGCACTGACCAGCACTAGTGGTTCATCACAGTGATTTTGACGTTTTGATACCGAGCCATCCGAGGATAGGCAACTTTTCGGGTGGCAAGAGGATCTCGATGCTTCGAGCGACGCCGGGCTGGCGACGAATGAACCCGTTGCGTTCGAGGGTGAGGATCATCTGGTGGACTGACGGCGGGCTGACGCGGAAATGCCGCTGGATGTCGGCCTCGGCGGGCGGCTGTCCGAACATGTACGAGTAGGTATGGATGAAAGCGAGATAGTGTCCCTGCTTCTCGGTGAAGTGCGCGCCTGATTTTTGACTCATAGCTGGATTCGTCCCGGCCTCCGACAAGGAGGCGAAGCATGAATGTACGTTATCGGGTCGAATTGAGCCAAGCCGAGCGGGACGAACTGACGGCAATGCTCGGCGGCGGCACGCATTCCGCCCGCAAACTCAAACGGGCTCAGATTGTGCTGGCGGCCGATTCAGGCAGCTGCGACGCGGAGATTGCCCGAACCGTCCGGGTCAGCCTTTCCACCGTCGGCCGGACCAAACGCCGTTTCGTAGAAGGCAATCTGGAGCGGGCCTTGAGTGAGGAGCCGCGTCCGGGCGCGGAACGCAAGCTGACAGGCAAGGAAGAGGCCCTGCTGGTGGCGACGGCATGCGCCAAGCCGCCCGCCGGCCGCAAACGCTGGACGCTGACATTGCTGGCCGACGCGATGGTCAAGCTCACCGATCACGCCAGCCTGTCGGGCGAGACCGTGCGCCGCCGGCTGGCCGACAACGACCTCAAGCCGTGGCGCCGGGATATGTGGTGCATTCCTCATGTCGACGGCGAATACGTCGCCCGGATGGAGGATGTGCTCGATCTCTACGCCGAGGCGCCGGATCCCGAGCGGCCCCTGGTTTGCTTCGACGAGACCCCAGTCCAGCTGATCGGCGAGGTACGCCAGCCGATCCCTGCCCAACCGGGACAGCGCGAGCGCTACGATTACGAATATCGCCGCAACGGTACCGTCAATCTCTTCGTCACCTTCGATCCGCATCGCGGCTGGCGCAATGTCAAGGTTACAGACCACCGCGCCGCGGTCGACTACGCGCACTGCATGCGCGAACTCGTCGACGTCCACTATCCCAATGCCGCCTGCATCCGTGTGGTGCAGGACAATCTGTCGATTCATACGGCCGGCGCGCTATATCAGGCATTTGCGCCTGCCGAGGCCCGTCGCATCCTGCGCCGCCTCGAGTTCCACTACACCCCGAAACACGCCAGCTGGCTCAATATGGTCGAGTGCGAGATCAGCGTGCTGCAGCGCCAGTGTCTCGGCCGTCGCATCGACGATCCCAAAAGGCTTCGAAAAGAAATCGCAGCATGGCAACGGCAGCGAAACAAGGCGCGAGACCGCATCAAATGGATGTTCACAACCGACAAAGCCCGCGCCAAACTCGGTCGCGCCTATCCAGTTGCCGCCAAAGAGTCAAAACCACTGTGATGAACCACTAG
>NZ_LSEF01000010.1:0-2648 GCF_001641695.1 Bradyrhizobium neotropicale
TAGGCGGTGTGGACTCTAAGGATTCCCTTTTGAGAGCAAATCAGATTCAAGGCTTCTTTTTGGGAGGCGGCCTTGGGTGTGATGGATCGTTTGGTGTTGAGCGACGCGGCCTGGGAGCGCATGGCGCCGCTGATCATAGGCCGGCCCGACCAGAAGGGTTCGACCGGGCGGGACAACCGGATGTTCGTGGAAGGTGTGCTCTGGATCGTGCGTACAGGCTCTCCCTGGCGCGACCTTCCGGAGGCGTTCGGAGACTGGAACAGCGTATTCCGGCGCTTCAGTCGATGGAGCATCAAGGGTGTTTGGTGGCGGATCTTCGAGGCGATGTCTGATGATCCAGACTTCGAATATCTGATCGTCGATTCCACCATCGTCCGGGCGCATCAGCACGCCGCCGGGGCGAAAAAAGGGGGTCTGAAGATCAGGCGCTTGGCCGCTCGCGCGGCGGCCTGAGCACGAAGATACATATGGCCGTTCGCGGCTTGGGGTGTCCTGTACGGTTCACGCTCACCGCAGGCCAGAAGGGCGATGCACCACAGGCCGCCGCATTGATCGAGGGACTGCCGGCCGAGGTCGTCATCGCCGATACAGCCTATGACGCCGATCATTTGCGCCAAGACATCGCCGCCAAAAAGGCGCTCGCCGTCATCCCCAACAACCCGTCACGCGCCCTCAAATATCCGCTCGACAAACATCTCTATGCCCAGCGCCATCTCGTGGAATGCTGCTTCTCCAAACTCAAGCAGTTCCGCCGCGTCGCTACCCGCTTCGAAAAGACCGCCCGAAATTACCGAGCCGTCGTCACTCTCGCTGCCATCGTCCTATGGATGCGATAAGTGTCCACACCGCCTAGAGCATGATCCGGAAAAGTGTGCAGCGGTTTTCCCTCGCGACAAACGCGGAACGCGTTTGCGCGGAGATCATGCTCAAACAATAACCTAAAGCGCGATGACGATTCATCCTGATCTCATCGCGCTTTAGGCCGGATATTGCGCGAGCCGGTATTTGGCTGCACTGCCTGCAATTCCGTCAGGTGTTGATCAAAATCTGATGTTGATGGCCGAAGTCCCCCGGGAGCTACCGGATTGCTTCCACGAGCATCGATTCTAATTTGCCAGCCGGGCTGCAATCAGAATTCTGCGGGAACGGACAGTGCGCCAGGGTCTCTACAAGGTCGACTTCCACACGGTTCACGGCACCGGCTGTGGCGTGGTCTATGTGGCCGATGGCAAGATGCGGGGCGGCAATTCCGCCTTCGCTTTCATCGGCACCTATACGGGGGAAGGCGACGGCATCAAAGTCAAGATATCGACCGAGCGATACAACGACGATCCGTCCTTCAAACCGCTGTTCGGGATCGACAGGATCACTCTGACGCTCACCGGCCGCGAAGACGGCAACATGGCCGAGTTCGAAGGCAGCGCGCTGCAAGTGCCGGGCGTTGCCTTCCGGGCAGTGCTGAGCCGGATCAGCGACTGAGTGCTGCACTCAGTCGTGTTCTACTCAGATCTCTAGTCAGGTCTTGGGCAGCTTCGGAATGCTCTCGGCAAAACCGTTGAAGCAGGCCAGCCGTTCGTCCTCTTCCTTGAGGAAGCGGCAGTCGGCCACGCCCTTGGCCTTCGGCGCCTTCGGCTTTGGCGCCGGCGGGATCACCGCGTCGTAGCAGCTGAGGCGATCCTTGGTGCCGTCGTCGATGTCGAGGCAGGCCTGCAGCCGCACCGCAATCGACTGCGGCTTGCCCTTCGGCGCCGCCGCCGCGGTGGTGGCCGCCGCCTTCCCCTTGGACTGGACCTGCACCAGCGGCTTGTCCCCGACCATTGGTGGCTTGTCGGCTTGCGCGAACGCGGAGGCCGAATAGAGCACGGCGGCAACCGCCAAAATCATCCTCATCTCAGTCAACTCTCTTTGGGTCCCCAAGCCTTGCCTTCTAGCGCCCTCCCGCGCCGTTTGCCAAGCGCCTTGCGCAGACGACCCAGGGCTAGGCGCGCGCGGCGGCCGGCCGTGGCCGGGTCAGCATGACCAAAAGCAACGCCAGGACAACGAAACCGACCGCCACGAAACCGAGTGTGTGCAGGAGCTCACGGGCAAACAGGAGTCCGCCGACGGCCGAGCCGACAGCCTGGCCGATATAGAGGACCGAGGTGTTGAGCGCGACGGTCACCGAGGCGAGCGGCGGCGCCGCCGCAACCAGCCGCACCTGCTGCATCGAATTGGTCGAGGCAAAGCCCACCCCCCAGATCGCGACCGAAGTGGCCATCATCACATAGGTGCCGGCGCTCAGCGCCCAGCCCGTAATGCCCGCCAGCAGCAGGCACGTGAACAACAGCGACGTGCGATACGGCCCCCAGGCGTCGACGATCCGGCTGGCGACGGCGGCGCCTAGGAAACCGCAGATGCCGTAGAGCGCGAACACCAGGCCGATCGCATCCGGGCTTGCGTCGGTCAACTTCTTGAGCAGCGGCCCCATGAAGGTGAACACCACGAACTGCCCGGACATGTGGAGCATCGTGATCGCAAGCAGCAACGCGATCGTCCGGCTACGGCCGACCGCGCTCCAGGTCTTCAGGTCTACTGGCGTGCCTTTCAATCCCGCGGGCAACCGCAGCAGCAATAGCAGGAAGCTGACACAGCCGAGCGCACCGATCCCG
>NZ_LSEF01000010.1:2672-57532 GCF_001641695.1 Bradyrhizobium neotropicale
CCGTAGCGGCTGGCGATAAACGTGATCAACGGCAGACCAACGGCGGCGGCGAGCGACCAGCCGAGAAAGACGTAGGCGATGGTGCTGCCGCGCCGCTCCACCGGCACGATGAGTGCCGCCGTGCCGGCCGCCTGCGGCGTATAGAGCGCGCCGACCGCGAGCATCACCAGGCGAATGGCGAGCAGGTTCGCGTAGTCGGGAGCAAACGCCGAGGCGAGATTGCCCGCAGCAAGCAGCGCAAGCGTCACCGTGAGCAGCGTCCGCCGTTCGATGCGGCTGGTCAGCCAGGCCGTCAGCGGCGAGCCGATGCACAGCGTGATCGCGCCGAAAGTGATCAGCAGCCCGGCCGCACGGACGCTGACGTCGAGCCCGGCGGCCAACTCCGGCAGCATCCCCGCCGGCGCCAGCACCGAGCAGCCAGTGACGATATTTCCAAGCATCAGGGCGGTGGGCGCGAAACGGCCGGCGGCGGGGGCATTTTTCATGCAGGTGCATGTAGCCGGCGCCAGGGACGAGTTAAAGGGCGCGGCGCGAAATAGTTGTTGCAAGGCAGGTGTTTCACGCAGCCATTTTCTTGGAAATGCCCGATTGCACGGGCCGAATCGCCTGATATATCGCTCGTTCCCGCTTACCTGCGCTCGTTCGCAGGAGTGAGCCTCAGGAGAAATGCAATGACTGACCAGCCCAAGTCCGAGTCCGGCTTCCAGTACAGCCTCAGCAACCTCAAGCCCGTGACGCCGACTCCCAAAGTCACCCTCACCTTCCCCGACGGCGCCCAGCGCCAGTTCGACAAGGACATCACCGGCCTCGACATCGCCAAGGGCATCTCGCCGTCGCTGGCCAAGCGCACGGTGGCTATGGCGCTCGACGGCGAACTCGCCGATCTCAACGATCCCATCGAGGCCGATGCGAAGATCGAGTTCGTCAACCGCGACGATCCGCGCGCGCTGGAATTGATCCGCCATGACTGCGCCCACGTGCTGGCCGAGGCCGTGCAATCGCTCTGGCCGGGCACTCAGGTCACGATCGGCCCGGTGATCGAGAACGGCTTCTATTACGACTTCTTCCGCAACGAGCCGTTCACCCCGGAAGATTTTGCCGCGATCGAGAAGAAGATGCGCGAGATCATCGCGCGCGACAAACCCTTCACCAAGGAAGTCTGGGATCGCGAAAAGACCAAGCAGGTGTTCCGCGACAAGGGCGAAGCCTTCAAGGTCGAGCTGGTCGACGCCATTCCCGGCAACGAGCCGATCAAGATCTACTACCAGGGCGACTGGTTCGATCTGTGCCGCGGCCCGCACATGACCTCGACGGGCAAGGTCGGAAACGCCTTCAAGCTGATGAAGGTGGCCGGCGCCTATTGGCGCGGCGACAGCAACAACCCGATGCTGACCCGCATCTACGGCACGGCGTTCGCCAAGCAGGAGGACCTCGACGCCTACCTCAAGCAGATCGAGGAAGCCGAAAAGCGCGACCATCGCAAGCTCGGGCGCGAGCTCGACCTCTTCCACTTCCAGGAGGAAGGTCCGGGCGTCGTGTTCTGGCATCCGAAGGGCTGGACCATCTTCCAGCAGCTCATCGCCTATATGCGGCGTCGCCTGACCGGCGATTACAGCGAGGTCAACGCGCCGCAGATCCTCGACAAGGTGTTGTGGGAGACCTCCGGCCATTGGGGCTGGTACCGCGAGAACATGTTCGCGGCGCAATCCGCCGGCGACGAGGCCGAGGACAAGCGTTGGTTCGCGCTGAAGCCGATGAACTGCCCGGGCCACGTGCAGATCTTCAAGCACGGCCTGAAGAGCTATCGCGACCTCCCCTTGCGCCTTGCCGAATTCGGCGTGGTGCACCGCTATGAGCCGTCCGGCGCCATGCACGGGTTGATGCGCGTGCGCGGCTTCACCCAGGACGATGCGCACATCTTCTGCACCGAGGATCAGCTCGCCGATGAGTGCCTGAAGATCAACGATCTGATCCTGTCGACCTATGCGGACTTCGGCTTCACCGGCGATCTCACCGTGAAGCTGTCGACCCGGCCGGACAAGCGCGTCGGCACGGACGCGATGTGGGACCACGCCGAGCGCGTGATGGCGACGGTGCTACGCGAGATCCAGACGCAGAACAACCACATCAAGACCGAGATCAATCCGGGCGAAGGCGCCTTCTACGGGCCGAAGTTCGAATATGTGCTGCGCGATGCCATCGGCCGCGACTGGCAGTGCGGCACCACGCAGGTCGACTTCAACCTGCCGGAGCGGTTCGGCGCATTCTACATCGACCATGACGGCGGCAAGAAACCGCCCGTGATGGTGCACCGCGCGATCTGCGGCTCGATGGAGCGCTACATCGGCATTTTGATCGAGCACTATGCCGGCAACTTCCCGCTCTGGCTGTCGCCGGTGCAGGTCGTCGTCACCACCATCACCTCCGAGGCCGACGAATACGCCAAGCAGGTGGTCGAGCAGGCGCGGCGCGCAGGCCTTCGGGTCGAGATCGACCTGCGCAACGAAAAAATCAACTACAAGGTCCGCGAGCACTCGCTGGCAAAGATCCCGGCGCTGCTGGTGGTTGGCAAGAAAGAGGCCGAGACGCAGTCGGTCTCCGTCCGCCGCCTCGGCAGCGACGGGCAGAAGGTGATGACGACGCAGGAGGCGATTGCCGCGCTTCTCGACGAGGCGACCCCGCCCGACGTCCAGCGGATGCGGGGCGCGGCCTGATCCCTGAAATCGATCTAAATCGGCTTTCGGTTGCGGGCGTGCATGACTATCTCCAGCGTGCACGGCCGACGACCAGCCGAAGAGGATACCGAAAGTGCCCGACGCCATCGAACTCCTGAAGACCCGCCGCTCGGTCAAGCCGCGCGAGATGACCGGGCCCGGTCCCTCGCCTGCCGAGCTCGAAACCATCTTGACCATCGGTGCGCGCGTGCCCGATCACGGCAAGCTCGCGCCCTGGCGCTTCATCATCTTCGAAGGCGACGCCCGCGCGCGTGCCGGCGAGGTGATCGCCAAGGTCTTCGCCCGGAAGAATCCCGGCGCAGCGGCGGCCGACATCGACATCGAGCGCAAGCGGCTCACCGACGCGCCACTGGTGATCGGCATCGTCAGCTTCACCAGGCCGCATCCGAAGGTGCCGGCGTGGGAGCAGGAATTGTCAGCGGGCGCGAGCGCCATGAACATCCTCACGGCCGCGACCGCGCTCGGCTACGGCGCCTGCTGGCTGACCGGCTGGTTTTCCTTCGATCGCGACGTGCTGGACGGGCTTGGTCTCAAGCCCGACGAAAAGCTCGCCGGCCTCGTGCACATCGGCAAGCCGACCAAGCCGAGCGAAGACCGCCCGCGACCGTGCCTTTCGGAAATCGTGACGCGATTTTAATCGATGTCTTGTTGACGCCTGCAACATCTTGCGGCTTTGATCCCGTCGAGGGAGGAAGCCCGGATGAAGCGCCGCGAATTTCTGCTGGGGGCCGCGATGCTGGCCGGCACGATGGCACGAGGCCGCGCTGCCAGCATCCCTGCTCCTGCTCCCGAACAGCTCAACCGCATCACGGCGTACTTCGACAATGAGGTGACGAGCGGCCGGCTGCCGGGCGCCGTGATCCTGGTGCAGCAGCACGGCAAGCCCGTCTACTTCAAGACGTTCGGCGTGCGCGACGTCAGGACCGGCCTCGCCATGACGCCGGACACGATCTTCGCCATCCACTCGATGACCAAGCCGATCACGTGTCTTGGCGCAATGATGCTGATCGACGAGGGTAAGCTTGCCCTTGCCGATCCCGTGTCGAAATACATCCCCCTCTTTGCCGACACCAAGGTGGGACTGGAGGTCACGAAGCCGGACGGCACACTGGCGCTCGATCTCGTGCCGCCGGTCCGCCCCGTCAACATCGAGGATCTTTTGCGGCACACCTCGGGCATCAGCTACGACTATATCGGCGGCAAATGGGTCGAGCAGGCCTATCACGCCGCTAACATCTTCGCCGGACAGTTCGACAACAAGGAGTTCGCCGAGCGCATCGCCAAGCTGCCGCTCGCGCGTCAGCCGGGGACGCTGTGGCGCTATGGCCATTCCACCGACGTGCTCGGCGCCGTCATCGAGATCATCTCGGGGCAGACGCTCTACGAATACCTGAAGCAGCGCATCCTCGATCCGCTCGGCATGAGCAGCACCAAGTTCGTGCTGACGACGAAGGACGAGCTTGCGCGGATGGCACGGCCCCTGCCCACCGACCAGATCCTGCTGGATGCAGAGCATGACCGCCTCGCCCATCCGGAATGGCAGTCGGGCGGCGGCGGACTGCTCTCGACCATCACCGACTATCAGCGCTTCGCGCAGATGCTGCTCAACGGCGGCGAGTTCGAGGGCAAGCGCTATTTGAGCCCGGCTGCGTTCAAGGACATGACGACCGATCACATTGGACCGGGCTCCGGCGTCGGGCGCGACTATTTCTATTTTCCAGGCGACGGCTTTGGCTATGGCTACGGCCTCGCCGTGCGTACTGATCCCGGCAACGCGAAGCCGCCGCCGCCGGGTTCGATCGGCGAGTTGAAATGGGACTCGGGCAGCGGCACCTATTTCGGCGTCGATCCCAAGCTCGACATGGTCTACCTCATGATGCAGCAGACCCAGAACGAGCGCGGCCGCATCACGCCCGCCTTCAAGGCGCTCGTCTACGACTGCTATCCGCCCGAGCTACGCCGCCCGTGAGGCGCGCTGGCCGAAATCGGCGAGGAGCTTTGCGATCTCGCCGGCCGGCCGCGCCGCGCTGAACAGGAAGCCCTGCACCTCGTTGCAACCTTCCGCGCGCAGCCAGTCGAGCTGATCCTCGGTCTCGACACCTTCCGCGGTCGTCGTGATGTTGAGGCTGCGTCCAAGCCCCGAGATGGCGCGCACGATCGCACCGCAATCGGGCCGCTGCGCGAGGTCTTTGACGAAGGAGCGATCGATCTTGATCTTGTCGAAGGGGAAGCTGCGGAGATAGCTGAGGCTGGAATAGCCGGTACCGAAATCGTCCATGGAGATGCCGACTCCGAGCTCGCGCAATTGATGCAATATCGCGAGGTTGGCATCGGTCTCGGCCAGGAAGATCGACTCGGTGATCTCGAGTTCGAGCCGCTTGGGCGACAGGCCGGATTGCGCCAAGGCCGAGATCACGACCTGGACCAGGTTGCGGCTGCGGAATTGCGCCGGCGACAGATTGACGGCGACTTTGATGTCGACCGGCCATTTTACCGCTTCGGCGCAGGCCTCGCGCAGGACCCACTCGCCGAGCTGGGTGATGAGGCCGATGTCCTCTGCGACCGGGATGAACTCCGCCGGCGAGATCATTCCCTTGTCGGGATGACGCCAGCGCAGAAGCGACTCGAAACCGGAGATGCGGTCGGATGCGATCGACACCAGCGGCTGGTAGTGCAGCTCGAACTCGCCATTGGCGAAGGCGCGGCGCAGATCGACTTCCATGTCGCGCCGCTTCTGCGCCTGCAGGTCCATCTCCCGCTCGAAGAAACGGTGCACGCCGCCGCCGTCCGACTTTGCCCTGTACAGCGCCATGTCGGCATTGCGCATCAATTCCTCAGACGTCGTGCCGTCGCCGGGCGACAGCGCTATGCCGATGCTCGCGCCGATCACCGTCTCGAGCCCGTCGACGTCGTAGGGCGCGCTCAGCATCTCGATCAGCAGCGTGGCGCAGGCGCTGGCCTCGTTCGGCGAGACGTCGGCCGCCAGGATCACCGCGAACTCGTCGCCGCCGAGCCGTGCTGCGAGATTGCCGCCACGGATCGCGATTGCGAGCCGCTCGGCCACCTGCTTCAGCAGACGGTCGCCGACCGGATGGCCGAAGGAGTCATTGACGTTCTTGAACAGGTCGAGATCGATGCAGAGCACACCGACCCGCTTGCCCCCGGCGTGGTCGAGCGCCTGCTTCAAACGGTCCTGGAAATATTCGCGGTTCGGCAGGTCGGTGAGCCCGTCATGGTGCGCCATGTGGGCGATCCGCGCCTCGGCCTTGCGCCGCTCGGTGATGTCGACCACCGCAACCAGATAGCCGTCACGGTCATTGAAGGTGACGCGGCGGCCGAAGGTCAAAACTTCGATCTCGCTGCCGTCGGCGCGCAGATGCCGCCAGTTGCGCGAGGAATGGTAGGTATCGCCAATGCGCTCGAGCGCTTCGGCGTGGCTGTCCCACTCGTCCTGCGGCCAGATCTCCGGCAGCGTCATGCGCAGGAAGGTGGCGCGGCTGTAGCCGTAGTGCTGGACCGCGGCGTCGTTGACGCCGAGGAACTTCTTCGTCTCCGCGTCGAACACCCACATCGGCATCGGGTTGTTGTCGAACAGCAGACGGAACGAGGCGTCGCGCCGCTTCAGCGCGGTGACGTCGGAGATCGTCAGCGAGACGATATCGGCGAAGGCAGTGGCACTCAGGCGGAGATTGCGGCCGTCGGCCTCGATCTCGAGTTGCTCGCTGCGGCCACCGGAGACAGCCGCAAATAGCATCGCCATGATTTCGGCTGACGCCAGCAGCGTTCCGCCCTCTCGGACGCGGCACCACTGCAGGCCGCCAGCCGCCACATTCAACAGCAGCTCGGCGCTCTTGTTGTGATGGACGACCTGGAGATCGAACGGCTGGCCAAGCGCGTCGCGCAGCGTCGCCAGCGACACGACCGCATCGTCGGTCGACGAGAAGATCGCATCGAGCAGATTGTATTGCGCGCCGCGCTCGTTGACATAGGCGCCAACCAAAGTCGCACCCCAGCGTGAGGCGGTCGGCAGCGCCAGCACGTCGTAGGTCCTCACCATGCCATCGCGTACACAATGCGCGCTTGCCTGATAGGGACGTCCGTTCTCGAGCGCGCTTGCCACGGCTTCGGACAGTGCGGTGGCGCAATCAGGCGCCAGCGCGGCGACCGGAATGTCCCAGCGCTCGTCGCCCAGCCATTTCTGCACGTAGCGTCCGCTGCGCGACAGTTCGAGCCCGCCATCGCCCTTCAGCAGCGCGATGTGGTCGGCAAGCCGGCCGAGGCTGCCGAGCATCACGTCCTCGTAGCGCGGCAGCCGCTCGCCCGGCCGTAACGCAGCACGCCATTTGCGCTGAAGCACCGGCATGTCGTCGAACATCTCGGTGGCCGGTTTTCCCGGCGCTTTCCTCGCGGCACTCATCCTCGTCCCCAACGCACTTTCCCGCCGCATCCAATGCAGGCCCGCTTAATGGCATGTAAAAAGCCTACGATCGTGCGGCGCAAAGCGCGATTATGACAGTTTTAAGTCGGGCGATGGTTAGCGGGCGTTAGAGACTATGACGGTTTCTTTGCACGCGCTGACAGCCGTCGCAGAGCGCATGGACGCGCCACATCCGCGGTGTCGCCCTGGCTTTCGCCAGGTCCTTGGCTCGACGCCCGCCATTTCAAGCTGGAGACCGTCGCGGACGCCTACGCGCTGATCCGGGACCACGCGGCCAAGGGCAAGCTGGTCGTCGATATCTGACGTCAGGCGCGGCGAAGTCCTGCAGCCCCGATGGAGCCAACGGGGCTACGGAGCTGTGCCGCTCGCCTGGAGCGCATCGACATCGATCGGCGCTCCGCGTAAGTCAGTCTTCGCTCGAGGCCGCGGAGCGGTTGTTCAGATAGGCCTGCGACAGGAGAAAGAACAGCGCACGCTCGCCGTGATACTTCGCGGCCGGGCGAGTGCGCTCGAACCCGTCCGCAAATATCTTGCCGGACTGGTCGCTGACCTGCCAGCGCCAGCCAAACCGCTTGCGCCTCGTTAGGACCACTTCGAACATGCCGACGGGCTGGGCCCCCTGCTCACTGCCAGTGGCGCAGGCGTCGATGCTCCGCGCTCCGGCCCCTTGGACGGACGCACGACATATAACGCAGCGGTGCGGAAAGAGAATAAAATTGATTATCGGAATTGCGCCGCAGGCCCGGTGTTTCCCCAGACCTTGCGGCGCGAACACACCTTTGTAGTGCTCACACGCGTATTCAAATCAGAACACAAGATGCCGGCGTCCGGTAAGCGATTGCTCACCGGACGTGCGGCAGATATCAGCGGCCAACCCGCGCCTTGAGATGAGCCGGATAGCGATCGCCCTGCACCGTGACGTTGCCCAATACCTCGGCAATCGCCGCGAGATCGGTTGCCGACAGCGTCAGAGCGACTGCCCCGATGTTCTCCTCGAGACGGTGCAGCTTGGTGGTGCCCGGGATCGGCACGATCCAGGGCTTTTGTGCGAGCAGCCACGCCAGCGCGATCTGCGCCGGCGTCACCTTCTTCGCTGTTGCGATCTCTCCGAGCCGATCGACCAGGCTCTGATTGGATTTTCGTGCGCTGGATGAGAAGCGCGGTACGATGTTGCGGAAATCGCTCGTGTCGAATGCCGTCGTCTCGTTGATCGCGCCGGTCAGAAAGCCCTTGCCGAGCGGGCTGAACGGGACGAAGCCGATGCCGAGTTCCTCCAGCGTCGGCAGGATCTCCTGCTCCGGCTCGCGCCACCACAGCGAATATTCGCTTTGCAACGCGGCAACGGGCTGCACGGCGTGGGCGCGGCGGATGGTCTGTGCGCCGGCCTCCGATAGGCCGAAATGCCCGACCTTGCCGTCCCGGATCAAGTCCTTCACGGCACCCGCCACGTCCTCGATCGGCACTTCGGGATCGACGCGGTGCTGATAGAACAGATCGATGCGATCGGTCTTCAGCCGTTTCAGCGCGGCATCGGCGACCGCCTTGATCCGAGCAGGCCGGCTGTCGAGCCCGTCTTCGACCTTGCCGTCCCTGAAGCCGAATTTGGTGGCGATCACCACCTGGCCGCGGAATGGCGCGAGCGCCTCGCCCAGAAGCTCCTCATTGGCGAACGGGCCGTAGGCTTCGGCGGTGTCGAAGAAGGTCACGCCGTGCTCGAAGGCCGTCCTGATCAGCGCGATCGCCTGCGCCTTTTCAGTCGCAGGACCATAGCCATAGCTCAGGCCCATGCAACCGAGCCCCAAGGCCGACACCTCCAGACCACTTTTGCCCAATGTGCGCTTCTGCATCGCCAGCTCTCCTTGCAAGATCATTTTCGCCGGCGAATTTAGGGCGCGCTCCTGTCTGCGATTAGGTGATAAAATCGGCATGTACTCATGATCCGGATTCATCAATGGCGCGCCCCAACATCAATGACCTCCTCGCCTTTCTCGCGGTCGCGCGCGAGCGCAGCTTCACGCGCGCCGCCGCCCAGCTCGGCGTGTCGCAGTCGGCGCTGAGCCACACCGTGCGCGGCCTCGAGGAGCGGCTGGGACTGCGGCTCCTCACCCGCACCACCCGCAGCGTCGCGCCGACCGAGGCCGGCGAGCGCCTGCTGCGCAATGTCGGGCCGCGCTTCGACGAGATCGATGCCGAACTGTCGGCGCTCACGGAGCTGCGCGAAAAGCCCGCCGGCACCGTCCGCATCACCACCGGCGAGCACGCGGCGCACACCGTGCTGTGGCCGGCGCTCGCAAGGCTCCTGCCGCGCTATCCCGACATCAAGGTCGAGCTCGTCGTCGACTATGGCCTCACCGACATCGTCGCCGAGCGCTACGATGCCGGCGTGCGCATCGGCGAGCAGGTCGCCAAGGACATGATCGCGGTGCGGATCGGACCGGACATGCGCATGGCTGTGGTCGGCGCGCCCGCCTATTTTGCCGCGCGGCAGAAGCCGAAGCGGCCGCAGGACCTCACCGAGCACAGCTGCATCAACATCCGCCTGCCGACCTATGGCGGGATCTATGCCTGGGAGTTCGAGAAGCGCGGCCACGCCATGAAGGTACGGGTCGACGGCCAGCTCGTGTTCAACACCGGCGCGCTGCGCATGAACGCGGTGCTGGCCGGCCTCGGCCTCGCCTATCTGCCCGAAGACCTCGTGAAGCGGGAGATCGCCGACGGCCGGCTGATCCGCGTGCTCGCCGACTGGTGCGCGCCGTTTGCCGGCTATCACCTGTATTACCCCAGCCGCAGGCAGCCGACCCCGGCGTTCGCGGTGCTGGTCGAGGCGCTGCGGTATCGGAAATGAGGGGCCCTCCCCCGTCATTGCGAGCGCAGCGAAGCAATCCAGACTGCCTCCGCGGAAAGATTCTGGATTGCTTCGCTGCGCTCGCAATGACGATGTGGAGGCAGTGGCGCGCTGAAACGGCGATCCGGCACCGCGTCCGGGACGCGAGAGGCGCTACCGCGCGACGACTTCGACTTCGCCGTCGACGCCGTTCACGACGTTGAAACCGCGCTCGTAGACCTTGCCCTCGTTCTTGGCGATGGCGCGGTATTCGCCTTCGGAGAGCACGACGCGCGGAAAGGCGCCGATGGATTCCTTGATGACGTCGCCGCCCGGCGTCAGCACCGACCAGGCGGTGTTGGCGAGTGCCTCGCCGCCCTTGTCGCTGACGAGCTTGAGCGTGATCACGGCGGCGCGGTGGGTGATGGTGACGTCGGTGAGCTTGCCGGCCTGGACGCGGATGTCCGATCGCACCACCGAGTTGGCGTCGCCATAATTGGAGATGATGTAGTAGGTGCCCTCCGGCAGCAGCACGACGTCGCCGGCGGCGACGTTCGGCACCAGCGAGGCACGCTCGCCGGACTCGAACTGGCTGCCCTTGTAGATCGCGAACGAGATCTGGTTCTGCGGAATGCGGCTGGTGCCGACGCGGCCCTCGATGCGCAGGCCGCCCGCCGGCAGCACGAAGGACTCACGGTCGGTCTCCGCCTTCAGGCTCACGGTGCGCACCGCGCTGACGAGGCCGAAGGCAACGTGCACGACGTAGCTGCCGGGCGGCAGCACGATGTTGGGCGTGGCGCTACGGTCCTCGCGGATCAGCTTGAACGTGCCGTTCTCGTCCGGACGGTCGGCAAACACCCGCCAGACCAGGCCGCTGGTGATCGGGGCCGAGTCCTTGCCGTATTTCGCGGTGAGCGACAGCACGGCCTGTCCGGGGGCGGCGGCGTTGAGCGGCGCGGACGGGGGCACGGTCGTGACCGCCGGCGGGATCGTCGGCGAATTCGGCTGCGTCAGGGTCGGCGGCAGGCTGGGCGGCACACCGGATCCTGGTCCCGAGGGCGGCGCCAGGCTCACCGCGCCGCCGGGGTCGGGCACCGAGGCCGGTGGCACCGGAGGCGGGCGATCGGAGAAAAGCTGCGCTTTGGCGGCGTTTTGGCCGAAGATCAGGAGGCACGCGGCAAGGGTTAGCGCCGGCAGCAGCCGAACGCTGCGCCGCCATCCGATGATGCCGTCACCCCCGCTAATCATGTCACCTGCTTTTCACCGAAAACGCGGCAAATTCAAGCCTGAGGAACCCCAGGAAATACGGTCATTTGGAACTCGGTTGACGCCTGCGTGATTAGACTTAAGGCAACCGCCCATCGCCATACTCCTGCCCCGTGCCCTTCCCAAAGCAGCATAAACCATGCTTCGTCCTGGTTCTGGCGGCCCCGTGATGTGGCGCCTAGTCTGGTGATGCGGCTGGCCCCGGCGTAGGAGAGTTTCGGTGCTGGACATGTTGAAAGGTCGGGGCGCGAGCGTCTCGAATGGCGAGAAGGTCGGCCTCGGCAGCATTCGCCGGCCGGTCATCGGTTTGGCCCTTGGCGGCGGCGCGGCCCGCGGATTTGCCCATATCGGTATCCTCCGAACCCTGCTCGCGAATGGCATCGTGCCCAATGTCGTGGTCGGCACCTCGATCGGCGCCGTGGTCGGCGGCGCCTATGCGGCCGGGCAGCTCGACACGCTAGAGGAATGGGGACGCAGCCTGCAAGGCGTGCGCAACATCCTCGGCTATCTCGACATCCGCCTCAACGGCTCGGGCCTGATCGGGGGCGAGAAGCTCGCAACAAAGCTCGAGGCGGCGATCGGCTCGACCCTGATCGAGGACCTCGGTGTGAAATTCGCGTCAGTTGCGACCGAGGTTCGCACCGGTCACGAAATCTGGCTGACGCATGGCCGCGTGGTCGACGCGATGCGGGCGTCCTACGCCCTGCCCGGCATCTTCTCGCCCGTGCTGGTCGGCGACCGCTGGCTGGTGGACGGCGCGCTGGTGAACCCGGTGCCGGTCTCGGCCGCGCGTGCGCTCGGCGCGGAAATCGTCATCGCCGCAAATCTTTCCAGCGACATCTTCACCCATTCCACGACAATTTATTCGCATGGGGCGATGCCCGACCCGGTCGCACCGGTGGCCGAAGAACCAGTGGCCAAGCGGCGCTTTCCGCGATTCTTCTCGCCGGAGCGCACGGTGAAGCGCGAGTTCTTCGGCGGCGGCGGACGGCCCGGCATCTCCGCGGTGATGGTGGACGCCTTCAACATCATGCAGGACCGCATTACCCGCGCCAGGCTCGCCGGCGATCCGCCGGACATGCTGATCACGCCGCGGGTCGGCCAGATCGGCTGGTTCGACTTCCACCGCGCCGATGAGCTGATCGCATTCGGCACCCGCGCAGCCGAGCGCGCGCTGGACTCGATCCAGGAGGCGATCCATGTGCTGGCGCCGGCACCGGACGGCACCGCGCCGAAGGCAAGCGAATAAGGCCGGTTCAGGCCGTCTTGATGTAGTCGCGCAGGGCTTCCTGCTCGGTCTCGTATTCCTGGACGCGGCGCTTGACGACGTCGCCGATCGAGATGATGCCGACGACCTTGCCATTGTCGACCACGGGCAGATGCCGGAACTTGCCGGTGGTCATCGTCTCCATGAGCTCGGCCACCGTGTCGGTTTCCTTGCAGGTCACGACCTTGCGCGTCATGACTTCGCTCACGGGCTCTTCCAGCGCGCCCGCGCCGCGGTCGCCGAGCACGCGCACGATGTCGCGCTCGGACAGGATGCCCTCTAACCGGCTCTGATTCATCACCAGCACCGCGCCGATCTTCTTCTCGCCGAGCAATTTCACCGCGGCCGCGAGCTTGACGTCGGGCTCGACGCTCATGATCTGGTGACCCTTGGTATTGAGAATGGAACGTACCGTCATTGTTGCCTCCCTGAATCCGATCCGTCCGCTTTCCGCGGTCCGGACTTGTTCGCGAGTCTTCAACTAACAGTTACAGCGCCGGTTTCACGCTTCAGGCGCTTGTGGAAGCACCGCCGCTAGCGGCTTGTTGCTTCGGAACATTCTTCGCCTGCGATGATGGATGAATTCGGGCCGGGCCGCAAGCGCCGCCTCAAATACGGTTCGAAATGTCCTGTGATGACGCATCCGCAGCATCGCTTCGCGCACGCGGCACAGGATCGAACAGCGCAAACAGCAAGAGCCCTGCGAAGAAGCCGCCGATATGGGCCTGCCAGGCCACGCTTGCCCCTTCGGTTTCGATACCTAGCGCACCGACGCCGAAGATGATGTTAACGCCGAACCACACCGCGAGGAAGGCGAGCACCCGTCCGTCGCGCAACGCCCGCGACAGCGGCAGCGCCGGAACCTTTGCGGCGGTCTCGGCATCGGTTCGGCTGAACGACAGGAAGCTGCCTCGTGCAAAGGCGAAGCGGATCGCTGCCGCCATCGCACCCGAGACCGAGGCCGAGGCGCCGATCATCGGCGCCACCGCATGCTCATGGGTGACGAGATGGGCGAGCGCGCCCGCCGCCGCGGTCACAGCCAGGAAGATAAAAAACCGTATCGCGCCAAAACGCCGCGCCAGCGCGCTGCCGAACGGCAGCAGCCACAGTACGTTGAAGCCGAGATGGGTGAGATTGGCGTGCAGCAGCGAATAGGTGACGAAGGTCCACACCTTCGCGCCGGCGCCGCCGGGGATCTGTAGATTGAGCAGCGAGGAATCGTAGCGCTTCGGGATAAAGCCGAAGACATCGATGGTCCAATTCTCAAGGTCCGGCGGCAGCAGCACCCGCAAATGGATCACGGCCAGCAGGACGACATAGGCCGTCAGCGCGAACGGCAACGTCAGGACCGGCTCGCGCGGAGCCTCCTCGATTGCGGCCGGCTGCTCCGGCGGGAGATTTGGCGGGGAGTCCAAGGGGTACTTCGCTTTCAGGCGCGATCGGAGCGACAGGCTTGGAGATAGTCGCCTTTGCCGGCCTTGCGCAAGTGCACAAAAGGAAAAGGGAGGGCTCTGGGAAAAGCCCTCCCTGTCCATGTCGGCCTTCCGGGCACCTAAGAGGGATAAGGAGTATCCCCACCCCTCCCCGCGGCCCGTGACCAAACTGTTTGACGCCTGTGTACATGCCCCGCCGAGAACCTGGAAGAAAGCGGCGAGGCTTGCGACCGCGATCACCATAGCAGGCGCTCGGTGCGCGCCAAGCGCATCGTTAACTTAACGTTAACGATGCAAAGGCGGCCCCGGCGGGGCCGAAAACAGGCCTGCGGCATGGACGCTGCAAATCCCCTCCTGCACAACAACCATAGGGATCGCGGGTGCACTGAAGCGGGACAGGTTTGTCCCGCGAGGTCGCACCCGAGGGTAAGCGTTCAGACATGAAACATCCGTCGAGCCGCGAATTCTTCGCATATTGGGACGAAAAGCGCGGCACTGCCCGGGCACCGGACAGGGCCGATATCGATCCGGCGGCCGTCCGCGGCCTGCTCGGGGACATCTTCGTCCTCTCCTGCGAGCCCAAGCTCGGCTTTCCATTCCGCGTCGCCGGCACCCGCGTCTGCGCGCTCGCCGGCTGCGACCTCAAGGACCAGAGCTTCGCCGCACTGTTCACCGCGACGAGCCGCGCCGAGATCGAAGAGATCACGACGGTTGTCGCCGACGAGACACTCGGCGCCATCGCCGGCCTCACCGCGGCGCGCGAGGATGGCAGCAAGGCGCATCTGGAGCTCCTGCTGCTGCCCTTCAATGCGCGCCCGCACACGCCGGTGAGCGTCACGGGCGTGCTCGCGCCGTTCGACGACGCATGCGGCGCGCTCGGCGCCTTCACCCTCACCTCATGGCGCTATCTGCACCAGCCGGAGAAACTGTTGCCGCGTGCCATCCGCAAGCTGCAAATCGCACGCGGGCTGATGGTGTATGAGGGGTTGAGGTAGCAGCAGCCCTCGTGTCGGGCGCGCAGCGCTTGCACACGCCCCCGATCGTCATTGCAAAATTCTGATCGCGGTCAGACGCGCCGGCGCGCGGGCTTGCGCTTCGTCATCGGAACCTTAGCCTCCAAGGTGCGTTTGCCTTCTGCCGTGGCAGGCGGCAACGCGGCTCGGCCGGTGAAGATGCGTCTGCTGACCGCCGGGCCTCCGTCCAGGGAAGCTTCCCGTGATGGAGCACGCGACAAGAGTTGGTAATCGCCTGTTAGCTGCGTTACCGCCGGCCGATCTCGCTTTGCTTGCACCGCATTTGCGCAAAGTACCGCTCCAGCACGACGCCGTCCTGGTTCGATCGGGTGATCGGATCGAACACCTTTACTTCCCCTGCAGCGGCGCGGTCGCTCTCATCATGGAGTTGCCGAACGGACAGACGGCCGCAACCGCCGTGATCGGCAACGAAGGTGCCGTCGGACTCATGACGGCGCTCGGCCCCATCCGATCACCCATGACCGCGGTCGTCCGGGTGGCAGGGACAGCGCTGCAGATCTCGCCCGCGCGATTTCACACCGCGCTCGAGCGCAGTCCCGCCGTCGCAAGTGTGGTTCAGATTCTCACCAGGGCGATGCTGACGCAAGTCCAGCACGTCGCAGCCTGCAATGCGCTGCACTCCGTCGAAGCGCGCCTCGCTCGCTGGCTGCTTCACATTCACGATCGGACGGATGGCGGCGACGTCCTGCCCTTGACCCAGGAGACGTTGTCGGAATTGCTCGGCGTCCGCCGCACCACGGTCACGCACGTCGTGAGCGCACTTCGAACATCAAGGGCCATCAGGTCCAGTCGACGCGGCCAGCTCGAGATCGACAGGCAACGGCTCGAGGTCGTCGCATGCGAGTGCTACAAGGTGATGAGGCGCAGGATCGATCGGATCGTTTCGCAGGACGCGCCAAGGCTCCTTCACGCCGCGCCGGCGCGGAATGGCTGCCCGCCCCCGGACTTCCCGTTCGCCAAGACCGACTCGTAGACCCAGGCCTCCCTGGCGAACCACTCGTGCGTGGCAGCGCACATCTTGCAATAGGTGCGCGAAAAGAACACCGTGCTGCACCGAAACCTGTCGCGATCCATCTCGATGCCCGTCGGAATGGCACTTCCCGTTTCCGGGCACCTGATCATCACCATACCCATCCTGATTTCCTCCAGCTCGGCATCACCTCAACAGTGAGGGGGCCGCAATCGGCTGGACGGCGTCTCTTCTTGCGAAGACGCTCGTCCAGCCGATCCGCGCGGCCAACAGCGTCGATTCAAGCAGCCCTACGCAAGACCCGGTTGAAGCTTTGCTTGATCGGCTCGGCCGTTTCCGTCGCGACCTTCTGGGCGAGGTCCCAGAGCTCGCGGTTCTGGGCCGAAGTTGCTTCAAAGGTCTTGCGGCTGTGGGTGGTGGAGAGGTTCACGAGATCGGCAAACGACCTCGCATCCGCGAGCTGGGAGAGGAATTCCAGCGTGGAGGTGGCATTGGCGTTGGATATTTCGATGACCTTCGTGCCATAATCGGCGGCACGCATCGCATTGGTCGAACAGGCATCGCACAGAGCTCCGGTGATCTCCTGGGAAGCCGCCTTCATCTGTTCGAAATTTGCCTTGGCCCGCGTGGCGCCCTGCTCGGCGAGATTGCCGAACATCGTCTGGATATTGAAGAATGGTACGTCGAAGTGGAGCTTTGCGCTTCCGTTGGCCGCTTCGTTCAGCGGAGCGGCATTCGTGTCGACTTTCACATTGGCATCACTCACGGGCATTCATCCTTTCAAGCGAAACTGCATATGGGATTGAAGACTCCCCGACGCGTTCAGGTGCTTGCCGCACCGGAACACCAGTGCCCCAACTTTCATGACAATGGGATGCTGCTGCGGGTCTACCGCTCTCGCCCCCTGCCGGAGCCGACTATGGTCGAGGGGACTCAAAATTTCTGTTCGCTTTCGGACTCTCAGCTTGATTTAATTCGAAACATGTGATGATGCGGCGCAAACAGCAGTTTAAATCTCGGAAGTTGTTGCGATCGCACACACCAACTTGAGATCGGCGCCAAAACTCCCGCCGCGAGACCAATGATCGCACTTGCGGCATGACCTTTTTTGCCGGATTTGCGTCATTCCCGATGCCGTGGCGAGCGAGTAGCTTCCATTGCCAGCGTGAGGCAACGAAGATCGGGCGACACCATCATGAGCTGGCGCATTCTGACGTGGAGCGGCCTCGGCTGCGTGGCGCTGCTGCTGGCGGTCGGTGCAACCTGGCTGTTCCTTCTACCGGGCTCGCCGGCTCGCGGCACTGCGCCTGTAATATCCAGAGACGAATCCGAGGCGACGCTTGCCGCCCTGAAGCCGCCGAAGCGGAAACGTCCGCTGATCGCCGTCGTCGGAATCAACGACATGAGCGAGACCACCGACTATCTGATGCCGTACGGCATCCTCGCGCGCGCCGATGTCGCCGATGTCCTCACGCTGGCAACGCAGCCGGGCCCCGTCACACTCTATCCGGCGCTGAAGGTGCAACCGCACGCGACGATCGCCGAGTTCGATGCCGCGCATCCCGATGGCGCCGATTACGTCATCGTGCCGGCGATGACGCGCGAGGATGATGCCGTGGCCTTGCACTGGATCAGGAGCCAGGCCGCCAAGGGCGCCATCATCATCGGCGTCTGCGTCGGCGCCAAGGTCGTGGCCAACACGGGACTGCTTGACGGCAAACGGGCCACGACGCACTGGTATTCCGTGCACGATCTAAAGAAGAATTCCGCGATCCGTTATGTCGCAGACCGCCGGCTGGTCGTCGACCGCGGAGTCGCCACGACGACCGGAATTACCGCATCCATGCCGATGGCACTCACCTTGATCGAGGCCATCGCCAGGCGCGCCAAGGCCGAGGCGGTGGCCCGCGACATCGGCCTTGCCGCGTGGGACGGGCGCCACCGCAGCGACGCATTCCGGTTCACGCGCCCGTTTGCGCTGACGGCGATCACAAACACGCTCGCATTCTGGAACCGCGAGCAGCTCGGGATCGCGCTGACGTCCGGTATCGACGAGGTGTCGCTCGCGCTAATCGCCGATGCGTGGTCGCGGACCTATCGCTCGCGTGCCCTCACCTTCGCCGCTACCGCCGATGCGCAGCCGAGCCGCGGCGGCCTCGGTATCCTGCCCGACAAGGTCGCAGCCGATTGGCCGGTGACGCAGACGCCGCCGGCCACCCTCGCCCTGCCACCGGCACGGGCATTGGACCAGACCCTGCTGGCGATCGACGCACGCTACGGAACGCGCACGGCTGACTTCGTCGCGATGCAGCTCGAATATCCGCGATAGCCCGACCGACGGCGCTGGACGGTGCGTCGCCTGGATCGGTAGAGCGACGCACCAGGCCCGCGTGCACCCCTGTTACGGCATCGCCAGATGCCACGCTCCGTTCAAGAAGCCGTCGCCGGTGATGTCACCGGGCTTCTGGTCCTTGGCGAAGGTATAGAGCGGCTTGCCCTTGTAGGCCCATTGCCTGGAGCCGTCGTCGCGCGTGATGACGGTGTAGCCCTCACCCGGCGCGTCGCTCGCCTCGGCCTTCAGCACCGGCCAGTTTGTCGCACATGGTCCGTTGCAGGCCGACTTGCCGTTCGTGTCCTTGTCGAAAGTGTAGAGCGTCATGCCCTTGGCGTCGGTGAGCACGCTGCCCTTGTCGGTCTTGCCCGTCTTGGTCGGCGGCGCAGCGAAAGCAGCGGGAACAATCGCCAGCGATGCTGCGAGCGTGAGTGCGAGGCGGATCGAGGACGTGGTCATGGTGTCTCCTGTCATGCAATTGGCTTGCATGAATAGGACGCCGCGCGGCGCGCCGTATTCCTGCGATAGCGGCAAGGATATTTTTCGCTGCGCATGGCGGCGCAACGGAATAAATTGCAATGGAAGAGACGGAACGACGGATCGACATGAGCAAGCCGCATTGGCGCCAGGCGCGCGCGTTGGACCTTCCGGCGATCAGCGCGATCGCGGAACGCATTCATCCCGATCTTCCGGAACGGCCGGAGGTGCTCGCGGAGAAGATGCGGCTCTGCCCGGACGGCTGCCTCGTGCTCGCCACGAAGGGCGAGATTGCCGGCTACGGGCTCGCGCATCCGTGGATGCAGTACCAGATCCCGCCGCTCGACGGCGTCCTGGAAAAGCTGCCTGGCGATGCGAACTGTCTCTACGTACACGATGTCGCCATGCTGCCTGCGTACCGCGGTGGCGGTGCGGCGCGCGCCTATGTCGCGGCCATCGAAAGCCTGGCGCGAACGACAGGCATCACCACGCTCGCGCTCGTTTCGGTCTATGGGACACGATCGACATGGAAGCGCCTCGGCTTCCGGGCGGTCGCAGCCGATGCCGTCTTGCGCGGGAAGCTCGCATCCTATGGCGAGAACGCGACCTATATGCTCCGCGAGCTCGCCGATCCCCGCGCCGGGACGTGATCTCCTCCGCCCGGCTCACGCGCTTTCGGCAACAACTCAGCCTCGACGCTTCTTCTTTGCCTTCTTTCCCGGCACGCCCTTCGCAGGCCACGGCGTGACCGATGGCGGCTCTCCGGCGTGGCCGGGCTTGTTCCGATGCTTCTTTTTCTTTCCGAAAGCCAGCGCATCGTCGAATTTCGGCCTGCGCTCGCCGTGCGACTTGCTGTGGTGCTTCGGCCCCTTCGCATCGCGCGAACGATCGGCGCGACGCTCATCGCGATCGCTGTCGCCGGCGTCGCGCCGAGGCGCGTGTGACCGCTCTTCCGAAGGTGCCTGCCCTTGCGGCGCGTTTGCCAGCGGCTCGATGCGGATGCTGTCTTCCTTGTCCGGGCGCTTGATCTTGGCGGCGAAGGAGTCTGCAACCCGCTCGGATATCTCGAACTCGGTCGTGGTATCCATGATCTTGATAGCGCCGATGTCGCGCTTGTCGATGCCGCCACGACGGCAGATCATCGGCAACAACCAGCGTGCTTCCGCATTCTTTCTGCGTCCGATGGCGGCGCGGAACCAGACGCTCGCCTCCGCCATGCCGTGGCGCGAGGAGGTTTTTCCCGATTTCGATCGGGGCCTCACCGGGCGATCTTCGCCGCCCTCGCCCTGAAATCTGTCGCGACCGCGATCGTCGCGCGGCCGGCCGCTTCGCTCACCCGGATCGATGATGTCCTCGGGCGATGGCAGTCGCGCGCGATAAAGCCGCGCCAGCGCCGCAGCGATATCCTCGGGCGATCGCTCGGCCAACAAGGCCTGCGCCAGAACCAGATCGTCGGCAGTCGTCTCCTCGGTGAACAACACGCCCTTCATGCGCTCATGATCGAGCTTGCGGATTTCATCGACCTGGGGCGCCGTCCCCCACTCCGCATCGATGCCGGACAGATTCAGCAGCAATTCAGCACGCCGCCGTCGCGCGGGCGGCACCAGGAGGACGCTTGTACCCTTTCGGCCCGCGCGTCCCGTGCGCCCTGAGCGATGCTGCATGACCTCCGCGTCATTGGGCAGATCCGCATGAATGACGAGGTCGAGGCTGGGCAGGTCGATGCCACGGGCGGCCACGTCGGTCGCCACGCAGACGCGGGACCGTCCATCGCGGAGCGACTGAAGCGCCAGGGTTCGCTCGTTCTGCGTCAACTCGCCGGACAGAGCGACCGCGGAAAAGCCGCGCTCCAGGAGCGCCGCCTGCAAGTGCCTGACGGCATCGCGCGTGCTGCAAAACACCAGGGCGCTCGGCGCCTCGAAGAAGCGCAAGACGTTGACGACCGCGTGCTCGACATCGCCGGGGGCGATCCGGATGGCCCGGTATTCGATATCGGCATGACCGCCTTCGTCGCCCGCGACCTCGATCCGAAAGGCCTGCTGTTGATACTGCTTGGCCAGCGCGACGATGCCGCGTGGAAACGTCGCCGAGAACAGCAAGGTGCGGCGCGTGTCCGGCGTGGTCTCGAGGATGAATTCCATGTCCTCGCGAAAGCCGAGATTTAGCATTTCGTCGGCCTCGTCGAGCACGACTGCGGTCAATTGGGAGATGTCCAGACGACCGCGCCGCAAATGATCGCACAATCGGCCGGGCGTGCCGACGACGATGTGAGCGCCCGCGGCGAGCTCGCGCTGTTCGCGGCGCGGATCCATGCCGCCGACACAGGAGACGACGCGCCCACCCGCATGTCCATAAAGCCAGGCAAGCTCACGCTGGACCTGCAGCGCGAGTTCGCGGGTCGGCGCCACGATCAAGGCGAGAGGCGCTGCAGCCGGCTCAAATCGTTCGGCACCGCCCAGCAGATTCTTTGCCATGGCGAGGCCATAGGCCAGCGTCTTGCCGGAGCCGGTCTGTGCGGAAACCAGCAGGTCGCGGTCAGCGGCTTCGTCAGTGAGCACAGCGAGCTGAACGGGGGTCGGTGAATCGTAGTTCCGCTCGGCCAATGCTCGGGCGAGCGGCGGAGGAAGGGTCGGAAATGACACGAGATGGAAAACCTTGGTTAATTCAGGCGCAAACCGGCGAGCCGCAGGACCTGAAACGCGCGTGCCGGCAAGCGGCCAGTCGCACGCGTGGCGATTTGGCCCGGTCTTTACGCCAGGCGGAGGCAAATCACCATAGCTATGCGGCATGGCGATGCCGGTGACCGCACCATTTCCCGCATAAGTCGGCGACAAAGCCGAAGCTTTTTGCTGCCCGCGACCTTGATACAGCTCGCGCCAAGGGCGCCGGTCCGCAGGCTGAGTGCGCCGCCCTCAGATATCGGCAGGGCAAGATCGCCGGGCCGACTGGATGCAAACCTTGTCGCATCGGCAATTCGACCCCAAATCGTGCCTCGCGAGAGAACAGGATACGGGTGAGACATGGCCGACGGAATATCGCTTGCCGACAAACTCGCGACCTTTCAGGATATTTGGTCTCCGCGCACGATCACGACCTTCAACGATTGCGACGTGATGGTGGTGAAGGTGAAGGGAGAGTTTACCTGGCACAAGCACGAGGATACCGACGATTTCTTTCTTGTCCTCAAAGGCAGTATGGACATCGAATTGCGGGATCGCACGGTGACGCTCGGTCCGGGCGAACTCTACGTCGTGCCCAAAGGTGTTGAACATCGCCCGGTGGCACGCGAGGAGGTCCACCTCCTGCTGATCGAGCCGACCGGCACGCCGAACACGGGCGACAAGGCGACCGCCGCAGCGCGCAAGGTCGTCTGAGGAGTACACGGCCCTTCGGACCCTAATCCCTGGAAGTCACCAGCTTGCTGAAGCCGCTGACCAGCCTTGCTCTGGCCTGCGCAACATAGTCCCGCGCCGCGTGGCTCAAGGCGCGGACGACCCGCCAGGCCTCGGTTGCTTGCAGCCAGGCCTTCGCCTCGGCGAACTTCGTATAGGCCCAAGCGAAAGCCGGAATCCTCATCAGCTTGTCGCGCGTGAGATGAAACAGGCGCTCGACCAGCACGAGCTTGAGGAGTTCGCCGATGATGAAGGTCACCGCACCGCTCAGGACCTGGCCCGTCGCGGCGAGGTATGCTGCCACCGGCTTGATCGGCTCCAGAATGATCACGGGCACCGAAAACAAGGCGAGCGATGGATAAGGCGGCAGCGATCTGATCCAGGCCCGCAATCGCTTGAATTCGAAATGCTGTCCGATCCAACGCGATATCGGCCGGGCCACGGCCATGAAGACCGCGTCGACCAGAAAGTAGATGGCGGCCAGGACGAAAGTGACGGGTTTCAGGATCTGCTTCACGGTACCTCTCCCGCGAAGTGAAAGCCGGAACTTGGACCTAAGTTTCACCTTAGCATGGATGACTCGCGGATTCCTGATGGAACTTTTTAGGCGTCGAGCCTGCTCCTGCGTCTTTTGGCCGCCATCATCCCGCCGGCTCCGGCCGCGGCCCGATCGTCGACTTCACCGTCTTCATGCCAGCGCATCAATGGGACCCGCTCTCAGATCTCCGCAAAGACCTCCAGCAGATTGGCGTCGGGATCGCGGAAGAACAGCGTCCGATGTCCAAAGGACTGATCCGTCGGCGGCGACAGTAGCGCAACGCCCTGTCGAAGGAGTTCGTCGGCACACGCGTCGACTTCGGCCGCGGACACCTTGAAGGCCAGTTGGAGCGCGGCGCTGCCCGCCGGCGTCGGCGCGTCAGTCGCGGTCCGGCTCGGCCTTGCCAGCGCCAGCGTATTGGTGCCGACACGATATTCGATCCAGTTCGGCGACAGCTCGCGCAGCAGTGGAAAGGCGAGGACGTCCTCATAGAAGCGACGCATCGCCGCCATGTCGCGGACAAAAATGACGGTGTAGTCGATCGCGCTGATAGCGCCGAAGGGCGAGCGGGCGCGCCGGCTCTGCTCGCCAGTGTGTTCGTCCATTTTCATGTCCTTCATTCCGTGGGGCACGTGCGGCGATATCATCATCGCAGCAGACCGCCGCTGTAGCGCAGCTCGTAGAGCAACGCGCCATCGCGACGCGAGATCGTCTCGACGCCGTGGAAGCGCTCGAGCGCGCCCTCGACGTCGTTGCGATAGGTCATGCCGGCCTGCTCGAACAGGCGCGGGCCGCGGTAGGGCTCCGCGACGTCGATGGCCAGCAGCGCCTGGCGCAGGAACTTGTAGATCTCGAGCAGGGTCTGCCGATCGGTGATCTCCGCGCGAGCGCCGCCGCTGTAGCTCATCGACCAGATGACCTGATCATTGCGCGACACCGTCTCCTGCCCGACAAAGAACCCCATGCCGAAATAGATGTCGCGATAGGCAAAAGGCGGCGCCCGATGCTCGAGCTGTTTGGAGCCGGCGAGCAGCGGCGTCGCCACGGTCGCCTCGTCGTCCAGGCCCGCATAGGTCCGCCGCTTGGCTTCGACCAGAAACGCTGCGAGGCCGTGGAGGATTAACGACATGGATTACTCGACCAGTTCCGGCCACGGCACGATGGTCGACTTCACCGTCCTCATCGCCATCGCATCGCTCACGGCCTGCGCGACGCCTTCTTCCGTGAACGGATAGATCGTCTGCGTCTTCAGCCACGGATATTTGTCGCGGGTGCGGTAGAGCATGTCGACACCGAGCGGCAGATCGTTGCCGGTAAAACCCCAGGATCCGAGCACGTTGAGGTCCTTGGTGCAGATGCGGTGCCAGGAGGTGTCGATCGAGCCGGCGTCGGTGAACTGCCCCATCTCGACATAGGTGCCGCCGTCGCGCAGCATCTCGATGCCTTCCGGACCGGCGGTGGGATGGCCCGAGCAATCCATCACGAGATCGGCGCCGAAGCCGCCGACGATGTCGCGCACCGCTTTGATGCGCGCCTCGGGCGTCTTGAGCGCTTCGATGTTGACGGTCGCTTCCGCGCCGAACTCGCGCGCGAGTCTGAGCCGTGGCTCCTCCGGCGCACCGACGCAGATCACCCGCCCTGCCCCCATCTCCTGCGCGGCCGCGACGGCCAGAATGCCGATCGGGCCCGAGCCCTGGATCACCACCGTGTCGCCCCAAGTGAAGCCGCCGGCGCGGCTCGCGCGGTTGAAGGCGCGGATGCAGGAGGTGAGCGGCTCCGACAGCGCGCCCAGCCGCAACGACATGTCGTCGGGCAGCTTGTAGATCTTGGTGCCCGGCAGCATGTCGAGATCGACATAGACATATTCGGCCCAGCCGCCCCACAGATGCGGCGCCTTGTCGAAGCCGAGATAGCGACCGTAATAGACCGGCGTCAGGCATTTGTTGGCGGTCTGCGGATAATGGATGCAGTAGTAGCAGCGGCCGCAGGGCATCAGCGGCGGGATCATCACCTTCGAGCCGACCGCAAGCGGCTTGCTCATGAAGTCTTCAGTGAACTCATCGCCGCATTCGACGATAACGCCGCCGAGCTCGTGGCCGAGCGTGAACGGCCAGGGCAACGGCTTCGGCCAATGACCCTTGAGGATGTGCAGGTCGGTGCCGCAAACACCGCAGGCGCCGATCTTGATCAGCGCGCCCTTCCGGCCGACCTTCGGCCACGGCACGGTGCGAATGACGGGTTCAGTGCCCGGCCCGGCATGGGTGCAGACGCGGATTGATTCCATGGTGTGTCCTCGCCGCCCGCTTGTTATGATTGATTGGTGCGGGCCGAGAGCAGCGTATGTGAGATGCGCGGTCTCGCCAAGTTGGTTATTCGTAGCCCGCATGAAGTGAAACGGAATGCGGGGCCGGCGGTCCCGGATTTCGCGGCGCTCCATCCGGGCTAAGGCGGATCAGTTCTAGCCGGCGAGCAGGCTTCCGACGATCCGCTCGACCTCAACATAGTCCGCAGCGATGTAGTGCGCGCCAGCATCCTTGAGTGTAGCGGCATGGCCCTGGCGGATGTGCCCTGCGGCCAGTAGTCCAATCACCGTTGCGCCCGCCGCGCGCCCGGCAATGACGCCACTCGCGCTGTCCTCGATGACGATGCAGTCGCACGGCGGCACGCCGATCTCGGCGGCGGCATGCAGGAAAATGTCCGGATGCGGCTTGCCTCGCGCGACGTTGGAGGCGCTGAACACCCGTCCCTCGAACAGCGAAACCATGTCCAGGACATCGAGACAGACGGCGAGCCGGTCCGGCGAGGAGGACGAGGCGATGCAGCGGGACAGCTCGGCGAATTTCGAGATGAAATCCCGCACGCCCGCGATCGGCGAGAGCTCGAGCCTGAACCGCGTCAAGGTGCGATCCTGATAGTGCTCGCCGAACGCCGGCGGCAGCGTTCGGCCGACCGCGGTCTCGATTGCTGCAATCACCTCGTGAAACCGCTTGCCCATGTAGTCGCGATAGGCGTCCTCGACCGTCGTCGGCACGCCCAGCTCGGTCACGATCTCGGCCAGCACGGTGTTGGACAGCACCTCGCTGTCGGCGATGACGCCGTCAAAATCGAATATGATCGCTTTGGTCATTGTGCCCTTCCCAGCCGGCGGCACATTGGGAGCCGGCAGTGAGAGTCGCAACTCACGTTTGGCTTCCAAATCTTACGACGCGCGTTGCAGTCTCGTAGCCCGCATGAAGCGGAGCGGAATGCGGGGCCGGCGGCCGCGGATTTCGCTACGCTCCATCCGGGCTACGTGCTCCACACACCCAAGTATCTTGAGCACTCAGCGGCGAACGTGTAAGGCCCGCCCAACTCCTGCCCAGGTGATCGAGTGAACCCCCTCCCCCAAAATCCCGTGGTCGCGTCCGGCTCGTTCGCGGCCATGAAGTCCGTGCCCTACCGCCTCCAGTTCGTGGCTTACGTGCTCGCGATGATGGCCGACAACATCGAGCATGTGATCAGCTATTGGGTGGTGTTCCAGAAATTCCATTCGCCGGCGCTGGCGGGTTTTGCGGTGCTGTCGCACTGGCTGCCATTCCTGCTGTTCTCGGTCGCCGTCGGCGGGCTCGCCGACCGGTTCGATCCGCGCCGCATCATCCAGTGCGGCATGCTGCTGTTCATCGTGGCGTCGAGCGGATGGGGGTTCTTCTTCATCACCGACACCATTCAGATGTGGCACGCGATGCTGCTGCTCGTGATCCACGGCTGCGCCGGCGTGTTGTGGCAGACGCCAAACCAGCTCCTGCTCTACGACCTTGTCTGCCCGGCCGACCTGCCGAGCGCGGTGCGGCTCAACGCAATGGCACGCTATCTCGGCATTTTGGTCGGTCCGGCCGTCGGCGGCGTCATCATGCTGACGCTCGGCACCTCGCACGGCATCATCTTCAATACGCTGTTCTACCTGCCGATGCTGCTCTGGCTGTTCTGGGCGCCGGTGCGCGACAAGAGCGTCGCGGTGCGGCGCTTCGCCGTCCGCGGCCTCGCCGACATCCTCCTCACCATTCGCGCCATCGGCACCCAGCCGGTCCTGACCGCAATGACGTGGCTTGCCGGCCTCACTTCCTTCATGATCGGCAACGCCTATCACGCCCAAATGCCGGGCTTCGCCGGCGATCTCGGGCATGGCGATCCCGGCGTCTCCTATAGCGTGCTGCTCGCTGCCGACGCCGCCGGCGCCCTGCTCGCCGGCATCGCGCTCGAATCCTGGGGACGCCTCAAGGGCACGCCGCGCACCGCGATCACGCTCGCGATGCTGTGGAGCGTGGCGCTGCTCGGCTTCGCCTCGATGCGGATCTATCCTGCTGCAATCGTATTGCTGTTTGCCGCGGGCTTTTTCGAGCTGTCGTTCAACACGATGGCGCAGGCACTGGTGCAGTTGAATGCGCCGCCTGACATCCGCGGCCGCGTCGTCGGCCTTTACAACATGGCAGGGCTCGGGATGCGGGCGTTCAGCGGCATCACCGTGGGGCTGTTCGGCGCGGCGATCGGCATCCACTGGTCGCTCGGCCTCTCGGCCGCGGTGCTATTGGCGCTGCTGCTGCTGCTCTATCAGCGCGCAACGAAGACGGCGTAAGGACGCAGCCTTACGCCGTTGACACCGCCGTCCCGCCACCGCACGCTGATCAGGACGGCTGGAGGATGAGGCGTTGCGCAATCGCTGGGGCATTCTTGCGATCCTGTTCGTGGTTCGCCTCACCATCGCATTCCAATTCCAGAGCGTGGCCGCGGTCGCGCCGCTGCTTCAACAGACCCTTGGCGTTGGCCTCGCCGATATCGGCATCCTGATCGGGCTCTATTTCACGCCGGGTGTCGTTCTGGCGCTGCCGGGCGGCGCGATCGGCCGCACCTTTGGCGACAAGCTTGCCCACGACCATTGCGGCGCTGCTGCTGATGACGGCCGGCAGCCTCGTGATGGCCGTGACGGACGTCTGGGGCTGGCAGATGGCGGGTCGGCTCGCCTCCGGCGCCGGCGGCGTGCTGCTCACGGTGCAGCTCACCAAGATGGGCACCGACTGGTTTGCCGGAAAGGAAATCGCGACGGCGATGGCGATCTTCGTCAACTCCTGGCCGGCCGGCGTCGGAATCTCGCTGCTGGTGCTGCCGGCGATCGGCACGGCATATGGCGCCGGCGCGGTGTTTCTGTCGGCAGGCGCATTGACCGCGATCGGCATCGTGCTGATCGCGTTCTATCAGCCGCCGCCAACGACAACCGCACCCGCCGCAGCCGCGGCGCGTCTCGATCGACCTGCGCAGCTGGCGGTGATCGTCGCGGGCCTGATCTGGGGCCTCTATAATGTCGGCTTCGCCATGATCTTCTCGTTCGGCCCCTCGCTGCTGGCCGAGCGCGGCTGGGGCATCGCCGCCGCGGGATCCGCCATCAGCGTGGTGATGTGGCTGTCGGTGCTCTCGGTACCGACGGGCGGCTATCTCGCCGATCGCTTCAAGCGGCCGTTGACGCTTGCAATCGTGGCAAGCCTCATCGTCGCGCTGCTGCTGGCCTCGCTGCCCAGGTCGGATGCAGTGATCGCGATCCTCGTCCTCATCGGCCTCGCCAGCGGCTTTCCGGCCGGCCCGATCATGGGCCTGCCGGCCCGGGTGCTGGGGCCGGAAACCCGGGCGATCGGGATGGGGGTGTTCTACACACTCTTTTATGCCGCGATGATGCTGGGGCCGGCGGTCGCCGGGCGGCTCGCCAAATGGGGAGGAGGTGCGGGAGTTGCGCTCGACCTGGGCGCCCTCACCGTGCTGGCCTGTCCGCCGCTGATGTGGCTTTTCGAGCGCATCATCGCCCTCCGACGCCGACCCGGCCCAACCATTCCGGCCGCCGGCTCGCAATCATAACCGCGCGTTAACCCTATGCGCCTTAGGGTCGTACGGACTCCGCCCGGGCGGGGGTCGGGTAGTGAAGATGGCGTTGGCGAACAAGAAATTTCTTCCGGCCGCCGAGGAGCGTCGGCGATTCCAGCGGGTGAAAGTCCACCTGCTCGGCCGCTACATGCTGCCGGACCGCCGTGAATTCCCCTGCCAGGTGATCAACATGTCGCCGGGCGGGCTGGCGCTTTTGGCGCCCGGCATCGGTAATGTCGGCGACCGCGTGGTCGCCTATCTCGACCATATCGGCCGCGTCGAAGGCAAGATCACCCGGATTATCGACAACGGCTTCGCCATGACGATCGGGGCAACGCCCCGCAAGCGGGACAAGCTCGCCGCCCAGCTCACCTGGCTCGCCAACCGCGACATCCTCAACCTGCCGGAGGATCGCCGCCACGACCGTATCGTGCCGCGCAACCCGATCGCGGTGCTGACGCTCGAGGACGGCACCAAGATGACTTGCCGCATCATCGACCTCTCGCTGTCCGGTGCGGCCATCGCGGCGGAGAACCGGCCGTCGCTGAAATCGATGGTCATGCTCGGCCGCGTCCAGGGCCGCGTGGTGCGAAACCTCGAAGACGGCTTCGCGCTCGAATTCATCCACGAGCAGCCGGCCGAGACTCTCGAAGAGAGCGTTACCGCGCGGTAAAGCGCAAACGCGACAAAACCCCTGCTTTTCCAGCCCCGAAGGCGGCCTTCGCAATGCGAACGCCGCCTTTTTCGCGTGAGGTGTTGGTGGTTTTGGCGGTTAACGCGCGGACGCCGTACGCGCGGAAACGGCAGTTCCACCGGTGATTCCGCGTTAATGCGTACAATTTGAATCAATAGCAGTCATTTCAAATTTTACGCGAATTCTATTCAAGTATAGATCGAATTCGCTGTGCGTTTTACTTGTATTCGTCTCGACTTGACTTGGCTGACTTAGCGCCAACTCAAAAGCTCCGTGCGAAATGTGGTCCCAACAAGAAACGGGGGCCACGATGTTCGACTTCAAGGGACAGGGGAAAGGGCTGGCGATCGCCGCCATGCTCTTCGGGATCAGCGCGACAGTGCAGGCCGGTGAAAGCCGCCTGCTCTACGCGAGCCTCGGCGACACCACGCGTGCGCCGATCGGCTGGGTCGAGTTCTGTGCAGAGAATACTGCCCAATGCCAGGGCGGGCCGACACAGCCGCGCGACATCGTGATGTCGCAGTCGGCATGGCGCGACCTCGTCAAGGTCAATCGGTGGGTCAACGAGACCATCAAGCCTTTGACCGACCAGGAGCACTGGGGCGTGATCGAGAAGTGGTCGCTGCCGACGGACGGTTACGGCGACTGTGAAGATTACGTGCTGTTGAAGCGCAAGATGCTGATCGATGCCGGATGGCCGCGAGAGGCCCTGCTCATCACCGTCGTGCGCGACAAGAAGGGCGAAGGACACGCGGTGCTGACGGTGAAGACCGACAAGGGCGAGTTCGTTCTCGACAATCAGAACGAGAACGTCGTGGCCTGGACGGAGACCGGCTACCGCTTCGTCAAGCGCCAGTCGCAGAGCGATCCCAACGTCTGGGTCTCGCTCGGCGATACCAAGCCGGCGGTCTCCACCGCCAGCGCAAGAGATCAGTAGTTACGAGAGGACGAGTTACGCGACCCGGTCACATCCCCACCCCTCCCCGTCCCAGACCGGTTCGCGCGCGGCCAGCCATCCCCCAATGGCTGGCCGCAACTTTTTTGAGGCGAGCGATCACGCCTGCCGGCCTTGCCGCAACCAAGGCACGCGCGCCGCAGTGAAATCCTGCCACGTGCCGCGCAAGGACGGAGCGACGCCGACCGCCGCGCGCGCCTGCCAGCCGGCGATCGCGGCCGCGGCGGTGGCGCTGTCGGGCGTCTCGGCACCAACACCGTTGAGCAACGTTGCCGTGACCGCCATGTCGTTGAAGGCGCCGAGTTCCTCCTGCAAAGCAGCCAATCTGCGCGAGAAGCGTCGCGTCGACTTGCGATCTTCGAATAGCGGTAGCAGGAACTCGCTGAGATAGCGCAGCCTCTTCGTCGCCAGCCGCAAGCGGTGGAGCTGTTCCGCATCGCGCGACTTGAAGCGCCGACCGCGCTTGAGCACCTTCGCATACTGCTCCGACAGGATGCGCTCCGCAAAGTTGACGGCGGGCTCGGCAAGGCGGCCGAGATCTTCGGCGGCGATGTCGTTGCGCCAGCCGCGCGCCTCGATCCAGCCACCGAGGCTGATCACGAAGTTCGCGCATCGGCGGTCACCGAGCGCCTGATGTGCCGTACGATAGCCGTCCGACTGGCGCCTGGCGGCGACCTGTTCCAGCGCATCGAAGCCGGCAACCATGGGACAGGCCTTCGCAATCGTCGGCAACGTCTGCAGCTGGAACACATCCCAGTCGCGCGCAGCGGACATATTCTGCGCCAGCCATTTTACCTCGGATCGCAGCGCATCGAGGTTGCTGAGCGAACCCACCGATCGCATCAGGTCCAGCGCCGATCGAAGACGGCGCAGCGAGACGCGAAGCTGATGAACGCCCTCGGGATTGCGACCGTCCTCGGCCGCCGGCAGCGACTGAACGAGATGATGGAAGCAGGATCGCAGGATCGCCGCGAAGGCCTCGTCGAGGGCAACTGCCGAATCGAGGCGAAATTTTTGCGGTCGCTTTGCCGATGGCGGCGTGCCGGCAGCAAGATCGAAGCCGCGCGCCGATTTGCTGCGGATCGACGGCTTCACTGCGCCATGCTCGGCGAGCCGCAGCGCAATCTCATAGATCGTGCTCGGGCTGCCGCTCTTGAGCTCCAGCTCGATCTCGCTCACCGGCATCGATCGATCGCCCGCCTTCAGCAGCCCCTGATCAAAGGCGACCTCGACCGTCCCGGACGGCAGGTCGATGATGCGCGCGTGGCGATGGATATCGGTCGTGAAGACGGCTTCGAGCGATTGCGCTTCGAGACCATCGCGAAGCTTGGCCGGGATGAAAGGCATCGCCAACCCAAGATCGGGCGCCATCGACGGGACGCTTGCCTCCCACTCGCCGCGGCGAAGGGGATCGTCCGCGGCGTCGGTCTTCACCGTCTGCACGAAGCGCGCGCCAGTTTGTCGAACGCGCAAGCTCAACCCGCCACGTCGAAGCGTGCGCTCCGGCGTATCGTAGTAGACGGACTTCAGATGTTTGCGCGCGCCCTTGTTGCGCGCATTGCCCGCGATGATCGGCGCCGCATTGAAATGCGCCATGCGGTCGGCATCGACGAGCAGCTTGAGCTCGATTTCACCCGCAGATTGCGCGGCACCGTTCGGCAGAGGCCGCTCCGGCGTGGCCGGCTCGCTGCGAGGCGGCGCTTCATGATGCGCAACGTCTTCGGTCAGCGTCGGCGCAGCACCGGGCTCCGCGAGTTGTTGACTGGAGGCGGCGGCGGATTGCTCCGCCCTCTTGTTGTCCTGCGAGACAGGACTCCCATCCGGCCCGTTCGGAGTCTTGCGGGCTGACGTTGCGTCGCGTTTTAACATTTCCGGTGACATGACGATTCTATGACAGTTCGGCAACATATACCGGTCGCAGGGCGCGAGGAAAGCGGGATCAGGAAAGCTCTCGAAAATCTGTCTCGCCAAGTGAATTCATTTGCGGCTCAGCGTCGCAAGTGATTGAATTGTCAGCAATCCGGTCACTTCAACGGAGATGAATTCGTCAGCGAGCTTGACTCATGCTAGCGGAAAAATTCTTCCTGGTCCTGGAGACCCTGAGAAGTCACGCATCCGACGACAGGCCAGAGATTGTGAAAAGCCCTCCGAAGCCTATCGCAGTCCCTGATGTTGCAACCATTTCGCGGCCCGAAAAGCCGGTAGCGGAACAGCGGGACTAGGCTGTAAACCCATAAACGCGCCGGGCTGACGGCTTGTCAGAGTCCGCTGTGCCCCCCGACTCTGTTGAAAAGTCGTCTGCGGTGTTGGGACCAATTATTTAAGGGCCGCTGATGCACTTGGTGTCTTGGGACGTAGGGAACCACTCCGACTTGAGTGGGGATTCATCCGGCTGCCTTTCCGCGTCCGTCGAAGCGACAACAATCTCGGCCAACAGCGCCGCGTCCTGAACCTTCGAGACGTGGTCATCGCGCTCAGCTGGCTGGGCCAGGGCGACTAAGTCGCCGCCGATTGGGAGGAAGCCCCGAAGACCGGGACCACGCCGCCCCGGCTCACCTTGTTTTCGGGTGAGGCGAGGAAGAGGATCGTCGCCGCCACCTCCTCCACCTTGGGCCAGGCGTCGAAATTGGCCTTGGGCATGTCGCGCCGGTTGGTGGGGGTATCCATGATCGAGGGCGCCACGGCGTTCACCAGGATTCCCTCTCCCGCCAGCTCCTCGCCCAGCGCTGCGGTGAGCGCGGCGACGCCGGCCTTGGCGGCAGTAGAGGCGCTTATATTCGCCCCGGTGCGCGGCTCCAGGGCCTGGCGCGCCGCCACGTTGACGATACGCCCGCCGGCCCTCCCCCGGCGCATCGCCGCCACCGCTTCGCGGCAGCAGAGGAAGCAGCTCACGAGATTGTCGTCGATCAGCCGACGCAGCAGTTCCCCGCTGGTATCGGTCAGCGGGGCGAATGCGAAGCCGCCGGCGATATGGATCGAGGCCCAGAGCGCCGGAAGCCCGCCATAGAGCTTCGCCACCGCCGCCTCATCCGCCAGGCTCGGCACGGGGATCAGGCTCAGCAGCCCGCTGGGAAGGCCTTCCTTCTCCCGCTCCTGCCGATAGGGCACATGGCAATGGGCGCCCGCCGCCAGCAATGCGCCCACCACCGCGCGCCCCAGGGCGCCAGTGCCGCCGGTTACCACCACGTGACGATCGCGAAAATCCATTCGACCCTCCCGTTTCCTCTGCCTCGACCTGGCGGCGCTCGCCGCCGCTCATCCTGCCGCCCGCCTGCGGTCCTTCTGCCGTCATTCTCTCCCTCTCGCGCCCACGGGCCCGCCCGCTTTAGGACCTTCGGTTGGCGGATACGGGATCAGGCTTTTGCCTGTGAGCGGCGGAGCCATTCGTCCAGACCAATGCGCCCGAGGCGCGCCTCGCCCAGCGGCACCAGCGATTTCTCCTCGACCCGGCCACCGAAGTATCGAGCCTCGGGGTCGCTCACGACCACACGCGGATCACCGATCGCCCTCAGATAGCGGGCAACAATTTCGTTGAACGGTGCTCGTTCCGGGCCCGCGATCTCGACGATGCCGTTTCGCGGCGCCGCGAGCGCGACTTCGGCGACGTTGGCAGCAACATCGTCCGACGCGATGGGCTGGAACAGGCCGGGCGAAAGCCTGACCACGTTTCCATCCGCACTTGAAGCGGCGATGCCGCCGAGGAATTCCATGAACTGGGTCGAGCGGATGATGGTGTAGGGGATGCCGGAGGGCGCGATCAGTTTCTCCTGGGCGACCTTGGCACGGAAGTAACCATTGTCGCTCCGGTCGGTTCCGACGATGGATAGCGCGACATGGTGCCGGACGCCGGCTGCGGCCTCCGCCGCAAGAAGGTTGCGCCCGGAAGTCTCGAAAAATTCCAGCACCGCCTTGTCTTCCCATGAGGGCGCGTTGGCCAGGTCGATCACCACCTCCGCGCCGGCCAGGGCCTCCTTGAGTCCCTCGCCGGTGATGGTGTTGACGCCGGTATTGGGCGAAGCGGCGACGACCTCGTGGCCGCCCTGGCGCAGAATGGCGACGGTCTTCGAGCCGATCAGGCCGGTGCCGCCGATTACGACGATCTTCATGTGATGTCTCCCGAGTTCAGTCCGGCGACGTGCCGGACATTTGTTATCGGTTCAGACTGGCGCAGAAACGGACATGGCATCACAGCATGAGCCGGCCGTCTCCTTTCAGCGCAAGTAGTCGTGCACGACCTTGCCCAGGCCGAGGGTCAGATCGGCGATAATGTGGACGCCCGACAAGACCTCGAGCACTGGCAGTTCGGCCACCGGTGCCAGCGCATGCGCGTGGAGGTCGAGCGCGGCCGGGCCGGTCCAGGCGCCTTTGACAGTAATGTCCTCGAGATAGTACTCGACGAGTTCGCAGATGCGCGGTGTGCCGTCGACATGTGGAATGATCTTGAGGAGGAAGTTCGGCGCCGCGAGCGATGCCTTCACCGCCGCCAAATCCGAAGTCTTGTGCTTGTAGCCCATTGACCCGGTGGCGATGCGCACCGGGCCGTAGTCGAGCGTGCCGACAAGCGTGTCGATCTCGATGTGTAGCGTAGGATCGGCGAGCTTCTTGGGGAAGCCCCAGAGCTCGCGGCCGCCGGCGATCGGCCCTTCGTCGTTGAGGAACATGCAGTGCGAATAGCCGCCCTGGCGGCCGCGGAACGTGACCGGAATGACCTGGCCCGTCTCGGTGTAGTCGCCGAAGCCGGTCGAATCCGGCATGCGGATGAACTCGTATTTGACTATGTCGCCGTCCGACACGAGCGGCTCCGGCACCAGCGCGCGCAGCCTCTCCGGATCGGTGCGGTAGGTGATGATCAGATACTCGCGATTGATGAAGCGATAGGGCCCCGGCGGATAGGCCGGGCTCGTCAATGGCATCGCAAACGCTCGCTCGCGAATTTCGTTTTCTCTCATCGCTGAATCTCCCTGATATAGGTGTGTCGAAAAATAGGTGCGTCGAAGGGGGGCCGCGTCTCGCGGCCCGCGGCTCAATCGCGATCACCGGCAAAGTCGAAGATGGTGAGTTCCTGGCCATTGCCGGCGCGCTCGAGCACCTCGGGATGGCGCAGCGTGCGAATGGTGTCGTGGTAGCCGGAGCGCCAATGCTCCCCCATGGATACCCGGGAGAATTCATAGTCTTTCGAGTCGCCTTCGTAGCCTCTCGGTCGATAGATGAGGTGCACGAGGTTGTAGGCGTGGCGTTGCGCGCGCGAGGTCAGGAACTTGGCTTCCTCGCTTTGCTTGAACTCGTCCGGCAGCTGGTCCAGGAGCGTGGCGACGGAGTATTCCAACTTGTGCAGCAGCTTGATGAAATTCGTGAAGGCGCGGGTGCGGCTCGAGTATTGGATCTCCTTCTGACGGGTCGCGACTTCCGCGAGGTTGCGCGGGAAATCGCCGCGTGCGCTCCAGAGATCGACCTGAAACACGAGCGCGTCAGGCATCCGCTGGCCCGTCACGCGCGTGTTCGTCACAAGCCACTGGAGCGGCGTGTTCGAGACGAGGCCGCCATCCCAATAGTGCTCGCCCTCGATCTCGATGGCTGGGAAGCCGGGCGGCAGCGCGCCGCTGGCCATCACATGCTCGGGGCCGATCACCTGCGTCGTGGGGTCGAAATAGACCAGGTTGCCGCTGCGCACATTCACCGCGCCGAGGCTGAGACGCGTGTCACAATTGTTGGAGTTGACGCGGTCGAAGTCGACGAAGCGCTCGAGCGTGGCTTTCAGCGGCCGCGTGTCATAGTAGCTCGTCGCCTCGATTGTACCGGGCGGATGAAACCACGGATTGGGGAGTCGCGGCCTGAAGAAGCCCGGCGTTCCGGCGCAGGCAACCGTGGCCGCGCTCACTTGATTGGCGAGCGAGCGCGCAGCCTCGCCCCGTTCAAAGAGGCCGATGACGTCGGCGTCGAAGCCCATGGCAGGGGCGGTGATTTCCTCCCAGAATTCGCGCAGCCTGTCGACGCGCCTCTCGGGCGCATTGCCGGCGATGATGGCGGCGTTGATGGCGCCGATCGAAATGCCGACGACCCAGTCGGGATGAAGTCCGGTCTCGGCCAAGGCCTCATAAACGCCCGCCTGGTAGGCGCCGAGCGCGCCGCCCCCCTGCAGCAGCAGCACGACGCGATCGAAAGGGAGCCCCGCGCGCAGGTTCCGGCCCTTACTCGTTGCGCCCGGTTTCGGGACGAGCGGTTTTTTCGCAAGCGGCGTGTCGGGCACGCCCTGATCGCGCAGCGCTATCGTCGGCATGCTCTCCGAGATCGTGCTCTTGGCCATGTTGCCCCTCCCTCGTCGATGACTGGAGATTCTTTGATGACCGGTGCGCCTTAAGTGGGGTTCGAAAAGTGGGTTCAAATGCTAATGAGAAGAAATTATCCGTTCGCCCCTTCGCACTCAACACCAGGATAACATCCGCGACGGCGTCGACCGGTCAGCCATACTTACAAGCTGGCAGCGAACTACCTAGCGTATGTCAAGCTCGCATCCATCCGCATTTGGCTACGTGCTAATGAGTCCGCGCCCTGGTCTAGTTTCAGCGCATCACACCTTCGCACGGCGTGCAGGATGCGAGCGGTGCACGCGTTCGTCAGTGTCCAAGACCATTCTTGTAGATCTTTCCGTCCTTCATGATCACCACGAAATTCTTCGTGGGATCTTCGACGAGCCTGATGTTGTCGAGCGGATTGCCGTCGACCAGCAGCAAATCGGCGAGCGCACCTTCCTCGACCACGCCGAGCTTACCGGGATAGGGATTACGCGGACCCGATAGGCTCAATAGTTCCGCGTTGGTCGATGTCGCCATCGCTAACGCTTCGGCCGGCGTGTACCAATGCGTGAGCGCGGCCAGCATGGCACCCTGCTGTTCCGCCAGTGCTTTCGAGAACAGAACGTCGGTGCCGAACGCAGTCTTGATCTTGTACTTCCTGGCCAGCGTGTAGACCCTGCCGGTGCCGGCAACCACCTGCCGCATCTTGTCTTGTTCCGCAGGTCCGAGCGCGGCTGCACCGGCGAGATCCAGGAACGGCTGCGTGCTCAGCCAGATCCCCTTCTCTGCCATCAGGCGGGCGCTTGCCTCGTCCATGAGGTGCCCGTGCTCGATGCATTTGACGCCGGCGGCGATCGAGCGCTGGATCGCGACCGGCGTGTACGCGTGCGTCGCGACATAGGTGCCCCAATTCTCGGCGGCTTCGACCGCCGCGCGCAGCTCGGGCTCGGTGAAGGTGGAGACGTCGAGCGGGCTGAAGGGCGAGGCCACCCCGCCCCCCGCAGTGAGCTTGACCTGCGAAGCGCCCTGCATGAGCTGCTCGCGCGCTCGCACGCGGACCTCGTCGGGACTGTCGGCGACCATGCTGCCGCCGATTTGCTCCATGCGGCTCAGCATCCCACCGATCGTTCGCGGCAGATCGGAGAGTTGCCGGAAGTCACCATGGCCGCCGGTGATGGTGATCATGGCGCCGGACGGATAGATGCGCGGACCCGCGACGAGGTCGTCGTCGATGGCCCGCTTCAGGCCAAAGCTCGGCCCGCCCATGTCGCGCACGGTGGTGAAGCCGCGCATCAGTGTTGCGGTCGCCTCGGCGGCGGCGAGCAGATTGTTGTAGCCGACATCACCTGCGAGCACCGCCGCCGGCGTCGGACGCACCAGCATCGCGTGCCAATGCGCGTCGATCAGCCCGGGCATCAACACACGCCCGCCGCCGTCGATGACTTGAGCTGTGGCCATGATGTCAGCGGTCGAAATCTTCGCGATGGTCTTGTTGCTGACGAGGACGTTGGACGGCGCGGAGACCGTGCTGCTCTTTCCGTCGAAGATCCTGACGTTGCGGAACAGGACCGCGGAGCCCTGCTGGGCCCATACCGACGACAGGCTGCCTGAAAACAACGCAACGGCGGCAAGCAATGCGGCGACTGCTGCCGGCATCCTCAAAGCCAACATATCCGGGTCTCCGCAGAGGTGAAGGTCTACGCAGAGCCAAGTTGACGCCTACGTTTAGTCCCCGTCAACCTACAACCATCGCGACTCTGCGCAGCCCTGCCATCTGCTTTGACTTGAGATCGCAGCGATTTCGCTCAATTGGATCAAAGAGACAACGTCACCAGCAACGTCACCGCACAAGGGCGCATCGTTCACGCCCCCAGCACGTCCGCGAGCCGCAGTTCGTCAGCGGCGGGGTCCTTCAGGAACAGCTCGGCCTCGATCTCCCTGAGATGCGACAGCATCTGTCCGCGCGCGGCCACCTTGTCGCCCTTGCGGATCGCGGTGACGATCTCGGCGTGATGATTGGTGCCGCAAGCCGGCGTGTCGTGGCGGCGGTAGAGCAGAATGATCAGTGAGGAACGCGCGATCAGCTCCTTCAGGAAGCCGAGATAGATGCTGTGGCCGGACATTTCGGCGATGAGGCGATGAAACTCGCCGGAGAGCCGGACCGAGGCCCGCGCGTCACAGCGCCGCTCGGCCTCGCGCTCCTCGGTGAGATGCCGCCCGAGCCGATCGAGCCAGTCTGGTGACACCGCATCGATGGCATGGTCGACGATCGTGGGCTCGATCAGCCGGCGCGCCTCGAACACTTCACGCGCATCGGCGGGACTGGGGCGCGCGACGAAAGCGCCGCGATGCTTCTCGATGTTGACGATCCCCTCATGCGCGAGCTGCTGCAGAGCGGTGCGGACCAGCGTGCGGCTTGCGCCATAGATATCGCCGATCTCGTCCTCGCCGAGCTTTGTCCCCGGCAGCAAACGATGCTCTAGGATCGCCGCGGTCACACCCTCCCGGATGCGGCTGACACGATCGCTCGCGTCTGGCGCGTCGGATTTCGGCTGGGATTTGGCGGCCATGGATGTGGGGGCTCGATCTGCGAATATCGGCCTCGAATGTTAGTCGACGAGCCGTATCCAATCACAGGCGAAACTTTATACAATCTTCGCCCGTTTTGTGTGCAGGTGATTGCACAGGCAGCGAGCCGCCGAGGTGCACCGGATTCGATCTAACGATCTGAGTTTGCTGCACAGTTCCGAAATCCGACCTGAGACGGCCGCTTGGCACGGACCTTGCGGAGAGAGGCGCAGCACCGCCCTTCCCTCGGACACGCCATGGCCACTCCCGCAGCTCTCGAACTGGTCGCCGTCACCAAGCGCTACGATACGACGCTCGCGGTCGACGACGTCAATCTGAAGATCCCGGCCGGCACCTATTGCTGCCTGCTCGGTCCTTCCGGCTGCGGCAAGACCTCGACCTTGCGCATGGTCGCAGGCCATGAGGCAGTCAGCGCAGGCGACATCATCCTGGGCGCACAGAACGTCACGGACCTCGAGCCTGCCAAGCGCGGCACGGCGATGATGTTCCAGTCCTACGCGCTGTTTCCGCATCTGACCGTGATCGACAACGTCGCCTTTGCGCTGAAGATGCGCGGCGTCGACCGCGCGGGCCGGCACAGGCGCGCCGGCGAACTGCTGGAGCTCGTCGCAATGAGCCCCTATGCGGCCCGGCTCCCGGCGCAGCTCTCCGGCGGCCAGCAGCAGCGCGTCGCGCTCGCCCGCGCCCTCATCACCGAGCCGCAGATCCTGCTGCTCGACGAGCCGCTCTCCGCGCTCGATCCGTTTCTAAGAGTGAAGATGCGCGGCGAATTGAAGCGGCTGCAGCGCGAGCTCGGCATCAGCTTCATCCAGGTCACCCACGGCCAGGAAGAGGCGATGGCACTCGCCGACCACATCGTGGTGATGAACCACGGCCGCATCGAGCAGCAGGGTACGGCGCGCGACATCTTCCACCATCCCCGCACCGAATTCGTGGCGCGCTTCATCGGCGGTCATAACGTGCTCAGCGACGCCGGCCAGCTCATCGCCGTGCGCGCCGATCAGCTCGGCATCGTGCCGTTCGGCGCGCCGGCGCTGCTGACCCAGACCGAGTACCAGGGCTCCTATGTCGCCGTCTCGCTCACGCTCGACGACGGCACCGCCCTGTTCTCCCACGTCCCCGAAGCCACCTTCGACGTCCACCCGTTCCGTCCGGGCGATCGCGTGCTGGCCACCTGGGATCCCGCCAAGGCGCAACGCCTGCAATAGCACCGATCGTTCGTGACAATGCGCAACAGAGGAGTGACTGATATGACCGAGACCACCAGGACGACCGGCGTCAGCCGCCGCACGCTACTCAAGGGCACTGCGGGCCTTGCCGCAGGCTCCGGCGCGATCACGGGCTTTCCCTATGTGAAGTCGGCGGAAACGAAGGTGCTGCGCTATCTCGGCACCGCCGTGAACGAGGGCGACGACATCTCCAAGCAGTGCCTGAAGGACACCGGGATCAAGATCGAATACATCACCGCGACCACCGACGACGTCACCAAGCGCGTGATGACCCAGCCGAACTCCTTCGACGTGCTGGACACTGAATATTTCTCGCTGAAGAAACTCGTGCCGTCGGGCAACATCCTTGCCCTCGACTCCAAGAAGATCAAGGAATTCGACAACATCACGCCTGTCTTCACCAGAGGCGAGACGCCCGGCGGCAAGAAGATCGGCAATCAGGGCACCGCGCCCTGGAAGGTGCTCTATCTCGAAGGCAAGGACTCCAAGACCTTCTCCAAGACCGCGACCGAATTCGTCACGCTGATCCCGACCGTCTACAACGCCGACACGCTCGGCATCCGCCCCGACCTGATCAAGCGGCCGATCAGCTCCTGGTCCGAGCTGCTCAATCCCGAGTTCAAGGGCAAGGCCTCGATCCTCAACATCCCCTCGATCGGCATCATGGACGCCGCGATGGTCGTGGAAGCCACCGGCAAATACAAATATGCCGACAAGGGCAACATGACCAAGGAAGAGATCGATCTCACCATGAAGGTGATGACCGAGGCCAAGAAGGCCGGCCAGTTCCGCGCGTTCTGGAAGGACTTCAATGAGAGCGTCAACCTGATGGCGTCCGGTGAGACTGTGATCCAGTCGATGTGGTCGCCGGCAGTGACGAAGGTGCGCTCGATGGGCGTCGCCTGCACCTTCCAGCCACTGAAGGAAGGCTACCGCTCCTGGGCCTCGGGCTTCTGCGTCTCCAAGGGCGTCTCGGGTGCCAAGCTCGACTGGGCCTATGAGTTCGTCAACTGGTTCCTGTCCGGCTATGCCGGCGCCTATCTCAACCGCCAGGGCTACTACTCGGCCGTGCTCTCGACCGCAAAGGCGCACATGGAGCCCTACGAATGGGCGTACTGGATGGAAGGCAAGCCGGCCGAGAAGGACATCAAGGCGCCCGACGGCTCGCTCTTGGAAAAGGCCGGCGCGGTGCGTGACGGCGGCTCCTACGAGGACCGCATGGGCGCGGTCGCCTGCTGGAACGCGGTGATGGACGAGAACGACTACATGGTCCGCAAGTGGAACGAGTTCATCGCCGCGTGATGGACACTTCCGAAAACATCCTGCATCAGGCATCCTCGGGCCTTGCCCGGGGATCGGACACGGCGCGCGCGAAAGCGGCGCGCCTGTCGCCCTCCTTCATCTCCTGGCTCCAGGCCGGGCCGATGATGCTGGTGTTTCTCGCCTTCTTCCTCATCCCGCTGGTCTTCGTCGTCATCGTCTCCTTCTGGGACTACAACGAATACCAATTGCTGCCGGCCTTTTCGGGCCGCGGCTACACCGACACGTTCGAAGGCTGCATCGCGCAGATCCCCGATCTCTGCACCATCGGCAAGACCTATCTGAAGACGCTCAAGCTTTGCTTCATGGTCTGGGCGATCACGCTCTTCATCGGCTTCTGGGTCGCCTATTTCCTCGCCTTCCATGTGAAGTCCAAGACCTGGCAGATGGGGCTGTCGCTGCTCTGCACGATCCCGTTCTGGACCTCCAACGTCATCCGCATGATCGCCTGGATCCCGCTGCTCGGGCGCAACGGCCTTGTCAATTCCGGACTGGTCAAGAGCGGGCTGGTCAACCAGCCGGTCGAATGGCTGCTCTTTTCCGAATTCTCCGTGGTGCTGGCGCTCGTGCACCTCTTCACGTTCTTCATGGTCGTGCCGATCTTCAATTCGATGGTGCGCATCGACAAATCGCTGATCGAGGCCGCCTATGACGCCGGCGCGACCGGCTTCCAGACGCTCGTCAACGTCGTCATTCCCCTGGCCAAACCCGGCATCGTGATCGGCTCGATCTTCGTCATCACCATCGTGATGGGCGATTTCATCACCATTGGCGTGATGGGCGGGCAGCAGATCGCCGCCGCCGGCAAGATCATCGAGACGCGGTTGAACGCGCTGCAATTCCCGGCAGCGGCAGCGAACGCGGTCATCCTGCTCGCCATCACCTTCCTGATCATCACCATGATGTCGCGCATCGTCGACATCCGGAAGGAGCTGTAGGCGATGACGGAGGGACGCCCGCGCAGCTTCTATGTTCTCGCGATCTTCTTCGCGGCCTATGTGCTGTTTCTCTACGGGCCGATGATCGCGATCTACATCCTGTCGTTCCAGGGACCGCAGGGCGGCCTCACCTTCCCGATGAACGGGGTGTCGACCTACTGGCTGGCAAAGCTGTTCCAGGGTACCGGCATCGTCGATCTCGGCGCCGCCTTCCGCCGCTCGCTGCTGCTCGGCCTCGTGGTGATGGCCGTGACCGTCGTGCTGTCGGTCGCAGCCGGCATGGCCTTCCGCCGCAAATTCAGGGCGCAGAGCATCCTGTTCTATTCGGCGATCGCCAGCCTTATCGTTCCCTCGATCATTACATCGCTCGGTATTTCGCTTGAATTCCGCATCATCGACGATCTGATCAAGGCGCATTGGAACGAGAACTTCGAGACCTCGATGGGGCTCTTGACCTCGGGCCTCGGCGCGCATCTGACCTGGACGCTGCCGTTCGGCCTCCTCATCATGTTCGCGATCTTCAACCGCTTCGATCCGCGCCTGGAGGAAGCCGCGCGCGATCTCGGCGCGACGCCGTGGCAGACCTTCCGCCATGTCGTGCTGCCGATCATCCTGCCCTCCGTGATCGGTATCGGCCTGTTCGGCTTCACGCTGTCCTGGGACGAGCTCGCCCGCTCCAGCCAGGCGATCGGACCGGTGAATACGCTTCCGCTCGATCTCCAGGGCCTCACCACGACCGTGACGAAGCCGGACATCTATGCGCTCGGGACGGTGATCTCGGCTGTGTCCTTTGCCGTGATCAGCCTTGCGCTCGGCACCATCCACATGCTGAACAAGCGGCAGGCGGCCAAAGGCTCGGACGCCGGCAAGGGTCTGGTCTGAACTGATGCGACTTCACGTCGTCAATCCCAATACCACCGCGACGATGACGGCGAAGATTGCCGCCGCCGCGCGCGCGGTCGCACTGCCCGACACCGTGATCGATGCGCGGCAGCCCACGATGGGCCCGGTCTCGATCGAGGGCTTTTACGACGAGGCCTTCGCGGTGCCCGGCATGCTCGGCTGCATCCGCGAGGCCGACCGCGACGGCGCGGACGCCCATATCATCGCCTGTTTCGACGACACCGGCCTCGATGCCGCGCGCGCGGTCGCGCAAGCGCCCGTGATCGGCATCGGCGAAGCAGGCTTCCACATTGCGAGCCTGATCGCCGCGCGCTTTGCCGTGGTGACGACGCTCAGTGTCTCCATCGTGCCGATCGAGCATAATCTGACGAAGTACGGTCTCGCCGCGCGCTGCGCCGGCGTCCGCGCCGCCGAGGTGCCGGTGCTCGCGCTCGAGGAGCGCAATGCCGATGCGATTGGCAAGATCTCGTCGGAGATCACGGCCGCGATCCGCGAGGATCGCACCGAGGCCATCGTGCTCGGCTGCGCCGGCATGGCCGATCTGGCCGCCGAACTTGCCGACAGGCACGGTCTTCCCGTGATCGACGGCGTCGCCGCGGCGGTGACGCTTGCAGAAGGATTGGTGCGGCTGGGGCTGAAGACCTCGCGGCTCGGGCCGTACGCGTCGCCGCGGGCAAAGGCCTACTCCGGTCTTCTGGCAAGCTTTCAGCCCTGAGCCTTGGTCAAAAGAAATAGGTTCTCCGTCTCGCCGAACGTCGTCTATGCACGAATCCCCTCGCGATGCACTGATGCTCACCTCTAGGTCCACCACCAGACCAAAGTGGTCACTGAGCCAAACACCGTCGATAGGCTTGTCGAATGCAAGGCACGCACCTTGCACCTTCGCATGGGCTTTCGGGTGTGCGTCCCAAGAGCCGACGAATACATAATCAAAGCGGCTTCGATGGTTGGGTTGGCGTACGATCTGTTCTGCCCCGACACTTGCATGAGGATTGTCAACGGTGCGAACCCGATCGCCGCACGCTTTTGCGGTTTCCAGTCGTGATGCTCGGCCGCCGGTCCCGCGAACATGAATATTTTTTGACACGCGACAACCAAGCGACCCAAGTTTCGCCCTAACCTGTGTTAAGAAGTCGCACCAGTGTTTCTACGGGGTTTGTATGAAAAAGGGCGATGTCACGTGTTCCGCGTGTGGTGCCGGCTTCCGCCGGCTTGAGCTGGCGACGCCGCCGGCGAGCCAGGGCGAGTATCGCTGCCCGGCCTGCAACGAGGTTCTGGAGAAGTTCGACGGTCAGGCATTCATTGCGTACCGCATGACGATCCAGCCATCGATGAAGGCCGCGCGGTCCTAGCGGTCGACGTGACGAACTTCATGTGACGGGCACAGCACAGATCTGGCCCCTCGCAACAAGACCTGCTCCTCGTCCACGCTGGATACGGCATGGACGGGGAGCTCTTTTTTGGGGCGAGCCGGTCCTGACCTTGGACTGGAACAATTGCGTTTTTTGGCTCGCGGCCTCCTTTTCGTCCCATTTCTTGCCGAACTGTAACGTTTTCGGGACCTCCCGGCACCCTCTGAGGCTGCCGGTCTTCGCCACTCACCAAGTTTCAATTTGGGTTTTGTCAGCGATGATCGATCTCGCAGAGGATAAACCGACCAATCCCCTCCTTCGCATCGGCGCCCAGCCAATCGCGCTGACCGCCGCAGCCCTATTATTGCTGATCGCCGGCGTCACCTCGATGGCGATCTGGCGGGCCTATACCGGCCATGCGCCGGAGGCGGACCGCGTTGTGACGTCGCGACTGCTCCAGGCTCGCACCGCGCAGGCTTCCGAGCAGCTTGTCGAGAAGACCAAGGGGCTGGAGGCCACCCAGCAGGAGTCGATCGACCAGCTACAGGTCGTGCAGGATCAGCTCCAAACAGTGAAGCGGCTTCTGGCGATGCAGCAGTCCGATACCAAGCGCCTGTCGGAGCAGGTTGCCACCCTCAACGAATCCATCGACGGCTTGCGGCAATCCTTCGCCAGCGTTCGGGCCACCGAGGCCGAAACCCCGTCGGTTACCCGCAGGAAACCGGCGCGGCGAGCGCATGCGAGCGCCCGGCACCACAAGTCGCGCAGCTGATTCGGCGACGAACGACGCCGACTTATATTTTGCCGGTTGTGAACTGGATCACATTCACCCGTATGATTCCACGCCATGCTCGCCGGTACCGGATGGCGTGAGCCAATTTCAATATCCGGGGCTGGCAAGGTCGTTGACGGTATACTGCGTCAACGGCCTTGTTTTTTAGATCACCAGGCGGGCCGTCCTGTCCTATTCGCAGACATCGACGCGGCGGATCCGCCATCCCCTGGGCGTCATGACGCGTTGCCGCGCGACGTAGCAGCCGCCATAGCCGCCGTTGGCATCGCCGTACCCGGAATCGTAATAATAGGGATCGCCATAATAGGGGTAGCCATACCCGTAATAGCCATACCCTGCGCCGGCGAGACCCGCGCCGATCGCGACGCCGGGCCAGAAGCCGCCGCCGTGCCAGTGGCCGTGCCAGCCGCCACCGTGAAATCCGCCTCCGTGGAAGCCACCGCCATGGAAGCCCCCGAAGCCGCCCCGTGCCTGCGCCGCCTGAGGCGCCAACAGTCCGACCGCCGCAACGGCCAAGGCAGCCATGATCATCTTGCGTAACATCGCTCAACCCTCTGTGTGGAAACCGTCCACACTTCAAAGCAATGCCAAAGCTAATGTCCTTTGGGAATTTCGGACAGGTATGCTGGCTCACTTCCGCGCGAGCATCAGCAACCGCGGCAAATGCTCTTCATCTTCCTGTCGAGCAGCTTGTTCTCCGCAGCGACGGCGGCGTCCACGCCGCCCCCCGTGCCGGTGGTGACGCCCGGCGCCACATTCGGACCGGAGGATTGGGCCGTGCCGAGACTGTTGGTGCCAGGCGGTGGCGCCGGCGCATTGGCCACACCGTTTGTCGATCCTGTCGTGGTGCCGGCGGTCGATCCTGTGGCGCCGGTTGTCGATCCCGTGGCGCCACCGGTGGCTTGCGCGAGCGACGCAGCCGGCAGCGCGGCGATGGCGCAGATCACGATCAAAGCTTTGACTGAAACGGTTGCAGAGGAGCTTGCAGACGACGGGGCCATCGGAAATTCTCCTTTGCCGGTCAACGGCGCCAGCGAGCACGCGTTCCGGAACAAATCCCGTCGCGTCCGCTTGAACCAAGGAGGCGGCCACGATCATGCGCAAACTGATCGCGTTCGACGAGGATACGTTCGACAAGCTGAAGCAACTGGGGCGCGACCGGATGGCGACGTTTCAAGAACTCGCGGATGAAGCCTTTGCCGATCTGTTGAAGAAGCACGGCATTCCCGTCGACCTCAGGGACGCCCTGCGCAAGAGCGCCAGGCTCGACAGTCAAGAGAGCAAACCGGCCGCGCGTCCCAAGGCCAGAAAGGTGAAATCACGATGACAGATTGCGATCCCTTCGCAGAAGGCGAGCGCGCCGCACGCGAAAACATTCCGGCGGAAGCCAATCCGTATCGGGATGGCAGCGATGAGCATGCGCTGTGGGCCGCGGGCCACGAGAAGATTGCGAGCGCGACTGAAACTCGCGAGTCAGAAGGCAGTTGACCTCAACCGATCCGCTTCAGGCCCTTGTTAAAGCGCGGGCCGTTGGCGACGTAGAACTTCGCCGCACTCCCCATCCTCTGGACCTGGGTGTCATCGAGCGTGCGGATCACGCGCGCGGGCGAGCCAATGATCAGGGAGCGTTCGGGAAATTCCTTGCCCTCGGTGATGACGGAGCCGGCGCCGACGATGCTGTCGCGGCCAATCTTCGCGCCGTTCATCACGATCGAGCCCATGCCGACAAGCGCGCCGTCCTCGATCGTGCAGCCGTGCAGGATGACGTTGTGACCGACGGTGCAGTTCTTGCCGATGTGAAGCGGAAAGCCGAGATCGGTGTGGCAGGTCGAGCCGTCCTGCACGTTGGAGCCCTCGCCGATCTCGATCCACTCATTGTCGCCGCGCAGCACCGCGCCGAACCAGACGCTCGCGCCGGGCTTCAGGCGCACGCGGCCGATCACGGTCGCGGTCTCCGCAATGAAGTAATTGCCGTCGGCCGGAAGATCGGGCGCCTGCCCGTCGAGCTCGTAGATCGCCATGGGGGTCTCCTGTCACGCTTCCCCAAGGCATAGCGAAACGGCGGGCTTGGCGCAAAGGGCCGCGCTGCCGGCGGCCTGGAACGCAGCTATCAGGCCAGGACGCCCGCGGCGCGCAACGTCATCAGGAAGAAGGTGCCGCTCATCATGCTCCAGAAGCCGGCGATGACGGTCGCCATCATCACGAATTCGAAGCGTCGGCTTTCCACCTGCATTCCGCGCAGCGTGTTGCGCATGATGATGAAGGGAGCGGCGAACACCAGGAATGGCACCGCCGCAAAGGTCCTCGGCGCCACGCCCTCCTGCAACAGGCCGAAACCCGCGGGCCGCTGCGCAATCGCCTGGTATCCGCTGACGAGCGCACCCGCGAGCGCAAATCCGATGCAGATCGAGAAGAAGGTATTCAAGGTCTCAGGTGTCATCGGAACGGTTCCGCAACTAACGCAACGCCGGTCCCTTCGTGTGACAAAAAGCGCGCTTTAACGCTACATTATCCTTAAGGGAAGGTTAACAGCGCGGGCCGGCACACGCAGGGCCGCCTCATGCCTGCCCGCAGCCGGGAATGCTCCGCGAAACCGCCGCCGCGTGGCATAGTCGCGGCTGATTCGTCGGCCATCGGCCGACTTCCCGGCTCACGCGCGCAAGTTCATGACGGTGTTTTCGGCAGCCTCCCCTCGGACCCGTGCGACGCGCACGCGGGCGCATCTCGTCCCCATCGTGCTCAGCGGCATGGTTGCGGTGAGCGCGGTCGCGCTGGTCGCCTATCTCCTGTGGCCGACCTGGGGCGTTGGTGGCGCGAACGCGCCCGACAAACTGCCGATGAGCGTCGGCGGCACGCTGTTCAACGTGCCGACGGCCGCGATACGCATGAAGATTCAGCGGCATTCCGGACCGCAGGAACGCATCGACCTCGATTTCCTCTATCCCTCGCTCGAGCCGCCGGGTGCGCCGAAGCACGTCACCGCCGACACGGTCGAGGAACCCATGCAGCCGATCGACCGCATCTTCCTGTCGATCGCGGCGCATCACGATGCGCTGGCGCCCGAGCAGCGCGTCGCTACGATCTATCCGCGCTATCTCGACCAGGCCGCGACGATGCCGGAAGACGGGCTGACGATGCGAACGTTCCGCGGCGATACGCCCTATGGCACCGAGGATCTGATTTCCGGCGCGAACCCAATCCTGACCGCGCGCTGCACGCGCGATGCGGCCACCCCGGGCATGTGCCTGTCCGAGCGCCGCGTCGACGGCGCCGACCTCACCTTCCGCTTTCCGCGGAGCTGGCTGTCGCAATGGCGCGAGGTGGCCTCGGCGATGGACCGGCTGACGGTGCAGCTCCGCGGGCCGAAGGGGTGAGCGGCAGGTCTGCCCGGCCGTGAGATCGGTTTGCGGGGGGCGTGGGGCCTCCAGTCAAAAATATCGAAAACAACCCCATGCAAAGTAGCCGGGCGCCGGCGGCGCATTTCGTATTTTTCGAAAAAGACTCGACGCGTCGGGCAAAACAGGGGCAAGATGTCATCGTGGCGCCCCTCAAGCCTGGCGCCCCGGACTAGCTCGGCGGCGCGACGTTCACTCGGGAGGCTTGACATCATCGGGCCCATTACAGAAGGCCGTGTACTCATTAAGCAGCTGGCCACGTGATGTCCGCTCAACCTCCAACAGCGGCAGAAAAGCGGACGTCTCCCGAGGTCCGCTGAAGAGCCACAAGCGGACTCGGCATCGCCGGGGTGGCTTCGTCTATCGCACGCGAGCAACGGCGGGCGGCTTCCACTGCCCATCGAGCACCGGCTTCTCCGCCCAATAGGCGCGGATGTAGAGCGAGAAGGCTCCGTCTGGTGCCGGCAGCCAGTTGCTTTCCTTGTCCTTGCCCGGCGATTTGGCGCCCGCATAAAGCGTCAGCGAGCCGTCGGCATTGTACACGAGGGTCTTGTTCTTGGTGCCGAGCGAATAACGGTTCAGCGCGTTCGGATTGAAGAAATGCTCTGCGTCGTACAGGGTGAGTGACCAGAACCCATTTACAGGCGGTACTTCGCCTTTCGCAAATGTGATCGAATAGGTGTTCTCACCGCTCAGTTGTTTTCCCTGGCTGTCATCATCGGTGTAGATGTACTTCGTTTCCTCGGGCCGATTGTCGTACATATTCGACTTGGCGGTGCCCGTCCGATTGAGATAGTCGGTGCCCCATTCGGCATTATTCACCGGTGAGTTCCAACCGTTACCAGCGGCACGGCCGTTTAAGCGCCATTGCAGGAATGGCGTAATCGTCTCACTCTCCAGCTGCGCGGCGGTCTCCTTGAGGGTGTTTTTGATTTCAGGGTCATTGGCCGCAGCGTTGAGCACGCTGCCGATCCAGGCGTAGAGTGATTCCTCACCAGGCAGTGGCGGCACCTGCTTCATGACGGCAGGTAATTCATCGAAAAATGTGTCCGGGTTCACCCACTTGGTCTCGCCTTTGCCAGCAGACTTCGGAGCCGGAAAATGCGGGAGCTTGCTCCAGTCGGTGACCTTCATCTTTCCGTCGAATGAGGATAATGGATACGCATTGATCTGACTTAGCACTGGCCGGATGGCTGTATGATCCTCCGGCGTGTCATCCATGAAAATGCGTGGCACCGCGAAAGCAAACCGCGTGGAAGAGCGCACCACACCGTTAATCCCAGCAGGCGGTTCTCCTTTCCAGTTCGGGCCGACCATCAGATAGAAGCCGGGCTTAGTGCCAAACTGCTTTCCGATACTCGCAAACTCGTCTGTACGCCCGTCATATAGGGCAAAAACCCAAAATCGATCACCGAAGTCTGGCACTTGAATAACAGCGGCTTCCTTGTCCAGATCGAAGAAGCCGGCACCGTATGCAACGTCTTGGTTCGGGCAGGCGATGAAGTGCTGATCCGGCGCAATGTAGCCCGTCAGCATCGCAAGTCGATTGTAGGCGACGGGAATGACCCCACCCATCAGTCCAGGTTCGGGGGCCTCGGAAAAAGCATGGGCACGGTTGGCAGCATTGACCAGCGGCCATCCCCAAAAGTAAGCCACACGCGCCACCATCTGCACATACGGTTTGGTCATGACTGTACCCGGCGCTGGGCCGGGGACTTGTGCGGCGGTGGTCGGCAGCGGAACCTGCTGAGCGTGAGCGACGGGCATCGTCATAGCGCAAATAAGCCCGGCGAAGCTCAGTGTTCGCAGTAACTTCTTCATAGCGCTCTCCCTCGTTCCATTTCGTCTCTCAAGTCCAGCTTCGGTCGGACCGTACCCGCTATTTCATTTCCTCGACGTCCGGCAATATCCAGGTCTTGTCGAAAAACGCCTTCTCCGGGCCGTACAGACGGAAGAGGATTTCGAAATCGTGGCCGTTCGTCGGCACCCAGTTCGACTCCATGCCTGCGGGCGTCCTTGCGCCGACAAATACGTCCAGAGAGCCGTCGGCATTCTGCTGCATGCCGGCGCTGTTCGACGCACGGCTGGAGCGCGATGTCTCGCGGATCAGCGCGTGCGTCTTGCGGTCGTACGCGGTGGCGGACCAGTACAACTTCACCGGCGCGTTCGGCGGGACGTGCAGCCGATAGGTCTTCTTTCCGTCGAACGGTTGGCCGGATTTGTCGTCGATCGCCAGGAGGTAGAACTGACCAGCGCCCAAGTGCTTGGCACTGAAGTAGGCGACGGAGAAATAGACTGCTCGGCCCTCGATCGGATAGTTGTTGGGGTCGGCAAACATCGTTGACAAGCCCTCGATGGTTTCTTTCGGCACTGGCAACGCCCAGTGCGTGCCTTCGAAGAAAGGCGGGCTAAAGCCCCGCTCGTACCACTTGTCGATAGAGGCCCCCGCTACGCGCGCCGCTTCGTCGAGGGTGGATCGCGTCTTCGCATCCGCGGTGAACGGCTTGCCTTTTGCAATGCCGACCGTCTTGAGAGAATCGATCATCACCTTGTCACGCGTCAGCCACGGCTCAGCCTGAACGAAGCGGTTCAGCGATTCGAAGAAGCGCACGTCGTAGGGAATCGTCGCCTCGAACATCTTGTCATAGACATCGACGTAAACGGTCTGGTTCGCGTTTCCGCTCAGCGGGTAGATCTTCATCCGCTTCCCGTACGCTACTGCCCCGGCGATGTCGGCGTCGCTGCCGCTCTTGAAGTTCGAGCGAAGAATCGCGAATCCCTGAAACGTATCCGACGGCACGACGATGTATCCACCGGGCGGCGTCTCGTTGTATCCCGGCGGGGTGATGAGGTATTTGCCGCCCTTGCCCTGATCGACACCCGCAGGGCCCACGTCCTCCAGCGCGCACTGCCACGCGTCATCGATACTGCCGGTGATCGAAGAATCTCCCTCGACAGGCGGGATCTCGAGCACCACCGGCCCTTTGGTCGTGTCGTAGAACGGGTTGAAGTAGATCGTGCTGGGGTTAGGCGTGAGGGCTTGATCCTTCCAATTGACCGGCCGCGACCAGTAGAGCATCTGATTGGCGGCCCCGCCGTTGGCGATCGCCGCCTGGAGCATGAGTTCAAAATTGACCGCTGGCATGCCCCAGACGACGGCCTCGACAGCGCCGCGTTGGATATTGCGACTGGTCAACTCCTCGGATGAAGGGAGGTCACTGTAGCGAGCCGTTTCCGCGACCACTGTAGTCGCGGTCACCAGGGCAACTGTCAGCGACGCGAGTGTTGTTTTCACCGATTCCTCCCTGCGTTTCAAAACTCGGGTCTGCGAGGAAGCAACTTGAGGGGAAGCTAAGGGGACTATTGCTGGCGGCGCTATGCACATTCGGCCGCGCTAAAACGTATCTTCGCGGCCGCGCAGCAGTATCCACCACGCCGGATCTAACCGTGTCGCCTTTGGGTCAGACTCGGCAAAACTCAAAGTGAGCATAATCCGTCCGCTTCCGGGCGCATCAAAATCCCGTAGATTGCAGCCCCGTTGATCCTGACTGACGAGCCGTGATTCAAGCCCCCTGGGCGAGGGGCCGAATCATGCGCTACGAACTTTCCGACGACGAATGGAGGACCGCCATCAAGCCGATGCTGCCGAACAAGCCGCGAGGCGTTCCTCGGGTGAACGACCGACGTGTCCTCAATGGCATCTTCTGGGTCCTAAGATCAGGAGCGCCCTGGCGTGATCTGCCCGAGGCGTTTGGTCCGTACACCACCTGCTACAACCGTTTTGTTAGGTGGCGGCGGGCTGGCGTCTGGAGCCGCATCATCGACGCACTCGCCGGTGCCCATGATGCCGCTGTCCAGATGATCGACACCTCCATTGTCCGCGTGCATCAGCATGGAGCATGCATCACAAGGAACCAGCGGCAGTCGATGGGAAGGTCGCGCGGCGGTTTGACGAGCAAGATTCATGCTGTGGTCGATAGCAATGGTCTGCCGGTGCGACTAGCACTGAGCCCGGGCGAGGCCCACGACGTCCGACTCGCTGGAAAGCTGCTGTCTCGTCTGAAATCCGGATCAATGCTGCTTGCCGACCGTGGTTACGACGCCGACTGGATCAGAGAACTGGCCCTGAAAAAGGGCGCGTGGGCCAACATCCCGCTGAAAAGCAATCGCAGCGATCCCATCTGCTTCAGCCCGTATCTTTACCGCGCTCGCAATCAGGTCGAGCGGTTCTTCAACCGGATCAAACAGTGTAGTCGGGTGGCGATGCGCTACGACAGGCTGGCCGCCAACTATCTTGCCTTCGTTCAACTGGCGTCAATCAGGCTGTGGCTGCGCCTTAATGAGTCCGCGTCCTAGCACTACTTTGGCAGAAGCTATTTGCGCCAGTGTTTTTCAAGGATTTGTTTTCGGCAGTATGGGCACCGCTGAGACGGCGGCCGAAGGATGAGATCGACGATGGCGTGACGTACGGCGGGCATGGTTGGCTGAGGCGGAGGTCCGTTGATTCTTTTTTTTCCGCCCCGCGTGTGCGAGGCGACGATGCTGCAGGAAGGCGTAGGCAATCATTGTCATCAGGGCGTGGCGATGAAGACCCTGCCATGATCGCCCCTCGAAGTGATCAAGTCCGAGCTCCTCCTTCAACTGCTGATGCGCCTGCTCACAAATCCATCTTGCCTTGATGGTGGCAGCTAGTGTGCGCAGATCCGTCGCCGCGGGGAGATTGGCAAGATAGTATTTCTTCTCCCCTGAGGCACGTTGCTCGCCAATGAGCCAAGCTTCGTCGCCCGGGAGATGCTGCTGACCCTTATCCCAAATCCGCTGAGGAGGGCCGTCGGCGGTGCGGACACGGAGAGCAGCAAATCGGGCTTTCAGCCGACCTTTCGTCCCGCTGCGCCAGCTCACGGCTTTCCATTTGGCGCTGGCCAGCATTTGTTCTGCCGCAATCGATAAGACATCGGGCACGTGGTGCTTTCGTGGTTTCCCGCGGACCTTGGTAATCGGCCAAACGAGCTTCACATCGACCGGATACACCTTCAGGTGCCGAGGGATGCCGACAGCCCAGGCCAGCCCGCGCTCTGTTAGCCCTTGTCGAAATGGTGCGCTAAGTCCGTATCCTGCATCCGCCAGCACACATCCAAAGCGCACGTTGGCTGCCGTCGCGCGGTCAATCTCGGCCAAGGCAATTTCCGGCTTGGACCGTGGCGTTCGGTGTTCGACTGGCACGCGAGCGCGCTTCAAACGAGACACGTCGCTTGTCCAACTGTCAGGCAGAAAGAGACGTAACGCGACCATCACTGGCACTTCGCCGCGCGCGAGCGTCAAAGACACCAGCGTTTGGCAATTTGCCGTTTTGCCGAGAGCCGATGCGTATTGAGCCGCAACACCAACCGAGCGTTCGCCCTTCTTCGGCAGTGAGGTGTCATCAATAACGAGCACCGCATCCCTGCCGCCGACAAGTCGGTCCGCCTGGTTGAGCAGCTCCGTCTCCAGCGGCGTCGCGTCCCAGACACCGTCCGCAATGAAATGGTGCAGCTGATCGTAGTTGCCCGAGGCAAGGCGCTCCGCCATCGGCTGAACGCTCTTGCGATCGCCAGGACCAATCAGTCCCGCAACATACAGAGGACACATCCGCTGCCGAGTCTTATGGCCCAGCCGGTCCAAGAACGGCATCAGCCAGCGTTCAAGTTCGTCTTCCCATCCCGCCATGGTCAGCCCTCCAAGAGCCGACCACCCATGAATCATTGAAAAATTGATTCGGGAATCCTATAAAGCACAGCAAAACCGACAATCTGCCAAAGTAGTGCTAG
>NZ_LSEF01000011.1 GCF_001641695.1 Bradyrhizobium neotropicale
TAGGCGGTGTGGACTCTAAGGATTCCCTTTTGAGAGCAAATCAGATTCAAGGCTTCTTTTTGGGAGGCGGCCTTGGGTGTGATGGATCGTTTGGTGTTGAGCGACGCGGCCTGGGAGCGCATGGCGCCGCTGATCATAGGCCGGCCCGACCAGAAGGGTTCGACCGGGCGGGACAACCGGATGTTCGTGGAAGGTGTGCTCTGGATCGTGCGTACAGGCTCTCCCTGGCGCGACCTTCCGGAGGCGTTCGGAGACTGGAACAGCGTATTCCGGCGCTTCAGTCGATGGAGCATCAAGGGTGTTTGGTGGCGGATCTTCGAGGCGATGTCTGATGATCCAGACTTCGAATATCTGATCGTCGATTCCACCATCGTCCGGGCGCATCAGCACGCCGCCGGGGCGAAAAAAGGGGGTCTGAAGATCAGGCGCTTGGCCGCTCGCGCGGCGGCCTGAGCACGAAGATACATATGGCCGTTCGCGGCTTGGGGTGTCCTGTACGGTTCACGCTCACCGCAGGCCAGAAGGGCGATGCACCACAGGCCGCCGCATTGATCGAGGGACTGCCGGCCGAGGTCGTCATCGCCGATACAGCCTATGACGCCGATCATTTGCGCCAAGACATCGCCGCCAAAAAGGCGCTCGCCGTCATCCCCAACAACCCGTCACGCGCCCTCAAATATCCGCTCGACAAACATCTCTATGCCCAGCGCCATCTCGTGGAATGCTGCTTCTCCAAACTCAAGCAGTTCCGCCGCGTCGCTACCCGCTTCGAAAAGACCGCCCGAAATTACCGAGCCGTCGTCACTCTCGCTGCCATCGTCCTATGGATGCGATAAGTGTCCACACCGCCTAGAAGTCGGTAAAAAAGTTTCGAGGTCCACGTCTTAAGCCAGGTCTCCCCAGCACGGCTATTTCTTTGGCCGTACACAATGTCGGCAGAGGTCTCTTTCATTCTCTGAAGCATTTGAGCTAGAAGCTCTGGAGGATCCTGCAGGTCCGCATCGATTATGAGAACGGCTCGTCCCCGAACTGCAGAAAGCCCGGCCGTCAGCGCGAATTGATGGCCGAAATTGCGTGAAAGCTTGAGCGCGACAACGTTCTGATGGGCGGTGAGGCAGATCATAGTCTGCCAAGTGTCGTCAGTGGAGCCGTCATCTACTAGAATTAGCTCGTAGCTGTCGCCGACCGCAGCGGCCGCGCTATCACAGCAACGCCGAACTAGCTCATGGAGCCCCAAGACCTCGTTGTAGCAAGGAGCGACGATTGAAAGCTCTAAGTCGCAAATCCGGGTATCTTCCATAGGAGACCGCAAACGCTTAGGGAGCGCCCGCATTTAACTCATCGGATTTCAAACTGCACCCCTCAGGTGTGGTAGGAGCGGGCGTCTTTAATATTTTCTAATCCAGATCTATTACTATGCAAACTGTGCGCCATGCAGGTCTGCAATGATTGACGAAGTGAGCGTCTCCGATCATCGCGAAATCGGCAGCGAATTTTCGAGCAACGAGTTCGATGAATGCTTTCCGCCCGGTTACGAGCGACACTACTGGCATCGCGCGCGAAGCGCCATCCTGAAAAGCTATGTCCACGCATTTTGTGGCCTCAGCAGTACGTTATTCGAGATCGGAGCTGCTCGGGGTCACTACGTCAGCGCCCTACGCGAAGCCGGGTTCGACGCGCACGGCTGCGATCTGGGCGATCCATGGGTCCACGAAAAGGCGAGACCGTTCGTCTTTCTGAAGACTGATTTCGCCGATATCGATAAGGATTTGCGGGATCGAACCACCACGGTTTTGCTCTTGGACGTGCTAGAACATATCGAGCAGCCGGTCACATTCATCGAAGCAATTTTTCGTGCCTTTCCAGCGCTGCGTTCGCTGATCATCACGCTGCCAGCGCGGCAAGAGCTGTGGTCGAACTTTGATGAACATTACCGCCACTTCCTGCGCTATGACGTTACTGAACTTCACAAATTGGCGCTTAGGTTGCACCTTTCGATCAAATCCTACTGCTACTTCTTTCATGCTTTATATGTGCCGGCCTTGTTGCTGAGGAAACTAGGCGTAAAGCGCAGGACTGCGTTTGACACGCCCAAAGCATCCTGGTTGCATGGATTATTAGGAATTGCATTTTGGATAGAAAGCCAGCTCTTGCCGAGGAATCTCTACGGCACGTCACTGATCTGCGCCTGCGCCAAAGATCCTCAGACCTGAGAACTACTGGCTCATCTATCGGCCCACTACAGAGTTGGTCGATCACGAGACGAGGCGGCGACCAAACCAGTTGGCATCTTCCATGGTCGCGACCTCATAGTCTTCTATCGAGCCTGGAAGGCGCGGATCGGATCGATCTCGGAAAACCACGACGCGGCAGCCGGTCAGACGCCCCGAAGAGGCCGAGCCCTTCCATGTCCTTTTTCAAGTAAAAAGGGTCAGCGGGATTCTCACCGCTCCGGAGGCGCGGCGGTTAAGAAGACTCTTGTTTCCTGTTGAGTCGGGGGCGAAGCGCCGATGGCGACGGTCGATCAATCTTCCATTCGCGGATTGTACCGCATGAACGCTTTTCGTCGCGGCCTACCTCTGACTTAGCACGGGCCTCGGATCAAACCGGCCCACTTGGCTCTCGAGGGTTGCCTGACCTTACGCTCCGCCCCCGGCCGGACAGGTCGGCGGATTTACGCCTGAAGCATGGCCGGTCTGACCGTTTGACCGATAGCCCAGATGAAGCCGCTGAGCTCACGGGCGACCACCAGCGTGGGCTTCTTTTCTCCGGCCGCGAGCTTGCGATAGCGGCCGCAAAGACGGACCTGCGCCTTCCAGGCAATGTCCCGCACAGGTTTTGGCTGGCGCTCTACAACGTCGGTCTTGCCTGACGCGACGCGCGGTTGATAACGATAGCTCCAGGCGGCCAGCATGCGGCGCGCTTCGCCGTTGCCAGCCCTGGTGATTCCGCCGCGGCGGATGCGGGTGCCGCTCGATTGTTCGGATGGTACCAGGCCGAGATAGGCCATGAGCTGGCGAGGCGTCTCGAACCGGCTGAGGTCTCCAACCTCCGCCACGAAGGTTACGGACGAAATCAGGTCGATGCCGCGGATCGTTCTCAACGCTTCGACCAGAGGGGCCATTGACCAGTCGGGCAGCATCGTCGTGATCCGGCCCTCGGGCTGGTCGCGCCGATCCTGGGCAGACCACACCGTCAACATAATCCTGGAAGACGATCTGGTGTATGGTCTGCTCGAACGACGGAGCAGGAAGGCAAGACATTGCTGGCGAGCCCGCATCAACTGCATCACGGCGTCCATGCGAGCGCGGACGAGATCGCGGATCGCCTCGTGTACTGGATCAGGAACCCAGACAGCCGTCAGGTCGCCGAAGCGGTGCTGCCGGAGCTTCTCGGAGTCCCTCCGGTCCGTCTTAATCCGTTCGCCGGCTTACGCGCAATCAATGTCGGCGCTGCTACAGTGCAGTCATGGCCAAGCTTCCTGAGCAGCCGGTAGATGCCGTAACCGCATCCGCCCGCCTCGTAGCAGAACGCCAGGCGGTGACCCTCCCTAGCCAGTCGCTTGGCGAGTTTGATGACATCTGCCGACGTATTGGGGATGGTCCCGAGGAAGCGAAGCTCGCCGTCGCGTCCCTCCTCGGCTGTGGTGACCGAGATGCTGGCCTTGTGAACGTCGAGCCCAACATAAACTGTCTTTTGCATGCCCCACTCTCTGACTATCTAGATGCCGCGCTCCCATTAGCGCGGCGTCTAGATTATGCCGGAGACTGGCGACGCCTTCTCCTGGCGCCAAAGGACATACGTAGGCCGAGGTGCGCGCATAGATCGGGCGGTTGAGGTCGAGATGGTGCGGATGCCGCGCGGGGTGAGATCCATCGCCTGCGCCACCGCCTTCTCGAGCTTGTCCTCGGGCACCTTACCGGTGCCGTGGGTGTCGTTGTAGATCGACAGCGGACGCGCCACGCCGATGGCGTAGGCGAGCTGGAGCGTGCAGCGGTCGGCAAGACCGGCCGCGACGATGTTCTTGGCGAGATAGCGCGCAGCATAAGCGGCCGAGCGGTCAACCTTGGTCGGATCCTTGCCGGAGAACGCGCCGCCGCCATGCGGGGCCGCGCCGCCATAGGTGTCGACGATGATCTTGCGGCCGGTCAGGCCGGAGTCGCCGTCGGGACCGCCGATGTAGAACTTGCCGGTCGGGTTGATGTGCCAGATGGTCTTGCCGTTGATCCAGTCCTTCGGCACGCCTCGCGCACATAGGGCTCGACGATGTCGCGGACCTGGCTGGAGGTGAGGTCCGGAACCAGATGCTGGTGCGAGACCACGATCTCGCGTACGCCGACCGGTTTGCCGTTCTCGTACTGCACGGTGACCTGGCTCTTGGAGTCCGGGCCCAGCACCTTCTCGCGGCCGGAGTGGCGCGCTTCGGAGATGAGGCGCAGGATCTTGTGGGCATAGAAAATCGGCGCCGGCATCAGGTCGGGCGTCTCGTTGGTGGCGTAGCCGAACATGATGCCCTGGTCGCCGGCGCCCTCTTCCTTGACCTCACCCGGCTGCGGCGCATCGACGCCCTGGGCGATGTCGGCCGACTGCAGATGCAGGAGGATCTCGATGTCGCAGGTCTTCCAGTGGAAGCCTTCCTGCTCGTAGCCGATGTCCTTGATCGCGCCGCGCACGACGCTCTCGATCTG
>NZ_LSEF01000012.1 GCF_001641695.1 Bradyrhizobium neotropicale
TAGGCGGTGTGGACTCTAAGGATTCCCTTTTGAGAGCAAATCAGATTCAAGGCTTCTTTTTGGGAGGCGGCCTTGGGTGTGATGGATCGTTTGGTGTTGAGCGACGCGGCCTGGGAGCGCATGGCGCCGCTGATCATAGGCCGGCCCGACCAGAAGGGTTCGACCGGGCGGGACAACCGGATGTTCGTGGAAGGTGTGCTCTGGATCGTGCGTACAGGCTCTCCCTGGCGCGACCTTCCGGAGGCGTTCGGAGACTGGAACAGCGTATTCCGGCGCTTCAGTCGATGGAGCATCAAGGGTGTTTGGTGGCGGATCTTCGAGGCGATGTCTGATGATCCAGACTTCGAATATCTGATCGTCGATTCCACCATCGTCCGGGCGCATCAGCACGCCGCCGGGGCGAAAAAAGGGGGTCTGAAGATCAGGCGCTTGGCCGCTCGCGCGGCGGCCTGAGCACGAAGATACATATGGCCGTTCGCGGCTTGGGGTGTCCTGTACGGTTCACGCTCACCGCAGGCCAGAAGGGCGATGCACCACAGGCCGCCGCATTGATCGAGGGACTGCCGGCCGAGGTCGTCATCGCCGATACAGCCTATGACGCCGATCATTTGCGCCAAGACATCGCCGCCAAAAAGGCGCTCGCCGTCATCCCCAACAACCCGTCACGCGCCCTCAAATATCCGCTCGACAAACATCTCTATGCCCAGCGCCATCTCGTGGAATGCTGCTTCTCCAAACTCAAGCAGTTCCGCCGCGTCGCTACCCGCTTCGAAAAGACCGCCCGAAATTACCGAGCCGTCGTCACTCTCGCTGCCATCGTCCTATGGATGCGATAAGTGTCCACACCGCCTAGACCTCGCCAGCTTCCAGGACCGGCAATTCCGAAAGTGGACCTACGCGTATGACGCGACCAGACGGCTGACATCGATCACCGATCCTGCAGGCAAGCTGACTCTCTTCGGATACGGCCCGAACAACGAATTGACCGGTCTGACAGATCCAAAGGGCAATCTCACATCGTGGGCTTACGATGTAGAAGGCCGGATGATGCAGAAGACCTATCCCGACACAAGTACGAGCACTTACACCTATGAGAGCACAACAAGCCGCCTCAGGTCGGTACTGGACGCACTCGGACAGACCAAGCAATATGGCTACGCTCAGGATAACCTGCTGACGAGCATCACTTATCTAAACACGGTAAACGCGACGCCGAGCCTTACCTTCGCTTACGACCCTTATCTCAGGCGCCGCACGTCAATGACCGACGGCACCGGCTCCACGTCGTACACATACGTCCCGATTGGGAGCCTCGGTGCACTGCAGTTGCAGCAGGAGAGCGGACCGGTCCCCAACAGCACCATCGTCTACGCTTATGATGCGATGCAGCGGCTAGCGTCGCGTACTGTGGCCGGGGCCGGCGCCGAGACATTTGGTTACGATCCGATCGATCGTCTGACGAGTCATGCGAGCGACCTTGGCGCATTCACACTGAGCTATCTAGGGCAGACCAGCCAAACGACGCAACGCCGGATGGCCAACACCACGCTTTCAACGGAATGGAGTTATTTGCCGAATAGCGGCGATCGGAGACTTTCGGGCATTACGAATATCGGATTGTCGTCCGGGCAACTCTCCGCTTACGGTTATTCGACGACATCCGAGAATTTCATCAGCGCCATTAGCGAGACTAGCGACACCGCGCCGGTCTATCCGAGCCCATTAACGCAAACAGTCAGTTATAATAACCTCAACCAGCTCACCAATCTCTCAGGACAGCCCCTGACTTTTGATGCCAACGGTAACTTGCTCTCGGATGGCCAACGAACTTACGCTTGGGACGCCGAAAATCGCCTGATCAACATCAACTATCCCGGACAATCCGGCAAGCAGATCGCTTTTCTGTACGATGGGCTCAACCGGCGCACTGCAATTGTCAGCACTCCCGCCGGCGTCGGCAACGCGACGACAACCTCCTACCTGTGGTGCGGAGCGACCATCTGCCAGGCGCGCAATGGAAGCAACACGCCAATCCGCAGCTATTACGTTGAGGGCGAATTCGTCCCTGGTTTACCTGCGCAACCCTACTACTATGGGACCGATCAGATCGGCTCTGTACGCCGTATCTTCGCGAGCGCGACGAATGCACCGGGTTACAACTACGATCCTTACGGTCTCCCCTTGCAATCCCCGCCTCTCAGCGATTTCAGCTACGGTGGCATGCTCTACAGTGCCGACAGCGGGCTCTACTTAACCCAATACCGAATCTACGATCCGGCCGCGGGACGTTGGCTGTCGCGAGATCCGATCGACAGTCAGTCAGTGCAAATTGGAGCGGATCCTACGATCGGGAGCTACAGTCAAAGATCCCAGGACGCTTCGAAATGGGCATCGTCTAGTATCAACGTCATTCCTGAGGTCGGCACCGTAACGTGGCCGAACGAGGCAAACCTCTACGCCTATGTGGACGGGAATCCAATCAGCTTTACAGATCCGACGGGCGAAGCAACGAGAGGAGAAAAAATAGCCGCGTTCATTCGGTTCTGCTTGGCGCTATTGAAGTTCAACCATCCAGATGTCGAGGTGCCTCCCCCGGTCCAACAACCAGTGCCGAGGATATCAGAGCCCTCGGGGCCGCCGCCTCAACTGCCGAAGCCCCCTGCAGCAGGCAAGGGACCGCCTCCACCTAATCCGCCAGCTCCGCCCATTAGTTACTAATGGTGCTAGAATACGCGAATTGACACTTTCTTGGACAATCGAATGGCAAGAGCAAACAAGGTTGAAGAATATCGTGAGCAGGCAGCGCGTGGCGATCCCGACGCTCAATATCGGCTGGCGTGGGAATATTTTAGAGGAGAGTTCGTTCCCAAGGACGTTGACGCCGCCATCGCGCAGCTCAGGCAATGGGAGAAGACGAATCCCGAATTGGCAAGATTCAACATCGCCAAGATTAAGTATGCGGAAGGCGATAGCTCTTTCATAGACGACATTCGCTCAGACTGTGCTGCTGGGTTCGGTCCGTCTCTTTATCTGATGGGAGTATACTTCCTAAATCGGGTGGGCGAAGAATCGGGGCGAAAAAGTGCAATCGAATATTTTGGAGCGGCAGCTCAAAATGGTCATTTGCCATCGCAGTATTTTGTGTGGAAGCTAAGCAGGCTGGGCTTCCGGCGTCGCCTTGCAACAGCGATTCCTGCTTTTCGGGCCGCCTTGGCCGTGGCGGTGGCTGCTTGGCACAATCAGAATGATGAGCGCACCCTTACATGAGCAGCGCCGGATGACGCGCAAGACATTACGGTGACCTTGCACACAATTGACGCCTCTCGCTCCTGCCGGCACGCTGCGGCATGGCCCGTCTCGCCCGCGTCGTCATCCCCGGTCACCCTCATCACGTCACCCAGCGCGGCAACGGTCGCGCACGCACGTTCTTCGAAGACGGCGACTATGCGCTCTATCGCGACCTGCTCGCGGAAAATTGCCGGGCCGCCGGGGTCGAGGTGTGGGCCTGGTGCCTGATGCCCAACCATGTGCATCTCATTCTGCTGCCCTCCGATGCCGACGGCCTGCGCCGCGCGCTGGCGCGCGTGCATCGGTCCTATGCCGGCACGATCCAGGCGCGGCGCAAACGCACGGGGCATTTCTGGCAGGGACGGTTCGGCGCGGTCGTCATGGACGAGGACCATCTTGCCGCGGCGCTGTGCTACGTCTCGCTCAACCCGGTGCGCGCCCACCTGGTGCAGCGCGCGCAAGACTGGCGATGGTCGAGCACCCGCGCGCATCTGCGCGGCAAGCACGACGGGGTGACGGCGCTGGCGCCGATCAAGGACCGCTTCCCGCGCTTCGCCGATCTGCTCGACGGCGCGTCCGAGGACGAGTCGTTCGCCCGCCTGCGCGCGGCGGAGAGCATCGGTCGGCCGCTCGGCGGCGATCGCTTCATCGCCCGGCTCGAGCGGCTAACCGGACGCCCCCTCAAACCGGCCAAACGCGGGCCAAAGCCCGAGCGTCAGCATGATGGCGACAGCAATTGAGTGCACTGTCACCGTAATTCCCTGTCGCGAGATCCTCTGGGTGAATCGAGCGATGGAGCTGCAAATATCTATAGCTACGTCGGCGGAAATACCGTGAATGACGTAGACACCGATGGCTTAGCTCCAAAGGATAAAACGTTTGGTCTGCCACCTGATTTTTGGAAATGGTATCATCGCAAGTGGAAGAGACCAGGCGATCCCGACATCGAAACTCCCGATGAAGCGAAGGAACCCTATGAAGAGTGGTGTAAACAGGGCCGCCCGGGCCCAGACAACAAGGGTGGGAGGGGCTATAGATTCGCTCCGCCACCATTAATTCCACTGCCGCTACCGCGACCACTTTTGCCAGGAGGGGGTGGCGGTGGCGGACGAGTTATACCTTTGATGCCAGTGTTCTAGGGGAGAGCAATGCTTTGTGTCTTGCAGATCATGGGAACCGCCCTTGAGAGTGGGATAGCCGGACATCTAGCCGCACGATTCTATCGCAAAGATGTGGCGGACGACGGATGCGAACTGCTATTTTATGATGTCGCTGATGCACCACGAGGCCTTGAGCTTTCGGTCCAAATAAAGCAGTTCATCGACCAGAACAGAGGGGGGCTTACTTACGCGCGTCAATGTCCGAATGAAGTCAAGCTGATGACTCTGGACATTGGAATTTTGATGGATGCCCCTCTGTCGAGAACCGTCGCCTTCGACAAAGAGCTTGTCGCAACGTTGGGTGAGCTTGGTATATCGATCTCGATTTCAGCTTATCAATCGAAAGATCAACAGCCGTAACCCCGTCGAAGATTACGGTGACAGTGCACTCAATTGACGCCGCTCGCTCCTGCAAGCATGCTGGAGCATGGCCCGTCTCGCCCGCGTCGTCATCCCCGGTCACCCCCACCACGTCACCCAGCGCGGCAACGGTCGCGCGCGTACCTTCTTCGACGATGGCGACTATGCGCTCTATCGCGACCTGCTCGCGGAAAATTGCCGGGCCGCCGGGGTCGAGGTGTGGGCCTGGTGCCTGATGCCAAACCACGTGCATCTCATCCTGGTGCCCTCCGATGCCGACGGCCTGCGCCGCGCGCTGGCGCGCGTGCATCGGTCCTATGCCGGCACGATCCAGGCGAGGCGAAAACGCACGGGGCATTTCTGGCAGGGCCGGTTCGGCGCGGTGGCCATGGACGAGGAACATCTGGCGGCCGCATTGCGCTACGTCTCACTCAACCCGGTACGCGCCCGGCTGGTGCAGCGCGCGCAAGACTGGCGATGGGCAAGCACGCGCGCGCATCTGCGCGGCAAACACGACGGGGTGACGGCGCTGGCGCCGATCAAGGACCGCTTCCCGCGCTTCGCCGATCTGCTCGACGGCGCGTCCGAGGACGAGTCGTTCGCCCGCCTGCGCGCGGCGGAGAGCATCGGTCGGCCGCTCGGCGGCGATCGCTTCATCGCCCGGCTCGAGCGGCTAACCGGACGCCCCCTCAAACCGGCCAAACGCGGGCCAAAGCCCGAGCGTCAGCATGATGGCGACAGCAATTGAGTGCACTGTCACTGTAATTGCGGTTCGTCAGGGAGCTCCATGAGGGGAAGATGACAGAGTATGACGCTCGGCAACTCAGCCTGATGATTGATGAACTCGACGCCTTTGACAAAAAGGCGATCAATTTACCTCACCTGGTGTCGAGCTTGGATGGACTTCAAAGTGCGTTGGAAGACGTGGACGCATCGTGGAAGATTGCCTTCCTCAAGCAATGGGGCGTGCTGGAAGACGTTAATGCTGACATTTTGGACAGGAACCTCACGGAATTTCCAAAAGAGCACGCGCGCCTCTTAACGAGTGCAATCCAGGAAATCAGAAAGCTCATTGCTCAACGCCTGTGACCATCAGCGGCACTAGGCAACCCCACGACGCGCCCGCTCGGCGGCGACCGCTTCATCATCCGGCTCGAGCGGCTCACCGGACGCACCCTCAAACCGGCCAAACGCGAGCCAAAGCCCGAGCGCCAGCGTGATGACGATAACAATTGAGTGCACTGTCACCGTAATTCCGTACGAAGGAGTTCCGGGTTCAACAGTTCGTGGCGAGACCGGCAGTAGGACTTACGGGCCAGATGGTTTTCCATTGACCGATCGCGACACTCCCCATCCAAATGAGAAGGGGATCGGAAATGACGATCACTGTCACGACTGGGGACGCCCCCCGTGCGGCGGTAAGCCTAGCCACAAAGATCGCAGCCCCTCCCGTGCTCCGGAAGTGGGAGACCCCCCACTTCCTAGAGGCCCAAACGTTCCGCCGCCATGAACGCTGTGATTTTTGTGAGGCAGCAATGAAGGTCGATTGGACCACCGACAGCTCAGGTCAGATGCTCGGATTCAGCTATCATGATGCCGGGCTCATTGCACTGGAATGGGAAGACACGCGGTATTTCCGGATGAAGCTTGCGACCGTCGACGGCGGCGTGAGCAGGGTAGAATTATGCGACCTTGATGAGGTCACTCTGCAAGACGTTTGGAACGGAATGATCGTCTCGGACATCTTCGCCTGGCCTGTCACGAGCGTTCCGGGCGATCGACCCTGGCACGACTTGCTCACCGGCCGCGCCCACAAGCCGGACATACCATCCGCCGCAGTAGAAATCATGGAGCGGAAACCTTCGGCGCTTCTGGTCAACGTGCTTTCCTCCTACGGCGGCACATTTGCGGCTGTTTGCGGGAGCATCAACGTCTGGACTGAAAATGCCTTACCGTAAGGAGGCATGCGGGCACTACTTGACATAAGGGGCGGCCGCGACGCCCTACGGCCCGCCGAAATCCAGCGGCGTGAACGAAAGGTCCATCACCTTCCATTCCTGGTACTTGTCGACCGTCAGCATCTTGTAGGGCTGGCGGGCCAGGAGTGCGCTCATCGCCGACTGCATCAATAGCGGGCTCTTGCGCTCGCCTCGATCAGGACCGGGGCGCGCGCCAGCGTGCCGTCGGGGGCTCACCGCGCGCAGCTTGACGTGCACGTTTTCGCTCAGTGCCACTTCGGCAGTATTACGTATTACGGTGACACTACTGGACTGCCCCCCTGAAGTGAGACACGATAATTCCTGCGACAGGCTCATTTTGAGGATGTGGCAGCCCCGTCAAAGCCGCGCGGATGGCACGATCCGGGCGAGCAGAGGCAGGTTTGACTGCCACAGCATGCAATCGCGCGCACGGTCCGTTTGGCCGGCCGCAAGCTCGGCAAGCTGCTGGCGTGAAAACACGTGCCGCCCGCAGAAGAATGGCCGAAGCGGCGTGCGCGAGAAGAAGTTGTAGAAGAGCGCGCAGCGGTCACGTGCGACCGCCGGCCTCCCGCGATGGTAATGGCTCGCCACATCCGTGAAGATCACCGTGCCGGCCCTGCCCGTGCAGGTCGTCACGTCGCCGCTCTGCAGCGTTGTGCCGAGCCTCTCTTCCAGCATTTCCTGTGTCAGGACGGGAAAGTTGGCGCCTTCGAGCGTATCGCTTCCGGGAAAGGAGCGGTGAAGGATTTCGAGCGGGCCGGTGTCGATGTCGACATCGTGCAGGTAGACGATCACCTTGACCATCCGCCGGTCCTCGACATCGCGATGCCATCTGCGTGCGGCAACCTGCCTGCCATCGGCCACGGTGTAGAAGAAGTTCAGCGTGTCATAGGCGGCGGGCAGGCCGAGATAGGTCTCGACGATGTCGAGGATACGATCGTTGAGGGGCCAGCGGACGATATGCGGATGGCGCATCATCTCTTCGGCGCCGACCTGCACGGTATAGTCGTCGGCGAACTCGCCGTTCCTGGCGCGGAGGGAATAGGTGTTCGCGATTTCGGTCGCCGACGTCCAAAGCGCCGTCGTACCGGGCAGATCCAGCTCGTCGAGCGAAGTGATATAGACGCCGTTCTTTTCCAGTCCGGCGACGATGTCCATGTCGAGTGATGAGAGTTTGGGCAGGCGCGGCTTGTGAGATGCTCTCGCCCTTTCGTAAGTCCCGTTCAGTCTTCGGCTGACACTCGGCATACCAACCAGCATCGAGGCGAGCTCGGCCGGCAGGCTGCGGGCACGGCGTGAGACCCGGTAACGCAGGGTGTTCTGCTTCAAGACGCAAATCCTCTAGTACCATAGATGCGTAGCGCGATCGCCACGTAGCTGGACGCGGCGAACGGCCAACTAATCCACGAGACTAGAGGCCAAAATCCGGCTGGATTGTTACGAAGTGTAGACCAGGCATATCTGCTCGTGAGTCCTGGGGCGAATTCTCCGCATGGTTGCATATCGCTTCATCAGGGTGCGCGGCCTCTCCGCAGCGTGATCTGACGAATTCGGCGCACTCGACTAGTGGTTCATCACAGTGGTTTTGACTCTTTGGCGGCAACTGGATAGGCGCGACCGAGTTTGGCGCGGGCTTTGTCGGTTGTGAACATCCATTTGATGCGGTCTCGCGCCTTGTTTCGCTGCCGTTGCCATGCTGCGATTTCTTTTCGAAGCCTTTTGGGATCGTCGATGCGACGGCCGAGACACTGGCGCTGCAGCACGCTGATCTCGCACTCGACCATATTGAGCCAGCTGGCGTGTTTCGGGGTGTAGTGGAACTCGAGGCGGCGCAGGATGCGACGGGCCTCGGCAGGCGCAAATGCCTGATATAGCGCGCCGGCCGTATGAATCGACAGATTGTCCTGCACCACACGGATGCAGGCGGCATTGGGATAGTGGACGTCGACGAGTTCGCGCATGCAGTGCGCGTAGTCGACCGCGGCGCGGTGGTCTGTAACCTTGACATTGCGCCAGCCGCGATGCGGATCGAAGGTGACGAAGAGATTGACGGTACCGTTGCGGCGATATTCGTAATCGTAGCGCTCGCGCTGTCCCGGTTGGGCAGGGATCGGCTGGCGTACCTCGCCGATCAGCTGGACTGGGGTCTCGTCGAAGCAAACCAGGGGCCGCTCGGGATCCGGCGCCTCGGCGTAGAGATCGAGCACATCCTCCATCCGGGCGACGTATTCGCCGTCGACATGAGGAATGCACCACATATCCCGGCGCCACGGCTTGAGGTCGTTGTCGGCCAGCCGGCGGCGCACGGTCTCGCCCGACAGGCTGGCGTGATCGGTGAGCTTGACCATCGCGTCGGCCAGCAATGTCAGCGTCCAGCGTTTGCGGCCGGCGGGCGGCTTGGCGCATGCCGTCGCCACCAGCAGGGCCTCTTCCTTGCCTGTCAGCTTGCGTTCCGCGCCCGGACGCGGCTCCTCACTCAAGGCCCGCTCCAGATTGCCTTCTACGAAACGGCGTTTGGTCCGGCCGACGGTGGAAAGGCTGACCCGGACGGTTCGGGCAATCTCCGCGTCGCAGCTGCCTGAATCGGCCGCCAGCACAATCTGAGCCCGTTTGAGTTTGCGGGCGGAATGCGTGCCGCCGCCGAGCATTGCCGTCAGTTCGTCCCGCTCGGCTTGGCTCAATTCGACCCGATAACGTACATTCATGCTTCGCCTCCTTGTCGGAGGCCGGGACGAATCCAGCTATGAGTCAAAAATCAGGCGCGCACTTCACCGAGAAGCAGGGACACTATCTCGCTTTCATCCATACCTACTCGTACATGTTCGGACAGCCGCCCGCCGAGGCCGACATCCAGCGGCATTTCCGCGTCAGCCCGCCGTCAGTCCACCAGATGATCCTCACCCTCGAACGCAACGGGTTCATTCGTCGCCAGCCCGGCGTCGCTCGAAGCATCGAGATCCTCTTGCCACCCGAAAAGTTGCCTATCCTCGGATGGCTCGGTATCAAAACGTCAAAATCACTGTGATGAACCACTAG
>NZ_LSEF01000013.1 GCF_001641695.1 Bradyrhizobium neotropicale
GGCCGATTCTGTTGAAAAAGGCGGCAGTAGTCCCGATGTATTGGCACCAGAGCCGATGGGACCCAACGGCCGTTATGCGGGTTTGAGGGATTGCATCGGGATCAGCTTGGCCATCTTGCGAAGGTTCTGGGCGGTGGCTGCGAGGGTGAACTCATCACGAGCACCGTTTGGACCTCGTAAACGTAGACGGTCGAGCTTGAGAATGCGCTTGAGGTGCGCGAACAGCATCTCGATCTTTTTGCGGAGCCGACGCGAGGTGCCTCCTTCCCACGACCTTGCGATCTGGCGGGCCATGTCGCGAGCGCCCTCATAGATTGAGCGCGGCACCCTCCGTGAGGGCTGCTTGGGGCAACACCGGGACTTCAGTGCGCACCGATCGCAATCGCGCTTGCTGGCCATGTAAAGCATCGTGGCGCCATCGTTCACCAGCGCTCCGGTCGTGGTGAGTACTTTGCCGCCAGGACAGCGATACACGTCACCTGCGTGGTCATAGGTGAAGTCCTCGCGCGAGAATATCCCGTCTGTGCGGACCGACTTGTCGAACACTGTGACGTGTGGCTCGATGCCGTGCTCGTAGACCAACCATCCGAGCATCTCGGCCGAGCCATAGCCGCTGTCGCCGAGGAGCCGGCTCGGATAGAGATCGAACCGGTCGAGCGAGCGCTCAATCATGCGCTTGGCGGCCAACACCTCCGCCTGTCGGATTGCCGTGGTTGCCTCGACATCGACGATGATCGCGTTCTCGACGTCGACCAGGTAATTCGTCGAGTAGGCGAAGAAGGCTTGGCCGCCGTGCGCTCCCATCCAGCGCGCCGCTGGGTCGGAGGGCGACACGAACTTCGGCGTGACCTCGGTCGCTGCTCCGAAAGCGGCATCGTCGAGGACGGCCAGATATTCATCGATCGCTCGGCCGGCGGCCTCCGGTGGAAGGCCCTTGTCGCCTTCGATCCCCTTCTGCCGATTGGCATCGGCCTTGATCAAGCTCGCATCGACTGCAAATCCTTCACCACCGACAAGTCGCTCCTCGATGCAGCGGCGCAAGACGCTCTCGAACACTCGACGGAACAGATCGCTCTCCCGGAAGCGACCATGCCTGTTCTTGGAAAAAGTCGAGTGATCCGGCACCGAACCGTCCAGACCGAGCCGGCAGAACCACCGGTAGGCCAAATTGAGGTGGACCTCATCGCACAGGCGCCGCTCCGATCTGATGCCGCAGCAGTAACCGATCAGGAGCATCCGGATCATGAGCTCCGGATCGATCGAAGGCCGACCGATGCTACTGTAGAAAGGCGCCAGGCCCCGCCGGATCTCTTGAAGATCGACGAACCTGTCCATCGACCGTAGCAGGTGGTCGGCGGGAATATGCTTCTCGAGCGAGAACTCATAGAACAACGCAGCCTGTTCGACTTGCCGATGCCCCATCATGATCTTCAGTCCTGCCAACTAAGCAGACTGAATCACTGGTATCTCTGAGTCGCAACAACCGCATTTTTCAACAGAATCGGCCAGAAGCCGACGTGCCAGTCTTGCTGCTAATGCTTCTCCATGAAGGAAAGGATAGCTTGATCGTAGGCGCCGGGATTCTCCCATGAAACGGTATGTGAGCTCGCAGCGATTTCGATCCTTTCGCGGTTCGGCAAGCAAAGCTCTAATTGATCCACGACTCGGTGAAACAGGCGCGGGCTTCGCTCGCCGTTGGACAAGAGCGTGGGAGCCGTGATCGCTTTGGCCATGTCGCAGGTAAAGACCGGCCTTGGCCGCTTGGTTGTTGCATCCGCCTGAAATGATGCAACATTGTCCAAGTTCATTTTCCTTTGAGCGTCGGAACGGTGTTCGTAGGCCCCCGGGCCTCCAATGGCATCTACGATCATGGGAATCCCCCGCTGTATGTCGCCCATTCCAAGAGCTTCTCTGGCGGGCGCCATATTTGCGACCCATGCTTGCAGCATGTCGCCAGTATCTGGCAGACCATTCAATAGACCCAACGCCGGAGGTTCGTTGAGCGCGAGACTGACGACCATGTCCGGATGTTTCGCGGCGAAGAAAAGAGCTGCGTACGCTCCGGATGAATGCGCTATGATCCGGGCCTTTGAGTACCCCAGAGCGCGCAAGAGGCCCGCGAGATCTTCACCGTGCACATCGGGGGCGGCGCTATCTGGTGTCCCGTCCGGACTTACTTCGTTCGGATAATTGTTCCGGCGACTGTATGCTATTGCGCGATATCGTGTCGCGAATTTTGGAAGTTGTTCGCTCCACATTCGGTAGTCTTGCAAACCACCGTGAACGAATATTACGGGCTCGCCCTGCCCAGCGTCGACGTAGGCAAATTCATATCCGTTGACAGAAATTCGCTTAACTTCGTCGGCGATGGTCAAGGTGCTGAGACCAGAGGCGATCAAACCCAACACCACAGAGCAAATGGCTTTGCCAATAGACATGCGACCCCATGATGACGAATGGGAGGTGTACCATCTGTCCTAACAACTTATACGATCTGAGCGCGATTGTCTCCTGTGGGTCCACGAGCAGAAATGCTCTAACTGGTCGCAAGATTTCCGCTTGGCCGACAGAAGCTGACGTCTGCGCCTCTAGGAGCGCCCGACCTAGCCGGCCCGCGCCGCGCGCCGCAGCGCCTGCGGGGGCTGGCCGAAGGCGCGGATGAAGGCGCGCCGCATCCGCTCGGGATCGCGAAAACCGGTCGCCTCCGCGACGAGCTCGATCGCCTCGCGCGAGGACTGCACACGCTCGCGCGCGACCTCGACCCGCAGCCGCTCGATTGCCTTGGACGGCGTCGTGCCAGTCTCGGCGGCGAACGCGCGGGCGAAATGCCGCGCGCTCATGCCGGCGCGGTCGGCGAGATCTTCCACCGTCAGGGGCGAGTCGAGATTTTCGCGCGCCCATGACAACAACCCGCCGAACCGGCCGTTCGGCGTCTTCAATTCCAGCAGCGAGGAGAATTGCGACTGGCCGCCGCTGCGGCGGTGGTAGAGCACGAGCTGGCGCGCGGTCGCTTGCGCGATCTCCTCGCCGTGATCCTCGGTGACCATCGCCAGCGCAAGGTCGATGCCGGCGCTGATGCCGGCCGACGTCCACACATTGCCGTCCCGGGTGAATATCTGGTCCGGCTCGAACTTCACCTTCGGATAGCGCGCGACGAAGTCGCGCGTCCGTCCCCAATGCGTGGTGGCGCGACGACCGTCGAGCAGTCCGGCTTCGGCGAGCACATAGGCGCCCGAGCAGACGCTGGCGACCCGCACGCCGCGCCGCGCCAGTCGCTGCACGAAGGCCAGGGTGATCGGGCATCGCGCCGCCGCTGCCACACCCTCGCCGCCCGCAACCACGAGCGTCGTGATCGCATTCGCCGATTTGAAATCGCGCGCGACCATTTCCACGCCGGACGAGCTGCGCACCGGCCCCGCCTTGACCGCCAGCACCCGGATCGCGAGCGGCTTGCCCGAATAACGCGCGCCAATTTCGAAAGCCGAGATGGGACCCGCCGCATCGAGCAACTGGAAATCCGGGAAGATCAGGATGCCGATCATGGCCTCGTCCGAAAATGAGGGAAATATGCCATTTCAGACGAAAGGGCACCATGCCACGCTGTCGTCGTCAAGTTGATTTTCGAGGAGGTCTTCGATGTCGTCGCCGCTTCAGATCGGACTCTTGGTATTTCCGCGGGTCACCCAACTGGACTTCACGGGTCCCTTGCAGGTGTTCTCCGCTGTACCCGGCGCGAAGTTGCACCTGATCTGGAAGCGCATCGAACCGGTGCCGAGCGACTCCATCCTCACGCTGACGCCGACCACGACCTTCGCCGATTGCCCGCAACTCGACGTGATCTGCGTGCCCGGCGGTGGCGGAACGGACGATCTGGTCAACGATACGGAGGCGCTCGATTTTCTGCGCGAGCAGGCCGAAGGTGCGAAGTACGTGACTTCGGTCTGCACGGGATCACTGGTGCTGGGTGCCGCCGGCCTTTTGAGGGGCTACCGCGCCGCCACGCATTGGAGCGCGATGGAGTTCCTTAGGCAGTTTGGCGCGACGCCGACAAAGACGCGCGTCTGCGTCGACCGCAATCGCATCACTGGCGGCGGCGTCACCGCAGGCATCGATTTTGCGCTGACGCTGGTGTCGATACTGGTCGATCGCACCATGGCGGAAGCGATTCAGCTCCGGCTCGAATACAATCCGGCCCCGCCGTTCAGTTCCGGCTCGCCGGAAACAGCACCGGCCGAGGTCCTCGCCCTGGTCAAGGAGCGCATCGCGCCGAACCAGGTCCGCCGCATCGAGGCGGTCGGGCGCGCGGCCGCACGGGTGATCTAGGCATTCCATGCTGGAGCGGAACTGGGGTTTTGGCAGGCGAGTTAAGCCCGCACCAAACTCACAGCGTGCGGGAGAGCAAGCATGGAGCATCTCCACTACCCCAACGAAAGCACTGAGTATCGCGCCGCGCGAAATGCGTTGCTGGATGAGGAGATCGCCCTTCGGACGCAGATTGAAGCCGTCGCCGCAAAGCGCCGAGCGCTGCCGCTCGGCGGCGAGGTGCCGCAGGATTACGTCTTCGAGCGCATCGGCCGGACCAGCATGCCAGAGCAGGTTCGGATGTCGGAGCTGTTCGGTCCGCACGACGCGCTGATCCTCTACAGCTTCATGTATGGGCCGGAGCGCGAGCTGCCCTGCCCCGGCTGCACCCATATGCTCGACGCGCTCGACGGCGCCGCACGGCACGTCGGCATGCGCGCCGCCTTCCACATCGTCGCGAAATCGCCGATCGCGCGGCTCGCCGCCTGGGCCCACGAACGCGGATGGGAGCATCTGTCACTGCTGTCCACCGCCGGCAACAGCTTTGACCCCGATTACTTCGGCGACACGTCGAAATTCTCCAGGGGCATGCGCGCGCAGCATCGCGTTCCCGACGGGCAGGACTGGGACGAGACGATCTTCAACGTCTTTAAGAAGGCGGACGGCACGATCAGGCACTTCTGGGGCTCGGAGATGAGCTTTGCCCCGCCGGTGCCGAAGCAGCATCATCGCGCGGGCGATCTGGTCGATCCGCTCTGGGGCCTGCTCGACATGACGCCCGCGGGCCGCGGCGACTTCTTCCCGGAGGTGCACTACGACTGACGCGCGCAGGCTCGAGGTGCCGCAGTCAAAGAAAAAGGCCGCTTGGTTTCCCAAGCGGCCTCTCCTTTCTTACGGCGGCTGCACATTCCATCGGGCGATTTCGGAACTTCCAGACCGGGGGCCTATCTCCCGATCGAGTCCTGGTCGGCGGCCGCTGCATATCGGGACAGTCGCGAGCTGTTGCCCGAACCGAACGCGATGGTCTCCCATCTCCGTAAGATGGGTTCATTGCGCCCTATCGCTCGCGTCAGCGCAACGGGCGCGCAAGCGGCGTCCCCGCTGTTCCCGTTGTCCACAGCGGCGTGCGGCGGATGCGGATGCATCCAATCGCAGTGATGGAAGAGAGGCTGGCCGGTTAGCCGGGCGTCCAGGGCTGGTAGTCGCCGGTCGCCTTCGGCCGCTTGCCGCTGGCGAGCGTCGAACCGGAGGGCCGGTAGGCCCTGGGCGTGCCGGTCAGATTCGGCTGGTGCGGCTTTTCCCACTCGCGCGGCTGGTAGTTGATCTCGGTCGGCGGCACGTCGACGACGTGATGCATCCAGCCGTGCCAGGCCGGCGGTATGCGGCTCGCCTCAGCATAGCCGTTAAAGATCACCCAACGCCGCTCGAATCCGAGCGTCGGATCGATCGCGCCGCCGCGGGCGCGATAATAGCGGTTGCCCTGCTCGTCCTGGCCGACCAGCTCCCCGAACCGCCAGGTCCAGAGCTGGGTGCCAAAGGTCTGGCCATTCCACCAGGTGAAGAGCTTGAGGAAGAACTGTTTCATGCGGCAAGGGCCCTGCTTGTGGGGGTCCTGATGCCATCCGGACGGCAAAATGTCCAGTCGGCAGGGCGCGGCCGCGCCCCCCGCAAACGCCGTAGTGTCGGCACGGAAGGGCGCCGCAAATCAGACGCGAACCGTTCGTGCCGGATATTGCGACCGCATGAGAGTTCTCTGTTCGCACGCAAACCGGCGTGATCCCCGGAACCACAGCCCTGTCAACGGGGTTTGCTCCCTGGAAAAGGAGTTGAAGAACATGAAAAGTCTGAAAGTTTTAGGCGCCGTCGCAGCGCTGGCGTTGGTCCTGCCGATGGTCACACCGACCGCAAGCTTTGCGCGGGGTGGTGGAGGACACTTCGGTGGTGGCGGCGGTCACTTCGGTGGCGGCGGTCACTTTGGCGGTGGCGGCGGCCACTTCGGCGGCGCTCACTTCGGTGGCGGAGGCTTCGGCGGTGGAGCACGGATCGGCGGTGGCGGCGGCAATTTCGCAGCCGGTGCCGCGATGCGTCCGAGCGTCGGTGCAGCGCCGTCCGTCAGCGCTGGCGGCGGCCGCAGCTTCGCAGCCGTAGGCAACAACTGGCGCGGCGGTGCTGGTAATTGGCACGGTGGCTTCCGGCATCATCGCGGCGGCTTCTTCCCGGGCTTCGCGGCAGGTGCTGCGATCGGCGCGCTGGGCTCATACGCCTATTACGGCGGCCCGTACTACGATGATCCCTACTACTATGGTGACTCCTATTACGACGAGGGTTCGTCCGTGGCCGTGGTGCCCGACACTGGCGGCGATTCGGCCGCCTATTGCGCGCAGCGCTACCGGTCCTACGACCCGGCGTCCGGCACTTATCTGGGATACGACGGTCTACGTCATCCCTGCCCGTAAGCGCATCAACATCGCCTGAATCCGGGAAGGCGTCGCAGCAATGCGACGCCCTTTTCGCGCGCATCGCGTGCACCGGCGAGGTCTTGTACGCACCGTTGCAACGGACCTTTAATCACCCCACCGTGCATATCTCCCCTGATCCAATCCAAAATTGACCCGGCGCACGATTCCCTTATATCAAAAACCGCTGTGGGGACTTCGATCTACTGGGAAGAGTCATGCCGCGTATCCTCGTGGTTGATGACGATCCGATGGTCGGCGCGACCATCGAGGTCCTCCTCCAACGTCAGGGCTTCGACGTCACGCTGACTGACGGCGGAGAAACGGGGCTTGCTGCGCTCGAAGCGCAGACGTTCGACGTCATGCTGGTCGACATCTTCATGCCGCACATGCGCGGCTTCGAATCCATCCGCATCTTTCATGAGCGCGCACCGGCGATCCCGCTGATCGCGATGTCCGGTTATGCGTTCGCCTCGTCCGCCTCGCCCTCCCCCGATTTCCTGCGCATGGCGCTGGAGCTCGGCGCGATGCGCTGCCTGCGCAAGCCGTTCACGCCGGACGCGCTGCTGACCACGATCAGGGAATGCCTCGCCGGCCCAGGCGCGAGCGCACCGCCGCAGGACAAGAAAGAAGCCCCTTGATTCCCTCGCAGCGCGTCATTCTCGGTGCGGGACTTGCAATCCTCCTGATCATCACCGCCGCCTCGATCGGACTGGACGTCAAGTCACGGTCCGATGCCGCCTGGGTCAATCACACCGTCGGGGTTTTGAAGAAGATCTCGGACCTCCGCGTCCAGATCCGCAACGCCGAGAGCGCCGCGCGCGGCTACGAGATCTATCGCACCCAGGCGTTCAGCGACGAGTTCCAGGCCGCGCGCAGACAGATCGCACCGGCGCTGGCCGAACTCAAGCTCGCCGTCCGCGACAATCCGGATCAGGTCGCACTGCTCGAAGGCACAGAGCCGCTGGTCCGGCGCCGGCTCGACATCGCGGCCGAAGCGATGCGCTTGCGCGCAGAGAATGACGGCGCCGGCATCACCGCGCTCCAGGGCAAGGCCGAGGGCCGCGGCCTCATGGAAACGGTGATCGCCAATCTCGACCACCTGAGCACGCAGGAAGACAAGCTGCTCGCCGCGCGCACCTCGGATTCGCGCCGCACCGGCATCGTGCTGCTCGGCATCGACATCGCCGGCGCCGTGCTGATTCTGCTGCTCGTCGGGCTTCTGCTGCGCGAGACCCAGCGCAGCCAGGTGGCGCTCCAGAGCTCGCTGCACGAAACGCAGGCCGCCAAGGAGGCGCTGGAGGCCGCCGTCGCCGAGCGCACCGAGCATCTCGTTACCGCGCATGACGAGCTCCGCCTCTCCGTCAACGTGCTACAGAGCACGTTCCGCAGCATGGCCGAGGCAGTGCTGGTCATCGACAATGATGGCGACGTCCTTTTGTCCAATCCGGCCGCGGAGCGCATGCTGCTGCATCGCGCCGGCATGAACCTGCGCAACCTGCGGGCGCTGTCCGACGTTTTCCATGGCGACGGCGTCACGCCGCTCAAGTCTGAGGAGCTGCCGTCGACGCGCGTGCTGCGGGGCGATGCGTTCGAAGAGCTGGAGATGATCGTCCGCCCGCACGGCGGCAATTCGCCCCGGCATCTCATGATCAGCGGCCGGCCGATGCGTGACGGCCAGGGCAATATCTCCGGCGCCGTGCTGGTCTATCACGACGCCACCACCTCTCGCGAGACCGAACGGCAGCTGCACCAGTCGCAGAAGCTGGATGCCATCGGCAAGCTCACCGGCGGCGTCGCGCACGACTTCAACAACATGCTGACGGTGATCTCCGGCAATATCGAGACGCTGGTGGCGAGCCTGAAGGAGCAGCCCGAGCTCCAGCGCGTGGCACGCCTGGTCGACGATGCCGCCGAGCGCTGCGCCGACCTGATCCAGCACCTGCTCGCCTTCGCGCGCAAGCAGCCGCTCAAGCCGCGCGACGTCGAGATCAACGCCGCGATCACCGATATCGCAAAGCTCCTGCGCCCGACCCTCGGCGAGCAGATCCAGATCGAGACCGTTCTGGAACAGGGACCGATGACCTCGCATATCGATCCGTCCCGGCTCACCAATGCCGTGCTGAACATGGCGATCAACGCCCGCGACGCCATGCCGAACGGCGGCAAGCTCCTGCTCGAGACCCACCGGGTCGTGCTGGACGCGGCCTATGCGCACGCCAATGCGGACGTGCGCCCGGGCGAATACGTCATGCTCGCGGTCAGCGACAACGGCACCGGAATGCCGCCTGACGTGCAGGAGAAGGCGTTCGAGCCCTTCTTCACCACCAAGGAGGTCGGCAAGGGATCGGGCCTCGGCCTCTCCATGGTCTACGGCTTCGTCAAGCAGTCCGGCGGCCACATCAAGATCTACAGCGAGGAACGCCACGGCACGACGATCAAGCTCTATCTGCCGCCGGGCGAAGGCACGACTGAAGCAGCCGTCCCCGCAGCACCCGCAGCCACGGGCGGCATCGAGACCATTCTGGTCGTCGAGGATGACACGCTGGTGCGCAACTTCGTCACCGCACAGTTGCAGAGCCTCGGCTACCGGACCATCGCGGCCGCCGACAGTAAGGCCGCGCTGCAATTGATTGAGGCGGGCGAAGCCTTCGATCTGCTGTTCACCGACGTCGTGATCCCCGGCGGCATCAGCGGTCGCGAGCTTGCGGAGAAGGCGGCAAGGATCCGCCCGGGGCTGAAAGTGCTCTACACCTCCGGCTACACCGACGACGCCATCGTGTACCAGGGCAAGCTCGACGACGGCGTGATGCTGCTGACAAAACCCTACCGCCGCAATCAGCTCGCCGAGATGATCCGGCTGGCGCTGAACGGGGGCGCGGCGGCGGTCTAGCGCGGACTCAAGAAGTCGCGCCGCTGTCACGCACGTATGAGGTCGCGCGCACTGGCTCAGAATGTGAGTTCCGGTTTTCCTCGATACGCCGTGGCTCGCCAGGATCTGCGCCTGAGGTGTTCCGGAACCGCGCTAGGGCAATGAATATGGCCGCTTTGATCGCGATCGAACCTGTCTCAAGCAAAAATCAAGCGCATCTCAAGGACAAATCGTCTCACCAGCCCAATCTTTGAGCACGCTCTCGCCGACTAATGTTTGAGCCGGCGTCGCGACGGTCCGCTTGCGGATCGCGACATCGAGCGCAGTCACCAAATGCAAAGCTTGGATCTCGGCCTGCCGCTGGAACCGGCAATGCAGCTTCGGCAGGTGCTCGCATGAATAGACGGGAGTTCATCTTGTTGATCGGTGGAGGACTGGCCTGGCCTGCCATCGCGCGAGCGCAGGACGGAACCAAGCTCCATCGGATCTTCTGGGTCTCCACCGAGTCCGAACCAGATCCCTTCCTGGACGGCTTTCGCGAGGGAATGCGCGCGCTGGGATACGTCGAGGGCAAGACCGTCGCCTTCGAGACGCACTACGCGCCTGGAAATCCGCAGGCGCTGCGCAAGATCGTCTCCGAGTTGCAACGGGGGAATATCGACCTCGTGGTCTCGAGCGGTCCGGCGACGCGCGTCATGACTGCGGTCACCGACATCCCCGTGCTGTTTGCATTGAGCGGTGATCCCGTCGCTTTGGGTGTGGTGAAGAGCCTTGCTCATCCCGGCACCAATTTCACCGGCAGCACATTCCTGTCGCTGGAGCTGGCAGGAAAGCGGGTCGAGCTGCTCAAGGACATTTATCCAAAGCTGCGAAAACTGGCGGTCTTCTCGAACACGGATCATCCGGGAGAGCCGCTGGAATGGCGTGCGACTTTGGAATCATGCAGGAACCTGGGCATTGAAGCAGCCTACGTTCCGTTCTGTGGCGCTCGCGACATCGAGAATGCGTTGACGGCTGCCGGCAAGGTGGACGCCAACGCTCTCCTTGTATTTCCCGATGTTGTGACCCTGGTGCATCGTGCGAAGATCGCAGAGTTTGCAATCGCGAACCGGCTGCCTTCGATGTTTGGCTGGTCTGAATATTGCGACGCTGGAGGCCTCTTGAGCTACGGCGCGAACCAGCGCACGACCTATTATCGGCTTGCCACCTATGCCGATCGCATCCTGCGCGGTGAGAATCCATCCGATCTTCCGGTGATGCGCCCCGAGAAGTTTGAACTGGCAGTCAATCTGAAGACAGCCAAGCTCCTGGGTATTGACCTGGATGTATCGTCGATCCTGTTTCGCGCCAACAAGGTGATCTCCTGAGAGCGGTTATGACGGACGGTGCTGCGCAGTCCTCGTCGCGTGCGATGCCCCCGCGTCGCTCGCTGTTTTGCAAGTATTTCGCGACGTTGTTTGTCGCCGCAGTCGTGCCTCTGATACTGGGCGCCGCCGTCGAGGCATCGTTCGGTTACCGGGACCAGCGTCGCCAGATCAGCGCGGTGCTGCAGGCCGATGCTCGCGCAGCCTCAGACAGGATCGAGGCGTTCACCGATGGCATCCGAGATCAGCTCGGGTGGATGGTGCAGCTTCCCTGGTCTGCCGGAGACGATGTGCAACATAAGATCGACGCCTTGCGTCTCCTCCAGCAGGTGCCTGCGATAGTTTCAGTTTCGCTTCTGGACGAGACCGGCACCGAACGGGTCTTTGTTTCCAGACTGCATCTGAACAGGACCGGTCGCGGCATTGATATGTCTGCGGACCCTGCTGTCCTGGGTGCACGCGCCAACAAGGTCTGGTACGGACCGGTTCAATATCAGCGAGATTCAGAGCCCTACATGAGGATCGCGGTTGCCGGGAGCCTGCCGGCCGCCGGCGTTGCGATCGCGGAGGTCAATCTGAAGCTGATCTGGGACGTGATCTCGGCCATCAGAATTGGCGAGACCGGCTACGCCATCGTCGTCGATGACTCCGGTCACCTGATCGCCCATCCCGACATCAGCCTGGTTCTGCGCGGCCGCGCCAGCTCGGGCAGTTTCGGCCGGATCAAGCAGCTCGTTGGCGCGGCCAGCGGAGCGGCGGTGATCACCGGGGACCAGGGCAAGCCGGTGGTGGCGCTATCCGTTCACGCCGCCGATGTGGGATGGACGGTGATTGCGATGCAGCCGGTCTCGGAAGCCTTTGCATCAATTCGCGCGGCTTTGTGGCGGTCCTCAATTCTCATCGCCTTTGGCATTCTCATCGCGCTGGCGCTCGCCTATTGGCGCGCACACAGAATGTCCGGTCCGATCAAGCAGCTGGAAGAGGGCGTGGAGCGGATCAGAACCGGACAATTCGAGCATCGCATCAAGATCTTCAGTGGTGACGAGCTGCAGCAATTGGCGTTGCGTTTCAATGAAATGGCATCCGAGCTGGCGATCTCGCAGCAAAAATCTGCGCGGATCGAACGACTGAAGCAATTCTTGCCGTCACAAGTCGCCGAACTGGTCGAGCATTCCCATGAGCTGCTCGAAGGGCAGCGGCGTGAAGTCGCCGTCATCTTTGGCGATTTGCGCGGCTTCACGGCGTTCTCCACGCGCAATGAGCCGGATGTCATCATGGCCGTCATGCGCGAGTACTATGAGGCCGTTGGCACCGTTACGACTCGTCATGAGGCAACTCTCATCGGCTTTGACGGCGACGGGGTCATGCTCCTCGTCAATGCCCCGGTCGCATGTGAACAGCCCGCAACTCAAGCGGTCCGGCTCGCGATCGACCTGCAGATGACGGTGCAGTCCATCGCCAGCAAATGGTGCGACGCCGGCCACGCGATCGGCTTCGGTGTGGGCGTTGCCATGGGGCCGGCGACGGTCGGCACCGTCGGTTATAACGGTCGGCTGGACTACACGGCCATGGGCGCCGTCGTGAATTTGGCGTCGCGGCTCTGCAATCTCGCGAAGGACGCGCAGATCCTGGCTGATCCCACCATCGCCGGGCGGGTGCGGGATAGCATTCCGTTGGCATCGCTCGGACAGCGGGCCATCAAAGGCTACGACCAGGCACTCGAAGTCTTTGCTGTCGCGCAGGCTGACTTGCCGGTGAAACCGCCGGGCTCCGGGCCACGCCGGCGAGAGAAAGAGCCTCAGACCCATTGATGCACCGGAGTTCGGGACTGCTAGCGCGTCGCCAGCACGACGCCGGCGAGCGTGAAGATCAGCGCCGCGATCTGCCCTGCCCCGAGCGGCTCTCCCAGCGCGAGCGCGGAGGCCACGACGCCGATGACCGGCACCGCCATGGTGCCGATCGCCGCGACCGAGGCCGGCAGGCGCGACAGCGCGGCGAACCAGCTCACATAGGCGATGCAGAACTGCACCACGGTCGAATAGACCAGCAGCGCCCAGCCGACCGGGGTCACCAGTTGCAGATGTGTGGTCTCCAAGAGAAGGCCCGCGATCGCGACCGGCAGGCAGCCAACGCCGATCTGCCAGGCCGCCGCCGTGATCGGCGGCAGATGGATCGGGTATTTCTTCAGCAGCACCGTGCCGAGCGCAAAGCCGATCGCGCCGGCAAGCGCCATGACGATGCCCGGCAGCTTGGCCTGGCTCGCGGCAAAGCCGTTGCCGCCCATGATCGCGGCGAGGCCCGCAAAGGCCATCACCAGCGCGATGGTCCGCAGCAGCGTCGGCCGCTCGCCGAGCACGGGCCAGGCGATGATCGAGGCCCAGACCGGCATGGTGTAGGCGATCAGCGCTGCCTCGCTCGCCGGCAGCCAGAGCAGCGCGAGCCCCATTAGCACCATCCAGCCGGTGACGTTCAGCACGCCCGCGATCACAACGCGCGGCCAGACCTCGGGCCGGACCTTGAGGCTGTCGCGCCGGATCAGGGCCAGCGCGGCCAGCAGGGCCGCCCCGAGCACGCCGGTCACCCCGCGTAGCGTCAAAGGCGGCAGCTCGGCGAGGAGGAATTTGGTCACGGGCCAGTTGAAGCCCCAGCCGATCGAGGTGATGGCGAGGAACATCAGGCCGGCCGGGGCGATGCGCGGCCGCGCATCCCGGCGAGTCGAATCATGCATGTGGGGTACCCGGCAGAAATCGGGGCAGCTTGGCCCGGATTCGGGGGCTCGACCACCACCTCGGCGGGCATGCCTGCCCCAACGTTCCGTAGCACTACGTGAGTCTTGCTGACGCAATCCCATTGCCCAAAAAATATACTGCCCTGTGAACAGCGGGACGAAGCTCGCGTATCCACACCGGACGCAAATTTTTTCGGTTGGGAATCCCTGAGGACTCACTGATACTTGCCTCAAGAACAGGTGAGGCCGAGCCCCCTGTTATCCCCCGCTCTCCACCATATTTAGTATTTGATTCAGGAACTCGCACTAGTTCTTGACGGGCGCAACGGAGAGTCCTAGCTTTCGGACCGTTCGGCGCGAGTGAGTTTGCGTCCCGCCGGCACTCCCCCAAAGGGTCCCGCAAATAACCACTCCGCCGGCCAGACGAAGGCAGCGGTGGAGGGCTTGTCTGCCCTCCAAAAGCGGACTCTTCGGGCGCCAGAACGGGCCGGCAAAAGGCTCGAATGGCATCGGTAGAAGACGTGGCGTTGGGGGCGTTGAACGCATGTCGGGCACATCCCGTTGGGGCGGATGGGCCTGGACATGCCGGCGGATGTGAGGTGCACGCACCGAACCATCGCGTCGGGAGAAACTGGGCCGGGTTCCCACCGGCTGAACTGCGAAGCCTTTGGGCCGAAAAGGCCGGGGGACTCGCGAAAGAGAAATGTCGACCGGGCGCCTCAACGAAGGCGGTCCGGTCAAAGATAAGGACGGGGCAAGACGATGCGGATTGAGCGGCGCCACACTTCACAAGGACAGTCACCCTACGCCGGGATCGAATTCCGGCTGACCACGTCGGAGATCCGGAATCCCGACGGCTCGGTGGTCTTCAAACTCGACAACGTCGAAGTGCCGACCGAATGGTCGCAGGTCGCTTCCGACGTGCTCGCGCAGAAATATTTCCGTAAAGCCGGCGTTGCCGCGCGCCTGAAGAAGGTCGAGGAGGAATCCGTCCCCTTCTTCCTGTGGCGCTCCGTGCCCGATACCGAGGCGCTGGCCGCGCTGCCTGAGAAAGAGCGCTATGTCAGCGAGCTCTCGGCAAAGCAGGTGTTCGACCGCCTCGCCGGCTGCTGGACCTATTGGGGCTGGAAGGGCGGCTATTTCTCCAATGATGAAGACGCCCAGGCCTTCTACGACGAGCTCCGCTACATGCTCGCCATGCAGATGGTCGCGCCGAACTCGCCGCAATGGTTCAACACCGGCCTGCACTGGGCCTATGGCATCGACGGCCCCGGCCAGGGCCACTATTACGTCGACCCCTTCACCGGCAAGCTGACCAAGTCCAAGTCGGCCTATGAGCATCCGCAGCCGCACGCCTGCTTCATCCAGGGCGTCGGTGACGACCTCGTCAACGAGGGCGGCATCATGGACCTCTGGGTCCGCGAAGCACGCCTGTTCAAATACGGCTCCGGCACCGGCTCCAACTTCTCCCGCCTGCGCGGCGAAGGCGAAAAGCTCTCCGGCGGCGGCCGCTCGTCCGGCCTGATGAGCTTCCTCAAGATCGGCGACCGCGCCGCGGGCGCGATCAAGTCGGGCGGCACCACGCGCCGCGCGGCCAAGATGGTCGTCGTCGACGTCGATCACCCCGATATCGAGACCTATATCGACTGGAAGGTGAAGGAGGAGCAGAAGGTCGCCGCCCTCGTCACCGGCTCCAAGATCAACCAGAAGCACCTCAAGGCCGTCCTGAAGGCCTGCGTCAACTGCGAAGGCTCGGGCGACGACTGCTTCGACCCCGAGAAGAACCCTGCCCTGCGTCGGGAAATCAAGCTGGCTCGTCGTAGCCTCGTGCCTGACAACTACATCAAGCGCGTGATCCAGTTCGCCAAGCAGGGCTACAAGGACATCCAGTTCGACACTTACGACACCGACTGGGATTCGGAAGCCTATCTCACGGTCTCCGGCCAGAACTCCAACAACTCGGTCTCGCTGAAGGACGACTTCCTGCGCGCCGTCGAGACCGACGGTGACTGGAACCTGAACGCCCGCACCTCCAAGAAGGTGACGAAGACGCTGAAGGCGCGCGACCTCTGGGAGAAGATCGGCTACGCCGCCTGGGCGTCGGCCGACCCGGGCCTGCACTTCAACACCACGATGAACGACTGGCACACCTGCAAGGCGTCCGGCGACATCCGCGCGTCCAATCCGTGCTCGGAATACATGTTCCTGGACGACACGGCGTGCAACCTCGCCTCCGCCAATCTGCTGACGTTCTACAACACGACGACGAAGCACTTCGACGTCGAGGGCTATGAGCACCTCTGCCGGCTCTGGACCCTCGTGCTCGAAATCTCCGTGATGATGGCGCAGTTCCCGTCGAAGGCGATCGCCGAGCTCTCCTACGAGTTCCGCACGCTCGGCCTCGGCTACGCCAACATCGGCGGCCTGCTGATGACCATGGGCCTGTCCTACGACTCGAAGGAAGGCCGTGCGCTCTGCGGCGCGCTGACCGCGGTGATGACCGGCATCACCTACAAGACCTCGGCCGAGATCGCCGGCGAGCTCGGCACCTTCCCCGGCTACAAGAAGAACGCCGCGCACATGCTGCGCGTGATCCGCAATCATCGCCGCGCCGCGCATGGCGAGGCCTCCGGCTACGAGGCGCTCTCCGTCAATCCGGTGCCGCTCGACCACGCCTCCTGCCCGCAAAAGGACCTGATCGCGCATGCGCAATCGGCCTGGGATGCGGCGCTCGAGCTCGGCGAGAAGCACGGCTATCGCAACGCCCAGACCACGGTGATCGCGCCGACCGGCACGATCGGCCTCGTCATGGACTGCGACACCACCGGCATCGAGCCCGACTTCGCGCTGGTGAAGTTCAAGAAGCTCGCCGGCGGCGGCTACTTCAAGATCATCAACCGCGCGGTGCCGTCCGCGCTGCGCGCGCTCGGCTATCGCGAGAGCGAGATCGCCGAGATCGAGGCCTATGCCGTCGGCCACGGCTCGCTGTCGAATGCGCCGGGGATCAACGCCTCGACGCTGAAGGCCAAGGGCTTCACCGATGAAGCGATCGCCAAGGTCGAAAAGGCCCTGCCGACCGCCTTCGACATCAAGTTCGCCTTCAACAAGTGGACCTTTGGCGAAGACTTCATCCGCGACCAGCTCGGCATCGGTGCCGAGGCGATCGCGGCCCCTGGCTTCGACCTGCTCCAGGCCGTCGGCTTCACCAAGCGCGAGATCGAGGCGGCCAACGTCCACATCTGCGGCGCGATGACGGTGGAAGGTGCCCCGCACCTGAAGCCCGAGCACTATCCGGTGTTCGACTGCGCCAATCCCTGCGGCAAGATCGGCAAGCGCTATCTGTCGGTCGAGAGCCACATCCGCATGATGGCGGCGGCGCAGCCCTTCATCTCGGGCGCGATCTCCAAGACCATCAACATGCCGAACGACGCCACGGTGGAGGACTGCAAGTCCGCCTACATGCTGTCGTGGAAGCTGGCGCTGAAGGCCAACGCGCTCTATCGCGACGGCTCGAAGCTCTCCCAGCCGCTCAACTCGCAGCTCATCAGCGATGACGAGGACGAGGACGATGCGGTCGATCATCTCTACGAGAAGCCGATGGCGGCGCGCGCCGCCCAGGTCTCCGAGAAGATCGTCGAGAAGCTCGTCGAGCGCATCATCGTGATGCGCGAGCGCGAGAAGATGCCGGATCGCCGCAAGGGCTACACCCAGAAGGCGGTCGTCGGCGGCCACAAGGTCTATCTGCGCACCGGCGAGTATGACGATGGCCGTCTCGGCGAGATCTTCATCGACATGCACAAGGAAGGCGCGGCGCTCCGCTCCTTCATCAACAACTTCGCCATCGCGGTGTCGCTCGGTCTCCAGTACGGCGTGCCGCTCGACGAATATGTCGACGCCTTCACCTTCACCCGCTTCGAGCCGGCGGGCCCGGTGCAGGGCAACGACTCGATCAAGTACGCGACCTCGATCCTCGACTACGTCTTCCGCGAGCTGGCGGTGAGCTACCTCTCTCGCTTCGACCTCGCCCACGTCGATCCCAACGAGACGGGCTTCGACGCGCTCGGCAAGGGCGTCGAGGAAGGCAAGGAGCCGGACGACGAGGCCGGCCACCACGCGACCAAGCTGGTCTCGCGCGGCCTCACCCGCTCCCGCACCGACAACCTCGTCGTGATGCGCGGCGGCTCGACCGCAGTCGCCCAGGGCAATGACAGCGCTCCGACCGGCGGCAGCAAGGTCACGGCGCTGGCCTCGCACGGTGCATCCGCCCGCGCCGGCGACGCCGTGGAAGGCGCCGTTGCCCTGAAGCAGGAGACGAGCCACGACCTCTCGCCCACCGAGAAGCTCGAGCAGATCCAGTGGAGCAAGGCCGGCACCGCGCAAACGCTGGTGCCCACCAAGGCCGAGCGCCGCGCGGAAGCGAAAGCCAAGGGCTACGAGGGCGAGATGTGCTCTGAGTGCGGCAACTTCACGCTGGTGCGGAATGGCACCTGCATGAAGTGCGATACGTGCGGCAGCACGACGGGGTGTTCGTGAGCTTTCTGAGCTGACACCCATCCTCATCCAAAAGGGGCGACCACTTGGTCGCCCCTTTTTTCTAGACCCATAATTGAACTCGTACGTGCGCCAGCGCCTAGCATACTACTCCATAAAGATAACCCGCCCCTCGTCTTTTCTATTTCCGGTTGAGGGGCAAATCTGCTCTTATTGTTCAAACGCCCTCCTTGCCACCTCGCCACAGACCCATACAGAGATCGAGCATGCTAATTTCTGCGGTGAAAATCGACAGATTCAAGCGCCTTCCTACAGTTGAGCTACCGTTGTCCAACGTTACGATACTAATCGGCGGTAACAATGCGGGGAAGTCGTCGCTACTTCAGGCTATCCATCTAATGATAACGACTCTGCAGTCAGCGAAGTCCGCAACAAACAAGAACGCTCCCGCGAGTACACTGGGCGTGGACCAATTTCTCTACAAGCCTTCCAATCAACCTATCAAGCTAAGCTACCAAACAGACATGACGTCGAAAACGGGACCTGAATTCGTCGTCACCTATCGCGAAGCAATAACAGATGATCCCAAAGATTTTAGTTTGAAGATGAGGCGAGGCAAAAATCTCAACATCGCCATCGAATTCGATCACAAGACACGCTTTTATGAACGCGCTTCGGATCGCACTCGGCCGCTTTCAATCTTCGTGCCAGGCCTTGCCGGCGTAGCGCTTAGCGAAGAACGCAGAACAGATGCTATAGTAGCTGCAGGCATCGCTCAGGGAGACGCAAATTTATATCTTCGCAATGTCCTATTGCGGCTAACCAAGGACCTCCAGAAGCTAGAAAAATTTCACTCCATCATTGGCGAAGTATTCTCCAACCTCACCGTACATTGCGACTTCGATGAACATATTCACACACACATCGATGTTCTTGTGGAGATAGACGGGAAGAAAGTTCCTCTCGAGTTAGTCGGCGCAGGAGCCCTTCAAGCAATTCAGCTCGTCGCCTACGCGACAATGTATGATCCTGGCCTCTTGTTGCTGGACGAACCAGACGCCCACCTGCATCCCTCGAACCAGAGACTTCTAGCCGCCACACTTCTTAAGATAGCCGAGCAAGGACCTGTCCGAATTATCTTGGCAACTCATTCGCGACACATATTCGATTCCCTATCGCGCTCTCATATGACCGACATCATCTGGCTGAAAAAAGGGATCAAGCAAGAAAAGAAGGACACAGAAGATCTGTCGATTCTGCTCGATATCGGCGCGCTCGATAGTTACGAACTTCTGACCGCTGCAAAATGCAGGGTCGTGGTGTTGACAGAAGACAGCAAGAGCGAGCGACTCCGAATTTTGCTGGAAAGGAGCGGCTTCGTTAAAGACGAATACATGCTCCAGTCGTTTGATGGTGTCAGCAACATCGCGATGACGGCGACCGTAGCTGAGTTTTTTCTTAAGCAGGCGAACAATACTTATGTACTCGTTCATCGAGACGCAGACTGCATGCTGCCGGACGAAGTCGAATGGTACAAGGCGAGAGAGACAAAAAAATTACCCGACCGTTGCGAACTATTCACTACCCCACTGACGGATATCGAACATCAATTCTGCACACCTCAACATGTCAGCACGGCCCTTGGAATTTCGCTTGAGCAGGCCACTCAAATTATAGACGGGATCATAGCTGCCAACAACGCTTCGCTTGCCGCCGACTTCACCAACAAAAGGGGAGACTTGAAAAGCAAAGCGCTCAAGGCAAAACCCAACGTTCCCAGCGCGGCCGACCTTCTTGGCGCACAGATCGCCTTTGATTTCGTGAAAGGAAAGCGTCTCTTTGGGCTACTGAACACAGAACTCACGAAGCTCCAATACAACCCAATGCACCTAGTCAATAAGCCAACAGATGCTCTCACAGTTCCGCAACTCAAGGACTTCGCAAAGAAGGTCTGGCCCTCGCTTGCGCAGCAAGGAGGGTAGTGAAGCCCCGTAGGATGGGTGGAGCGAATCTAGCCATCAATCCCGCTCGATGAAAGCGATGGGATCGCGAGGGAGCTAAACCCCTATTCCGAGTTCTAGTCATCCCAAATGAACGCCGAGAGTTGGCAGAAGAGCATGGCAGGCAGTAACCGAACGTGGATAGAAGAAACCCTGTCTCAACACAGACGATTGACGCCCGCCGTTGTCAGACTTCTTGAGAATATCCTCGACAGGAGCTCCATCGAATACCTAAGTATTAGCGGACGCACCAAGGAACTCAGCTCGACGGAAGAGAAGATCCGGCGCAAGAAGTACGCGCAACCGGAACTGCAACTTACCGACCTCTCCGGTATACGCGTGATTACGTTCTTAGAGACTCAAGTCAAAGAAATCAGCGATATCATTCGGGCGACGTTCGACATAGACGACAAGCACAGCTTCGACCGAGCCTCCATATTGGGCGACGATCGAATGGGCTATCGTTCGACGCATTTTGTCTGCACCCTAGGGCCGAGCCGAAAGGGTCTTTTGGAGTATGAGGCACTCAGCGAGTTGAAATTCGAGATACAGGTCAGAACGGTGCTCCAGCACGCTTGGGCAGAACTTGCCCACGATCGTTCATTCAAGCTCGGAACTGGGTTGCCGGCCAAAATTCAACGAAAGCTAAATCTCTATTCAGGCATGCTCGAGATTGTCGACGGCGCGTTTGATGAAATTGCCCGTGATGTCGACGCGTACAAATCAGAAATCGCGACCAAGACCGCAAGCCAGCTTTCCGACACCGAGCTCAATTCGCTCACTCTTCAACCATATCTGGAACAACTCTCTGATCAGTACGATCTTGGCATAATCTTCGTTGAAATTCCGGACGAAGTTCTCAACGAGTTCAAAGCATTTGGGCTGAACAAGATTGGAGATCTGAAGGCGATCGCCAACAAATATGTACTTGAACAGATTAGTGAGCATTCGGCAGGAGATGAGAATGCGATAGGCTTTGTCCGGACTTTGATGATGTATCATGACATCGATCGATACTTCACGATCTGGAAGAGGTGGGAGGGCTTGGATAGACCAACAGCCTCGCTGCTAGCCAAACGATATGGCTCGCAGAAGTTCAAACTGCTTATGAAAGAGAAGCATATCTGGATCGAAGGTGAGGAAGATCTTGGCTTACCTCAGGATCCTCTAGATGATGAAATTCCTTGGTAACCCGTAGTAGGCGTAGAGCAAGGCGTTACCCATCGGCTCTGTCAGGCGATGGGTAACGCAAGGACTCAACCCATCCTATCCGCTCCCACAAGCCCCCATGCCAAGGAAAAGAAGTCGCCTCCTCTCTCACCTTCGCAGCTTCCGGCGAGGCGCTCGGTGGGCGCGACGCAAGTCCGCACAAGCACCGCGAGCGGTGCGTATCGCGGGCATCGCGGCGATCCTGCTTGCGGTCTTGGTGCTGGTGAACATCGTCTATCAATTGATCCGCAAGCCGACCGAGCTGTTCGTCCTTGTCGGCAACGCCCTCGACAAGGAGCCGGCCGAGACGTGGCGGCAATACGGGCCGCTGTTCCGCACCTATTCCACCGATACGATCACGCCCGAATTGCTGGCCGCGCTGGCGCAGGTCGAGACTTCAGGGAATCCGGTGGCGCGCACCTACTGGCGCTGGCGATGGAGCCTCAATCCCCTCGCGATCTACCGGCCCGCCTCCAGCGCCGTCGGCCTCTACCAGATGACCGATCCAGCCTACGCCGAGGCCGCACGGTTCTGTGTCCGTGGAAACGCTGTCACGGATACCGGCTGCGGGTTCACCAGCCTCTATATCCGCGCGATCCCGAGCCACGCCATCGAGCTGGCATCCGTGTATCTGGACCGCCAAGTGGCTGATGTTCTCACCCGCGCGGGCGACGTGAAGGCCAGCGCGCAGCAGAAGCAGGATCTGGCCGCCTTCATCCATCTCTGCGGCGCAGGTCCCGCCACAGCCTACGCACGCCGCAAGTTTCAGATGGTGGCCGGCGAGCGGTGCGGCGATCACCTCGTCGCGGGCTATATCGCCAGGGTCAACGCGATGAAGCGGCAATTTCAGCGCCTTGCGGCGGATGACGACAATTAGCAAGCGTGGCCCTCGGTCAGCCCGCGAAACTCCAGTCGCGGGCTGCGGAACCAATGAGCGGGCATTGTTTTGAATCACGTTGCTTCTGTTGTGGGTGGCAGGTGCAGTGGCGACTTGAGAGGCGAACATGGTCCTGGTGGGACTTGGCGCGCTCTTCATCCTCGGCGGCCTCCTGTACATGGCACGCGCCACCATTTGGCGGGGACCGCTCAGCGGGAAAGATTCGTCCCGGCGGGTGCGCGAGACGCTGGAGCCGCCGCGTCGCGGCCTTGGATTCCTTGGATTGCGAGCGAACTGGCCGGGTGTCGTTCTGATGGCAATCGGTGCGGTGCTGATGGCATCGGGCGCAAGCTTCTAAGGCAGCCAGCGTAGGATGCGATCTGTCCGCCGTAGCTCGCAGCGCGAAGGAAGCTCCATCCTGGCTACTCACTGTGGTGAAACTTGACCTCGCCTTCGCTTCGGTAGCTTGATAGGCGTGGGTCGGCGCGCGCCGACGGAGCGCAATCGTCTGGAAGGATCACCATGAACGGTAATCGTTACTACGGCGTCCGCGTCGAGGGCGCGAAATACGGCGTGGGCTTCGGCTCGGCGCTCGCCATCGCGATCTCCTACACCAACAACCATTCGATCCTGTGGGCGATCATCCACGGGATCCTGGGCTGGCTCTACGTGATCTTCGTCGCGCTGTTCCGGTAACGACCTGCGCTCATCCGGGCTGCTCGCTGTCAACCGCGGCCATCCTTCGAGACGCCCGCTTGTCGCGGGCTCCTCAGGATGAGGCCGGGTGCGTGTGACGCAGCTCGTAGGATGGGTAGAGCCACCGTCCGCCGTAGCTCGACGAGCGAAGGCGGAAGCGAAACCCATCAATTGCCTCTTCGAAGGTGATGGGTTTCGCAAGAGCTCTCCCCATCCTGCAGGCTGATCGCAGCTTAGCAGAGTCCTTTGTGGGACTTAGCACAGGCGGC
>NZ_LSEF01000014.1 GCF_001641695.1 Bradyrhizobium neotropicale
ACCTTGGTCGGATCCTTGCCGGAGAACGCGCCGCCGCCATGCGGGGCCGCGCCGCCATAGGTGTCGACGATGATCTTGCGGCCGGTCAGGCCGGAGTCGCCGTCGGGACCGCCGATGTAGAACTTGCCGGTCGGGTTGATGTGCCAGATGGTCTTGCCGTTGATCCAGTCCTTCGGCACGCCTCGCGCACATAGGGCTCGACGATGTCGCGGACCTGGCTGGAGGTGAGGTCCGGAACCAGATGCTGGTGCGAGACCACGATCTCGCGTACGCCGACCGGTTTGCCGTTCTCGTACTGCACGGTGACCTGGCTCTTGGAGTCCGGGCCCAGCACCTTCTCGCGGCCGGAGTGGCGCGCTTCGGAGATGAGGCGCAGGATCTTGTGGGCATAGAAAATCGGCGCCGGCATCAGGTCGGGCGTCTCGTTGGTGGCGTAGCCGAACATGATGCCCTGGTCGCCGGCGCCCTCTTCCTTGACCTCACCCGGCTGCGGCGCATCGACGCCCTGGGCGATGTCGGCCGACTGCAGATGCAGGAGGATCTCGATGTCGCAGGTCTTCCAGTGGAAGCCTTCCTGCTCGTAGCCGATGTCCTTGATCGCGCCGCGCACGACGCTCTCGATCTGCTCGTTGGTGACCGACTTCGGACCGCGCGTCTCGCCGGCGATTACCACCTTGTTGGTGGTCGCGAGCGTCTCGCAGGCGGCGCGGATCTGCCACGGGTCAATGCCGGCCTTCGGCCCTTCGTGGTAGAACAGATCGACGATCTCGTCGGAGATCCGGTCGCAGACCTTGTCCGGATGGCCTTCAGACACGGACTCGCTGGTGAAGAGATAGGACGCGCGCATCAAGTAACCCCGTAGTTCCGCCGCTCGCGGCGGTCGTTTGCGATGTTTAAGCCTTGGATTGTTCAACCCTTGGATTGTTTAGGCCTTGGATGATGTCAATCACGCCGGCGCGAGATGACGTAGGAGTCGTCGAAAAATCAGAGCCCATTGTGCTTTTGCAGCACGTCCCTGGCGGCATCCAGAGTGCGGCCGTTTTGAACCATGTAATTGGTAGTCGTCAAATCTCCTGAAGGTCGGCGCCCGGGGGCGGGTCGGCACTCACCCGAGATCGGACGCGCCCGTTGGTCGCGAGCAATTGGCCCCTATCGATTTTCGCTTTGGCGGGACACGGGACTTCTCGATAGAAATCCGGCGGAAAAGCTTACTTTCACGTCGAACGAGAACCTGGCATCGCTCAATAGACCTGGCCTATGTTCGAGGATCCTTTCGAACTCATCATGAAAACAGTCGGCGTTACGGAGCCGTGCGATGAAGAGTCGACGAACTTCATGCTCATGATCCTTCCATGACTTTCAAGCGATATGTTCCTCAACCGACGCTTTTCCAACCGAACGGGAGGACCACCTGAAGCGGCGCACCTGCGGTGATCTTAATACAAACTCGACCGTTTGCGCCGAAGCTCGGGCTCATGGTCGGAGTTATTGTTCGAAAGCTACAGTAATCTTCTTGTTCGACTTGGTGAAGTTTGCGGGAACCGCGACACTGATGTTCGCCGCTGGAGTAGCAAGCACAAACCTCGTCAGCGATTCATGAGGATCAATCGAGCAAACTTCATCGCAAATCTCCTGGCACGAACTCGATGCGCTGGCTCGCTATTTCTCATCTCAGCAATCGGCGTACCACCCCGGAATTTGTAAGCGCCGATGGGAGCTTTGTATTGTCTATCGGATGTCTCGTGTGCACCCCCGATCTTCCGAATTTAGTGCTCTCCCTTGCGTACAAGGTTCTGGAGAGCTCTTAAGATCTCTAGTGTTCTCGAACCGTCAGTTTCAGATTCGCCGCCACCTCTAAGCCGATATCGATGGTGAAGAATATAGCGAAACGAAAAAAGCATCACTACCAATTCTGGAGGGATGCGCAAGAGCGCCTCACTTTACATATTCGCTCAAGCATCCATCTTGGGATCAAGACACTGGAGACTTGGAGCCAGAATTTGGCACACGCCGCACTCGATAAGATGCTAGCAGCGTTGCCGTTGTTGGGGTGGGCGCGGGTCCGGCCGACATCATCAACGAATGATGCGAGCGATCACAACTGCGCGGATATGTGTCGATCACTCAATTATCATTAGGGACGTGAAGATGGTCACAAAAAAACAAAAGGCAGTCATTGGAGCCGCGATCATTCTCTCCTTACCTTTCTCACGGCTCACCGCCACATCTTTTGGGCCACGTGCTTCACACGCGACCGGCGTCGTGTCTGTACACCCGTTGTTCAAAGCTGACGAGGAGCCCGGCCAATGGATGACCGGTGGACGCGACTGGCGGCAAAGCTACGACTCTCCGCTCAAACAGATCAACAGGCATAACGTAGGTAAGCTTGGATATGCCTGGTCGAGCGACATCGAAGGTTCATCGAGGCTGGAGGCCACGCCGATAGTCGTGGACGATATCATGTATGTCAGCAGCATCGCAGGCATGGTTTATGCGCTTAATGCGGAAACAGGCCAACAACTTTGGCGCTTTGATCCCGGCGTGGGAAGTTTTGCAAACTTATACGCGAAAGCTTGCTGCGGTCCCGTTAATCGCGGGGTCGCCTTTTGGAAAGGTCGAGTGTATGTGGCGGCGTTTGACGGATCGCTATACGCCCTCGACGCGACGACGGGAGGTGTCACCTGGAAAGCTGATACAATCATTGACAGATCTCGCGCCTACACGAGCACGGGTGCGCCCTACATCGCCGGCGATCTGGTAGTTATCGGAAACGCTGGCGCTGATTTTGATGCCCGAGGCTACATAAGTGCTTACGATATTCGGACTGGCAAGTTGGCGTGGCGGTTTTTTACGGTCCCCGGGGACCCACGCCACAGCTTCGAGCACCCGGAGCTCAAGATGGCCGCCAAGACTTGGGATAAAGACAGCCGTTGGGACGCAGGCCTTGGCGGCACAGTGTGGGACGGCATGGCATACGATCCAGAGCTAAATCTTCTTTATGTGGGCACCGGAAATGGTGGTCCGTGGCCCCAGATCATTCGAAGTCCAAGTGGCGGTGATAACCTATTTCTCTCCTCAATATTGGCCATCAATCCGAAAACCGGTCGCCTCAAATGGTACTACCAGACCACACCGGGCGAGAGTTGGGACTACACCGCCACCCAAAAAATAATTCTCGCAGACATTCGCGTTCGCGGGAAGGTCCGCAAGGTCATCATGCAGGCTCCAAAAAATGGATTCTTCTACGTCTTGGACCGCGTTACCGGCGAACTTCTGTCCGCACGGCCCTACTTGAGAAAACTCACATGGGCCTCCAGAGTGGATATGAAAACGGGTCGCCCCATCGTGAGTGATCAAGCTCGATATTGGAAATCTCCGCGTCTCATATTTCCAAATGTTGGTGGCGGGCACAATTGGCAGCCAATGGCGTTTAATCGTGAAACTGGTTTAGTGTATATCCCAGTGTTGGAAATGGGCATGGTATTCGGGTTATCTCCCGAACCGTTTTCCTACAAGAAAGCGCGTCCCAATTATCATGTCAACTTAGGTTGGCCCGATGCGAATGGTCATTTCGACTTTATGTGCGAGACCGCATTTCCCGCCTGCCCGGACGCGGAGGAAGTCCTCAAAGGCCAACCCGAAACTCCACCTCAATCTTTTTTGCGTGCGATGCATCCCGTAAGCGGGAAGATCGAATGGGAGGCGGAAACAACTCGGAACAACCAGTACAAGAATCGCGTCGGCCGTCCTGGCGGTGTAATGTCCACCGCGGGCGATCTAGTTTTCGAAGGCCATCTTGACGGAACGTTCGACGTGCGAAACGCCAGCAATGGGGCACTTCTAAAAACCATGTTCGTAGGGAATCCGATCGTGGCGGCACCAATGACGTACATGGCCGGTGGCGTTCAATATGTGGCGTTCCTCGCAGGCGATCGCAGCGATGGCGCGAAGTCACGAGTTGTCGCGCTACAGCTCGACAAAAATATCGTCCCCCCACCAACCCAATCTCAGACCGCCGCTGGGATGGAATCGCGGGCATTGCCGCCCGCACAGATGTCGCAAGTCACCGAAAGGCTGGTGAGCAAAGGGCGCCAATTTTTCGAGCAAAATTGCGCAACGTGTCATGTTGGCGGTAACGCGCCAAGCTTGATACCCCTGCGAGAGGCGGCACAACGCCAATTCTTCGATATTGTTCTCGGCGGAATTCGTGCCAATAAGGGGATGGGTAACTTCAGCACTATATTGTCGGCGGACGATGCGACAGCAATACGAACCTATTTGATCAAGGCCAGCCAAGAAAGCGACCATTAGGTCGCGAAGTTCGGGACTGGCAAGTAATCAGTCTCCTGATCGAGCGTCTCGATATGAGACTCAATGCTTACGACACCTTCCTTTGCGATGCCGCGCATTGCAGGTGCGGCGCACTGCCATTGCTGCACGCGCATCGAGTGATTGGCCCAAATCACTATGGAAATGATTCCACTACGAGGAGGCCGGTGTGCAATGAACGATCAGGACGCAACCGATTCTACCACACTTGCAGATACAAGCACTTCGTCCGCGGTGCTTCTTCGCGAGTGAATGAGAATTGCGTTGCCACCTAACCTCGGGTAGGCGTGACCGCGCAGTGTGCCCTTTGAATGCAATGGGGCGGGAGAATGCCTTGGCTCAGGCCTGCGGCGCTAGGATACGGCAGCGTCACCCGAGACTTCAGAAAGCAGCCGTTTCAGGCCGTCATGGACGGTCCTAGAACGACCCTCTCCGATGGGATGCGGCGCTGGCGCGTTGTGGTCTGGCTGAAACCTGTTTGGCTAAACGGGCCTCGCCGCTCGCTTGATCCGAAACGGTCTGAGGTATTCCCAGAGGCATGCTTCTCAGCTCGTGGTCGCCGACGGTCGATCGAGCAAAAAACCGGTCGGCCATGAGCGCCATGTACTTCGCTTGGCGGTCTCCACCGCGTATTGATCAGATGCCGTTGACGCGACCATGCTGCACAGAATTCCGGGCGCCATGTTGAGGCTATTCATGATGCAGGCACTTGCGGAGGCCAAGACTCAGTACCACTCGTTCAGAGTTGAGCTCACGCGCCGCAAGCCTCTGCCAAGCAACATAAGTCAATCCCATAAGCCTTCTGGGATCGCCAAAGGCTGGGCCAGCAACTGTTGCGACACCGGTGTTCAGCAACAGCGCGCGGGCGACGTCATCGGCTTTGAATTGGCCGCCCTCGCGCGCTGCTACAATCCACTGAGATCGAAAGAAAAATAGACCTCCCTGCGCAGCAGGCGGGGAAATAGATTTCAAACTAGAAAGGATCAATGGGCCGTTCGTCTGCGTTGGCGACGCGGCGCGCAATTCTAGTTGGAACTCACGACGTCGAGTGATGCCGCAGCCCACATCTGCAATGACATTGGGGTTAGATCTTGTGTGGCTTTGGAATCTCCTGCGGCGTGGATGACCGCTTTGCGGCCAGCGAGATGGCCAGTTCGTATCGGTGGCGCCTTGGTACGCGACCGCCCTTTGATCGTTAATTCCCTTTCCGAATTGTTGGCCCTTTGTAGCCGCTCGTCACCGCAATTTCCTCCGCCGACCAGCTTCGAGCGGGGTCGGCGGAAATCTCGCAAGCAATCGCTTGGCGCAACTCCATTAGACCAATCGCATCAGTGTAGCGGTTGACGTTGTGAGCAATCGCAGCTGTCGTGCGTTTGCGCGTCGATGGAGCTGTCTCGCTCCAGAGTTCTCCGGCGATCAGATCGATGATCTCGTCGCTGCTCGTCGCACGCTCTCCGGCGGCAGCTTTGGCGGGCAACGGTCGCCGAAGACTCGAATAAGAGCATCCGTTGTGTCAACGTGCGCGCTATAGTTGCATCCAAAACGTTGACGTTTTCCTGTCGTGGCGCAAAGTTCTCGCGTGTTCTGGAAGAGATCTCTCGACCGACGAAACACAATGGGAAGAAAGTACATTGCTGGGGCTTGGCAAGTGTGCGTGCGTAGATTGCGAGTCTCGACAATCTTCGGGTGCTTGTGGTCGATGACCTATTTCCGCGGGTCGTCGGGATAAAGGTACCTCCATTCTGCCCGGGCGAGTTCGTCATACCTCAGCAGCTGGAACACTTCCTCGAGTGGCGCGATATGGGGCTCAATGCTGGCAATACCCTCCCGCGCGATGATGCGATCGCAGGCCCGGCGCATTGCCACGATTGCAGCTCGCATGGAGTGGTTTGCCCAGATCACTGTGGAGATGCGCGCATCACGGTAGGCTGAGACCGGTGTGCGATAGTATTTCGTTGGAACGATCACCACAGGCACCCGGTTTCGCCAGGCTTTCGCGAACGACAGAACCTCGTCGGCTGTGCTTTTTCGCGAATGGATAAGAATTGCATCGGCTCCAGCATCGGCAAAAGCGTGAGCGCGCAAAATGACGTCATCCAGGGCACGGCCGGCGATCAACGCCTCTGTCCGGGCCACTAGGACGAGGTCTGGTCCGGTTGTATCCTTCACGGCTCGCAGACGGCCGGAGAATTCATCTACCTCGGCCAGCGGATGCCGCTCCCCCAGGAACGAGTTCATTTTGGGAAAACAGCTATCCTGAAGTGCAATCCCCGCAGCTCCCCGCTGACGGAGTTTGCGTGCCAGGAGGCGCGCATTGTTGAAATTGCCGAAGCCACTATCACCGTCAACGAGCACAGGCAGGGTGGTTGAGTCCACGATGCGCTCGACCACATCGACCAGCTGGGTCCACGAAGCCTCATTAGCGTCGCGATAACCGAGAGAGGAGGCAATTGATAGGCCGGACGCCCAGAGGCCCTTGAAACCAGCCCGTTCTGCGATTGCGGCCGAAAGTCCGTCATGGGCTTCCATGAGAAAGGAAAGTTCGCCGGTCGAGCAGACTTGAGCTCTCAGCATCTCTGCAGGCGGCGCGTCAGCGCACCGATCACGTCCGTTGGCGCGAACAGCTCTATCCAGCATGCCGGACCTCCGTGACGTGTGACCTGCGCGACTATGATTGGTTATTCATTGGCACGTACCGGTCACCTCCATCAATCGCTAGGCTTGGTAGTTGACCGGGGTACCAAGTTTTGCATCTCGCTCGGAGCGAGCGGTGCAAGCGCTTAGGCTTCTTTGTGCGCTCACCCGTTGATCAACGGGCGACGGCCGGATGTTCTGAAGACCGGAACATTGTTGATCCATGTCAATCGATGTCGCGGGTGCTTCAATGGCATTGTCGCATTGTCGACCTGGTCGCAAGTACATCCATGTGCCGATCACGCGTTGCCAATCCACAATCCGTGTAAGAAAGCCTGAAGTTTTCGCGCACGGCGAGTCTGGTACGGAATTTGCTGTTTTGATTTCAGATCGCTGCGATGTCCTGGAGAAGCGCATGCACGATGTCCTCTGCATCAAAAAGGTTCCCGACGCCGCGCAAGTCCGCGAGCAGCTGGTCACAGATATTATCAAGGGCCGAAGCGCCAATGGTCATCGGCCACTTCGGTGTACTCGTGTTAGAAGTGGCCGTGGGATCGTGCGGGAAAGTCGAGGGCGGGGTTGCCGTGCTTGCCGCCGATACTGCAGGCGCCGCGAATCTTTCAGGCGAGGTTCTGAACTTCGTAGCCGTTCTGGCTACGCTTCTGACCGATCTCACATCCGCCAGCGTCGGATCGCGGCCCGGCCGCCTAGCGAACGCCAACCTGAAGTAATAGCGGATGTGGCTCTGCCGATTTCAGCTCTGTTTAAACGTACAACCCTCGGCGGCGCAACGCAGTCTGAGCGCACATCAACAAGTCGATCGGAGCGCTGCGGCTCGCAAAGATGTGCGAGGGAATCCGAACAAGACTTCAGATCGGGGCAGGCACCTCATGTGCGAGCATCCCCGAGTTGGGCGTGGACAAGGTCGATAGAGCGTCGGTCACGGGTGCGGACAACAGGGCGTCGCTTAAGCTGTTCCACCTGTATCGCATGGCCGTGCCTAGTGCGACGCGCTTGTCGTATTCGCGCCCTCCGCCTCGCGAGCCGGATGGGAGTGTAGCCAATCTAAGGTCGGCATGCTCGAACGGCGCAAGTTCGGCATTTGAGCGGGCCTCGTGAGGTGCCATATGGACCTATTCAGCTTCGTCGAATGTGCGAATCGAACGCAGTCCCTTGAGGCCCTGTTCGATCTGCTTGTCAGCTGTGCGAGCGAGGAGGGCTTCAGTGAAGTGGCATACGGAGCAGTGACCTTTACAGAGCCGCTTCGCTTACCCGGCCATCCGCCACCCATGGTCGCGATGAAAGGTCCGCCCGAGTGGTGCCGGCGGTACCTGGAACGCAAGTACTACGCCATCGACCCGGCGGTTCGGCGGACGCCAACGGTTTCGGGCCCGTTTCTGTGGGACGAACTTGGTCAACAATGTCAGCTCGAACCGGGGGAGCAACGAGTGCTGGATGAGGCCAGAGAGGCTGGGCTCAAGCATGGCATCAGCGTGCCGCTATTTGGGCCGTCCGGCCGGGTTTCTGTCGTAGCATTTGCATCCCAGTTCGACGATGCCAATCCTCAGTACCATGTGAGCCGCCTCAATGCGCTGGCCTGGCACTTTCATATCGCTTTTGCGGAGATCGTGCGGCCGTCGGCCAGTGATTGCGATCGAAGAATGACTCTGTCCGAACGGGAAAAAGACTGTCTGCGATGGGTGGGAGAAGGCAAATCGTCTTGGGAAATTGGCGTGATCCTGAAGATCAGCGAGAATACCGTCAACTTTCACTTGAAGAACGCGATACGAAAGACGGGTACAACGAACCGGACCCAAAGTCTCGTCAAAGCGCTTCGCCTAGGCCTCCTCGAAGTCTCAGGCGCGGGAACAGCCGCCCAAGCGCAGGTAGCGGAACGCGCAGCGTAAACTCGAACGGGCGCTTGCGAGTGCAATGAGAAAGTTGCGCAAAACGACCTCGCGCGGGGTGGCAGGCCCTGCGGAGCTGCAGAGGCATATTCGCTGGCTTCGCGAGTGGCACATGTCGCTGTTTGAACCCCGATAGCATGCCGCGGCTGGCACGTCCTGTCCTGGCAGTGGAAAGCCCCGGCCGCCGGCCGGGGCTCCTGATCGCCAAGGGGAAGGCGAAGCGATGATTACTTGAGAGCCACCGGCCAGCCGAACTTGTAATTGAGCCGTGCGGTCACAAGATCAAAATCCTGGCGGATGCGATCGTTCCCGAACGCACCGCCACCGGCTGCGGTGAAGTTCACGTCGCTAGTCGGCATGAACACGTGATCGTACTCGATGCCAACTGACCAGTTCGGCGCAACGTTGACCTCGATTCCGGCGCCAACCGTGCCACCCCAACGAGTCGTGTCTGCGCTCGCAAGCTGCGTGCCGGGTGGGACAGAGTTGACCTGATAGGTGCTGCTCGTCACCGCAGCGCCCGCCTTGGCGTAAAGGAGTACGTTGCTGAAGGCATAACCGAACTGGCCAGTCATTAAGCCAAACGCGTCGACCCTGGTGTGATTGCTGTCGCTTGGAAAGGCGGTGCTGACATTGGAGCCGCTGAAGTCGGCCCAGTTGCCTTGAGCCTCGACGCCAATCACTGTCTGACCAATTTGCCAGCGATAGCCGATCTGCCCACCAACCGTGCCGCCGTTTGCGTCATGTGAGCCCTCGGGCGTTGTGCCTGCGAAATCCCAGGAGTTGTGGCTCGAACCCCAANCCGCCATTGAGACCCGCGTAGAAGCCACTCCAATCGTAGTACGCGACGACGACGGGTGGCGGCGGCGGCGTCTTGGTGTAGACAGGCTGCGCAGCGAGATCCGCACCGAATGCGGGCGCCACCGCGCTAAGGGCGATCATGCTGGCAGTCACAAGCAACAACTTCTTCATCTCGAGCTTCAGTCCTTTGGCTGGCCCCCAGCCGGAAAGCGTCTTACCAGCGGCAATGCGAATTGCTGTAACGGGAGCGCAACATTGATTTCGAAAGAAGGCCTTGAATCTCACGTAGCGTCACGTTGTAGATGTGAAGTCGTGACGAAGCTTACGTGATGAGAAGCATCGATCGCGTCTCGATCAATGACGTATCAAAACTGCGCATCGATGCCGGCGTTGGAGTGAAGAGTGGTCAAAATAAGCTCGTCGACAAAGTCGCGGGCGGGGAAGCCGACGCTCTCCGCTCCGGACGATGATCCCCATCTGTGGTTGGAACAGATAGAAGGTGCGCGGGCGCTCAAATTTGTCGATCGGCAGAATTCCAGAACACTTCAGACATTCGGCGGAGCGGCATTCGAGCACGATCGCGATACGTTGACATCGATCTATGACCGGCCGGACAATATCCCTTATGTCAGTCGCGGCGGCGGCTATCTCTATAATCTCTGGAAGGATGCGGCCAATCCGCGCGGCCTGTGGCGGCGCACCACTCTGGGAGAGTTTCGCAACGTCAACCCCTCATGGGAGGTCCTGCTCGACATCGATCAGCTCGCGGCCAGCGAAGGCGAGGACTGGCTTCTGAGCGCGACGACCTCCCTGCCTGGCAATCAGCCGCGGACCATTCTCAGTCTGTCGCGCGGCGGCAGTGATGCTGTCCTTTTACGTGAGTTCGACACCGAGACGAAGAGCTTTGTCCGCGATGGTTTCACCTTGCCGGAAGCCAAAGGCAGGGCCGAATGGCTCGATGCCGATACGCTGGTACTGACGAGCGCATATGGAAGGAGCATGGCAACAGGTTCCGGCTATGCGCGTACGGTGAGACTGTGGCAGCGTGGAACACATGCCGATGAAGCGCCAGTGATCTTTGAAACCACCGCCGATCATCTGGGGGTGAACTGCGGTGTCGACCATACTGTCGCGCTGCCGCGGATGTGGTTTGTCGATCAGAAGGACTTCTTCAACGTCGCCACCTGGCTCGGCGATAAAGCAGGCGCCACGACGAAACTCGACCTGCCCAGCAACGTGTGGATACTGGCCCACCGCGACTGGCTTGCCGTCAAACCTCGCGAGGCCTGGTCTGTGGCAGGGCAGACCTATGCCGCCGACACGGTGCTTGCGATCTCGTTACCCGCGTTCCTGGCAGGCAGCCGTCAGTTCGAGGTTCTGTTCGTGCCTGAGCCCCGTCGCGCGCTGCAGAGGTTCTTTTGGAGTGCTGATAAGCTTGTGCTTTGCATTCTCGATGAACTGCGGCCGGTCTTCGAGATCTGTACGCCGTCGGCCAATGGCTGGACTCGGCAGCAATTGCATGGATTTCCGGATATCGGCGTGGTTGACGTTTGGCCCCTTGATCGCGATCCGTCCGAAAGCAACGGCGACTTGCTGGTCAAGAGCCAGGATCCGCTCACAGCACCTTCGCTGAGGCTGATCGAAACTGAAATCGCTAGTCCGACCGTGCTCAAACAGGCGCCAAAAACCTTTACCGCTGACGGGCTCCTGGTCACCCAGCACGAGGCCATTTCAATCGATGGCGAGCGCATCCCCTATGTGCAGACCGGTCCCGTTGGCGAGAGCGGTGATGCGCCCGTCCATATGAGCGGTTACGGCGGCTTCGGCGCCTCGGTGAGGCCGTACTACAATTCCGCGCTAGGCAAGCTGTGGCTCGAGCGCGGCGGCACGACCGTGCAGGCGAACCTGCGCGGCGGCGGCGAGTTTGGTACGCGCTGGCATGATGCGGGCCGGCTCGCCGGAAAGAGGCTGTCGCATGACGATTTCGCAGCCGTCGCCGCCGACCTCGTGCGCCGCGGCGTCACGCAGCCCAAGCGCATCGCCGCGGAGGGCGGATCAAACGGCGGCATTCTCATTGCCAACATGCTGACACGCTATCCTGAACGGTTCGGCGCGCTGTTCTGCACGATCCCGCTGATAGACATGCGCCGCTATACCAAGCTTCTAGCTGGGGCAAGCTGGATCGCGGAGTATGGGAACCCCGATCACCCTGACGAATGGCAGTGGCTTAAGGCCTATTCCGCCTATCACGCCGCCAAGCCCGGACAAAGCTATCCGCCGATTCTCATCGCCACCACGCGGCGCGACGATCGCGTTCACCCCGGGCACGCTCGCAAGATGGTAGCGAAGCTGCAGGCGATGGGCTATGAGGCCTATTTGTATGAGCTAGCCGCAGGCGGCCACGGCTACGGCCGGGACCACAAGGAATTTGCCGGGTTTCAAGTCCTGGGCTTGCAATTCCTGAAGAGTAAGATCGGCTGGCTGGACGAGGACGCTCTAGCAAACCCGCCTCCTATGACGCCTCAAACACCAGAATGATAGCTCAAGAACGCGTGGGCCTCGATCAGCGCGAGACCGGCGGCTTGCACAAGCCATCGGCAACTCGCATACGCTCCATTCGAAATGGCCCAATGCGCAAGAAGCTTGTGCCTGACCTCACATGGCGATCTGCCGGCCCGGAAAAAATTGCCATTGGGTGATGGCCAGGGCTTCTGAATCATTGAGATACGCCTTCCATTTCCACCAGTATTGATGGTCGATCGGCTCGATATCGGCGTTCCGGATCACCTTGCTCGCTTGGCTAAATCTGCCGGGAGGGGAAAGCCTGACGAGGGCAGATCGCAATCGCCAGCGCCCCCGCGGCACGGCTTGTGGGGTTTTGAGCGCCGGGAGAGTGACCACGCGGCTGTGGATTGAGCGGCTCATCTTGCAGGCGTGCAAGCCAGTGGCAGGAGGAGCCTAGAAAACTCCGAGTTGTGACCAAGGTCGGGCCTGCGTAGCCGAGATTGCATGGGTAGGTATAGGCCAAGGAAACGATTTCCGCCGCGACACTCGCGATGAGTGCGGCGGTCAATGCGACTATCAATCACCACTAAGTAGCTGAATAGAATATAGCTTATGATGGTGTGGGGTATCGACTTTATACCTTTGCAGGCGTTTCATCGCCCCACTGTTTAGGCCGTACGGCGAGCCCGGTCTGATGCATCGTGCTGAGCGGACAATCGAAAAGTGCTGAGACCTGAGTTAAAGACCCAGCAGACTGAGATGTTTGTTGACAACAAATAAGGAGCTGCGCAGCGCTGTAGCTTGGGGGAGGCCCCTGCGATTACTCAGTAGAGGGCGATCTCGCTGGAAGGCAAGCGGCTTCAGCCACTCAACGCAAACCTGCAACTTTCCAGAAAGTCTTCTGCTACTTCTCCTGGCGTCCCTGTCGTCAGCCAATAGAATATTCTCAATTGGAGTTCTGCTACCGTCGGTCGGCCTGCTTTTCACACCGCGGCTCAATCCAATGAGTTTCCTCCGGCGGCAGTTAGTCAGCTCAAAACTTGGTGAGGTAACGCGATACGTCGCATCCTCGCGCATGCTTGGCAGCTAACATTCTTCCTGCTAGATGCGTCTCGAACGATCCCAAACGGAGTGACTATGGCTAAGGCGGTAAAGAAGAAGATTGTGCGTCGCGAGTACACGAAGGCCGACGTCAAGGAGCTACGTGCACACTCGAAGGCGAAAACACCCGTCACGAAAATTGCGAAACTTACACGGCGAACGACTGGATCGTTGCGTCAAAAGGCCCGAAAGCTCGGCATCCCCCTTGGTCATCGACGCTAGCGCCACGTCGGGCGACCAAGTCGATCCACCTGCTTCAACGAAGCTTTTTTGGGGCTCCTCCAGCAGGCTCTTTGGATAGTTCCGTTAGATCAACACCGGAGTCTATACATCGCTCCGGTCCTGGGAGGCTCCTGCGAGCCGCAGGAAGTTCTTCAGCAGCAAATGCCCTTGTGGGGTCAGTATGGACTCCGGATGAAACTGGAGACCATAGGTCGGTTCATGACGATGCGCGATGGCCATGATCTCGCCTTCGTCTGAACGCGCTGTCACGATGAGGTCTTGCGTGCAAGGCTCATCGAGCTCGACGATGAGAGAATGGTAGCGCCCCACGCAAAGGGGCGAGGAGACATTCTCAAATAGCCCCGTGCCATCGTGCGTTATGTTGGAGAAGCGGCCGTGCATGGGGCGACGGGCTCGTGCCACGCGTCCACCAAAAACGCTCCCGATGCACTGATGTCCGAGACAGATGCCGAGAAGTGGGACGTGACCCGAAAATTCGCGAACGACTGCAGTCGATATGCCGGCTTCGATTGGCGTGTAGGGACCGGGGGAGATCACCACGGCCGTGGGCCTGAGGCGAATGATGTCCTTGATGCTCACTGCATCATTGCGGCGCACTTCCGTCGCTTCACCAAGCCTTTGGAAATACCGGGCAATGTTGAAAACGAAGGAGTCGTAGTTGTCGATGATGAGGATCAAGTCGCACCAAGTCCTTCGGCTCGAAATGCGTCAAACAGACGCTGCGCCTTGGCAAGCGTCTCCTCGTACTCAGCTTCCGGATCCGACATGGCCGTAATCCCGCTGCCCGCATGAAACACAGCTCGATCGTCGTCGATCGTGACAGTGCGAATAGCAATGTTGGTGTCCATCTGCCCGTTGAAGCCGATATAGCCGATTGCTCCGCAATACACCTCGCGCGCCACTCGCTCGATGTCCGCGATAATCTCCATCGCTCGCACCTTTGGTGCCCCTGTGACGGAGCCGCCGGGAAAGCAGGCCTGAAGAAGGGAAACGGCGTCTTGGCCCTTGGCAAGCTCGCCTGTAACGATCGAGACGAGGTGGTGTACCGAGGCATAGGATTCGAGATTGCACAGCGCTGGAACCTCGACCGAATGCGGGGTGCAAACGCGCGATAGGTCGTTCCGCAGGAGGTCGACAATCATGATGTTCTCAGCACGGTCCTTTTCGGACGCAACGAGCATTTCAGCGCGACGCTGGTCTTCTTTTGGATCAGCGCAGCGCGCGATCGTGCCTTTGATGGGTCGGGTTTCCACCCGTCCTCCGTCCAGCTTCAAAAATCGCTCCGGCGAGCTCGATGCGATGGTCAGTCGGCCATAGCGCAGGAGGGCTGCAAAAGGAGCCGGATTGAGCAACCGTAGCCGGCGGTAGAAGGCAAGCGGATCGAATGAAGGTGACAGGTGGGCGCTGAACCGCTGCGCAACATTGGCCTGAAAAACGTCGCCTGCCAGAATCAGGTCAACGACCCGGCTGACCGCCGCGCCATAGATCTGCCGGCTGAAATTGGAGTGCCACGGACCGGCGCCGCCAGCGCCCCTGTCTGGAAGCGGATTTGTGTCTTCAAGCAGCGCCGCAAATTCATCAGCGCGCCGCTGCGCACGCACTGCTCGACGCGCGGGATTCTGTGCGGGCCATCCGGTCGAGACGATCCAGCATCTCTTCTCGCGGTGATCGTAACTAAGGACGACGTCGTAGAAATGCAGAATGGATTGAGGCAAGCCTCGACCGCCCGTGACCAGCTCCGGCAATCGCTCCAACGTTTGGTTCAGATCGTAGCTAAGAAAACCGGCGGCCCCTCCCTGGAAGGGTGGAAGGTCGGGGCGATGCTCTTGCGGGTAGCAGGCAAGCAGCGCGCGAAGAACCGTCCAGGGATCGTCGTCGTCAAGGCGTTGTCCGTTCCAACTCGGCCGTCCATTCGCAACCATATAGGTGCCGAAAGGATCGCAGGTCAGAAATGAGTAGCGCCCGAGCAAACTGTCGCCCACCGAACTATCGAAAAATGTGAGATGCGATCGACCCGACAGACGCTGCATCGCCGTAGCCGGATCTATCCACTGCAGCTCGCTAACGTGCATGGGACTATCATTCACTTAAAGGATACGAACGCTACCGCATTTCAATCGTGATCCCGCAAGGAGAGGCGCGTCGGGAACCTGGCAGGGATTGCATCGGGCAGCAGCTTATCCAGTGCTACCAGCGCGTCGGGTCATGAACCGCGCATCTGTCGAGACATCGTAATCTGCCGCAAAGCGCAGTTCCCGTAAGGGTCGTACCCGCCTGATCGATTCCTGATAAAGACGATGCGCCTTGTAAGCGGCAAGTTCGGTCTCATTGTCGAACTCACCATAAACGGCGACGTCGATCTCGTTGCCGAGCTGATCTGTCTTGCGATTGCGAGCGATCTCGATCCGGCGCGCATGCGGAATCATGGTGAGAACCGACAAGCCCTCCATCACCTGCTCGATAGTGTCCTTATCCCTGGCGGTGAACAAGACGATGTGGCGGATCATGGATGGCTCTGTCGTTGGATGCCGTTTGCCTAACTATCTTGAGACCGAGCGCGCTGCAATAGTTAGGCGAAAGTGCGATGTCGCGGTCGTCATATGAGTGAGAGTTCGGGCGGTTCGCCCCCGCTGTGACCGATCGCGCTAGAGACCGTTCCTCGGCGAGGCCAACGGCTCTATGCGCGGCATGAGTGGGGGCTTTTAGGTGTGATCGGTGTGACTGGCTCTGTTGTTAGAATGAAGTCGCCGCTCTCAGGCTCAATCTGCCGCTACGTCAGATTAGAGGCCCTTTGGGTAACGAGACCATCGTAAAACAGGCAAACAGACGAGTCGTTGCTTTGGTGGTGCTGCCAGCAAAAATTCCATCTCCCTATCAGAAATGGTAGCCGCTCCAAATTGTCGGGCTCGGCCGTATCGATCCGAGTGAAATGGTGGATGGCGTTGCAAAGTTCAGGTCTTCAACGGTTCTGGAAGAAATTGGCAGGTCGGGCGGCGCCGAGAGCCACACGATCGAGACGGGTTGCGCCGCACCCGTCGTCCGGGAGGCGTTGCGGCGGTAGGCCGCAGATTCGGCGCGTGTCTGATCTTCGCGATGAATTTCTGCGCATCGGGGCGAATATTCGCCTGAAGCGGGCGCGGGGGCCCGAAAGTCGCCGGTTTCATTGTTCAGACGAGCCGTATATGAGGCTTGCGGGCTGCGCCTCGGTGCGCCGTTCTATGATGGGAGGTCAATCTTATGGTTGCTGCTGTGGGAGTGAAGCGGAGCGATAGCAATAACAGCGCGCCGGTTCGCAACGACTGGCGCCGCACTGACGCCATAGCGATCTATGGCCTGCCATTTGCCGAGCTGATGTTTCAGGCCCAAAGCATCCATCGGCAGAACTTTAATCCAAACCAGGTCGAAGCCGCGAGCCTGCTCAGCATCAAGACCGGCGGCTGTCCGGAAGATTGCGGTTATTGCTCGCAGAGCGCCTCCTATGAGACGGGTGTGAAGGCGACCCGCCTGATGGATCGCGCCAAGGTGGTCGACGCCGCGCAGCGTGCCAAGAACGCAGGCGCGAGCCGCTTCTGCATGGCCGCGGCTTGGCGCAATCCGAAAGACCGCGATCTGGAAGGGGTCTGCGAGATGGTCAGCGCGGTCAAGGACCTTGGCATGGAAACCTGCGTCACGCTCGGGATGCTGACGTCAAGGCAAGCGTTGCGGCTCGCCGGGGCTGGTCTCGACTTCTACAATCACAACGTGGATACCTCGCCGGAGTTCTACGGCAAGATCATCACGACGCGCACCCTGCAGGATCGCATTGACACGCTGGCACATGTCCGGGACGCGGGCATCAAGGTCTGCTGCGGTGGCATTATCGGGATGGGCGAGGGCATCGAGGACCGGATCGGCATGCTCGTGCTGCTCGCCAACCTTCCCACGCATCCGGAAAGCGTCCCGATCAACCTGTGGAACGAGGTCAAGGGCGTGCCGGTCAATGATACTGCCGAGCGTCCCGATCCGATCGCGCTTGTACGCCTCCTTGCGACAGCCCGGATCATGATGCCGAAAAGCGTGCTGCGCTTGTCCGCCGGGCGGCAGTACATGAGCGATGAACTGCAGGCCCTGTGCTTTCTGGCCGGCGCGAATTCGATTTTCATCGGCGATGTGCTGCTGACCACCAGAAACCCGCAAGCCGAGCGGGACGCGCGTCTGCTCGAGCAGCTCGGAATGACGTCGGGACTTGCGCGAGGCAAATAGAGCAGCGGACGCGTTGTACGCGAAGCTATAAGGGTGGGGGATCCATGCAGATTACGCTCATGAAGGGCAAAATTCATTGCGCCTCGGTCACCGAATCCGACCTCCACTATGAGGGCTCGATTTCGATTGACCGTGCGCTCATCGACGCTGCTGGGTTCCTGATCAACGAACGCGTCGAAATCTATAATCTGCAAACTGGAGCGCGCTTTGCGACCTTTGTGACCGAGGCGCCGCAAGGCTCGGGGGCGGTCGACCTGAACGGTGCGGCTGCGCGACTGGGTATGCCCGGGGACAAGATCAGCATCGTGGCATATGCCTCATTTGATGGGGAGGAGGCCAAAACCTTCAAGCCGCGCATCGTGCTGGTTGATCGAGACAATCGCGTCCAGTCAGTTTGAGGGCCAAGAGGCCGCCGATCCCGGCGGGCCTGGTCTTTGATCTCCATTAGAACTCTTGTGAGCTCGAACGTTGCTAGCCGCGGGTGAGGAATGAACGCCATCAAGGGGGCCAAGATTGCCAGATACGCGGGAGCGCTGCGCGCTCTGAAAGAGGAGGATCGGCTGCGCGGACTCAAGGCACGTGCGGGCGTGGATTTTACGTCGAACGATTATCTGGCGCTCGCCAGCGCGCCGCGCATGAAGCAAGTCGTCTCCGCTGCGCTCGAGGCCGGAACCCCCATCGGAGCCGGCGGGTCGCGGCTGTTACGCGGCAATTGCGAGGAGCATGAACAGCTCGAGGCATACGCCGCCAAATTCTTCGGTGCGGAGGCCGCGCTCTTCTTTGGCGGCGGTTATGTCGCAAATTTTGCCGTGCTGTCTACCGTACCGCAGCGGGGCGATCTGCTCGTGCTCGATTCTCTCGTGCACGCCAGTATTCATGAGGGCGCGCGAGCCGGCCGGGCCGACGTTCGCATCACCGCTCATAACGATCCCCAATCCGTCGAAAGCTCAATCCGTGATTGGCGCGCTGAGGGTGGGATGGGGCGCGTGTGGATCGTGGCCGAAAGCCTCTACAGCATGGACGGCGATTTCGCGCCTCTTGAAGATCTGGTCGCGATCGCCGACCGGCATGATGCGTTCCTGATGGTGGACGAGGCCCATGCCACGGGCGTCTATGGCGAACAGGGGCGGGGACTGACCGCGGCCTATGAGGGCCGTGAGAATCTGTTGGTCCTTCATACCTGCGGCAAGGCGCTGGGTGCTTCAGGCGCGCTTGTTACGGCGTCCGGCGTGCTGCGCGATTTCATGATCAATCGTTGCCGCCCCTTTATCTTCGCCACCGCGCCCTCGCCGCTGATGGCCGTCGCTGTGCGGGAAGCGCTTGCGATTCTGCAGGAGGAGCCGGAGCGGCAGCGGAATCTTGCTGACCTCGTCACCTTCACACACCGGGAGATGGATGTGCGCGGGTTGCGAAGTCCTCAACACTCGCAGATCGTGCCCTATATCGTCGGCGACAATGCGCATGCCATGCGGCTTGCCTCTTCCCTCCAGGCCCGCGGTTTCGATGTCCGCGGGATCCGGCCGCCAACGGTGCCGCCTGGCACGGCCCGTTTGCGAATTTCACTGACACTGAACGTGGGGGAGGACGACGTGCGTGCCATGCTCGATGCGCTGGTCGAGGAGACGCGAGGTGAAATCCAGTGAGCTCGCGGATCGTCGTCACCGGCACAGGAACCGGGGTCGGAAAGACGGTTTTTTCGGCCGGCCTCGCTCACCTCATCGAAGCCAGCTATTGGAAACCGATCCAGGCGGGGCTCGAGGAGGCGACCGATACCGAGCTCGTCACGCGCCTTGGTAACCTCTCGGCCGATCGCGTCATGCCGGAGCTTTACCGCCTTCGCACGCCCGCTGCGCCTCTTCATTCTGCTGAACTCGATGGGATTCGGATCGATGCTGACTCGCTGAATGTACCGGCGGCCGGCGAGCGGCCGCTCATTATCGAGGGAGCCGGGGGACTGATGGTGCCGCTGACCAGTACCACCCTCTATATTGACATCTTCCAGCGATGGCAGCTTCCCGTTGTGCTTTGCGCAAGCACGGAGCTTGGGACCATCAATCACTCGCTGCTCTCGATCGAGGCTTTGCGAAAGCGGCAGATCCGCATCCTTGGAATTGCATTTATCGGGAGAAGAAATCCGGAAAGCGAGAGCGCGATTTGCGACATCGGGCGGGTGCGCTGGCTGGGGCGGCTGCCCTGGATTGAACCGCTCACAGCAGACGCGCTGCACTGCGTGTTCAAGAATTCCTTTGTTCGCAATGATTTCCTGGCTTAGGTAATGCCGACGTCCAAGTCTCCAGTTTGGCACCCCTATACGCAACACGCGCTCCAAGACGAGATGACCAGGATCGTGCGCGGTGATGGGGCTTATCTCCACACTGCGGATGGCCGCCGCATCATCGATGCAATCTCATCATGGTGGGTCATAACTCACGGTCATTGCCACCCAGATGTTGTAAACGCCATCAAGGAGCAAGCCGGCAAGCTGAACCAGATCATATTCGCCGGCTACACCCATGATCCCGCTGAGGAGCTGGCTGCGCAGCTGTTGAAGCTCGCCCCGCGCGGCCTCGACCATGTCTTCTTTTCCGACAGCGGATCGACGAGCGTGGAAGTAGCCCTGAAAATGGCGCTCGGCTATTGGCACAATATCGGCAAACAGCGCGTCCGCATCATCGTGATGCAACATTCCTATCACGGCGACACCGTCGGCGGGATGTCGGTCGGTGCGAGGGGCTTGTTCAATGCGGCGTACGGGCCGCTGCTGTTCGACGTTACATCTATCCCATTCCCTAGGATAGGCCAGGAGCAGGCAACGCTCGATGCGCTCGAGAGCGTATGCCGAGATGAAATTCCGGCCGCCTTTATCGTGGAGCCTCTGGTGTTGGGGGCAGGTGGGATGCTGATGTACGAGGCCTGGGTGCTGAAAGAGATGAAGCGGATCTGCGAAGCCTCAGAGGTCCTGTTCATCGCGGACGAGGTCATGACCGGTTGGGGACGCACCGGGACGTTGTTTGCCTGCGAGCAAGCCGATGTCAGCCCCGATATCGTCTGCTACTCCAAAGGAATAACGGGAGGAGCGCTTCCGCTCGCGGTAACACTCTGTCGCGCCGATATTTTTGATGCGCATTACTCCAAGGATCGGACGCGCACGTTCTTTCATTCAAGCTCATATACCGCCAACCCCGTGGCCTGCGCCGCCGCAAAAGCCAATCTGGATCTGTGGCAGGTCCCGGCAACGAGCCAGCGGGTCATCTCCCTCGCCGCGATGCAAGAGCAGGCAATTGAGTCCTTCCGCGCCGACTCCCGTTTTGAGAACGTCCGCCGCACCGGAACCATCACAGCCCTCGATCTGAAGACGAGGGATGCAGGCTATCTGGCGGGTATCGGTCCGAAGCTTCAAACGTTCTTTAAAGACCGGAATCTGCTGCTCCGGCCGCTCGGCAATACGATCTACGTGATGCCGCCGTATTGCGTCACGATGGCAGACCTTGACGAGATCTATGCCGGCATCCGCGATGCAGCGGATGCGCTAGCCTGAAGGCGTGCTTCGCGTGCTTGACCGAAAGCGAGCTTTTAACATTTCCGACGTGCCACGATCAATTTCAGGTTTCGAAGAACAGACCATTGAACGCGGCGGAGACAGCCAGAATCCACACTGAGCAACACGCCCGCAATATCGCACCGCAGTCTCTGCCTTTAACTACTGGCGAAACCGTGAACTGCCGGGCAAGCGGGCGCTCGGGACCAGGGCGCCGATGGTGGTGCCGACAGTGCCGAATGACCGCCGGTCGCTCGACTTCGTCTCGGATCAACCCACCGATGGCCGCCGCTTCCGCGTCCTGATCGTGGTCGACGAGTGCACGCGCGAGTGCCTGGCATTGGTGGCCGATACCTCGATGTCTGGCTCCCGGTGGCTCGGGAACTGGACCGGCTGATCATCGAGCGCGGACGTGCTTCGAAACGTCCAACCCAATCGTCGCGGCTTCGATTGGTGAATTGCTCCTGTTAACGGTTCCGTAGATCGCCAGTATATCGCCGGCTCCGAGGGAGCGGGGCCGTCTTCCCCATCAATGGCCGGCTGCGGGCGCCCAGGCCCGTGTCGCGCTTGGATGCTGGCGGGCCGATTACAACGACCTGCGACCACACTCGCGACTCGGATGGAAGACCCACTCCGAGTTCAGCTTCAGCTTCCATCCGCGCCGGGATCTGGCGCTGCGCTATGCCGATGGCTCCGCACCAGCTCCCGTCGCTACCACCGCCCTATCGGGTAAATCCATCAGCCAGAGCGAACTCAGGACTGGATAAAAGTTGGAGGCAAGGTCAAGATGTGTCCCACGGCGCGCGTCCGTTTGCTACTGATGCCCTAACCGCGCCCTTTGGCTGCTCCTACAATAACGATTATGAGGGCTCCTAGCCCCACAATTGCGGGAAACATTCCCAAAAACATTCCTCCCGACACTGCAATTGCTTCTTCAGGCGTCAATTCGGTTAGATCATGGGCTGACACATCGATCTTCATTCTTGGTCTCTCTCTCGCTCTTCCATTCAGCAGCTCCTATAGCCGCGCAGAGAGATAAACTCAAAAGTCGTGCCAACTGCGCAGGAAGAACCCCAGAAACATTTTCCTGCATTAATTCAATTGCTTATTGAGAGTTGCGTCGGCACTCCCCCGAACATCACCGTGTCGCGGACTCGACAATCTCAACGTAAGCGGCAAGCTGAGGCCGTCAGGCGGCGTGGTTCCAAGGCATAAGCGCGTCGATTTTGCTACGTGGCCAGCCGTTAGCGATACGCTGAAGCGTGAGAGCAAGCCAGGCGAGCGGATCGACGTTGTTCATCTTCGCTGTCTGCGGCAGTGTCGCGATGGTCGCCCAGGTTCGTCCGCCGCCGTCACCCGATAGCCGATCGCTCATCCCCTCCGCCAGACGGGGTCTCCTTGCCGCTTACACTGCCGGTGGGGGCGGGATGATTTTTTCGATCGCTGTTACGACGATGCATCCGATAGCTCGTCCATCCATGCCGGTCCAGCAGGACTGGCGTTCGCGTGGATCGATCCCAGCGGTTTTACGCCGCTATGGGGCGCGCGGTCCTGCGCAATACCGCGGACCACTCTTGCGATAGGTGCCTGGACCAGGCTGCCGGCGAGACAGCCCAGTTGCAAGCCTTTGTATATACGGGCGCGCCGATATGAGACCGCCGTGCGCCAGACGCCATGGCGGCGCGAGTACAAAGCGTTCGCTTCCTCGCAGCCGAGTTCCCGGGTTCGGCCGTCCGCCAGCTTACCGGACCCTCAAGAGATAATTGCACCGCCTGGACCGGATGGGTCTCAATAGCGCTGCTGCAAATTGACGCCCACCTCGAATCCGGGCGCCAACGCCGGCGGGTTCGCGCGCGAAGGCGCGGGTGGTCGGGAGATGCCTGATACTTCTGCATCGTACATCGACGATCAGAGCCAGTGGACGCAAGGCAATGATGTCGGAGATGTGCCTAGCGGTCACGGTGTAGACAGCACCCAGAAAGTCGATGCGATCCTTACTGTCGGATATGGTAGGGGGGGCTGCCTACAGTTTGGGATACTCTGTTCGCGACGACCCGCTCGCAACCAAAACGCCACGGCAGCTCGAACAATGAGTGGCGCCTGTGGATCCTTAATCTTTTGAGAGAGAAATCTGCGGAGACGATCATGGAAACGCGATTGGCGGACTGTAGAGCCAGTGATGCGTGTCATATCCCGCTGAGCAATCTGGATGTAAGCGAAGCCAAGCGCTTTCAAGATGATAGCATATGGGGGTGTTTCGAGCGGTTGCGGATGGAAGATCCCGTTCACTACTGCCAAGATAGCCCTTATGGTCCATATTGGTCCCTAACGAAATACCGAGACATCGTAGCGGTAGATACAAATCACAAAACGTTCTCGTCGGAGCAGGGTGTCACTATTGTCGACGTGCCTGACAAGCACTGGACTCAGAGTTTCATCAAGATGGGTCCTCCTAAACATGGCGAGCAGCGCAATACTGTCAGTCCGATAGTCGCACCGGAAAACCTGACGAAGCTCGAAAACTTGATCCGCCGTCGGCTCAGGACGATTCTGGACGGCTTGCCGCGTAACGATGACTTCAATTGGGTGGACATGGTCTCCATTGAGTTGACGACGCAAATGCTCGCCACGCTATTCGACTTTCCATTTGAGGATCGGCGCCTTTTGACCTATTGGTCGGACGTAGCTGTTGCAACTCCGAAAATGGGCCATGCAATCGACAGTTGGGACAAGCGAAGCACGATCTTGTCCGAGTGCTTGGAGTATTTCACGCGACTTTGGAAGGAGCGCATTAATGCCGAGCCACGTGTCGATCTGATTTCCTTGATGGCGCACTCGCCCGCAACTCGCCACATGGAGCCGAGTGAGTTCCTCGGAAATCTGATTTTGCTGATCGTGGGGGGAAATGACACCACGCGCAATTCGATTACCGGGGGGCTCCTGTTCATGAACCAGAACCCTTCCGAGCTGCGAAAATTACGCGATAATCCCAATCTGGTGTCGAGCGCGGTGTCCGAGATCATTCGATATCAGACGCCCATCGCACATATGCGCCGCAACGCCGCTGCCGATATTATCGTAGGTGGGAAACAAATCAGGAAGGGCGACAAGGTCGTCATGTGGTACATCTCTGGCAACCGCGATGAAGAGGTCATCGGGAACGCCAACAGCTTCGTCATCGATCGCAAGAACGTGCGGCAGCATCTCTCGTTTGGATTCGGCATCCATCGCTGCGTTGGTCGACATCTTGCGGAGCTACAGTTGAGAGTTCTCTGGGAAGAACTCTTGAATGCACGGCTGGAGGTCAAGGTTGTCGGCGAACCTGAGCGAATTGCGTCCAATTTTGTGCACGGTTATTCTGCTCTCCCTGTGCACATTGCAGCTTAGGCTGTGATGCTCTGGCTCGGGAGTCGCCATGCAGCACGGTTTCCGTCCTCTTTGGCCCCTCTCGCCGCAGCAAAGTACCGAAAGCAGTTGATCGGGAAGGAATACTGCATCTCGGGAGCTGGGCGCGGCTGTCCGGTTGAGCAATCAGCATAGACTGAGGCTCATCTGTGGCTGATATTGAGGGGTGGAGTTCGGCTCGAGCAGGTATTGGATTGATCTGCGGTGCATGAGGTTGGCGCGGACGAGCCTGGCGAAGACGAACGGGCTTCGAACGGCTTTCTGAGCGGCCTGGGCCAGGCACAGCGCAGAAAAGCGATCAGGGCGACGGCGATCTGGATGCACACAGCATTCTGGGGGGTGCCGATGAGACGTGTGATCTTCAGGTCTGCTTGCCCCAGCGAAAGAACAGCTCGATGGCCCACCGCCGGCGATAGAGGCCGGCAATGTCCTCGGCAGATGCATCAAGGTCATTCGAGGCGCTGCCCGAGGTGGTGAAGCCGCGCTTCATGGCTCGAAAGACCCGTCACGATCTCGCGCAGCGCCGACGCCCCCGAAGTTGACCGTGCAGCAACGCCACGAACTGTGACTTGGTCGGCAGCCGCTGCCCTCGTGTCTGGCACGGTACATGCCTCTTGTTCAGCCACAGACTTAAGAAGGGCTCTGTTGTCGTGCTCGTGGCGTGACGCCAGAACCGGACAGCAGCATGTGGATCAACAAAGGGATGGTTAGAGAATGGGTGACGTGGCAATCTCGAACTACAATATCGTCACACTGCCGGTTGCTCAGCTTAGACCGAGTGAAGAGATCGAACTTGAACGGGCTCAGATGCTGGCCCAGGTAATCGCCGAAGAGGGAAGGTGGACGCAGCCGATCCTGGTTGAATGCAGTCAATCGGTGATTATGGATGGCCACCATCGCCATTTTTGCGCCACGACGCTTAATTTATCGTTTGTTCCATGCGTCGTGCTTTCTTATGACGATCCAAATTTGGACGTAACCTATTGGCGCGATAGCACGCCTGTCGACGTGGAGCAGATCATCAAGGCCGGCCTCTCCGGCGATCTGATGAAATCCAAGACGACAAGGCACCGCCTACACGTTCAACTGCCATCCTGTTCAGTTGATCTCAATGAGCTGAAGTGAGGATCAACGGGCCATTTAAATCTTCCAGGCGCCAGTTCAAAGTGTAACGAATGACCGTTTGATTGGTCAAAGGTCCATCCAGCTCGGATTAGAAAAGCCGTTTTGCGGATCTACCGTGCAGTCAAGCCCTTTTGCCTTGGCGCCCCACTGGCGTGCTTCGGCTTAGTTCGCAACTTAGTTTTCAGATTGGATATTCAAAGAATAGGAAAGTCGGTCAAAAGGAGCTTGCAGAATACCGAATATCGTAAGGCCTTTCTTGGTCGTCGTGACCTTATACAGACGCCGCAACATTGGATAGCCATTTGGAATTGCGAATATCTCCGCAACTTTTCGAGCCGCGGTCGACGCGTCGATGAGGTAGGAGATATTCCGGATTCGAATCCCAAGTCGGCCCAGCGCCTCAGTTACTGGCCGCGCCGCAAATTTGTCAATGATGGCTTCATCGACATCTGGCGATAGATAGGTGGAGTCGTACGCGAGCGGCGGCTCGCCGGCGAAAAAGATCATCTTTCGCACGCAGAGCGTCGCCTCACCAGGTGGGTTGAACATTTCCATTGCCGGATCAGATATCTTCTCATTGGCAATAGACATCAGCCGTACATTTGCCGTTTCCAAATGTGCGATTCCGTCACTAAGATCAATCAGGAATCGTCTTTGTTCCTTAACAAAGGTACCCTTGCCGGCGATCGCAGTGACCGCTCCGATGGCCTGCAAGTCGCGCAAGGCCCGCTTAATTGTAATCGGGCTGACGCCAAACTCGCTGCTGAGTGTTGCCGTGGACGGGATGGGGAGGTTCGGCAGATACGCGCCATTCTGTATGCGATTCAGGAGCTCCTGACGGACTGACTCATGAAGAGATCGCGAAGCACGCAGTTGTGGAGTGATCACGAAGCTTCTCCGATTGCGTCCGCTCCACGTTTGATGCCGGAGCAAGAACTATGCGCGAAGGCGCTGGTTTGGTCATCCATCGAGTGAATGGTCATGTCAGCATTGACGAGGAACGAGCGCGATCGATCTCATGTCGCTGCGATTTTCCAAAGAGCCAGCTATCCAACTGAGCTGAGATCCCCGGATCGAGCAGGTGGCGCTGTGCCATCCACTCGTCATCGAAAATCGTGCTTAGATATTTCTCGCCGCCATCGGCTACCATTGTCACGACCGTGCCGGTCAGCCGGCCGGCTGCGATGAATTCCATCGCCTTGTAAATGGCGCCGCCGGTCGATCCACCGACCAAAAGCCCCTTGCGCCGAGCGAAATAGCGCGCCGTTTCGAAGGCTTGTACGTCAGTAACTTGTACCCCCTCGTCGATGCACCCATAATCCAACACCTTGCCGATGGCCTTGCCAGCCGGCGTTCCGGTGCCGGACTGATAGTAGGGATGCCCGGCCTTGCCGAACACGATGGAGCCGGCCGGCTCCACGCCGAGTGTGCGTATCATCGGATTGTGTCGCTTGAGCGCCTGCGCAACGCCGGTTATCGATCCGCCTGTCCCGACGCATGCTACGAACGCATCGATATCAAACGAAAGCTGAGCAACCAATTCTTCGACAAGACCGGCATAGCCCGTCGGATTTGCGGGATTGTCCCACTGATTCATGAACATGGCGCCGGGCAGCTGGGCTGCGAGCTGTTCCGCTATCCGCTGCCGCTCCACGATCGCGACCTCGTCCTCGGCAAAATCGCCCTCTGCGTAGCGAATCTCCGCACCCAGTGACCGCATTGTGCGAATCTTGTCGGGAGCAGCATGATGGTCGACAATGGCAATGAACTGCAGGCCGAACTCTAGTGCCGCGAGTGCCAGTCCTGTACCGGTATTTCCAGAAGACGATTCAATGATCGTGCCGCCTGGAGTGAGGCGACCGTCTTCAAGGGCGGCGACAACCATACTTCGCGCCATACGGTCTTTCATCGAACCGCCAGGGTTGTTCTTTTCCAGCTTTAGCACCAGACGGGCATCCCGGTCGGGGACTTCGATCGACATTACCGGCGTCTGGCCGATCAATTGAGTTGCCGTCGTGGGCAGCATCAAGCTTCTCCAACTGCTTTCCAATAAAGACCAAGACGCCGCGGGCGGTCTTCTGCACCGCGATCAGGCTGACGCCGATATAGGTTCCGCAACGATCGCTCCGACACACCGCACATTGACCGGATCAGTTGCTATAGACGAGCTGATCATTGAGTTGCGAGATGGCGAAGGTCGAAAACCGAGTACGAGAAACGTTGTGGGGAGATAAATGTGACGAACAGACGCGAAGCCCTCGCGCACGCGCAGCCGTAGCGCTCAAACGGCGGTAGCGATCGTCATCTCAGGCCGACCTCATACTCAAGGATGTTCTGGGGCCCGATTGGTCCGGAGCAAAGCGCACCTGTGTCACGAAAACCCCACTTCAGATAAGCCCCTCTAGCTGCGACGTTGCGCAGGTTCACGCTTAGCATTAGACGATTGATGCATGGTCGGTTTGTCGAGAGCCAGTGAGCGGCTAGCCTCACTGCCGACCTGCCATATCCGTTGCCCTGATGTTTGCGGCTGACCCGAAAGCTATGCAAGGTGACCGCGTCCGATGGTGCCCATTCGGGGAGGGCCTCTCGTTCACGCAGGACAAAGAAGCCGATGATCTCCCCGGCCACAACAACGGAGAACGGGTGCTCGAGTTCGTGGCGCGAGCTATTCCGAAGCTCAGAGAATACGAAATCGAGGGCGCCCGCAAACTGCTCCTGCTCCAGGTCAAGCGTCAAATGAGCGACCAGCCGATAATCAGCACGAGACAACGATTCCAGGTTGGTGCCCTCGTCGGATGTCAAGTCATTGGATCGATCACCGCGCTTGCTGACAACAGAGTGTGATTGACGTCGCACGCGATGCTCCTCGGAAGTGGTCCGGACGAAAGTGGCCCGATCAGAATGGACGTGCCCCTTAAACTCAATCAACTACAAACGTTGGTAGGTGGATTTCTGCGAGCTTACGTGTTGGGAGTTCACCGCCTTCGATGCGGAATGTCGGATTTCAGACGTGCTTGTCATAGCCAGGACAAGAGTCGCGAAGAAATGGATCTAGAAAACTGCGTTATCGTGCCTGGCACGAGGCTTGAAAAGGCGGACGGCATCCGGCACCGCTTCCTGAAGGATTCCTGGCCATGACGCATAGATCCGTCGTATCGACGTGCAAGAATGCCGATGCACTGACGCTATTTGCGTCTGCATAGGCGCACGGCCACGCACGGGCTTACGCGGTGACCGCCCTGCCGAGACGTGGTGCGCCGGACACGGTTCAAAGCTTCGGCTTGCGAGCCACCTGCCGTACGTGTTCTCCACTAACGCGCGCGAGCTCTCGGGCCGCGGCGTAACCAGCAGCAAAGGCTTCGATGAACAAGATGGCTGAAGCAAAGCCGTTGTTGGCTTCGCAGCAAGAACCAATCGGCACGATAGCTTACCAACACTTTGGCATGGAGCTCAGCGAAACCGCGAAACTAGCGCTACCGATTGTGTTGGCGCAGGTTGGCCAGATCACGATGATGACGACCGACCTTGTTTTTATTGGGCAACTCGGTGCCGAGGCGATTGCCGCAGCAGCGCTGGCCGGTAGGGTCTATCTCATGAGCTTCACCTTCAGCGCGGGATTGCTAGGGGCGATCGTACCCCTGTCGGCACAGGCCTTTGGGGCCAATAATCGAGCCGTGGTACGGCGCACGGTCCGCATGGGGCTTTGGGCGGCGCTACTGTCATCGTTCCCGATCATGGCGTTTGCACTGGGCGGAGAGCAAATGCTTCTCGCTCTTGGCCAGGCGCCCGCCGCGGCGCGGCTCGCCCAACAATACTTGTTCGGACTGACCGGGGGCGTGGCGCCAGCGCTATGGTTTCTGGCCTTGCGCAGTTTCATGAGTGCAGTCGGTCGGCCCGAGCCGGTCTTATGGATTACTCTGGCCGCTATTCCCTTGAATGGCCTGCTGGTTTATCTGCTGATCGACGGGAAGTTCGGCCTGCCCAGGCTGGAGTTGTTCGGGGTTGGCCTTGCCACCACCCTGGTGAACTTTGCTACATTCTTGGCAAGTGTATGCTTCGTACTACTGCAACGTCCGCTCCGAGACCACCACGTGTTTACTCGTCTCTGGCACTTCAATGGGAATTCGATGCGGCAGCTGATCCTGATCGGTATGCCAATCTCACTCGCCTCCTTAATGAGCTACGGCCTATCCTTAGCCGCGTCTCTGTTAGCGGGGCTGATCAGCACGCGTGTGCTCGCCGCGCATCAGATTGCGTTCCACGTCGCGGCGATCTTGTTCATGGTTCCATTCGGCATCAGTATGGCGGCAGCGGTGCGCGTTGGCCAGGCCGTCGGCCGCAACGACGGTCCTGGAATGAAACGAGCTGGCCTGGCCGCGATGCTATTCGGTTTGCTGATCACCGCGATACTGACGCTCGCGGTAATTGCGGCTCGTTTTGAGATCGCCGAGATGTTTTTGAGCGAGGCCGGCCGCCATACCGACCCAACCATTTGGCTCGCTGCGGAGCTCCTTTTCGTAGCGGCGGCGTTTTTTATCACCGATGCCGTGCAGAGTATCGCGGCGGGTAGTCTCAGCGGATTGAAGGACACGCGAGTTCCGCTACTATTCGCCGGCGTCGCTTATTGGCTGGTGGGCTTCCCGCTCAGCTACGTGCTCAGTTTGAAGATCGAGCTTGACGCCATTGGTATCTGGATTGGATTGTCGATCGGAAAGGCCCTCTACGCAGCGCTCCTGGTCGTCCGCTTTCTGCTGCTGACGAGCAAATGAATATGCCCTCCTGAAAAGCGACATTCGTTACCACGCGGTGTTTCGAGGGAAGATATCACCGAGCAGCGCCCTACCTACATGACTTGATGAGAGCTGACGTGCTGGCTCTTAATCTAGACTGCTCTTTGCCGCGCGGGAGGAGGGGTCTCTCGCCTCGGACGGAGCGAAGCCCCTCACCGAACACGGAGGTCGGCAAGACCCTGTCGCTCGCCAATATCTGGTCTGGGGTGACCTTCTGCCGATGCATGCGCGGGTTCTTGCTCCTGCCCTCAAGTTCGGCCTCCGCTTCCTTCTTGATCGTTGCGAGCTCATCTTTTCGCGGCCTGTAGCCCCTCTGCAACTTACCCCTGGTGTAGAATCCCGACACCGCGGGATTCTCATCATGTTCATCCAGTGCCGCGTGCGCGGCGCTACTGAAGGCGAGCGAGACGGGCCCTAGGCGGTGTGGACACTTATCGCATCCATAGGACGATGGCAGCGAGAGTGACGACGGCTCGGTAATTTCGGGCGGTCTTTTCGAAGCGGGTAGCGACGCGGCGGAACTGCTTGAGTTTGGAGAAGCAGCATTCCACGAGATGGCGCTGGGCATAGAGATGTTTGTCGAGCGGATATTTGAGGGCGCGTGACGGGTTGTTGGGGATGACGGCGAGCGCCTTTTTGGCGGCGATGTCTTGGCGCAAATGATCGGCGTCATAGGCTGTATCGGCGATGACGACCTCGGCCGGCAGTCCCTCGATCAATGCGGCGGCCTGTGGTGCATCGCCCTTCTGGCCTGCGGTGAGCGTGAACCGTACAGGACACCCCAAGCCGCGAACGGCCATATGTATCTTCGTGCTCAGGCCGCCGCGCGAGCGGCCAAGCGCCTGATCTTCAGACCCCCTTTTTTCGCCCCGGCGGCGTGCTGATGCGCCCGGACGATGGTGGAATCGACGATCAGATATTCGAAGTCTGGATCATCAGACATCGCCTCGAAGATCCGCCACCAAACACCCTTGATGCTCCATCGACTGAAGCGCCGGAATACGCTGTTCCAGTCTCCGAACGCCTCCGGAAGGTCGCGCCAGGGAGAGCCTGTACGCACGATCCAGAGCACACCTTCCACGAACATCCGGTTGTCCCGCCCGGTCGAACCCTTCTGGTCGGGCCGGCCTATGATCAGCGGCGCCATGCGCTCCCAGGCCGCGTCGCTCAACACCAAACGATCCATCACACCCAAGGCCGCCTCCCAAAAAGAAGCCTTGAATCTGATTTGCTCTCAAAAGGGAATCCTTAGAGTCCACACCGCCTA
>NZ_LSEF01000015.1 GCF_001641695.1 Bradyrhizobium neotropicale
ACCTTGGTCGGATCCTTGCCGGAGAACGCGCCGCCGCCATGCGGGGCCGCGCCGCCATAGGTGTCGACGATGATCTTGCGGCCGGTCAGGCCGGAGTCGCCGTCGGGACCGCCGATGTAGAACTTGCCGGTCGGGTTGATGTGCCAGATGGTCTTGCCGTTGATCCAGTCCTTCGGCACGCCTCGCGCACATAGGGCTCGACGATGTCGCGGACCTGGCTGGAGGTGAGGTCCGGAACCAGATGCTGGTGCGAGACCACGATCTCGCGTACGCCGACCGGTTTGCCGTTCTCGTACTGCACGGTGACCTGGCTCTTGGAGTCCGGGCCCAGCACCTTCTCGCGGCCGGAGTGGCGCGCTTCGGAGATGAGGCGCAGGATCTTGTGGGCATAGAAAATCGGCGCCGGCATCAGGTCGGGCGTCTCGTTGGTGGCGTAGCCGAACATGATGCCCTGGTCGCCGGCGCCCTCTTCCTTGACCTCACCCGGCTGCGGCGCATCGACGCCCTGGGCGATGTCGGCCGACTGCAGATGCAGGAGGATCTCGATGTCGCAGGTCTTCCAGTGGAAGCCTTCCTGCTCGTAGCCGATGTCCTTGATCGCGCCGCGCACGACGCTCTCGATCTGATCATTGGTGACCGACTTCGGACCGCGGGTCTCGCCGGCGATCACCACCTTGTTGGTGGTCGCGAGCGTCTCGCAGGCCGCGCGGATAGCCCAGGGATCGATGCCGGCTTTCGGCCCCTCGCGGTAGAACAGGTCGACGATCTCATCGGAAATCCGGTCACAGACCTTGTCCGGATGGCCTTCAGACACGGACTCGCTGGTGAAGAGATAGGACGCGCGCATCAGTAACCCCTTGTTCCGCCTCTGCTCGGCGGTCGTTTGCGATGTTTACCTTTGGATTGTGTCAATCACGCCGTCGCGAGATGACGTAGGACTCGTCGAGAAACCAGAGCCCGTTGTACTTTCGCAGCACGTCCCTGGCGGCATCCAGAGTGCGGCCGTTTTGAGTCATTTCTGTCAATCGGTCGTCCTCGATCTGAGCGACATACACCGCCGCATTCCACGCTGCAAAGGCCGTCGAGGTTCCGATGGTACCCGTTACCTCGTTGGGCAGAGCTTCCATATCATACCTGAAGATCGAGCGGTTATCAGCATAAGCGTTGAAATTTAAGTCGCGGCCCAACGATCCCAGCTCATACCTGACTGCGCGCAATAGCTCATGACGGCTCACCGCGAAAGGATTTTCTCCGGGCCAGATCGCCTGGATCATTTCCATGCCGGGATCGTGACCATGTGAGTGAATCCCTATCAGGCGCCCCCCTGGCCGCAAGGCCCGCGCCAGGGGCGCAATAATCCGCTTTGCCCGGAAATTGACCGAGGACAGGGCGCGATAGGGCTGGGATGCAATGACGAGGTCGAAATTGGCCTCGGTCTGGCCCGGCCGCGGAATGGTCGAATCCAGGAGGAATCGGTGGTCCTCGCGATAGAGCACGAGGACGACGGGCCGCTCGTAAAGTGGCATGGCCGTGCGTGGGCTGATCGCGGCGCGCCAGTTCTGCTCCAGGAACGGCCTCAGCTCGGCGATCTGCGTCTCGAACTCTCCCGACGAAGCGCCCCGTAGCGGGACTTCGTGCCAAACGGTGGCAGCCGCCGCTGCAGGCGATGCCGGCGTGAGCCAGGGCGCCTCCGAATAGAACATGTTGGTAAAGACGAACACCGACGCAGGGTGCTCGAAAATGCGATCCGGCACCTTCTCCAGCGTCAGGCGCAGATCCTCGAGACTGAGCTCCTTGCCGGCGACGTAGAACGGCATGTGTGGAAAGCGCTGGTGCGTTGCGCGCAGCACCCGCGCCAGCACCGTGCCGTCGCCGACGCCCGCGTCGAACACCCTTAGTGCCGGTGGGCGCGGATGGATGGTGGCAAGCTCCAGCGCCACGCGGTCGGCGATGACCCGCTTCTCGCTGCAGGTGTGGACGAACAGCAGGTATTTCTGCCGGTTCTCGAAGAAACGGAAATTACCGCGCGGATCGCGCTTCTCCGGGGGCACCTGAAGTCCCCGCGGCGGCGGCATGCCGCCGGTCATCGACGCGGCCATATAGGCCTGGATCCGCTCCAGCGTGTCGATGGTGATGCGCTTGCCCTCGCGCAGGCGCTGCACGAGCTTCCCATCGTTCACCGCGCGCCGGCCAAACGTCGATTCCGCCATGTCCGCCTTGCGGCAGAACTCGGTGATTTGGCTCAGGATTTCGTCGTTCTTCATCGGTGGGACGAGAGTGGGCAGAAGGATTGGGTCCTGTCTCCTAGCAAAATCTGCCCACTGATGGAATACCCGACCGAGGCACCTCGCTCTGCCATATCCGGGATAACGGGAGCGATGAACCGCGGCGCACCGCCGGGCAACAAACAAGCGCTCCTCCTCCTACAGGACCATCACCATGCGCCGCCTGCTCGTCGCGCTCTGCCTGCTCACCGCTGCGCTGTGGTCGGCGCCTGCCTTGGCGCAGGCGCGCAATCAACTCGGGCCGCTCTGCACCACCGACACCACGCCGCCGGACCAGATGATCGACGCCTGCAACAAGATCGTCGCGCTGAAGGTTTTCGGGGACGGGCAGCTCGCGACCATCTATTTCTATTTCTGGCGCGCCGTAGGCTGGAACAAGAAAGGCGACTACACCAAGGTGATCGCGGATGCGAGCGAAGCGACCCGGCTGCAGCCGAGCCAGGCCGCCTACAATCTGCGTGGCTCTGCCTATTACGACAGGGGCGAGTACGACATCGCGATCGCCGATTTCGACGATGCGCTGAAGCTGGGTCCGCCGAGCGCCACCATCACGTTGATCGCGTTCGCCACAGCGCCGGGCCAGGTCGCGCTCGACGGCGAAGGCGCCAACTCGCCGTTCTCTGCCGCCCTCTCTCGCCATATCGGCACGCCAGGCCTCGAGGTGCAGCAGATGCTGACGCGCGTGCGGGCGGAAGTGGTGTCGAGCACGAAGAACAAGCAGGTGCCGTGGTCGAACTCGTCGCTGCTGGGCGAGGTTTATCTGGCGGAGAAGTGACGGCGCGTGCGCGCAGGACGCCGAACGCGGACAGTCACTCTTGCGGGCTCGGATTGCTTGATACAGAGCCGAGTCGCCCGTAGGTTGTCACGCATGGCGCAACCATACTCATTTCAAATCGCGCCCTTTGAGAGGAAATCAATGAAGAAGCTGCTCGGCGGTTTCGCCGCCATTGTCATGAGCACCACGATATCGGGCGCCCCCGCTCATGCGCAAAGCAAGAATTCGACCCCGCATGCGCTCGACTGCATGGCCAAGGCGGGGTTCACCCATGACATGTGGGTCGCCAGGCGCGCCGGCACCAATGCTCAGGTTGCCCAGTACATTGCGTGCCGCGACGGCGTTTCGGTGTCACAGGCGAAACAGACCGGGCGCAGCGACGGCAATTTCGACACCTTCAAGCCGAGCAAATCCAGCAAATAGGTTGGGCGACCGGCGAACGTCAAACACCGGGATGTCCGGGCGCTCAGCGGAGCACGCCGTCGTGCGTGTCATCGCCTCAAAATGCACATGGCCGGGACAAGCCCGGCCATGACGTTATCTGCGCTGCCTGAGGGAGCCTAGTTGCCCCACACTTCCTTGGCGATCTCGACGGCGAGGCTGAGCTTGGCCCACTGCTCCTCCTCGGAGAGGATATTGCCTTCCTCGGTCGAGGCGAAGCCGCATTGCGGGGATAGCGCGAGCTGCTCCAGCGGCGCGAACTTGGCGGCCTCCTCGAGGCGGCGCTTGATGTCGTCCTTCTTCTCGAGCTCGCCGAACTTCGAGGTGATGACGCCGACCACGACGACCTTGTTGCCCTTGGGCAGGAAGCGCAGCGGCTCGAAGCCGCCGGCGCGGTCGGAATCATATTCCAGGAAGTAGCCGTCGTAATTGGTGCCCGCGAGCAGGGTCTCGGCGACCGGCTCGTAGCCGCCCGAGGAGATCCAGGTCGAGCGGAAATTGCCGCGGCAGACATGGGTCGAGATCACCATGTCGGCAGGCTTCTCGGCCAGCGCGTAGTTGATGATGCGCGAATAGATCTGCTGCAGGCCATCGGGATTGTCGCCGCGCTCGCGCGCCTTCTTCAGCTCGTCCTGCGAGCAGAGATAGGCCCAGACCGTGTCGTCGAACTGCAGATAGCGGCAGCCGGCATCGTAGAACGCCTTGACGGCTTTCCGATAGGTCTTGCCGAGGTCTTCGTAGAAGGCGTCGAGATCGGGATAGACGTCCTTGGAGATCGCCTTGCGACCGCCGCGGAAGTGCAGCACCGCCGGCGAGGGAATCGTCATCTTGGCAGTGACGTGGGCCTGGTCGGCGTACTTCTTCAGGAAGCGGAAGTGGTCCAGCATCGGATGGTTGTCGGGGAAGTCGAGCTTGCCGATCACCCGCACCGCGTCATGCCGCGTCTCGACACCCGCGAACTGGATGCCCGTTTCGGGGTGGAACATTTCGCAGCCGGTGAGCTTCGCCAGGAAGTCGAAATGCCACCAGGAGCGGCGGAATTCGCCGTCGGTCGCAAGCTTCAGGCCGACCGAGGCCTGCTTGTGCACGACCTTCTCGATCTCCATGTCCTCGATCTTGCGCAAATCATCGGCCGAGATCTCGCCCTTCTCGAGCTTCGCGCGGGCTTCCTTGATCTTGGCCGGGCGCAAAAGGCTGCCGACCTCGTCGGCGCGGAACGGGGCTTTGGTTCGTTGCATTCTTGTTTCTCCCGAAATTTCAGTCGGCGCAGGTTGTACTCCCTCTCCCCACTTGCGGGGAGAGGGTTGGGGTGAGGGGGAGTCTCCGCGGGGGCGGTAACAGCTAGACTCGCGGAGAGTCCCCCTCACCCGGATCGCATCTGACGATGCGATCCAGCCTCTTCCCGCAAGCGGGGAGAGGCGAAGTTCAGTGGGCGGCCGCCCCGGCGACGCCGAGATGGCGCTCGAGGACCGAGGGGTCGGCCTTCAGGGCGGCGCTCGGGGCGTCGTGGACGATCGTTCCGCGTTCCAGTATCACAACGCGGTCGGCAAGCCTCAGAATCTTTTGGGCATTCTGCTCGACGATGATCGAGCAGATGCCGCCCGCCCGGGTGATGGTCCCGATCGCCTTCAACAGCTCCTCGACGATGATGGGGGCAAGGCCCTCGGTCGGCTCGTCCAGCAGCAGGACCTTCGGATTGAGGGTGAGTGCGCGACCGATCGCCAGCATCTGCTGCTCTCCGCCGGAGAGCTGGTTGCCAAAGTTGCTCCGCCGCTCCTTCAGCCGCGGGAACATCTCGTAGACCTTCTCGACCGTCCAGAGACCGGGCTGCGCCACCGCGGTCATGTTCTCCTCCACCGTCAGCGAGCGGAAGATGTTGCGCTCCTGCGGCACCCAGCCGATGCCGGCGCGCGCCCGCTGGTCGGGCCGCAAAGCCGTGACGTCGGTGCCGTCGAGCGCGACGCTGCCCGAAAAGCGGCGGGTGACGCCGACGATGGAGTTGATCAGCGTCGTCTTGCCGGTGCCGTTCCGCCCGAGCAGCGCCAGCACCTGCCCCTCCGAAAGGCGCAGGGACATGTTGGGCAGCACCACCGCCTCGCCATAGCCGGCGCGAAGCGAGTCGATTGCGAGCAGGTCAGACATTGACCGCCTCCTCGCCGAGATAGACGGCTTTGACCTGCGGGTCGCGCGCGACCTGCTCGGGCGGGCCTTCGGTAAGCAGCGCGCCGGAGACCAGCACAGAGATGCGGTCGGCGAAGGAGAAGACGAGGTCCATGTCGTGCTCGATGAGCAGCACCGTGACGTCGCGCGGCAGCGCGCCGACGACGGCCAGGATGTCGTGGCGCTCGCTCTCGGGCACACCGGCGGCGGGCTCATCGAGCAACAGCACGCGCGGCTTGGCGGCGATCGCGACCGCGATCTCGAGCAGGCGCTGCTTGCCGTATGGCAGGGTTACGGTCTCTTCGTTCATGACGTCGAGCAGGTGGAAGCGCGTCAGAAGATCGGCGATCTCGCCGTTGACGTGCCCGCGCGTGCCCATCCGCCGCCACCAATCGCCGCCATGGCCGAGACGCTCGGAGACCGCGAGACCGATGGTCTCGAGCGGCGTCAGGTCGGGATAGAGCTGGTTGATCTGGAAGGTGCGCGACAGGCCGCGCAGCACGCGCTTGTGCACGGGCAGATCGGTGATGTCCTGGCCTTCGAGCAGGATGCGCCCGGAATTCGGCTTGAGCACGCCGGTGAGCTGGTTGATGACGGTGGTCTTGCCAGCACCGTTCGGGCCGATCAGCGCGTGACGGGCGCCCTGCTCGATCCTGAGCGACAGGTCGCGGGTAACCCGCAGGCCGCCGAAGGTCTTTTCGAGGTTTTGGGTTTCGAGCGCGATGGTCATGCGTCGCTCTCCGGCACGGCGACGACGGCCTTGCGCCCGGCCACCTGCTTGATGATCAGGTTCGGCACGAACAGCACCCAGCGGTGCAAACGCTGGCGGCCGACCAGCACGATCACGACCAGCACCAGCCCGATCCAGAACTGCCAGTATTGCGGGGTGATGGTCGAGAACCATTCCTGCAGCATGCGGAACACCACCGCGCCGATCAGCCCGCCATAGAGATAGCCGGTGCCGCCGATGACCAACACCAGCATCAGGTCGGCGGAGCGCTCGAACGCGAACACGTCCAGCGAAGCGATCGCGGTGGTCTGGGTGAACAGCGCGCCCGCAATGCCGGCATAGAAGGCGGCAAGCGTGTAGATCGCGATCAGGCGGCGGTTGACGGGAATGCCGATGGCGGCGGCACGCAGCGGATTGTTCTTGATCGCGCGCAGCGACAGGCCGAACGGCGAATGCACGACGCGGCGGGCGAGCAGGAACAACAGGAACAGCACGGCGAGCGAATAGAAGAAGCCGGCCTTGCCGAACATGTCGAACGGGATCTGGCCGAAGATCGGCTGCATCTCGATGCCCTGGAGGCCGTCGGTGCCGCCGGTGATGTTGGAGAAGCGTTCGGCGAGCGCTTCGAGCAGCAGCGCGATGCCGAGCGTCACCATCAGCCGGGTCAGGTCGACGCCGCGGATGACGAGGAAGCTCGTGGCAAAGCCGAGCACCATCGCGGCAAGGCCTGCGACGATCAGCGCCAGCACGGGCTCGTTGATGATCCCGTGAAGCGCAAGAAGCCCCGCGGCATAGGCGCCGACGCCGAAGAACGCAGCGTGGCCGAGCGAGACGATGCCGGCATAGCCGAGGATGAGGTCGAGCGACATCGCAAACAGCGCCAGGCGCAGGATGTCGGTCATGATCAGATAGCGCGTGGGAAACAGGAAGCCGCAGCCCAGCACGATGAGCCAGAAGGCGACTTCGCCATAGTGCCAGCGCGCCTGGCGCTGGGCGTGGTAACCGACGTCGGAAGAAGCGCTCATCGGCGAACTCAACGCGCGGCCGTGCGGCCGAACAGGCCGTTCGGACGCCAGATCAGGATCACGATCATCATGGTGTAGATCACGAAGGGGCCCATCTTCGGCACGTAGTATTTGCCGGCGACGTCGCCGATGCCGAGCAGGAGCGAGGCCAGGAACGGGCCGGTGATCGAGGAGGAGCCGCCGACGGTGACCACGATCAGGAAGTAGATCATGAACTTCAGCGGGAAATACGGATCGAGGCCGAGGATCTCGGCGCTGAGCGCGCCGCCGAGGCCGGCGAGCCCGCAACCGAATGCAAAGGTGAAGGCGAACACCTGCGGCACGTTGATACCGAGGCCGCTCGCCGCGCGCGGGTCGTCGACCGCGGCGCGCAAACGGCTGCCGAAGCGCGTCTTGGCCAGCACCATTTGCAGCGCGATGGTCAGCAGGCCGCAGATCACGACGATCATCAGCCGGTAGCGGCCGATGCCGACGCCGAACACGTCGAACTGGCCCTGCAGTGCGGCAGGCAGGTTGATGAAGACCCGCGACGATCCCTGGATGTAGTCGACGGCGGCGACCGACATGAAAGTGAGACCGATGGTGAAGAGCACCTGGTCGAGATGGCTGCGCGTGTAGAGGTGGCGATAGAGCGTGCGCTCCAGCACAATGCCGATCGCTGCGGCGGAGACGAAGGCGAGCGGCAGCGCCGCGAAGAACGGCCAGCCCAGCCGGTTGACCAGCACCATGCAGACATAGCCGCCAGCCATGGCGAAGGCGCCGTGGGCGAGATTGACGAAGTTCATCAGGCCGAGCGTGACCGCGAGCCCGCAGGCGAGCACGAACAGCAGCATCCCGTAGGCAACGCCATCGAACAGGTTGGTGAGGATTGCGGTCATCGTGCGTCGAAAATCATCTCAGGTGTGGCCGAGGGTGCGCTGTGCGCCCTCTCCCGCTTGCGGGAGAGGGTCGGGGTGAGGGTGTCTCCACAGAGAAACTCCCAATGAGGAGAGAGCCCTCACCCGGCGCTTTGCGATTGCCGAGGCTTCGCCTCGGCGTCTCTTGAAGGACGGCCGCCGCCTACGCTCTCCCGCAAGCGAGAGAGAGGTGCAGCGAGTTTGCGGCGCGCTACGCAAACAACACGTCCTTATTTCTTGGTCTTGCCGAGATCCTTGACGGCTTCGAAGGTCGCGAACTCGACGTTGTAGAGCTCGCCGTCGACCTTCTCGACCTTGCGGATGTAGATGTTCTGCACGATGTCGCGAGTCTCCGGGTCGATCGAGATCGGGCCGCGCGGGCTCTCCCACTTCTGACCCTTCATCGCCTCGATCAGCTTGGTGCCGTCGGTATCGCCACCCGTCTTCTTCAGCGCCTCGTAGATCAGGTGGATGCCGTCATAGCCGCTCACCGCCATGAAGCCGGGACGGTTGCCGAAAGCCTTCTTGTAGGCGGCGACGAAGTCCTTGTTCATTTGCGAGGGATGGGCCGCGGAATAGAGGTGCGCGGTGACCGTGCCGAGCACGGCATCGCCCATGTTGTTGAGGAGATCGTCGTCGGTGACGTCGCCCGGCCCGATCACCTTGATGCCGGCCTTGTCGAGGCCGCGCTCGGCGTATTGCTTCATGAAGTTGCCGCCCTGTCCCGCCGGAACGAACACGAAGATCGCGTCGGGCTTGGCGTCCTTCATGCGCTGCAGGAACGGCGCGAAGTCGGGGTTGGCGAGCGGCGTCTTGACCTCTTCGACCACCTCGCCGCCGCCGGCGGTGAAGTGCTCCTTGAAGAAGTTGAGCGCGTCATTGCCCGGCGCGTAGTCCGAGGTCAGCGTCGCGACCTTCTTGATGCCGTTCTTCACCGCCCAATCGCCGATGATCGTCGAGGACTGCGCCAGGGTAAAGCTGGTGCGCACGATGTAGGGCGAGCGCTCGGTGATGATGGAGGTGCCGGCCGCCATCACGACTTCCGGGATCTTGGCTTGCGTCGCGAGCGGCGCAGCAGCGAGCGCCGCCGGCGTCACGCCGAAACCGGCGATGAAATTGACCTTGTCGTTGACGATCAGCTCCTGCGCGGCCGTCTTGGTCTTGTCGGGAATCGCGGCGTCGTCCTTGACGATGATCTCGACCTTCTTGCCGGCGACGGTGTCGCCGTTCTGCTGCATGTAGAGCTTGATCGCGTTCTCGATCTGCTTGCCGGTCGAGGCCTGGCCGCCGGTCATCGGCAGGATCAGGCCGACCTTGACGCTATCGGCCGCCTTGGCGGGCGCGACGGCCGCAAGGCCCGCGATGGCGGCCGCTGCTGCGACCCGAGAAAACTGTTTGCGATCGAACATCAGATGTCCCTCCCCTTCATTCCTGATCTCTTGTGCGCCGGACCGAGTGCCCGGTCCTTGCCTCACTCTAGCTCGCGCGCGGTGATGTCGCGCGTCACATGGCGTCTTTCGCGCCCCCATTGTCAATCGGACGTTTGGCGACCATTCGGCGCAAGCCGCGCGTTCCGATCCCGACAGCGAGGAGCGACGCCGAGGTTACATCGGGTTAACCCGAGCGCCCGGACTTATTTGTACGGTTGTACAAATAAAATGGACTTGTCAACGAAAAACCCCCATCGCCAAATCAAGCCACTTTGTCGCGAGACTGTCGCGGCAGTCTAAGAATGTGACGAGCGGCGTGGATGGAGGATTTCGTCTTCCCTTTGCAGAATTTGTACATCCGGGCGTCTCCCGCCGGCCCCGGCCTGGTAACAAGTTACCTACCTCGAATAAGTCTATTTTACCTTGTTGATGGCTAGTCTCCCGGCGCCGGCTCCAGCCTGGCCTCCGGCTAACTCGTTCCGATTTCCTGTGCCACTTACAATGCCGAAACGTTTCCGTTCCCCCCTCATCCTCCTCGCGCTCGCCGCGGGGCTGTCCGGCTGCGGCACGGTCAACGAGAAGCTCTCGGCCGGGGTGGGCGAATACATTCCGCAATGGGCCGGCGGACTGCCGGCGGATGCCCCGCCGCGGCCGGGTACGCCGCAATACGACGCCTACATGAAGGAGCGCGAGCGCAAGCGGCTGATGCCGGCGGCCGACCGCGAAAAGGAAGAGCAGGCGCAGAAGGGCGCCATGGGCTCGAATGCAAGTGCCACTGCGCGCTAGGCGCAAAGCGCTCCACCAATCTGCAATCATTCCGGGTTCGACGGCTGACGCTTCGCCCCGGAATGACATCCCCTAGTCCACGAACACCACGGTCTTGCGGCCGTTGAGGATGACGCGATCCTGCAGGTGATAGCGGATCGCGCGCGCGAGCACGCGGCGCTCGATGTCGCGGCCCTTGCGGACGAGATCTTCGGGCGTATCGCGATGGCTGATGCGTTCGACATCCTGGTCGATGATCGGACCCTCATCGAGATCGCGCGTGACGTAATGCGCGGTCGCGCCGATCAGCTTCACGCCGCGCTCATGCGCCTGGTGATAGGGCTTTGCGCCCTTGAAGCCCGGCAGGAACGAGTGGTGGATGTTGATGCAGCGGCCGGAAAGTTTTGCCGAGAGATCATCCGACAGGATCTGCATGTAACGCGCGAGCACCACCAGATCGGTCCCGGTCTTGGCGACGAGATCGAGGATCTGTCCCTCCTGCTCGCGCTTGGTCTCCCTGGTGATCGGCAGATGGTGGAACGGGATCTCGCCGAAATCGAGCCCGGCATAGACCTCGCGCGGATGGTTGGAGACGATCGCGGTCGGGATCATCGGCAACTCGCCGGTGCGCCAGCGATAGAGGATGTCGACCAGGCAGTGGTCGGACTTCGACACCAGCAGCATCACCTTGCGATGCGCGGCGCGGTCGCGCATCTGCCACTCCATGCCGAAACGCTCAGCGATCGCGGCAAAGCCGGTCTGCAGTGCCGACAGTTCCACGGCGAGATCGGCCGCGGTGAACACCACGCGCATGAAGAATTTGTTGGTCTCGGTGTCGTCGAACTGCTGGGCGTCGAGAATGTTCTGTCCGTTATGGGCCAGGAAAGTCGACACCGCCGAGACGATGCCGGGACGATCCGGACAGGAGAGTGTCAGAATATATTGATGGTCGGGCATGGGCCTTGATGAAGGTTTGGGCAAGACTGCGGAACACCCGCGATTTGCGCCCTGCTCTATCACCGACCCCGCCCTTGCGCCAATCCCGCACGCGGAGTCAGGATGAACGTACGATTGCGATTTTCGACCGGAGCACACCCATGGCCGACCGCCTGAACGGCTACCGCATCCTGATCCTGGAAGCGCGCGAGGAGGCGCAGTTCGCGAAGCTTTTGGCCGAACAAGGCGCCGAGGTCGTGCAGTGCCCGATGTTCGCCATTCACGATGCGCCCGACCCGGCCCCCGTTGAGGCCTGGATCCGCCGCGCGATCGACAAGCCGTTCGACGACCTCGTGCTGATGACCGGCGAAGGTCTGCGGCGGATCATGAAGCTCGCGGCCGCGCGCGGGCTCGACCACGCCCTGGTCGCGTCCCTCGCCAGATCGCGAAAATTCAGCCGCGGGCCGAAACCCGGCAAGGCGCTGCGCGAGGTCGCTCTCGACGCCCAGCAGACCACGGAGAAGCCGACCACCGAGGGCGTGATCGAGATGCTGGCGAAGATTGACCTGAAGGGGCATCGCCTCGGCCTGCAGCTCTATCCCGACAAGGACCACAGCGCGCTGACCGGCGCGCTTACGGCGCAAGGCGCCGAGGTCGATGCCGTGCTGCCCTATGTCTACGATCCCAAAGCGGCCGACGCCAACATCGTGGCGGCGATCGATGCCATGGCGGAAGGGCGGATCGATTCGATCGCGCTGACCAATCTCGGCCAGGTCCGCCGCCTGATCGAAACCGCGAAGGCTCATGGCAGCGAGGCGCGCTTGCGCGCAGGATTCGAGCGAACGCTGATCGCATCGGTGGGGCCAGCAGTCTCCGGCGAGCTCGCCGCGCACGGGTTGCGCACCGACGTCGCGCCAGTGGAAGACCACTATTTCATGCGCCCGCTGATCTCGGCGATGGCGGCGGCGCTCGCCGAGAAGCGGCCGAAGGTGGCGGGTTAATCACCGGGCGCCGAGGCCTAGCCTGCCACCTGCGCGGCGGCCGACATCAGCTCCTGTGGGCTCGGCGCGCCGAACATGCGCTGGCCGCCGTCAGGAACCTCGGTAAACGTCCAGCGCACGATCCCTTCCCGATCGAGCAGGAACTGGCCGAACAGCTGGCCGGTGCCGGTTGCCGCCATGCGCTGATCGGCTTCGGTCATCTCGTAACCGTCCTTGTTGTTGAGGTACTCAGCGGCCGCCGGCCGGTTCATCGGACTTGGCAGTTCGCCCGGCATATCGACTTGCATGCTCATGACCACGTTCATGCCCACCTTGCGCGGCCACTCGGTCTCGTTCTCCGTGAATTCGATGTTGGGCAGGCCGAACGCGCGATGCGAGACCCGGTCGGGGTCGGACGCGGCGAGCAGGTTGGGCAAGGGATGATAGCGGAAATAGAGCCTGGCCCGGTCGATCGGCGTATTGACGATCGTGAGACTTTCGATGCCCTTCCCGCGCAGCGCGCCGTCAAGCTGCGCCTGCGCCGCAATGTGGCGCCGGCAGAACGGGCAGTGCAGGCCACGAAACAGGCCGACCAGTATCGGACTATGCCCGCGATAATCATCGAGCGCGATCTTTCCTTCGCGTGTGATGGCGTCCAGCACGACGTTCGGTGCGCGATCGCCCGGCTGAAGCGGTCCATCGGCATGACGGTCTGACATGGTTGAACTCCCTCCCATTGGCTAGTCAAGAAACGGCAGTACGATCAGCCCTGCGGGATCGAGCCCGTGCCGGGCGCAGACATCATGGGCCAGCGCGAAATACCGCTCGGCCTCGGGCATGTCGCCTCGATCAAGGTTCAGTGTCGCAAGACCATCATAGCACGGAAAGAGCTGCTGCGGCTCGCCGGTCTCGCTCGCCACCTCGATGGCCTCGTTGTAGCAGCGCGCGGCGAGGTCGGGACGGAAGTGGCATTGATGGATCTGCCCGAGCACGATCAGGGGCACCGGGAGATGCTCGCGCTGATCGAGCGCACGGTCGATCTCGATCGCCTTTTCGGCGGCCGGCACCCCCTCCTCGGTACATCTGTCCGTGAAGGTGCAACAGGCGACGGCAAAATTAGCAAGGAGACGCGCCTGGAACCCGAGATCGCCGATGCGATGCGCGACATCGAGGCCGCGCCGGCAAACGTCGATGGCCTGCGCCGGGTCGATGATCGTGTAGAGCACGCCAAGGTTGGTGTAACCGCGACACGCTACGTTGAGGAGGCTGGCGGCTTCGGCTGCCGCGACACTTTGCTCCACCTCGCGCACCGCCTCCTGATGCCGCCCAAGTCGCGCCAGCGCAGCCCCCTTGGTGTTGAGCGCCTCCGCAATGGCGCGCGCCGCCTCGAGCCCCGTTTGCTGGTCCGCGTCCGCCGGCACGGACTGCGCGTAACCGAGCGCCTCATCTGCCCATCTCGCGGCGGCGACGTGGTCGCCCAGGCGAAAGGCGAGACGGCCTCGCTCTTGCTGGAGGTGCGCCCATTCGATCGGCGCGTCGGCCTCGCCGAGCCGTTCGGCCGCCTCGGCATAGTGCGCCTCTGCCTTGATGCGTTTGCCGGCGTCCCACAACAAACGGCCGAGCTTGCGAAGAATTCGCGCTTCGCCGATTCGATCGTCTGCCGTGCGGTGCCCTTCCAGCGCGCTCTGGTAATGCTCCTCGGCGATGCTGCGGCGGCCAGCCACGCGACAGAGGTCCGCGATGCGCTCGTGCAGGATCAGGCGTTCCGGCACCCGTTCGCCGCCGGTCGACAGCACGGAGAGCGACTGCTGGTAGAAACGGAGGGCATCGTCATTGGCATAGCTCGCGCGTGCGCGATCACCGGCCGCGCGCAGATAGCGCGCACCCTTCGACTTGCTTGCGCTGAAACTGAAGTGATGTCCGAGCATGACGAGATCTTCGAGGCGCTCGGGCTCGCTGCCATAGAGCCGTTCCAGAGCGGCGCCAATCCGCCCATGGAGCTCGATCCTGCGCTGCAAAAGCAGGTTTTGATAGATCACGTCCTGAAGCATGGTTTGCGTGAAGCGGTAGGTCCGTAAGGAAATCGAGTTCGAGCCCGCGACCTCCTCAATGATCTCCGCATCGCATAGAAGTTCGAGCCCAGCTTCGACCCTCGCCCGCTCGGTTGCCGTCGCACCGAGAATAGCCGCATCGAAGCGCGGACCGATCACCGCAGCCTCCTGGGCCAAGCGACGCACCTCATGCGGCAACCGGTCCAGACGCGCCAGCAACAACGCCTGAATGCTTGCCGGAATATCGGCGGCGGCTTCATCCGACTTCATCCGCCACAGCGCGCCATCGCGCTCCAGGGCGCCGGCTTCGATGAGGCCGCGTATGATCTCCTCGATGAAGAGCGGATTGCCGCTCGCGCGCTCGAGGATTCGGTTGAATAAATGTCCCGGCGCCTCGCGCCAACCGTGACTGAAATACGCCGCGAGCAGTCTTTGGCCATCCGCGTCGCCAAGCGGGGGCAGCCGAAGGGTCGTGTGGCTGATCCTGCTCGAACCGAACAGATCCAGCTCCAGCATCGGCCGATGCGTAAACAGCAGCATCAGCCGCGTCCGCTCCAGCCGGTCCATCAGGAATCGCAGTGCCTCAAGAGACACCGCATCGGCCCAGTGCAGATCCTCGACGATGATCAGAAGCGGCGACAAGGCCAGGCGGCGTTCGAAGACGGTGCGGATCGCGAAAAAGATCTGCCGGCGGAGCTGTTCCGGCTCGACATGCCTGAGCACGGCGTCGGGGTCGCCGAGGCCAAGGACGTGCAAATAGAGAGGCATCAGGCGCTCGGCCTCGTCGGCGGCGAGGCCAAGCTCCGACAGCGCTTGCGCAACCTTCGCTTCGGCCTCTGCGGCGCCGGCCTTCTGTGCGATGCCGTAGGCGCTGCGCAGCACTGCGGCGAGTGTGCCGTAGGATTGTTCGCCGAGCGGCGAGCAGACCGCCCGCCTGATCGCCACGCCCGCGAAGCGGTCCTCATCGCGGATGCGGGCGACGAACTCGTTGACCAGGCGCGTTTTCCCGATGCCCGCTTCGCCGACCAGCCGCACCAGTTGAGCCGCCCCGCCGCACGCGCGATCAAGGCTGCCGATCACGCGCGCAAGCTCGGCATCGCGCCCGATCAGCGGCGCATCGAGCCCCAGCATGTCGAGGCCTCGTGCCGCACGGGGCTTCTCGAGCGGTCCCTTCAGACGGTGGACCAGAACGCTGCCCATCTTGCCCTTGAGCGAGACCTCGCCAAGCGAGTCATAGGCGAACGCATGCCGCGTCAGACGGTGGGTCAACGGCCCGACCAGCACCTCACCCGGAGGTGCCATCGACTGCAGTCGCTGCGCGGTATTCACCGTGTCGCCGGTCACCGAATAGGATTTGGCAACACCCACGCCCAGCCCACCCGCAACGACGTGTCCGGTGTTGATGCCGACATGGAGCAAAAGCGGTGACCCGGCATAGACCTTCGCGCGCTCGCTGAGGCGCGCCGTCCGGCTGATCATGTCGAGGGCAGCGCGGACCGCCCGCTCCGGGTCGTCCTCGTGCGCGGCCGGCGCACCAAACAGAGCAAGCAGCGCATCGCCGATGAACTTGTCCACGAAGCCGCCAAAGCTTTGCACCGCTGCCGTCAGCTCTTCGAACAATTGATTCTGAAGCGTCTGCATCACCTCAGGGTCGAGCCGCTCGCTCATCGCGGTGAAGCCGCTGAGGTCGGCAAACAGCACGGTGATGGTGCGGCGGTTTGCTTCGCTATCGATCTTGTCCGGCTGCGGTCGAAATGCGTGTTGAGCCTCGGCCGTCAGCGCGAGCGGCGGCGAGGACGACCTGATCGGGATTGTCGCCGGGCTCGCCTGCGCACCGCCTTTGGGCGCCTCACCGACAAGCGTGCCGCATTTCGGGCAGTAAACGAAATCCGGTGCGCAGGGAAAGCCACAGCCGGGGCACGCGCTCGGCTGCTTCGTGCCGCACTTCGGGCAGAAGGCAAAGCCGCTCTGAACCTCGGAACCGCAACCCGAGCACGTCATGGCCCAAGACCCTGCCCAGACCTCGCGGAAGCCGCGATGGTGCGATCTGCTGGACCCTACCGAATGGGTCCAGGTTGCGGGCCAGAATGGGCTCGGCGCGCCGGAAGAGCAAGCGGCGGTTGGTCCGCTCCTCCCCGCAACGGGTTGAACAGGCGATGCGCGGGACACTGGCGGATCGAAAGGGTGGTTGCAGCGCGCCGACCCGTGCGCGGCAGCACATGTTGGCATGCGATAGCGTCAATTGACACAAGCAGCATCACCGCTACCCTGAGAAATAGAAGCACAAATAACAAATAATAAGGGTCAGGGGATCGCCGTGAACCCCGTCATCACGTCTTGAACAAGACCGCACGACCATCCGCGCTCGCGCCATTCCGGATCCGCAACTACCGCTTTCAATGGCCGTCCGATCTGCTCACCTCCTGGGCGTTCGAGGTCGAGACGCTGGTGCTCGGCTGGTACATCATGGTGCAGACCGGCTCAGTGCTGCTGCTGACCGTCCTTGCATCATTGCAGTATGTCGGGACGCTGGTTGCACCGGTGCTCGGGATGGTCGGAGACCGCATCGGCCACCGCGACCTTCTGGTCGTGATGCGTCTTTCATACACCGCACTGTCGTCGACCATCATGGCGCTGGCCCTCACCGGTCATCTGGCGCCGTTCAATGTCATGATCATCGTCGCGATCATGGGTCTGATCCGTCCCTCGGATCTCGGCGTTCGTGGCGCGCTGCTCGCCGACATCATGCCGGCCGAGCAGCTGGTGGGCGCGATCAGCGTCGCACGCACGACGCAGGACAGCGCGCGCATTGCCGGAGCGTTGACCGGCGCCGGACTGTTCGCGACCCTCGGCATCAGCCTCCTGTACGTGGCGATTACAGGTTTCTATCTTGCAGCCGCGGTCCTGATGTTCTGCCTGACCCGGCCGAAAAAGTCAGTTGCCACAGGTCATCTCCCGGCGAACAACCGCGCTGTCCCGAGATTGCTGGGCGATCTGAAGGAAGGCATCGTGTACGCCTGGAATGGCCCGGGGATGCGTGCGGCGCTCTGCGTCGCCTTCCTGGCCAATCTCACCGCATTTCCGCTGACGAATGGCCTATTGCCTTTCGTCGCGCGCGACATCTTTCACACCGACCAGACCGGTCTCGGCTATCTGTCGGCGAGCTTCGCCGTGGGCTCGCTGACCGGTTCGATCACGCTCAGCCTGGTGAGCGGCGTGCGCATTGCCCGGCTTCTGATCGGGGCAACGCTCGCCTGGTACGCGATGTTGCTGGTTTTCGTCGGACTGAGGACCATGCCGGTGGCCATGGCCTGCCTCGTGCTCGCCGGCATCGCCCAGAGCATGTCGATGATTGCAGCCGCCGTGATCCTGATGCGCACCGCGAGTGCGCACCTCCGGGGCCGCGTCATGGGGGTGCGCATGATGGTGATCTACGGCCTGCCGCTCGGGCTGCTTGCGGCGGGCAGCCTCATCGACCTGATCGGCTATTCCGCGATGGGATCGCTGTATGCGGTCTCGGGGCTTATCGCGATGCTGGCGATCGCGATCCGCTGGCGTGAGGATCTCTGGCCGGCGCACGCGCCGGCCAACGGAGGATGATGATGCGTCCGCCTCTAGAGGAGAGATCATGCGTGTTGTGGCGGTAGCAACGGCAATATCATTGTCCTTTGCGTACCGGCATTCCGCCTGCGGGCTGCTCAGCAGCTAATTCGCAAACTTCCCAGCCGGCTTGCCACCCTTCACCATTTCCTGGGCATAGGCGTACAGCGCGTCGTAGACGATCCACTCGGCGGCGTTGAGCGCATGATCGTCCTTGTAGCCGAGGCGGCGGAAACCTTCCGCCACCGCCTGTAGCCCGGGTCCTTCGGCCTGATGGTAAAGCGTATTGTCAGTGTCGGCACCATTCACGATCCTGCCGAGAAGGACGAGCGCCGGATCGTTTGTCAGCTCGTATTTCTTCAGGATCGCTTCGAACGAACATTCTTTGCCGTGATGGCCAAGTTCGACGTCCTTGACGTCGTACGGAGTGGCGTCGAGCCGCTTTGCCTCGGCCATGACCTTATCGGCCGGCGCAAAGATGAATTCGGCGTCCTTGTCGACGAACTTCTTGATGAGCCACGGGCAGGCGACGCGATCGACTTTGACGTGCTCTCGGGTAATCCACTTCATTTGATCCTCCTGTTCGGTTTCAGCTTGGCAGATCACGCGTCTGCCAGGACGAGAATCCCGCCGTGAGCGGGTTAGACGACGTAGCGCCGGTCCGGCACGACCAGCGCCGTCGTGTGTGCAGCGACGGCGCCAGCGACACCCGGAAATCCCGACAGCGTCATGCGGCGTAGTCGAAGGCTTTCCGCACCGCCTGGGATTTTGATGATGCCAAGGCTCTTCAAGGGCATGGCGACCTCGCGTCGCTTCGCCGCCGAGAGCCGGTCCATCTCAAGAATTGAAAGAGGTTTCCGTCCACGTGCAATCTCCTCGAAAATCGAGCGTTGCACAGAGCTTGGACGGTGTAGCCGTCTGGCGGGGAGCCTGTGTTTCCCCGAAGCGTCAACTTAGGCCTTGCAGGAAGTTCCGACAAGGAGGATCTGCAAAGTCAGTATTTTGGTCGGTGCGAGTTCGCCCATTCGCGGGCATGTAGAATGGGCTGACGTGGCGGTAAGATCGCGCGAAGCTTCTGGGTCGTCGGCAAGCTCTCCATGCGCTCCCACCATCGGCAGAAGGCTGGATATTTCGGGTACATGGCCCTGCCTTCTTCGGTCAGGCTGAATGCAAACGTGCTCGGCAACAGGAAGAAATCTGCGATCGTGAGTTCCGGGCCGAGCAGATAATGTCGACCGTCGGCGAGTTCGCGCTCGACGGCTGCGAGCGCCGTTTCGACCTTGGGCAGTGCATGCGCCACGACCTTTTCGTCGGAAGCGATCCCAAGCTCCGGAAAGACCAGTCGCTCGTGGGTCACGTGATAGATCATGTATGGGTAGACGTAGGAATTGACCACGCCAATCCATTGATTCATGCGCGCCCGCGCCCGTGGATCTTGCGGCGTGAGCCGCGCGCTCTCGAACGCCTCATCGATGTAGCTGACGATGGCGCTCGTCTCATAAACGACGAAGTCGCCGTGCCGGAAGATCGGGACGCGATTGAAAGGATGCAGTGCGAGATGTTCGGGCTTGCCCATCATCGGCTCGATGTCCTGGAAGGTGTAGGCCACCTCCTTGTGGGTCAGGACGAGCCGCACGATGTTGACAAATGTGCTGCGCGGAAAGCCGTAAAGAATGGTCTCGGACATTTCCTCCTCCCAGTTCTTTCACTTGTGGTCGATCGAGTTCGATCAGCGCCAGAACGGCACATCGGCCTGCTCCAGAGCCTCCTCCCGGGTGAGTCCGAGATCGGCAAGGAGGTGGGGATCATCGGCAATCGCGCGGAGGCCGGCGCGCTGATGCATCCGCTCGCTGCTGGCCAGCCAGCGGTCGATCAGTACGAGCCATGAATTCCGTTGATGATCGACCGTCGTTGCATTGCGGCGAACTCGCCCTACAAAGTCGCTATTGGCAAAAAGCGTTGACATTTGGTGGCTCCAAATCCCATGGTTTCGCGTTGTCGCCGCCTGCATAGGGCCGGCAGGGCGCGGTCCGCAAAGCATCGTTTCTCAGGCCTGCCCCAATTTTTCTCATGAACTTCCTCAGGGAAGGTTCGCAATGCGTCCGCATTTGCCGCCGCTGAACGCACTGAAGGCCTTCGAAGCCGCAGCCCGGCATGAAAGCTTTACGCGCGCCGCCGAAGAGCTGTGTGTCACCCAGGGTGCGGTGAGCCACCAGGTGAAGTCGCTTGAAACAGAACTTGCGATCAAACTCTTCAATCGCGAGCGCCAGCGCCTGATCATCACCGAGGCGGGCCGGGACTATCTCGCTGTTGTGCGCGATGCGCTGGACCGTATCGCTGCTGGCACCGAGCGTTTGTTGCAGCGGCAGAGCGCAGGCGTTCTTACCGTCAGCACCTCACCCGACTTTGCAGCCAAGTGGCTGGTGCACCGGCTTGGCCATTTCGCGGAGGCGCATTCCGGCATCGATCTCCGCGTCTCGGCCACAATGCACCACGTCGATTTTGCCCGCGAGGAGGTCGATCTTGCGGTGCGCCACGGCGACGGCAATTGGCCGGGTCTCGATTCCGTAAGGCTCTCCTCGGAACGGCTGTTCGCCGTGTGTAGTCCAAAATTGCTGTCGGGCCGTCGCCGCATCAGCGGGGTCGCCGGCATCCTGAAATTTCCTTTGATCCACCTGGATAGCCGATCCGACTGGGCGAATTGGCTGCGCGGGGTGGGCATCGATGACGCCGACGTCACACACGGCCCCGTGCTCAATCGTGCGAGCATGGTTATCGATGCCGCTATCAATGGGCAGGGTATCGCTCTTGCGCGGACGACGTTGGCGGCATGGGATCTGATCAACGAGCGGCTGGCGCTCGCATTCCCGGAGTCCTTGCCAGTGTCCAAGACCTATTGGATCGTTTGCCCCAAGGCGACTGCGTCGCTACCGAAGATCGCGACTTTTCGTGACTGGCTGCTCGCGGAGGCGTCGAACGACCTACGCCAGCTCAAATCGCTTACCGGGAGCTCGATGACGAAGCGGCGGTAATAACCAAACCGTCGTACCTTGCCGAATTATCGTTGCTCGGGAGTCCGGTGCGATTTTAAGCCGGGGAACTCTGCCACTCGTCAATGATGGCACTGCTCTGACGCCAGGAACAGAAGGCCGAACGCTTTGGCACTTGATTAGCCCAGGGGGCTCGATCAAACCGAAGTGAATAACCGGCGAAGTTAGCAGGCCTCGCATCTGCTGGTTCCTGATTGACAAGCAGTCCCGCTTTGGCAAAGTCGCGGGCTTGGGGATGGCGATCTCCCCATGAGGCGACATGCCCAAGCATCGCGTCCGAACTCCTGAGAAGGACGCAGCATGTCAACCGTCAACGACGGGTTTTCGCCAGATCGTTCGACGCCTTTGCTGCGCGTGAGAAACCTGACCAAGCGCTATGGAAGCGACGGCGCCGCCATCGACGGCGTGACGTTCTCTGCTGTCGCGGGCGAAATCCTCGGCATTATCGGTCCAAATGGTGCCGGCAAGACGACGCTGCTGGAAGCCGTTGCCGGGCTTCTACCGGTGAACTCCGGCGACGTCTTTTGGCGCGGAGAGCCGTTACACGCAGGCCGTCGGCGCGACGCTTTGTTCTACCTGCCTGATGCCGTTCGTCCATACCAAGACCAAACGGCCCAGCAGGTCGTGTCATTTGTCGGCGACGTCTTTCGACGCTCAGACGCAGACATCAGGTCGACCATCGAATCGCTCGGATTGCAGCCGGTGCTTCGAAAGCGCGTGCAGGCTCTGTCGAAGGGATACGCCCGACGTCTGATGCTGACCATCGGACTGCTTGCGCCGCATGACCTGTTGCTGATGGACGAACCATTTGACGGATTTGACTTGCGGCAGGCGCACGACGTCATGGGCTTGCTGCGTCGCCAGACGGCACGCGGACGCACGCTGATCCTCTCAATTCATCAGTTGCGGGATGCCGAACGGGTCTGCGACCGCTTCATCCTGCTCTCGGCAGGGCAGGTGCGCGGATCGGGAGGACTTGCCGAATTGCGTGCGCAGACGGGACTGCCGAACGGCTCACTGGAGGATATCTTCCTTGCGCTTACGTGAGGCACACGCACGATCGGCCGCACCGATCGCTCCGCTGCTCGCAAAGGAGCTTCGCGAGATCACTTCCGGGCGCGCACTTTGGACCATGTTGCTGCTGGTCTGTCCGCTCGTTGGATACAGCTTCGCCCAGGCAGTCTCGCTCTATAGCGAGTCAAGTGCGGCGGCCCTCCAGTCGCCAGTTCTGGCGAGGAGCCTGTCACCGCTCGATGGAATCCTCGTTCCGACATTCGGCGCATTCTTTGTGGCGGTTACGTTGTTGTTTCCTTTCGTGGCGATCCGGGTGCTGGGCCAGGAGAAGGAAAGTGGCGCGTTGCGCCTGCTGGTTCAATTGCCGTACCGGCCTTCGACGCTGATCGCCGCAAAATTCTGTGCTGTGCTCGCAGCATGGCTCATGGTGAGCATCCCTGCGCTTTCCGCGTTGCCTGCGTGGGCCATATTGGGGGGCCATCTGGCTGCACCGGAGACGCTGAACCTTCTGTTCGGTCATTTGCTCTACGGTCTTCTGGCCGGCGCCATCGGGTTGTTCGCCGCGGTCATCTCCGACAATTCGGCTACTGCCGCCATCGTCACGCTGGCAGTCACGATTGGATCATGGGTACTGGATTTTACGCTCGCGGGCCGCTCTGGCCTGTCGGCTTGGCTTGCGCAATTGTCGCTAACGCAGGCGCTGCGTCCCTTCGAGCAGGGGCTTCTCTCGGCCGGTCTAGTGCTCGGCATCGCGGCCGTCATTGGTGGGCTCGCCGCGCTGACGGTTGTCTGGCTCCCTCCTGGTACACCGATGCGAACGAAGGTCATCCGTTCTGTGTCTTGTGTGCTTGTCGTTGTTATTGCGCTCACCGTCGCGGCACAGTTAAGGGCGTCCTTGGATCTCAGCGAGGATCGTCGCAACTCCTTCTCGCGTGCGGATGAACGCTTGCTCGCGACGCTTCGACGCCCCTTGGTGATCAGGGTCCATCTCGCCGCTGAGGACCCCCGCTATATCGATCTTCGGCGGAACGTTCTCGCGAAGCTCGAGCGCGCTGTGCGTGACGTCACCGTTATTCTCGCGGGCGACCGGTCGAACGTGGCCAATCCATCAGACGCCTATGGCCAGATCGAATATGTCTACGGTGATCACACCGACGTAAGCCGCTCCACCAGCCCGCGTGAGATACTGCCGCTGCTGTATGCACTCGCGGGCGCACGGCCGCCGGCCGCCGGCGTGGGCGAAGGGTACCCCGGTTATCCATTGGTGGTGAGCGCGGACACGACGCTGCTTTGGTTCTTCGGCGGATTGCCGCTCCTGACCGTGCTCGCGTGGTGGCGGATCCGCCGACTCCCTCCGGACAAGGGTTCTCTCGTTCATCAAGGAGTTAAGCCATGATTGCCAACAAGAAATTCGGAGTGATCATCCTTGCGGCAGCTGGTCTTGCGGCGCTGGCGCTGCCGGGCTTGGCCGCAGAACCAGTCAAGATTGACCTCTCGAATGAAACCGTCGGCGGGGAGCCAAAATCACTGGTGCCGGTGGTTGGCTTCTGGAGGATTGAGGAGGAGAGCGGCAGGAAAGTGCTCACGGTCGATGGTCGCCAGTGGAAGGAAGGACAATCGTCGGCGGGCATCGCCGACAAGGCGCGCGCGCTCTACGGGGAACGCTACGCGGAGTTCCTCGATCGCGTGCAGGCCTATGCCTATTATCCGTACGTGGTTGCGCCGAAGGTCGACAATTTCACCAATGGCGAGATCTCGGTGCGCTTTGAGGGCTTGTCCGGCCGGATCGATCAGGGCGCCGGCATCCTCTTCAACCTCAAGCCAAACGGAGACTACCTGACAGTTCGCGCGAACTGTCTGGAGAACAATATCGTGCTGTGGAAGTTCGAGAACGGCAAGCGCTCCTCCGTCAAATGGGTGCGCAACACGCCGACCGCGACGCGGCAGTGGCACGACCTCAAGGTCCGCATCGACGGCACGAAGGTGGAAGGCTATCTCGACGGAAAGCTGTACCTGGAACACACGCTGGCGCAACCGGTGTCCGGCCGGATCGGACTTTGGTCGAAGGCCGACAGCCACATGTATTTCGCGGATTACACCGTAGCTGCCGGCAATTGAATGAGGCACTGCTGGAGGACCTGCGCGGATGAATGGTCGGCCAGACACCACCCAAAACGTCGAACCGCGGCTCAAGCGCCGGTCGGCAATCGCGCTGCTATTCAGTGCACGCGCCGTGCGCGGGTTTGGTGATGGCTTTGCCACGATCCTTCTGCCGGCCTACCTCGTCGAACTGGGTTACTCCCCTTTCCAGGTTGGCGTGGTTGCCACCGGCGCCCTGCTGGGGACCGCGCTCCTCACGCTGGGCGTCGGTCGGCTGGGAGGTCATCGCGACTTGCGGACGCTCTTGCTGCTGGGCGCGCTCACGATGATGCTGACAGGTCTGGCGTTTCCGTTCGCGGAAGCCTTTCCGGTCGTTCTGGTCCTGGCCTTTGTCGGCACGATCAATCCCTCGCCAGGAGACATCGGGATCTTCGTGCCGATCGAGCACGCTCTGCTGGCGAGCGATGCGAGCGACCAGAAACGTACGCAGGTCTTCGCCCGCTACAGCCTGATTGGCGGCCTCTCGACGGCGGCGGGCGCCTTGGTGGCCACCGTGCCCGACTTTCTCGTTTCGTTTGATGTGCCGAGGCTCGTTGCCCTGAAGTCCATGTTCTTCGTCTACACCGTCCTTGGTCTCATCGGTGCAGTTCTCTATCGTTTGCTTCCGAAATCCTCACCCGCAATTGATCAACGACCGAAGGCTTCGGTCCTCGGGCCTTCGCGGCGAATTGTCTACGGGCTTGCGGCTCTCTTCAGTGTCGATGCGTTTGCCGGCGGCTTTGCCGTGCAATCGCTGGTCGCCTTGTGGCTCTTCGAGCGCTTCGACCTCTCGCTTGCGAGCGCCAGCCTCTTCTTTTTCTGGTCCAACACGCTGTCCGCCTTTTCCTATCCGCTCGCCGCAAGGCTGTCGCAGCGGTTCGGGCTGGTCAACACAATGGTGTTCACGCACATCCCCTCAAGCATCTGCCTGATCGCGGCCGCCCTCACTCCGAACCTGACGGTTGTGCTGGCCCTGCTTTCGATCCGGGCGGCGCTGTCGCAGATGGATGTGCCGACACGTACCTCCTACGTGATGGCGGTTGTCACGCCCGAGGAACGCCCGGCAGCGGCCAGCGCGACTGCCGTCCCGCGCAGCCTGGCCTCCGCCATCAGTCCGAGCCTGGCGGGCGCGATGCTCGGGACGGCATTTTCGGGACTGCCGCTCGTGATCTGCGGCGCTCTGAAGATCGCCTATGACGTTGCACTGCTCCTGTCATTCCGTCACATCAAGCCGCCCGAGGAAGCCGAGCAGGCGGCAGGGAGAACCGGGCAGATTTCGAGGTTCGGGGGCGTTCAACGGCGGAGAGTGCAATGACAGTCGACAGAGAACGCCGAAATTTCGTTGCAGCAGCGGCCTCGACCGCCGTGCTGGCCAGCACGCCCGTCCTTGCGCAGGGCAATCCACCGTCGCAAGGCAATCAACCGACAGGAGCCAGGGCGACGCGCACACTGAAGGGGGACTCGATGCGATACTTGGCCTTTGCTCTTTCAATAGCAGCGCTTGTAGCCACCAATTCTGCCGTCGGCGCGCAAGCCTGCAAAGTCTGCGCTGAGCAGCATAAGGCCTGCATGAAGAATTATGCCGGACCGGCGTGCAAGACCGAGTACCGGATGTGTCTGAAGTCCTGCAAATCGAAATGAACCAGACTAGTCGCCGTACCCGCGCAGCCGCTCGATGTCGAGAATGGTGACGCCGCCATATTCGAGTCGCAGCAGCCCCTCCTTCTCCAGCCGGTTCAGCGCGCGGTTGGCGTTCTGCCGCGACATGCCGGAGAGCGCGCCGATCTCCTCCTGGGTGATCTCCAGATGCGTGGTCGATTCCGGATAGAGGATCGGGTTGAACAGCGAGGCGATGCTGCGGGCGAGACGCGCAGTGGCATCCAGCGTGCGGTTGACCTCGAGCATGCCGATGAACTGGCCGAGCCGCTCGTTGAGCTGGCACACCAGGAAGCGATTGAAGCCGACGCTGTTCTCGAACAGCCACATGAAGGCGCTGCGCTCCATCAGCGCGACGCGGCTGTCCCGCAGCGCGACCACGTCATAGCGGCGCGGCTCGTTCTTGAGCACGCTGCCCTCGCCAAACCAGGCGCCGGCCGTCAGCCCGGCAAGACTGGTCTCCTTGCCGTCGCGCGAGACCCCGCCCATGCGGGCAAGGCCGCTGACCATGCCGGCCCAATAGGCGAACGTGTCGCCGCGCATGAAAACGGTCTCGCCGGTGCCGTAGGAGCGCTCCGTGATGCCGGCGCGGGCGACCTCGATCTCCCGGTCCGTGAGCTCGCGCGACCACGCGGCGACGCGCTTCAGATGATCCTCTGAAATCATGATCCCGAAGCCAGCCGCACCGTTTCGTCACTCCCCCGATTGCTGCGTCGCAACAAATCCGCTTTGCCCCCATCCGACGAAAGACGAAGGCGTCCCCTCGCCCGAAAAAAACTTTGTCGCCGAATTGTCAGGCGCGAGACATTTCAAAATAGCGCTTTCCCCTATTTAGGGCCACCTTGGGCGATGCGACTTTTGATCCCGACGGGAGCAAGAGCGGCACCAAGCCGGTCGAGACCAATAGCTGCATGGCTTCACCGGCACGGCCGTACTAGGATCGCCCAGGCAGAAGCGGATGAAGAGCGCGGCAAGCGCCATCACCGGGGAGGGATTTGTTGGTGGCGACCAGTCTTGAAGTGCGCGGCGTGTCCTTGCGATTCGGCGGCGTCCGCGCGTTGACCGATGTCGGCTTCGCCATCAAGGAGGGCGAGCTGTTCTCCATCATCGGCCCCAACGGCGCCGGCAAGACCTCGATCGTGAACTGTATTTCCGGTCGCTACAAGCCGACCGAGGGCCAGCTCTTCTACCAGGGCCGCGACATCACCGCCTTGACGCCGAATGCCCGCGCCTCGCTCGGCATCGGCCGCACCTTCCAGAATCTGGCGCTGTTCCACCACATGAGCGTGCTCGACAACATCATGGTCGGCCGCCATCACCTCCTGAAGAACAATTTCATCACCGGCTCGCTCTACTGGCTCACCGGCGCGCGCAAGGAGGAGCTGGAGCACCGCCGCAAGGTGGAGGAAATCATCGACTTCCTCGATCTCCAGTCGGTACGCAAGGCGACCGCCGGCACCCTCTCCTACGGCCTGCGCAAGCGCGTGGAACTCGCGCGCGCCATGGCGCTGGAGCCGCGCCTCATCCTCCTCGACGAGCCCATGGCCGGCATGAACTTCGAGGAGAAGGAGGACATGGCCCGCTATATCGTCGATCTCAACGAGGAGTTCGGGATGACGGTGGTGATGATCGAGCACGACATGGGCGTGGTGATGGACATCTCCCACCGCGTCATGGTGCTGGATTTCGGCCGCAAGATCGCCGAGGGCGATCCGGCCGCCGTTCTCGCCGATCCACACGTCAAGCGCGCCTATCTCGGCGAGGAGGACGAGGTGCTGGTCGATCCGGACGATGCGCCCGTACAGACGGAGAGCGCGGCATGATGGATTATGCGGGGCGCGTCGCGCAGGCCGACACCTATCCGAAGATGCTTCGGCTCAACGCGAAGGAGCATGGCGACGAGATCGCGCTGCGCGAAAAGGACTTCGGCCTCTGGCGCCCGTTCACCTGGAACGACTACCAGAGGCGGGTGCGCGATTTCGCGCTCGGCCTCGTCGAACTCGGCCTCGGCCGGGGCGACGTCATCGGCATCATCGGCGACAACCGGCCGGACTGGGTCTCAGCGGAAGTGGCGACCCACGCCATTGGAGGCTTGAGCCTCGGACTCTATCGCGACGTTCTGGATGAGGAGGCCTCCTACCTCCTCAACTACGGCGAAGCCCAGCTCGTCTTTGCCGAGGACGAGGAGCAGGTCGACAAGCTGCTCGCGCTCGCCGAGCGCGTGCCGAAGCTGAAGCACATCATCTATTCCGATCCGCGCGGGATGCGGAAATATGACGATCCGCGGCTGATGTCGGCGGAGAAATTCGCCGAGCTCGGCCGGGCGCGGGCTGCGCGAGAGCCGGAGCTTTATGATCGGCTGGTGGATGCGACGAAGGGCGAGGACGTCGCGATCCTCTGCACGACGTCGGGCACCACCTCGCATCCCAAGCTCGCGATGCTCGCCGCCGGCCGCGTGCTCGGCCATTGCGCGACCTATCTCGCCTTCGACCCCAAGGGACCCGACGACGAATACGTCTCGGTGCTGCCGCTGCCGTGGATCATGGAACAGGTCTACGTGCTCGGCAAAGGCCTCCTGTGCCGGATGAAGATCAACTTCGTCGAAGAGCCCGACACCATGATGAACGATCTACGCGAGATCGCCCCGACGTTCGTGCTGTTTGCACCGCGCGTATGGGAATCGATCGCCGCCGACGTCCGCGCCAAGGTGATGGACGCGACGCCCTTCAAGCAGCGCCTGTTCGACCTCGGCATGAAGACGGGTCTCGCCGCGCTCGAACAGGGCAAGCGTTCGGGCTTCGCCGACATGATCCTGTTCCGCGCGCTGCGCGACCGGCTCGGCTTCACCCGCCTTCGCTCGGCGGCCACCGGCGGCGCGGCGCTCGGGCCCGAGACCTTCAAGTTCTTCCAGGCCATGGGCGTGCCGCTGCGCACGCTCTACGGCCAGACCGAGCTGCTCGGCGCCTACACGCTCCATCCCGAGGGCAAGGTCGATCCCGATACCACCGGCGTGCCGATGGCCGACAGCGTCGAGATCCGCATCGACAACGCCGACGTCCACGGCGTCGGCGAGATCGTGGTGCGGCATCCCAACATGTTCCTGGGCTACTACAAGAACCCGGAAGCGAGCGTCGCCGACATCAGGGATGGCTGGATGTTGTCGGGTGATGCCGGCTACTTCAACGACAACAGGCAGCTCGTCGTCATCGACCGCATCAAGGATCTCGCCGAGACCTCGCGCGGCGAGCGCTTCTCGCCGCAGTTCATCGAGAACAAGCTGAAATTCTCGCCCTATATCGCCGAGGCCGTGGTGCTCGGCGCAGGCCGCGACGCGCTCGCAGCGATGATCTGCATCCGCTATTCGATCATCTCGAAATGGGCGGAGAAGAACCGGCTCTCGTTTACGACCTACAGCGACCTCGCCTCGCGGCCCGAGGTCTATGCGCTGCTTCAGAAGGAAGTCGAGACCGTCAACGCCACACTGCCGCCGGCGCAGCGCATCTCGCGCTTCCTCCTGCTCTACAAGGAGCTCGATGCCGACGACGGCGAGCTCACCCGCACGAGAAAAGTGCGCCGCGGCGTCATCAACGAGAAATACGAAGGCATCATCGACGCCATCTACCGCGGCGACGCCGACATCCCCGTCGACACCGTCATCCGCTTCCAGGACGGCACCACCCAGCGCGTGCGCACCACGCTGCGCGTCGTGGACCTCGGCGAGCACGGCCCCATGGCGGAGGCGGCGGAGTGAGGCATTTGCAAGCAATATGCGGGATGCGCATTGCTGCGCCCTCTCCCCTTGTGGGAGAGGGCATCTCCGCTCATAGCCACACCCTCACTCGGGTGAGGGGTCCTCTCGCGGCACCTTCACTGCGGAGACAACCCCTCACCCGGCTTCGCTTCGCGAAGCCACCCTCTCCCACAAGGGGAGAGGGTGCACCACCATCGCTTCAGCATTCAGCGCGTGGATCAACATGAACACCGCCCTCCTCATTCAGCTTCTCGTCAACGGCCTCGTGGTCGGCACGCTCTATGGCGTGGTCGCGATGTCGTTCGTGCTGATCTACAAGGCCACCCAAGTCGTCAACTTCGCGCAAGGCGAATTGTTGCTGGTCGGCGCCTGGGTGTGCTGGGCACTGCTCGCGAAATACCAGGTGCCGTTCTGGATCGGCATGCCGATGACACTGGTCTTCATGTTCGTGTTCGGCATTGCCATCCAGGTCCTGATCCTGCGGCCGATGATCGGCGAACCAATCATCTCCGTGATCATGGTGACGATCGGCCTCTCCACCGTGTTCCAGGCGGCGCTGAAATGGATGTTCGGCGTCAACCCGCAGCCGTTCCCGCGCGTGTTCGAGAGCCAGTCGGTCAACCTGTTCGGACTTCAGATCCAGACCGTCTATCTCATGAGCCTCGTGGTGTCGGTCGCCATGATGATCGGCATGGCCTGGTTCTTCCGCGCCTCGAAGTACGGCCTTGCGATGCGCGCCACCGCGTTCAACCAGCAGGTGGCGCAATCGCTCGGCATATCCGTCAAGAGCGTGTTCGCGATGGCCTGGGCGATCTCGGCCACAGTGTCCGCGGTCGCGGGCGTCGTCGTCGCCGTCGTCAACGGCGTGTCCTCGGGGCTTGCGGGCTACGGCATCAAGGTGTTTCCGGCCGCGATCCTCGGCGGGCTCGATTCCGTCGGCGGCGCCGTGCTCGGCGGCATCATCATCGGGCTTCTGGAAAACATCGCCCAATATGTCGACAGCCAGTATTTGCACTGGGGCAATCTCTACGAGATCGCACCGTTCTACGTCTTGATCATCGTGCTGATGATCAAGCCTTACGGCCTGTTCGGCACCCACGACATCGAGCGGATCTGACCCATGGCTGGCCCTGCCCTCATCCCTGCCGGTGACTTCCGCACCTCCTATGCGGCCGACACCACGATCTTCCCGACGAAGACCAGCCGCAATTTCGCCATCGCCGGCGTGCTGCTGCTTTGCCTCGCGCCGCAATTCTTTGGCGGATACTGGCTCAGCATCCTGATCCAGATCGGCATCTTCTCGATCGCGGCGCTCGGCCTGAACATTCTGGTCGGCTTCACCGGGCAGATCTCGATCGGACATGCCGCCTTCTTCCTGCTCGGCGCCTTCACCTCGGCCTACATCTCCAACAACGCGCCGATCCCGGTGTTCTTCGCGATCCCGCTCGCGGGCGTGATCACCGCGCTGGTCGGATTGATCTTCGGCATCCCGGCGGCGCGGCTGAAGGGACTTTACCTGGTCATCGCGACGCTCGCGGCGCAGTACATCCTGCTCGACTTCTTCTCCCGCGCCGAATGGTTCTCCGGCGGATCGGTGCCGGCGAGCGCCGAGCCGTTCTCGATCTTCGGCTACACGCTGCGCGGCGATAAGCAATATTTCTATGTGGTGCTGGCGTATGTGCTCCTCAGCTACATCCTCGTCACCAACCTGATGCGCACGCGCGACGGCCGGGCGCTGGTGGCGATCCGCGACCATTATCTCTCCGCCGAGATCATGGGCATCAACCTTACCAAATACCGCACGCTGTCGTTTGGCCTCGCCGCTTTCTTCGCCGGCATCGCCGGCGCGCTCTATGCGCACTACCAGCTCGTGGTCTCCCAGGAGGGTTTCGGCATCGAGCGCTCGATCCTGTTCCTCGCCATGATCATCATCGGCGGCACCGGCTCGATCATGGGCACGCTGATGGGCACCGCCTTCGTGGTGCTGCTGCCGGAATCGATGGAGTGGCTGAGCCTGCATTTGAAGGGAGGCGCGATCGATCAGGCCCTCTCGCTCAACACCAACATCACCTTCCTGCGCGAAATCGCGATCGGGCTCATCATCATCGCGTTCCTGATGTTCGAGCCGGACGGGCTCGCGCATCGGTGGCGGCAGATCAAGGCCTATTGGAAACTCTACCCATTCTCGCATTGAGCTTCGGGAACTTCACTTAAACGATAACAGGAGGAACCAACCCATGAAGACGAAATCGCTCTTGAGCACCGCATCTCTCGCGCTGGCGATCGCCGCATTCTCGGCGAGCGCGCAGGCGCAGATCGCGATCGGGCATCTCGCCGATTATTCCGGCGGCACCTCCGACGTCGGCACGCCCTACGGCCAGGCCGTCGCAGACACCTTCGCCTGGGTCAACAAGAACGGCGGCGTCGGCGGCAAGCAGGTCAGCGTCGACACCAACGACTACGGCTACCAGGTGCCGCGCGCGATCGCGCTGTACAAGAAGTGGTCGGCGCCCGACGGCAAGGTCGCCGCGATCATGGGCTGGGGCACCGCCGACACCGAGGCGCTGACCGGCTTTCTCGCCCAGGACAAGATTCCCGACATGTCCGGCTCCTATGCCGCGGCGCTGACCGATCCGGAAGGCACGAGCGGCAAGGCCAAGCCGGCGCCCTACAATTTCTTCTACGGCCCGAGCTATTCGGACTCGCTGCGCGCGATGCTGATGTGGGCGGCCGAGGATTGGAAGGTCAAGGGCAAGCCCGGCAAGCCGAAATTCGTGCACATGGGCGCCAACCACCCCTACCCGAACGCGCCGAAGGCGGCCGGCGAAGCCATGGCGCAGGAGCTCGGCTTCGAAGTGCTGCCGCCGCTGGTGTTCGCGCTGACGCCGGGTGACTACAGCGCGCAGTGCCTGAGCCTGAAATCCTCCGGCGCCAATTACGCCTATCTCGGTAACACCGCGGCCTCGAACATTTCGGTGATGAAGGCCTGTAAGACCGCCGGCGCCGACGTGCAGTTCCTCGGCAATGTCTGGGGCATGGACGAGAACGCCGCCAAGACCGCGGGCGATGCCGCCGACGGCGTCATCTTCCCGCTGCGCACCGCCGTGAGCTGGGGCGGCGATGCGCCCGGCATGAAGACGGTGATGGAGATCTCGAAGATGTCCGACCCCACCGGCAAGGTCTATCGCCCCGTGCACTACATCGCGGCGGTCTGCTCGGCGCTCTACATGAAGGAGGCGCTCGACTGGGCCGCCAAGAACGGCGGCGCCACCGGCGACAACGTCGTGAAGGGCTTCTACCAGAAGAAGGATTGGGTACCGGCCGGCATGGAAGGCGTCTGCAATCCATCGACCTGGACCGAGAAGGACCATCGCGGCACGCTGAAGGTCGACCTCTATCGCACCAAGGTCGCGGGCGCGACCGACGGCGACCTCAACGACCTCATGGCCAAGGGCACGATCAAGCTCGAGAAGGTCAAGACCATCGAGCTCCCGCGCAAGCCGGAGTTGCTGGGGTGGTGAGCTCAACGCTCGCCACGCGCACAACTGTCATCCCCCGCCTTGTGCGCAATTGCGCACTGGAGCGGGGGATCCATTACGCCGCGGCTTCTCAGGGAACGTCGGGCGTCTCTGGAATACTGGGTCGCCCGGTCAAGCCGGGCGACGACAGCGGAGATCTGTGAAACATGACCGAAGCCCTCGAAGCAACCCGCGCCAAGCCGACCGCCGTCGCGCCGGCTCCGCTGCTCAGCGTGCGCAACATCGAGGTCGTCTATGACGACGTCATCCTGGTGCTGCGCGGCCTCAGCCTCGACGTGCCCAAGGGCGCGATCGTGGCGCTGCTGGGCGCCAACGGCGCCGGCAAGTCGACGACACTGAAAGCGATCTCGGGGCTGCTCAAGACCGAGGACGGCGAGGTCACGCGCGGCGAGATCCTGTTCGAGGGCTCCGCCATCGCCGGCATCGATCCCGACAAGATCGTGCGCCGCGGCATCTTCCAGGTGATGGAGGGCCGGCGCATCGTCGCCGACATGACCTCGCTGGAGAATTTGAAGCTAGGCGCCTTCACCCGCCGGGACCGCGAGGTCAATGCCGATCTCGACATGGTCTTCAACTATTTCCCGCGCCTGAAGGAGCGTACCGGGCTTGCCGGCTATCTCTCCGGCGGCGAGCAGCAGATGCTCGCGATCGGCCGTGCGCTGATGGCGCGCCCGAAGATGATCTTGATGGACGAGCCCTCGATGGGCCTGTCGCCGCTGCTGGTGAAGGAGGTGTTCTCGATCATCCAGAAGATCAACCGCGATCTCGGCGTCACCATCCTGCTGGTCGAGCAGAACGCGCGCGCCGCGCTTTCGGTGGCGAGCCACGGCTACATCATGGAGCAGGGCAAGGTCGTGCTCGACGGCACCGCGGACGAACTGCGCGACAACGAGGACGTCAAGGAATTCTATCTCGGCGGCGCAGGCGACCAGCGCAAGAGCTTCAAGAACCTGAAGAGCTTCAAGCGGCGCAAGCGCTGGCTTTGACCGTAGCGTTTTCAAGCGTGAAGAAAACGCGTCAAGACGAAAGAGTCCTAGCTCAGCACCAGCTCCGCTTCCGTGACTGCGCAGAGAACATGATAGAACGACGAAGCAGGAATGGTGTCGACCAGCGACGCGCCGTCGCGATCGAACTGATCGTACCAGCCGCCTCTCACGGCGTGGCCGAGATAATGCCGTTCGAGCCGCACCAGCGCCGCGCGCGCTTCCTCCGCCGCGCGCGCTTCGCCCGACTCGGCCTGCGCGATCCACGCCTTCGCCATCTCGGTCTGCGGCCACAGCCGGCGCGTGCTGCGGCGGATGTTGCCGGCATCATCGCCCTCGTCGACGAGGCAGCCGGTCGCCTCATCACGATAGCGCAGCGCGGTGGCCAGGAGCTCGGCTCGACGCTGTCCGGTCGGGCATCCCGTGATGCGTTCAAAACCCTTGAGCAGCCAGACCCACTCGGCCTGGTGGCCGGGCTCGACGCTGACCGGCTCGATCTTCGACCAGTCTTCCTCGAAATACTCGGTCAGGATCCGCTTCTGCTTGTCGTAGAGATTGGCGAGGAACAGCGCGAAGAACTCGCCGGCACGATTCTGGAACGACAGGTCGTGCGTCGCGTCGAAGCACGCGATCATCGCCTCGAACAGGTGCATGTGCGGGTTCTGCCGTCGCGGCAGCGAGACCGGCAAGCTTTCGTGGACACCGCCGTGCGGCGAGCGCAAATGACCGTCGAGGAAGGCGAGCAGCGCATCGATCTCGGCGCGAACCTGCACGTCCCGGTCCAGCGCATAGACGGCGGCCAGTGCAAACAGGATGAAGGCGTGATCGTAGGCGTCGCGCCGGCCGTCCAGCACCGCACCGTCGGGCGTCAGCCGGTGCACATAGCCGGGCCGGCCGTCGGGCGCCTTGGCCTTCGCCAGCAGGTGCTCCAGCCCCTTCAGCGCAATGGCGCGGCCGTCCGCGTACCAGCCCATCTGCGCCGCCTTGGCGTAGCACCAGATCTGGCGCGCCTGCACGAACACACGCCGCGGCGCGGCCGTATCCGCCGTGCCATCGCGGTGCAGCCGGTCGACGAAGCCGCCTGCGGCATGGTCCCAGCCGATGGTCGACCACAGCGGCAGCGCCTCGTCCATCATGCGGCGCTTCAGGCGCGCGACGACATCCGCCGTCTGCTCCGCCGCAACGATCCGTTCGTCCGCCACCTTAACCTCTCCAGGCCACCGCAATTGCCGTCTGATACCGATGCCGGCGGCGGCGCGCAACGGATGCCAACCCCCGAGGACCAGCCATGACCGCCCATTACGACGCCCTGGAGACGCGCGAGCAAGCCGCGCGCGAGGCCGAGCTGTTCTCTCGCCTGCCGGGCGTGCTGCAGAGCGCGATGGCGGCACCCGCCTATGCCGAGCGGCTCGGGGGCGTCGACCCGGCCTCAGTGACCTCCAGAGCCGCGCTGGCGCGCCTTCCGGTGCTGCGCAAGTCGGAACTGCCGGCCCTGCACAAGGCCTCCCAGCCCTTCGGAGGCTTCGTGGCGGCTGCCCCCGGCGCGTTCGCCCGGCTGTTCACCTCCCCGGGTCCAATTTTCGAGCCGGAGGGGCGGCAGGCCGATCCCTGGCGCGGCGCCCGGGCGCTTTTCGCGGCCGGGTTCCGGGAAGGCGATGTGGTGCTCAACACCTTCAGCTACCACCTCACCCCCGGCGGCTTCATCTTCGATGCCTCGGCGCGCGCGCTCGGTTGCGCCGTGATCCCGGCCGGCCCGGGCAATACGGAAGCGCAATTCGAGCTGATCGAGGCCTACCGGCCGGTCGGCTACAGCGGCACGCCCGACTTCCTGAAGATCCTGCTCGATGCCGCAGCGGCCTCCGGCCGCGATGTTTCCTCGATCAAGCGCGCATTGGTCTCGGGCGCCGCGTTCCCGCCCTCGCTCCAGGCCGAGATCAAGGCGCGCGGCATCGACGCCTACCAGGCCTTCGGCACCGCCGATCTGGGTCTGATCGCCTTCGAGACCGAAGCGCGCGAGAGCATGGTCGTGAACGAGGATCTGATCCTGGAGATCGTCAAGCCCGGCACCGGCGATCCCGTTGCGGAAGGCGACGTCGGCGAGATCGTGGTGACCTCGCTCGACCCGCACCATCCCTGGATCCGCCTCGCACTCGGCGACCTCACTGCAGCGCTGCCCGGCCCCAGCAAATGCGGCCGCACCAACATGCGCATCAAGGGCTGGATGGGCCGCGCCGACCAGACCACCAAGGTCAAGGGCATGTTCGTCCGCCCCGAGCAGATCGCCGAGATCGGCAGGCGCCACCCCGGTCTCGGACGCCTCCGCCTGGTCGTCACGCGCGAGCGCGAGACCGATGCGATGACCTTGAGGGCGGAAGCGGCGGCACCAAGCGAAGCACTCCGCGAGGAGCTTACCGTCAGCTTGCGCGCGGTGACGAAACTCGGCGGGGCCGTTGAGCTGGTGAGCCCTGGCTTGCTGCCGAACGACGGCAAGGTGATTGCGGATGAGCGGTAGGGGCGCGACCGCCGAGCAGTTTTATGAACTACCGCAAAGACAATGAATCAACTCGAGATCCTGGAGCTATTAATTCCAAGGCGCCCGTTGGACTTCCCACGGATCTGGGACGCAAACCTTGCTTGGAGTCGGGATGTAGCTCGATTGTTGTTTATCTATTGTGTAAACGGCTCTTGACGAAGTGCTCGAGATCCGAACCATCGAAGAGATAGCCGCCTATCCCCGCTGCAGTCGCGGCTTCAATGTCAGTGAGCTTATCTCCAATGAGAAAGCTTCGATTAGGATCAACCTGGAAGCGTTCCATAAGGGTCGTAATCATGCCCGGCCCGGGCTTTCGGCAGGTGCACGACCTGCGATAGAGCTCAACAATGGCCTCGGGATGATGCGGACAATACTCGAAAGCATCGATGCGGGCGCCGATTTCGGCCAGCTCCTCTGCCATCCACGCGTGAAGAGCCAGGATATCGGCTTCCTTGTACAACCCTCTCGCAACGCCCGACTGGTTGGTAATCACGAACGCCAGATATCCGGCATCGTTGACTGCCTTTACGGCTTCCCGCGCACCCGGCGTCCACCTGAACTTCGCTCTCTCGTAGAGATAGCCGATGTCCTCGTTGAGGACGCCATCACGGTCAAAAAAGACGGCGGGTCTCTTCATTATCGCACACTTACGGACCGAAGCAGGCATTGCGATCGAATTCCTGTCGCGCCAACTGCGTTCGTCGAAGAACCGCGCAAGAAGCCCACGGCGTTATGCTGGCGATCTGCTTTTCGCATTCTCTTGCCGATAAAGTCCATCTGCGGCAAAGCTATAGTCGAATAAAACCTACGCTGCAGCTGGATGGGCATGGCATGGTCGTGGCCAAGAACTTCTATCCAGCAGCTACACTCCATAGTAGCCGCGATACAACTTGACGAACTTGCCAATTCCGGCGCTGGAAGAAACCTCGACTTCATCCGCCATACTGTTGCTTTTCAACGAATGTATTCTTGCTCGACCCGTTGCTGCGCTTTTAGGAGCGTTTCTCGATTTACTTGTAGACGGATCCGCGCCGGTCGACTGAATGCGTATCGGAAGCATTCAGCTAACCCTTCTAGAGCAGGCATTCTGCTGGTGGAGAACAAACGATCAGCGCTTAACAGCGTTGGCCACTACACCGTTGCTGCCATAGAACACGCTTATTTCAGTTAATCCTTCACAGCGGGCAATCAACTCGCGAACCTCTTCAAGTGTGCGAGGCGTATCATAAACTGGCGATAGCGCGTCGAACGTGTCGAGGATCGCCCACTCCAGCCGTTGCTGCCTGTTCAAACCTGAACGAAGGTAATTCCAGCAGGGAATCATGGTCAGCGCCGCGATTTTCGGACCAAAATACGGAATACGCTGGATTAGCGTGTTGATCGGAAGCCAAAACGGCATATAGGCGCGGATAATGTGCAAGAGCTTGTCCGGCTCCATGCCAACCGTCCAGCGGCGCCAGAAGTATTTCGGCTGATTGAACGGATCGAGCGCTGATGTCTTCAGATAATGGTCGATGCTGATGCGTCCACCAGGCTTCAGCTTCGAGACGAGCGATCTGACAGCTTTCTCAGCGTCCGGAAGATGCTGGATAACGCCATAGCAGAACACGAAATCGAACGATCCGTCCGGCACGGGAATTTCATAGATGTCCGCGCGCAGGAATTTCACGTCGCCCTTCCAGGCATTGTTCTCCCTGTTGACATTGATCGCAACCGACGCATCGAACGTAGTGACAATGGCGCCCGCGTCTAACAAAATTTCGGTGAAGCGTCCGGCCCCAGATCCAGCTTCGAGAATCGACTTGCCATAGAGTTCCTTCGGCTTCCATCTCGTGTTCGAGAAGAACCGCGTCAGCGTGAGGGAGAGGCCGGTGTGGCTATCTAACTGCGTCGTCTTGAATTTAGCCCACTGGAAGCCAAAGCTCTCGCTAGAGCTTGGTTGTGACGGCCTGGAGCCTGGCCGGCTCCTCAAATCGGTCGCTGCGGAATCCGCCGGTTCTGTTTCAGATAGAGGAGAGTTCATTTGCCGTCTCGGAGATTTGCTTCACCCATTTAGCACCGCAGCCCCGCACTTAACAGTCGATCGACGTTCCCAATCGTTTCATACAGAGCAGCGTCGTCAAGCACCTCCGACAGGAGCGCAACATCGAACTGCTCAAAGCTGAGAAGGCTCGAAATGCTATGGCCATCATAAAAAACGGCATTTTCGGAACGCCCTCCTCGACTTTTCCGACAAGGTCTTCACTGTGGTCGCCGCCCTAGATTTCGCAGCCCGTCTAGATCAGATGCCTACTCTTTACAATGCAGTCAAACCGGCGGCTGCAGTTAGTTGCGAAAAACTGCTTCCTGGTCTATACGGCGGCCGACAGGGGAGGAGCGATGTACCAGGAAACGGATTGGTCGGCGCTGCGTGACGCGGTAACAACGCAGGGCGGAATTGTGATACCTAATTTCCTGTCCACCCACACGGTCGCTTCGATCGAAAAGGAGATCGGTCCTTGGCGCAAGCAGATCAACTTCAACGATATCTACGGATCGAGCATTCTCGGCAGCAATCGTTGGATTCAGCATCTCGGCATCGCCAGCCTGTCCGCGCTGAAGCTTGCCCTAGATGAGCGAATTCTTGAGCTGATGGAATCGATCTTTGGCGAGCCTTGTCTCCTGGCCGAGTTCAGCTATCAGGAGAAAATCGAGCCCGATCCGTCGCATCTCAAGATGCATACCGACTTCGACGGCGGCATTTTGATCTTCTATTATCTATCAGGAGTTGACTCCGAAGTCGGTAGCACTCGCTTCATTCCGGGTACCCATGAAATCGGCGGTTTGTTGCAGACCGATGGAAAGCCCTTTATCGACGAAAAACATTACGTTCCTCGTATGAAAGATATTCAGCAGGTGCACGGCGGTCCCGGAACGGCGTTCGTCTTCGACCAGGACGTCTGGCATGACCTACCGCCGGTGAAAAAGGCCGGCCGTCGCGTGATCTGGTGCTTATACCAACCGCAGAGCCATCCTCAATGCGCGATTGATCACCTCTATCGCCAAAGCTTCCTTGCCGCGCTAAACGATCGGCAAAGGCAAGCATTCGGCATCGGGCAGCCAGCGTTCGGGCGTCTAGGTTATTTGCGATCCATCGGTCGGCGGCTTTGGATTGGCGACGTCAAACTAGCGGCCAAATATGCGCTCAAGCACCGCCATATCGGTCGCGAACCGACACTTGTCAAAACGGCACCGCTTCGGCTGTCGCGCGTGCGGGCGCCCCGGCCCAGCAAATAGAAGCCTGCACTTCCTCACTAGGGGAAGTGGTGAATCATGCTTGGCGCAGTTCAGGTCCCTGGCTTCCACAGAACACCGCACGGAACCTTCGGACTGCAGTGGACCGAGTTCCCTGCCCAAGAGGCGGCCTCATGTGCACCATTACAAGGCACCGTGCGGCGCGTTGGCCGCGCAGCATGACCGCTAAAGTCTGGATCCAACCATTGACGGAAGAGCATTCCAACTTCGCCTGATTCTCTGCACGGTCCACGCTTTAGAGGCGGCTTCCTCAATTGCGTCTATCTCATCGGATGTATTGAGGTTGGCTTCTCGCAGCAAAGAAAGCGCGAACGAGATAAATCCGAGAGCCATACTGATTGCAGCAAGCCTCTGTTTTATCTCTGGCAACATTTCGGTACGGTCAGGATCAAGCACAAAAATGGCGTCACCAGCCATGAGCATGCGACGATCGGCACTTTTAGGCACTCTGGCGCTTGCATGACGACGATAAGTCGGATGGCCTAGATCGAGATCAAGTAGACGATACCCGTGAGCGTTAAGAACGACTTGCTGGTCGCCGAGCAGCCCATGATTATGGTAGTATGGAAAAGTCTGAAACTCAGAATATATAACGAGGGCGCGATGCTCCCGGAGGAGACGGCGAGCGCCCTCCAAGCATTTGGCTTCACCCCCCTCAACATCGAGCTTGAGGAGATCTACGGTTCGATTCCCAACGATGTTATCTAATGTATCACAGACCACCTTGTCGGTGCTCAGAAGCCGGGTATGCACTTCATGGAATGATCCAAAAGGGCCCTTGTCCAAGAAAACAGCATCGGCAACTGGCTGGACCGATTCACCCATCAACGTGCAGAAGTTGGGTCCTGAGGTAAGGTAGAATGTCCGCTCCTCCTTCTGGTCCCACATCGCCACCGGATGGTATTCCTCTACCTTGAAACGAGGAATATCTGCGCCGTGGGCTAGAGCGTCCGTCCGACCATCGCGCAACTTTTCAAATTCCGTCCTGCTCGGCTCGAAGCCTATCAGGTGCGCGCGGCCTGCGAAGGATGACGGGAGTAGGCTCATTCCATTCCGAGCACCGACATCGACAACGATCGGAAGGCATTCTGCGCGATCAAGCGGGGCAAAAACGATAGCCCCAATCGTGAGGGCATTCCTGGTCCCGAAGTCCAGCGGATTTCGTCGCAGATGACGAATGAGACGTCTGATCACCCTTGCCTCTCTATTCTCTTACAGGACTACAAGTTACAATCTCTTCTCTACAAGCATTTTCTCCGCCACTGGAATGCGCTACATGGGTATCGGTCCACCACTGGCTGGGGCCAGCTTGCAAGCTGCCCGGTGCCACCTCTTGCGCTCACGCCACGGTTGCGAGAGCATTGATAGTTGAACGGGATCGCGCTGAGCGCGAAAAGAAATGAGCCAACGGACAACTCCCTCGCATCTAATTTTTTTGGAGGACATCCCGATACGGATTGGGGACGAGCTCTTGCGATTTGTTACAGCATTATCGGGCTGGGCGGCATCCTACTACTAGGACTCATGATCTTAGTCGACCCGTATGATAGCGGCGCCTCGGGTTGCTCGGGATCCATGGCACGACGATGCCTTTCCTTGGCAAAGGTCAGCTAGGCACGTGACCAAGATTTGACTCCGGAATTTTCGGCAACTCGATCGGCCGGTTGATCAGGCCGGATAAGCTTTCCGAGACCACTGAAAAGTAGTTCGTTCAGCTCGTCATCACCGGTTCGCTGCCCGACGGACAATTGGCCGTATTGGACTTCTTTTTGAGGCATCATACCCATCCCCCATCCCGGCGCACTGGTCGTTTTTATCGATGATCCCTGGTGCGCACATAGCTCTGTACGCGCGCCCGGCGACGTCTTCCCTTACTGGCTATATGGCGACAGCAATCTGCGCTACTTCAGTCACCTCCTGAATCGGCGCACCATCGAGCTGACCGCCCGACGCATCAAGATCGGGCGAGGCTGGGGTACGCACAACCGACACGATGGCTTCGCTGACTACGAGGAGATTCGAAGCACAGGCCGGACGAAACGCCGCGACCAGCCTCTTCGCCGTATGGCGCTCCGGTAAGTGATACTTTCCCGTACAGAGACGAGCTGAAGGCGGTCACCGACCAGCTTGCTCCGGATGTGGGGGTGGTGCTTGTGGTGCCACCGAATTTCCACCGTCTTGCCCGCACCTGGCACGCAAGAAGCTCAGGAGCGCGCGGCCTGCAATTCGGCATTCCGCGCTCTTGTCGCCGGTCGTCCGCATAGCAACCTCATTGACTATCGGATTGACAATGATCTGACTCGAGATCCCGCGACGTTCGGGCCGGCCTTGCCGCAAAGCATCCTGACGGCGATCAGCGGCCCCGCCTCGAGGCCTGACCCGCGGCAAGGGGAACCTCGGGTCCCCTGCGCAAGAATCGCTGCGCGTCGCTTAAACGCGACCCGATCGCCACCCGTCCAATGAGACGCCTAGAAAAACTAGCGATGACGCAGCTTCGCCAGGCTGCCCCGGAAAGTCGCTCTATTGCAGTCATTTGCGACCGGGCGAATGCCGGTCTTTTTCTTCCGCTCGTCGCATTTGCGCCCCGTGCTGACTGTTGAATGTTTGAATGTTTCTTCTTTTCCGGTCCGAGAGCGGAACACGAGATGGCCCAAGAGATAAAATCGCTCGCTATAGCAACAGCTCCCTTCGCTGAGAAACCGCGCCATGCGGGAAAGTTTCGGCGCTTGCTGGCTCGACTATCCTCGCTTCCCTCAAGAGCAATCGACAAGATCGAATGGTTCGGCCTGACCACGCAAAAAATCGCAAACACTTTGCGTTTCGAGCATTTTTGGCGTGAGAAGATTGCGAAAGATCATCGCGTGACGATCGTACCGACGTTCAACAAGACAACCGGAAAGCACCCCATTTGGAATGTCGCGATAAACTGGATCAACGCGAATTCCGCGTCGGGCACGATCCTTGAGTTGGGCACCAACAATGGCGGGTCACTGAAGTATTTCGTCGATCACCTGCCACAGACATTTCGTTTGGTTGGTTTTGATTGCTTCGAGGGTCTGCCGGAATCCTGGGATGGATTGCCGGCCGGATCGATCAAAGGCTTTGGTGGTCCCGTTGAATTATGGGCGGATGAGCCCGAAAAGCGCCGTGAGGTCGTCGCGAACCTTGAACGCGGGATTATGTTTCCGCCGCCCCCACAACCAAACGTCGAGATCGAGTCGGGCCTGTTCAGCGAGTCGGTGACGCGCTATCTGATCAGGAGCGGGTGGCCTCGCGATTTGCGGTTCATCCATTTTGATGCAGATCTGTACATTTCGACCCGGCCTGTCCTGGACACGATCTGCGGGACGCTCAGATATCGATATCTGATTTTGTTCGACGAGTTCTACTCGGTGAACCACGAATTCAAGGCGTGGTCTGAATTCGTGGATCTTTACAAACTTTCGGATTGGCGTGTGCTCTCGGCCAGCGAGGACGGCTCCCAGCTATTGATCGAAATGAATGTGCACGCTCCTCTCGGTTGAACGATCGCGATCGAGCGGCCCCCATGAGTCGCAACTTCGCTTTCTAGCAATTCTAGATAGACGTCGCCGATTGCAACCAAGAATTTACGATTCTTTAATGAAGCTTTGCTCAATGTTAACGATGCCGAATCGAGGGGCCAATTCATGCTCGTGGACGTGGTGCAGAACTTCGAGACATTCCTCCACACTGACACGGTGATGTACGGTGCTGCCGCCGTAGGGCTCTGCGCTTTCGTAGGGCTGTACTACGTCGGCGAGTATCTGTTCAGCGACCGAGATCCCGAGCTGGATTTCTCGTCCGACTAGCCCCCTCTGCTGGCTGGCTGAAGGTTCAGTCACCGGTAGTACCTATGAAGTCGAGGATTAGAGGTTCAGCCCGGCGTCCGACGAACCGGCTTCCTGCGACCGAGAAGTGCTCATCGTCGTAGTAGAGCGAAACGCCATTCTCGCGGTTGATGCAGGTCTCGCCGCACAGATAGTCCTCCGGACGTAGCAGGATCACATTGTCGAGGTGACGATCACGGACCCGCTGGAGCATCGCGTTTATCGATGCAGTGCGTTCTCTGACCTGCGCGAGCGTCGTCTCCGGGCACTCGGGGCGCATTTTGCCCATCAACATCGAGCGCTCATAACTGGCGCCGTTGATAGGACAAGCAAGCGGCACCTGTTCACCGATCAGGAGGAAGCGTCGGCTGTGGCCACCGAGCCGCGCCATTGTCCGCTCGATTGCGGTCTCGAAGGCTCCGTTCATCTCGTCCTGCGTGCTGACGAGGGAGCCGTCCGGTAGTCCGAGCGGCGCGTAGCCGGTCCAGGCCTGACCGATAATGATCGGCGTCATTTCGCTGGCCAGCCGATCGAGCGTGCCTTCACGAAGACCAGCACAGTCGCGCGTCTTGTTCTCGCTGGAGCTAGTCAGGCCCTCCAGCATGAGACACCCGAAACTGGGCGGAGCATAGCCGGCTCGGTTGAGCCTCTTCAGTATCGGGTCAAGAGCACCAACGTACTGGTTCACCAAACTGTCGCCGAGGATCTCAACGGCGCGCGCCATGCCCGTCGCGCCGAACAGGCAGCCATCGCCACTGACGGTCTTGCACGGCGCCATGCCAAACTGCTCGAGCTGCTTGCGGGCGAGTTGCTCCGGCGAAAGCCGGGCCGGCCAGCCTTGCTGCTTGTACGCCATCAAGGCGGTGCCGACGATAGAAAGACCGACGATGCAACAGGAAGCCACAAATCGCACATTTGAAGGCCGCCTTCGGCGGAACGGCTGCTCGACCCACATGTACATCGAGGTCGCGATCACAAACATCAATCCAAACAGGCCGGCGATCTCAATTGAGCCCATCGGCCCGGACTGAAATTGCCGATAGAAGAATAGAGTGGGCCAATGACACAGATAGAGCGAATATGAAATCAAGCCTATGCTGCGCAGCGGCCAAGCACTCAGAGCGACCGCTAGCCGCGACTGCGCGCCTGATAAGATGATCAGCGCGGCGCCCCCACACGGGACCAGCAGTGCGGCCGGCTGAAGTGGCTTAGCGCCAGGAAGCAGCCAGAGTAGAATCAGCACGGCGAGAGAGCCAACGACAAAGAGAGCGTCCGCAGCTCGAGGTTCGAACCTCCTTTCCGCGAATAGCACTGCGACGCCCAGGCAAAACTCAAATATCCGACACTGAGGCAGGAAGAATGCCGCGGATGGATCGATTGCGTGGGTGATGATGGCGGTGAGCAGAGAGAGCGCACCAATCGCGCCAACGGCAAACGGAATACGATGGGTGCCAAGCTTCCTTTGAGTAACGAGCAAGAGAGCCGGCCAAACTAGGTAGAATTGCTCCTCGGCGGAAAGCGACCAGACGTGCAGCAGACCAAGCTGCTCCGATGCTGCGGCGAAGTACTGCCGTGACTCCCGCCAATATTCGACGTTGGAGATTGAGAGGACCGCCGATGTGGTCTCCTTCGCCAACGAGCGGAGCGCCTCTGGAGAAAACAGCGCGACGCCAACCGCGAAGGTGGCAAGGACCGTGAAGTAAAGCGCTGGCAGGATTCGCCGAGCTCGACGGAGGTAGAAGTCGGCGAAGGAAAACTGCTCTGCGCCGACTGCCAACAAAATGTTGCGGCTTATCAGATAGCCAGAAATGACGAAGAATATATCGACGCCAATGAAGCCGCCTGGAAGCGCGTTGGGAACCGCATGAAAGGCGATAACCGCCAGGACAGCTATAGCGCGCAGGCCGTCGATGTCTGGGCGGTACGTATTTCGCAACCCGGTCTCTGTGTCTCAATTCTAGAGAGACACGTTGGGTAACACTCCACTTTGGTTCCGACAAGCATTAGAAATGCCTGTTAACGCTTGTACTACGGCTTTCGACGGGTGGCCTAGGGCCCGCAACGGCGCCAGACCTCAGTGATCTGAGCTTTGGGTGGGATCGCTGTGAGCGGCGTCACCGACGTGTGGCATGCCCCTTGCTCGATTGGAGTGCACTGGGATTTCAGCGCTCAGTTTGAGAATAAACGCTGCCGGGACATGAATTTTCGAGCCCCACAGCGTTCTATTTCGAGACCAGTGCGACAGCCGCCGCCGATGCGCGGCCAGCCGCTGCCGGCTGCGCTTCCTCTGCGATCGGCGCCGACGCTTCATTCGCGTCCCGCCTTGTAGCCGGCGATGTATGTGCTGAGCAAATCCTCGAGCATGCCCTTCGTGTGAAAGATCGCAAAGGCCAATTGCTCATCAAGGCCCGTCGGTGTCCGACATGACTCTTGGGCGCCAATTCAGCGCTTGACGACAGCCTTCATACGTCGCTGGCTAGCAGAAATCGAGACGGATCTGCATGCCATGAATGTCCGCCACGTTAACGCCCAGGCACCATCGACAACGAAACCAAACAAGCAAAGACCGTCCAAACCGAATAGCCCACAATGTCGACCGCGAGCCGTATCGATTTGTGGCGGAAGGCGAATGAATTTGTGAAACAAGCTCCCCTCGGCCATGGTGCCGGGAGATGCTTCCCTGGAGGCAGACAGGCCCTCTCCATACGGCCAGGCCATTCCTGATCCTCACAATCAGTTTCTCGCGATCGCTATTCAGGCCGGCCTCTTGGGCACAGCAGTCTTAATGGTCATGTGGGCGGTGCACCTCAATTTCTTCATGGGCCGAGCTGTTCCTCACCTTTCGGGCAGGCCGTCGTGGTTCAAAACGTCCTAGGATCGCTGTTCGATAGTCAGCTCTCCCAGGTCACGCGGGGTATTGTATTGCTTGGCCGATTGGCTTCTTCGACGCGAGCCGTTGGCGCTGCGAGAATCCGATCGCGATATGCCTGCTGCGGTCCAAGAGTGCCTGGCAAGTGAATAAACCCGCCATTTTTTTCGACCGTGACGGCGTCCTCAACGAGTACATCGGCTACCCTCGAGAGCGGATACATGCCGACGAGGCGCAATACGTCTCGCGCGCCCTGCGAGAGCACCGGCAGAATGGCTTCGCAAAGTGCCGTCATGTCCACGATTGTCTCCTATCCGCAGCCCTTGCCGAGCGGGTTTGCCGCCCAACGCAAAAAGAAATGAACGGACAATCCACCCGCGAAACATCCGCAGGCGAATATCGCAAGAGGCCATTTCGCGCCGATCGTCGAGATCGTGTCGGATTGACCGGGGTGAATCAACGCCTCTGTTTCGAAATACTAGAACCATGCGATGACGAAGATCGGGCCAATCAGCTAGTGCCAGGCTTTCTTCATGCCGACACCATCTCGAATCGTGCACATCGCATTTACTGCCACGTCAGATGTCGGTCCCGACGGCAGGCTGTCGCACCACGGATTCCATGGACGCCCAATTATGCTCGGCGCACCAGGCGTCGTATTCCCGCTGGGTGGTGCCCCCGGGAGGTCCGGCCGCCGTGGTCCCGCCGGGTCGTCATCGTCGCCGCTCTCGGATTGAAGGGAGGAATCTCAGGCTGGCGTCGAAGTTGGAAGCGCCCATGGCTGTCCTTTCGGTTTCAGGGGCAGACCTCGTCATAGGTGTGGCGACTAACAACGCACCACGGCCATTGCTAGGGACAATCCTCCATGGTAGCGGTAGCCAACCATTCAATCAGGGCGGGGAATTCAGTGCTCACATGAACAGGCACTATGACGCGCTTGACGCGGTTCGCTTTGTTGCGGCCATTGTTGTAGCCCTTCATCACGATTCGGTTCCCATCTTGATGGATTATCTGGGCCATTATGGATTTGATTCCGCTGAAACCCTTTACCGGAGTGCCCTCTTCGGTACAGCAGCTGTCAGCATATTCTTCATTGTCTCGGGCTTCTGCATTCACGCCCCCTACGTCGACGCGCCGCCAGTGAGTTGGAGGGCCTATTTTGCGAGGCGATATATTCGCATCGTGCTCCCCTTCTGCGCGATCCTGATTCCAGCCTTCTTCCTCGGCGTCAGCTACAATCCCTACGCGGGCTTTATAACCTGGAGCCTGATCTGCGAGATTGTGTACTACTCGCTCTACCCCATTCTAAGAGGCGCTTGGCGCAGGTTCGGATGGGTGCCAATTATCATTATAAGCTATACGATCAGCTATTGGTGCCTAGGAATTCCGTCTTTGGTCGACGAAGGCGGCGCAGCCTTCTTTGCCCTCCTCAGTCTGAGAGACGTTCTCCACAATCTGCCGATCTGGCTTCTGGGATGTCTGCTCGCAGACCTCGCGGTGCGACGTCGCTCCGTCCAGATTGGCCTTTTGATCTGGCCATCGCGCGCAGTGCTGGCGCTTACTATGTTTGCGACTGGATGGCTTCACTACACTCAGACTGTTCACTACATTTATTCACTTCCGGTGGCCGCGCCGATCTTTGCAATGTGCATCTGGTGGGAGATCCACGCCAATGCGGCCGCATCAGTTCTCGTTCGTGGCGGCCGTTGGAGCTACTCGCTCTACCTAGTGGTTCATCACAGTGGTTTTGACTCTTTGGCGGCAACTGGATAGGCGCGACCGAGTTTGGCGCGGGCTTTGTCGGTTGTGAACATCCATTTGATGCGGTCTCGCGCCTTGTTTCGCTGCCGTTGCCATGCTGCGATTTCTTTTCGAAGCCTTTTGGGATCGTCGATGCGACGGCCGAGACACTGGCGCTGCAGCACGCTGATCTCGCACTCGACCATATTGAGCCAGCTGGCGTGTTTCGGGGTGTAGTGGAACTCGAGGCGGCGCAGGATGCGACGGGCCTCGGCAGGCGCAAATGCCTGATATAGCGCGCCGGCCGTATGAATCGACAGATTGTCCTGCACCACACGGATGCAGGCGGCATTGGGATAGTGGACGTCGACGAGTTCGCGCATGCAGTGCGCGTAGTCGACCGCGGCGCGGTGGTCTGTAACCTTGACATTGCGCCAGCCGCGATGCGGATCGAAGGTGACGAAGAGATTGACGGTACCGTTGCGGCGATATTCGTAATCGTAGCGCTCGCGCTGTCCCGGTTGGGCAGGGATCGGCTGGCGTACCTCGCCGATCAGCTGGACTGGGGTCTCGTCGAAGCAAACCAGGGGCCGCTCGGGATCCGGCGCCTCGGCGTAGAGATCGAGCACATCCTCCATCCGGGCGACGTATTCGCCGTCGACATGAGGAATGCACCACATATCCCGGCGCCACGGCTTGAGGTCGTTGTCGGCCAGCCGGCGGCGCACGGTCTCGCCCGACAGGCTGGCGTGATCGGTGAGCTTGACCATCGCGTCGGCCAGCAATGTCAGCGTCCAGCGTTTGCGGCCGGCGGGCGGCTTGGCGCATGCCGTCGCCACCAGCAGGGCCTCTTCCTTGCCTGTCAGCTTGCGTTCCGCGCCCGGACGCGGCTCCTCACTCAAGGCCCGCTCCAGATTGCCTTCTACGAAACGGCGTTTGGTCCGGCCGACGGTGGAAAGGCTGACCCGGACGGTTCGGGCAATCTCCGCGTCGCAGCTGCCTGAATCGGCCGCCAGCACAATCTGAGCCCGTTTGAGTTTGCGGGCGGAATGCGTGCCGCCGCCGAGCATTGCCGTCAGTTCGTCCCGCTCGGCTTGGCTCAATTCGACCCGATAACGTACATTCATGCTTCGCCTCCTTGTCGGAGGCCGGGACGAATCCAGCTATGAGTCAAAAATCAGGCGCGCACTTCACCGAGAAGCAGGGACACTATCTCGCTTTCATCCATACCTACTCGTACATGTTCGGACAGCCGCCCGCCGAGGCCGACATCCAGCGGCATTTCCGCGTCAGCCCGCCGTCAGTCCACCAGATGATCCTCACCCTCGAACGCAACGGGTTCATTCGTCGCCAGCCCGGCGTCGCTCGAAGCATCGAGATCCTCTTGCCACCCGAAAAGTTGCCTATCCTCGGATGGCTCGGTATCAAAACGTCAAAATCACTGTGATGAACCACTAG
>NZ_LSEF01000016.1:0-12835 GCF_001641695.1 Bradyrhizobium neotropicale
CAGATCGAGAGCGTCGTGCGCGGCGCGATCAAGGACATCGGCTACGAGCAGGAAGGCTTCCACTGGAAGACCTGCGACATCGAGATCCTCCTGCATCTGCAGTCGGCCGACATCGCCCAGGGCGTCGATGCGCCGCAGCCGGGTGAGGTCAAGGAAGAGGGCGCCGGCGACCAGGGCATCATGTTCGGCTACGCCACCAACGAGACGCCCGACCTGATGCCGGCGCCGATTTTCTATGCCCACAAGATCCTGCGCCTCATCTCCGAAGCGCGCCACTCCGGCCGCGAGAAGGTGCTGGGCCCGGACTCCAAGAGCCAGGTCACCGTGCAGTACGAGAACGGCAAACCGGTCGGCGTACGCGAGATCGTGGTCTCGCACCAGCATCTGGTTCCGGACCTCACCTCCAGCCAGGTCCGCGACATCGTCGAGCCCTATGTGCGCGAGGCGTGCCGAAGGACTGGATCAACGGCAAGACCATCTGGCACATCAACCCGACCGGCAAGTTCTACATCGGCGGTCCCGACGGCGACTCCGGCCTGACCGGCCGCAAGATCATCGTCGACACCTATGGCGGCGCGGCCCCGCATGGCGGCGGCGCGTTCTCCGGCAAGGATCCGACCAAGGTCGACCGCTCGGCCGCTTACGCTGCGCGCTATGTCGCCAAGAACATCGTCGCGGCCGGTCTTGCCGATCGCTGCACGCTGCAGCTCGCCTACGCCATCGGCGTGGCGCGTCCGCTGTCGATCTACATCGACACCCACGGCACCGGTAAGGTGTCGGAGGACCAGCTCGAGAAGGCTGCCGCAAAGGCGATGGACCTCACTCCGCGCGGCATCCGTACCCATCTCGATCTCAACCGCCCGATCTACGCGCGCACCTCGGCCTACGGCCATTTCGGCCGCACGCCCGACAACGAGGGCGGCTTCTCCTGGGAGAAGACCGACCTGGTCGAGCCGCTCAAGCGCGCGCTGTAATCACCGACGTCACTTTCGGGACGCCGCGATGGCGGCGAACCCGGAATCTCGAACCGCTGGATTCCGGGGTCGCTCGTTTTAAGGGCGCCCCGGAACGACGAGCTAAACAAACAGGAAACCTCCTATGAACGCGAAGCCCGGCTTCACCGACTACATCGTCAAGGACATTTCGCTCGCCGATTTCGGCCGCAAGGAAATCTCGCTGGCCGAGACCGAGATGCCCGGCCTGATGGCCACCCGCGAGGAGTTCGGCCCGAAGCAGCCGCTGAAGGGCGCACGCATTGCCGGCTCGCTGCACATGACGATCCAGACCGCGGTGCTGATCGAGACGCTCGCCGCCCTCGGCGCCGACATCCGCTGGGTCTCCTGCAACATCTACTCGACGCAGGATCACGCCGCCGCCGCGATCGCCGCGGCCGGCATTCCCGTCTTCGCCGTCAAGGGCGAGACGCTGACCGAATACTGGGACTATACGGCCAAGCTGTTCGACTGGCATGGCGGCGGCACCCCGAACATGATCCTCGATGACGGCGGCGATGCCACCATGCTGGTGCATGCCGGCGTGCGCGCCGAGAACGGCGACACCGCCTTCCTCGACAAGCCAGGCTCGGAGGAAGAAGAGATCTTCTACGCGCTGGTGAAGCGCCTGCTGAAGGAGAAGCCGAAGGGCTACTTCGGCGAGATCGCCAAGAACATCAAGGGCGTCTCGGAGGAAACCACCACCGGCGTGCATCGTCTCTACGAGATGGCGAACAAGGGCACGCTGCTGTTCCCCGCCATCAACGTCAACGACAGCGTCACCAAGTCGAAGTTCGACAACCTCTATGGCTGCCGTGAATCGCTCGTCGACGGCATCCGCCGCGGCACCGACGTGATGCTGTCGGGCAAGGTGGCGATGGTCGCGGGCTTCGGCGACGTCGGCAAGGGCTCGGCTGCCTCGCTGCGCCAGGCCGGCTGCCGCGTCCTGGTGTCGGAAGTCGATCCGATCTGCGCGCTGCAGGCGGCGATGGAAGGCTACGAGGTCGTGACCATGGAAGACGCCGCGCCCCGCGCCGACATCTTCGTCACCGCGACGGGTAACAAGGACATCATCACCATCGAGCACATGCGCGCGATGAAGGATCGCGCCATCGTCTGCAACATCGGTCACTTCGACAACGAGATTCAGATCGCTTCTCTGCGCAATCTGAAGTGGACCAACATCAAGCCGCAGGTCGACGAGATCGAATTCCCCGACAAGCACCGCATCATCATGCTGTCGGAAGGCCGCCTCGTGAACCTCGGCAACGCGATGGGCCACCCGAGCTTCGTGATGTCAGCGTCGTTCACCAACCAGACGCTGGCGCAGATCGAGCTGTTCGCCAACAACAAGAACGGCAAGTACGAGAAGAAGGTCTACGTGCTGCCGAAGACGCTCGACGAGAAGGTCGCGCGCCTGCACCTCGCCAAGATCGGCGTCAAGCTCACCGAGCTGCGCAAGGACCAGGCCGACTACATCGGCGTGAAGCAGGAAGGTCCGTACAAGAGCGATCACTATCGCTACTGAGCCGCTATTCGATCGAGCATCGACGCGAAGCCCCGGAGCGATCCGGGGCTTCGTTGTTTTGAATGCGCCGTTCGAAACGTCCTGTGGTTGTGCCACGGGTCGATTGCCAGTTGACGGACAGGACCTGCAGGCGGACAATCCTCAGCGGCGGAGGAAACCATGCAGCAAGAACATTTCGACGTGCTGATCGTCGGTGCCGGTCTGTCGGGCATCGGCGCGGGCTATCATCTGCAGACGAAATGCCCGACCAAGAGCTACGTCATCCTGGAGGGGCGCGACTGCATCGGCGGTACCTGGGACCTGTTCCGCTATCCCGGGATCCGCTCCGACAGCGACATGTTCACGCTCGGCTATTCCTTCAAGCCATGGACCGATCCAAAGGCGATCGCCGACGGGCCGCAGATCCTGAACTATGTGCGGGAAACCGCGGCCGAGAACGGCATCGACGCAAAGATCCGCTATCGCCATCGCGTCAAGCGCGCATCCTGGTCGACGCCGGACGCGCGCTGGACCGTCGAGGCCGAACGCACGACGGGCGAGGGCGCGACCGAGCTCGTGCGCTTCACCTGCAATTTCCTGTTCATGTGCTCCGGCTACTACAAATACGAGGAAGGCTACACGCCGGAGTTCAAGGGCACGGCGGACTTCCAGGGCCGCATCGTGCATCCGCAGAAATGGACCGACGACATCGACTACGCGGGAAAGCGTGTCGTCGTGATCGGCTCGGGCGCGACCGCGGTGACGCTGGTGCCGGAGCTCGCCAAGAAGGCCTCGCAGGTCGTGATGCTGCAGCGCTCGCCGACCTACGTTGTCTCGCGGCCGGCGCAGGATCCGCTCGCCAACAAACTGCGCCGCGACCTGCCGGCGATGCTTGCCTACCATCTGATTCGATGGCGCAACGTGATGTGGGGGATGTTCTTCTTCCAGCTCAGCCGCCGGCGCCCGGCGAAGGTCAAGGAGCTGATCCTCAAGGGCGTGCGCATGGCACTCGGACCCGACTACGACATCGCGACCCATTTCACGCCGCGCTACAATCCCTGGGACCAGCGGCTGTGTCTCGTGCCAGACGGCGACCTGTTCAAGGCGATCCGCGAGCAGCGCGCTTCCGTCGTCACCAATGAGATCGAGACCTTCACCCGCGACGGCATCCGCCTCAAGGATGGCCGCGAGCTCGCGGCCGACATCATCGTCACGGCCACGGGCTTGGTGCTCCAGGTCGTCGGCGGCCTCGAGATCAGCGTCGACGGCCGGACCGTCGATTTCGCGAAAACGCTGACCTACAAGGGCATGATGTATGCCGACGTGCCGAACCTTGCCTCGGCCTTCGGCTACACCAATGCGTCATGGACGCTGAAATGCGACCTCACCTGTGAATATGTCTGCCGGCTCATCAACTACATGGACCGGCACAATTTCCGTCAATGCGTTCCGCACAATGACGACCCGGCGGTCAGCCTCCAGCCCTCGCTCAATTTCACCTCGGGCTATGTGCAGCGCTCAATCGCGAAGATGCCCAAGCAGGGCTCCAAACGGCCCTGGCGGCTCTACCAGAATTACGCCCTCGACATCGTCTCCCTGCGCTACGGCCGTATCGACGACGGCGTGATGCAGTATTCCTGATCACTGCCGCCGCCGTTGCGGTCACGCTTTGCGCGCGGTCAGCGCCAGTGCGAGATCGATCGCGAGCGCCAGGACCACCGCGCCGCCGCCGAGGGCGAACAGCATGAGGTAGTCGCCGCCTGTCTGCGCGTAGAACCAGGAGAAGCCGTAAGCCGCGGCCGCCTGGAACAGCGCAAAGCTGGTGGTGGCGTGGCTCCACGTAGCGCGCTGCTGTTCGGTGCTGTGCGGGTCCAGCTCATGGATGCGCCCAAGCACGAGCGGCACGATGCCGGGTGTGAAGCCGCCAACCACGACGCTCGACACGATCAGCGAGACCGGCGCGGTGCTCACGGTCGGCAGCAGCACGGCGGCCGCCTCGACCAGAAAGGCCGCGCGCAGCGCTGGCCCAAATCCAGCGCGGTCGCCGAGATGGCCGGTGACGAGCGGACCGACGATCGCGCCGAGGCCGTACAGTACCCAGTAGCGCGATCCCGCCGCGATGCCCTGGCCGAGGCCACGCGCCACGAAATCGACGATGAAGACCATGTGCGGCACCAGCGCCACCGCGTTGAGGCCGTACTGGACCAGCAGGGCGCGCGCGACGAGCGAGGTGTGACGTTGCTTTGCGTGAGAAGGCGCGGGCGTAGCATCGGTCTTCACCTCCGCCGGCCAATTCCACCAGCTCGCCAGAGTCAGCAGGCATGCGAGAACACCGAGGCCATACCAGCTCTGAGGCAAGCCCTGTTGCAGCAGTAGCGGCACCAGAGTGCCCGATGCGGCAACACCGAGGCCGACACCGGCGAAGATCACGCCGCCAACGATGCCGCGCTTGGCGGGCGAGGTGTGCGGCAGCACGGCGGACGCCGCGAGCACCATGATGATCCCCCCGGTGAAGCCTGCGAGGAAACGCCAGCCGAAGAACCAGGTGAAGGAGATCGGGTGTGAGCTGGCGAAGAAGGAGAGGGTGGCGAGCAGCATCATCGCGCGCAGCGATTGGACCGCGCCGATGCGGGCGGCCACGGCGCGTGCCGCGAGCGCACCGGCGAGATAGCCGGCAAGGTTGGCGGCGCCGAGATAGACGACGTCGGAGGCGCTGAACCACTTTGCAGCGATCAGGGCGGGGATCAGCGGTGTATAGGCAAAACGGGCGAGGCCGAGACCAACCAGCGATGCGGACAATCCCGCCACTGCATATCGCCAGGTGGATTGCGAAGTAGATTGTGAAGTGGATTGTGAAGTTGAGTGTGCACGTGATCCCGGCCGCCGATGCGGCCGGGCGTGGTGCTTCGTCTCTGCATTCAGTTCGGTCATCTCATCCTCCTGCGCGGGCTTGGCCGCGCGGATCATCTCTCTCCTGCGTTCAATGGCCGGCGCTCTGGCCGCCATCGACATGCAGGATCTCGCCGGTCACGAAGCCGGCCTGCTCGAGATAGAGCACGGCGTCGACGATGTCGGCCATCTCGCCCATGTGGCCGACGGGGTGCAGCGCGCCGAGCTGGGCATGCGTCTCGACCGGATGCATCGGCGACTTGATGATGCCGGGTGCCACCGCGTTCACGCGGATGCCGCGTTTGGCATATTCGATCGCGAGCGACTTGGTCGCGGCGTTGAGCCCGCCCTTGCTCAGCGAGGCCAGCACGGAGGGCACGTTCGAATTGGCCTGATCGACGAGGCTGGTCGTGATCTGGACGACGTGACCCGAGCCCTGCTTTTCCATCTCGGCGATGGCGAGCTGGGTGATGCGGAAGAAGCCCGCGACGTTGATGCCCATCACCGTCGCATAATCTTCCGCCGTGTACTGCGTGAACGGTTTGGCGAGAAAGATGCCGGCATTGTTGACCAGCGTGTCGACGCGGCCGAACCGGGCGACCGCCTGCGACACCACGCGCTTGGCGGTTTCGGGGTCGGCAATGTCACCGGCGACGGTGAGGATGCCATCGTCGGCAGAAGGCTTGATGGAGCGCGCGGTTGCGACGACGCGATAGTTGCGATCGCGATATCCCTTGACGAGGGCCGCGCCGATACCCTGCGAAGCACCGGTGATGATGGCGACTTTCTGCTCGATACCCATGATAGGCTCCTGTTGCTTGATCTGTGAGAGTGACCTTGTGCCGGTCCGCTGCGGGGCAGCCACTGGCTTGCGGTGAGAGGTACGCCGCGGCGGTCCGGTTGCGAATACACGCTGTCCGGCAGACACTCTTTCGCGGCGCGATCGAATGCCGGATCGGTCCCCCGGGACGGTTGTCCCAGCGCACTCAAGCGCTTAGCCTGCAACCGGATCTTGATGGGGCGGCGGGAAGGGCATGGATCGGCTGGATGCGATGAAGGTGTTCGTCCTTGCGGTGGACGAGGGCAGCCTCGCTGCCGCGGGGCGCAAGCTGGGCCGCTCGCCGGCCGCCGTGAGCCGCGCCATCGCCTTCCTGGAGGAGCGGGTCGGCGCCGAGCTCCTCCATCGGACGACACGTTCGATCAAGCTGAGCGAGGAGGGCGAGCGCTACGTCGAGATCTGCCGCCGCGTGCTGACCGAGCTGGAGGAGGCCGACGATATCGCGGCCGGCCCGCGCGCGGCGCCGCGCGGCACGCTCGCGATCACCGCGCCGGTGGTCTCGGGCGAGATGGTGCTGCGGCCGATCCTCGATGCTTTCCTCGATGCTTACCCGACCGTGTCGGCAAAGCTGTTGCTGTTCGACCGCTCGGTGAATCTGATCGAAGAGGGCATCGATGTCGCACTCCGCATCGGTCCTCTCTCGGATTCGGCAATGGTTGCGACGAAGCTCGGCGACGTGCGCCGCGTGGTGGTGGCCGCGCCGCGGTATTTGAACCAGCATCCGCGCATCGAGGAGCCCGGCGATCTCGCCAAGCACCAGATCATCGCGATGGCCCACCTGCCGAATTCCTGGACCTTTGCGCCGCAACGCGGCTCCTCTAGCTCGCGCACCGTCCAGTTCACGCCGCGGCTCGTGATCAACAGCACCTATGCCGCGGTTGCCTCAGCCGTCGCCGGCCGGGGCGTCGCGCGGATGTACTCCTACCAGGTCGCCGAGCAGGTGCATCGCGGCGAGCTCGATATCGTGCTCGCTGGCGACGAGGATCCCGAGATGCCCGTGCATCTGATCTCGCCGCAGGGCCGGCTATCGGTGCCGAAAGTGCGAGCCTTCACGGATTTCGCCGCGCCGCGACTGAAGAAGCAGTTCGCGGTTCTGAAGAAGGCGATCGACACTCGCTGAATTGTGACTCGTGTCCCGCATGGAAGAGGGGTTATCGCAGGCCGGCTGTTCGCTGCCGTCTCGATTGTGCCCACATCTGACGTGATAGACTGGCCCGTCGGCCGCATTGCGCGCCTGCAAAACGCACGAGTTGAAGATGTCAGAAGAAATAAACGACAATCGCCGCCGTTTTCTCACCACCGCCGCGATCGGCATCGCAGCTCCTCTGGTTTTCAGCCGCACCGTCGCGGCGCAAACCAGCAAGGCGGGGTCGGCCGCTCTGCCCGCGGTCAAGCCGGGCGCGAACACGTCGTTCGCTGCGATCAAGCAGATCGATGCCGGCGTTCTCAATGTCGGCTATGCTGAGGCCGGACCGGCCGATGGTCCCGTGGTGATCCTGTTGCATGGCTGGCCCTACGACATCCACAGTTTCGTCGATGTCGCGCCGGCGCTGGCGCAGGCGGGCTATCACGTTATCGTTCCGCATCTGCGCGGTTATGGCACGACACGCTTCCTGTCGCAGGACACGATGCGAAACGGCGAGCCCGCGGCGCTTGCCTCAGACATCGTCGCGCTGATGGATGCACTCGGCATCAAGCAGGCGACGCTCGCCGGCTACGATTGGGGTGCGCGGACCGCCAACATCGTCGCGGCGCTCTGGCCGGAGCGCGTCAAGGCGATGGTCTCGGTGAGCGGCTACCTGATCTCGAGCCAGGCGGCGGGCAAGACGCCGCTGCCCCCGAGTGCCGAGCTGCAATGGTGGTATCAGTTCTACTTCGCCACCGAGCGCGGCCGTGAAGGCTATGCCAAGAACCGGCACGACTTCGCCAAGCTGATCTGGAAGCTCGCCTCGCCGATGTGGCATTTCGACGATGCCACCTACGACCGCAGCGCCGCTTCGCTCGAGAACGCCGATCACGTCGACATCTCCATCCACAATTATCGCTGGCGGCTTGGTCTCGCGGAGGGCGAGGCGAAGTATGCCGAGTTGGAGCAGCGGCTGGCGAGCCTGCCGGTGATCACCGTGCCCTCCATCACCATGGAAGGCGACGCCAACGGCGCGCCGCATCCGGAGCCTTCTGCCTACGCCAAGAAGTTCTCCGGCAAGTACGAGCACCGGACCATCACCGGCGGCATCGGGCATAACCTGCCCCAGGAAGCGCCGCAGGCCTTTGCCCAGGCCGTGGTCGATATCGCCGGAAGCTGAAGGCGCGGGCGGCCGGCACGGGCCGGCCGCTCAGGCACCGCCAATGCGTCGTTTTGCGTATTCGGCCGCCCGGCTGAATCGGTCACCCTGTCCCAACGGTTAATGCCGGATTAACCGGCGAGTCCTAGCCTGTCCCGGCCGGGGTACTCGCAAGGCCGAGGTAAACCCAATGGAAGCCCAGAAGATTGCAGTCGACGCCGTCGTCGCGCTGACCGACTGTGACCGCGACGCGGCCATCACCTTCATCCGCCGGCTCTATCTCGAAGGCGTCAGGGATCCCAAGCGCCTGACCTTCAAGGGGCTCCAGGCGCTGGCGCGGGCCTGATTCGGCTCCTTCCGGTCCGTTTCTTGGCACCCGGTTCCGTCTTTGTGATCCACAGTCACATCGCAACCCACCGGTGAGTGCCTTGCCGCTGGGGTCGCGGCGGGCTACACGCATTCCGGCTGGGTCACTTGGGAACGGGGATATGCTGAAACAGCTCTTTGCGCCGCAACTTGTCATTCTTTATGTGCTTGCGGCATCGACGATTTACGTTCACTTCCGGGGCAAGCAGCGGCTGCGCTTCGCGCGCCAGCTCGGCGATCACTCGACCTATCTCGCGCCGTACAACGTGCTGATGTATGCGGGCTCGGCCGTGCCGAACAAGCCGGTGATCTCGGTTGACCAGTTTCCGGAGCTGAAGCCGCTCAGCGAGAATTGGGAGACCATTCGCGACGAGGCGGTGCGCCTGTTCGATGAAGGCTTCATCCGCGCGGCGGCCAAGAACAACGACTGGGGCTTCTACTCGTTCTTCAAGAGTGGCTGGAAGCGCTTTTACCTGAAGTGGTACGACGACTTCCTGCCCTCGGCGCGCACGCTGTGCCCGAAGACCGTGGAGCTGCTCAACTCGATTCCGTCCGTGCACGGCGCGATGTTCGCGATGCTGCCGCCGGGCGGCAAGCTGGGCGCGCATCGCGATCCCTTCGCCGGCTCGCTGCGCTACCACCTCGGCCTCGTCACGCCGAACTCGAACAAGTGCCGCATCCTGGTCGACGGCGTCGAATGCGTCTGGCGAGACGGCGAGGCCTTCATGTTCGACGAGACCTTCATCCACACCGCCGAGAACGCGACCGACGTCAATCGCATCATCCTGTTCTGCGACGTCGAGCGTCCGATGAAGTTCGGCTTCATGACCGCGATCAACCGCTGGGTCAGCCATCACATCGTCAAGGCGTCGGCGACCCAGAACGTCGACGGCGAGAATGTCGGCGCGCTCAACAAGGTGTTCGGCAAGCTCTACGAGATCCATCTCGCCAGCCGCAAGGTCAAGGAGTGGAACCGCAACGTCTACTACGCGCTGAAGTACTCGCTGACGGCACTGATCCTCGGCCTCATCGTGGTGTCGGCGCTGCGGTGATTTGAGTATGTAGGGTGGATTAGCGAAGCGTAATCCACCGTTCGACTGTAACAATTGATGGCGGATTACGCTTCGCTAATCCGCCCTACGATTTCAGAATCGAAAAGCCCCGGAGCCAAGCTTCGGGGCTTTGTTTATTTGTGTCGCCAGCGCGATGTGCTGGCGCAATCAAACCGGGCGGGCGCCGGTGTGAATGATCGACCCGACGTGCTGGCCGCGTAGCGCCGCGGTGAGCCGGCCGGGAACGAGGCCATTCACGACTTGCACCCGTGCGATGTGGCGCGCGTTGGCCATGACCTCGATCAGCGCAGGATCGAACGGCAGCGTGCCCTCGAGCTTCGCAAGCTCGGCGAAGCTGGTCTCTTTCAGCAGCTCAGCCTTCTTGCCGTCGGCGCCATTGGGATCGGTGGTGTAGACACCATCGACGTCCTCCACGATCGTGAGGCCGGCGGCCCCGAGCGCGTCGGCGAGCAGGAAGGCGCCGGTGTCGGCCCGATGCAGCGGGATGCGCGAGGTCGGGAATTCATGGTGATGGTAGGGCGGAAAGGCGCTGCCGACGACCGCGCGGGCGGCGGAGAGGTGAATGGCGAGCTGGCTCGCGATGGTGGGATGCTCGACGTAGGAGACGCCCTCCGGTGCGAGCAGGTTCGCGAGAATATGGCCGTTCTGGCCGGCCTCGCTTGCGGCGAGTGGCGCCAGCGACCCGACCGGAAGTCCGAGGTCGAGACCGACGCTGTAGAGATGACGCGCGCGGATGCCCGCGCCGGTCAAGATGAGCAGGCGATGCTCGGGCAGGAGCGACCGCAACTCGTCGACGAGCGGGAGGATCGCCTCGTGACCGCGATCCATGATGCGGCCGCCGATCTTCACGACATGCACCCAAGGCAGGAGCTTGATTGGGCGGCTGCCAGCGACGGGACGGGTGAGATCGCCGTCGAGCAGGGTCTGGCGCGCGAGCGGCGAGGCGACGTGCTTGATCTGGTTGGTGTCAGCCATGGCGTTGGTTCACTCTAGCTCGCAGTGATGATGGTGCCGACATGCTCGCCCGCGAGCGCGCGGGTGAGATTGCCGGGGACGAGGCCATTGATGATCTGCACCTCGCGAACGTGGCGCGCTGCGGCGAGCAGATCGAGCACCGGGAATTCGAGGATCGAGTCCTGCAGGCCCTTGACCTTCATCTCGGTCACCGAGATCTTCGGGATGAAGGTGGCATTCTTCGCCGTCTTCGGGTTCGCGGTGTAGAGCCCGTTCTCGTCCTTCACATAGATCATCGCCTTGCAGCCGAACTGCTCGGCGACGAGGAAGCAGCCGGCGTCGGTGCGATAGGGCGGGATCACGCCCTCGGCCGCGGGACGCATCCACAGGCTATAGGGCGGCATGCCGCTGAAGATGACGGCATTCACCTCGGCGAGGAACAGCGGCACGGACGAGAGCCCGGCGCTGCTGACGGCGGAGATGCCATGCTTGGCAAGGAGCTGCCCGAGCATCGCGGCGTTCTGATCGGCGACGGAGGCGCCGAGCTGCGACAGCACGCCGGCCGGCAGGCACAGCCCGGCCGCGATCGAATAGAGATGGCGCGCGCGCGTGCCGGCGCCGGTTCCGATCAAAAGCTTGTGCGCCTTGCGCGCCGCGACGATCTCGTCGACCAGCGGGTAGACCGCGGCGCGGCCGCGATCGATCACGCTCTGTCCGCCGATCTTGATCACGGTCGCATCCGGCAGGATGCGGAAGTCCGAAGCCGCCTCTGCGGCGGACTGAAGCTGTGGGTCGGTGAGCGAGCGCTGCATGAGCAGCGCTTCGAGCTCCGTGGTCGTGTTCGTCATCCGAGACATCCTCTCGTTTTCTGATGCAATCTCTGCGGCGGACCCGCCGGTCCCGACCGATCTCCACCCGTGGCCTCAAAGAAGTCCACCGGTGGTTTCAGAGTACATCTCTTGCTGGATAGTTCGGCCCATGGCAACAAGATTGCCGCGATTGAGTGGCCGAATATGGAGCAGGCAATGGCCCCCTTGCCGACCGCAAACACCGAGATTGCGCGATTCTTCCGTCAGTGGCTGGAAACCTTCGCGGGCTATGTCCGCGAGGTCGACTACGCCTCGGCGAGGCGGCTCTTTCATCCGGATGTGCTTGCCTTCGGCACGCATAACGACGTCATCCCTGGTCTCGATCAATGGGTCGCGACTCAATGGGATAACGTCTGGCCAAAGACGACCGACTTCCGTTTTGTCATCGAGCAAACTTCGATCCTGGTGTCCTCCGGTGGCACGATGGCGACCGTGATCGCGCCATGGACGAGCACGGGCTATCATCCCGATGGCAGTCCGTTTCCGCGGCCAGGCCGAGCGACGATGGTGTTTTCAGGGAATGCCGACGGTTGGCTGTGTGTGCATTCCCATATGTCACTCAATCGCGGCGTGCCGCAGGCCAGCCACGCCAATCGACCGGTGAAGGCCTGGTAGATCGTCCGACTTCGCGTGGCCGCAGTCATGCAAAAAGGCCCCGGATCCCTCCGGGGCCTTTCGACACATTGACGTTGCGCTGAGCCTATTCCGGCTGGCCGATCGAGACCTTCAGCGTGCCGACGCCGTCGACGCCGCATTCGAGCTTGTCGCCGGGCTGGAGCTGCGACACGCCGGCCGGCGTGCCCGTCATGATGATGTCGCCGGCGGCGAGCTTCACCTGCTGGGAGAGCTGCCAGATGATCTCCGGCACATTCCAGATCAACTCGGTGAGGTCGCCCTTCTGCGCTTCCTTGCCGTTGACCGTGAGCCAGATCTTGCCCTTGGAGGGATGGCCGATCTTCGATGCAGGCTGCACTGCGGAGCACGGCGCGGAGCCGTCGAACGACTTGCCGATCTCCCACGGACGCTCCTTCTTGCGCGAGGCGATCTGGAGGTCGCGGCGGG
>NZ_LSEF01000016.1:12896-50858 GCF_001641695.1 Bradyrhizobium neotropicale
TTCAGCCCGCCGCTCTTCATGGCGACGATCAGCTCGACCTCGTGATGCAGGTCCTTGGTCAGCGGCGGATAGGGAATGGTGGCGCCATCGGGCACCAGCATGTCGGCGTGCTTGGCGAAGAAGAACGGCGGCGCGCGCTCGTCGTTGCCCATCTCGCGGATGTGCTCGAGATAGTTGCGGCCGACGCACCAGATGCGGCGCACCGGGTAGCGGCCGCTTTCGCCGACGACGGGAAGCGAAGCCTGGGGCGGAAGCGGGATGACGTAGGAGGCGGCGTTCATGAAGCGGTCTCGCTGCTCTTGGGGTGATGAGGAATGCTAAGCGGTTGCGCTGATCGGCGCCAGCCCCAGGGGGCCGGCGTCGTGATGCTGGAGGCGGAAGAACGAGGCGTAGCGGCCGGAGCGGCGCAGCAGCTCGTCGTGCCGGCCCTGCTCGACGATCTCGCCGCCCTCGACCACCAGAATCGCGTCCGCGTGCATGATGGTGTGCAGGCGGTGCGCGATCACGATGGTGGTGCGGTTCTGGCAGAGATGCTCGATCGCCTCCTGCACCTGTTTTTCGGACTCGGAGTCGAGCGCGGCGGTCGCTTCATCAAGCAGGATGATCGGCGCGTTCTTGATCAGCGCGCGCGCGACCGCGATGCGCTGGCGCTGGCCGCCTGAGAGCTGCGTGCCGTGTTCGCCGACCGGCGTGTCGTAGCCGAGCGGGAAGCTCACGATGAAATCATGCGCGCAGGCCGCTTTCGCGGCGTCGATGATCTCGTTCTCGGTTGCGCCGGGCCGGCCGAAGGCGATGTTGTTGCGAATGGTGTCGCGGAACAGATAGACGTCCTGGCCGACATAGGCGGTCTGCGCCCGCAGCGACTTGCGCGAGACTGTCGTGATCGACTGGCCGTCGATCACGACGTCGCCCTGCGTCACCTCGTAGAAGCGCAGCAGCAGCGCCAGCACCGTCGACTTGCCGCCGCCGGAGGGGCCGACCAGCGCGGTGACCTTGCCGGGCTCGGCCGTGAAGCTCATGCGGTTGAGCACGGTCTCCCCGGAGCGATAGGCGAAGCTGACGTCGCGCAGCTCGATCCGCGCATCAGAGAGCTTCAGCGCCGGCTTGTCGTCGTCGGAATGCTCGCTCGCCGGGCTGTCGACGACCTCGAGCAGCATGCGCGCGCCGACGAGCTGGCTGTTGAGGTCGATATTGAGCCGCGCCAGCCGCTTGGCCGGCTCGGTCGCCATCAGGAACGCAGTCATGAAGGTGAAGAACGCGCCGGGCGTGGCGTTGAGCGCGACCACGGCGTAACCGCCATAGAGCAGGCAGCCGGCAACTGCGAAGCCGCCGAGCATTTCCATCAGTGGGTTGGAGCGATTGGCGACGCGGGCCATCTTGTTGGCATTGCGCTCGACGATCGCGATGTTCTCGTCGATGCGGTGCTGCATCGTCTCTTCGAGCGTGAAAGCCTTCACCGTGCGGATGCCCTGCAGCGATTCCTGCATCGTCTCCAGGATGTCGGCGGTGCCGGTGAACTGGTTATAGGCGAGGCCCTTGATGCGCTTGACCAGCTTGCGCAGCACGAGCATCGCCGGCGGCACCGCGACGAGGCCGATGAGCGACATCAGTGGATCCTGCCACACCATCACGCCAATCATGGCGAGCAGCATCAAGAGGTCGCGCCCGATGGCGTTGACCAGCATGTTGAGGACGTCGGTGATCGACTTGGCGCCGGCCGTCAGCCGCGCCAGGAATTCGGACGAATGCCGCTCGGAGAAGAAGCCGACGCTTTCGCGCATCAGCTTGGCGAAGAGCTGCCGCTGGTTGGTGGCGAGGATGGCGTTCGAGATCTTGGTCAGGATCACCATGTGGCCGTAGGTCGCCACGCCCTTGATGAAGAGCAGGATCACGGTGATGCCCGAGAACATCGCGATGCCCGGGATGTTCTTGTCGACATAGGCCTGGTTGATGACCTGGCCGAGGACGTAGGTCGCCGCCGCGGTCGACCCGGCGGCGAGCGCCATCAGCGCGAAGGCGACAAGATAACGCCGCCAGTAGGTGATCCCTTGTTCCATGACCAGGCGGCGAATCAGGATCGCTGCCGCATAGGGATCGTCGGTGATTTTCTTTGGAAACTGGGCCATCCGTAGTCCATTGACGGCGCAGGGAAAAGCCTGCCCGCGCGTCAGGGATCGAATGGCCTCTGTGCCCGCTAAAGCGAGGCTTTTCAAGCCCAATTAAGGACTTGCGCAGGGCTGGATTTAGGAGGGTGGATTTTAGGCCGAGGCGGCGTGGCGGAGCTCGCCGTGGCGCTCGCGGAACAGCTTTTCCTCCCAGGCGAGCGCATGCGCCGCGATGGTCTCGAGGTCCTCGTATTGCGGCTGCCAGTCGAGCAGGCTGCGAATCCGGCTGGTCTCGGCGACCATCGCCATGATGTCGCCGGGCCGGCGCGGCGCATACTGGACCGCGAAGCTGCGCCCCGAGACCCGCCGCACGGCGTCGATGGTCTCGAGCACGGAATAGCCGCGGCCATAGCCGCAGTTCAGGGTCGTCGAGGCGCCGCCGCCGCGCAGGTACGACAGTGCCGAGCGATGCGCCTGCGACAGGTCGCTGACGTGGATGAAGTCGCGGATGCAGCTTCCGTCCTGGGTCGGATAGTCGGTGCCGAACACGTCGATCTTGGCGCGCTGGCCGGTCGCGGCCTCGACCGCGATCTTGAGCAGATGCGTGGCTCCGACGGTGGCAAGGCCGATACGGGCCTGCGGATCGGCGCCGGCGACGTTGAAGTAGCGTAGCACGACATATTGCATGCCGTAGGCGGACGCGACGTCGTGCAGCATGATCTCGGTCATCAGCTTCGACGAGCCATAGGGCGAAAGCGGCCGCGTCGGCGCGTGCTCGGGCACCGGCACCTGGTCCGGATTGCCGTAGACGGCGGCCGTCGAGGAGAAGATGAAGCGGCTGATGCCGCGCTTGACTGCGACGTTGAGCAGATTGCGCGCGGTCATGAAGTTGTTGCGGTAGTAGCCGAGCGGATCGCGCATCGAGTCCGGCACGACGACGGAGCCCGCGAAATGGACGATGCTCTCGATGTTGTGCTGGGCGATCACGCCTTCGAGCAGGTTCTCGTCGCCGGCGTCGCCAATGAACAGCGGCACACCTTCGGGCAGGTAGGCGGAGAAGCCGGTGGAGAGATCGTCGATCACCACGACGTCCTCGCCGGCTTCCGCCAGCGCCAGAACCGTGTGACTTCCGATATAGCCGGCGCCGCCGGTGACTAGCACAGTCATGATCTCACCCGTCTTTCGATCATCCGCCAAAGCTAACGTTTGCGCGGTGAAGAGGGGGTTTCGGCGCGGCTGAACTGGTCACTATGCTTAATGTTGCGTATAGGGGGCTTCCGAAACGGAGCGTGAAGTGGCGAATTTCCCCGGCGATCTCCAGGTGATCGTGCCAAATCTGCACAGGCGCTATTCCGGCGTCACCGCGACCAACCGCATGGTGGCGCCGCGCCTGGCGAAGCTATTGCGCGCGGCGTGGTTCGGCTCGGACGCGCCTGAGGGGATCGCGCGCCTCGGCATTGCCGATTTTCTGAAATTGTGGCGCCGCAAGGCACAGCTAGTCTGGCATGCGCGCCGCAACAACGAGATGATCGCGGGCGTCGTGCTGCGCGCGCTCGGCTGGCCCTTGAGGCTCGTCTTCACCTCGGCCGCGCAGCGCCATCATAGCTGGATCACGCGCTGGCTGATCCGGCGGATGGACGCGATCATCGCGACCAGCGAAATCTCCGCATCGTTCCTGAAAGTGAAGGCAACCGTGATTCCGCACGGCGTCGACACCGACGTCTATGCGCCGCCCAAGGATCGCGCTGCGGCTTTCGCCGAGAGCGGGCTGCCGGGCCGCTACGCCATCGGCTGCTTCGGTCGCGTGCGCGCGCAAAAGGGCACCGACGTCTTCGTCGATGCGATGTGCCGCCTCTTGCCGCGGTATCCGGATTTCACAGCAATCATCGTCGGCCAGGTCACGACCGAGCAGCTTGCGTTCGCGAACGACCTGAAGAAGCGGATCGAAGCCGCCGGCCTGCAATCGCGCATCGTCATCACCGGCGAGTTGCCGATCGAACAGGTGCAGCGCTGGTATCAGCGGCTGACGATCTATGCCTTCACCTCGCGCAACGAAGGATTTGGCCTGACGCTGATCGAGGCGATGGCGGCGGGCAGTGCGCTGGTGGCCGCGCGCGCGGGCGCGGCCGAGCTCGTGGTCAAGGATGGCGTCACCGGCGTGTTGACGCCTCCCGGCGATGTCGATGCGCTCGTCGCGGCGCTCGAGCCGTTGATGCGCGATGTGGCGCTTGCAACAGTGATGGGGCAGCGCGGGCGTGAGCGCGTGCTGGCAGAATTCAGCCTCGATGCCGAGGCGGCGCGGATCGGGGACGTTTATCGTCCGCTGCTCTGAGCCAGCGCTCCGGGCGCAACCAAAATATCGAAAACAACCCCATGCAAAGTAGCCGATGACGGCTGGTGCGATGCCTTGACCGCCGGTGGAAGCCTTGCGGATTTTTCGAAGCCGTTTGACACGTCGGGCAAAACACCTCTAGACGTTCATCATCGCAAAAGTCGTCCACTTGTCGTTCATGGCCCATATGAGACGTCCAAGGCGTGAGTGACGTCCGCCGAGTGTTGCATCTGCACTACAGTATGCAGACAGGATTTCGCCTATCAATCATTGGTTGCCGAGCGCCGGGGCGCTTTGATTGATTGGGGCCTTTTCGATGAAGAAAATTCTGACTGGTGTGATTGGTGCCGTTGCGTTGGCAATCTCGGCTCCGGCCAGCGCGGCGGACCTCGCGGCGCGGCCTTACACCAAAGCGCCGCCCATGATTGCGGCCATCTACGATTGGAGCGGCTTCTACGTCGGACTCAACGGCGGGGGTGGCTCGGCGCATGCGTGCAGGGATGCGATTTCGGATGCAGGGTTTCCGATCGTTCCTGCTATTCGCGAGGGATGCCACAATTCAACCGGCGGCACGGTTGGTGGTCAGGTCGGCTATCGTTGGCAGACGGCCAACTGGGTGTTCGGTATCGAGGGGCAGGGCAACTGGGCCGATTTCTCGGGCGATAACATCGGTCTCTTTACCGGTTTCCGACATCGTACGCGGATCGATGCCTTCGGGTTGATCACGGGGCAGGTGGGCTACGCTTGGAACAATGTGCTACTGTATGCGAAGGGCGGCGCGGCGGTGGTCGGCGACAAGGACGACATCTTGACGGGGCCGGGCGCCGCTGTTCCCGGCACGCTCCTCGCTTCCGCTCGCGAGACTCGCTGGGGCGGCACGGTTGGGGCCGGTCTAGAAGTCGGCTTCGCTCCCAATTGGTCGGTGGGTGTCGAGTACGATCACATCTTCCTGGGACACCGCGATGTTAATTTCACCAACCCCGCGGGAGCTCTCTTCGGGGGCTACCGAATCAGCCAGGACGTCGACATGGGCTTGGTCCGCTTGAACTATCGCTTCGGGGGGCCGGTGGTCGCGAAGTACTGACCTTGCCTTCGCTTTAGTCCTGGAAGGGCCGGCGTTGCGCCGGCCTTTCTATTTTGACTTAGCTCCCCGATGGAGGGCTATCCGCCTACCGCTCGGCACGCGCGCCGGCTTCGGCGAGCACCCGCTGCGCGATCGTCACGACTTCCGACGCTGCGATGTCGCGCATGCAGCGATGGTCGTTCATCCGGCAGATGGTGCTCTGGCAGGGCTGGCAGGACAGCACGCTTTTTTTCTGGACTACGGTCTCGGCGAGGCCGTTGAGCGGCGCCCAGAGATAGGGGTCGGTCGGACCGAAGATGCCCATGGTCGGCGTTCCCAGCGCCGCCGCGATGTGCATCAGGCCTGAGTCATTGGAAATCGCGACGCCTGCGGCCGCCATGGCCAAAACGCCGTTGCGCAAGTTCGTGCCGGTCAGGTCCCGTACGCCCGGTCCGCCCGCCGCGACGATTTCCTGGGCCAGCCCCTTTTCCGCGGGACCGCCGACCACCCAGACCTCCAGACCCTGCTCGACCAGGAGGCGGGCGGCCTCGGGATAGTAAGTCCAGCGCTTGGAGACGCCGACTGAGCCCGGCGCGAGCGCCACGGCTGCTCCCGCGCTGAGGCCATTGGCCTGCCGCCAGCGCGCGATCTCCTCGGCCGGAACCCGCAGCTGCGGCACCGGCCATTCCGGTGGCAGCGGGGCACCGTCGGGCTGGGCGAGGGCGGCGTTCTTGTCGATGAAGCGCGGTAGCCGCTTCTCGCCCCATCGCCAGCGATTGAGCAGGCCGAACCGGAATTCTCCCACGAAGCCGACCCGCTCGGGAATACCCGCCAGCGCCGGCGCGATGGCCGCTTTCCAGGTTCGCGGCAGCACCAGGGCGGTGCCATAGTTCCGCTCGCGCAATAGCTGCGCCAAGCCGAACTGGCGGGCGACGGCGAGCCGGCTGCGGGGCAGGTCCCAGACGATGCCACGACGGACGCCCGGCATGTAATCGACCAGCGGAGCGCACAGGGACGTGGTCAGGAGGTCGACCGGCCGGTTCGGCCAGCGGTCCTTCAGAACGCGCACGACGGTGTGATTCCGGACGAAATCGCCGATCCACATATAGGGAACGATCAGGATCGGGCGCGCGTCGCTCGGGTCCTCAGTTCCGCCAATTTGTGAATTTTGATTCATTTATTGATGAGGCCGGCTGCGCTGATGTGGCGGTTCGGTTACCCGCTCCGAAGCGGAACGTAAAGCCGGGAGGGGACCGGTCCCAAAACTGCTTACACTTTGGCGGATCATGCGCTACGGCAGGATCGGGCCGCACAATCGGGCAGGAAAGTTGGGAATGTTGCTGGTGACCGGCGGGGCCGGTTTTATCGGATCGAATGTCGTCGCCGCGTTGAATGACGCCGGCCGCAGCGACGTCGTGGTCTGTGATCACCTCGGCACCGACGGCAAGTGGCGCAACCTCGCCAAGCGCCAGCTTGCCGACATCGTTCCCCCGGCCGAGCTGCTCGACTGGCTGAAGGGCCGCAAGCTCGACGCCATCATCCATCTCGGCGCCATTTCCGAGACCACCGCCACCGACGGCGATCTCGTGATCGAGACCAATTTCCGCCTGTCGATGCGCCTCCTGGACTGGTGCACGACGAACACGGTGCCGTTCATCTATGCCTCGTCGGCGGCAACCTATGGCGACGGCGCCGAAGGCTTTGATGACGACGCCTCGCTCGCCGCGCTGAAGAAGTTACGGCCGATGAATCTCTACGGCTGGAGCAAGTATCTGTTCGATCTTGCCGTCGCCGAGCGCGTCGCCCGCGGCGAGAAGCTTCCGCCGCAATGGGCCGGCCTGAAATTCTTCAACGTGTTCGGCCCGAACGAGTACCACAAGGGCTCGATGATGAGCGTGCTGGCGCGGCGCTTCGACGACATCAGGGCAGGGCGCATGGTGCAGCTGTTCAAGTCGCATCGCGAGGGCATCGCCGACGGCGATCAGCGCCGCGATTTCATCTATGTCGACGACGTCGTTCGGGTCATCACGTGGCTGGTCGCGACGCCATCGGTGTCCGGCATCTTCAATGTCGGAACCGGCAAGGCGCGCAGCTTCAAGGACCTGATGCTGGCAGCCTATGCGGCGCTCGGCAGCAAGCCGAACATCGAATATGTCGACATGCCCGAGTCGATCCGCGGCAGCTATCAATACTTCACCCAGAGCGAGGTCGATCGTCTCCACGGTGCCGGCTATAACGGCGGCTTCACGACGCTCGAGGATGCGGTGAAGGCCTATGTTGGCGGCTATCTCGACCGGCCCGATCGCTTCCGCTGAGATCCAAGGATCATAGTAAGCACCATGCCGACGCCCATTCTCGATTTCGATGCCCTCGCACAAGACATCGCGCGCCGCACGGTACTGTGTATCGGCGATATCATGCTGGACGAGTTCGTCTATGGCGAGGTGTCGCGCATTTCGCCGGAAGCCCCGGCGCCGGTGATCGCCGCGCAGCGCAGCGAGAGCCATATCGGCGGCGCCGGCAACGTCGCCCGCAACGTGGCATCGCTCGGCGCGCGCTGCATCTTCATCGGTCTCGTCGGCGATGACGACGGTGGCAAGCGGCTCGCGGCTGCGCTTTCCGAGCAGGCCGGCATCGAAAGCGTGCTGGTGTGCGATCCGTCGCGGCCGACCACGCGAAAGGTCCGCTTCGTCTCCGAGCATTTCTCCACCCACATGCTGCGTGCGGATTGGGAGCAGGCGCAGCCTGCCTCCGACGCGGTCGAGGCGAAGCTGATCGAGGCGATTCTGCCGCAGCTTGCGCGCGCCGACGTCGTGCTGCTCTCGGACTACGCCAAGGGCGTCCTGACCGCGCGCGTGATCCGCCACGTGATCGACGCTGCACGAAAACTCGGCAAGCCCGTGATCGTCGATCCCAAGAGCCTCAACTGGGCAATCTATCGCGGTGCCACGCTGCTTACGCCCAATCGCAAGGAGTTTGCGGAAGCCACCCGCAGCCGCGCCGACACCACGCAGAGCATCGTCGATGCCACGGAAGACGTGATGCGGCTTGCCGATTGCGAGGCGATCCTGGTCACGCTGGGCGAGCACGGCATGACGCTGGTGCCGCGTGGCGGCGAGGCGGTTCACGTGCCGGCCTACCCCGTGAAGGTGCGCGACGTCTCCGGCGCCGGCGACACCGTCGCCGCGGCGCTCGCGGTGTCGCTTGCGGCGGGCGCGGACTGGGACACGGCGCTACGCATGGCCAATGCGGCCGCTGCCGTTGCCGTCGGCAAGCAGGGCACGGCGAGCGTGAGCTCGGCCGAGCTGCGGCGAAAGATCCTGCCGCATGCCTATCTCGCGGCCGAGGAGAAGATCGTGCTCGAGGCCGGTGCGCTGGACGCGCAGCTCGCCGAATGGCGCAGACAGGGACAGAGGGTGGGCTTCACCAATGGCTGTTTCGACATCCTGCATCCCGGCCATGTCAAGGTCCTGACGGCGGCGCGGGCGGCCTGCGACCGCCTGATCGTCGGCCTCAACAGCGACGCTTCGGTGCGACGCTTGAAGGGCGCCGACCGCCCGGTCCAGGACGAGCGTGCGCGCGCCGAGGTGCTTGCGGCGCTGGAAGCCGTCGATCTCGTCGTTATCTTCGAGGAGGATACGCCGATCGATCTGATCACGCAGATCAAGCCGAGCGTGCTGGTGAAGGGCGGCGACTACACCCGCGAACAGGTGGTCGGCCACGAAGTGGTCGAGGCCGCGGGCGGAACGGTCGTGCTGGTCGACATCCTCAAGGGCTTCAGCACGACGGCGCTGGTCCATCGCGCACGGAGTGGGAGCAAGTGACGGCGCTCGCGCAGAAGGAATCAACGAGCGCGCTGCTACTGCGGCGCCTGCGCAGTCCGGCGGCCTGGAGCGAGACTGCCGACGTGTTTGCGGTCCTGACCGCGGCCTCGCTGCCCTGGTCGACGTCGCTTGTGGGTATCTTCAATGCCCTGATGCTCGTTTGTATGGTGCCGTTCCTCGATCTCAGGGCATTCCTGCAACACCTGAAGCGTCCGATCTGCGCGGCGCCGATCGCGCTGTTCCTGCTGGCGCTGGTGGGGACGCTGTGGTCGGATGCGGCGTGGGGTGCGCGACTCTATGCGGTCAATCCCACGGTCAAGCTGCTCGTGCTTCCGATCCTGCTCTATCATTTCGAGCGCTCGTCGCGCGGATATTGGGTGTTCACCGCCTTCCTCGTCTCCTGCGCATTACTGGCGGCCGCATCCTGGCTGGTCGCCTTCTATCCGAGCCTGACGATCAAGCCGGGCGGCATCGAGCGCGGCATCATCGTCAAGAATCATATCGACCAGGGCCAGGAATTCACGGTGTGCGCGGTCGCGCTCGCCTATCCGGTCGTGATGCTGCTGCGGGAGAAACGGTACTGGCTCGCCGGGCTGCTCACTGCGCTTGCGTTCAGCTTCCTCGCCAACATGGCCTTCGTGGTGGTATCGCGCACCGCGCTGGTCACGGTTCCGATCATGTTCGCGGTGTTCGCGCTGCTTCATCTGAGGTGGCGCAGCATCCTGATCATCACCGCGGGCCTCGTTGTCGCCGCGCTGGTCGCCTGGCAGGCCTCGCCGTACCTGCGCAGCACGGCCGACACATTTTCGAGCGACTATCAACTCTACAGGGAGAGGGGGGCGGCGACCTCGATGGGCCTGCGGCTCGAATTCTGGCGGAAATCCCTCGGCTTCTTCGCTGAGGCACCCATCAGGGGCCATGGTACCGGCGCGACGCGCGGACTGTTCGAACAGGTCGCGATCGGAGGCATCACCCAGGCTTCCGGCGAGGTGGTCGGCAATCCGCATAACCAGACGCTGAACGTCGCCGTGCAGTGGGGTGTCATTGGTATTGTCGTTCTCTACGCGACCTGGATTCTCCATCTTCTCCTGTTTCGCGGCGATGGACTGGTCAATTGGATCGGACTATTGGTCGTGGTGCAGAACATCTTCACCTCGCTGTTCAACTCCCATCTGTTCGACTTCCACGAGGGCTGGATGTACGTCCTCGGCGTCGGCGTTGCCGGCGGCATGGTCTTGGGAGCGCGGCGCGACGCGCCGAAAGTGGGAGATGCCGGTTCCTGAGCCGCCGCGCTGCTGGCAAGTCTTACGCTGGCAAGTCTCGCTGATATGGGCTATCAGCGCGGTCAGGTTGCACCAAACTGGATATTCATCGGCCGGCGGATGACGCGTCTTTCGCATCTCACCTTGCGCAAACTCCTCATCGCGCTCCACGACCTCTTGGCGACCGCGGCGGCGCTGTTCGTCGCTTTTTACCTGCGGTTCGAGGGCCACGAGGGCTTTTTCCACCGCCTGCCGCTGCTATTCCAGATCCTGCCCTACTTCCTCGCCTTCAGCGTGGTCGTATTCTTCATCTTCAACCTGACCGACACCAAGTGGCGTTTCATCTCGCTGCCCGACGCGCTGAACATCATCCGCGTCGCGACCGTGCTGACGGTGGCACTATTGGTCCTCGACTATATCTTCGTCGCCCCGAACGTCCGCGGCGCCTTTTTTCTCGGTAAGGTGACGATCGTCCTCTACTGGTTTCTTGAAATTTCCTTCCTCAGCGCATCGCGCCTGGCCTATCGCTATTTCCGCTATACCCGCGTGCGCCGCCACGCCCGGAACGACGATGCCGCGCCGACGCTTCTGATCGGCCGCGCCGCCGATGCCGAGGTGCTCCTGCGCGGCATCGAGAGCGGTGCCATCAAGCGCCTCTGGCCGGTCGGCGTGCTGTCGCCATCGCGCGCGGACCGCGGCCAGACCATCCGCAACGTGCCGGTGCTGGGCGGCCTTGACGACCTCGAGGACATCAACAACGACTTCGCCAAGCGCAACAAGGCGATCGCCCGCGTCATCATGACGCCGTCCGCCTTCGAGCCCGAGTCTCATCCGGAATCGACCCTGATGCGGGCGCGCAAGCTCGGCATGATCGTCAACCGCATGCCCTCGCTCGAAAGCGGCGACACGCCGCGGCTCACCGCGGTTGCGGTCGAGGACCTGCTGTTGCGGCCCAGCGAGAAGATCGACTATGCGCGGCTGGAAGCCCTCATCGCGGGCAAGGCGGCGATCGTCACCGGCGGCGGCGGCTCGATCGGTGCCGAAATCTGCGAGCGCCTCGTGGCCTTCGGTGCCGCGCGTCTTCTCATCATCGAGAACTCCGAGCCGGCGCTCTATGCGGTCACGGAAGCGCTCGCGGTGCATGGTGCCATGGCGACGATCGAAGGCCGGATCGCCGACATCCGCGACCGCGAGCGCATCATGCGGGTGATGGCCGAGTTCAAGCCGGACATCGTGTTCCACGCCGCTGCGCTCAAGCACGTGCCGATCCTCGAGCGCGACTGGAGCGAGGGGGTCAAGACCAACATCTTCGGTTCGATCAACGTGGCCGACGCCGCGCTGGCCGCCGGTGCCGACGCGATGGTGATGATCTCGACCGACAAGGCGATCGAGCCGGTGTCGATGCTCGGCCTGACCAAGCGCTTCGCGGAGATGTATTGCCAGGCGCTCGATCACGACCTCGCGGTCGCGGCCGGCGGCGGCAAGNGCCGCCGATGCGGCTGATCTCGGTCCGGTTCGGCAACGTGCTGGCGTCGAACGGCTCGGTGGTGCCGAAGTTCAAGGCCCAGATCGAGGCCGGTGGCCCGGTGACGGTCACCCATCCCGACATGGTCCGCTACTTCATGACCATCCGCGAGGCCTGCGATCTCGTCGTCACGGCGGCGACGCACGCGCTCGGCACGCAGCGTTCGAACGTGTCGGTCTACGTGCTCAACATGGGCCAGCCGGTCAAGATCGTCGATCTGGCCGAGCGGATGATCCGCCTGTCCGGGCTCCAGCCCGGCCACGACATCGAGATCGTGTTCTCGGGGATGCGGCCGGGCGAGCGCCTGCACGAGATCCTGTTCGCCTCCGAGGAGCCGACGGCCGAGATCGGTATCGCCGGCATCATGGCCGCGCAGCCGAACGAGCCGCCGATGCAGACCCTGCGCAAATGGATCACGGCACTCGAGCAGGCGATCGCGCGCGATGATCGGGCCACCATCCGGACTATCTTGAAGGATGCGGTGCCGGAATTCGGCTCGACTGCCGCCTGACGTCCCTCAGGATGCCCGAGGATGGGAGAAGCGCCGCAGCACGACGCCGATCGCGATCGCTCCGGCCACGAGCGCAAGCGCTGTGATCGTGCTCGACCCGGTGCGGACCGTGACGATAGCGAGCAGCGCGAGCACGAGGTTGAGCGCGAACACCTTGCCGATCACCTGCGGGACCTTGAAGCCATTGTCGGTGGCGCGCTGATAGAAATGCGTGCGATGCGCCGACCAGAACGGCTCGCGCCGTGCGATGCGCCGGAACAGCGTGATGGTGGAATCCGCGAGATAGTAGCCGGGCAGCAGCAGCGCCGCGGCGATCTGGCCGCGCCAGGCGAGCTCCAGCAGGCACCAACCGAGCAATAGGCCGATCGGCAAGCTGCCGACATCGCCCAGGAAGACCTTGGCGACCGGGCGATTGAAGGGCGCAAAGCCGAGCATGGCGCCGCAAAGGGCCGTCGCGAGCAGTCCGGTGGACGGTGAGAGGTCGCCAAACCATCCAAGCAGCCCGAGCGCAGCCGTCGTCGGCACCACTTCGGACACCGTCATCAGGTCGAGACCGTCCATGAAGTTGACGAGGTTCACGAACCAGACGCCGGCGATGACGATGAGGACGCGTTCAAAGCCAAGCGGAAGGGCGGGCACGATGCGCAGCGTCTCCGGTGCCGAGAACACGATGGTGATCACGGCTGCTGCCTGCAACAACAGCCGTACGACGACCGGCAGAGGCTTGATGTCATCGACAAGCCCGACCAGCGCGACCAGCACGGTGGCGCCGATCAGGGGTAATGGAATCGCGGCATAGGTCCAGGTGGCCCAGAGCGTGGCGACCAGCAGAGTGGCTGCGACGACCGCGATACCCGCGCCCTGCGGCGTCGGGATCCGATGCGAGGAGCGTGCGTTTGGCCGGGCCAGTGCGTAGCGCTGCAGCAGTGGCATGCTCCGCCAGGTGATACAGGCAGACAGCAGTGCGGCCAGTACCAGCCCCACCGCAATTTCCGGACCGGAGACGAACGTCGTCACTCCGGCACCTCGATCGGGGCCGATCCTTGCGCGGCCTTCTCCGCGCTGAAGATCCAGACCAGGCCACCGAACGCGCCGACGATGAAGAAGACGGCGCCGAACAGCAGCGAGACGTTGACGCCCTCATTGGCGGCAAGGCCGGCGAAGCCGAAAGCCAGACCCATGGTCGCCTCGCGCACGCCCCAGCCGGCGATCGAGATCGGCATCAACGTGATCAGCATGACCGGCGGAATGAGCAGGAAGACCTGGCCGAAACTCACCGGCGCGGCGATCGACTGCACCACGCACCAGGCGATCACGACCGCCAGCACGTGAATGACAATCGACAGGATTGCGACCAGCGGTCCACGCCTGCGGTTGAAGATCACGCGATTTGCGATCACGGCGCAGGCATGGATGTGATGGGTGGCCCACCAGGTCTTGAGCCACGACCATTTCAGCGCACCGAAGATCAGAAAGCCGATCCCGCCGGCAAGCGCGGCCAGGTCGAGCAGCAGCAGCGCCGAGCGCCCATTCGGATCGGTGATGAGATTGTAGCTCCACGGCAGGCTCGCGACGATGAGAATCGCAAGCGCAACCAGTCCGATCGCGCGGTCGACGAAAATCGAGTAGGTCGCCGCGCGCCAGCCGGCGCCGGCACGTGCGACGAGCCAGAGCCGGACCGCATCGCCGCCGATCGCGGAGGGCAGGGTCTGGTTGAAGAATGCGCCGATCACGTTGTAGCGCATGGCCCGGCCGAGCTCGAGCGGCGCGCCGCACGCGGCGCTGATCTCGCGCCAGCGCAGCACGCCGATGAAGATCTGCAGGAACGTGACCGCGATCGCCATGCCGATCCAGAACAGGCTGGTCACGGTGAAGCGCGAAATCAGCTCGGACGGGTTGATCTTGCGCAGCGCCAGATAGAGAAGCGCGGCGGAGATCAGGATTTTGATCGTCGACAGCAGGATTCGGCGCATCTCGCCCGCATGAACAGGGTTTGCGATGATTGAGGTCACCCGACGCGAGGCGCCGAATTTGGCCGCTTTGGTATGGTTTTGGCGCCAATCTTGCAATAGCCCTGATGAAAGAGCCCTGATGAAAGAGCCCTGATCAAAGAGCTCTGATGAAAGAGCTCTGATGAGAGGGCCCGGATCGGAGCGTCGGGGCTATTGCGACCCCCTCGACGCAGCGGCTAAAGAAGCGCCCGGCGTGGGCGCGGCGAAGCACGCTTTGGGAACTGGATGACGGCTCAGGCAACCTTGGTCACTTGTGCCGCCGGTTTGATCAGGTCGTCCGGCAGCTCGAAGGCTGTCGTCATCTCGTCGGCGCGTCGTCATCCTGCGTTTATGGCGCCGCGGCTAAACTGGTTTGCCGTGCAGAGCGCGCGCCTGCGCGTCTTGACCAAATCCGGCTGGTGGGGACGGCCTGACATGGTCATGTTTCCGTTTGTGAATGGGATCATTGCGGGCAGACCGATCCGGCTCTTTAACCATGGCAGAATGCCCCGCGACCTCACTCATGACCTCACTTATGTTGAGGACGTAACCCGTGTAGTATCCAAACTCACGGATCGGTGCCTGCGGATGATCCGGCTGCCGCAAATGCGCCGTCTCGCGTTGACAGTGTCCGCATCACCGACCGGAGGATCTGATGCATGCCGTCCGTCTTCCGGAGTGCGAGCTGGGTCGAACGGCGATGAAGGATCTGCTGCCGATGCAGCCGAAGGACGTGCTCGAGACATTCGCCGATATCGGGGACTTGATGCGCGACACCGGATTCGTCCAGTCGAATCCGATCGAGCAAGGGGTCCGCAACTGTGTCGCCTGCTATCGCGACTACTTCAAGGTTTGAGATGACGATGGACAAACGCATTATTCCCCTGATCATGTGTGGTGGCGCCGGGACCCGGCTGTGGCCGGCCTCGCGCGAGGTGCGCCCCAAACAGTTCCTGCCGCTGTTCGGCACCCGCTCGACCTTCCAGGACACGCTGATGCGCGTTTCGGATGAAACGCTGTTCGATCGTCCGATCGTCATCACCAATGCGTCCTACCGCTTCATGGTGCTGGAGCAACTCGCCGAGATCGGGATCGAAGCGGACGTGATTCTCGAGCCGATGCGGCGGGACTCCGGGCCGGCGATCGCCGCCGGTGCCGTCTTTGCGCAGAGCCGCGACAATGACGCGATCGTCCTCGCGCTCGCCGCCGACCATGTGGTGCAGGACAATCCCGCCTTCGTCGCTGCGTGCCGTGAAGGTCTCGCTGCGGCCCAGACCGGCCACATCGTCACCTTCGGCGTCAAGCCGGAGCGGCCGGCGACTGAATACGGCTATATCAGCCCGGGCGAGGCGATCTCCGGGGAGGTGCACGCGGTTGCAAAGTTCGTCGAGAAGCCGGACGCCGTGAAAGCGGCTGATTACGTCAACTCGCGCTATCTCTGGAACAGCGGCAACTTCATGTTCCCGGCCGCCGTGCTGCTCGACGAATATCGCAAAATCGACGCGACGAGCGTGCAGGCGGTTTCCGATGCCGTCGCCAATGCCGGCCGCGATCTCGGCTTCGTGACGCTCGAGCAGGCGGCGTTCGGCTCGGTGAAGGCAATCTCGATCGACTACGCCGTGATGGAAAAGACCGCGCGCGCCGCGGTGGTGCCGGTGTCCTGCGGCTGGTCCGACGTCGGCTCCTGGCACGCAGTGTGGGAGCTGTCGAAGAAGGACGCGCAGGGCAATGCCGCGCACGGCACCGTCGCGTTCGAGGATTCCCGCAATTGCAACGTCACGACCGATTCAGCGCTGGTCGCGCTCGAAGGCGTCGACGATCTCGTCGTGGTGGCGACGGCGGATGCGGTCCTGGTCTCGCGCCAGAAGGACGCCAATGGCCTCAAGCGCCTCGTGACCAAGCTCAAGACGATCGCGCCGAAGGTCACCGAGGAGCATCTCAAGGTGCATCGGCCCTGGGGCAGCTATCAGTCCGTCGACAATGGCGAGCGCCATCAGGTCAAGCGCATCGTGGTCAAGCCGGGCGGGCGGCTGTCGCTCCAGAAGCACCATCATCGTGCCGAGCACTGGATCGTGGTCCGCGGCGCGGCCCGGGTGACCGTCAACGAAATGGTGAAGACGGTGCACGAGAACGAGTCGATCTATATCCCGATGGGCGCCGTTCACCGGCTGGAAAATCCCGGCAAAATCATGCTGGAACTGATCGAGGTCCAGACCGGCTCCTATCTCGGGGAAGACGATATCATTCGGATTGAAGACGACTATCAAAGGTCGTAACAGCAAACTCCGAATCACGTGATCCGGGCCGTAAAGGCGGTATCTTTGGCGGCTAAGGCCCGGGGAACGTGTAACTTTTTGAATCAAATCGTGTCCGGATCGCTATCTCGGCGTTCGCCACAAATGTGGCGCCCGTGCTAGGAGAGGCGCCGGGGATTTGCATTGAATCGGGGTTCGTTCAGATGAGTTCCAAAAGCTCTGCACCGGCGAAAGCCGGCTTGCGCGTCGGTGTGATTGGCGCGGGCGTGATGGGCAGCAACCATGCACGCGTGCTCGCCGGTCTTCCCGGCGTCAGCCTGGTCGGCGTCGTCGATCCGTCGCCGACGCACCGCACGCGCGCGACCGAGCTTGCCAATTGCAACAGCTTCGAGACGCTCGACCAGCTGATTGCCGAGGGCGTCGATGCCGTCACCGTGGCGGCGCCGACCCATCTCCATCACCAGATCGCGCTCGCCTGCATCGCCCAGAAGATCAACGTGCTGGTCGAGAAGCCGATCGCATCGACGGTGGAGGAGGGGCGCGAGATCGTCGCCGCCGCGCAAAAGGCCGGCGTCACGCTGATGGTCGGTCACGTCGAGCGCTTCAATCCGGCCGTGGCCGCGGTCAAGCAGGCGATCGCGGGCGAGGACATCCTGTCGATCGCGATCACGCGCGTCGGACCGTTCCCGCCGCGCATGTCCAATGTCGGCGTCGTCATCGATCTCGCCGTGCACGACATCGACCTGATCCGCTGGTTCACCGAGTCCGACATCGTCGAGGTGCAGCCGCAATTGTCGAGCGCGGTCGCCGAGCGCGAAGACATCGCGCTCTTGCAGTTCCGCACCGCCTCCGGCGTGCTCGCCCACATCAACACCAACTGGCTGACGCCGTTCAAGGCGCGCAGCGTCACGGTCGCGACCCGCGGCAAATACGTCATGGGCGACCTGTTGACGCGCCAGGTCACCGAGTGCTTCGGCTTCAAGCCGGACGGCAGCTATTCGATGCGGCATCTGCCCGTCGGCCATGACGAGCCGCTGCGCGCCGAGCTGATTGCGTTCCTCAACGCCGTCCGCCACGGCGAGACGCCGGCGGTAACCGGCGATGAGGGCGTCGCCAGCCTCGAAATCGCCACGCAGTGCCTGGAAACGCCGTCGCGGCCCGCAGCCGCCTCGCCCGCCCGCAAGGGGCCGAGGGCCGTCGCCGGCTGATCTCCTCTGATACGTCGACCGTTCAAAACTTGCAGGAAAATCGGCAAGCCGTCATGAACCAGCATCTGCGTTCCGATCCCATTCCCTTCATCGACATCGTCGCGCAGCGCCGCCGGCTCGGCTCTGCCATCGACGAAGCGGTTGGCCGCGTTCTCACCCATTGCCAGTTCGTCAATGGACCCGAGGTCACCGAGCTCGAGGCGCAGCTTGCGGCTTACTGCGGCGCCAAGCATGTCGTGACCTGCTCCAGCGGCACCGATGCGATCCTGATGGTGCTGATGGCGAAGAATGTCGGACCCGGCGATGCCGTCCTGTGCCCGTCGTTCACCTTCATCGCAACCGCTTCGCCCGCGGCGCGGACCGGCGCCACGCCGATCTACGTCGATGTCGACGAAGCGACCTTCAACATGAGCCCCGAGTCGCTGAAGCGCGGCATCGCGACCGCCCGGAAGGCTGGCTTGAGGCCTGTCGCGGTCATTCCGGTCGATCTGTTCGGCCAGCCCGCCGACCACGATGCCATCGCCGAGATCGCGAAGGCCGAGGGCCTGTTCGTGCTCGATGATGCCGCACAGGGGTTTGGCGCAAGCTACAAGGGCCGCAAGCTCGGCGCGCTGGCAGACGCGACCACGACCAGCTTCTTCCCGGCCAAGCCGCTCGGCTGTTTCGGCGACGGCGGCGCGATCTTCACCGATGACGACGAGCTCGCCGCCACGCTGCGCAGCATCCGCGTGCACGGGCAGGGCGTGGACAAATACGACAACGTCCGCCTCGGCCTGACTGGCCGGCTCGACACCATGCAGGCCGCGATCCTGATCGAGAAGCTGAAGATTTTCGATGACGAGATCGCCGCCCGCAACAAGGTCGCGGAACGCTACGCGCGCGGGCTCAGCAATTTGGTCACCGTACCGCGGCTCGCCCCCGGCTGCACCTCGATCTGGGCGCAATACACCATCCGCCTGCCCAAGGGCACCGACCGCGACGGCTTTGCCGCCGCGCTGAAGGCCCAGGGCGTGCCGACCGCGATCTATTACGGGAAGTCGATGCACCAGCAGACCGCCTACAAGCAGTATCCGGTCGCAGAGGGCGGGCTGCCGGGCTGCGAGAGCCTGTCGGAGGACGTCATCAGCCTGCCGATGCACGCCTATCTCGACGAGGCCGCCCAGGAGCGAATCATCGCCGCGGTGCGCGGCGCGCTTTCAACCTGATTTCGCCGTTGTTTCTTCACCCCTCCCGCCTGCGGGAGAGGTCGGATCGCGTAAGCGATCCGGGTGAGGGCTCTCTCCTCTCGGGGGGGCTCGCTCGCGGAGACACCCTCTCCCCGGCCCTCCCCCGCAAGCGGGGGAGGGGGCAAACCTCCCTCGCGGGTTGCACCTAGACCTAATCTTGCCATGCTCTAAAACAGGCGCATGCTCGGGCGAATTTTCACGGTTGGCGGATACACGCTGCTTTCGCGGCTCACGGGATTTGCGCGCGACATCATGCTCGCGGCGATCCTGGGCGCCGGCCCCGTGGCCGACGCCTTCTTCGTGGCGCTCCGCCTGCCCAATCATTTCCGTGCGATCTTCGCCGAGGGCGCCTTCAACGCCGCCTGGGTCCCGGCCTATGCGCATGTCCACGGCGAGCGCGGGGAGGCGGCGGCAAAACTGTTCGCCGACCGCATCTTCACGCTGCTACTGGCCTCGCAGGTTCTGCTCCTGGTCGTCGCTTGGCTGTTCATGCCGCAGGCCATGAGCATATTGGCGCCCGGCTTCACCGAGGATGCCGAACAGCGCCATCTCGCGATCGAACTGACCCGGATTACCTTTCCCTATCTGCTCCTGATCACGCTGGTGACGCTCTACGGCGGCATGCTCAACGTGATGCAGCGTTTTGCCAGCGCCGCGGCCGCGTCGATCTTCCTCAACGTCGCGATGATGATGACGCTGGCGCTCGCCGCCTGGTTTCCGACTGCGGGCCACGCCGCGGCCTGGGGCGTTCTCATCTCAGGCTTCCTGCAATATTTCCTGCTCGCCGGCGATCTCGCCCGCCATGGCGGCCTGCCGCGTTTTGCGCCGCTGAAGATCGATGAAGATGTCCGCGGCTTTTTCAGAGCGCTTGGCCCAGCGACGCTGGGCTCGATGGGCACGCAGGTCGCGCTGTTCGCCGACACCATCATCGCGACCTTCCTGCCGGCAGGCGCGCTGTCGGCGCTCTATTACGCCGATCGCCTCAACCAGCTCCCGATCGGCGTGATCGGCATCGCCATCGGCACGGTGCTGCTCCCGGAGATGTCGCGGCGAATTACCGCCAACGACCATGACGGCGCGATGAAGGCGCAGCGTCGCGCCTTCGATTTCACACTGCTGTTCTCGGTGCCCTTCGTCGCGGCCTTCATCACCGTGCCTGATGTGATCATGCGCGCGCTGTTCGCCCGCGGCGCGTTCTCCAAGGCCGATGCCGCCGCCGCGGGCGCCACGCTCGCGGCCTATGCCATCGGCCTGATCCCCTTCGTGCTGATCCGTAGCGCGGTCGCGACCTTCTACGCACGCAAGGATACGGCGACACCGGTCCGCGCCTCGCTGACGGGCATCGCGGTCAACGTCGCGCTAAAAGTCGCCTTGATGGGATCGCTCGCCCAGATCGGCCTCGCGCTGGCCACCGCCGTCGGTGTCTGGACCAATCTGCTTCTGGTGCTCTTCTTCGCGGTGCGACGAGGCTTTCTCGTGCTGGACCGCGCTTGGCTGATGGCGCTCGCCAAATTCCTGCTGACCGGGCTCATCCTCGCCGCCGCCTTCTGGCTGATCGCGCGCTTCAGCAGTTCTTGGCTGGGCTCGATGCACTTCCGGGACGAAGTGACTCTGGTCCTGTTGGCCGTCGGGGGCACCATCGTCTATGCGCTCGCGATCCTCATCCTGTTCGGTCGCCGCTGGCTGGTCTCGCTGGTGCGCGGCTAGGCGCCGGAACGAAGCGCTCGCCCCTAGGATGCAGTGGGCCTCCATACATCCCTTGATTTTGCACGATTGCTGTGGTATTCGCGCCTCATGACCAAATCAGTGCGCAAAGTCGACTTCAACCACATGACCCGCTTCGGCTGGGCCGTGGAAGGAGTCGCGCGCTAGGAATTCGACGACGACATCTTTTCACAAAGGCCCCGCCGGCATCGGACGGGGCCTTTTCTTTGGCCACGCTCCCTGCCGGCACAACAGCAGGAGCATCCGATGCCACCCCAACTGACGAACGGCACGAGCGAGACTGAGGTCGATGCCGCGAGGCTCCGCCTCGAACTTTCCGTCGTCTTGAGCCTGCTCAAGCGATATTGGCGTGCGTTTCAGGAGCAGCGCCAGCGCTCACGAATCACGTTGCAGGACCTGAGTGACAGGGAGCTGATGGATATCGGCTTGACGCGTGGTGAGATCGATTATCTCACTCCTGGACGCGCCATCGATACGCTCAGAGATAGTACGCGACATCTGTGGAGCCGTGGTGGGATGTGACTCCTAAAGGAGCTTGGTGGGTGCTTCTTCGTGGCGGAGCCTTCGAGACGTCCGCCTTTGGCGGGCTCCTCGGGACTTGTTTCGCGGCGCAATCGCAGACCCTTATGGTGATGGGGGCGCGGCGTAATCCCGTTTGCCTTGCCACTTTTTCCACGGCAATATGGTCCGCAAAACAACCATAGGACGGGACAGAAAATGGCGGCTCCCATCAAGTTCGGCGTTGGCCAAAGCGTGCTGCGCAAAGAGGATGACGCGCTGATCCGCGGCAAGGGCCGCTACACCGACGATTATGCGCCGCAGGCAGCCCTCCGCGCCCTGATGCTGCGCTCGCCGCACGCGCATGCCAAATACAGCATTGATGTGACTCGCGCCCGTGCGCTGCCCGGCGTCGCGCTGATCCTGACCGCCGACGACGTCAAGGATCTCGGCAATCTGCCGTGCCTGTTCAATCTCGAGACCGATCCGTTCACCGGCCCGCCTTACCCGATTCTGGCCAAGGACGAGGTGCGCCATGTCGGCGATTCCGTCGCCTTCGTGGTCGCCGAGACCATCGACCAGGCCCGCGATGCGATTGAAGCCATCGAAGTGAAGTGGACGCCCTTGCCGGCCGTAACCGGCGTCGTCAACGCCGTGAAGAACGGCGCGCCGCAGGTCTGGGCGGACAAGCCCGGCAACGTGCTGTTCGACGTCTCGATCGGTGACAAGGCGGCGACGGAAGCCGCCTTCGCCAAGGCGCACACGGTCGCCGAAATCTCCATCGTCAATCCGCGCGTGGTCGCGAGCTTCATGGAGACGCGCGCGGCCGTCTGCGAATACGACGCCAAGAACGATCACCTGACCTTGACGGTCGGCAGCCAGGGCAGCCATCGCCTGCGCGACATCCTCTGCCAGAACGTGCTCAATATCCCGACCGAAAAGATGCGGGTGATCTGCCCCGACGTCGGCGGCGGCTTCGGCACAAAGTTGTTTCCCTATCGCGAATACGCCCTGATGGCGGTCGCCGCGCGGAAGCTGAAGAAGGCCGTGAAGTGGGCGGCCGACCGCTCCGAGCATTTCATGGGCGACGCGCAGGGCCGCGACAACGTGACCACAGCCAAGATGGCGCTGGCCGAGGACGGCAAATTCCTCGCGATGGATTGCGACCTGATGGGCGACATGGGGGCGTATCTGTCGACCTTCGGCCCCTACATTCCCCATGGCGGCGCCGGCATGCTGCCGGGTCTCTACGACATCCAGGCCTTCCACTGCCGGGTGCGCACCATCTTCACTCACAGCGTTCCCGTGGATGCCTATCGCGGCGCCGGCCGGCCTGAAGCCGCCTACGTCATCGAACGCCTCGTCGATGCTTGCGCGCGCAAGCTCGACATGACGCCGGATGCGATCCGTCGCAAGAACTTCATCCAGCCGAAAGCGCTGCCCTACAAGACCGCGACCGGCAAGGTCTATGATTCCGGCGACTTCGCTGCGCATCTGAAGCGCGCGATGGAGATCGCGGAGTGGAAGGAGTTTCCCAAGCGCGCCAAGTCGGCCAAGAAGCAGGGCCTGATCCGCGGCATTGGCCTTGCGAGCTATGTCGAGATCTGCGGCGTAATGGGAGAAGAGACCGCGAATGTCAGGCTCGACCCCAACGGCGACGTCACGGTCCTGATCGGCACGCAGTCGAGCGGGCAGGGCCACCAGACGGCTTACGCCCAGATCGTCGCCGAGCAGTTCGGCCTGCCGCCCGAGCGCGTGCACATCCACCAGGGCGACACCGCGGAGATCGCGACCGGTCTCGGCACCGGCGGCTCGGCCTCGATCCCGACAGGCGGCGTCTGCGTGGAGCGTGCCACGGGCGAGCTGGGCAAGAAGCTGAAAGACATCGCGGCGCAGGCGCTGGAGGCAAGCGCCGGCGACCTCGAGATTTCGGGCGGCGCAATCCGCATCGCCGGCACCGACCGCTCGATCTCCTTCGCCGATCTCGCCAAGCGCCCCGGCGCCGACCCGTCGAAGATGAACGGCAGCGCGACCTTCGCCAGCGCCGACGGCACTTATCCGAACGGCACGCATCTGGCGGAAGTCGAGATCGATCCGGCCACCGGCATCATCAAGATCGTCAACTATGTGATCGTCGACGATTTCGGCAAGACGCTCAATCCGCTGCTGCTCGCCGGGCAGGTGCATGGCGGTGCCATGCAGGGCATCGGCCAGGCCCTGATGGAGCAGGTGGTCTATGGTGCCGGTGACGGGCAGCTCATCACCGCGACCTTCATGGACTATGCGCTGCCGCGGGCGGCGGACGGTCCGTCCTTCGTGTTCGAGACCCACAACATTCCCTGCAAGACCAATCCGCTGGGCGTGAAGGGGGCGGGCGAGGCCGGCGCGATCGGCTCCTGTCCCGCGGTGGTCAACGCCATCGTCGACGGGCTCTGGCGCGAATACAAGATCGACCACATCGACATGCCGGCAACTCCGGAGCGGGTGTGGATCGCGATCAACGAGCACCATCGCCGTCATAGCCTGTGATCTCATAAGGAATGAAATCCACCAAGCGGTGTTGGCCTCAAGGATGAGGTCGACACGATTCTTGCGTCAGGGAAAGGGGTTTACGAATGAAGCGAGTGTTGGTTGTCGGGGGAGCGCTGCTGCTTGGCCTGAGTGCAGTCTGGGCGTCGCCGGAATCCGTCAAGCAGGTTCAGACCCTGATGAAGGGCAATGGCAGGAATGCCGGCGCGCTCTCGGCGATGGTCAAGGGCGAAAAACCCTACGATCAGGCCACGGTGGACACCGCGCTGGCGCAGTTCGAGGACACCGCCAAGAAGCTGCCGAGCCTGTTTCCGGACAGTGCGAAGGGGCTCAAGCCCGAGGGCGACTACCACACCTCGCCGAAGGTCTGGGAGGACAAGGCCGGGTTCGAGGCGAAGATCGCAAGCTTCGCCAAGACGGTCGGCGAGGCCAAGGGCAAGGTTAGGGATATAGACACGCTGAAAGCAACGCTGCCCGTGGTCGGCAAGGAATGCGGCGGCTGCCACGAAACCTTCCGCGTGAAGAACGGCTGACGCGAGCTAAATGAAGAAAGGGCGGTTGCGAAGCAGCCGCCCTTTCTTGTTGCGCCGAGTGCAGCCAACTCGGTTACTTCGAATCATGGCTCGAATGGTCTGCTCGGGCGTCTGTTGCCGAGGGTAGACCAGAGATCGGTGCGATCGGCTCCTGTCCGGCCGTCGTCATCGCGATCGTCGACGGCCTCCGGCACGAACACAAGATCGACCACATCGACATGCCGGCAACCCCGGAGCGGGTGTGGATCGCGATCAACGGGCACCACCGCCGTCACAGCCTCCAAATCATCATCTTCCGGCGCGGGAATAAACGCTCCGCACGGGGTTCTATTCATGATGGACCGCGCTGCCCCCGGTGCGGTGGATGGTCGTTTTGCGCAAACCTCTGCGGGCCGGAGGAACAGGCCAATGAATCGGACGATGATTGTCGCGGGCACCCTGCTGTTGGGTGCGGGCGCCGTGATGGCGCAGCAGGAGATCGCGGTTCAGCAGGACAATTTGATGCGGTCGCAGGCCAAGAGCCTGTACACGGTCATTCAGAAAATGACGAAGGGCGAAATCCCCTACAATCAGAAGGCCGTCGAGGAAGCGCTGACGAACCTCGAAGCCGACGTCGCCAAGATCGCCAAGACCTTCGAAGTCAATCCCAAGCAGGACGTCGTGGACGCGAACTACGGCGCCTCGCAGAAGGTCTGGCAGAACAAGGCCGACTTCGACTCCAAGATTCCGCCGGTGCAGAAGGCGATCGCCGACGTCAAGGGCAAGGTCAAGAACCTCGCGAGCCTGAAGGCCGCCTATGCCAGCATCAACGACCGCTGCAAGGACTGCCACGAGACCTATCGCGTGAAGCTGAAGTAACCGGTTGGCTCACATCCTTGCTTTTCGGAGGCGCCGTCGTGCCTCCCGGCGCGAATGACCGTTCAGCCGGTTCCCGACGCTTTTCGTGCGGCAGGCTTGTGGGTCTCGTTTTCGAGTAACCACCCCAGAGCTTTGGCGGGGTTCGACCAGCGCACCTCGTCGATCTGTTCGGCAAGCGTCAGCGCGTGCGTCGTCAGCACCTCTATGTCCTGAGGATTTGCGTCGGCCTTTTCCAGTGCGTCGATGCACCGGTTGAACGCTGCCAGATCCAACTGGAGCTGCTCGATACCTGAGCGGTGATGTTTGGCCCCCACGACCTTCCAAATTCTTCGTGCGCGCACTTTTTTCTCCCCATACGCGGTCACGCATTCGTGAGTGCTGTTTGTGGCGGCAACACGAAGATCGGGAGACGGAATCAGGGATGTTTGCGGGCGGCGCGCCAAAGGTGAGGCTGCAGCGGGATTTACTCGAACGATCGCGTGCAGGCGTCTCGGTTACTCGGCTACCGATCCTGGGTCGGGCGCGTGTTTGAGCGTCTGCTGCCAAGGACAAAGCGGAGATCATCGAAGCGCGCCCGATCGACGCAAATGACCCAAAGCGGCCGCAATAGGCTGTTCGACTTGGCAGCGGCCAATGATGAACTGCTGAACGTAACATTGCCAGGCGAGCGCGCTCAATGAAGTTCGGAACCAAAGCCCTCATGTTCGTTCTAGCGATGTTGCCATCGGACACCTGGGCTCAGTCATCAGATCGTATGACACCGGAGACATCGCCACTTCTCTGGCGCGACGGCTACGTTGATTGGCGAGGCAAGCTCGTAAAGCCGAATTGGCAGATGATGAGCGCCGACGATGGCACCAAATTCGCGATTGATTTAAGCAGGAAGTCCGCCCACTACGCCGCCGCCTACATCATCGATGGAGAAGCGTTCAACAAGAGTAACCTGTTCGAGCTTCACTTTGACTGCGCCGCCAAGGTCTTCGAGGTGCTAACCAACATGGATCTGAAGCGTGCTCAAAGTATCGAAGCGAAGGTGCATCAATCGGTCTGTGATGAAGCGCTAATAATTCGCTGATGGTCTTCCCGCCAAAGGTTCATGAAGCCCGAGACTTCGACTTCCGCTGTCGGGCCCCTTGTCGACATTCCTTCGCCCCGCATCGATGCTGGTTTCGCCGCCAAAGCGGACATTGCTTCGCCGGACAACAATCAAAGGAATTTGTCTGCCAGGCCTCACGGATCGCTGTCAGAGCGCCGCGTATGAGCTATCTTCAACTCAAGCTGCCGCGACGTTGATGCGAGTCGTCGGATGCCGGCGCATCCGACTCCTGAATGCTCCACCATCGCAGAGTTCCAACGCGCGGCGAGGATCTGGATCACGAACAGCGAGACAGGCCATGGTAAAACCGTTTCCGTCGAAGACCCACATCGGCAACCATATGCTGCATCCCGAAACGCTGATGCTGACCTATGGCTATGATCCGCAACTGTCGGAAGGTGCCATCAAGCCGCCGGTGTTCCTGACCTCGACCTTCGTCTTCAGGACGGCCGAAGACGGACAGGATTTCTTCGATTTCGTCTCCGGCCGGCGCGAGCCGCCGGAGGGGATGGGCGCCGGTCTCGTCTATTCGCGCTTCAATCACCCCAACAGCGAAATCGTCGAGGACAGGCTCTCGGTCTACGAGCGCGCCGAGAGCTGCGCGCTGTTCTCGTCAGGAATGTCGGCGATCGCTACGACGATTCTCGCCTGCGTCCGGCCGGGCGACGTCATTCTGCACTCGCAGCCGCTTTACGGCGGGACCGAAACCCTGCTTGCCAACACGCTTGCGCGTTTCTCGATCAGTGCGGTCGGCTTTGCCGACGGCCTTGACGAAGCGGCGGTGAAGCAGGCCGCAGAGGAGGGCGCGAAAAAGGGGCGGATTGCGATGATTCTCATCGAAACTCCGGCCAATCCGACCAATGGCCTGGTCGATATCGCTATGATCCGCCGCGTCGCCGACGCGATCGGCAAGATGCAGGGACACACGCCCATCATCGCCTGCGACAATACCTTGCTCGGGCCGGTGTTTCAGCGACCGATCGAGCACGGCGCGGATCTTTCATTGTACTCGTTGACCAAGTATGTCGGCGGTCATTCCGATCTCATCGCCGGTGCCGCGCTCGGCTCAAAGGCGATCATGAAGGACATCAAGGCGCTGCGCGGCGCCATCGGCACCCAATTGGATCCGCACTCCTGCTGGATGATCAGCCGCTCCCTCGAGACCTTGAGCATCCGCATGGAGAAGGCCGATGGGAATGCGCGCCTCGTGGCGGACTACCTGCGCGACCACGCCAAGGTGGCGAAGGTCCACTATCTCGGTCATCACGAGGAAGCTTCAGTGGCCGGACGCGTCTTCGCACGGCAATGTCTCGGAGCCGGATCGACGTTCTCATTCGACATCGTCGGCGGCCAGCCGGCGGCGGTGAAATTCCTCAACGCGCTGCAGATCTTCAAGCTGGCGGTGAGCCTCGGAGGCACCGAATCGCTCGCCAGCCTGCCTGCGACAATGACCCATTCCGGCGTTCCCGCCGACATCCGCCGGAAGATCGGCGTTCTCGATTCCACGATCCGGCTATCGATCGGAATCGAAAACCCGTCTGACTTGATCGCGGACCTCGCGCAGGCGCTGAGCGGAGCTTAGGCCGGCCCCCAAGGGGCGAGCGAGTAAACGGCGGCAACGCACCTTGCGCGGCTATCTCGGGGCGGCCAGTGCTGGATCCAGAACACAAGTGACGCGGTGGATCTTGATGCCGCTGTCGATGCCTGCTCGCTTTACGTATTCGGCAATCACATCTTCATTCTCGACGACGACGAGACCGAACAACTTGCGGTCGACTGACGCATGCGCTTCAATCTATAGTCTAGTCTCGAAGCGTGGATGAAGCGAAGCGAAATCGGGAAAGCACGGAGGTCTTCGCCGGTGAAGTGCCGGTATCTGGCAGGTCGTGCGGCGCGGGCTTACGCTGCGCGCGAATGGCTCACGATGTCTCGCGGGTCGATATCGCGGTTCGAGGCAACATAGTCGATCTCGCCGCGCGTGGTGCCGATGTCCATCAGCTCCTGGTCACTTAGGCCTGACAAAGTGCCGCGCAATCGCTGGCGCTCACGATGTGCCTGAAAGGCATCCCAGTATTTCCGGATCAGGCTGGAGACGTGCCATGTCGATACCGATTTCCGTTCCAGCCAAATTGTGCCGTGGATCATGGTCATGTCGGTGCCTCCGGTGGGTGTTTTCCACCTGGCGAAGGTGCCCGAAGACCGGCGGGCGCGCTTAACCGGCAGCTTACATTTTCCCTATCGGCGGCTTATTCTTGCGGTGTCCAGCGGGCCGAAACGCCCACCCGGTCGCCCGGGGGGCTCACCCAAGGGATTCGCATCTTGCGCTATCTCTTTGAGGAGTATGCATTCGACGCGGAACGGCGGGAGCTGCGTCGCGGGACGGATCTGGTCTCCGTTGCCCCGCAGGTGTTCGACCTCCTCGATTACCTGATCCGCAACCGGGAGCGCGTCGTGGGCAAGGACGAGCTCATCGATGCCATCTGGCAGGGGCGAAGCGTGTCCGATGCCGCGCTGACGACCCGCCTCAACAGCGTGCGATGCGCGATCGGCGATTCCGGCGAAGAGCAGCGGCTGGTAAGGACACTGCCACGCAGAGGCTTTCGCTTCGTCGGCAAGGTCCGCGAAACGCTCGCCGCCGCGGACACGGAAGCAGTTGCCGACAGCGGAGCCGAGGCGCCGAAACCCGCGCTCTCGCTTCCCGACAAACCCTCGATCGCGGTCCTCCCGTTCGCCAATTTGTGCTCCGATCCGGAGCAGGACTATTTTGCCGATGGCATGGTCGAGGACATCATTTTGGGACTGTCCCGTTCGAAGTCTCTTTTCGTCATCGCGAGACATTCGACTCTGGCCTACAAGGGGAAGGCAATCGACGTCAAACAGATCGGCCAGGAGCTGGGCGTTCGCTACGTGCTCGAAGGCAGTGTGCGCAAGGCCGGAAATCGCCTCCGAATCGCCGGTCAGTTGATAGATACGACAACCGGGACGCATCTCTGGGCAGACCGGTTTGACAGTGAAATAGGAGATCTTTTCGACCTGCAGGATCGGCTGACGAGCAGCGTCATCGGCGCAATCTCCCCGCAACTGGAGCGCGCCGAAATCGAGCGCGCCCGACGTAAGCCGACCGACAATCTTCAGGCCTACGACTATTATCTCCGGGCATTTGCCGCCTTCTTCAATTTCACGGAGAAGGCAAGCATCGAGGCGATCGAGCTCGCAAAGATTGCCCGCGAACTCGATCCTGAATTCGCGCGCGCATACGCGCTCGGCGCCCGTTGCTAGTCCTGAGAAGAGTCTTCGATTGGACCACCGATGTAGCCCACGAACGCAGTGAAGCCGAGCGACTCGCGAGGCGGGCGATTGAACTTGATGGGAACGATCCATCGGTTCTTGCAACGGCAGGACACGCGCTCGCCCAGCTTGCCGGTCAGGTCGAGGAGGGCGAATCCCATCTCGCGAGAGCGATCAAGCTGGACCCAAACCTCGTCATCGCACGGCATTGGAGCGGATGGAGCCAGCTTTGGCTTGGTCGCGGCGACGCCGCAGTCGAGCAGTTCAGCATCGCATTGCGTCTGAACCCGCTCCATCCGCATGGGATCTGCAACGCCCTGACGGGGCTGGCTTACGCTTATTTCCTCGCCGGCCGAAATGAGGACGCCTTGTCCTGCGCGGCGGCCGCCATCAGGCTGATCCCGATCTTTCCGCCCGCGCAGTTCATTCTGGCGGCATGTCACGCCGCATCAGGCCGCGTTGAGGAAGCGCAGCGGATCTGCGCTCACGCGATGCAGCTATTTCCCAACAAGCGCATCGCTGCGTACACATCGCGCATGCGTCGACTGGACGAGGCCGAAATGCTGGCGCAAGCGCTCCGGATCGCCGGCATGCCGGAATGAGGGCGAGCCGCGAGCTCATCTTCCTGCAATGACGTATGATGCATGCGCCAGACTCGAAAAGGCCGGACGCTCCCTCCTGCGTCCGGCCTCCGCCGACGAGGCAGCCGTGAGACTTACTTCGTCACCTGACCGCGGATCTCGCCGCCCGGATTGGCCGCGGTGTGGATGTTGACGTAGAGCTTGCCGGCGAGCAGATCGGCGGCCTGCGCGTCCGTGAGCGTCGCGCTGCCTTCGACGGGGCTCGATGTGGCGTTCGGGATCGCGATCGCGACGCCGGCGTTCTTGCCGGACTCGGCAGGCCCGTGGAAATGCGCCGCCGTGGCGGGGCCGGAGAGGCCCGAATAGGTGAGCTTCCAGGACAGCTTCTTGCTGGCGGCGTCGTAGTCCAGATCGGCCGTTCCGGTGCCGCTGGTGGTCGTGGCCGGTACCTCGGCCTTGCCGTCGAGCGTTGCTTTCAGCTTCTCGGCGCTGGCCGGACCCGCAAAAGCAACAGTGCCCAGCGCTAACACGGCAATGACGGTCTTGTTCATGACATTCTCCCTGGTGGCCTCGTTGGCCTGCGAAACTTCCAACAGCCAACGTTTCAGTTTATTCCCGTTTCCAGCGGGGACAGGCTAAATTCTTCGTGGCTGGAGTTGCAACGACATCGGCCATAGGTTCGCTGGCCACGAGTGGATGGACCGCATGTTGCAACGAACAATTTCCGTGGCGCTGCTCGCAACGATTGCCGCGGCAGGCGTCTACTGGTGGCTCAGCGCGCCGGCCGTCGGCTTTGCCGTCACGGCACCCGCCCACACGCCGAATCTTGCCAATGGCGAGGAGATGTTCAACGCCGGCGGCTGCGCCTCATGCCATGCCGTGCCCAACCAGCCCGACCGCACCCGGCTCGGCGGCGGCGTCGCGATCCGCTCGCCCTTCGGAACGTTCTACGCGCCCAATATCTCGCCCGATCCGAACGATGGCATCGGACGATGGCAAGAAGCTGAATTCGTCAACGCGGTGATGAAGGGGGTTTCGCCGTCCGGACAACATTATTTTCCGGCCTTTCCGTACACATCGTATCAGCATGCCAGGCGCGAGGACGTGCTCGATCTCTTCGCCTATCTGAAAACGCTTCCCCCCGTCGCGGGCAAGGTGCGCGATCACGACGTGCGCTTCCCGTTCGACATCCGGCGCAACGTCGGCATATGGAAGCTCCTGTTCATGGACGGCAAGCCGTTCGCGCCCGAGGCCGCGCAGTCGGCGCAATGGAATCGCGGGGCCTATCTCGTGAACAGCTTTGGCCACTGCGCGGAATGTCACAGCCCGCGCAATATTCTTGGCGGTATCATCAGCGGAGAGCGCTTCGCTGGCGGACCCAATCCGGAAGGGGAGGGCTGGGTCCCCAACATCACCCAGAAGCGCCTTGGCGATTGGAGCGCGAAGGATATTGCCTACTTCCTGAAGACCGGCGAACTGCCCGACGGCGACAGCGCCGGCGGCGCGATGACGCGGGTGATCAAGAACACCTCGCTATTGTCGGACGCGGACCTTGCGGCGATGGCGGATTACGTCAAGTCGCTGCCGCCGGTCGACGGACCGACGCCGCCGAAGCGGAAAAAAGAGGGCAGCTAGCGCTTCCAGCCCTAGCTGCTCCCGAAGGCCTTGAAGGTGATGATGGTGTGCGTGTCCTGGATGCCCGGCAGGATCTGCACCTTCTCGTTGATGAAGTGGCCGATGTCGGTGTCCTTGTCGACGTAGAACTTCACCAGCAGGTCGTAGTCGCCGGCCGTGGAATAGATCTCGGAGGCGATCTCGGCTTCTGCGAGCGCGTTGGCGACCGTGTAGGACTGGCCGAGCTTGCATTTGATCTGGACGAAAAAAGGAACCATCGCGGTTGCTCCGAAGGGCATGATCTGGCGGCTAATAGGCCAAAACCGGCCCCATTTAGCAAGCGAACTTGCTGCCCTCCGGCGCAAGCTTGCTTGCTGCCCTCCGGCGCAAGCTTGCTTGCTGCCCTCCGGCGCAAGCTTGCTTGCTGCCCTCCGGCGCAAGCTTGCTTGCTGTCCCGGGCGCAAGCTTGCTTGCTGCCCCGGGATATGCGCGCTAGGACGGATCATGGTCCCCGAAATGCGGAAAATCGCACCATGACGACGCCCGTGGCGCTCACCATTGCCGGCTCCGATTCGAGCGGCGGCGCCGGCATTCAGGCGGACCTGAAGACCTTCGCCGCGCTCGGTGTCTATGGCGCCTCCGCGATCACGGCGTTGACGGCGCAGAACACCAGGGGCGTCACCGGCATTCACGCCGTGCCCGCCGAGTTCGTCACCGCGCAGGTCGATGCCGTGTTCTCCGATCTCGATGTCGGTGCGGTGAAGATCGGCATGGTGGCGCAGGCTTTGAGCATCGATGCGATCGCGGCCGCGCTCGCGCGCTGGTCGCCCCGGTACGTGGTGCTCGATCCCGTGATGGTCGCAACCTCCGGCGACCGACTGCTGGCTTCCGAGGCCGTCGAAGCCCTGCGCACGAAGCTGATACCGCTCGCCTCTGTGCTGACCCCCAATTTGCCGGAGGCGGCGGCCCTCCTGGACGAGCCGGTCGCCTCGAGCGAGGCCGACATCGAGGGCCAGGGCAGGCGCCTTCTGGCGCTCGGCTGCCGCTCCGTCCTGATCAAGGGCGGCCACAGCGAGGGCGCCGAGAGCACCGACTATCTCGTCGATTCGGATAAAACGATCGCGCTGGCCGCCCCCCGCGTTGCCACCAAAAACACCCATGGCACCGGCTGCTCGCTATCCTCTGCCGTGGCGGCGGGTCTCGCCAAGGGCGAGGGGCTCGAGGACGCGGTGCGCAACGCCAAGACCTGGATCAGCGCGGCGATCGCAGCCGCCGACCGCTTCAGCGTCGGCCATGGCCACGGGCCGATCCATCATTTCCACAGATTCTACTGACCTCGGCCGCGATTGCGGCCGGATCCGCGCGGCGACCCGCCGGCGTTAACCAACAAACCTAGGGGTTCCCGGGGTTTTGCGGACGCCTCTGCGGCGCCATGTCGCCTGATTGTCGCATGCGGCTGATATCCGGCTGACAGGGCGAGGCAAGGTTTGATTCGTATCTGAGGGTGCCTCACAGGTTAAATTGGTCATCCCCCTGTCACGGGACATTGTTACAGGCTGGCGCATGGGAAGTTACGATGTGAGTGACGAGAGCCCGGAGCGGCGCTTTCGCACGTTGTTCATCTCCGACGTCCATCTCGGAGCCCGCGGCTCGCAAGCCGATCTTCTGCTGGACTTCCTGCGCTACCATGACGCCGATACCATCTACCTCGTCGGTGACATCGTCGACGGCTGGGCGCTGAAATCGAGCTGGCACTGGCCGCAATCGCATAACGACCTCGTCCAGAAGCTGTTGCGCAAGGCGCGCAAGGGCGCCAAGATCATCTACATCCCCGGCAATCACGACGAGTTCCTGCGCAACTATTACGGCACGCATTTCGGCGGCATCGACGTCGTCGAAAACACCGTCCACACCGGGGTGGACGGCAAGCGCTATCTCGTCATCCATGGCGACATCTTCGACCTCGTGGTGCAGAACGCGCGCTGGCTCGCCCATCTCGGCGACAAGGCCTACGACTTCGCGATCCAGATGAATCGCTTCGTCAACTTCTTCCGCCGCATGTTCGGCGTGCCCTACTGGTCGCTGTCGCAATGGGCGAAGCAGAAGGTCAAGAACGCCGTCAACTATATCGGCGCGTTCGAGCAGGCGCTCGCCGCCGAGGCGCGGCGCCACGAGGCCGACGGCGTGATTTGCGGCCACATCCACTATGCCGTGATCCGCGACGAGGCCGGCATCCGCTACATGAACTGCGGTGACTGGGTGGAGAGCTGCACGGCGCTCGTCGAGCACGACGACGGCCATTTCGAGATCATCACCTGGGCGGATCAGTTGCGAAAGGCGGCGCCTGTCCCACAGGTCGCTGCAAGAGCTGCGTAATGCGCATCCTGGTCGCGACCGACGCCTGGCACCCGCAAGTCAACGGTGTGGTTCGGACGCTGACCAAGCTCGCTGACGCGGCCAAGGCGCTCGACGTCGAGTTCGCGTTCCTCACGCCGCAATCGTTCCGGACCTTTGCGATGCCGAGCTACCGCGACGTACGCTTGGCAATGCCCCGCCCGGCGCGGATCGCCAAGCTGATCGAGGAGGCGCGCCCCGACAGCATCCATATCGCGACGGAAGGGCCGATCGGCCTGATGGTCCGCCGCTATTGCCGCCAGCGCAAGCTGCCGTTCACGACCAGCTTCCACACCCGCTTTCCCGAATATGTCCGCGCCAGGGTGCCGGTTCCGGGCTCCCTGATCTGGCGCGCGCTGCGCCGCTTCCACAGCGCGAGCAGCGCGGTGATGGCGGCGACCCCGGCGCTCGCCCGCGAGCTCAGCGAGCGCGGCTTCGACAATGTCGTGCTGTGGCCGCGCGGCGTCGACACCCATCTGTTCCATCCGCGCGCCATCGACCTCTGCCTGCCGGCACCGGTGTTCCTTTCGGTCGGCCGTGTCGCGGTGGAAAAGAATCTCGAGGCCTTCCTCGACCTCGACCTGCCCGGCACCAAGGTGATCGTCGGCGACGGCCCGGCGCGGGCGTCCCTCGAGGAGGCCTATCCTGAGGCGATCTTCCTGGGGGAGAAGCACGGCGAGGCTCTGGCGGAAATCTACGCTGCGGCCGACGTCTTCGTGTTTCCCAGCAAGACCGACACGTTCGGCCTGGTCCTCCTGGAGGCGCTGGCGAGCGGGCTGCCGGTTGCGGCCTTCCCGGTGAAGGGCCCCCGCGACGTGATCGGCGACGCGCCGGTCGGCGCGCTGGATCACGATTTGCGCAGCGCCTGCCTTGCGGCGCTCGACATCTCCCGGCAGGCCTGCGTCGAATTTGCCGCCAATTACACCTGGGAGGCCTCGGCGAGGGCCTTCGTCGACAGCATCCGGGCGGTCGGCGCGGTGCTGCCGGGCCGGAACGGGGTGGAGCAGCCGCGCTTCGTCGCCTGACGGCCGCAGACCCTCGCGCGGAGGTGTCTTGCCCGCACCTGATCAGGCGCGATACAAATTACCCCATGACGGAACAGCCCCTCCCGGTCGGCCCTGCCGACATCGATGCCGCAGCGCGCGTGATCGCGCCCTTCGCCATCCGCACCCCGCTGTTGTCCTTTCCCGTGCTCAACGAGCGCGTCGGCGCAAAGGTCTTTTTGAAGCCGGAGATGCTCCAGCGCACCGGCTCCTTCAAGTTCCGCGGCGCCTTCAACAAGGTGTTCTCGATCCCGCCGGACAAGCGTTCCGGCGGTGTCGTCGCGTTCTCCTCCGGCAACCACGCCCAGGGCGTGGCGGCGGCGGCGAAGATCCTCGACATGCAAGCGACCATCGTGATGCCGGCGGATGCGCCGCTGTCCAAGCGCGAGCGCACCAAATCCTATGGCGCCGAGGTCGTGTTGTATGACCGCGACCGCGACGACCGCGAGGCGATCTCGCGCGGCATCGCCGAGAAGCGCGGCGCGACGCTGGTCAAGCCCTATGACGATCCCTTCGTGATCGCAGGCCAAGGCACCGCTGGCCGCGAGATCGCCGAAGACATGGCGAGCCTCGGCATCATGCCCGACATCGTGGTGGCGCCGGCCTCTGGCGGCGGCCTGATCGCGGGCGTCGCGACCGCCGTGAAGGCGCGCTATCCGCAAGCCCAGATCGTCGTGGCCGAGCCCGAGGCGTTCGACGATCACACCCGTTCGCTCGCCGTCGGTCATCGCGAGCCGCATCCGCCCGCGGGCCGCACCATCTGCGACGCGCTGATGGCGCTGATGCCCGGCGAGATGACGTTCGCGATCAACAGCAAGCTGCTGGCGCGGGGCGTCACCGCCTCCGACGCTGAGGTCGGCGCGGCCGTGGCGTTTGCCTATCGCGAGCTGAAGCTCGTGGTCGAGCCGGGCGGCGCTATCGGCCTTGCCGCGCTATTGGCCGGCCGTCTTGATGTCGCCGGCAAGAACGTCGTGATCGTGCTGTCGGGCGGCAATGTCGATGCCGACCTGTTCGCCGAGCTCGTTGCCTAGGGCGTGTGCTTATAAAATCGCGTGACAGCGATCTTGGTCAATGTCCGCTTCTCTAATCGGCCGTTTGAGGTCAAGCACTTTCAGACTATCCGCCACTGCAGTGTCGATGTCGCTCACGGGCTCGCGCTTCTCTTCGGAATCGGCACCAGGGCCCTTCCATCATGGGATTCGAGGACGAAGTAGAACAATCTTTTGCGCGGCCTTGTCGTTAGTTTGAACGACAGGTTCAAGCGGACATGCGAACTCACCTCATCCATCGTCCCGCGAGGGACATCTTTCCACTGCTGGGTGGATCTCGAGTTTCCTCCTATCGGCTTTGATCCTGAACGGTTTTCATGCTGCTGTCGCGGTTGGCTCCCGGGTCCACCGGAACTCGGTGCCATCGACCCATATGCGGTGCATGATGACGGCCAGCCGACGGGCCAGGGCCACGATCGCCTTCTTCATTCCGCGACGCCTGGCGATCTGCATGGCCCAGGCCTTGAGCCAGGACCATTTCTTCGAATGCAACATGCTCTGCGCTGCTTCGTAGAGCATCACCCGCATCATCTCATCCCCGCAGCGCGATATCCTGCCGCTCCAATCGATCTCGCCTGATTGATATCTGGAGCTCGTCAGCCCAAACACTGCCCCGACCGACTTGGATTTTCGGAATCGGGCTGGCACATCGACGGTCGCGCGATAGGTCAGCGCCACCACCGGGCCGACACCGGGGGTCGTCATCAGGCGCCGGCACACCTCGTCGTCGCGCACGATGGCCAGCAAGCGGCGGTGCAGGATGATGATCTGTTCGCGTAGCGCCCGCCGCACGACGAGCAGCGGTTCCACCAGGATCGCCAAGTCGGGAATAGTCTCGACAAGCTCCTGGATGCGGGCCTCGAACCTCACCATTCCGACTATGCCCACCTTGAGGCCGAAGTTACGCAAAGTCCCTCGCAGATCGTTCTCGATGGCGATGGCCTTCGACTGCAATAGCTTGCGATGGGTTAGCAGCATACGCAGTTTCTGGCTGCGTAGCGTCTTCACATGCACCGGGCGATACACTCCCACCCGCATCATCTGAGCGATGCCGCGCGCGTCATTGCGGTCGGTCTTGTTGATCTGCGCCTTCAGCACCGCCTGCATGTGCCGAGTCTCCACACAGATCACTGGTAACTCGGCTTCGGCGAGAGCGCTGAACAGCCATTGCGATAACGGCCCGGCTTCCAGTCCGATCCGCTTGAAGCGGTAGGCGGGATTCCCCAGAACCTTCAGAAGCGCTTGGGGCTCACTCGCCACCTTCACTTCCTTCAAGATCTTGCCCGTATCATCCAAAATGCAGACACTCGTCTCCTTGACCGATACGTCCAGTCCGGCAAAATGGTCCATGCTGCGCTTCTCCTGATGCTTGAGGCCGTCACCACGGACCTCGTTTTCACCATCAGCCTGAAGCGCAGCACCTTAAATATTCAGCTATCCACAAGCTGGGCC
>NZ_LSEF01000017.1 GCF_001641695.1 Bradyrhizobium neotropicale
GCCTTGACGCCATCTTCTCCGACGCCATTGACCCAGATGACCCCGTCCTCGATCTCCACTTCAATCGAGATGTCGCGGAGCCAATCTTCGTCTTCACCAAGGTCCTTGGCGACCTGGGTGATGGTGGTGACGTGATGGACTTTGTTGACGTGCGTGGTCATGCCGCTCGAGCGGAGAACGTTGATGCCGGGGTCCAATTCCAGGGCAGAAGCTCGTCCAGCCGATGAGCTGGGTGGGCGGCGATGCGAGCAAGGACGTCGGCCAGCCAAGCTTGCGGGTCGACGCCGTTCATTTTTGCTGTGACGATCAGGCTGTACATGGCCGCGGCGCGCCGTCCACCGCGATCAGATCCGCAGAACAGCCAGGACTTCCGGCCAAGAGCGATTCCTCGCAAGCCCCGTTCGGCGGCATTGTTGGAGAGACACACGCGTCCATCTTCCAGGAACAGCGTGAAGCTCGCCCAACGCTTCAGGATGTAGTTGAACGCCTTGGCCAGGTCATGGCCGCGAGACAGTTTGGCGAGTTGCTCGCGCATGTAGACCTGAAGGTCCCCGACCAGAGGCCGGCTCAGCGTCTGTCGCACCTGAAGGCGCTCCTCGGTGCTCTTGCCGTTGATGGAGCGTTCGATCTCGAACAGCGCATCGATCCGCCGCACGACCTCGATCGCGATCGGAGAGAGCGGGATTTCCTTTTTTCCGGCGCCCTTGCGCCGGGCATTCTCTTCGATGTCGGCCATGGCAAAGAACGGGCGCCTTCCATGCGACCAGCAGGCAGCTTCCCGGATCGGTCCGGGCTGGCGCCCGGCCAGATAGAGCTGGTTGTACCCGTCATAGGCGTCGGCCTGCAGGATGCCGGCATACCGGGCCAGATGCTCCTTGGGATGTTCGCCCTTGCGGTCGCGTGAGTAGTAGAACATGGCCGCCGGTGGGTCCGCGCCCCCAAACGGCCGGTCGTCCCGGACGTAGACCCAGCACCGTCCCGTGTCGGTCTTGCCCTTGGCCAGCACCGGCACGGTCGTATCATCGGCATGAAGGCGCTCGGCCGCCATCACATGGGCCTCAAGGCGGCGCAGCAGGGGATCCAGCGACGCACAGACCGCCCCAACGGCATCCGCCATGGTCGACAGTGCGATCGGCACGCCTTCCAGAGCGTAGCGCTCGGCCTGGCGGTTTAGCGGCTGATGCTGACCGAACTTCTCGAACATGATCATGGCCAGGAGGCTCGGGCCAGCCCATCCCCGAGCGATGGCATGGAACGGCGCCGGCGCCTGGCTGATCTTCTCGCAGTCGCGGCAGGAGAACTTCTCCCGGACCGTCTCGATCACCTTCCACTGGCGCGGCACCACTTCCAGCGTTCGCGTCACGTCCTCGCTGAGCTTGCGAAGGCGATTGCTGCCGCAGCATTCACAAGCCGTCGGCCCATCGATCACCACCCGCTCCCGGGGAAGGTGCTCGGGGAAGGTCTGGCGCTCGGCGCGCTTGCGGGTAAATCCCCGCACCGTCGTCGTCTTGGCCACGGC
>NZ_LSEF01000018.1 GCF_001641695.1 Bradyrhizobium neotropicale
CGCCAGCCCGGACCGATCCGGGAAGCTGCCTGCTGGTCGCATGGAAGGCGCCCGTTCTTTGCCATGGCCGACATCGAAGAGAATGCCCGGCGCAAGGGCGCCGGAAAAAAGGAAATCCCGCTCTCTCCGATCGCGATCGAGGTCGTGCGGCGGATCGATGCGCTGTTCGAGATCGAACGCTCCATCAACGGCAAGAGCACCGAGGAGCGCCTTCAGGTGCGACAGACGCTGAGCCGGCCTCTGGTCGGGGACCTTCAGGTCTACATGCGCGAGCAACTCGCCAAACTGTCTCGCGGCCATGACCTGGCCAAGGCGTTCAACTACATCCTGAAGCGTTGGGCGAGCTTCACGCTGTTCCTGGAAGATGGACGCGTGTGTCTCTCCAACAATGCCGCCGAACGGGGCTTGCGAGGAATCGCTCTTGGCCGGAAGTCCTGGCTGTTCTGCGGATCTGATCGCGGTGGACGGCGCGCCGCGGCCATGTACAGCCTGATCGTCACAGCAAAAATGAACGGCGTCGACCCGCAAGCTTGGCTGGCCGACGTCCTTGCTCGCATCGCCGCCCACCCAGCTCATCGGCTGGACGAGCTTCTGCCCTGGAATTGGACCCCGGCATCAACGTTCTCCGCTCGAGCGGCATGACCACGCACGTCAACAAAGTCCATCACGTCACCACCATCACCCAGGTCGCCAAGGACCTTGGTGAAGACGAAGATTGGCTCCGCGACATCTCGATTGAAGTGGAGATCGAGGACGGGGTCATCTGGGTCAATGGCGTCGGAGAAGATGGCGTCAAGGCATTCACCGACTTCGGAATCGAGAACCTGATCGAGCTTATCAGGTTCTACAAGGAAAACCCCGGACTGCTGAAGCGGTGATCCTGTGGCCTACGCCGAATGGATACCATAATTCATGCACGGATGACAAAGAAAGTCGTCGTCTGATTCTACAGCTACAGCCGCGCGTCGTGCGCTAGTCATGCGCCTTGGGAGGGCAGCAGGGCATCATTAAGACAATCATTACATTTGGCTACGCTGCGTAGCTAGATCGCTTTCCAGTGTGCCTTCGTCGGTTGCGATTTGGCCCCCTATAGGACCGACGTTGAAATGCAACGAGAGCCGTGTAACGAGAGCCATGTGAAGTCTTGTCAGGGTTTAATTGGCGCTGAAAGGGAAGCGCCGTAAGAAACGTGTACAGATCAGCGCAGTCGGGTGGCTTTTGAGGAAACGCAAAGTGTTCGTCTCTTAGCGCGATGATGGTGACAACTGAGGGATGTCATCCGTTGCCCTATTTAGCCCCCACATCTTGTTCCGCGTTCACTCAAAGCTTCCTAGAAGATCCTTCACGGTCATCTTCCATCTTCTCCATTCTGTCATTCCGTTTCCCTTTGTGATCGTACGATGACTGACCTCCCCCGAGCTTTTGAGCGGCCGCACTACATTGGTGTAAACTTCTCTCAGAGGACCCTTCCATCTACGCTAACAGCAAGGTTAGCCAACGCGATTAATCAGTATCGTGGTTTCCTTGAATCGCTGCTGGCCCGGCAGCAGCGCTGGGTTGTCTCTGTGAGGGGCGCTTGGTTATTTGCTCTCGAAAATGGGGAGATCTCTTACGATCACTTGCTAGAGTTCTCCCGCTTTCCATGCATGAATGATCCAAGGAGCGGCATCTTAGAACAAATAACCCGGAACCCAGATGGAACGCCCGCTGTTCTGTATGTTTACACTACAAATGATGCCGCACGCGCGTGTCTTTGCGCGGGAAGCTTAGAATTTATTCCGCAGAACATGCGCTTTAGAGGTGCGGATGGTCGACAAAGACTGGTGGCGGTGGACATCCGGCCGGATAGCGGGGATTTCTCTATTGAAACAATAGTGGAAAAATACCGGTCAGCTGGATGTACTCAAATTCAGAATGAGCAGATCGAACGCTGCCTTGTTATCGCCCGCACCGATTGGTTCAGTTACGATGCGCAGAAGGGCTTGTTCGACCGTGCTGGCTTTGACACATTTGATGTGTTGGCCATCACGCAGGTGATCACCTGCTGACCGCTTGAGTTGTGCGCTGGCTGACGCGGGTGCCGTCCGGAGAGTGGTTGGAATTCGCCGTGGCGCGATCTGGAGGACCACCCGGGAATGCTCGGCGCCACCAGCATGCGGGCAGTGTCCGCTTAGGGGGAGCCGCGCTGGGGCACTCGCCCCGCGAATGCTAGACCGGTCTACTACATTGCGAGAACTCTTTGCCGATTCCAAACGGGCGTTCAGGCGGCAAACTTCGACGCCGTGCCGAAAGATTCCACTGTTGCGACTTCGACGGCCGGCATGGGTCCTCCGCGTCGAGACCAAAGAGGCCTGGCCCGGGATGCGCGCCGCGCAGCAACTCGCAGCAGGGGAGCGCACCACGTAGAGTCTCAAGCGGGCCGAAGTGCAGCGCGTGACGCAGCGCCAGCGACAGACCCTGAAATGAGTTGGGCCCGTGCGGCGATATCGACTTGCTGACCACACAGAGCGGCGACGCTCTTTATGAGCGGGCTTAAGCCCCCGGCGCACAGTCCGCGCCGGATGTAGCCGCGGTCGAAGGCGCATTCGAACTGCGCCGTATCCGGCGGGCAGACGATTGAGATCGCCCACGACGACCGCGCGATCCGATGGTCCTTCGCCGGTATTAGACCACAGAAATGACGCGGATTCGATAGAGAGAGCGGCCTCGCCGAGTTGCCCTCTAGGACACGTCACTTTCGCGTTTCAATCCCGACAAGCACCTGTTCCGAAACGCATGAGTTGTCTCTTGAGATTGCGATTGGCCGCCGAAGCGTCGTGCGGCAGCAATGTGCCATATGAGGCGCGTTGTCTGGATCGGGCGCCATCCTGTCTGGCATTAGCGGCGCATTGTGATCGACAGTGACGATCCTTTAAGCGTTTTGAGGGGGCAGTTAGATTACCACTGCGTCCAAGAGGCAGACTCTTTGCCGTTTCGCAAAAGCCAACTTACCGTGCTGATAGGGAACTGAGGCCGACGCCTACGACGAGACCCCAGCCTGGTTTCGCTTATTTAAGCCTCAGCACTCAGCTCCCCCACAGCACTTCATTTCCAGCGGATTCTTCTGCGATATGTCATCATGCCTCTCGTCGCGTTTCGCCGTCCAATTTTTGGAACTCTGGATCTCATCTCCGCAACCGACGGAGATACATTGAAATGTCATCTAGCAACACAGCTAGTTAGATATGAAGAGTTCATGAATGACGTCCTGCTTCCCGCGCAACGCGGTTGGCTTGAGCTTGCGCAGGCTTGCGGGCTCGAAGCCGACTCCGCCGCACAACTTGCGACCCATCCGTGCACGGATCATTCAAACAGCAGCAATCGGTTCGAGCAGATCGAAACCACGGTGACTTCAACTGGTCGGTGGACGGTGCGCCAGTTACTTTACATCTACGTTCCGAAAGAGGTCGGGCAAGCATGTCAGAAAGGGCAAAGCCTTGATCCCATTCCGATTTACATGCGGGTGTTGGATCACGACGGTCGCCGCAAGATGCTAGCAGTGGACATCCCACCGTATGCGGCGAATACCTCTGTAGAGGAGGTAGTGAAAACGTATCGCTCAGCTGAGTGCCTTTCGGTCGAAGCCAAAGATATTGCTTGTTGCCTCGTTATCGCCAAATCCGATTGGACCCGATATGACCAGCAGAAAGGAGTGTTTATACGCGATGAGCTTGGATCGTTTGATGTGGTAGCAATTGCGCCAGTGCTACTTCCCAGCACTCTGCCCGAGGTTGCGAGCGATGACGACTAGGGCGCGGCGCTGGTCATTGAAGTGTTTGTTTCGGGTGTGTGTTATGTGTTCGCTTTCATTTAATGTGTCTCATTTGTTTGTAATGTGTCCGACGCGGAGTCGCGTCTGTTCTCGTGGCATTTTCTTACATTCAATAAAGAGCTCCGCTTTAGTTTAAGTACGTGTAAGCGAGCGTAATCGCAACTTAATGAGACCTATCTTTCAAGCAAAATAGTTCTGATAACCTTGAAGCAACTGGGCGCGGGGCTTACCCGCGCAGTGTGCGCATGGGAGTCTCTGCGCCCAGGCGCGCGATGTTTTCATGATGTTATTGACAGAGGCTCCGAACGAAGGGAAATCAGTAGCACTACTATTTTAGCGCGAAGTCTACGAAAAATTATTCTCTCGATCACGTTGAGGCAATTAGAAAACACAACAACGACTATAATGAAGATAACATAAGGATGTCATCGAGGAGGCGGACAACCCGCACCCCCATGAGAACAACCGACGACAAACACGAAATACCCATGACAGATCAAGCTCGGCCCCAGCAATCTTCTAAGTAAACATCACCGGCACATCAGCGATTATGTCATATGGAATACGGCAGCGACGATAGACGTCTCCATTAGCAGTCATCAGGTTCGTCTGGGGAATGACGAGGCAACGCTTGATATCGTCAGTGTTCACCCGATCGCATCCAAGTTGTCGGTAAATTGCCACTATGGCTCGCTTGGATGCTGCAAGGACATTCGGCGGAATCCCCACTGCAACGACTTGTCTCTCACCGTCCCCAGAGCACATGTAATCTGGAATGGGCTGCAGCGACTGCTGTTCCAAACAACTATTTGCAGCTTCTTCCGGCAGATAGACGTACAGCACGCGGGTCTCAATCTGCTCTAGGACATCACCCTGCGCCGGATCATTCATGCAGGGATATGACTCGAACTCACTTAGTACAGCACCGGCAACGCTACATCCTTGATCGCGCGCCATGTTAACCCATGTGCGCTGAGCCGGCTGCAGGGTTTCGATGATGAACCTATGATAACGCTCCAGTTGACCCCAAGTGTAAGTCAAGACATGCGGCCCCATATTGTACTTTTTGAAACCAAAGATGGGACGCTCAAAGAGGGGAAGATCAGCCATGGGGGGAATGGCGGTAGGTGGAGTAACGGCGATGCGTGAGATGGAATTTGGCTTTGCGCTGTGAGTGATCAAGAGAAACGATAGGGTTTAAATAGAGCAGATGCTGGGCTTGTTCGCTGAGAGCCACCGACGCGCTTTATTGGAGTTGAACTTAACAATTCGCGAGCGGTGCCGAATGTTGGCCTTTGCAGACCCCAAGACGTTGCGTCCTGCTGGACTGCTAGAAAATGATAGGCCAATGAAATAACCGTAGACGAACGGCCGTACACAGTCGTTTTGAATCGAAAGGTCATTTTCCAATCACATCGGCTCGCCTCTTGCAGGGGCTTATTCGTAAAACTTATCTAATCAACGTTCAGCGACGTCACATCTCCGATTGAGGGCCGTGTTAACCCGAAAGCGCTGCGACGCTAGCAAGATCTGGCGCTGGTAATCATCGTAACGACGCACTTGGGTCGTGATATGATTCATCACGAGTGACCCGAGAGCCCGATGAAACAAAGCCGGGGCGCTCAAAGCGGGGGAGATCAGCCATCGCAGTAAACGACAGAAATCTTTGATCCGTGGAAGTTGCTTGGCTGTGGCAAGTGATCAACAAATTGAGACGTCGAGCTCATATAGTTGGTCTTTCCTTACGTCAGTCCATGTGCAAAATCGTCGTAACATTTCGGCGCAACGGCGATCTTTCGAAGACATAAGGCGATCGTGCTGAACAAGGACGATGGAAATCGACGGAAATAATAGCTCTTCCATTGCCGACCCCCTTGAACATCCAATCGTCACGAACTGCCCTTGGTATTGTCCATTGGACGACAATGACCTGCGAAGCCTAGAAGCGCGGCTCTATCCTGCTTGAACAGCCACACTCCGATAGCTTTTCAAGCACGTATTTTCGTTCAATGGTAACCGGCGTGAGGCCCCCACCTAGGTATCCCTTGGCTAACGCGCGATACAGCCTGGCATGAGCGGATCGGTGGAGATGGAACGATGGCAAATGCCATGCTTGATGCCAGGCAGGAAGGTGATTCCTATCGTCGTGTCGAGGTGATCACTGGGGAACGTCGCCGGCGACGATGGACGGGCGAGGAGAAGGCCCGGATCGTGGCGGAGAGCTTTGAGGAAGGTGTGAACATCTCCGAGGTAGCGCGGCGCAATGGCGTTGCCCGCGGGCTGCTCACGGTGTGGCGACGCCAGGTTGCGGCGGTGGCTGGTCCGGCGAGCTTTGTGCCAATCCAAATTGGGGCCGAGAACAGCGGCACAGCCGACGAGCCTATTTCGTCGGCACAGGAGATCAGCGCGTTGTCGACCAAGGCCTGCGGGGTGATCGAGATCGAGCTGAACGGGGCGCGCATCCGGATCGCGCCGGGTGTGGAACTAGCGACGTTGTCGACGGTGCTGTCGGCGCTTCGGGGCATCCGGTGATTGCGCTACGGTCAGACCTCAAGGTGGTGCTGGCGGCCCAGCCGGTCGACTTTCGCAAGTCGGTGCACACGCTGTCGGCGCTGGTGAGCGAAGCACTGCGCGCGAACCCGTATTGCGGCGACGTCTTCGTGTTCCGCAGCAAGCGCATGGACAGAGTGAAGCTTCTGGCGTGGGACGGCAGCGGCATGGTGCTGGTAACGAAGTGGCTGCACCAAGGGCGTTTCACCTGGCCGCCGATCCGCAACGGTGTGGTGCACCTGAGTGCGACGCAGCTTGCGATGCTGCTCGATGGGCTTGAGTGGACGCGTGTCTCACCCAAGCCTGTGAAGCAGCCGGCCATTGCCGGCTGAGGAGTGAGGATTTTGCTGGAGCAAGCGGCGCGCGCCTGTATCGTCTGATCATGGCGATTCGCCCCGACGCTCTCCCGACCGATCCGGCGGTTCTGACCGAGATGGTACTCGCGCTTGACGCCGAGAACGAGAAGCTGCGCGTGGCGATGCAGACACTCAGGGAGATGATTTTCGGGAAGCGTTCGGAGAAGCTTGCGGTGCTCGTGGACGAGCAACTGGCGCTCGAGCTGGATGATCTTCAAACCGACGCCACACGGCCTGCGCCGGCCAACGACGATGCGCCTGCGGCGAAGTCGCCGGACAGGCCACGCAAGAGAGCGCGCCGCAACATCGGTGCGCTGCCCAAGCACCTGCCGCGTTGTGAGCAGGTGCTGGAGCCGGAGGCGACCGCTTGCCCGTGCTGCCAGGGCCAGCTTCACAAGATTGGCGAGGACGTCAGCGAGGTGCTGGACGTGATCCCGGCGATGCTGCAGGTGCTGCGGACGGTCCGTCCCAAGTACGCCTGCCGCAGCTGTACCGATGGCGTAGTCCAGGCGAAGGTACTGCCGCGCCTGATTGAGAGCGGCATGGCCTCGACGGCACTGGTGAGCCATGTGGTGGTCTCGAAGTTCGCCTGGTATCTGCCGCTGTACCGGCAGGTGCAGATCCTGGCCGGCCAAGGCATCCAGCTTGACCGTGCGACACTCGCCGGCTGGATCAAGCGTGCCGCCTGGTGGCTCAAGAGCCTCTATGAGCTGCAGCTGCAGATGATCCAGGCTGCACCGCGCGTGTTCTGCGACGAGACGCCGATGCCGGTGCTCGATCCCGGGCGACATCGCACCCGCATCTGCCAGTTCTGGGCGCATGCCATGGATGACCGGCCATGGGGCGGGCCCTCGCCGCCGGCGGTTGCCTACGTGTTCGCCAACGGCCGCGGCACGGAAGAGATCGCCAGACAATTGATGGGCTTTTCCGGCATTCTGCAGGTCGACGGTTATGCCGCCTACAAAGCGCTCGCCCGCGATCATGGCGGCGCAATCCAGCTCGCCTTTTGTCTCGCCCACGCCCGACGCAAATTCGTGGAGGTCTATAAGACGACGCAGTCGCCGTTCGCGCGCGAGGTGATCGAACGCTTGCAGGCGGTCTATGCCATCGAAGCGGAGATCCGCGGCAGCAGCGCCGAGCAGCGGCTGGCCGCCCGCCGCACCAGGTCCGCTCCGTTGATGGAGGCGCTCAGGGCGCGGCTGACCGCCATGGCCAGCCAGCTCTTCTCCCAGTCGAAGCTGACGGAGGCCATCAACTACGCGCTCAATCACTGGGACGGGTTGACGCTGTTTCTCCGCGACGGCCGTGTCGAGGTGGACAGCAACACAGTCGAGCGTTCCATGCGCCCGATTGCGATGGGAAGACGCAACTCATTGTTCAGCGGCAGCGAGGGCGGCGCCGAGAGCTGGGCGATCCTGGCTTCGCTCGTGAACACGGCAAAACTCCATGAACTCGACCCGCAGGCCTACC
>NZ_LSEF01000019.1 GCF_001641695.1 Bradyrhizobium neotropicale
TGGTAGAGTCGAGATGTGACGCGGTTGCTTTAGGATCGAACATATCTGTTCCCGCCCCTTTCGTCTGGCGGTGCCTTAGTGGTTCGACCGTGACTCCGTTTCCACACCTCGCTCATCGAACCGGACAGGCAGATCTCCCGCATCCGGCTCTCGGACAAGACCTCACGCCTTCACCCACGGCACGTCGTGTCCGCGCGCAGTTAGGCGTACGAGCCCGAAGTGCCCGTAGAGGTGCGAGAGTGGATAAGTCCCGCCCTTGCGTCGCCTGACCTTGTGCTTGGAGCGCAACCACCGGCGCAACCGCACAGCGGTGTAGTTGTCGATCGCGCGATACGCTTTGATGACGGTGCCTACATTGAAGTAGTTCGCCCATCCGCGCAGCGTGCGGTTCAACTTCGCCACCAACTCTGTGGTGTCTTGCCCTACCCCAGTTCGAGCCGTCAGCGCATGAATGGTTTCCACCATGCGCTTGATGCTTTTCTTCGATGGCCGGTACCCCAGGCGCGCCTGGCCGGTTCTCGCAGAATACATCCGCCCGAACGAGTAGCCCAGGAAGTCGAACTCTCCTTCCGGCACCTTGCAGATTCGTGTCTTCTCCTCGTTGACCGTCAGCTTCAGCCTTCCCATGATCATGCGCAGTTGTCGCAAGGCCTCTTCAGCTTTGCCCCGCCTGCACAGGATTACGAGATCGTCGGCATAGGTCACGATGCGAGAGCCGAGGCTTCGCTCCAGCCCGAGCATCTTCCATCCCAGCACAAACCGGCGCATGTACAGGTTTGCCAGCAGTGGTGAGATGGGTGAGCCTTGCGGGATGCCGCACCGCTTGTCCCGTGCCTCGGTCGTCCGTGTCTTCCGTCCTCGATCGTCGGTTTCTTCCACGGGACATTCCAGCCACATCTTGATCAGATGCAGCACGCGCCGATCAACAATCCGGCGCGCCACCGATTTTAATAGCTCGGCGTGCGGAATGCTTCCGAAGTAGTCCGCGAGGTCGGCGTCAACGACTTCCGGGTGGCCACGGAACAGCTGCGCTTCCACCTCGACCACCGCCTGTTGGGCATTTCGCCCGGGACGGTACGCGTACTGTTCGGGTGGAAGATCGGCCTCGAAGATCGGTTCTAGCACCAGCATCGCTGCCGTCATGCAGACTCGATCACGCAAGGTCGAGATGCCCAATGGCCTGAGTTTGCCATTGGCCTTCGGTATGTACACTCTTCTGATAGGATCCGGTCGATACGTCTCCTGCCTGAGCGCAAGCGCCAGTTCGCCAAGCCACCGCTGCACCCCGTACGCTTCGATGTCCGAGAAGTCCTGACCGTCCACACCCGGTGCGCCCTTGTTGGAGCGGCATTGAGCATAGGCATGGGCCAGGATGTCTTCTCGGCAGATCTTGTCGTACAGGGCGTAGAAACGGTAGCCGGCTTCTGCCTTCGCTTTCGCGTGCAACGCCATCTGAAGTTTCTGAACACTCTTCGGAGTTGATAGGTTGCCCAATCTCCAGGTCCCTCACTACGTCTTGCGTTCGTCTTGAACTAAGGTCCCTTCCCTCCCCCGGCGTTACCCGGCTTCAGCGGTACTGCGAACCTCTCCGCATCCCCACGGCGCCCGGCCTGTCCCTCGCGGGCGTCCGGTTGGTCATCCCTGACCACGTCGTGGGGCCTCCCGTGTTGCGTACGCTTTCCTTGTGTACATGCTGTCGCCACTACCCCGGCGCAGCAGCTGGGCGGATCGTTTTCGCTCATTCCTCCAGCCGTATCAGCCTTCCCCGAAAGGGTCGTCGGGTCGGCCTGCGCATCGTCCTTTTCGAGGCTTGCTCGGCGTTCACTCGCGTTACGGCCTGCACACTCGCGCTGTCACCAATTCGT
>NZ_LSEF01000020.1 GCF_001641695.1 Bradyrhizobium neotropicale
GCACAGACCGCCCCAACGGCATCCGCCATGGTCGACAGTGCGATCGGCACGCCTTCCAGAGCGTAGCGCTCGGCCTGGCGGTTTAGCGGCTGATGCTGACCGAACTTCTCGAACATGATCATGGCCAGGAGGCTCGGGCCAGCCCATCCCCGAGCGATGGCATGGAACGGCGCCGGCGCCTGGCTGATCTTCTCGCAGTCGCGGCAGGAGAACTTCTCCCGGACCGTCTCGATCACCTTCCACTGGCGCGGCACCACTTCCAGCGTTCGCGTCACGTCCTCGCTGAGCTTGCGAAGGCGATTGCTGCCGCAGCATTCACAAGCCGTCGGCCCATCGATCACCACCCGCTCCCGGGGAAGGTGCTCGGGGAAGGTCTGGCGCTCGGCGCGCTTGCGGGTAAATCCCCGCACCGTCGTCGTCTTGGCCACGGCCTGTTCCGCCGTCAGCTCGTCCTCGGTGGCGTCGGCTTCCAGCTCTTCGAACGTCAGCGCCAACTGCTCGATCAGCCGCGCCGAACGCTCTGACCGTTGGCCGTAGATCTCATGCTTCAGCTTGGCGATCTGCAGCTTCTGCTGTGCAATCAGCGCCTCGTCTTCCGACGCTTTCGCGCGGGCGACCGCGAGCTCGGCGGCGATCTCCAAACCCTTCGCGCGCTCGACCGCGAGCGCCTCTTTTAGGGCGGCAACGTCATCCGGAACAGCGTCGCGGTCGGCATCCATGCGACGCAGTGAATCACAGATTGGATGCGTTGGGACTCCCCAAAAATGGCGGCAACCGCAGATTTCTTCGTTCAGCCCGCGCTTTGCGGTCGCCAACTCAGTTGCGGATTCCGCCAGTCGATGCCCTCGAGCATATAGGCCATCTGCGCCGCTGAGATCGATACCGCGCCGGCCGACGCCGCGGGCCAGATGAACTTCCCACGGTCAAGGCGCTTGGCGTAGAGCGACATGCCCAGCCCATCGTGCCAGAGAATCTTGACCAGATCGCCGCGGCGGCCCCGGAAGATGTAGAGATCGCCGGCATGGGGATCGCGCTTCAAGCTCTCCTGAACCGTGAGAGCCAGGCTTTGCATGCCGCGACGCATGTCGGTGTGGCCAGTGGCGATCCAGACCCTGACGCCGCTCGGGATCGGGATCATCGTCGTCGCAGGAGCTCAAGAACCCGCTGCAGCGCCTCGCCGTCGACGTCCCGGTCAACGCGAACACGACAGCCACCGCCAAGCTCGATCTCGATGATTCCAGCCCTTGCGCGCTGCGCAGGCGGTGGAGACACCGGTTGTGGCGTGTCGCTCGAGATCGGAGCCGCCACCGGTGTGATCTCGACGGGAACGAGAGCTGGCACGGAATCTCCGCCCAGTCGACCCTGGCGCGCCTGTCGACGCCAGGTGAACAGCAGGCTGTGAGCCACCCCGTGCCGGCGCGCGACGCCGCAGACCGTCTCGCCAGCCTGCAACGTCTCTTCGACAAGGCGAACCTTCTCGTCGTAACTGCATCGCCGCCGACGCTCGGCGCCCAACACATTGACCCGCATTCGCCACGTGACCTTCAAGCTAGACTTAAGGTCAAATCCTCGGGCCGCCTCTCAAACTACACAAGGCGGCCGCCGCCGGCTTTCAATTACCCACATCTTCGGGGTGACCCGATAGCGATGCCGAAGGCGACATCTTGCAACTTGGTCAGACCTCGCCAAACGACGATGTTTCCTGGAGGATGATCACGTGTGCGGGCGAGATAGCCGCCGAGCATGGCGATCTGCAAAAGGTAAGTTGCTAGCGTTCGGCGAAGGATGCGCGGTTTGGAACGCGCCGCATCGATGCGGTCGAGTGTTTCAATCTCCGCGGGGGTAAGGACAGTCTCGGGTCTCGCATCCGGTTGAGCGCGCGCGGACATAGTGATCCAAAAAATGCGCCAGCTGACGACCGTAATGAGAGCGAGAAGCTTTACCAGCCGCTCGGCGGTCTGCAATCTCGCGTCCTCTGCGCGGCAACCAGATTTCATGATCTTGTGGAACACCTCGACCTTCCAGCGCAAGGCGTACCAGTCGAGCTTTTCGACGGCGGCTGCTAGGTCGTCGACAGGCAAATTGGTCACGAGCTTCCAATCGATCGGGTCACGATTCGAAGGTGGGTCGACCTCCAACGCATGAATATAGACGAGCGTTTGCGGCGCGTAGCGCTTTTGCTTGCCGATAGGCGGCAATGTTTTCACCGAGGCGAACTTGATCTGCAGGAAAGCAGTTTCGCCATCTTCACCGCCAATCGCGACCCGGTGGCGGCCGGACCAAGGGACCGCGGCAAGTTGAGCGAAGACGCGATGGGCCGCATTCGTCGGCGAGGCCTCCGACGGTGGCTCGGCCAGCCGATTGGTCTGAACGCGCACAAGAAACCGCGTCCCGAGATCCTGCGCCAGGCAAAAGAGTTCGTAGATATCGCTTTCGCGATCGCCAATGTGCACACAGCGCTCGGGCGAGCCCAGAAGCGCGATGGACTGACGCAAATTCTCGAGCCAGCGATAACTTTCTTTGGTCTCGATCGGCACGCGCGTTTGGTTCACGAGCCGCCTGAGCGCAGCCGTTCCTTTGAACTTGCTGCGGGTCCAGAACTTCACCGCCGACAGGCCGAGTGGAGTTCCGCTGGTGGTGACGACCAGACTCGAATGCATCAACACGCCGCACAAGGTGCGGGTGGTGGGTTGTCCGGCTTTATAGCGCCCAGCATTGATGGTCTTTGTGTAGCCGATCTTGCCGGGCGACTCGCGACTGTAGATGAACTCGGTCGTATCCTGCAGGATCAGGACAGGCCCTTCGCTGGCTTTGAAACGCGCTCAGTCGCAGCGAAATGTCCTGCCATCACGCCGTGTTCGGTGACGCGTGGATTGTCGAAAAATCTATAGGCCGCCTTCGTCGCAGCCCAATCGCCGCACGCCGCCGGAACCGGCTTACCCGGGGCGGCGGAAAGCTGCTCCAGCAACCGCCGTAAACGACGTTGCAAACGCTTATCGGGAAGACTCGCCGCCGCCACCTCGGCATCTTGCCAGCCGGCCGGGCCGGACTCCGATCCAACATTCATCCATGACGCCCCAGTGATTCGGCGTCATGGACAGAATCACGCCAGATTCAGACTGGGCAAGCCCGCTCGAAGATGTGGGTAATTGAAAGCGCCGCCGGAGGGATACGAATTATGCGACTAGGCGCTCTTTTCTTGAACAGATCGAAACGACACCGGGTTCAACCGGCCGGCAAGCGGTGCGTCAGGCTCGTTCCGCCTGTTTCCCTTCGTTATGGACTAATTGATTATCGACCGTGTTTGGTATTGTTTGGATTATTTTCGATTATGTTTTCCAGTCACGTTCAAACAGATGTATGGCATGCAACTGGCAAAGCCTTAAGACCGTGCAATCTCGAAACAGTTTATCTAATGAGCCTTATTTAATAAAAATTCGATTGCCGCATAACGGCATACGACATACAACATTTCAACAACGCAGATGAAAGGCAGCTCGTAATCTCAACAGAAGGGCGAGCTGTTCGCGAGCAGACGAGGTCCAGGAGAAGCCGGCGTATCGCGCCGCAAACGGCGTGCCCACGACAGTGCCCGGCGGGCCGCAACTTCGTAATCCCAGTGACCAATTGGATCATGTCTTGCTGCGGTCTCCCACAACAGCTCACGAATCAACTTGAGTGCCAGGCGTGAGCGAGACTACAGATCAGCCTCCGCCCGATATTCAGTCGCCGATTGCGGCGGCACGCGCGGAGCGCGACAGGGCGGGGCCAGAGATTGACTAAGTCGCGTCTCCCGTTGGAGGGCCACGTTGGGCCCGCAGCAAACCGAAAACGCGAATCGAGAGAGTCTCGCCCTCCATCGAGCGCCTTGACCCTTGTACAGCTCTCGAATGAAAGCGTCGGACCAGTCGTGGATCGTATATTCGAGTAGCTTGTTCATCATCGATCGCCAGCGCGCGAGACGTTCCTCTCGCGGCATGTTCACCGCCCTAGAAATCGCACCGGCGATGGCTCTAGGATCGGTCGGATCGACGAGCAAAGCCTCGTTTTCGTCGAAGTCTTCGGCCGCTCCTGCACGCTTCGACAACACTAGCACACCCGGATCGTTCGGATCTTGCGCAGCGACATATTCTTTCGCCACCAGATTCATGCCGTCACGCAACGGCGTCACCACACCAACGCGCGCAGCGCGATAGAGACCCGCAAGTTGAGCCTGAGGGAGATTGCCCTTCCTATACAAGATCGGCTCCCAGCCGTCGTCCGCGCGATGATCGCGATTGATGTCGTCGACCAAACTCTCGATATAGGCACCATATTTTTCGTACATTGGGACATCGGTGCGCGAAGGGGTCGCGATCTGCAACAGCGAGACGCGGTGCGGATCGTCTGCCAATAGGAGATCGAAAGCTTTGATCCGGTTGTCGATCCCCTTGGTATAATCAAGCCGGTCGACACCGATTGCAAGCGTCGCGCCATGCAGTTTCTCCTGCACCGACGAGATTTCCGTCTTGTATTTCGCGAGCGATTTCACGGCATCTGCTGCGAGCTGCTTCGGGTCGACTCCAATTGGAAACTTTCGGCATCGCGTCAGGCCTTGGTTAGACCGTACGACACCATTCTTAGATTCAACTATCTCGCAATAGGCATGCGCACAGGCAAGGAAATTGCTCAGATCCCTATAGGTCTGGAAGCCGACTAGGTCGTACCAAAGCATCGAGTCCACCAGTGCGTCATAGTGCGGCACTTGCTGTATCACGTCAGGCGTCGGCCATGGCGTATGCAGGAAGAAGCCGGTGGCTCGGTTGACACCGAGCTTACGCAGCTCTTTGCCAAGCGGGAGGAAATGATAGTCATGTACCCAGAACGCCTTCCGATTCCCAAGGCCCGCCAGCGCTTTCGCCACGAAGGCGTTGACTTGGCAATAGCTATCATAGTGCTCTTCCGAGCACGGGATGATCCGCTCGGCTAGCGAATGCAACGCCGGCCAGAGAATCGAATTCGCAAAATGCTGGTAGTACCCACTATAATGCGTGGCCGGCAGATCGAGCATCATCACTTGGCCCCTGCCGCGCTGCTCGCAGACCGTCGTGTACTCACTACCATAGCCCACGTTGCCCGAGGACCCCATCCAGACCGCGCCGAGGCGATTCACGACGGACTCAAGGGCAGCGGCGAGACCGCCCGCCTTGGGTTCATCCGGATCGGCCGCGGCAACGCGGTTCGAAACGATGACAAGTTTCCCAATTGGCCACAGGGCCGCCGTGTCGATCCGCTGCCCCTCCTGGGCAGAGGCGCCACGGCGGGAGGGGCCTGGATCGGTTTGCTGCGCTCGCGCTAGCCGCGTCTCGCTCAAGGGCTGGTCAAAGGAGGGTTGGTCCATCTGTTGCTATTCCAACGGGGCGCTTCTCGTCCCAGCGCGACTCGGATTGCCCCGATGGCGGCTCTCCTCTTAAGAGAGAGATCCTATGGCCGAGGCGGGACGAGCTTCGCTAGGGGAGATTTGGAAGTCGCAATCTACCAAATGGCTGAAAGGGAGCTCGAAATGGCCGAGATAATGTTTCGCAGATAGCTGCTGCGCACTCCAACTGCATGATTGGAAGGGTCTCAATTGGAGGCAAAACTGTCGGGTGACCCTTCGAGAAGTTGAACGTGCTATTGATCTTCATTGGTCTTATTGCCCGTCGAAAAGGTAAATTACTGACGGAACGCATCGGCTAATTGGATCGTGTCACGATCTGTCACTGTGGCTCAATAGGAGGCTCGATGAAGAATCAGGGGCAGGTCACGGTCAATGTCGACGCTGGCTGAAATCGACATGGTCGCTATAAACCGATGGAGCAACTGAGGAGCTCTATTGCTATCTTTATATACGCCATTTGCTTTCCCCTTCCATCATTCCAAACGACCCCGCTTCTCTTCATATCTATTCTGCACATCCTCTTTCATTATGGCCGATAGCTGGCCAGCCTATGAGCGCCCCACGTTTAAAAGCGTCGATTTAGCGGATGTGGGAGATCGATCCGCTTTGGAGGCGGCGCTAGGCAGGGCATTCGAACACTACCGGGAATTCACCCGGCAACTTCTAACCTGGCAACAGAAGTGGGTCGCAACGGTTCAAGAGAGTGAAGATTCTCAGTTTCCTCCGGGGGCGTTCAAGGAATTCGAAACCGAACCGTGTATGAATGACTCTCCAGTTGACGAGCAGATGGAGTGCATCGATCCTGAAATCTCCCCCTTGTACGTCTATCTGACGGTCGAGGCTGCAGAGGCGTGCGCCAGAAATCAGAGGCTCGAGGACATTCCAGATACTCTCGGTGAGGACGAGGTGATGGCCCTCACAACGCCGCCGTATACGTGGACGTCTACTACTGCTAACAGTATCAAAAGGAAGTACCACAAGCGTGGATACGACATGGTCACCCGGGGAGACATTAAACACTTCATCGCCATCTCTTCCACCGACTGCTTCGAGCATGAAGACGGAACCATTTGGACACACCCCAAAGATGGTCGCCGCTTTGATATCGTGGCTTACGGACGGGCGAGCACGCAGCACATCCGATCGCGCTCTCGACGCAGACGTGATCGCGAAGCACGCCTGAGGACGATCGTCACCCGCTCCAGCCAACCCGCGGAAGGTCAGCCCAAACAGTCCGCCCCGATGAGGAACAGATCGAAGCCGCTCACGATCAATGATCTACAGACTTTAGGGCCGACAACGAGAGCGCCACGTCCTCGCGATGCCGAGTCATCGCGACATAGGTAAGGTGGCGGTCGAGCGAGAGGCTCGCCAGCACTTTCACCCGGTCGACGGTCGCGACCTGGGACCTATGAATGGTCGTGGCGTAGCCGTGATCGACGTGGGCGTAGAACCGCTGATCGACCTCGACCCGCTGGCGCTGCCCGCCTCGCCAATCTCGGCGATGAAGCGCCTGAGCTTGGCTTCGACGACCTTGCCGATCATGCCCCGGGCGAGCTCTCGTTCTGCAGGAGCACGATCTGATCGCCGACGGCAAAGCGGAGCTCGCCGTCCGCGGTCCGGAACGCATGTCCTCCCTGAGGAGGCCGCGCTCGATCAGCTTGCCGCGCGCCAGATCGTTGAGGGCGCGCACATCGGGGCGCAGATGTGCGAGGATCAGCGAGGTCTGCGCCGAATCATAATCGCGGTTTCAGTCCGCGACCAGGTTGTCGATCGCCTGGGCCTTGAGCTCGGAGCCGAGAATGCGGCCGTGGGCGCGATAGGCAGGGAGGCATCGGCGATGCACCCTCGCGCGAGATCAAGCGAAGCGTCCCGCATCCATTGCGCGTGCTGGCGATAGATCGTCACGAGCTCGGCATAGCCGATGCGCTCGGCCATCGACCGTGAGGCGGCACCCGCTTCAATTGGCTGAAGCTGGTCGGGATCACTGACCAGGACGAGTTTTCACTCCGGGATGCGGTTTCCACGAAGGTCGCCATTTGCCGCGAGGCGATCATGCCGGCCTCGTCGATCACCATGACGGTCCGCCCATAGAGGGCGTCACGGCCGTTCTGCCAGCGCAGCTCCCACGACGACAACGTACACGAAAGGATCCTCGCTGCGCTCGACAGGGCCTCAGTGGCCGTGCCGGCAGGCACCGCGCCAATGACGCGATACCCTGCCGCTTCCCACACGTCGCGCGCCGCGCGCATCATTGGGAGCAGTCCGTCTCCAGTCGAATCGAATGCACGGCTGATCCCGGCCTTGCGGCAGATGTCTGCCGCCGCAATCCTGCAATGGCCCTTCTTCAGGAAGAATGCCCTTCTGGACGCCCGGATTCTTGAGGCATGCATCGTTGTTGCGCTCCTCCAGCCAATGGAATGCGGAAGCGAAAGCTCTGCCGAACAAAGCTCCGGTTTGCCGGCCTCAACTCACCATATGACGGATTCAACCCGTTTTTTTTGGGAATCGCGGGGCTCAGCTCACGCGCCATCAATAGATGGCTACGGTGCTTTTCACGTGAGTTTCACGCCTGCTTCTTCTGATCCTTCGTATTGATTTCTTGCAGACGCTAGACGGTCAATGACGCGGGTTACCAGGACTTTTATGCTTGAGCATCAGAAGAATGCATCCGTAGCGAACTACAGGAATGATGCCGTCATTCGACCTCGACGCCGAGCCTTAGTCGCGGGGATTAACGACTATCAGAGCAGTGCCAATAACCTTCCGAGCTGTATCAACGACGTCAATGCCTTCGTGGAGGTCCTCCAAGAGGATTACGCATTCGATGAGATCGTCCGACTTGTCGATTCCGAGGCCACCCTAGCCCATGTATCAGCCACGCTACGGCAGCTAATCGCTGGGGCAACGCCGGACGATCGGTTGGTTTTCTTCTTTTCCGGTCACGGATCGAATGAATTGAGAGACGGTGTCATCAAAGAATGCGTTGTTCTCTATGACGGATTTCTTTTCGATGACGCGATCAGTCAAATGACGCAAGCTTTGCCGCCGGGAACGCTTACGCTCGTTATGGACTGCTGCTTCTCGGGTGGGCTCGATAAACGCTCAATGGCTCCGATGTGCAAACATTTCGGCATAGCTCAAGAGGCCAAGGTCAAGGCATACACGCGTCCGGGCCAGTGTGTCGATCACCTCCCATCGCAAGCCGGCGCACACGCAATCAGACGTTTTGGCGGACCAGCCTTGATCCGTAGTTCTTCCCCTATCGCCACTGCTCTTGATCCCGCGATCGACTTCCAGGATATCGCGTCTGCGCCGCCACCGGACAAGATCGGGCGCGTGCAGATAAAGGGCGTACTTCTGTCCGCCTGCAGAGAAACGGAAACGGCGACCGCGAGCACCGCATCAACCGAGGGGAAGTCGGCCTTCACGTTTGCCCTGCTCCGTTCTTTGAAGAAGATTGGCGTGGGAGCAACGTTGGTTGAACTCATACGAGCCACGGCCTCAACGATCCAGAGTATCGGGCTTACCCAAACTCCTCTTCTAAAAGAACCCGAGCTTCCGGCCGGCATACGCTTCCGTTCTTTCATAGACTTGGCGCCTAAGGATGTCGCGGACTAGCAAGCCACAATCGACCTCCCAACATGCCAGTACGACACGTACCATACCCTTATTAACTGGAGGATCATCAATGGACGAACGAACGCTCATTCCACTTCTACTTAATGTAGCGAATAAGAACGATGAGGTCGGGCGGCTTCTTTTCAGTATTTTGACTCCCGCGATCGGCTCCCTGTCCGGAGAGATCGCGATTGAGCCGCCCGGCCCACTCGACAAAGCTCCGCTCGGGGGCCGCGCGTCCATCGCGCGTGGCTTGGCCAACCGTCCGGCCGCTGCCGGACAAGAGATGCTCGGGATTGACCATGCGATCCTAGTTCCAGCGATCGCATCAATGGTTACAACGATAAACGGCGAGCAGCCCGGCGCAGTTGACAAGGGTCTGGCCGGTTTCGCCTTCCGCATTGCGCGCGAGCTCGCTCCCGTAATTGGCTCGGTAGTCAGGGGGGCAATGAAAGACCACCAGCCGGGCTGAGGGTGTTGAGCTGGATGAGTTTTTCAGGAGGAAGCTCATCCAGCCTATCCCACGAAAAAGCAAAATCGAGGTCCATGGGAAAAGCTGGCTTCCGTTTGGATGTAGGCATCTCTGCATACCTCTCTAACCCTATGTAGCCACTTCCGCATTCCAACTAAGGGCAGCATCGACGATGGCACAGCCTGACTCTAAAGTTACCAAAATTACTCGCTTCGAGGCATTCATCGGCGGGGCTTGGCAAGCCTTTGAAGGTGAAGTTGTCCGCACCAAGGATGTTGTCTCAGTGAATCGTGAGGTTCACTCCACTGATGGCACGTCCTTCCGTGTAACAAATGTCTTTAATGTATCGCATCTCGAGGCGTATGCTTTCGGATCGCCGCTCGATGTTGGAGTACGCGGGACGAAAGCATGAAGTTGCCCAGAAATGAAATAGACCCGCGAAACGGGACCATGTGAAGCTGAAATAGGAGACAAGATTTTAGCCACCCGTGAACGAGCCTCTAAGCGACTGAGCTTACGGCACGTTTTTTTGGGGGGCGTTGGAATTTGCAGGGTTTTGAGCCTTGAGCGCGCCAACCCTGGCAAATGCGTTTCTGGATTCCCCGTCGCAATGAACTCCGCTCGTATGGTGCCATCGGAGGGACGATGCGGCCGGAGAACCACCGGGAATCCAATGACCTGTCTCTGGCACGGCCGGACCAGATCATCAATATGAAGCACTAGCTCGTCCTTTTTCCCGGCAAGGCCGATCGGGACTGGATCGATGGCGAGATCGGGCCGCTCTACAGCGAGAACGGCAGGCCGGCGATCGCGATCGTTTCATAACCGGGCTGTTGCTGCTCAAGCACATCTTCGGATCATCCGCGACATCAGATGCAACATCGAGGGCCAGCCTGCACTGCAGGAGTCCTTCGCCTTCCGATTCGCGCGGCCAGCCGGATTTGCTCGCAGCAGGCAGCGCTAGCGCGCGTGGGAGTTCTATCCTTCTCTGGTTGCGGAACTGGTGCAAGACGATTTTGGATATGCAAGTATGTGATCGAATGCGTGCTTCTATGAGGCCTTCATAAGCAGCCTTCAGATCGCCCGCCAGTAGGTTGATCTGCCGATCAGTCCAACTATTTTCGAGCTCGGAGCCCAAAGAAGCTGATCTTCCTGATCCAGGATCATTCGGCCGTTTTCCGATGCGAGTCGTGCCTTCTCGCAGTCCCCGACTACCGGTGTCAGATCCAGGCCCGCGCGGCGATGATCAGCCGAGGGGCTACCGCGATGGCAACGGTCCGCATGACAGCGTCTCTCTACAACATCAAATCAACGCCGGACTCGCCGCCGTCGCTGAGCACTAACCTTGCCCCTTTGGCTTGACCTAGTCATCGACGCCTGCACGTGCTGCCTTAGGGGGAGGGCTACCTGGTCAATCACAAGAAGCTGTTCCGGCTCTCCCGGGTAGAGAAACTCACGGTACTCCGCCTTGGCAGCCGCAAGCGAGAGAGTCGAGCGTCAGTGTTGGTGCCGACGGCCCGCAACGACCGCAGGTCGCTCGACGTCGCCTCGGATCACCTCACTGAGGCCGATGCTTTCGTGTCTTGGCCGTGATCGATGCTTGCACCCGCGAGTACCTGGCGCTTGTGGCCGACACCTCGCTGTCGGGTACTCGGGGCTCGGGACCCAGGCCGGTTGATTATCAAGCGCGGCACGCCCAAAATGGTGGTCAGAGACAACGTACCGAACTCACCAGCAACGCCAGACTGACGCGGGCAAATCAGAGCCGCGCCGTCTGGCACTACATCGCGCCCGACAAGCCTATGCAGAATGCCTACATCGAGAGATTCAATAGGTGGCTATTGGACGAACTCTTGAAGAGACACTATTCACATCGCTTCCCCAGGCTCGCGTCACGCTTGGATGCTGACGGGCCAACCACAAACGCATCCGACCCTACTCGCAGTCCGGATGGCAACGCGATCTGAGGTCGCGCGCAACTTTTAATCCGCGCCTGGATCCGTCGCTGCGCTATCCGAGGCTCCGGCCAGCTCCCGTTGCTACCACCGTCCAACCGGGCAAAGCCAACCGCTAGGGCGAAGCCGGGATTTGATAGATGGGGGCAAGGTCAGCGCCTCTCCGACACCTGGGCAAAGTCGGCCGCATAAATTGTTGTCCTCGAATTGGACGGGCCCCGCACCAACTCCCTTCCGCGCCGGTGCGGACAATTGCACCACGCCCAAGCACATACGAATTTGTTCGATCGAGTGAACGTCGCGATACGCATATCGATCCACCGGTCGAACGCCTGATCTAGGCCACGCAGTGTCTCTAAAAATACGCTTGGATCCTGCCGGGGAGAACAAGCTAAGCGATGAAGTTCGTTGGAGAGGCCGATCCCTTCGATCCAGACCTTGCCGGTCTGCAACGTCACGCGGTCATTTTCGATGCAAAGCAATTCTGGACTGATCGCGCCGATGCTTCGTCTCAACTCGAAAAGGCTTTGCCGCAGACTAGCGCGCGCCTGTTCTTCCCAACGCGTACTCCAGAGCAACCCCGTAAGGCGGCGCCGCGAGACGGTCGGCTCCCCGCACATGGCCAGATAAGCTAGAATCCCTTGCGCTTTGCGACCTCGCGGCAGAACGCTCTCGCCCGTCTGGCACGACGCCTGCATTGCGCCGAACACGTGCAGTCGCAGCCGTGGCCGAACCTCCTCCGAGCAGACACCCGACATCAATTCTCCTTAGCTCGATGCTACTGAATCTATCAAATCACATCGCAAGATGGAAGAGTGGCGCAGCAATCTCGAACCTTCGAATTTGTGCGCATTAACGCCACTACTCGGCATCTTCACTGCGGTCTCCATGACGGGCAGCAGGCTTCGTCAAGTATCGAGCCAACGCCCGAGTGCACCTGTTACTATGAGCCGCGCAGACGCACGTTTAACGTGTTATTCACGCCAAATATCCTTTTCGAAAGCTTATAATGCTTGCTTCGCGATCTTCTCTTGCGGACTAAGCGACACGGATGAACGTTAGATCTCCTGCCAATCATTCTGCGAGCTTGGTTCGACGTATCGTGCAAACGTTAGACAACGGCCCCGCCCGCATCAGATGGCTGTATCGACCCAACTGTTTTCGTAGAGCCGCTTTGATATCGTCGAGAGCCCCGCGGCTTCCGCCCGATCGATGTGATCGGATCTCAAGCTGCGCCCACTCATTAATCCGCACCTCTTTTGGCCACGGGGCTTTCTCTTGCGATCAGCGCAACGTTCTGAGCGGTGCGACGATCAGCGACTGTCGCGAATGCCTTCATTCCCGAGCCGCGGTCCCATTAGTGGTCGCTGTGGGCATCACCGATACGCACGGCCTGCCCGCACGTCGAGCAATTGTTGAGGATGCGCTATGTGCGGCCAACATGCGAGCGAAGATAAACTTGGCGCCCGACGAGGCTGGCAGATGGCGCAAAAGGGCACCAGGTTTGCAACTTGATCGGATCGACAGCTGCTGCTTGTTCGCACTTCTTCAGCCCGCGGTGAATGTGGGGCCGGATCCACGTCTGCTAGGCGATGTTCTTTTACGAACTGCCGGCCATACTTCGTTTAACACTTCGTAAACACCGGCCGCGACTTGGTCCGCAGACTAAGCGGCTCAAACGCTATCTCACTCGCTCGAGGACCTCGCCTCCGCGTGTGACCACCGCGCGATTGCCTTCGGATTCTGCATCGATCGCTCGCTGGGGCGCCCCGACGCCACGGTCCTGCTGGTTAACTTTCAAAACCGCAACCACAAACTGAAGGGACGTCGCCCGTCAGCGCGCTCAAAGCACGTCTTGCACGACGTTTAGGAGCAGTAGTATGGCTGTTGCAAACTTTGCAAAATGCCTCGCCGTGACCCTCACGCACGAGGGCGGATATTCGAACAATCCAAGTGATCGCGGCAATTGGACTGGGGGACGTGTAGGCATCGGGCTTCTGAAAGGGACGCGCTACGGAATCGCGGCTCATGCATATCCTTACCTCGACATCAAAAATCTGACGCTTGGTGATGCAAGGGCAATTTACGAAAGAGATTACTGGAAGCCGGTGCGCGGTGAAAGTCTGCCTTACGGAGTTGATCTCGCGACGTTTGACGCCGGCGTGCTGTCTGGGTGTCGACGAAGCATGCTCTGGTTGCAAGCCGCGGTCGGCGCTAAGGAAGATGGCGCTGTCGGACACGAGACGATCTCAAAGGTATTGGCCGCAAATAGAGAGACAACAATCCGGGCGATTTGTGAAAAGCGACGTAGTTTTTTGCGACGGCTTCCGTCATGGAAATTCTTCAGCAACGGTTGGTCGCGTCGGATCGCCGATGTCGAGGCCAAGGCTCTTGCGATGTAGCTAACGTGTAGGACCGAAAGCTAACGAACGACGCAGCGGCTGCGCTCCGAATAGAAGTTGGTCCCACAGACTCTTCGCTTCACCACGACGAACATCCTCGTGAACAGGAGAAACCCAGAGCAGATGGTCCCGCCACTCTCCGGCCTCAAGGTGACGGTAGCCCTCGCCGTCATCAATGGGACCGACCCATCGCCCAGCTCACATTGCATTTCGACGTGCACCCAACTAGATCACGGGATGGAAATCGCAATTGGAGCCAAGCGCTTCGAGGATTCCTGACCGGGCGCCGGCCACGCCAGCGGTCGACGTGAAGTCGCTGCACACATAAGATCGGTGATATCTCGCGGTCGTTCTGGATTCGGGCGAGACGCCGGGCACGGCCCTGGCGGCTCTCGATCACGTGGATGCGGCGTTCTGCCTCGGGACGCTGGTGGGCGCTATGGCATCGTCACGGCAGGCCGAATTCTTCAGCACGGATCAGGCTTCGCATTTCACCGGCGCGCCGCCAGCAACGTCGATGCTATCAGCATTGACGGTAAGGAGAGCTTGGAGAGACAACGCGGAATTCGTGCCTCCATCGGCGAGCGCAAAACCTGCGATCGTGGTCCGGCCGGACCAGATAGGCGGCACCGACGGCCACGGTATACATGCGGCTTGTGACGTTGTTCGAGCGTGCAGCGGCATTGCGCTCCGAGCTCTGCGCACCACCGAACTTCGCGCCCCAAAAGCTCCAGCGCAGCTCGAACAAGGCTGCCGCGGGGGATCTGGCGAACGCGGCGAAAGCGCAGAACCGCTGCCCCCCTGTTCTTCTGCAAAGCTCGGCGCACCGCCCGCGGCGCCGGCCACTTGAGCATCGGGCCGGGTCGCTCATCCAAGGTACGCATACGACGAAGACCGCCTGATTGACGCATGCGCGCGGGCACGGCGAGCTCTATGATAGCCCTGCGTGAAGGTCAGGCGGCCTGCTGATCGGCGGGCTTGTCGGCTTGGCGCAGGAGCTTCCATTCCCAGGGCAGCAGTTCGTGCAGACGCGATGCGGGAAGATCGGCGATACGGGCGAGGACGTCGGCGAGCCAGGCCTTGGGATCGACTTCGTTGAGGCGACAGGTCGTGATCATCGTCAGCATGATGGCGGCACGGTCAGCGCCACGCTGGCTGCCGGCGAAGGTCCAGTTGCGCCTTCCCAAGGCGATGCCTCTCAATGCGCGCTCGGCACAATTGTTGGTCAAGCAGATCCTGCCATCGTCGAGGAAGCGGGCGAAGTCGTCCCAGCGCCGGAGCATGTAGTTGATCGGCTTCAGGACCTCGGAGGAGCGCGAGAGGGTTTCGCGCTCACGCAGCAACCAGGCGTGCATGTCCTCGAGAAGCGGATTGCTCTTTTCCTGGCGCATGGCGCGCCGCTCGTCGGCGCCGCTGCCGTTGATGGCGCGCTCGATCTCGAACAACGCATCGAGTCGTCTGACAGCCTCCAGCGCGATCGGAGAGACCGGTTTGCCCTTCTTACCTTCTCGAGCATTTTTCTCGATGTCAGCCAGCTCGAAGAAGCCCCGCCGCGCATGGGCAAAGCAAAACGCCGGCGTAATCGGCAGCGCCTTCTTCCGCGGGTCGAACAGCGGCTCGAAGCCGCTGTAGCAATCGGCTTGCAGGATACCGGCGAAGGCGGCCAGATGCTTCTGGGGATGCTCGCCTCGTCGGTCGCTCGAGGCGTAATAGACCGCCGCCGGCGGCGCAGGCCCGGCGAAGGGCCGGTCATCTCGCACATAAGTCCAGATCCGCCCGGTCGTGCACTTGCCCTTCGCCAGGATACGGATGGTGGTGTCATCGCCATGAAGGCGCTCGGCAGCGAGCACATGGCGTTCGATCAAGTGGAAGAGCGGCATGACGGCGAAGGTCCCGTGGCCGACCTGGTCGGCCAGCGTCGACAACGGCAGGTCGATCCCCTCGCACTTGAAGCGCGCACTCTGGCGGTTGAGCGGGATATGCATGCCGAACTTGTCGAACAGGATCGTCGCCAGCAATTGTGGGCCGATGAAGCCGCGCGGCGTGGCATGGAACGGCGCGGGCGGCTGGCTGATCTTCTCGCAATCGCGGCAGGTGAACTTCTCGCGTACCGTCTCGATCAGCTTGAAGCGGCGCGGGATCTCCTCCAACGTCTTGGTCACATCCTCACCGATCTTCGCCAGCCGCGATCCACCGCAGCAGGCACAGGTCGTTGGAGCCTCAATGACCACGCGCTCGCGTTCGATGTCGTCCGGCCATGGTTTGCGCACCGGCCGCTTGCGCATGAAGGGGCGGACGTTCTGCGTCTTCGCCGCTGCGGCCTGCGCGGCAAGCTCATCCTCGCTCGCCGTGGTGACGAGTTCTTCGAGCTCCAACTCCAGCTGCTCGAGCAGCCGTGCCGTGCGCTCGGAGCGCTGCCCGTACAGTTCGCGTTTGAGCTTCTCGATCCGCAGCTCCAGATGCGCGATCAGCGCCTCGTTGTCCGACAGCTCCGCCCGCGCACTGGCAGCAACCGCCTCGGCTTGCAGCCGCGCCTCACGCTCGGCCTGCAGCGCCGCCAGGGCACTGACAAGGTCCGATGGAAGATCGTCCGGCTTCGATATCATGAAGCCATTGAATCAGATCAAGCAGCAGATTCAAACTGTAAAACGCTATCCGACCCGCGTCGGACGCTGGGTTTCTTGAGGGTTGCGCCAATCGATCCCGGACAACAGATAGCTCAACTGCGCCGG
>NZ_LSEF01000021.1 GCF_001641695.1 Bradyrhizobium neotropicale
TGCGTGAAGGTCAGGCGGCCTGCTGATCGGCGGGCTTGTCGGCTTGGCGCAGGAGCTTCCATTCCCAGGGCAGCAGTTCGTGCAGACGCGATGCGGGAAGATCGGCGATACGGGCGAGGACGTCGGCGAGCCAGGCCTTGGGATCGACTTCGTTGAGGCGACAGGTCGTGATCATCGTCAGCATGATGGCGGCACGGTCAGCGCCACGCTGGCTGCCGGCGAAGGTCCAGTTGCGCCTTCCCAAGGCGATGCCTCTCAATGCGCGCTCGGCACAATTGTTGGTCAAGCAGATCCTGCCATCGTCGAGGAAGCGGGCGAAGTCGTCCCAGCGCCGGAGCATGTAGTTGATCGGCTTCAGGACCTCGGAGGAGCGCGAGAGGGTTTCGCGCTCACGCAGCAACCAGGCGTGCATGTCCTCGAGAAGCGGATTGCTCTTTTCCTGGCGCATGGCGCGCCGCTCGTCGGCGCCGCTGCCGTTGATGGCGCGCTCGATCTCGAACAACGCATCGAGTCGTCTGACAGCCTCCAGCGCGATCGGAGAGACCGGTTTGCCCTTCTTACCTTCTCGAGCATTTTTCTCGATGTCAGCCAGCTCGAAGAAGCCCCGCCGCGCATGGGCAAAGCAAAACGCCGGCGTAATCGGCAGCGCCTTCTTCCGCGGGTCGAACAGCGGCTCGAAGCCGCTGTAGCAATCGGCTTGCAGGATACCGGCGAAGGCGGCCAGATGCTTCTGGGGATGCTCGCCTCGTCGGTCGCTCGAGGCGTAATAGACCGCCGCCGGCGGCGCAGGCCCGGCGAAGGGCCGGTCATCTCGCACATAAGTCCAGATCCGCCCGGTCGTGCACTTGCCCTTCGCCAGGATACGGATGGTGGTGTCATCGCCATGAAGGCGCTCGGCAGCGAGCACATGGCGTTCGATCAAGTGGAAGAGCGGCATGACGGCGAAGGTCCCGTGGCCGACCTGGTCGGCCAGCGTCGACAACGGCAGGTCGATCCCCTCGCACTTGAAGCGCGCACTCTGGCGGTTGAGCGGGATATGCATGCCGAACTTGTCGAACAGGATCGTCGCCAGCAATTGTGGGCCGATGAAGCCGCGCGGCGTGGCATGGAACGGCGCGGGCGGCTGGCTGATCTTCTCGCAATCGCGGCAGGTGAACTTCTCGCGTACCGTCTCGATCAGCTTGAAGCGGCGCGGGATCTCCTCCAACGTCTTGGTCACATCCTCACCGATCTTCGCCAGCCGCGATCCACCGCAGCAGGCACAGGTCGTTGGAGCCTCAATGACCACGCGCTCGCGTTCGATGTCGTCCGGCCATGGTTTGCGCACCGGCCGCTTGCGCATGAAGGGGCGGACGTTCTGCGTCTTCGCCGCTGCGGCCTGCGCGGCAAGCTCATCCTCGCTCGCCGTGGTGACGAGTTCTTCGAGCTCCAACTCCAGCTGCTCGAGCAGCCGTGCCGTGCGCTCGGAGCGCTGCCCGTACAGTTCGCGTTTGAGCTTCTCGATCCGCAGCTCCAGATGCGCGATCAGCGCCTCGTTGTCCGACAGCTCCGCCCGCGCACTGGCAGCAACCGCCTCGGCTTGCAGCCGCGCCTCACGCTCGGCCTGCAGCGCCGCCAGGGCACTGACAAGGTCCGATGGAAGATCGTCCGGCTTCGATATCATGAAGCCATTGAATCAGATCAAGCAGCAGATTCAAACTGTAAAACGCTATCCGACCCGCGTCGGACGCTGGGTTTCTTGAGGGTTGCGCCAATCGATCCCGGACAACAGATAGCTCAACTGCGCCGGCGAGATCGTTACCGATTCACCGGCAACCGATGGCCAGATGAACCTTCCTCTCTCGAGTCTTTTGGTAAATAGGCATGCTCCCTGGCCATCGTGCCAGATCATCTTCACAAGATCGCAGCGGCGACCGCGGAAGACGAACAGATGACCACTGAGCGGGTCTTTGCGCAGCACCTCCTGCACTTGGAGTGCCAACGACGGAAAGCCTCTGCGCATATCCGTGTAGCCTGTCGCGAGCCACACTCGCGCGCCTGTCGGAACCGGGATCATCGGCGCACCAGAGCATCGAGAACTCGACGCAGCGCGTCTCCATCAACGTCGCCATCGACCCGGATGCGGTGTCCGCTACCAAGATCAATCTCGATGATGCCCTGGCTCCTCGGTCGACGCGCCGGCGCCGTCGTCAATGACGCTTCGGCCACATCCCGCGGCGACACAGACGGCCCAATCTCGACCGGCACTAACGGCGCTATACTCGCATCACCGTGCTTGCAAAGCTCTTTGCGCCACCTAAACAGCTGGCTCACATGAAGGCCAGCCATGCGAGCCACCTCGGAAACAGTGGCTCCGGGCTCGAGCGATGCTGCAACTAGCCGTTCCTTCTCATCCTGCGACCACCGACGCCGCCGCTCGACCGATGTGATCACCTCAGCCCGCGAAATCGTCATAGCGCTTCTCCTAGGATTACCCCTAGGACCTGCAGCGTTCGCGTCCGTCAAACAAGGCGGCCCTCAACGGAGGAATACCATCCAAGCGGCGTTCCATGTTTGCGCTTTCGCGTCAGTCGCTGCTGCGACGGACGATGCGACGGCGACCAAAGTCGTGGGGGTTGCTGGCCTTCGATTTTCCGGCTCGAGGGTGCCATGTGCCGATTTCGCCGTTGTCATCCAAGCCCCCTTAATGCCGGCCAAGGCAGCCAGTTCACCGCCGCCTTCACCGGCACACTGACCGCCACCGGCGTCAGGATCTCGATGGACCGTCGCGGGCGCTGGATGGACAATATGTTCATCGAGCGGCTGTGGCGCTCGCTCAAATATGAGGACATCTACTCAAGGGTTATTCGGATGGCCACGAGGCCAAAGCCGGAATCGCCCGATGGATCGACTTTTACAATTTCCGGCGCCCTCATCAGGCGCTGGAAAACCGCGCGCCGATGGCGGTCTGGCGGGCCGGTGTCCCCGGCGCCTTCGGCGAAGGCGCTGCGGATATGACGCTTCTCGCAAGCGAGAAGCTTTGAAAACGCAGCGCGTTTCCCACATCCCCGCAGCCACATCAGCAGCAAGCAAGAGTATCGTGAAGTTATTGGGAAGAACGAACGGCAGTAGCTCCTTAACAAACCGGACCCAGTGGTCCTCAGCATAGGGTCCACTTCAATACCGCGTGAAGAATGGATATGCTATCGATTTCACAATGCGCGACAACACCACATCTGCGGCGGCAACACGGACACGAACTTACTGACAAGAAGCATTACAGCCGACACGGACTACAATCGCTCATTAGCACGTTGTTGACCTAACTGTTGCTTGTAATGCTCTAGTCCTGCGCGATCTCGCGCGGTCGCATGCGTTTGGGATATTTTTCGGTTCGCATTTTGTCTTATAAGTTTCCGGGATTTGGCGTCGAACAAATTGAGTTCAAATACGGAAGAGCGGAAGCCGCTATTGTTTCCGGAATCGTCGCTTGAACCCTCGGGAACAGCGATGAACCAGGTAAACCCTCTATCAATGCAAGAATCCGGAGCCGCAGCAGGAGACGTGTTCGATTTCACATGGGTGGTGCCTGTGAGTTTACCAGTCCGGACACATATGTGCATCCGCCTGAGTCATATAGACGTAAGAGAGATTGACATCGTTTCGCCCAAGATGGTTTGCGTAGCGAGCCCTGCGGTTTCCGATGATGCCCAATAGCGTGTTAGGAGCATTAACATTGACTGGATTGCCCGCGCCCCATGACATCGTGAGAAAGAGGAGAGAGCCGCTCAGTTGTGCTTCGTGATGGAAGGAACAACGTTTGTGGTGATAGGCAAGAGTAACGACCGAGATGGAGTGGAGCCTTGATTGTCCTTGGTGAATGCAAGGGCGCAATGGGCTTATATAGATCCTGGCTGCGAGTTGCCGCCAGCGCAACACGACTTTCCCTCGTTGTGTCCCGCCAATCGATTTGGTGGCTCATTGCGGAACAACGGAGTTTGATGGCGACTGCGGAGCTTTCTATTTGGCTATTCGTCCCCGGATAGAGCCGACCTCTAGGTCCAGGGAAAGATCATTTTAGGCAATAATAGGAAGCTCGACGCTTCAAAAGGCACTTCGCGCTAATCCTTTTCCAAAGGACGGTTGAAACACCGAGATGACGGGCGCCATTTTCGGCTCGAAAACGCCCCTTTGCGAAACGGAAGGGTATTTCACTGTCGGACAACGACAGAGACCTGCTACTGAATTTTCATCCAACGGCAGTTAGAGTCTCGGTGGTTTGTACGACAAGTGGCGCGGGTGGAGCAACGGACGGTCGGCGGAGCCGGTCGTCCGGAGGATGCGGAAGCGCCGCCCGTTAGCGAACTGGTCGTGGACGAAGTCCAGCGACCAGCGGGCATTGGGCTTAGCCTTCACCAGGATCGGGGCCGGGTCCCCACGGCCTTGCGGCGGCTTGCGCACGGTGAGCCCTTCCGCTCGATAAAGCCGGTTGATCCGGTTGATCCCCGATCGATCGCCCTCCCGCCGCAGCCAGACGAACAGCCGGCCCTATCCGAAACGCCGCCGCTCGTTGGCGAGATCGCGCGATTGACCACGCAGAGCCGTGTCTGGAGGGCGGCTGGAGCTGTAGCGGATCATCTTCGGATCAGCGCTGACGATCGAACAGGCCCGCCGTTCCGACAGGCTCATGACGGCCTGCAGATGCGCGACCGCAGAGCGCGGCGGACCCTAGCATTTCTTTGAAAGAAGCTCGCGAAGGGCGGCCGCAATCAAGCATCTGCTCCGCCAGGAGCTTCTTCAGTTTCGCGTTCTCCTCTTCCAACGCCTTCAGCCGCTTGGCCTCAGAGACATCCATGACGCCGAATTTTGCCTTCCAATTGTAGATCGTCGCTCGGAGATTCCATGCTTGCGAGCCAGGTCGGCTGTCTTGCCCCCAGCCTAATGCTCCTTCAACACAGGGATACTCTGCTCTTCCGTGAACCTTGCTCGCTTCATCCGTCCGTCCTTCTTCGGGACGGCACACGCCCACTACGGATTCGCCCTGTCGGCGCAAACCGGGCGAGTCGCAGAGGCGGCCAGCGACTACCTCGAGCTCTCGGCTCATCGTGTGTATCGGCCTGCCCGCACTTCGTGCTCCCGGCGCCTCTGTCCCGATGGTCGCACGACACGCCGGTTTAGGCAGCTTCCCGAGCGATGAGTCGGTTACGAAGCTCTCACCTTTACCATCGTGAATGCCGACACACATTGGCGAGGCCTCGATTGCATGGACAACCGACAGCGGGTGATCCGCGCGCCTCTCGAATCGTTCTATTAATACGGCAATTCGCAAAGCGGGGTTTGATTTAACTACATTTGTTCGCGCGGCAGTCCAGACAAATAAGAAGCCAAGTTTATTGAATAAAAACCGGTTACATCATGACAACACCTGCGGGCGGCGTCTTCGGAGAAGATGCTGCCTGAGTACACATTAATAAGACTAGAACGTAGACAAAGGCAATTACAGACATCATCACACTACATCATCCGCATGAGGTTTGACGTTCGCAAGGCAAACCAGATGCAGCATTCCCGGGCAGGTCCCGCAGGGACTTACCTCCTGGCGCATGGCGGCTAGTCATCGGACGAATTGTCGTCGGAACCCTCGGGGTCGTGATATTTGACCAGCGAATAGTGAACCCGCAGCACTGGTGCAGTTGCAATGACGTCGAATGAACCAAAACCATGTCGCTTAAAGAAGCCACGGTTGTCATTATAGGTGAAATTAGTCTTGGGAATTACGATACAGCCCGTGACGTCTGATTTAGTGACCAGCCTGCACCCGGCCGAATGGTACATTCTAACAACGGCGCAATTTTTGTAACTGAGCCCCACCCAAAACGGTGGAAAGGGTACTGCCATCAAACTCTCGCGGCCATCTGAGTCCACAAAGCGCATGTGCTCTGGAACGTGATCAAGGCTTTGCGCTTGTTCGCATGCACGCGCCCTGGCTTCAGGCATGTACACGAACAGCAACTGACCGACCGTCCGTCGGTCGCGCGAGTCCGGAGTGGTTTCGATCTGTTCCAACGACTCGCGCCGGAGTGAATGGTTCATACAAGGAGAGCTGAAGAAGTCCCCATTCGTCTCGAAGTTAAGGCCACAACGCTGCGTTTGCCCCACCCATAACTGTTGCGCAGGCAGCAGGACGTCGTCGAGATAATCGCTATATCCGGCTAGTGGTTCATCACAGTGGTTTTGACTCTTTGGCGGCAACTGGATAGGCGCGACCGAGTTTGGCGCGGGCTTTGTCGGTTGTGAACATCCATTTGATGCGGTCTCGCGCCTTGTTTCGCTGCCGTTGCCATGCTGCGATTTCTTTTCGAAGCCTTTTGGGATCGTCGATGCGACGGCCGAGACACTGGCGCTGCAGCACGCTGATCTCGCACTCGACCATATTGAGCCAGCTGGCGTGTTTCGGGGTGTAGTGGAACTCGAGGCGGCGCAGGATGCGACGGGCCTCGGCAGGCGCAAATGCCTGATATAGCGCGCCGGCCGTATGAATCGACAGATTGTCCTGCACCACACGGATGCAGGCGGCATTGGGATAGTGGACGTCGACGAGTTCGCGCATGCAGTGCGCGTAGTCGACCGCGGCGCGGTGGTCTGTAACCTTGACATTGCGCCAGCCGCGATGCGGATCGAAGGTGACGAAGAGATTGACGGTACCGTTGCGGCGATATTCGTAATCGTAGCGCTCGCGCTGTCCCGGTTGGGCAGGGATCGGCTGGCGTACCTCGCCGATCAGCTGGACTGGGGTCTCGTCGAAGCAAACCAGGGGCCGCTCGGGATCCGGCGCCTCGGCGTAGAGATCGAGCACATCCTCCATCCGGGCGACGTATTCGCCGTCGACATGAGGAATGCACCACATATCCCGGCGCCACGGCTTGAGGTCGTTGTCGGCCAGCCGGCGGCGCACGGTCTCGCCCGACAGGCTGGCGTGATCGGTGAGCTTGACCATCGCGTCGGCCAGCAATGTCAGCGTCCAGCGTTTGCGGCCGGCGGGCGGCTTGGCGCATGCCGTCGCCACCAGCAGGGCCTCTTCCTTGCCTGTCAGCTTGCGTTCCGCGCCCGGACGCGGCTCCTCACTCAAGGCCCGCTCCAGATTGCCTTCTACGAAACGGCGTTTGGTCCGGCCGACGGTGGAAAGGCTGACCCGGACGGTTCGGGCAATCTCCGCGTCGCAGCTGCCTGAATCGGCCGCCAGCACAATCTGAGCCCGTTTGAGTTTGCGGGCGGAATGCGTGCCGCCGCCGAGCATTGCCGTCAGTTCGTCCCGCTCGGCTTGGCTCAATTCGACCCGATAACGTACATTCATGCTTCGCCTCCTTGTCGGAGGCCGGGACGAATCCAGCTATGAGTCAAAAATCAGGCGCGCACTTCACCGAGAAGCAGGGACACTATCTCGCTTTCATCCATACCTACTCGTACATGTTCGGACAGCCGCCCGCCGAGGCCGACATCCAGCGGCATTTCCGCGTCAGCCCGCCGTCAGTCCACCAGATGATCCTCACCCTCGAACGCAACGGGTTCATTCGTCGCCAGCCCGGCGTCGCTCGAAGCATCGAGATCCTCTTGCCACCCGAAAAGTTGCCTATCCTCGGATGGCTCGGTATCAAAACGTCAAAATCACTGTGATGAACCACTAG
>NZ_LSEF01000022.1 GCF_001641695.1 Bradyrhizobium neotropicale
TGCGTGAAGGTCAGGCGGCCTGCTGATCGGCGGGCTTGTCGGCTTGGCGCAGGAGCTTCCATTCCCAGGGCAGCAGTTCGTGCAGACGCGATGCGGGAAGATCGGCGATACGGGCGAGGACGTCGGCGAGCCAGGCCTTGGGATCGACTTCGTTGAGGCGACAGGTCGTGATCATCGTCAGCATGATGGCGGCACGGTCAGCGCCACGCTGGCTGCCGGCGAAGGTCCAGTTGCGCCTTCCCAAGGCGATGCCTCTCAATGCGCGCTCGGCACAATTGTTGGTCAAGCAGATCCTGCCATCGTCGAGGAAGCGGGCGAAGTCGTCCCAGCGCCGGAGCATGTAGTTGATCGGCTTCAGGACCTCGGAGGAGCGCGAGAGGGTTTCGCGCTCACGCAGCAACCAGGCGTGCATGTCCTCGAGAAGCGGATTGCTCTTTTCCTGGCGCATGGCGCGCCGCTCGTCGGCGCCGCTGCCGTTGATGGCGCGCTCGATCTCGAACAACGCATCGAGTCGTCTGACAGCCTCCAGCGCGATCGGAGAGACCGGTTTGCCCTTCTTACCTTCTCGAGCATTTTTCTCGATGTCAGCCAGCTCGAAGAAGCCCCGCCGCGCATGGGCAAAGCAAAACGCCGGCGTAATCGGCAGCGCCTTCTTCCGCGGGTCGAACAGCGGCTCGAAGCCGCTGTAGCAATCGGCTTGCAGGATACCGGCGAAGGCGGCCAGATGCTTCTGGGGATGCTCGCCTCGTCGGTCGCTCGAGGCGTAATAGACCGCCGCCGGCGGCGCAGGCCCGGCGAAGGGCCGGTCATCTCGCACATAAGTCCAGATCCGCCCGGTCGTGCACTTGCCCTTCGCCAGGATACGGATGGTGGTGTCATCGCCATGAAGGCGCTCGGCAGCGAGCACATGGCGTTCGATCAAGTGGAAGAGCGGCATGACGGCGAAGGTCCCGTGGCCGACCTGGTCGGCCAGCGTCGACAACGGCAGGTCGATCCCCTCGCACTTGAAGCGCGCACTCTGGCGGTTGAGCGGGATATGCATGCCGAACTTGTCGAACAGGATCGTCGCCAGCAATTGTGGGCCGATGAAGCCGCGCGGCGTGGCATGGAACGGCGCGGGCGGCTGGCTGATCTTCTCGCAATCGCGGCAGGTGAACTTCTCGCGTACCGTCTCGATCAGCTTGAAGCGGCGCGGGATCTCCTCCAACGTCTTGGTCACATCCTCACCGATCTTCGCCAGCCGCGATCCACCGCAGCAGGCACAGGTCGTTGGAGCCTCAATGACCACGCGCTCGCGTTCGATGTCGTCCGGCCATGGTTTGCGCACCGGCCGCTTGCGCATGAAGGGGCGGACGTTCTGCGTCTTCGCCGCTGCGGCCTGCGCGGCAAGCTCATCCTCGCTCGCCGTGGTGACGAGTTCTTCGAGCTCCAACTCCAGCTGCTCGAGCAGCCGTGCCGTGCGCTCGGAGCGCTGCCCGTACAGTTCGCGTTTGAGCTTCTCGATCCGCAGCTCCAGATGCGCGATCAGCGCCTCGTTGTCCGACAGCTCCGCCCGCGCACTGGCAGCAACCGCCTCGGCTTGCAGCCGCGCCTCACGCTCGGCCTGCAGCGCCGCCAGGGCACTGACAAGGTCCGATGGAAGATCGTCCGGCTTCGATATCATGAAGCCATTGAATCAGATCAAGCAGCAGATTCAAACTGTAAAACGCTATCCGACCCGCGTCGGACGCTGGGTTTCTTGAGGGTTGCGCCAATCGATCCCGGACAACAGATAGCTCAACTGCGCCGGAGAGATCGTTACCGATTCACCGGCAACCGATGGCCAGATAAACCTTCCTCTCTCGAGTCTTTTGGTAAACAGGCATGCTCCCTGGCCATCGTGCCAAATGACCTTCAAAAGATCGCCGCGTTTGCCCCTGAAGCAGAAAAGACCGCCGCCCATGGCGTCGCGCTTGAGCACTTCCTGCACGCGCAGAGCCAGGCTCGGAAAGCCACACCGCATGTCGGTATGGCCTGTCGCCAGCCACACTCGCACGCCCGTCGGGATCGGGATCACCGTAGTGTCTCCAGCGCTCGCATGATCCGTAGCAAGACCGCGACATCGACGTTGCGATCCACGATCACACGTCGGCCATTCGCGGTCACGACTTCCAGAGTGCCTGTCGCCGCCGGTGCCGCACGCTCCGTCGTCGACTGGACCTCCGACACAATCCGGGCCGGCACAAATCCACCTACCTGACAGCCGCCAAGCTGTCCTTCGCGATGGGCCTTGCGCCACGAAAACAGAAGCTGTTTCGAAAGCCCATGATGCCGTGCTGTCGCCGACACCAGCCGCGGACCCGAAAAACTTTCCTCGACAATCCGCAGCTTCTCGGCAGCCGACCAGCGCCGACGCCGACCAGTCTCCACAATTTCAAGGCGACGCACTTGGCGACTATCAGTAAGAATATCCATACCGACAGTCAGCTACAGACCGGATAAACTCGCAAGACGGCCGTCCTCGGACGAGTACGGTCTATCTATGAAAAGTAGAACAAGTCGGGCCAGCGGGCTGCCGCTCGGCAATTTGGGTGGAAGCGCTCCCCACCCAGATTGTCGAGCTATAGCGGGACTCGCGAAACCATATCGTGCAAGCCGACACTATTAACTCCCTTGGGCTACGAGAGTGCCGCCAGCATCCGATGCAACAGGCAATCGGATTTGCGCCAGGACAGAGGATGAGCGGAAGCTGGCGGTCGGCGGTTACTCCTGCGCATCGAGGGAGTAACCTCGGGAGTGCACCGTGCGGATATAGTTGCGCCGGCCGCATCCGTTGAGGGCCTTGCGTAGGCGGCCGATATGGAGGTCAACGGTCCGTGAGGTGACATGAACGTTCTGGCCCCAAATGGTCGACAGGAGTTCGGCCCTAGAGAACACTTGCTCCGGGTGCTCGAGGAAATGTTGCAGCAGGCGGAATTCTAACGGTCTCACCTTGATTGGTTGACCGCACAGAGTGACGCGTTGTGCGCGAATATCCATGACGAGGTCGCGGAACACTAACTTGTAGTGAGGCTTGGCTATGTCCGGGGAAGCTGAGTCTTCCTTGCTTTCAGGAGGGCGCTTATTGGATTCGCAGCTCTGTACTTGAACGTCAACGTGCCGTTCCTGCGACCTTGGGGCTGCAGAAGCCGGTCGAGCGGCATTTTGCTGAACAGGTATGGAGCCCTCATCATTCCGGTCGACCACTTAGTGCGCTCTCACTGGTTTGTTTGACTATCCGACGCCCAAACATCTTTCGCCCAATAGATCGCTTGTTTATCAAGCGGAGGCCACCCCTTGTTGCAAAGGTGCAGGTCGGCCCCGCTAGCTGATTAGGCGAAAGGGTGCCGCATTCGCGTATTTGGGTTGCATGCCTTGCGTACCTCGTATTCAAAGCCCAACGTTGCATCAAATCTGTGCAGCGGCTCCGCCGCGCCGTGCGAACCACGTCAAATGTGAGATCAGAGCACTCATCACAGACATCCAGCAAGTAGCTGAATGCGCGGTCGAGTACCCACGGGCCGCCAGCGGGCGTCGGGGTGTCGAGCAAACATGCGGTCGTCCTCGATGAACGACCAAGCGCGCCATGGCTGCTCGACTTGTGCATCGATTCGGTGCGGCGCGTTCGAGGAGCACTGACCTTGCGCATCGAGTTGGGTAGGCTAGAAAGCGGCCCTCTCAAAGAGCCCACTGCCCAGTATGCGATCAAACAAACCAGACTACGTCTGCTTCTGACACTACCAAGACTGGTAGGCTTCAAACGACCTACAAAAACGGCTCGGTCATACCGTCGATGTCGACCGAGAGCCTGGTCAATTAACGCACCGCGGGAACCCTATGTGGCCGTCGACAAGGTCGCGCCGCAGTAGACGCTGCGCAACGGGCAACCAGCGACACCCATGATGGGTGACGGTGTTGAAGGTAGGTTCGGACCGCATCATAGCGTTGCGGTTGTTGGGGGCAGAGATGGCCCCTTGAATTGCAGTGACGATCGAACCTCGGTCAACTACCAGCCCTAGCAATTGATCAAGATGACAGAAGGATGTCACCTATTGCAGACGGAAGACGCCGGACATTGGCTAGGACTCGGCCTGCAAGACCAATCATAAACTGTTTTCATCAATGTCTCGGAACCGCGCGCTGTTTCCTCACCTACTGAAGTACTGCACGCTCAGATCTGCTCCAACAGCGAACTCTCCATGAAAGTACGCACGACGGACTGTCTAGCGCGATCGCCAAGCGCGCCGGTTCGCAATTCTAGGCGCCCCGAAAAAGAGGTTGCCCTTGGTGATCGCTCTAACGAGAACACGCGTCATTGCGTATCGTAAGCCCGAAGCTCAAAGTGATCTGGGCCGATCACTCCATAAGAACTGAAAAACCGTCACGGCTGTTAATCAATTCTGACAACACACTGGACCACCGCGCTACTAGAGAATGAGAAGAGTGCGTCCCAAAAGACACTGCCGACGAACCACCCAGGTTGGAGCGAATGATGAGTGCTGAAGCACTTGAGGACCTCGACGACTTCTACAGGCGCTGTAGCACAACACTGCGTTCTGAGGACAGCGAATTGGCGAATTTGCTGCGCCACGAATATTTCCGGCAAAATAACAGTTTGGTGCTGGTGGCCGCGGCAGGCCTGATGGACCCTTCGGTGATGGCCTGCACAGGCTCGGTGCTCGAGAATATCACCAGCGAGGGGTACCCAGACTGCCGCTTTCATGGCGGCTCCGAAACTGTCGATCACATCGAGCGTCTTGCCATCGCGCGGGCAAAGACTCTCTTTGGCGCGCAATATGCAAACGTTCAGCCGCACTCAGGAACTTCAGCCAATCTTGCCGTCATGGCGTCGCTACTGTCGCCTGGCGATAAGATTCTCGGCCTGGATATCCGCGCCGGTGGACACCTCTCGCACGGAGCGAATGCCTCGATAACTGGTCAATATTTCACGGCAATCGCCTACGGGCTAAATGCCCAAGGGCTAATCGATTACGAACAGGTCCGCCAGCTTGCACAGAGACATCGTCCCAAGCTGATTGTCTGCGGAGCCAGCGCCTATCCGAGACGCATCGACTTCGCGCGGTTCCGCGCTATAGCCGATACCGTAGGCGCACTGTTGCTCGCCGACGTATCCCATATCGCGGGCCTGATCGTGGCCAAACAACACCCCAGTCCGATCGACTACGCCCATGTCACGACCACCAGCACCTACAAGCAGTTGAACGGCCCACGCGGCGGCCTAATTCTCGCTGGTAGGGACGCCGCAAACCTGGTGACATCGGGGCAAGAGCCGCTCGCTCAGTTGCTGCAACGCGCGGTGTTTCCACTATGCCAGGGAACACCGAATTTCGCCGCTATCGCGGCGAAGGCGCGCGCCCTGGATATCGCAGCCTCAGCGAATTTCCGCGCTCTCATCGCACGCACCGTCGAGAACGCCCAGGCGCTAGCATCAGAGCTGACTCGACGCGGATATTCGGTGGTGACCGGCGGTACCGACACGCATATGGTCCTGCTCGACCTGCGACCAACCGGACTGACTGGCATTGCGGTAGAAAGAGCCCTCGAATCCTGCGGCATCATCTCCAACAGGAACACAATTCCGGGCGACAGCAATCCACCGAAGATCGCAAGTGGCATCAGATTTGGGACGAACGTGCTGGCACAGCGCGGTTTAGGGCCAAACGAGATGGCTCACTGCGCCCAGCTCATTGAGACGGCTATCAACGCTATGTCGTCCTCTTCGGAGCTCACCATCGAAATGCGGCGCAGGATCGGGAGCGAGGTTCTCGGGCTCTGCCAAAGATTTCCGCTGCCCGGCCACGTTTTCGCCTCCCGGACGCGAGACTGGGCAGGTTCGGAAGCTGGCCTGGCCTCAGAGAACGTTTCGGCATGAGCGATGCGCTGGCAAGTCTTGAATCTGCTCGACACTGACGACAGTGTCGCCTTCACTAGGGAATGGCGCGTTCGGCTCGTCGCTGGTCTCTTGACCTAGATGACAGGCTTACCACCCTCGCCTTTGCAAACATGCGCTTCAAGTTTCTGCGCCTCGATACACGTTACCCAGATAGACGCCTGTAGCCGTGATCGATATCGGCAGACCACAACAACAAAAACCCATTGAAGCCCTGATAGGGAACGCTGTTGCCGCGCAGGGGCCGCGAGGTACGTCCATCGGCATGCTCTTCCATGGCTGACGCCAGGGGCCCACGTCACTCTTGAGCGCAGTACGGCGCGGTAATCAAAGTGAGAGTGCGTCTTGCTACGCAGTTACGATCACTAAGCGATCTGCTGATCGACATCCGTTTTCATGGGTTGTCCTTTCTTTTCCGGTTGCGCATGCAACCGGAACTAGGCCAGCGCCAATGAGCGGGGGTTGGCCGTCACAGGCCGGAAAACGAGCGGGTTGGTGCGGGCCGGAGCGCAGCGACTACACCGCCGCCGGTTTCCGCCCCTCATCTTTGATGAGGGGCTTGGCCTTGACGGCCTAGGGGCCACAGGCCCCGATCCGGCGTGCGCGACGGCGCATCGCCCACCTGGAATGGCACCGGGCCGCGTGAGCATAGCGACCCGAAGGGGCATGCGGGACGAGTGCAGCAACGCGACCGGTTAAAAGGGCACCCGTCAGGATGGGCAGTAATAGCGATCGCCGAAGGCGAGCCCCTCCTGCGAGTGCCCCCGGCGAGGAGCACCTTAGCCCTTGCGCGACGGGATCGTGACCAGACGGGCCGAGGCCCCAGCTTCTTTGGGGGGACTCGGTGAGCGCAGCTCATAGAACCCGGTCCGCATGGCGGACGCGCCCGCCAGGAGCGGCATCGTCCCTCCATGAAACGCCCACCATGGCCCCACTCCCGCCTTTTCGCATCGTCCTCGGCATCGTGTCGCAAGACCTCGCGCTCCTTCGATTGGCTTTCGGAAGGTGTACGCTCGCTTCCCCGCCTCAACAGCCTGTGTCACACGGGTGCGATTGTCGGGCCAATCTCCGCATTTCAAAGGTCGTCGTCATCCGGGACGGTAGCCGTGAGGCCATCATATTTCCAGAGAGGCAGGCTGTCCTCCACGAGGAGTTCAGCACCATCGCAGCCCCACGGAAGCACCTGCACGAGCTCGCATATCAAACCGCAAGGCAAAGCGCCGGTCATGGCGCTATTGCGCTTCCAAATGCAACGCTTCTGGCCTGGCCCTGGTTTGCCGCTTATCCGAAATCGCATTGCCGCTTCTAAACTGCTCAAAGATTTCACGCACTTCGGGCGTCGGTGCGACGCATAAAGTTCGATACGTATCCAAGAAGGCCCACCACTCTTCGCCCTTTGGGCTTCGCGTGGCGCCGCCACGCGGGAGACCGAAGGGTAAAGCGTGTCCGGCGTAGCTAGAGCGCAGCGCAAGCGACGACGGACTGGCGCAAAGTAACCTAAGGCGGACTGATGCCATGGGCTACGCGCGGCTGGAACTGTCAGTCCTTGAGGCGATTGAATGCCGCATCCAGCTCTGTGGATGCCTTTGCAAGGGCGGATCGTCGACCATCGAGCCAATCCTTGTCCGCCACGAGTTGTGCTTCTTGGGCGGCGAGCATACGGGCGACTTCTGCTGATTGAGGGCCGCCGAGGCCGCGGCTGGAGCGAACCATGTTCTCGGGCGTCAAGATTTCTCGGAAACGAGCTTCGGATAACGGAAAGGCAGCCTCTTCACCAAGTAGGCCCTTGGTCGATTGCGCAAAGATTCTCTTTGCGTCTTCGTAAGGCAATTCGGACGCCCGAAGGCCGTGACCACGTCCGAAATTCACGAGCTCGGACGCGAAATGGTGGCCGACGCGGAACGGGACGTTGGCCTCTCGCTGCAACACGTCGGCCAGCTCGGTCGTGGTGGCATAGTCGCCATTCACCTCCTCGAGCGCGCGGGAGGCATCGAAGCGCAGGGTTCGAACCAGCTTCGCCATGGCAGCCTGTAGCTGGGTGGCCTCCCGCAGAGCATTGTTCGCAGCATCGCCGCGATATTCGATAACGCCCGGCCCAATATTGTGCGCCAGCATGACCGCACTTTGAGCCAGACCCAAAGTCCGAGTGGCTTGCTCGCGGGCGAGCAACATCGGGAATGGATTCCGCTTTTGCGGCATGATGCTGCTCGGGGTCGTCTCACTGGCCGCCAGCAGGAACCACGGCCGGATCTGCCGATATTGGTCCAGGAGGTCCGCCAGCAGCGCGCCGCTGGTTATCGCGGAGGCGGTTGCCAGTCCCGCGACCTCGACGTCGAGGTCGAATGGCGAGACATGATTCGCATCGAACGAGTTCACGATCGGACCGTCAAAGCCAAGGAGAGTGGCGAGCTGCTTGCGATCGATGGGGAAACTCGATGTGCCGACCGCGGCAGCTCCGAGCGGCGAGAGATTGAGACGTGCATAGCCTTCTTTGACACGCTGGGCCTGCCGTTCGAGCGCTCCCAAATAGCCCGAGACGTAGTGGCCGAGCGTAATCGGCTGCGCCTGTACACCCATTGTGAAGGCCGGCATGATGGCGTCTGGCGCGGTCCGGGCAAGGTTCAGCAGCGCTGCGCGGTAGTCGTTCAGGCTCGCCGCACTCTCAAGATATGTTTCGCGCAGCACCAGCCGTTGCCACGTGGAATACATGTCTTGACGACTGCGGCCCGAGTGCAGCCGCGTGACGTCGGTCCCTCCGGCCGCTATCAGCATGGGTTCGACGCGCAGGTAGTCATCAGGGCGGGATGCTCCTGGCTGCTCGCCATCGCGGATCACCTTCGCGACGGCTGCGGCAATCTTGCGACCCAGATCCCGTTCCACAATCCTGGTGTCAACGACGATGACCGCCGAGGCCTTGTTCATCTCGCCGATCCAGTAGAAGCCATCATGGACTGGTTGGGCATAGGCCGCCGAGACCTTGAACAGGATTACGGCCGCAATGGCTCGCCCGAAATGACGCCAATTCATGAATTTTTCTCCAAAAGTTTCGGCTGTCATGACGGTCCGCGCAGACGGCTTGACCGTCTTGTCGTTATTCCATGGACGCTTCCAGGATTCCAGTCAGAGGCTTCGCTGCACCACGTTCTTGTCAACAGCGGCATGTCGAGGTTGGCCGGATGTCAGCTTGCGCGAACGTTCCCCAGGAAACGTCGGACTTCACGGCCGAGGAGACTGGCTTGTGTGGCCAATTGACGGGCCGCGTGCAGCACGTCGTTGGCGACGGCATCGCCCCCTATGGCAGCCTCATTCACGACAGCGATATTGGAGGAAACGCTGTTCGTGCCCGCAGCCGCCTGCTGAATGTTGCGACTGATTTCCTGGGTGGCTGCACCTTGTTCCTCCACGGCCGATGCAATCATGGCCGAATAGCTGTTGATGGCGGCGATGATCTCCGAAACTTTCCTGAGTTCTTGGGCCGCCTCATCGGTCACGGACTGAATGTCGTGTACGTGCGCAGCAATCTCCTCCGTGGCCTTGGCGGTCTGTCCGGCAAGCGCCTTGACCTCGGTTGCCACGACGGCGAACCCCTTTCCAAGCTCTCCGGCACGCGCCGACTCGATCGTCGCATTCAAAGCGAGCATCTGGTGCGCAATCGAACTGATCAAGTCGACGACGGCACCGATACGTGCCACCGCCGATAAAAGGCCGGATACTTTTTCGTTCGCGCTGTTTGCCACCGATACTGCTTGTTCGGCGGTGCTGGAGGACAAATGCACTTGCCGACTGATCTCGCCGATGGCGCTGGACAGCTCTTCGGTCGCCGCGGCCACCGATTGAACATTGACCGCCGTTTCCTTGGTCACGTCAGTGACGGCGCCCGTTAGACTTTCCGTCTTGCTCGCTGCCGCAGCCATTTCCTGGGCACGCGCTTCGATCTGTCCGGCCTCCACCGAAACGGAATTGATCACGCTTCCGACTGTAGCCTCGAAGGCGTCCGCGAGTTGAGCCATGGCCAATGCCTTCTCGTGCTCGACGCGAGCTTTCAATTTGTCCTGTTCCGCCGCGAGCCGGCCGTTCTCGACCATGCCCCGCTTGAATATGACCAAAGCTTCAGCCATCTCGCCGATCTCGTCGGAGCGCCCCTCAGCCGGCACTTCGACGTTGAGATTGCCCTTTGCCAATTCCCGCATCGAGTTGGTTATCGCCGCGATCGGCTTCGCGACCATGCGAGAAATAAGGAGACCCAGGCAGAGAACCAGCATCAGCACGGTAATCGCGACGACAAGAATGAGCATCCGTCGAAACGCGAAGATCGGTTCCAAAACCTTGGTTCGATCAAGCGAAATGCCCACGAACCACTTCGCAGACGGAACGCTGCTTATCGGGAAGAAGCCGACGAGACCGGCTTGGCCCGCCCCCGAAGTCTCTCGGATCGTTCCGTCGGCAGTGCGGAGATCGAATCCGCTAGCCAGCGGCTTGAGCACTTTTTCCTGCTCGGGATGCACCAGCACCGTGCCCTCGGAGTCGACCAGAAAGGCATATCCCTTTCCCTCGAGAGGCAACCCCTTCAGAAAATCACGGATCGCGGTGAGTTCAACATTGCCACCGGCCACGCCAGCGAGACCGTCACGGCCATGGATCGCGCGGGCGATGGTGATGCTCAAGCCGCCGTCTGCTGCCGCGCTCACGAATGGCTTGGTGACGATGGTTTGCTTTTCTGCGGCAGCCGCCTGGTACCAGCCACGCGTTCGTGGATCATAGCCCGCAGCCATCTGCAGGTTTGGTTCTCTGATGTGGATCCCATCGGGTCGACCGAAGTGAACGGGATAGAACGTGTCCGTGAGCGTCTTCGACCGGAGAAGCAGACGGAGATCTGCCTCCGATCCCGCCACTCCGGTGAGCTCGATCTCATCCGCCAGAGCCTCAAGCAAAAAGCGGCGCGCTTCCAACCAGGCCGTGATCCTGTCCGCCGCGCCTTGACCTATCAGCCTGCTCTCGGATCGCGCATCTTGATCCAGCATCTTCTCGGCCACCGACGCGCTCAGAAACGCAAGCGCACCGAGCCCCGCGACCGTGAGCAGCGACGCTGCGATCATGATTTTGTAGACGAACCGGCTTCGTCTTTTCCTCCCTCGCCGTCCCGCGTCCACGATCAAGGTCTGTTCGATCGGAGGTTCCATCTTCCCGTGCCCCTCGGTTTGATTGATCCGGCTTTCGAATATCGGCGTAGATCGAAACAGCGCCCCAGACTTGGAAGGTAGACGCAAGCGCGTCTTACCTTCCGATCATCAACACCAACGTGCCCATGAACATGATGACCCCGATGGCAGGGAGCACGATCCAAAGCGCCTCGTTTCTCATTTCGAAGCGCTCACGGCGACGCGATTTCGACAGCAAGTGGCGAGCCCGACGGTCGCGGCCGCAGCACTGCTTCGATGCATGCAGCAATCTCCAGCAAGCGCCTGTCCGAATTTCTGCGGCCGACAAGCATCAGCCCCTTGGGAAGACCATCAGCCGGCAGCGGCAGCGAAACAGAAGGGCAGTCCAGCATGTTGGCGACGCGAGGATTGCGCAGCACGAGCCCGTTGAACTCATGAAATGTCGCGTCCTCCTCGACCGACGACAGAAGCGGCGCACGGATCGGCGTCGTCGGCAGGACGAAAACCTCGTTGTTGCCAAAGGACTGTTCAAAGGATTGGATCGCCGCTTTCCGGAGACGCACCATGCGCACATAGTCGGTGCCGAGGATAGCGGCGCCGGCTTCGATGCGAACGCGGGTTTTCGGATCGACCCCATCCAGGCTCGAGAGCCCAAGACCACGCAGCGTCGCGCCGACCTCGATGGAGGGAAACGTGCCGATCCGGTCGATCCCCGCGACACGATCGAGAGCAGCTTCGATCGAACCGTCCTCGATCTGCAAGCCAGCCGACCGAAGCCGCTCCATGGCAGTCTCGAACGCACTGAGCACCTCGGGCTCGCAGCGATCGAACAAGCGCCCGCGGGCAACGATGAGGCGGAGCGTGCCGGGAGAGGCACTCCGCAGCCGCGACGGCGCGGCCTCCCCCGAAAGCACCTGATCGGCCATGAAGCAGTCGGCAACGTTCAAGGCAATCGGACCGATCGTATCGAGGCTCGATGACAGCGAGAACGCGCCGGCGGTCGGCACGAATCCGCTGGTTGGCTTGAAGCCGACTGCGCCGGACAGGGCGGCCGGGATTCGAAGGGAGCCGCCGGTATCGCTGCCTATGGCGATGTCCGACATGCCGTCGATCACCGACACCACGGCGCCCGATGATGAGCCACCTGGGGCGCGCTGGCGGTCTCGTGGATTGCCCGGCGTGCCATCATGCGGATTCGTGCCGAGCGCAGAAAAGGCAAACTCGGTCATCTGTGTCTTGCCGATGACGACGGCGCCCGCGGCCCGCAACCGTTTCACGACTTCAGCATCTTCAACGGCCGGCGGCAGGCGGCGCAGGACCGCAGATCCGGAACTCGTGACCGTGCCCGCGACGTCGAACAGCGCCTTCACGGAAACGATGCGGCCATCGAGCGCGCCGCGAGGACTACCTGCAGCGGCGCGTCGATCTGCGGCCTCGGCCTCCCACCGGGCGCTGTCCGCGAATACCGCCGTGAAGACGTTCTCCGCTTCCGGCGACCGGATCCGTGCCAGCGCGGTCTCAAGGCGTGCAACGGCAGATTGGCTGGGTCGACCGTTCATTGCTGTCACGGACACCGTTTTTGCGAGGCGGGATCAGGAAACGACTGGCAGCACGTCGACGTCGTAGCTGTGCGTCAGCTTGCGGCCGAGCACGGGATCACTCAGCTCCATTTCAAAGCGCGTCCCCGGCCGAATGCCGCCGATCGCACCGGGCGTGCCGCAAAACATCAACGTGCCGGCCGGCAGCGTGCTTGAGCCGGTGTGGCGCCGGATGAGATCCCGCGGCGTCCGCAGCGAGGACACTGGGCTCTCCTGGTAGAGAACCCGCGTGCCATCGATCGTCGCCCACGAGCGAAGAACCAGTTCATCCCAATGATCTTCGACACTGCCATAATACCAGAGCTGCGAGCCGACCGGCTTGCCGCAGAGCTGCTTCGAAAGAGCGATGCCCGACGCTTCCGCCTTGCGGTCAGTATGGTCTGACCCGATGCCCACCCAGAGCCCGTCAGCCATGGCGATGATGACCGGCTCGACTTCACCAGAACTGTCCGGGCCGAGCACGGTCAAGCGGTTTTCCTGGGTCAGTGTTTGGGCCGCGACGCGGTAGTAGAGCGGCGTCGTCGAGGGACGTGAAATGCCGAGCGCGGCGAGTTCCTCGATATGGTGCTCGATGGCGGCGGCATCCCTGCCCGCCCAACCTGCGATGATGAGAGAGTGGATCTCGACGCCGACGCGGTCTGTCCGGTCATTTGCGAGGCGGTCAAATTGCAGCAACATGAAATTCCCTCTCCTTGGTCGATGTGGCCAGGACTTCACCGCGCTCGATCTGAAGCGTCCTGTCGGCGATCCGGTCGAGCAGCGTCGGCGAAGACTCGGTAATCAGCATGGCGAGCTCTGGCCGGTGCTTGCGCAACTCGCCGAGCGTGCGCGCATAGTCCAGCGCGAGGGCCGGCGCCAGGCCCTGGAAGGGTTCGTCGAGCAGCAGGACCTTGCGCGCCACCGTCAGCGCACGGCCCAGCGCGACCATCTTGCCCTGCCCTCCGGAAAGGCCGCCGGCGGGCCTGGAGCGCATCACGTGCAACTCGGGCAATAGCTGATAGATCTCGTCGAGCCTGTGCGCGATTTCGGCACGGTCGAGCTTCAGAGCCAGCGCCGGAAGACGGATGTTCTCCTCGACGCTCAACTCCGGAATCAGCCGACGGTCCTCCGGCGCGTAGCCGATGCCGGCCCGCGCGCGGGTGTAGGCGGGCCTGCTGCCGAGATCGTCGGCATCGAGGCGGATCGTGCCTTCGTCATGCGCGATGAGACCCATGATCGCACGAAGCGTCGTGGTCTTGCCGGCGCCGTTGCGGCCGATCAACACCGTCGTCTTTCGCGCAATGATCTCGCAACTGACCCCGCGCAGTACGCGGGCGCCCTCGATCGAGACGCTGACCTTGTCGAGACTGAGCATCAGGCTACTCCCACGACACGTTGGCGAACTTGCGCGTTGCTGAACACCTCATCGGGCCGCCCCTGGGCCATGATATTACCGGCATTCCACACCAGCACACGGCTCGCATAACGGGCGACAACGTCCATATCGTGCTCGACGAACAGCGCCGTGATGCCACGCTGGCGCAGCGCGCTCATCAGCGCCTCCATCAGCGGGAAGCGTTCGAGGGCACTGACGCCACTCGTCGGCTCGTCCAATAGCAGGAGCCGCGGCTTGAGCGCCAATGCCACCGCGATATCCAGCAGCTTGCGATGACCTTCCGGCAGCGTGCTGCTGATCCGATCGGCATCACCGGCGAGCCCGACCAGATCGAGCAAGGCCTTTGCCTCGTCGCGCCGCGCCGGCGATTCGAGCGGCCGGACCGCGCTCCACAGACCATCGGTTGCCGCCAGCGCCAACATCATGTTGTCGATCACGCGCTGGGTGGAGAAGAGCTGCGGGATCTGGAACGCGCGCGCGACACCTCGGCGCGCGATCGCGCGCGGCGACAGGCGGGTGATGTCGTGACCGTCGAGCAGCACCCTGCCCGATCTCGGACGAATGTAACCTGTGCAGATGTTGAGCAGCGTCGTCTTACCTGATCCGTTCGGACCGATGATCGCAAGGAATTCGCCGTCATGGATCGCGATACTGACGTCGTCGGCAGCCTTGACCCCGTTGAATGCGACGTGGAGACCCTTGGCTTCCAGGATGGGACGCGTCATAGGCTCGACACCTCCCTGCGCGCGAACAATCCATAGACTCCCTGCGGCATGAACATGATGACGACGATCAGCGTTATGCCCACGATCAGATTCCAGGAGTCCGTGACGGTCACCGCTGCGCTGTGCAGCAATTCCAGGAACAAGGCACCGATGAACGCGCCCGGCACGCCACCGATGCCGCCGAGCACGGCGATGAGCACGAGGTGGCCGGATGCGGTCCAGAACGCGAAATCGGGAACCACGCGGCCGATCGCAAAACCGGCGATCGCGCCGCCAAGCCCCGCGAGGGCCGCCGAGATGACGTACGCGATCAGCAGAACCGCCCAGACCGGAATGCCGAGATATTCGAGCCGGATCTCGTTGGTGTGGACAGCCGAGAGCGCATGACCGAGCGGGCTGTTCAGGTAGCGCTGAACGGAGACACCGACGAGCACCATCAGTCCGAGGCTAAGATAGAACAGGACGTTCTTGAATACCGGCTCGGCGAACACGATACCGAAGACCGCCGGAACCGGAACAGGCATGCCGTCGGTGCCGCCGGTGACGCTGTAGAGCTTCGCACACAGCGCGTAGAACACCATGGAAACCGCAAGATTCAACATCGCGAAGAAGATCGCCCGATAGCGGACGAGAAACGATCCGGCGACGGCGCCGACGAGTGCCCCGGCCAACACAGAAAGGATCAGGAGCAGGCCAAAATCATGGATGCCGGCGCGCGCCAGGAACGCGACCCCGTAGGCACTCGCGGCAAAGAACATCGCATGACCGATCGAGATCAGACCGGCGCGGAGCAGCACGGCAACGCCGAGCGCCGCAAATCCCTTGGCGATCGCAAGCGTCAGCACGAATTGCAGCCAGGGGGCGGCGACAGGCAGCACGGCAAGTATGAGTACCGCCAAAGTGGCGAAGATCGTTCGCATCATATCCTCCGCGCGGTCATCGACCCGAACAGGCCGTAGGGGCGGATCAGAAGCACGACAAGCATTGCCGCATATGGCGCAACGGCATCCAGCGAGGGCACCAGATAGATCGCGAGCACGCGCGCCACACCGACGATCAGCGAGGCCACCGCGGCGCCCTCGATCTGTCCGAGCCCGCCGATCGCCGCCACCGCAAAGGCGAGCACCATCGTGTCGGCGCCGAGCCCCGGCGCGATGCCCGACGTCGGCGTCGCCAGCGCGCCTCCCAGGGCCGCCAAGAACACGCCGAGCGAGAACGCCAGGATGAAGATCCGGTTGGTGTCGATGCCGATCGACTGCGCCATCTCACGGTCGGTCACCACCGCCGTGATCAGGCGCCCGAGCCGCGTGTGGTTGATCAGGAGCCGCAGGCCGATGACGACCAGAAGCGCCATTCCGATCAGCAGGATCTGGTAGTTGAGATAGACCACACCGCCGATGGTCAACGTGCCGAGCAACCGCATCGGCGCGTCTTCGTAGAAGGACTGCACGCCGAAGATCATGCGCTGCAGGTCCTCCAGGATGAGGAATAGCCCGAACGTGACCAGGATCTGGACAGGTTCCGACTTGCCGTAGGTCCAGCGAACCAGGCTGCGCTCGATCAGCGGGCCGAATATCGCCGCAACGAAGACGGCGCTGAACAGCAGCGCCGCGAACGACAGATACGGGTTGAGCTGCCGGCTCGCAATGAACAGGCAGATCGATGCGGCGACATAACCGCCGATCGAATAGAGGCTGCCATGCGCGACGTTGAGGACGCGCAGCACGCTGAAGACCAGCGTCAGGCCCACCGCCGCGAAGAAGATCAACGCGGCGCTGGCCAGACTGTCCAGCAGCAAGGGGATGATTGCATTCAACATCGGCCTGGGCCCTGCGTGATTGGAATCAGGTGAACGTTACCCCGGCCTATTTGTAGCTTCCCGGCTTCGGCAGGCTCTTCGCGAACTCGGGCTTGAGCGTCGAAATCCAGGCGAACGGATCCTGACCGGCCTGCGGCATCAGGCTTTCGCCCTTGTAGCGAACCATGTCGCCGATCACGGGAAACTGCTGCCCCGATGTTTTCACCGTGACGCCGACGATCTGGTCGACAAGGCCGTCATTGTCGGCGCGCGTCTGTGCGGTGCCGGTCAGGGTCGCGACCTTGCTGCCCTTCATGGCATCCGCGAGCTCGGCGCGCGTCGGCCATTTTCCGCCGTTCTTCTGCATCGCGGCCTTGTAGGCGGCTTTCACGTAGATCAGCGTGTTGGCCATCTTGATGGACGGGAACACCGGGTACTCGCCGAAGCGCGCCTTGTATCTTTCGGCAAACTTCGCCGTTTCTGGATTGGCCTTGGCGTCCGGCGACATCCACCAGCCGTCGCCCAGAACCCCGACGATGACGCCGTCGGGAAGCGGCACACGCTGGAGCACCGTCTCGCCCAGCGCGAGGATCACCTGGCTGGAGGTAAAGATTCCACGCGGCGCGGCCTGACGAACGAAGTTCTCGAGGTCGGCGCCCCAGAGATTGGAGAATACGACATCCGGCCGCGCGGTGGCGAGGCGCGAGATCTCAGTCTGGTAGTTGGGCGAGCCGAGCTTCGGATAGAGTTCAGCGACGATCTCGACGTCCGGTTTCAGGGCCTTGAGCGCCGCGGTGAAGATTTTCGCAGCGTCGTGACCGAATGCATAGTCCGGATTGATGATCGCAACCGTTTTCACATCCGGCTTGCGATCCAGCAGGTAGATCGCATAGGCGATGAATTCGGGCACCGTGTTGCCGTTGGGACGGAAGACGTATTTTCTCTTGCCGTCGATCAGCAACTGATGGGTATCGCAGTTCCAGCCCACGGTTGGCACTTCGAGCTGCTCGGCGAGCGGTGCGAGCGCGAGGCAATTCGCGCTGGACAAGGCGGCGACCATCACCTGGTTCTGCGCGTCTGCCGCCAACCGGCGATATTCCGCGATCACGCCTTGTGCACCCTGTGCTTCGTCGACGTAAGTCGCCCTGACCGGCACGCCTTCAATGCCGCCCTTTGCGTTGATTTCCTCGATGATGAGGTCCGCGGCATTCTTGCCGGGCATGCCGTAGGCTGCGGCGGGACCGGACGTAAACGTGAAGATGCCCAGCCCCAACGAGCCCGGCTTTTCCTGTGCAGCGGCGGGAGTGGCGGCCGCGACACCGATGGCGAGAGCGCCGGCGAGACCGTCGGCCACCAATCGGAGATTGGCCTGCGACAACCCGCGATGGAGTCCGAAGAGCAGTTCGAGTGACGACAGGCAACGCGCAACGACGATGGAAATACCTTTGAACGCCATGATTTCTCTTCCCCTAGGCAGTCAAATGAAGTTGTGGAGCAACGATCCGGCGTCACACCGGATCGAAATAGTGCATCTCCAGAAGCAGGCAGCCCTTCACGGACTTGAAAGGCCCGTGCGGTGCGTGCGGCGGCCGGCAGGCATAGGTATTCGGCGGAAAGCTCTTGCCACCCTCGCCGTTCGCATCGTTGCCGACGATGAGGTCACCTGAGACGAGATAGACCTCTTCCCAATACTCGTGCGAAAATGGCGCGGTCGTGTGGACGCCGGGCGCGAAGCGGAGCAGCCGGGTCCGCGTCCCGCGCCGGTTCTCCTCGTCCAGTCCTCCCGCGATGATTTTCTGCTGGATGCCGGCCGGATAGCCCGCCGGCACTTCCCAGCCGCTGGCCATGTCGAGCGTGTAGAATTCGTCGTGCTTCTTGTTGACAGGCATGCTTTGTCTCCCTTGGTTCAGGCGGCTTTGCTGGCGGTCGAGACGCCGTTGAGGTCGTAGGAATCGAGCATGGTCTGGACAAGGCGGTCCGCGCCGGCCCAGTCATAGGTGCGATAGGAATGGCCCTTGGTGACGAAGGTCGCACCGGCGTAGAACATCTCGTATTGCTGGTGGCGAGACCCGAACTCGGAGCCGACGGCATCCCAGGCGAGCTTGTAGAACTTCACTCGGTCATGCGAATTGGCCTTCGGAGACTGCTGGGTCTTGCCGATGAACGCTGCGATCTCGGGGTTGCCGAAGTCGGCGACCGACGAAGGCAGCATGATCATGCCGCCGCCGGCGAGTTCGCGCAGCGTATTGATGACGTGGGCATAGAGCTGCTGCGTCAGCACCTGCGCGGAATAGAGCGTGTGCCGGTCCGGGATGAAATAGGGGCCGACCTGCGTGCCCTTCGCCTCCATCGCCGCCACCAGCGCATCGACCATGCCGGTCTCTGCTGCGAGCTGACCGAGCATCTCGCGAACCTGCGGGAATTGAGTAACGCCGTTCATTTCGGCGGTCCGATGCGCAAGGCCAGTCAGGAACTTGAGCTTCACGCTGAGACGAACCATCGCCTGGTAGTTCTGATAGACGTGGCAGGGCGTGGCGTGAAACTGCTTCTGGCACATCTCGACGTTGCCCTCGATGAAGACGCGATCCCAAGGCACTTTCACGTCGTCGAAGTAGAGAACCGAGTCGTTCTCGTCGAAACGGCTCGACAAGGGATTGTCGAACACCGCGCCGGCGGCGTCCTCGTAGGACTTTCGCGACAGCATCTTGAGACCCTTCGTCTTCATCGGGATCGCGAAGGACATCGCATAGCGCTCTTCGCCCGGGCGCATCGGCTGGATGGTCGTGACGAAGACCTCGTCGGCCACCACACCGCCGGTGGCGAGCATCTTGGCGCCGCGGATCGTGATGCCTTCGGCATCGCGGTCGACGACACCGGCGGTGAGGAACGGATCCGCCTGCTCGGCCGCCCCCTTCGAACGATCGGCCTGCGGATTGATGATGACGTAGGTGAGATAAAGGTCCTTGTCGCGGGCGTAGCGGTAGTAGCTCTCGAGCGCGCCGGCGCGGGCCGGATCATAGTCCTTGAAGACGTCGAGCCCCATGTAGAGTCCGGAAATGCAGGATGCCACGTGATCCGGGGCGCGGCCCATGAATCCGGCATGCAGCGACGCCCATGCCTCGAGCGCCTTTCGCCGCGTCACGAGCTCGGCATAGGAGGCCGGAAGCTGCCAGATGCGGTTGGCGCGGCCGGCGCCCGTATCGAACGTCATCAGATCCGCGTTCTCCGGCGCGCTCGCAAAGTCGAACAAGCCCGCCATGGAGCCGGCGAGATTGCGGAAGGCATGGTGGGTCGTAACATCGCCCACCGAGGCGCCGTTGATGTAGATGGTCCGGCCGTCCTTCAGGCCTGACAAATATTCCTTTGCGCTACGCATCGCGGTTTCTCCGGTTCGAAGCTAGTAGTGAATGGGAAGCGGCCAGGTCGGCTCGCGCTCGGTTTCGTCGACGAGGTCGCGGTAACGACCGCGAAAGAAGATCAATGGCGGGGCCGGCTCGCTACGCGCAGCGTGACGGACGACGCGGACCACAAAGATCACATGATCGCCGCCATCGTAGTTTCCGAACGGCGCGCATTCGAAATGGGCCAAAGCCCCCGATATCAGCGGTGCCTCGGCGTGACCGACTGACGTCTTGACCTGATCCCACTTGTTGGAGAGAGCGCGCGCGAACTGGTTGGAGATCTGCTCCTGGTCGCGCGCCAGGATGTTGACGGCGAAGCCCCTGGCTTCGAGCATCGCGGGCAGGCTACGTGCCTTGCGGTCGACGCTGAACAGGACCAGCGGCGGGTCGAGCGAGACCGAGTTGAACGAACTCATGGTCACGCCGATAAGCTCTTCGCCCTTGCCGCGCGCGGTCACCACCGCAACACCGGTGGCGAATTCTCCGAGCGCACGCCTAAATGCACGATCCTCCATGGACACCCGCCTCGTCGCCCGGTCCTGATTTATAATTCTCAGCTAGCTTTTTGACAAAGCTATTTGGAGATGTCAAGCCCACTTGCTGGGCGCGCCCATGCGTGCTTTTTAAGCAAGCTGGCAAGACTATGATTTTGCGGGGAGAATGACCGTGACCGATGCGCTCTCGACGGCGTCGAAACCCGAGCTACTCGATAAAGAGGGAGACCGTACGCTTCGAGGTCTCCTGTACGACTATTTCGCCTTCGGCCGCAGCCTGGAAGCCGCCCGTGAAACATTCGCGGGCTTTGTCGGCCTATCGCCGACCCAGTATCTGATCCTGATCGCGATCAAGAATTCAACCGCGGAAGAACCGATGGGAGTGAACCAGGTCGCCGAACGACTGTACTTGAGCGGTGCCTTCGTCACCAACGAGATCAACAAGCTGGTTTCCGACGGCCTCCTCGAGAAGAGCCCCCATCCGGAAGACGGACGGCGGGTGCAACTTACCCTCACCCAGCACGGGGTGAGTCTATTGATCCGTCTTGCCGCCCTGCAACGACCGGTCAACGACGCATTGTTTGGGATGCTGACGCGCGAGGAGTTTAAACTGTTATCCCAGCTTCTGTCTCGCCTCGCATCCAATGCCGACAGCGCATTGAAGCTCGCCGAACATGTTCGAGCGACACTCAAGTTTCAGGAAGATCAGCAGGCCTCCGCAGCGAATTTGCCGGAATCCCGTAAGAAGCGCCGCACGACGCTTCGCAACACCCGATAACGCCAGGAGGACGGCTGCCGTTTTCGCCTTGTCGCTGATGTCACCTTCTGAGCCAGCAGTTGTCCTCGCCGACCGGCTGGCATGCGGCAGACTGGCTGGCTGGAATCAGAGACCGCGAGGACAATTCAACAGCGCCGCAGTCGCCGGGAATTGCGAACGAGCTTGTGGGTGGCGTGCTATACACGCGATCAGCTTGGGTCATTGGATTTCGGTCCTGTATGACTTGGGTCAGGGCCGAGGCGGAAGCTACAATCTTTCCCTCGGCCTGTTCCCGTGTTATCATGGAAACATGATAAAAGCAACTCATGTTAACACGAAAGCACGAAAGACACGCGCCACCGAAACTGGCGATCTCGTGGGGGTCCGTATTCAGAACGACCTGGCAAAGCAGATTGACGACTGGCGCCGCCAAGAGAACGACCTGCCCGGCCGCCCGGAGGCCATTCGCCGGCTAGTCGAGATCGGGTTAAAGGTGAAGCGGTAGGATGCCTGACCGAGAAGAACGCGCTGAGATCACGCTAAAGCGCGAAGCAACCGTCAAACAGCTATTACGGCGCGCAGCCAGGCGTACCCGTCCTAGCCAAGCTTTCTCAGCAGTCCCTTACGCTCGCGAGACAGACGCAAACCGCGAGTTTGCGCCGGAGCGCGATGCAGACAGCCTCGTATGGTTCCTCATCGCCCTTCCGATATTCATGGTCGCCCATGCGCTCTGCGTGAAGATTGGCGCCATTTAGCTCTCGGCGTAGGCGGAAAAGGCGCGGCGGCGACCCGCGGCCGGGTCGAGACCAGCCGAAAGCGGTCCTCGCTACGAGGTCCGCGACGCTTTCCTCCCAGACGTAGTGCTGCTATTTCATCACAACCTTTAGAAGTTTGATGGTCGCCTTCATTTGAAGTTTAGAGTTGTTGACTTATATGGCAACAATAGACGATGTTCTGGGAACGATAGCGGAACTCTATGATTTACCCGCTTGGGAACCTAGGCAGACGGTAAATCAACTATGGGTTGCGCCGAAATTCTGGGACGCGTTCGACTCCACGGATGCGCTTCATGATGACAAGCTAACAATAGGTGGAAGGACGATTGCAGAGCATATCGAGCAAGGCTTGTGCGATTTCAGATGCTCTGAGCGACCGAATGCAGGCGACCTTCGTCGCATGCTGCCCAACAAAAAAGGTGTCTGGAAAATCCATGTTCCCGGCGCGAGAATTTATGGATGGTGTCCGCGAGCGCGCGCGTTTGTGGCGGTGGGCTTTGCGCTTGAAACCGACACAAAGAGAATTTCAACGCTGAACGACTCCAAGCGCGAAGACGTGCTGACCTTCATCAAAACGCACAAGCTCGAAGATTCTGTGTTGTTAGGAGATATCCTTGCCATCTTCCCGCCGCCAGCCAAGCCCTAGACGGCAGATTTTCTTGAAGCTTTCCGGAATGATCGAAGGACAGCTACGGGACGCTTATGCCAAAAAACATGAAGCGGGCGAGCTCAATCAATCGAGCCTTGCTAACAAGCTCGGCGTCAATCGGTCCGCCGTGCACCATCGTCTTACCGGTCGGACCAATATGACCGTCGAAACCATTGCCGACATGGTTTGGGGCTTAGACCACGACATCGAACTGAAGATATTCGATCCGTCAGAATCCAAGAGAAATCACCGAGTAGCCGGGCAAACGTCATCGTCGGCTGTTGGCGGGCCGGCGAGCACCAACAACCCTCTCATGCAAATCGCATCCACGGCCCCGTCCTCGAACACATCAGCGCCTTCTGCGCTAGGAGGCACGCAAAAAAGCGCCACTCCTGAAGCACCGCAGAGTTATCGCTCGCAGCTTATCGGTGTGAAATAGATGCAGATCAAAGCGGTTCTAGTAAGTCAAGCTATTCGCTTTTTTGCGGAACCGGCGGAGCCGGTAGCGGTGCGACGATCGCCCATCCCGTTGATTAGAGGCTTGCAGGACAAATACGGGTTCGTCCAAGTCCCGACCACCATAGCGGAGTTGGACTTCACAAAGGGCGTGACCTTTCTGCAAGGATACTACAAAGGTTTAGTCATATCTAAGCTACAGGTCTACGAGAATGGGATGCTGTGCGAGGCGCTAGCTGACAACAGTGCGTGCGATGAATTTATGGGCGAAGTTCTCGAATGGGCGAAGACTGAGCACGCCATTCCCATCAAGGAAAGCGGCGTGAAGGCGTTCATCAGTCAGCTCGAGGTCGTGACTAACGTAGATCTTGAGAAACACCTTCAGAAGATCGACTCTGTAGCCGCCCTTATAGGCCAGTCTTTGAAGAGTTATGGGCAGCCGGTCGGGCTCTATCAAATGAGCGGGATCAAGTTGCACTATGATTCGGCCGCAACGCCCGTGCCGCGCCCCCCAGAGTTTGTATTCGAACGGCGAGCTGGAGAGCCTTACAGCACCAACCAATACTTTTCCTCTGCGCCGCTTCGCACGGCTGACCACATGCGCGTTCTCAATCAGCTTGAGAAGATTTTTGGGACGAGTTGAACAGATGCCTTCAGGGCGCCGAAGTCTTCGTTTTACTGATGGTTGGGTACCGCACCAGAACTGCCCCGTTTTGCCGCTCGCTGCTCAACGGTCCTCGAATTGCCTCTCCACACTCGATCTGACTATGGTCAGCCCTATCGCGCTTTCGCGCCGCTGACATCGAACGGCCCATCCACCGTCGATTTGTTTCGCAAGTCTCCGACGTGCGCGAAAGCTTGTCCTGTCGGGCGAGGGCTGTTTAGTCCGCATCACCCTCGGAAGGCTCCGTCCGAAGTAACAGACGCAGATCATTTTGGTGTTGGACTTTTGCTAGGAAGGCCGCACCGCGGATGGAGAAACGTCTGCCTGCACCTCGTTGGACACAACGTCCGGCCAGGGGGCGAGTTGTTTGAGGCTCGGGAGTATCGAGGTTTCCACGCAATCGCGGCAAAGCTCGATGATCTTTTGCGTGATCTGCACCAATTCACCTGGACGATAGATAACGCATATCCGGCGGAAACACAGCGGCGGCAGAGGAAGCACTTCGATATCGAGCGCCTTCAAGTGCGACTGAAGTAAACAGAGCGGCGTTGTAATGGTCCAACCGATGCCGCTCGAGACCATGCGCAGGACGGCCTCGCTGGCGTCGAACTCGAGATTCTTCCGTGGAGCCAGCCTGCGTTGGCTGAGATAGTATTCAACCATCCTGCCTAGCTGTGACCGTTTGGTGAAGCGTACGAATGGCAACTCGGCGCACATGGCTTCGATCGAGATCTCACGGAAACGACCAGCCGCATGACGAGGAACGGCTGCGACCAGGGCCTCGCGGAACAAGATCTGGCGGGCCAGTTCCGGATGCTCTGCCATCGGATCGCTCGCGACGATGATGTCCAAAGAGCGGTCGAGCAATTGGCTCGCGAGTACCGGCGAAATTCCAGACCAAATGAGAAGCTGGTCGACCCGTTCGCTAAGACCTTTGACGATCTCCGGTCCCGCCGTTGTTGCGAAGGAGTCAACGAGCCCAAACCGCACGATCGGAATATTGCCTTTCGACCCTAGCCGCACCTCCTCGACCGTTCGCTGAACGCTCTCCAGGATTTCGGACACGCCTTGTCGCAGCAAATCACCCGAATGGGTAATCCGGATGGGGCGGCTCGAGCGATCCACAAGTTCGGTCTTGAGCCAGCTTTCGAGCCGCGCAACCGATTGCGATACGGCCGATTGCGTGACGCCGATCCGCTCGGCGGCCACAATCATGCTTCGTGCCTCGGCAAGGACATGAAAGACCTGAAGGTCTCTCAGGTTCACTCCGAAATACGAGCCCCCCTCGAAATGCCGTGTCTTGGCTTGCATCGGTCCTACTCCGAATCCGCAAAACGGGCCGACTTCAGGTCGACCGCGTTGCGTGCTCGTTGATGTCGAGCGTGGCCGGTTCACTGTACCTTGAGCGCAAGGCGCGTGCCATGGGCTCGTCGTCGCCGATGGAGCCAAGGGACAGCTTTCCGGTCTCAGGAGCATATAGCTGACAAATCACGCCTCCGAGGAGGGTGACGACTACCCAGGCTCCGAGGGCAACCTGTATTCCGTAAGCCTGGACGATGATGGGCAGCAGGAACGTGCTCGTCGCCGATCCAATGCGGCTTGCAGCACGGCCAGCCCGACTTGCAGCGGAGTCGCCGCGATCGCAACAGCGATACCGATGATGCCGAGTTCAAAACCATCGGCAAACTGTCCGCCACAGGCGCTAAATCCGGCGCGAAGATGGAACCGTCGCAGGGGAACATCTTCAAACCTGATCCCCATTCCCACTTGGACCTCACTCATTGCTTCCTCCAGAATTTTTTGATTTGTCTCTTACAAAGAATTTGCATCACCCCGACGCGCCTGGCGGTTCAACGGCAGCGCGGCGCATGGCCGAACTTACGTCTTCCCGACGCAGCAGCCCGCGTTCGACGGCGACATCGAGAAAGGGTCGATGCTCATCGAGGGCGGCGCGCACGGTGCTGGCGACGGGCGCATACCCGAGCTCGGGCACCAGTGCGGTCGCCAGTGCGCTCGACGCCAGCAGATTTTGCCAGGATCGCTCCTCATTTGCAGTCAGCGAGCGCACGCAGCGTTCGAGGAAGATCGTCGCCGAACGCTGGAGGAGTGTGATCGAATCAATCAGGCGATCGGCAATCAGCAGTTCGTAATGATTGATCTCCAACAATCCTTGCTGACAGGCCATTGCGATCGCAGCATCGTTCCCGCAGATGGCAAATGCTGCCTGGCAAACAGCCATGGGGATAACGGGATTGACCTTGCCAGGCATGATCGAGGACCCTACCTGAACGGCCGGCAACGCGATTTCTCCGATACCGCCGCCGCCTGGACCCGACGAGAGCACAATGAGGTCATTGGCGATCTTCCAGAGAGAATTTGCGGAATTTCGCAGCTCGGCTGACAGTCGGGCGCACGTGTCGAGGTTCTGCATTCCGTCGAACGCATCGGCGGTCGGTTTCACCTCGTGGCCGACCAGAACCGACAGGTGGCGGAAGACCGCCTGTTTGTAGCCCGGCCTCGAATTCAGTCCCGTGCCAACCGCAGTGCCGCCGAGCGGGACGGTCAGCAATCGGCGGCACAGATCCTCCAAATGTTTCGCGTGGCGTTGTATGACAGCCTGATATCCCCCGAAGGTCTGGCCGAGCAGCATTGGCACAGCGTCTTGCAAACAGGTCCGACCAAGCCTCAGTGTTTCGGCATGCTCCTTCTTCTTTTCGGAGAAGCCGTCGGCCAATCCCATCAAGGCAAGGGAGGCACCCTCGAGCACACGGAAGACAGCAAGCTTCATGGCCGTCGGAACCACGTCATTGGTCGATTGACCGAGATTGACGTGCTCGTTCGGATGGACGAACGCGTAGTCACCGGCCGGCTTGCCGGCCAGCCTCGCAGCCAAATTTGCGACCACCTCGTTGACGTTCATGTTGCATGAGGTGCCACCCGACCCTTCGAGGACGTCGACGACAAGGTGAGCATCGTGCTTTCCGGCATGGATTTCCCGGCAAGCCTTGATGATGGCTTCCGCCCGGTCCGTCGAGAGCGCGCCGATTTCCCGATTGGCCCGCGCCGCTGCTTCCTTGACCATCGCCATGGCTGCGACAAATCCGGGAAGCGTCGCGATCGTGCGGCCAGTGAGCGGAAAGTTCTCCAAAGCCCGAACAGTATTGATGCCGTAGAGCACGTCCGCAGGCAACTCTCGTTGGCCGAGGCTGTCTTTCTCGATCCGCATCTGACTCATGACGCAGCTTTCGATTTGCTATTGGGTGATCTGCGCGAACTCAATTCGCGCCGTCAGAGTAAGCAGATCGAAAGGGAGAAATTAATGGATTCATCAAGCAATTAGCGAAATTCAAGTACAGTATTAGCGACGCTTATCTTGAAGCCTGCGGCACATCCCGTGAGCCGGCTGATCAGCATGCGGCGAACCGCACAGATGAGATCATGGAGCGGATAGGTCTCGCCCTGTCGCGAGGCGAACGAATGATCATCCGCGTCGATGAAGGCAAAGGCGGCAAGGACAGTAACGCCAGGATCTCGCCGAGCCTGCTTGAGCAGACCATCGACGTCCGCGTCATTCAGGTTGCACCCGGTCGCGCCAAGCGGACATTAAGGTCACACCGCCTCAGAGGACATCAGCTAGGTCATGAGCCCGGCGAAGCACATCGCGCTCAGACTCAAGCAGAGCTGGCCACCCGGCGCTGATGCGCGCGTGTCGCCCGCCTACGGCTTCGACAAATGACCACGGACCGCACCAGTTTTGCACCAGAAACACAACGAAACTACCGGTGATCATAATGGTCTAGTTGCGGGGTCTTTCTGCACAGCAACGCAATGGATTCCTGAACTGATCTCTGCGAGAGCAACAACCCGCTCCAGATTTCTCCGCTCTCGAGTCTATCCGTTCTGCTTTCAATCATATCCAATTCTGCGATCGATATGAAATCGATTTTCCCCTCTTACACTGCATGCAGCATCTTTCTGTTATGAAGCGTGCGAAGACGATGGAAGTTTTTCATCATGCACCTCGGCGTGCAGACCCACGTGAAATAGATCCTGCCTTTGTCAAATTTGTTGAAGCCCTTGCAATCGCCGATGCGAGGCGCGATCATCTCTTCGAGACCGAGCGGCTGATGAAAACTCATATTGACGCCGCCAGCGAGAAATGCATCAGCGGTGGTGGTCAAGATGAAGCCCGCAGCAGTTTATGCTCGGTTCTCGACCGAGCTTCAAAACGAAAAGTCGACTGAAGATCAGATTGCTCTGTGTAGGACCTATGCGGCCCGTCATCAACTCAACGTCGTTGCGACTTTCGAGGATAAGGCTCGTTCTGGGGCCTCTGTATTCGGCCGCGATGGCTTGATGCAGCTTATGGATGCGGCGCGCCAACAACGTTTCACCGTTGTCATTGTGGAAGCGTTGGATCGTCTTTCTCGTGACATGGAAGACCTGGCCGGCATCCACAAAAGGTTATCTTTCCAGGGGATTGAAATCCAAGCCGTCCATGACGGCGTCGCGGACTCGATCTTGATTGGGATTCGCGGCCTCGTTGGACAAATGCAGCGTGAAGATGGAGCCAAGAAGGTCCGTCGCGGTATGGCGGGCGTAATACGCGACGGTCGACATGCTGGCGGACGCGCCTACGGATATCGAGCGGTGCCCGGCAAACCCGGCGAACTCGAAGTCGTCGAAACCGAAGCTGCGATCATTCGACGCATCTTCGCTGCATATGCCGCTGGACGATCGCCCCGGGAAATCGCACTCGATCTCAACCGAGAAGACGTTCCCCCACCGCGGGGGCGGCGATGGAATGGGTCGACGATCAATGGCAACGCCAAACGCGCTGCTGGGCTTATCTTCAACGAGCTCTATGCCGGCCGGATCGTCTGGAACAAGGTCCGCATGGTGAAGGATCCCGACACCGGCAAACGACTGTCTCGCCCGAACCCTCGTGATGAGTGGCAAAGCATCGAGGCACCTCAACTACGTATCGTCGAACAGTCTGTCTGGGAGCAGGCTCATGCTCTGAAGGCCGAGAAGAGCCATTTGGCCAGCCATGTGAAGCGACGAGCGGCGCATCTTCTTTCCGGCCTCCTTCGCTGCGGTTGTTGCGGATCCGGGATGTCGGTGCACGACCGTGACAAGACCGGAAAAACCAGAATTCGCTGTTCAGCGGTTCGCGAGAGCGGCAGCTGTTCAAATCGCAGGATTATCTACCTGCGTGACGTCGAAAGGCTTGTGCTCAGTGGCATGGCGAAGGAGTTGAAGGATCCGCGCCTGATCGAAATCTATGTGCGCAAATACAACAGGGAACGAGAGCGGCTTGCCGGTGACGCGATCGCTGTGCGCGCACGACTGGAGGCTAAACGAGACCGAATCGAGGGCGAGCGGCAGCGCAACATCAATCTCGTGATCAAGTACGTGATTTCAGAGAATGATGCCAAGCAGCGGATCGCGGAGCTGATGGAAGAGCGGTTATGCGTCGAGGCTGAACTGGCCGCACTCGAGGAAGCGCCCGTCCCCGTCGCGCTCCATCCGGCGACCTTGGACCGCTACGTCCAAACCGTGAATACGCTTGCCGAGACGATTGCCAGCCACGTCGGCGCAGAGGACGACCGGGGTTCTCTGATCGACGATTTCCGGGCACTCGTGCACAGCGTCACCGTCCACCCAAAAGGACCTGGAGAAGGCTTCGAGGTCGAAGTGAAAGGAAAACTAGCTGCTCTGGTGGGCGGCCAACTGTTTCCGCAGGCCCACCATAGTAGTGGGTCACACGTGGTAGCGGGGGAGGGACTCGAACCCCCGACCCCAGGATTATGATTCCCGTGCTCTAACCAGCTGAGCTACCCCGCCACTAGTCGCTCGCGGGGCCGAAACGGCCGATCTCGCGAACGCGCGGCATATAAGGAAGGGGATTGCGGGCTGTCAAGCAATCCGGCTTCGCTAAGCTTCCGCCTTCGCCAAGGCGTCGGCGGGACAAGTCCGCGGGAAAACTGGCCTTTTCGGCACTGAGTCCGTCTTGGCCGGGCTTGTGCCGCCATCCGCGCCGTTATTTCGCGGGTCCAACAGCGTAGATGCCCGGGACAAGCCCGGGCATGACGAGATTCCTGCGTCGGAACGGCCCTATTTCGGCCTCACGTTGGGGTCGCCACCGGGGCTGCCGGGAGGCGGGATGACGGGGGTGTTGCCGCCGCTCTCGGGTGCGGGGGCGTGCATCTCGGGATCGACGCCGGAGGGCGGGCAGATCACGCCATCGGATTTGGCCAGCCTGTCGCCGAGCGGTTCCCGCGCCTGGCCGGTTGTGGTGGTGTCGTCGGGCTTGGCCGGGCTTTGCAGTCGGTCCGAAGGCATGCAGTCGCTCGCGCGCTGCGGCGACGGCGGCGCGGTCTGCTGCGGCGGCGTCGTCGGTGAGGGCGGTGCCTGTGCGATCGCCGCGCCTGAGGCGGCGATCAACAGACCTGCGAAGATGAGGTTCGATGTCGTGCGCATGGAACGGAAACGCGCGAGCGACGACCGGTGTTCCCGGCTCGCAAGATCACGTTTTCCGGTAGCGGATCAACGAAAAGTGCCCCATCGGCGGCATCGGCCGGCGCTCGGTGAGGGTGACGCCGCCATGCCTTGCCGCCCAATTGACGAGGCGGTCCCACGGGAATTCCGGGCGCCAGCCGAGCNCAAAGGCGAGCTCGAACAGCTTTCGCGGGCCGCTCTCGGCGCCGATGTGGTTGACGAGGATCAGCTCGCCGCCGTGCTTCAAGACGCGCACGAACTCGTCGAGCGTGCCTTCGGGATCGGGCACGGCGGTGATGACATATTGCGCGACCACCGCGTCAAAGAGGCCGTCGGGGAACGCGAGGTTCTTGGCGTCCATCACCGAGAGCACTTCGACATTGGAGAGCTGGAGCGCGCGCACGCGCGCCTGCGCCTTGCGCAGCATCGGCTCGNCTCGGAAATGTCGACGCCGCAGATTCTTGTCGCGCGCGAGTAGTCGGACAGTGACAGGCCGGTGCCGACGCCGACGTCGAGGATACGGCCGCCGATCCGGTCGGCCTCCGCGATGGTCGACTGCCGTCCCGCGTCGAACACCTTGCCGAACACGAGATCGTAGACCGGCGCCCAGCGGCCATAGGCCTTCTCGACCCCGGCCCGCGAGATGTCTGCTGCCATGCCCCCTGCCCTGAAGATTTAGCCGCGCACCGCTTCCACCAGCGGCCTCGCTGTGCTTGTCGCGACCTTCGCGGCGGCGCTTTGAATGAAGCCGCCGCCGAGCACGCGCGCCTGCCCCGAAGGCGCGTCATAGAAAACGCAGGCCTGACCGGGCGATACGCCCTCTTCGCCGGCAACCAGCTCGACCTCGTAATGACCGTTGCCGCCGCGCAGCCAGGCCGGCTGCGGGCTGCGGGTCGAGCGCACGCGCACGAACATCTCGAGGCCGCCACCGATGGCGCGGTCGATATCGCCGTCGCCGATCCAGTTGACGTCGCGCAGCACGATGCGGTGCATCTTCAGCGCATCGCGCGGGCCGACCACGACGCGGCGGTTGGCTGCATCGAGCCGCACCACGAACAGCGGAGCGCCGGAGGCGATGCCGAGGCCGCGGCGCTGGCCGACGGTGAAATTGGCGATGCCGTGATGCTGGCCGAGCACGCGGCCGTCGAGATCGACGATGTCGCCGGGATCCATCGCGTTCGGCCGCAGGCGGGTGATGATGTCGGTGTAGCGGCCGGTCGGCACGAAGCAGATGTCCTGGCTGTCGTGCTTGTCGGCAACCGCCAGCCCAAAGCGGCGCGCGAGTTCGCGTGTCTCCGCCTTGGCCATGTTGCCGAGCGGAAAGCGCAAGTAATCAAGCTGCTCGCGCGTGGTCGCGAACAGGAAATAGCTCTGGTCGCGCTCCGGATCGGCCGCGCAGGTCAGCGCGCGGGAGCCGTCGGCGAGGCGACGCGAGGCGACGTAATGCCCGGTGGCGAGCGCAGTCGCGCCGAGCTCACGCGCGGTCTTCAGGAGATCGCGGAATTTGACCGAGCGGTTGCACTCGATGCACGGGACCGGGGTCTCGCCGAGCGCGTAGCTATCGGCGAAATTGTCGATGACGGACTCGCGAAAGCGGTCCTCGTAATCGAGCACGTAATGGGGAATGCCAAGCTTGGCGGCGACGTCGCGGGCGTCGTGAATATCCTGGCCGGCGCAGCAGGCGCCCTTGCGATGGGTCGCCGCGCCATGGTCGTAGAGCTGCAGCGTGATGCCGACGACGTCGTAGCCTTCCGCCTTCAACAGCGCGGCCGTGGTCGAGGAATCGACGCCGCCCGACATGGCGACGACGACCCTGGTGTCCTGCGGACGGCCTTCGAGATCCAGACTGTTGAGCATGGCCTGTTGAATGCAAGTGCGGCGGCTGGCGTTCCGCGAGGTTCCGTTGGCTTTGGCCGGGACACCCGCGGTCCCGGGGAACTCTGGTTCCCCCGGGGACGGCTTGCCCGGTCGAAAGCGGCTGAGAGCTACCCTTTAATATAGGCCGCATTCCGGTGAAGCAATCACGCACCCACCCGCTTGGGGCAATTCTTGCCTGGGGGAGGCAGAAATGGCGGGTCGCGCGGTGGATGATGGCATCGGTGCAATTCCGTCAAGGCATTGATTTATATGGACAAAGCTTCACGACGCGGGGCTGGCCCGCTCCTTGCTCCCTCCTTGCCCGAAGATGTTTGCAAGGGGTCGCCTGTGGTTGGTGTGACGTCAGATGTAGCTGCCAGCGTGCCTGTGCCGAGTGCGCCGCAAAAGCCTGCCCGGTCGCAGAGCTCACAGAGCGCATCTTCGAACGACTCCTTCGGCGCGCTGGTCGACAGCAACACGCAGGCGATCAGCAACAATGCGCCGCCATCGACACAGGACACCGCGCCGCGCCGGTCCGACTCGGCGTCGTCCGCCTCCGACAAGGGCCCGCGCGACACCTCCTCCGCCGACCAGTCCTCGCAGAGCAAGGCGAGCGACACCGGCGATTCATCGCCGCCGGCGAGCGACGGTACCTCCGCCGCGGCCAAGGCGAACGACAAGCCCAAGGACAAGACGGACACCACCAAAGCCTCCGGCAAGTCCGAGGGGAGCAAGGGCGACAAGAGCGACGATACCGCCGCGGCCGTCGATGCCGCGACCGCCGCACAGCCGGACCCGACGCAAACCGCCATCCCCGATCCGAATGCGATCGTCGTCGCCGCCCCCGTTGTGCCGACCGATCCGAACGCCGCGGCAAATCAGGCCGCCAGCAATTCCTCTTCACCGCTGACGATCGCCGCCGCCGGCATCGCGGCCAGCGCCTCGACCGCCGCGCAGATCGCCGGCGGCAAGGCCGATACGGCAACGCCCGCCGACAAGAGCGCCAAGACGGCGGGTGCGACCGTCAGCTCGGACACCTCGACGACGCTTGCGGATGCGGCGACCGGCGCGACCGATGCAGCGGCGACCGATGCCAAGAGCAACGGCGCGCTGATCGCCGCCGTCGACCAGGGCACGCCAAAGACCTCGTTCAAAGCCGTCGCAACCGCGCAAGGACAGACCGACGTCTCCAATATCGGCCAGGACGCGGGCAAGACCGGCAGCAGCACCGGGCAGAATCCCGCGACCACCACCAGCCCCAACGCGGCCGCGCACCCGCAAGCCGCCAAGCCGCAGGCCGATGGCGGCGCGACCGATGCGAAAGCTGGCGCCTCCGATCGCACGATTGATGCGACGCCAGGCACGCCGGCGACTCACGCCCACGCGAGCGCACAGGCCGCCGTCACCACGGCCGACACCAGCGCGCAGGCCACCTCCGCCGTGCAGGCGCCGCTGACCACGACGACCTCGACGGCAACCGCCTCCACCGCGACGCTCACCGCGACTGCGGCGACCAGCACCGCCGTGCCGATCAGCGGCGTGCCGATCGAGATCGCCGCCGCCGCGCGCGCCGGCAAGACGCGCTTCGACATCAGTCTCGATCCGGCCGAGCTCGGCCGCATCGACGTGCGCATCAATGTCGACCGCAACGGCCAGGTCACCACGCATCTCACCGTCGAGAAGCCGGAGACGCTGTCGATGCTGAAACAGGACGCGCCGCAATTGCAGCGCGCGCTCGACGATGCGGGCCTCAAGACCGGCAGCAACGGCCTGTCGTTCAGCCTGCGCGACCAGAATTCGTCAGGGCAGAATTCCGGCCAGAACAACGACAATGGCGGCAATCTCCGCCGTCTGATCATCAGCGACGAGGACGCAGCGCCGGCTGCGCCCGTGGGACGCAGCTACGGCCGCATGCTCGGTTCGAGCAGCGGCGTCGATATCAGAGTGTGAGGAGTATTCGACATGACCACCACGAATGCCACCGCGCCCTCGGTCGTCTCCGGGACGACCGACATCCCGAAATCCTCGTCGAATTCGAGCCTGAGCTCGACGACTGGATCGACGCTGGCCGGCAACTTCCAGACCTTCCTGACGCTGCTCACCACGCAGCTGCAGAACCAGAACCCGCTCAGTCCGCTCGACACCAACCAGTTCACCCAGCAGCTCGTGCAGTTCGCCGGCGTCGAGCAGCAGCTCAAGACCAACGACTCGCTCGCTCAGCTCGTCAGCCTGCAGCAGACCACGCAGGCGACCCAGGCGCTCGGCTTCGTCGGCAAGACCGCAGTGGTCGACGGCACGACCGCGACGATGAAGAGTTCGTCCGCAACCTGGCACCTCAACGTGCCGACCAGCGCGACCGTCAACATCTCGATCGCCAACGCCAGCGGCCAGACCGTCTTCACCGGCAAATACACCGCCGGCGCCGGCAGCGACATTCCGTTCACATGGAATGGTCAGGGCAATGACGGCACGCAGTGGCCCGACGGCAAGTACACGATCACGGCAACGGGCAAGGACGTCGCGAACAACAATGTCGGCATCGCCGCGCAGGTCCAAGGCACGGTGTCATCCGTCGACCTGACCCAGTCGCCACCGCTGCTGACGATCGACGGCAACAGCTACACGGTCAGCCAGGTCAAGAGCATCGTCGGCAGCAGCAACTAAGGCGACGCCGCCACTGGTCGTGGCGCGGGGCAGTTACCCCGAGTCTTTGCAAGAACCACTCCCTGTGGTTATGGCTTATGGCTCCCGGGTTCGCGCAAACGCGCGCACGGGACGACAGTTGAGGGCCTTGCGGCGTCTCGCGCAGGCTTCGTTCGTTAGTAAAGTATTTACCTTCTGCCCCGCTCGGCCGGCCCGGACCACGCGTCCCGCCCGCCGGGCCGGCCGTGTTCCCGTCAGTTTCAACGAGAATTGTATTGAAGCCTTAGGCTTAGCGGATTTTTAAGCCGCCGGGCGTAGGGTTACTGGCGTGAGTTCAGTGGTTGAGAGTTTGTGAGTACGCCATGACAGAACCCCATCGCCCGAGGGTAAAATACGTCATCGGGCCGGACGGCAGTCCGCTGACGATCGCGGATCTGCCTGCACCCGGCACCAAACGCTGGGTCATCCGCCGCAAGGCTGAAGTCGTCGCCGCTGTGCGTGGCGGACTTCTGTCCCTCGAGGAGGCCTGCAGCCGTTATACCCTGACGGTCGACGAATTCCTCTCCTGGCAGTTTTCCATCGACCAGCATGGTCTGGCGGGTCTTCGCACCACCCGCATCCAGCAATATCGCCAGTAAGCGATCCGGAAATCTGCGGCTTTTGACAAAAATCGGTCTCGCCCCGCGAGGCCGATTTTTTTCATGTCGCCACTTTTGTCCGACCTCTTAACCTTCGTTAACCATATCGAAACCATCACCTAGGCAATAATTGCCCAGTCGACCGCTCGGGAATGCGGGTCGAATCTGTTGGGGCGGTTGCTTGCAAGGTCTGGTTGACTTCCTGAAAGGTATCGGCGCCGCCCGGTTCGGGGCGATGATCGCGGTCACCGCCGCGCTCATCGGCTTTTTCGCGTTCGTCATCATGCGGGTCACCACGCCGCAGATGACGACCCTGTTCACCGACCTCAGCGTCGAGGATTCCTCGAGCATCATCAAGGATCTGGAACGCCAGGGCATCCAGTTCGAGCTGCGCAATGAAGGCACCATCATCATGGTGCCGAAGGACAAGGTCACGCGGCTGCGGATGAAGCTCGCCGAGGGCGGCCTCCCCAAGGGTGGCGGAGTCGGCTACGAGGTGTTCGACAAGTCCGACGCGCTCGGCACCACCAGCTTCGTCCAGAACATCAATCATCTGCGCGCGCTGGAAGGCGAGCTCGCCCGCACCATCCGCGCCATCGACCGCATCCAGGCCGCCCGCGTCCATCTCGTGCTGCCCGAGCGGCCGCTGTTCTCGCGCGAAGCGCCGGAGCCGTCCGCCTCGATCGTGCTGCGGGTGCGCGGCGCGCTCGAGGCGCAGCAGATCCGCGCCATCCGCCATCTCGTCGCCTCCGCGGTGAACGGGCTGAAACCGCAGCGGGTATCGATCGTCGACGAATCCGGCCAGCTGCTGGCCGACGGCGCCGCGACCGACGCGGATCAGGCCGTCGGCGACGAACGCCGCGCCGCCTTCGAGAAGCGGATGCGCAAGCAGGTCGAGGACATCGTGTCCTCCGTGGTCGGCTCGGGCCGCGCCCGCGTGCAGCTCTCCGCCGATTTCGACTTCAACAAGATCACCCAGACCTCGGACAAGTTCGATCCGGAAGGGCGCGTGCTGCGCTCGAGCCAGACCCGCGAGGAATCCAGCCTCACCGCCGACAACAACGGCCAGGTCACCGTCAACAACGAGCTGCCGGGCAACCAGCAGAACAGCGGCGTGGCGGCGAAGGACCAGAGCAAGAAGACCGAAGAGACCAACAATTACGAGATCTCCCGCACCACCAAGACCGAGGTGACCGAGGCCGGCCGGGTCAACCGCATCTCGGTCGCGGTTCTCGTCGACGGCATCTACTCCAAGAACGAGAAGGGCGAGCTGGCCTATCAGGACCGCACCAAGGAGCAGCTCGACCGGATCGCCACCCTGGTGCGCTCGGCGATCGGCTTCGACCAGAAGCGCGGCGACCAGGTCGAGGTCGTCAACCTGCGCTTTGCCGACGCTCCCTCCACCGCCCCGATCGGCGAACCCAGCGGCTTCCTCGGCATGCTGCAGTTCACCAAGGACGACGTGATGTACTTCGTCGAGCTCGGCGTGATGATGCTGCTCGGCCTCGTCGTGATGTTCATGGTGATCCGCCCGCTGGTCAAACGCATCCTGGCCTCCGACGAAGTCGCCGCCGCCATCAGCGGCGTGCTTGCCGGCCCTGCCGACGACGCCGCGCCGGCCGCGAGCGGTCAGCCGCTGCTGCCGGGCGGCAGCGCCACCGCGAGCGCGATCGACGTCGCCACCATCCAGGGCCAGGTCCACGCCCAGTCCGTTCATCGCGTCGGCGAGCTCGCCGAGCGTAATCCAAATGAAACCGTGGCCATCATCCGCCAATGGCTGACCGAACCCGCGAAATGATTCGATACGAGATCTGACATGGCCGCCTCCCTGCAAAACGCCAACTCCAACGACATCACCAGCGTGATCTCGACGCTGGGTGCCCGCGCCGGCAGCCGCGCGGCCAGCGGCAAGACCGAGCAGCTGTCCGGACCGCGGCGCGCCGCGATCCTCATGCTGGCGCTGGGCGAGCAGTATGGCGGCAAGATCTGGTCGCTGCTCGACGACGAGGAGGTGCGGCAGCTCTCGCTGGAAATGTCGACGCTCGGCACCGTCGAGGTCGATACGGTCGAGGACATGCTGCTCGAATTCGTCTCGCGCATGTCGGCCTCGGGCGCGTTGATGGGTAATTTCGACGCCACCGAGCGGCTGCTGCAGCAATACCTGCCGCCGGAGCGCGTCAACGGCATCATGGACGAGATCCGCGGCCCCGCGGGCCGCAACATGTGGGAGAAGCTCTCCAACGTGCAGGAAGAGGTTCTCGCCAACTACCTGAAGAACGAATATCCGCAGACCATCGCGGTCGTGCTGTCGAAGCTGAAACCGGAGCACGCCGCACGCGTGCTCGGCATCCTTCCCGAGGAGCTCGCGCTCGACGTCGTCGGTCGCATGCTGAAGATGGAGGCGGTGCAGAAAGAAGTGATCGAGAGCGTCGAGAAGACGCTGCGCACCGAATTCATGTCCAACCTGTCGCAGACCCGCCGCCGCGACGCCCACGAGGTGATGGCCGAAATCTTCAACAATTTCGACCGCCAGACCGAAACCCGCTTCATCACCTCGCTGGAAGAGGAGAACCGGGAATCGGCCGAGCGCATCAAGGCGCTGATGTTCACCTTCGACGACCTCGTCAAGCTCGATTCCGGCTCGGCCCAGACCCTGATGCGCAACGTCGACAAGGACAAGCTCGGCGTCGCGCTCAAGAGCGCCAACGAGGACGTCCGCAACTTCTTCTTCGGCAACATGTCCTCCCGCGCGGCCAAGATGCTCCAGGACGACATGGCGGCGATGGGCCCGGTCCGCCTGCGCGACGTCGACGAGGCGCAGGCGCTGCTGGTCAACCTCGCCAAGGATCTCGCCGCCAAGGGCGAGATCATGCTGACCAAGAACCGCGCCGACGACGAGCTGGTGTACTGATGGCGGCACCCGCAAAATTCCTGTTCGACACCGACTTCGCCGCGCCCGAGCGGACGCGGGAGAAGGGCGCGTCGGCCGCAGAGATCGCGCAAAAGGTCGCGGAAGCCGAGGCGCGCGCCTATCAGGACGGATTCGCCGCCGGCCAGCGCGAGGCCAAGGCGGAGAGCGACCGCCGCGTCGCCCTTGCCATGGAGGAGATCAACATCGCGGTCAGGGGCATCGCCGGAGGCATCGGCAACATCGAGGCCAAGATGGAGACCGAGGCGGTGGACGTCGCGATCGCCGTGGCGCGCAAGCTGTGCGCCGAGCTGGTCGCTGCCGAACCGCTCGGCGAGATCATCGCGCTGGTCAAGGATTGTTTCTCGCATCTGGTCGCGACGCCGCATCTGGTCGTCCGCATCAACGATGCGCTCTACGACAACGCGCGCGAGAAGATCGAGCGGCTCGCCAAGCAGAGCGGCTTCGAGGGGCGGCTGGTGATCCTGGCCGAGCCCGAAATTGCGACCGGCGACTGCCGGATCGAATGGGCTGACGGCGGCGTCGTGCTGGAGCGCGGCGCCATCGCGGCGAAGGTCGACGAACTGGTCGGACGCTACATCGCGTCCCGCAGGGGGAGCTAAATCATGAGCGACGACGCACAGGTCCCGCTGCCCGACCTCAACGGCCCGATGCCGCCCGCCGGCACCGATGTCGGTTACAACGAGGACGAATATGCGGCCCGCGTCGCCGCCGACCTCGAGGCCGTGTTCGACGTGCCGGTGCAGGTCTCGGCCGTGCTCGGCCGCTCCAAGATGGATGTCGGCGAGCTCCTGAAGCTCGGACCCGGCACCGTGCTCGAGCTCGACCGCCGCGTCGGCGAGGCCATCGACATCTACGTCAACAACAAGCTCGTCGCGCGCGGCGAGGTGGTGCTGGTCGAGGACAAGCTCGGCGTGACCATGACCGAAATCATCAAGACCGAACGCAGCTGATTATTCTGAGCATGATCTTGTCGGAAAACCGCTTCGCACTTTTCCGGATCATGGCGCAATCCCAGGGAATAGCGCGCGGCAGCGCGACCAGACGGACAGGAGACTGACATGCGGCTTCTCATCGTTGGCACACTGAAGGGCCAGCTCACCACCGCCACCAAGATCGCGATGGAGAACGGCGCCACCGTGACCCACGCCGAGGATCACGAGCAGGCGATGCGGGTCCTGCGCGGCGGCAAGGGCGCCGACCTCCTGCTGGTCGATGTCGCCCTCGACATCCGCGACCTCGTGATGCGGCTGGAAGCAGAGCACATCCACGCCCCGATCGTCGCCTGCGGCATCACCAACGATGCCCGCGCCGCGGTCGCCGCGATCCATGCCGGCGCCAAGGAATACATCCCGCTGCCGCCGGAGCCCGAGCTGATCGCCGCGGTGCTCGCCGCCGTCGCCAACGATTCACGGGAGCTGGTCTATCGCGACGACGCCATGGCGAAGGTGATCAAGCTGGCGCAGCAGATCGCCGGCTCGGACGCCTCGGTGATGATCACCGGCGAATCCGGCACCGGCAAGGAAGTGCTGGCCCGCTACGTCCATGCGCGCTCGGCGCGCGCCAAGCGCCCGTTCATCTCGATCAACTGCGCCGCGATCCCCGAGCATCTGCTGGAGTCCGAGCTGTTCGGCCACGAGAAGGGCGCCTTCACCGGCGCTGTCGCGCGCCGCATCGGCAAGTTCGAGGAAGCGACCGGCGGCACGCTGCTGCTCGACGAAATCTCCGAGATGGACGTGCGCCTGCAATCGAAGCTGCTGCGCGCCATCCAGGAGCGCGTGATCGACCGCGTCGGCGGCACCCGGCCGGTGCCGGTCGACATCCGCATCATCGCGACCTCGAACCGCAACCTGGCGGAAGCCGTGCGCGAAGGCACCTTCCGCGAGGACCTCCTGTTCCGCCTCAACGTCGTGAACCTGAAGATCCCGCCGCTGCGCGAGCGCCCCGCCGACATTCTGGAGCTCGCCCAGCATTTCGTGAAGAAGTATGCCGACGCCAACGGCGTGCCGCTGCGCCCGATCTCGGCGGAAGCGCGCCGCGTGCTCTCCACCAACCGCTGGCAGGGCAACGTCCGCGAGCTCGAAAACACCATGCACCGCGCGGTGCTGATGGCGCAGGGCGACGAGATCGGGCCCGAGGCTATCATCACCCCGGACGGCGACCGTCTCGACGTCGCCAGGACCGCACCGGCCGTGGCGCATGCCACCATGGCCGCCGAGCAGGTGACGCGGGCGCTGGTGGGACGCACCGTCGCCGACGTCGAGCGCGACCTGATCCTGGAGACGCTGAAGCACTGCCTCGGCAACCGCACCCACGCCGCCAACATTCTCGGCATCTCCATCCGCACGCTGCGCAACAAGCTCAACGAATACGCCGACGGCGGCATCCCGATCCCGCCCGCCGGTACCTCCGGCGAATATCCGCGCATGCCCGCGATGGGGGCGTAGGCGGCGACCAGTCGCAACATTCGAAAGCCGTGAATGCCCGGGATGAAGTCCCGGGCAATTTCTTTTGGGGCCGGCGACACACGAGCTCCGTCATCATGGCGGGGCCGCGTTCTTCGACTAGGTCGCACGCGTGGAAACCCCTATAAGCGCTAGCGAGAACCACGCGAGGTGACAATGTCTGAAACGCAAATCACGGAATGGCTGGCGTCGCAGCGGCAGGCGATGATCGATCTGCTCAGCGAGGTCGTGAATATCGATTCCGGATCCTACGACAAGGAAGGCGTCGATGCGGTCGGCGCGCGGTTCGAGCGGCATTTTTCCGAGCACGGCATTTCCGCCTGGCGGGAAGCCCACGGTACGTTTGGCGATGCGATCCATGCAGAGGTCGCCAAGCCCGGCAGCAACGAGAAGCCGGTGCTGTTGATGGGCCATCGCGACACGGTCTTCTCCAAGGGCGAGGCCGGGCGGCGCCCATTCACGATTCGGGACAAGCGCGCCTACGGGCCCGGCGTCGCCGACATGAAGTGCGGCCTCGTCATGAACGTGTTCGTCGCCGCAGCCTTCCAGAAATTCGGCGGCAATCCGCATCCGATCAAAGTGCTGATCACCTCGGACGAGGAGATCGCCTCGCCCTCGTCGCGCCCGGTGATCGAGCGCGAGGGCCGCGCCGCGCGCGCGGTCTACAATTCCGAGCCGGGCCGCCCGACCGGCAACATCGTGACCAGCCGTAAGGGCGGAATCTTCATGCATTTCGGCATCACCGGCAAAGCCGCGCATTCCGGCGCCAATTTCGCCGCCGGCGTCAGCGCGATCGGCGAGCTCGCGCACAAGATCGTGCAGATCCACGCGCTGACCGATCTCACCAAGGGTATCACGCTCAATGTCGGGCTGGTCTCAGGTGGCCAGTCCGTCAACACAACGGCGCCTTACGCGGAAGGCCAGATCGACCTGCGCTACATCAACCCGGCGGATCGCGCCAGCGTGATGGCCGAGATCGAGCGGATCATGGCGACGCCCTACGTGCCCGGCACGAGCGCCGTGCTGACGATCAGGGGCGAATTCCTGCCGGCCGTGCAGAGCGAGAACTCGAAGGCGCTGTTCGAGGGCTACCAGGCAGCGGCAAGAGACGTCGGCCTCACCACGCTGCAGGGCGAGTTCTCTGGCGGCTGCGCCGATTCCGGCTTCACGGCGGCGGTCGGCACGCCGACCATCTGCGGCCTCGGACCGGTGGGCGGGCTTGCGCACACGCCCGAGGAATATCTCGAGCTCGACAGCATCGTCCCGCGCGCGCAGGCGCTCGCGCTGGCGATATTGCGGGGATAGTCCCGTAGGGTGGGCAAAGCGAAGCGTGCCCACCACAGCTATGGCAATCTCCGAGAGATGGTGGGCACGGCGCAAATGCGCCTTTGCCCACCCTACGAGATCTCACGAATAGTTCGGCGCGTCCGGCTTGCGGAAGATGTGGATGGGGTCGCCGGGAATGATGGGCTCGCCGCGGAAGGTTGCATAGGCGTAGAGCGCGAGATAGGCGATCGCCAGCGCGCCGACGGCGTAGAAGGCCCAGGTCGCCACGCGCTTCATCGTTTTGCTCCAATGCCTCCGGGCGGGAAGGCCCAAGGGAGCGCTTCTAGAGCGATGACGGGGAAAAGGCCAGCCTTGCTCCGGCGATCAAATGCCGCGCCGGCTGCGCGAGGGAACACTGACGTCCGCGAGCTTTGCCGCGTCTTCGTCCTGATCGACCGCCACATATTGACCGTGCCAATAGGCCAGCGCGGCGCTGCGGGTCGAGCTCCTGATCTGCCGCACCCGCCCGATGACGATGCCGTGCGAGTGCCGTTCGAGAATCTCCTCGACCTCGCAATCGAAGGCCGACAGCGCGTCGGCGAGTAGCGGAACGCCCGAGACGCCCGTCACCCATTGGGCGCTGGCGAAACGATCGGCCCCCTTCAGCCCACCCTTGCCGGCAAAGCGCTCGGCGATGTCGAGCTGGTCGGCATTGAGGATGTTGACGCCGAAGGCGCCGTGCCGCCGGATCAGCGGGAACGAGGAGGCGTCGCGATTGATGCTGACGAGCAGCGTCGGCGGATCGACGGTGAGCGAGGTCACCGAGGTCACCGTCATGCCGGTGATGTCCTTGCCCCGTCCGGCGGTGATGACGCTGACGCCGCCGGTGAGGTGGCGCATGGCGCCGCGGAAATCGGCGGACGAGACGACAGTTTCGGTCATGAGATCGCGGGGCACTACATTCATGGCATGCTCCCCGAAGCGGGGTCTCCCTACATTTAGGTACGATCGTCCGCCGACAAAAGGTGGCTCAGGATCGAGCCTTCGAGGCCCGCAAGCTCGGCCGAGCCGCGCTGGCGCGGCCGGGCTGCGTTAACCACGACATCATGGGCAATGCGGCCCTCTTCGATCACCAGCACCCGGTCCGCCAGGGCGACCGCCTCGGCGACGTCGTGGGTGACCAGGATCGCTGTAAAGCCCTGATCGCGCCAGACGCGCTCCAAAAGCCGCTGCATCGAGATGCGGGTGAGCGCATCGAGCGCGCCGAGCGGCTCGTCGAAAGCGAGCACGCGCGGACGCGAGACCAGCGCCCTCGCCAGCGCCACGCGCTGCTTCTGTCCGCCCGAGAGCACCGAGGGCCATTGCTCGCGCTTGTCGGCAAGCCCGACCTCGGCAAGCGCCTTCTCGGCACGCGCGTGCGCGTCACCGGAGGCGCGATCGCGGCCAAGGCCGACCTCGACATTGGCGAGCACGCGCGCCCAGGGCAACAGCCGCGGCTCCTGGAACATCACACGAATGTCCTCGGGCTGGATCTCGCCGCCGAAGCTGATGCTGCCGGCGTCGATCCTTTCCAGGCCCGCGATGAGGCGCAGCAGCGTGCTCTTGCCGCAGCCGCTCTTTCCCACGACTGCGACGAACTGGCCGGCGGGAATGTGCAGGTCGATGCCGCGCAGCACTTCATTGTCGCCGAACGACTTGCGCAGACCCCGAATGCTGAGCGGCGGGCCGCTGGTGTGAACCGGGCGCTCCTCGCGCACAACGCGGGCATGCGGCGCGAAATTGGCGCGGCTTGCGAGCTCGGTTTCGGGAAGGGAAGTGCGAAGAGCTGTTTCCATGTCACTCTCAACGTTTCTGAAAGGCAGGGTGCCATGCGAGCGTCAGGCGCTCCAGCACGCGGGAGGCGCTGTCGGCGAGCTTGCCGAGCAGGGCGTAGATGAGGATCGAGAGCACGACGACATCGATCAGCATGAACTCGCGCGCCTGCATCGCCATATAGCCGAGGCCCGAGGAGGCCGCGATGGTCTCGGCGACGATCAGCGTCAGCCACATGATGCCGAGCGCGAAGCGAATGCCGACGAAGATCGAGGGCAGCGCGCCCGGGAAAATCACCCGGCGGAACAATTCGCCGTCGGTCATGCCGTAAATGCGGCCCATCTCGATGAGCTGGGGATCGACGGTGCGGATGCCGTGCAGCGTATTGAGGTAGATCGGGAAGAACACCCCGAGCGCCACGAGAAAGAGCTTCGCGCTCTCGTCGATGCCGAACCAGAGGATGACGAGCGGGATCAGCGCCAGATGCGGCACGTTGCGCACCATCTGCAGCGTGGTGTCGGTGAGCTTTGCCGAGAGCTGCGACAGGCCATTGGCAAGGCCGAAGGCGAAGCCGATGCTGCCGCCGATCAGGAAGCCGATCGAGGCGCGCCAGAACGAGACCCAGATGTTGCGGACGAGCTCGCCGGAAAGCAGTAGCTTCCACCCCGCGAGCACCACGTCGCTCGGCGCCGGCAGCACCCGCGTCGGCACGAAGCCGGTAACGCTCGCGAGCTGCCAGATCGCGATGATGGCGAGCGGCACGATCCACTGGATCAGGCCGTCGACGCGCGGCAGGCGGACGCTGCGCGGAAGGGAGATGCTGTCGATAAGGCTCATGATTGCGATGCCTGTTGGTGCGGGCGGTAATCGTTGCCGACGGTCTCGCCGAACGGACCGTTGTTGGGAAGCCGCGTCACGTTGCTGCCATGCGCTAGCGAGAGCTGCGGGAAGACCAGCTCGGCGAAACGGTAGGCTTCTTCGAGATGCGGGTAGCCCGACATGATGAAGGTATCGATGCCGATGTCCTGATACTCCCGGATGCGCGCCGCGACCGTCTGGGCGTCACCGACCAGGGCCGTTCCGGCGCCGCCGCGCACGAGACCGACACCGGCCCAGAGGTTGGGACTGATCTCGAGCTTGTCGCGCTTGCCGCCGTGCAGCTGCGCCATGCGCTGCTGGCCGACCGAGTCCATGCGGGCAAAGTTCTTCTGTGCGGCCGCGATGGTCTCGTCGCTGACATGCTTGATCAGCTCGTTGGCGGCTCGCCACGCCGCTTCATTAGTCTCGCGAACGATGACGTGAAGACGGATACCAAAGGACAGCTTGCGGCCTCGCGCGGCTGCGACCGCCCTCACCTTCGCGATCTTCCCGGCAACCTGCGCCGGTGGCTCGCCCCAGGTGAGATACTTGTCGACGGTATCGACGGCGACGTCGATGCCGGCATCCGATGAGCCACCGAAATAGAGCGGCGGCCGCGGCGACTGCATGGGGTGGAACAGCAGCTTACCGTCCTCGATGCGGATGTGCTTGCCTTCGACATTTACCGTCTTGCCCGCGAGCAGGTCGCTGTAGACGTTCAGGAACTCGCGGGTGACCTCGTAGCGCTCGTCATGGCCGAGGAAGATGCCGTCGCCCTTGTTCTCGACGGGATCGCCGCCGGTGACGACGTTGATGAGGAGCCGGCCGTTCGTGATGCGATCGAGCGTCGCCGTCATACGCGCTGCGACGCTCGGCGATTGCAGGCCGGGCCTCACCGCCACGAGATAGCGCAGGCGCTCGGTGAAGGGCGCGACGCTGGAGGCGACGATCCAGGAATCCTCGCAGCTTCGCCCGGTCGGCAGCAGCACGCCGAAATAGCCGAGCTGGTCGGCGGCCTGCGCGATCTGGCGCAGATAGTTGAAGTTGACCTCGCGGCCGCCGGTGGCGGTGCCGAGATAGCGGCCGTCGCCGTGGGTCGGCAGGAACCAGAGGATGTTGGCGTTCGCTTGCTTGCTCATGACCTTGCTCATGTTCCCGGCCTCCGCGCCACGTCGGAAATCTTGATTGCTTTCGGAATCAGGTTGAGCGCGAGGAACGCGTCGGCAACCTGCTGCTGATCGGCGATCACCGCATCGGTGATCGGCTTGATGCCGTAGGCCTGACGCCTGAGCGCCACCTCGACCACGGGCACCGACAATCCGATCGACGGCGCGAGCTGCTCGGCGACCGCATGGATGTCGCCCTTGGCCCAATCGTCGACCGCGCTCAACTCGGCGAGCACGGCGTCGACGATCTTCGGGTTGGCCTCGAGAAACTTCTTCGAGGAGAAATAGAACTGGTAGTTCGAGACGATATTGCTGCCATCGGCGAGCGTGCGCGCGCCGGTGGCGGCCTCCGCCGCCGCCTGGAAGGGATCCCAGATCACCCAGGCATCGACCGCGCCGCGCTCGAAGGCGGCGCGCGCATCGGCCGGCGCCAGGAACACCGGCTCGATCTCCGAATATTTGACGCCGGCCTTCTCCAGCGCCTTAACCAGGAGATAGTGAACGTTGGAGCCCTTGTTGAGCGCGACCTTCTTGCCCTTGAGGTCGGCCACCGATTTCAGCGGACTGTCCTTCGGCACCAGGATCGCCTCGCCCTTCGGCGCCGGCGGCTCGTAGGCGACATACTGGATCGGCGCTCCGGCGGCCTGCGCGAAGATCGGCGGCGCTTCGCCGGTGTTACCGAAATCGATCGCGCCGACATTGAGCGCTTCGAGCAGCGGCGGTCCTGACGGGAATTCGGTCCACACCACCTTGTAGCCGTCGGCCGCGAGCTTCGGCTCCAGGGTACCCTTGCTCTTCAGCAGCACCAGCTTGCCGTATTTCTGGTAGCCGATGCGGACGACCTTGTCCTGGCCGTAGGACGTCCCGACCGCGGCCGCGACGATGCCGATCGACAGCACGATGGCCGCGATCAGACGCTGGATGATGCGCCTCATGTTCAAACCCCTATGAGTGGGAAGGCTGGTCGGCACGATCAGGTCGCCGTGCTGCGCCAGACGATGTCGCGGATGACGATCGGCTTCGGGATCAGGCCGAGCTTGTAGAAGCGGTCGGCGACGCCCTGCTGCGTCGCGACGATGTCGTCGGTGACGGGACCGACCGCGAAGGCCGAGCGATTGGCCGCGATGGTCTGGATATCCAGGGGAATGCCAGTCACCGCAGCCAGCGATTTTGCGACCTCGTCGCGGTGCTGTTCGGCCCATGTTGCGGTCGCAGTGGTCACGTCGACGATCTGCTGCAGGATCGGCCCGTGGTTCTTCGCGAAATCGCGGTTGGCGATGTAGAAGGAATTCGTCTTGGTGACCTCGCGCGCGTTGATCAGGATGCGGCCGTTCTGCTTGGTCTCGCCGATCGCGAAATAGGGATCCCAGATCGCCCAGGCCTCGATGCTGCCATTGGCAAATGCAGGGCCTGCATCCGGCGGCGTCAGATAAACCGGAGCGATGTCGGCATAGGTGAGGCCGGCCTTCTCCAGCGTCTGCACAACGATGTTGTGGGCGCTGGAGCCCTTGGTGAAGCCGATGCGCTTGCCTTTCAGCTCAGTGATCGAGCGGATCGACGAATCCTTCGGGACCAGAATGCCCTGGCCGTTGGTGATGGGCTGGCCCGCGGCGTAGACGATCGCGGCGCCCGCAGCCTGGGCGAACACCGGCGGAGAATCGCCGACCGCGCCATAATCGACGCTGCCGACATTCATCGCCTCCATCATCGGCGGGCCCGAGGAGAATTCGACCCATTTCACCTCGATGCCCTGCGGGGCGAAATGTTTTTCCAGCGCAGCCTGCTGGCGCGTGATGACCAGCACGCCGTTCTTCTGATAGCCGATACGAATTTCCTTCACGGCGCTTTGCGCGAAGCCGCGCGGCGACAGCGCCGTCAGCGCGGCCGCGCCGGCAGAGAGTCTCAAGAAGTCCCGACGTTGCATTCCAAGCTCCCGGCCGCATGCGACCGTCCATTCATTCCCGTTGCAGGGATGATGGTGCGGCCTGCCGGAGGTGTCGAGACGCCTGGAAAAATAGCGATGCGCGCACTGTCGCGCGTGCGACGCGCATGATTAATCTTTCAAACGGTCAGGCGAATGCAGGGAGATTTTTTCTGCACACAAATGTGACGGTCGCGCGCGTCGCAACAGTGCGTGATGAGCCCACCGAAAATCAGGATGAGCCCGGCTCAGCCCGAGGCTCTCGTCACCCGACGACAAAAATATCGAAAACAACCCCATGCAAAGTAGCCGCTGGCCACCGCGAAGGCCTGCTTATTTTCCGAATCGGCTTGACCCGTCGGGCAAAACAGGGGCACGATGCCATCATGGCCGCGCGTGGAATGGGTAGGACCCTTTCCGGACCTAGCTCAGCCATCTCACCGGCAGATTGAGCAGCCCGCGAAAAGCCCAGCCGCCGATCCGCACCGGCTCGTCGTCGACGATCTCGATCCGGCCGGCGCGCGCGAACACGGTCGGCAGCGCGACCTCGGCGATCATGGCGCGCGAGGCCCAGGCGCCGGCGCAGAAATGCGGGCCGGCGCCGAAGGCGACGCTCTTGCTCACATCGCGTCGCACGTCGAACTGGTCGGCGCGCTCAAAATGCTTCTCGTCGCGGTTGGCCGAGCCGAACATCAGGAACACGCGCTCATCGAGCTCGAACGAGACGTCGCGGATGGTCCATGGCTTTGCGATCCGCCGCGGCGACATGCCGATCGGCGAGATCCAGCGCGCATATTCCTCGAACGCCTGGAGCCAGGACACCTCGCCCTTGCGCACGAGATCGAGCTGCTCGGGATGGGTCAGAAGCGCCCACAACGTGCCCGCAATGGCCTTGCGCGGCTCGTTCTGGCCGCCCGAGATCGCGAGCTTGACGTTGGCACGCACGCTCTCCATCGGCATGCCGGAGGCGAGGAGGACGCCAAGCAGGCTCTGGTCGGGGTTCTTGCGCATCACCGGCAGCATGTCGTCGATGGCAGCATCGATGCCGGCAGTCGCAGCATGGCAGCGCGCCTCGACCGCAGGATCGCCCGCGTAATTGGCGATGCCGTCGATCATGGCTTGCGACCAGGCATCCATCTCGCCGAAGTCGATATTGGTGAGACCGGTGATCGACTTCAGGCATTCGCCCGAGAAGGGCAGCGCGAAGTCACGCATGAAATCGATCCGCGCGCTCGGTTCGATCGTGTCGATGATGCGGTCGGCATGGGCCTGGAACTGCGCTGTCCAGTGCGCCTTCACCGTCCTCGGCGACACCGTCGGAAACGCCGCCCGCCGTTCGACCTGGTGCGCCTCGCCGTCCTTGCGCATCATATTGTGGCCCATGAGCTTGTTCATGAGTCCCTGCGGCTGGTGCGAGGAGAACACGTCGATCTGCTTCTCGGAGATCGAGATATCGTCGCGGCTCGCCAGAAGCGTCGAGCCGAGCTGCGGCACGAAGGCGATCGGCGCTTCCTTCCGCATTTTTGCGAGCATCGGATAGGGATCGGCCCAGAACGAGGGCGGGTCGATGTCGATGCGCGGCGCGGTGCTCAAGACGGCTCCCCTGGGTTCTCGTTTGCTCCACGCCAGACTAGCGAACTCTGCTGCCGGCGTCTGTCCCTAGCGATAGGGACGGACGGAATTGGGACGCAGACCAGGCACGGAGCACCGAGTTACTTGACCTCGGCGATCCTCGGTCCGGATGACAGCATCTGCGCGTTCGCTGCCGAGAGCCGGTTCGCCGGCGACGTCGGGTCCGGCGACCGGAAAGCGGCGTCGGACGGCGCTCCCTGGGATGGTCGACGAGCAACGGTTGCCGGAAGCACGATCACCTTCGCCCCGACCTTCACCCGGTCGTAGAGGTCCACGACGTCCTCATTGGTCAGCCGGATACAGCCGGACGAAACCCGCTTCCCGATCGTATCGGGCTTGTTGGTGCCGTGAATTCTATATTCGGTCTCGCCCAGATACATCGCCCGGGCGCCGAGCGGGTTGGTCGGACCGCCCGCCATGAACCGCGGCAGATAAGGCTGACGCACAACCATCTCTGCAGGCGGACGCCAATCCGGCCATTCTGTCTTGCGGGCCACAGTCTGTTCACCGGACCAAGTGAAACCTTCGCGGCCGACACCGATGCCGTAGCGCATCGCTTGCGTGTCGTTCAGGACCAAATAGAGGAATGTGTTCTTGGTATCGATGATCACGGTGCCCGGCGCCTGGTGGCTGGCATAGTCAACCACCTGCCGGACAAGTGCTCCAGGACCGTCAGCGGCTTTTGGTGGTTCGACCAGAGGCGCGGGGGCTGGGATCGCAGCCGGAGCAGGAGCCGGTGCTGCTGCACGAACTGGAGTTGCCACGTAAACCGGCGTTGACGACGCCTGGGCCTGGGGTGCGGACGGCTTCCGTGCCGGTTGCACGCTCGCCGGGTGATCCAGCGAACCGTACCCCGCTGCGGCGACAGCCACGACGCCAAGTGCGACTCTCGCGGCCATTGGTAGTGCGAGCGTCTCCGCCTTTCCACGTTTGGCCCGCTTACCCATACTCTTTCCCCAGGTCGCTATGCCCTGAAGAGGTACCCAGCAAAATTTAAGAAACTTCGAAGCGATGTCGCCCAGGCTGGAGCCGTCAGCGATGGTTAACGCCGAACTCTTGCTCGGCAACATGAAAATGGGACTACCGCTTGATATTTGGGTAGCGACGTGGACAACGCTTTTTATCTCCGGAAAACGGACATCTCGGCGTACTAAGCGCGAAGGTCAGAAACGGGCCGATTCTGTTGAAAAAGGCGGCAGTAGTCCCGATGTATTGGCACCAGAGCCGATGGGACCCAACGGCCGTTATGCGGGTTTGAGGGATTGCATCGGGATCAGCTTGGCCATCTTGCGAAGGTTCTGGGCGGTGGCTGCGAGGGTGAACTCATCACGAGCACCGTTTGGACCTCGTAAACGTAGACGGTCGAGCTTGAGAATGCGCTTGAGGTGCGCGAACAGCATCTCGATCTTTTTGCGGAGCCGACGCGAGGTGCCTCCTTCCCACGACCTTGCGATCTGGCGGGCCATGTCGCGAGCGCCCTCATAGATTGAGCGCGGCACCCTCCGTGAGGGCTGCTTGGGGCAACACCGGGACTTCAGTGCGCACCGATCGCAATCGCGCTTGCTGGCCATGTAAAGCATCGTGGCGCCATCGTTCACCAGCGCTCCGGTCGTGGTGAGTACTTTGCCGCCAGGACAGCGATACACGTCACCTGCGTGGTCATAGGTGAAGTCCTCGCGCGAGAATATCCCGTCTGTGCGGACCGACTTGTCGAACACTGTGACGTGTGGCTCGATGCCGTGCTCGTAGACCAACCATCCGAGCATCTCGGCCGAGCCATAGCCGCTGTCGCCGAGGAGCCGGCTCGGATAGAGATCGAACCGGTCGAGCGAGCGCTCAATCATGCGCTTGGCGGCCAACACCTCCGCCTGTCGGATTGCCGTGGTTGCCTCGACATCGACGATGATCGCGTTCTCGACGTCGACCAGGTAATTCGTCGAGTAGGCGAAGAAGGCTTGGCCGCCGTGCGCTCCCATCCAGCGCGCCGCTGGGTCGGAGGGCGACACGAACTTCGGCGTGACCTCGGTCGCTGCTCCGAAAGCGGCATCGTCGAGGACGGCCAGATATTCATCGATCGCTCGGCCGGCGGCCTCCGGTGGAAGGCCCTTGTCGCCTTCGATCCCCTTCTGCCGATTGGCATCGGCCTTGATCAAGCTCGCATCGACTGCAAATCCTTCACCACCGACAAGTCGCTCCTCGATGCAGCGGCGCAAGACGCTCTCGAACACTCGACGGAACAGATCGCTCTCCCGGAAGCGACCATGCCTGTTCTTGGAAAAAGTCGAGTGATCCGGCACCGAACCGTCCAGACCGAGCCGGCAGAACCACCGGTAGGCCAAATTGAGGTGGACCTCATCGCACAGGCGCCGCTCCGATCTGATGCCGCAGCAGTAACCGATCAGGAGCATCCGGATCATGAGCTCCGGATCGATCGAAGGCCGACCGATGCTACTGTAGAAAGGCGCCAGGCCCCGCCGGATCTCTTGAAGATCGACGAACCTGTCCATCGACCGTAGCAGGTGGTCGGCGGGAATATGCTTCTCGAGCGAGAACTCATAGAACAACGCAGCCTGTTCGACTTGCCGATGCCCCATCATGATCTTCAGTCCTGCCAACTAAGCAGACTGAATCACTGGTATCTCTGAGTCGCAACAACCGCATTTTTCAACAGAATCGGCCAG
>NZ_LSEF01000023.1 GCF_001641695.1 Bradyrhizobium neotropicale
CCGGCGCAGTTGAGCTATCTGTTGTCCGGGATCGATTGGCGCAACCCTCAAGAAACCCAGCGTCCGACGCGGGTCGGATAGCGTTTTACAGTTTGAATCTGCTGCTTGATCTGATTCAATGGCTTCATGATATCGAAGCCGGACGATCTTCCATCGGACCTTGTCAGTGCCCTGGCGGCGCTGCAGGCCGAGCGTGAGGCGCGGCTGCAAGCCGAGGCGGTTGCTGCCAGTGCGCGGGCGGAGCTGTCGGACAACGAGGCGCTGATCGCGCATCTGGAGCTGCGGATCGAGAAGCTCAAACGCGAACTGTACGGGCAGCGCTCCGAGCGCACGGCACGGCTGCTCGAGCAGCTGGAGTTGGAGCTCGAAGAACTCGTCACCACGGCGAGCGAGGATGAGCTTGCCGCGCAGGCCGCAGCGGCGAAGACGCAGAACGTCCGCCCCTTCATGCGCAAGCGGCCGGTGCGCAAACCATGGCCGGACGACATCGAACGCGAGCGCGTGGTCATTGAGGCTCCAACGACCTGTGCCTGCTGCGGTGGATCGCGGCTGGCGAAGATCGGTGAGGATGTGACCAAGACGTTGGAGGAGATCCCGCGCCGCTTCAAGCTGATCGAGACGGTACGCGAGAAGTTCACCTGCCGCGATTGCGAGAAGATCAGCCAGCCGCCCGCGCCGTTCCATGCCACGCCGCGCGGCTTCATCGGCCCACAATTGCTGGCGACGATCCTGTTCGACAAGTTCGGCATGCATATCCCGCTCAACCGCCAGAGTGCGCGCTTCAAGTGCGAGGGGATCGACCTGCCGTTGTCGACGCTGGCCGACCAGGTCGGCCACGGGACCTTCGCCGTCATGCCGCTCTTCCACTTGATCGAACGCCATGTGCTCGCTGCCGAGCGCCTTCATGGCGATGACACCACCATCCGTATCCTGGCGAAGGGCAAGTGCACGACCGGGCGGATCTGGACTTATGTGCGAGATGACCGGCCCTTCGCCGGGCCTGCGCCGCCGGCGGCGGTCTATTACGCCTCGAGCGACCGACGAGGCGAGCATCCCCAGAAGCATCTGGCCGCCTTCGCCGGTATCCTGCAAGCCGATTGCTACAGCGGCTTCGAGCCGCTGTTCGACCCGCGGAAGAAGGCGCTGCCGATTACGCCGGCGTTTTGCTTTGCCCATGCGCGGCGGGGCTTCTTCGAGCTGGCTGACATCGAGAAAAATGCTCGAGAAGGTAAGAAGGGCAAACCGGTCTCTCCGATCGCGCTGGAGGCTGTCAGACGACTCGATGCGTTGTTCGAGATCGAGCGCGCCATCAACGGCAGCGGCGCCGACGAGCGGCGCGCCATGCGCCAGGAAAAGAGCAATCCGCTTCTCGAGGACATGCACGCCTGGTTGCTGCGTGAGCGCGAAACCCTCTCGCGCTCCTCCGAGGTCCTGAAGCCGATCAACTACATGCTCCGGCGCTGGGACGACTTCGCCCGCTTCCTCGACGATGGCAGGATCTGCTTGACCAACAATTGTGCCGAGCGCGCATTGAGAGGCATCGCCTTGGGAAGGCGCAACTGGACCTTCGCCGGCAGCCAGCGTGGCGCTGACCGTGCCGCCATCATGCTGACGATGATCACGACCTGTCGCCTCAACGAAGTCGATCCCAAGGCCTGGCTCGCCGACGTCCTCGCCCGTATCGCCGATCTTCCCGCATCGCGTCTGCACGAACTGCTGCCCTGGGAATGGAAGCTCCTGCGCCAAGCCGACAAGCCCGCCGATCAGCAGGCCGCCTGACCTTCACGCAGGGCTATCATAGAGCTCGCCGTGCCCGCGCGCATGCGTCAATCAGGCGGTCTTCGTCGTATGCGTACCCGCCGTCATTGCATGCCGGCGTTGCTATCACTGTCCCGCGTCCCGCCTGCCGGCGGCGCTATGCTGACGCTCCTGCGGCTGCCTCTTTTGATTCTCTCACTCTTGCCGCGTGTTTTCACCTCTGCCGAGAGCTGGCGATCTTTGGTGTCACCAAGGTAGGGAGCATAGGGTATGGCTAGGGACCCGTACGGGTGAACTGATGAGGGCGCGCGAGCCTCTCGGCCCTTAGGCTTCGCATTTGAAGCAGCCAGACCGGCGGCCCCTTTCCCGGAGGGCCAGCGTCATCATCCCCTTGCAGCGCGGACAAATCGGAATTGAGCTCGAACGGAAGATCGACGTACAGATGATCCACCAGACTAGCTGGAGATATCCGAAGGCAGTTCACGCCTGTTTGGCGCACTCGCGTTGCGGGCCAGAGCCGCCGTCTCCTCGGCCAACCGCTCAGCCATTTCGATGACTTTGTTCCGCCCGGCCTGATCACGTATACGCAGAAAGGCGCGGATTAGCCGAAGGCCTTGTGCATTGCGCAGAAGGGATGGGCTGTCGTCGCTCATGCTCGGGGCTCCCTGTCCCCGAATTCTGTATGCATTCTGCTGTCGGTGCAAGGCCGCGCAAGGGTTCCGAGCCTCAAACCAGCCGTACCGCACCCATGGGTGGGCTAATACCTCGAAGGGCTGCTCCCCTGAGGTCATCGCTGCACGGTAACAAAACGGCGCATTGACCAAAATCGCTGTTCGCGGCCAAGACCCTCACAACGCCGAGTTCATTTGCTGGCACCGATACCTAGATCACGCTCGTGCCGTACATCCAGTGTTCGGCATGTCGGAGATAGCGACGAGCGATCGGTCGGACACTGCGCCTATGGGGGCGGGCGCTTGGGGCCCGCCCCCCCCCGCTCTCTATGGCCTTCGTAGCGCCTGATTGAGAATCATCGCGAGCCGCACACCTGCCTTGCTGAGCTGCAACGCGGCATCATTCGTCGCCATTGTGACGTAGTCGTCGCTTAGCCGAAAACTGCCACGCTGGTTGGGCTGAGGAAGCTCGCCATAGGTGTCAGCTTTGGATATCGCAAATGCCTCCTTGGCCCAGTCACCAGGTCCGCCAGACTGCCACTGCGCCTGCTGCGCGCTCGTGATGTGGCCGATCAAATCCGAAGCGATCGTGCGGGCATCCGGTCCGAGCTGGTCGACAAACTCGGTATCCCAAAAATGATGCAAATTGCCCGCGCTGAGGCCCGAAGCCGAGACGCGTTTGTCGTTGCCGCCGCGATCATGATCATCGGAGCTGTGCAACGGTTGGTGTACATCGCCCACGAAGTGAAGCAGGAACTTGAGGGCCACCACACGTTCCTCCGCGTCGGTGGCGGGATCGGTGAGCTCCGCCGCAAATTGCTGGATCTTGTCGACGACACAATCATCCTTTGGTCCCCCAGAGGCCGGCGTTCCGTTCGGCACCACCGGATGATTGAAGCACGCCTGGTCCAGGTTCGGTCCTGTGATCTCGATGTCAACGAAGTGCCACTGCCGCGTTCGCTCGCGCGAGTTGTCGATGTTCGCATCGCGGTATTTGTCGGCCCAGGTCGCCGCGGACGCGATATCGTGAGCAGTCAATGGGTCGGTATCCGCTGCAAGAAATGCATTGACGCGCTTGCGCACATCCGGCTCCAGAAACGACTGGGCTACCAGAGCAACCACTTGATGGCCCTCATCGCCCCACGCGCTCGCGCTGTCGACGTGAGCGCAGTTTAACATCGCGCCGAACGCCAGGACGGCGAGATTGAAAGCTGTTCGCATATATGAGCTCCTTCAGATGAATGATCAAAAAAAGATGGAGTTGAGTTCGCTCGCGCCAAGGAAAGGGCTGGCGCAATGCATTCTGAACTTCGGCAAGCCGTATGAAGATCGGATCGGACCGAAGTGCGCGAACCGCGGAGTGGACCAATTCGACCAGCAGGTTGATAGTCTGCGACAATGCTTTCGGCGCATCAGGCGAAGATGCGATGCTCACAAAATCAAGGCTCCCACATACCCCCGTCTGTCGCAGCTTTGCGAAATCCTCCCTCGTCACGATTGACGGTTCGAAAGCGCGGCGGAGGCAAGTGAACCGCCGCCGACAACAATGATGGCAAGGGGAATGGAAAGAAGCCGTCGCCACATCCTGGTGATCCCAAAAACGACTGATCCTGAAGAGCTTCAGAAAATGAAGCGGCGCCATGCCACCGCTGTGCAGCAAAAGAAGATACGTAACCTTGAACGTCTAACGTCCATTCAGGAAATACTGCGTGACGTCTCCCTTGTTCCCGTTCACGTAGCGGTCAAGCCAGCGATCGTTCAGGTCAATATGCCCCGAGAAGACCGGTTTGCCCTCGAGCTTGTTTTTCGCTTGCCAGGCGCGATAGCGATAGTGGTCGTAAACATCCAGGACATGCACCGCATAGGCTTGCGCCAGCCGCTTATCGCCGCCGATGATCAGCATGTTTTCATCGTTTTCGTAGGAGGCCTTGTAACCGAGATTATGGCTGCCGGTTACAACGGTGCAGTTGTCCGATAGCGGATCGATCACGACGATCTTGTCGTGGACGATGGCCGTGCCCAGCTTGAGAATCTCCGCTTCGAAATCACCAAGCGCCGTTCCGGCTCCGAGGTTGCTTGCCCGCACGATGTGGGTATGGCGCGCATCGTAAACATAGGGTTTGCGGGCTGCGGCCTCTTCGGGTGTTTCGTCGTCCTCCTCCCCATCCTCGGCTTCTTTGGCCTGATAGCCTGGCATCGCGGTGGGATCGCTGATGGCACCGACCACCAGCAGATTGGGCTTGGTCTCACCGGCCTGTCGCGCCGTTTCGATGATGCTGTATAGGCCGCCACGTGCCGGCAGGAAGGCCAGGAAGAATATGGCCTGCTGGGCGTTCTGCATCAGCTTGAAGAGGGCATCGAGATCGGGGGGCGCCTTCTTGATATTCCGCGTCTTGGCCTTGGTGTTCGGCGAAAACCAGAGTTGAGCCGCAGATGAAGTCAGGTTTGCGGGGACAACCTCTTGGTTCTCCTGGCGCAAGTCGGCGCCTTGAACATTCTTGCCGCCCGGCGCCGAGGGAGGGTCGGGATCCTCGATCTCATCGTCGTGCAGGCGCTGCCAATAAGCCCGATAACCTTCGGCAATCCCGGCGTTCTCGATAACGATCGAATTATTGGTCTGTCCGCAGAGCCCAAGCGAGGTCCAATTGGTGCTGCCGGTCATGACAGCCTGGGCGTCTCCATGCCCGTCCAGATAGACCGCAAACTTGTTGTGGCCAATATGCCGGTTGTTGAACAGCCGGTTCTGGACCTCGACCCTGGCAGCCTTGAGCGTGGCGCGTGCCGGCGCGTTGCGCTTGTCCCACTCACCTGTTTCGCGGTCGGCGCTCGAATTGGAGAGGATGATCTTGACGATCGACTTGTTGCGGATGAGCAGATCGATCAATTCAGGATCGTCCAGCTCATAGAGCGCGAGCAGCACTTGGCCGCCCTCGGCAAGCGCGCGATCGATCATGCTCTTGAGAAACAGGATGAGATCACCTGACAGATACTCCCGTATCGCACTATGCTGATCCTGCACTTCGGCGATCAGGACATCCTCGTTGAAAGCCTTGTTCTGCTCCTCGATCGCATGGCGCAGCCACTGGCCGGCGATGATTCCATTATTGAAAGCCGCCTTCACATCCCCATAGTCGGACGTAACGACGATCTCATTGGTCTCGACCGCAGGTCCGAGGTAGCCGAGCGGTATCACTGGGCCATCATAGGTCTTCTTTTGCCGCACCGGCACGGGCTCCAGGCCGCTCTCCATGCGTCCGACCGGCCGGATCTCGTATTTGACCCGCACATTGTCGGGCCGTCGCTCGGCCCGGTCCCTTCGTTTCCGCAAAGTCAGGTCGCGCCAGTTGGTCTTCTGGACGGGCCACACACCCGTATCCTGCTCTTTCCAGCCGTGATTGTGCTGGCCTTCGAACGGCACCCAGGCGGACAGAGCACGGTGCTCACCTGTCTCGGGATAGATCCGGACGATATCGAAACCCAGACAGCCCGGGATCATTTCGTCGACGTCCCAAGCGATAAACGCGACCTCGTTGTTGCAATAGGCGACCGCACGCGTGATCCCACCCATCAGCCCCTCCTGGCAATTCGCGAAGTGATTGTCTCTCTGAAAGATGACAATCGCAAGATGTGAGGATAAAAAATCATCTCGCGGGCGCGAAAGCCGCGACGCCGCCGGCGCTCCCGGAGAAGTTTGGACTTGCCAACACGTCGCCGTAGCCAACAAACGACATCGGCGCCCGCTGGCTTGCACGGATGGCGTTGAGCAGCATCTGCCTATTGCTGGAATCCCAGATCGCTTGATCGTAGGCGTCAGCCTTGTCGACAAGCTCGGCTCGCGTACAGGCGCTGCAGGTCACCAGCACCAGAAACAACAGGCTTAAAATGGGAATGTATGAAGATGCGCGGCAATAAAGCGCTCCCATGAGTGTCCCCTATACATTAAAAAATAGAACGCGCTGAAATTGCAGCCTGAACTATTTCATTTGGCAATTGATCGGTCTAGTCCAGAAAATCGTATTGCCCGCTTTAAGAACGCGTACCGGGCGCGTTGGACGCAGGAATTCGGCCTAGATCACACAGATGCGAGAGTTGGGGCAGTCAAACAGTTCGTTGAGCGAGGCAATGCTCATGGTCTCCCCGTCGTTCGATAATCGGGTGATAGCGCTATCGCCGCGCATGACATTCAGTCTCAAGCGGGCTTTTTGGACGCGGATGCCTCTGAAGCGGCTTTGAAGGGCGTTCAAAAGTCGTTTGAAGATCTATTGGCCCGAGATGTCCGGCGCCACGATCAGATCCATCACATGTCGCTTAAGTGGTTCGCCTGTTCTGCCAGAGCAGCCGTCACTTATCGCAAAAGCGTCTGGGCGCGTCCGCTTCCGCGGAGCAGGCTTTCGTGAACCGGGCCGCGAACGCGTCCCGGCCGGGTCGGCTTCAATCCTTCGCGCAAGGTCCGTGGCAAGCGACGAACCGCTTTCATCCTTTGAGTTGCTAAGGGGGCGCTGCCTCTGGCGCCTGCAAGGGATCGCGCAAGAGTGCGCGGCCCCATAGTTTCCCCGGTCGTCCGCGCTTACGCTTGTGCAGGCGGAGAGATACCGCCTGAGAGGGCGGCATGCGCCTTGGGCGGGTGGTTGTGTCGCCGACGACCATGCGGAGCGGCAGGAGGTCTGGCAGGGTCTAAGTCACTCTGTCGGTTTTGTTGCCGGTTATAGTCGATATATATCAATTGCTTACCTTGAGATAAGGCCATGAAATTGCCGGTTGTTTTGCCGGTTGGCGATGGAAAATTCTAGGCCGGACGCTCCAATCGGTAGCAGACGGTTACACCGGTTGGTTCGTTCATCCAGATATTGGTCCCCGACAACGCCCTTGCGATCCACAACTGTCTCACTTTGCTGCCGATTGGCGCCACCCCCTTTAGTCGAATCAACTATATTCACCGCCTCTCCACAGGTTGTGCACTGCCCGTTGCGTCGCGTCTCCCAGCAAGAGGTGGCGATGAAGCATCTTCCGAAGGAACAGCGCGGCGCTGAGGCGCTTCGCTTGACTATCAAGACATTGCTGGCGGCGTCGTACAGTTGGCGCGGCTATGAAGCCCAGCGCCAATGGCTCGAGAAGTTGTTGCAGCGAGATGCAACGGCCGGCTTTACGCCCGCGGAGCGCGATGGTGTTGCCCGGATCGCTTACATGCGCACCCCCTTTGAAGGATGGGCGGGCTACAGAGTCCAAGAGCTGATCAAAGGTGCGCTTCCGTATGCGTCCGACTTCGACTATGACGAAGAGCTGTTCCTCAAAGAGGTCGACACGGAGAGCCCGACCGCGCTGGTCAGGGATCAAATGAGAATGCTCGTCGGGTTGTGCAGAGCTGCTGGGATGGATCTGCCAAGGTTCGACGCGAGATATGAGGCATATGACGACGAGGCGGCCTGACCTCGTGTGACGTATCAGCGCGACGAAACTAGAGGCCGAACCTCGGCTTTTCACGTTTATCGGGCGTGTCCGCCGATGGCGGATCGGACTTAACTCGCTGCATTCGCCGAGCCATGCGTCTCGGCCTTCGGGTATCAATCCTCGCACAAGACATATTGAGCTCCTCGCCGGCGGTACTTGAGAAAGGGTCCCGCCGTCACGACGCCTATCCTCCGCTCACGATGAATATCGAGGTTGGCCAGGCAACTACGGTGGCCGTTCTACGGCATGGTGGACGAAGACGTGGAGAGTCTTTTCTCGCGCTTGGCGACAAGCTCGGATGACACCGAGCGCGTTCCAGCTCCGTGCCATCGAGCAAGCCTGGTATCAGAGCAAGCAGCTCGAGAATCATCTGGAATCGTCATATTGGCAGCCAGCTCTGCCCTGATTTGCTCAGCTCAGGCAATCGTCACTTCCTCGACGAACGATGTCGGAACACTGTGGGGTGTCGTGATGATTGCATTGGGCCTGTGGCGGCTCGTGACTTCCTTTGAATTCGCCGGTTGATGCGGCCATTCGGGCGTTCGCCAATTCGAGTAATGGTTGCTGGTGAATTGTGAGGCTGCGGGGCGTCCGACTGTTTACCTGCAATAGTTGTAGATGAAATGCATGCTTTTGCTTGGGGACTCGACATGAAGTATTCTGGATTGGGCGTGGCATTTTTACTGTTGTCCGGATGCACGTTACTTCCGCTCGATCAACGGGCTGGCGGAGCAACAATCGAGTTTTTCAAAGATAGCATCGAGTGCGAGATTGCCGCGATAGCCGCCGACCCAAAATATCGAGAGTTCAAGTTGGCATCTTGGGTGGTGAAAACGGGCCTCGATATGACGTTAGTCGACACCGTGAACGCGGATGGCAAGGGGACGGTTCCGCTCACCAATCCGACCTTGCCCACCATTTTCCCGGGCGCTTCGATCAATGGCAAGTTCACCCACAATGGTCACGTAGACTTCGCGACGTCTATCCCGAAGGCGATCGTAAAATGGAGCAAGCTCTGTCAGGGGCCGGATCCATCTGAGTCTCACCTCGGATTGGCGGGTTGGATCGCCGCGACTTTAGACAAGATCGAACCTCAAAATCACGGCGGTTTAAGCTATACCGTCGACGTTGACGTTACTGCCAGTGCAGGCGCCCGGTTCGGTTTTGTCTTCAGCATCATCAATACGGCGGATTCCGGCTTTAACTATTCGCGAGAGGGCGTGCACCACCTCGTGGTGACGATGTCCGAACCTACGCCGCCCCCTCCATCCGTGATCGATGTCCGCGTGGTCGGGCCGGTCAAGATCTCGGAAGAGAAGGACGAGGACCGCAGCCGCTCCAAGGGAGGTCCGAGGGTAACATCCCAACCGGCACCCGCGGGTGGCGGACGGGTTTATCCGTTCCGGAACCCGGCACTCGAAGATCCTAATCTAAATAGGTTGCTGTAGCAGCAAGCTCCAGTGCGGTTGCTTCCTGGTCAAGTAATAAGGTGACAAGAAGTTGCTTGAGCAGTCTCGTCATCGGGCGAAGACCCGACTGAGAGACTGCCACTCGTTCTCGCGCGCTTCGACCTGGAGAAGGTCGATTGCTTGTTTCGCTTCATGAGCTAGCCCGGATCCCTGTGACGTGTCTTTCGCTGCAAGGTAAAGGATGCGCAGGAAACGCGCGACAAACTCTGGGTGGGCGCCTGAAAGACGTATGCGGATCGGTTGAGCATTGCTCTGATAGTCGTAAATAAGTCCCACGCCACGCGGCATTTCGTTGCAAACCTTCGGGTATGTTCGTGGACAGACCGACTTTCTGACGAGCGAGTTCGCGATGTCCAGCACCGCGGAATAAGCGCCGCTTGGACCTCTATCCATATTTCCAACGATCTCGATTGAACGCTCGTCGGCACTCAGTTCCTTAACTTGCGTAGCCGCGTCAAAGACATTCATGCCTCGGATGTCTTCCTTGAAGTCGCTTCGCCCGTGCCCAAGTTCTAGATGGCCCAGCTCGTGGGAGAGCACCCAGAGCAAGAGGTTTCGCCGGTACGACTCGCGAACTGCTTGGCGATTCGTTTTCGTCGCGAAGATTGGAATGAGATAGAAATCATCGATCAAATCGTCGATCATCTTCAGGTCACAATCGATGACCTTCTCCCAGCCCGCTGAGACGCAATTGTTCTTGTAAATGGCATTGCCGACATGCTTGGAGTTGTAGATTTCGAACAGCGCTATCTCTGCTGTGTCGGGAGTCCGTCTGTAGCTAACAGCGATCGGGCGCTTGCTGGTCCAGTAAGGTAGAACAGCCTCAACAACGTCTGAGACCGTGCCGACGACATCGATTGGAGGCTTTTCGATCGATCGTACATCTCTTGCGGTTGCTAGTTGAAAAGAGAAAGGCAGCAAGATCGTGAAGGCCAGGACCAGAGGAACCGGTTGCTTTCTCATCGCTACTGCCAGTAAGAGTGTAGAAAGTCGGCCCAACGCTCCTTGGCGACGAACTCGACCTGATGATCTGTGTTCGTTTTGACGTACCCATCCTTGTAAGGGTCACTGTCGAAGTCGGATCGTTCGGCGGGGAAGTAGATTGCCAGGCCTTTCGAGCCGGTTGCAGTTGTGCTCTTGGTCGATGCGTAATTTGTCAGGACCGTCTGGTTGACCGCGTCCAAGGTCTTTTTCGCCAGCGTTTTCATTCGCTCGTCAGACGTGCTCGCCACGTAGAACTCAAGAAACGACGGCAGGTCAATCGATGTCCGCAGTCCGTCGCCTGCTCCATAAGTTTGAAGCTTCAAGCGCGCACTCTTGATGGAACTGCGCTCGGTCGCCAGCGCGCTCTCCAGTGCTTTGGCAAAATCTGAAACCGAGGTCGATGCGTTTGCCACCTTCGTCAGGTCCACAACCGACAGGGTGGTCAAATGGCGGTTGCCGTAACGCGCCTTGTAAGCATCCACCACGGCGTCCGCGAGCTCGGTCGGTGTCATGGTCGGTTTTGTGGTGATCGACTTCATAACCGCTGCGTAATCCCAACCTGCGCCAGGCTCGAGTTCCTCGCTGGCTACCATCGCATTAGCAGAAGTGCGGAAGCCGTACGCTGTCTCAATCATCGACATCAGGCAGGCGTCATAACCGATCAAATCCAACTTGCGGTTTAGCCGTGTCGCCAGTTGCGCCACACTTTTCTGGACATCGCTGTTGTAGAGGAATCGACCCGTGTCATCATCGAAGGAGACTGCGCGAAATCCTCCTACCTGCGGCGACTCGCTGGGGTTACTCGCGATCTCGCTCATCGCCTGAACCGTAGATGCAGGTAGACGAGCCGCTCCCGTTACGCGCAATGAAGCGTCGCGCGCCATTTGGAAACGCCATCCTTGACCGTGGTTCCAAACGACGAGCATATATCTTTTGGCCGGATATGTTTTCACGGACCAGTCGATGAAGTCGTTCAGCGCAGCCGGAGATCCCATATCGGAGAGATCGGGCTTCTTCCGTAAATCCATTACGGCTGCTGATGGCACCGGTTGTTGGCCCTTCTTCACATAGAAGCGAAGTACGCCGGACCATCCTTCCGCCTCCTCAGTGACGTGAGTTTTGGGGCGGCCAAATTCTACGACGACGTTGACTTTATCCGTGCTTCCGACTGAAGCGATTTCTCTGAAATTCTGGATGGCGTCTGGCTCCAGGTTGTTCTTACCATTCATGAAGACCATCAGGGTCCATTCAGCCGGATTGGTCGCGGCCTTCACGGGGATGGAGTTCAAGAATGTGGCGAGAAAGCAAATCAGAAGAGCGGTGTTGTAACGTTTCACGTAAAGTCTCCGCAATGAATATACGCAATTGGTTCGAAAGCCTGATTAGGAGATCTCGCGCGAGGAGCCCGCGCAGGTGGCCTTCGATGTCACGAAGGCTTGTCCGCAAATATTCCAGCGTATTAAAACTGGTGTAGTGTAGCGCAAGCGCTATTTAAAGTCGAGAGATCATTCCTTTCCGGAGGTGAGGGGGCAAGTCGGACAACTTTTGCTGCAAGTGCACAGGACTTGCATGAGCAACGAGCTCGGACGACCAGCGAACCACCAAATCCGGGCCGTGCGCGATGCAGGGGTACGAGCAAGCTGGATCGCGATGCCTGCGTGCTCCGACAACAGAGTAGTGCCGAGCTTGCTCAAGTCCTGATGGCTATTCGCGGACGATAAGATGATAGATTTTTTGCAGGGGGAATAGTCGACGAAGACCTGCCGCTTCACCGCCCAATGGGCGTCGATCGTGCTTGCCCGTGCGTCGTTGACTGGAGTAACGAAAGCGCTGTCGGTTACGAAGGAAATGTCGTCGAGGATGCAGCGCGCGGCTGCCGAATCCGCGAGGGCGCAGCGCAGAGCGCATAGTATCGATCTCCAAGTTAGCAGCTTATCGAACGGAAACCCACGGCGAGCATTTTGCAGTTTCCGGAATAGATCCGATTGCGGGACAAGACGGCGATGGAGTTCATCGCCACTCGATCGCGCAGGCACGCATGCGCCGAGAGCCGAAAACGACATCCGTCGCCTTCGAAGAGGTCATGGACGCTCTCGACCGCCTCGAAGCGCTTCTGAGCAAGGTCGGCCCGTTCGTCGAACGATTTGGCGAGGATGAGACGAGCGAGCTGCTGCGCTACGAGATTGCCAACGCAAAAGTCGGGCTGCATACGGCTCGCCGCAATGCGATGCTGCTCGAGGGCATCCTGCCAGTCTGATGCTCGCTTTGCTGAAATCAGCGACCCGGTCCCGCTGAAAGCAGCGAGCGCTTGCCAATAGGGCCCCAATCGGCTTTTTGCGTCGTCGTCATACGAAACCCGGCAAATGTCCTGGACAATGCGCTCCGTCTCCTCTGCCGGGCTCGTTCGCATGGCGGGCGATCTCGGCGGGCGATGCCTTGCGTTTGCCCAGTGCTTCGCGCACGCCCGTCAATGACGAGGTTGAGGCCGGGACTCTTCTGAAAACGCTTTCCGGCGCTTCGTCGATAACGGCGACGAGAGTTTTAGCGGGATCGTAGATGTGCGCGCGCACGCTTCGATCATGTGCCTCCTTGATGCCGGAAGTAAGCACCTGCTCGCCGGACCGTACGAATTGGAGAGGAGGAGTTTCGATGCGAGATCGCCGATCATTTGGGCCCATGGCCATCCAGACGCGCGGCGGGATGGTGTCGGTTAGTCCATGGAAGGGAAAAGCCGAGGTCAGGCAGACAACGCCCTTCGGAACGAGCTTGCCAGCTTCGGCCAGGGTGTGGTGCGTCTCGAATGACACCCCGATAGCTGGTACAGCCCCAGCTGAGCTGAAGGACAAGGCCTTTCTCTTCATGCGCGAGATGGTGGTTGCCGTGATACCCGCTTCCTAAAATCCGGAAGGGCGGACCATGCCCCGGCTTCTTAAAAAGAGCAACAGCACGCTGTTGTTGGGATTCTTTTGCTGCTGGCACTGAGGGAGTGGTACGAAATGTCGGATATGCGGCATTATACCCGACGTTTGGTATCAAGCGCTTATTCTTGAATTTGGTGTACCAGGCCTCTGGCGACTTTCTCGCTTTCAGAAGACTATCCCCTGAGCAAAGGAGATATTCATGCATATCCAACACCTCAACTCTGAGGCTCACAGCGTATCAAAAGAGGGATGGTATATTTTCAAGGATGGCCGGCGAATTGGCCCGTCCTCCAGTGAGGAGGAAGCGCGAAAGCACCCGGCAGCAGCCGATGAGGACGAAATCCTGAATGAGCACGAGGAGTGCTCGCCCCCGGGGTTTGGCGATCCATAGGGGACTGCCCCGACGATTGCTGACCAGCCGCCCGCAACCATCGTAAAAACCTGCCTGAAAAGGAACAGGTCCTCCCGGCGCTCGTAAACCCACTTCCGTCAGCTTCAGAAAACGAGGCCTAAAAACGCGCTCCAATTTCCGCGACCCACGAGGTTGCGGACCAGCTCTTAATCGGCGTGCGAAAGGTTCCCGAACCGATAACCCATGCTACAGCCCGCTGTAGATTGGGATGGTTGCGGCATGAGCGTCGACGATATCGACAACCTTTCTAGCCAGCGGAAGAGTTGACTTCTCCTTCGACCATATCTCTTTGAAGTTCGCGACCGTTTCTGATGCGGTGTCCAGGACGAGTTTCTCGGTAAGCCTGGCTTTTGCGGCGAGGTGCTTGAGCTCGTCCGTAGAAAACTCAATCATCTTCTTTGTGCGCGAATAGTTCAGCGCCATTTTATCGTCCGCGATATATGGGATAGTCGAAAGCAAATCGTAGGCGGGGGACAAGATCGGCGTCCGCCGGTCCGGGTAGATGAGAGACCAGTTTTTGAGGTGCATGTCGGTATTGCCAATCAAGGTGCTGAAAACGAGCCTCCGGATGAATTCGGCAACGCCGGCATCGCCCGTTTCGATGCCGAGCACGCGGGCGATATTTCTATAGCTTGCGTGGTCGTACTTCTCGTCGGGCGCCACTGCGAACACTTGCGCGAAATCTTCCATCTGGATCGGACCATCGTCTGTCCGGTCAAACCTTCTCACCGCAAGAGCCTGTCCTTTGAGCTCGCCAATACCGTCAGGCAGGCCTTTGATCGCGTCGACATTGATCAATTGGAGTTCGGGCACGTCCATGCCCATGGCTTTAGCGATCGTCATCATCGAATATTCGTTCTCAGGCACGCCCGGATACTGATGAGAGGGCAGCTTGACGACCCACGAGCCGCCGACGCCTTCGACTGGGATCGTCAGTCCACCGTTCTTTTGATCATCCTTCAGGGCTGAGAATTTCAGCTGCACACCAGCTAGCGAAAAGCGCAGCATGTTGTGCCGTTCGTCGGCAGTGAGATCTTCTTCGACTTGGGGAGGTAATCCCTCCGCTTGGGCCGGATGGACAGAAAGCGCGCCGGGGAGGTCCCGGCCGAGCATCCAGAGCAGGAAGAATTCGTGCGTTTGCTTTACGCCCGCACGCTCTGCCAGATATCGGCGCAATGGTCCTTCTGGCAACAGATTGGAAAAGAAGGGCGGAAGGACAGTTTGATAGGGCCTAAAGGCGGTAAGGAGTTTTCCGAACTGATCCTTGAAAGAAAGGCTTAACGTGGGGCGGTTGTCGTCGTCGACGTAGCTCTGGTTGAAAGCAAGCAGCGTCCGGTCCCCTTGCACGAGCGTCAGGGTCGCGATCGGGCTGCCATACAGGTGAACGTCCAAGACCGATACGTCAGGCATCGTGATCCTCGTCCAATGCGTAGGCTGGACGCGGTGCTTCTGTGGGGTGAGCAATCCGGTTGCGGACCACTTGCAGCAAGCCGGCGATGTTATCGAGCTCGGCTCTTAGTTGGGGATCAGCTCGAATGTGACGCAGAATTTTTATCGAGTCCTCGACGAGAGCGACGTCGTCCTTTGAGAGGCGGACCTGTTTGAGAAAACGGAAGTATTCGGCGATACGGTCGAGCGCGGCTGAACCGCCCTGCAGCTTCTTCAATTTCGCGAGCAGGCGTTCGCCCTTGGCAAAAAGAGCGGACTGCCCTTCTTCTGCAAGGAATTCGGGAGTGGTCGAACGAAGCATGCCCTCTACAGCGGGGAGAAGCTTCTTTGGTACAAGTACGACCTCAAGGTCGAGCGCTCGCGCCATCTGGATGAAGCTCGATAGGCCGGGTTCGAGACGTCCGGTTTCGATTTGGGAGATGTGCGCCTGGGTAAGCCCGGAGCGGACCGCCAGAGCCCGCTGGCTCATTGCGGCCCTGATCCGCTGACCTTGAACCTCTCGAATGAGTTCCTCACTCTGGTAGGACACGATATAATATCCTAATCGCGACGGGAATTTGATAATGAAAATATATCAGCAAAAGGCTCAAAAGTCAAAGTTGATAATTATAGTTATCAAACTTGGCGCCTAGATAAGAATTTTATATCGATCGGGAGGTGGGGATTAGCCGCCGATTTTACCGGCTGGGAGCGCGTAGATCAGGTCGACCTCAGACACAAGCTTCGTTTCGGAATAAAAGCAATCATGGCTGTCGGTCCGGTGGAAATGTTTTCGTCCTGGCCAGGGATACTCCCGGGTGATGCGCACGCTTTATCCGTTCTGTTCTGAGCGCGTTACGCGGCACGCGGATCGCGCGGTAAAAAGGGCGCGCTCGGCTGTGCCGGTCAGGCTCTACGCCGCCCGCTTACGCGGACGTTCCCGAGCCCAAGGTCTCGGCCCTTCGGGTGACGATCCTTCGCGCAAAGAGATAAGGTGCTCCTCGCCGGGGGCACTCGGGAAAGGGGCCCGCCTTCGGCGTCGACTATCACTGCCCCTGTCCCGGGTGCCACAATTGACCGGTCACGTCGCTGCACTCGGTCCCGCGTGCCGGCTGCGCCGTCGCTATGCTCACGCTCCTGCGGGTGCGATTTTGAGTGGCGCGATGCGTCTCTGGCGCACGCCTGCAAGCACTGCATGGAGAGCGAGTCATGCATGTCCGACCGCTCGTCGATCTTCGCCAGATGGCATCGGCCACGCTGCGGTCTACCCCGCGATAGCTCGCGGCCTGATAGCCTCGCTATTGAGAAGCTTCTACGCCATGACGCGATCCTGATGATTGGTATCTGTAGCCAAGAATCGAGAGTTAAAACTGCGCGACCGCGAAGGCGATGTCGATCTTCCGGACGCGCTCGCGATAGAGCTCAAGGGCTGACTTGTCGAACGTCGTTGGCCGGCTAAGCGCAAGAACCCTGAAGTCTGCAAGATCTTGAGCGACCGGGTGGCCGCCGTTCGAGGGCTTTCAGTGGCGCGAGCGCCACGGCCGGCCTGAGCGTGTCTTTCGCATGGTAGAAGCCAGCAGTCGCGAGGCCCGAGACCACCGGCCCGGCAATACGCCAGTCAGGGAAATCCATCATTTCCGGGGCCCAATGCAGACGCAAGATCGGCTGCGGTTGAAGTCACCTTCTGGAACGGGCATTGGGTAAGCTGGATGCTGGCGGACACAGCGCGCGTCCGTCAGCCCTTCGATCGAGTCACCATTCGCTATGATGAGACCGTTTCGCGGGCAGGTCCGGCGAGCTTGCAAAATCACTGAGAGTAGGAAAGCTGATCTTCCGTAACTACTCGCTCAATATTCCCTGTTTTGCTCCTGATGCGATATCTAAGACGACCGTCGGCCTCAATGGGCATACATTGAACGATGGTATAAATCATTGGTTGATTAGTTTCGGCTCGACCTTGTGGCCCTTGGGGCAGGTGCTGAACGTCCTCATTCAGCTTATAGGCATATGACATGTGTCTACCTTTGAAATTTGCGGTCATTCTAGCATAGACCGTGCTGCGATGCATTGCACCCCCTCCCAGTAAAGGCAAGAAGGCGAAACGGGCGCGCTGCTCGTTTGGTGCATGAGTGCCTCAAAACGCAGCAAGTCCGCTCGTCCATAAAGGCCGTGGCTTTTCATGGCCGTAGACGCAGCCAAATTTCGGCACTGGAATAAGTGTGATGCTCGGTCAACATGACGATGTCGACCACCCGCATTGATCGGGGCGGGTCGTAGATGAATTTGAGGTGCGACGGACGGGCGGCGAAGTCCGGCGCAACATCGAAGTCGCCAGACTCCAGCGCCGCAATCATCAGCCTTATTGAATCACGGTTGCTCAAGGGCAGACGCACCAGCGCGTCGATCAGCGCCTCAAGGGTCATCCCGTCTTGCAGCATTAGCCGCGCCGCGGCATCGCCATGCGCCTGTCGCAGCGCATCAACTATCGAGCCAACAGCGTGCGGGTCGTGCATCGTTCCGGTTCGGCGGGGCCTGAGCCTCTGCGGGGAGAATACACCTGGAAGGGCAAGTCCCCGAAGCGATTGTGATGGAGGGGACTGGTCCCGATGATGCCTCGGCACTCCCCGTGTTCAAGGCACAGCACGCAGCTCGCGTGCGGCTGCGACCATGTTAACGAGAGCGGGACGCACCTCCTCCCAGCGTCGCGTCTTCAGGCCACAATCAGGATTGATCCAGAGCTGGGAGTCTGAAATCCGTTCCCTTGCCAGGGTGAGCAGATTTTTCATCTCCAATACGTCCGGCACACGCGGCGAATGGATATCGTAGACACCCGGTCCGATTTCGTTAGGATATTTGTAGATCCTGAACGCATCGAGCAATTCCATTTTCGAGCGGGATGTCTCGATGGAAATGACGTCAGCATCCATGGCGCCGATCGCATCGATGATGTCGTTGAACTCGGAGTAGCACATGTGGGTGTGGATCTGCGTCTCGTCGCGAACGCCCGACGAGCAGATGCGGAAGCTGTCCACGGCCCAATCGAGATAGATCTTCCATTCTGACTTGCGAAGAGGCAGTCCCTCGCGAAGCGCCGCCTCGTCGATCTGGATCATGCCTGCTCCCGCAGCTTCGAGATCGTGAACCTCGTCTCGGATGGCGAGCGCGATTTGGCGGCATGCCTCGCTTCGAGGAATATCGTCGCGGACGAAGGACCAGTTCAGGATGGTCACCGGCCCGGTCAGCATCGCCTTCATGGGCTTTCCCGTGAGCGATTGCGCGTATTGCCACCACTCGACCGTCATTGGCTTGGGTCGCGAGACATCGCCAAACAGGATTGGCGGCCGCACGTAGCGCGAACCATAGGACTGCACCCAGCCGTGGCTGGTGAAGGCGAAACCGGAAAACTGCTCGCCGAAATACTGCACCATGTCGTTGCGCTCGAACTCACCATGCACCAGCACGTCGAGGCCGATGTTCTCCTGCCAGCGGATCGCGCGAGCGGTCTCGTTCTGGAGGAACGTCTTGTAGGCGGCGTTGCTGAGCGTTCCACGGGTGTGTGCCGCGCGCGCATTCCGGACCGCCGTCGTCTGCGGGAACGAGCCAATGGTTGTCGTAGGAAACGCCGGCAAATTGAAACGCTGGTGTTGTGCCTCTGCACGCTTCGCGAACGGGCTGTTGCGGCGACGCTGGGTCGCATCGATTGCGGCGATGCGCTGCGCCACCTTGGCATCACGAATGCGGGATGAACCCATACGTGCGGCGGCGGCAACGTCAGATTCCTTCAGAGCCGCACCGCACGACTGCCGGCCGCCTGAGAGCGCTGCTCCCAGTGTTGCCAATTCCTCGATTTTTTGGACGGCGAAGGCGAGCCAGCTCTTGATCTCGGGATCGAGCTTTTCTTCCAGGCCAAGATCGATCGGCACATGCAGGAGGGAGCAGGATGGCGCGATCTGCACGCGATCCCGCCCTAGCGCGGCGATCACGGGTTCGAGCCGATCGAGAACGCGATTAAGATCCGCACGCCAGATGTTACGCCCGTCGATCACGCCGAGCGAGATCACGTGATTGCGGGGCAGGGCGGCGAGATCTGAAAATTGCTCTGGCGCGCGGACGAGATCGAAGTGCAGGCCCGCGACAGGAAGCCCGAAGGCAGTATCGCGGTTGCTGCCGAGCGCGCCGAAATAGCTCGCTAGCATGATCTTGATCTGCGGCACCGATTTTGCGATCTCGGCGTAGGCGGAGCGGAGCGCGGCCTGAGCAGCAGCGTCGAGATCGAGCACAAGGTAGGGTTCGTCGATCTGGACCCAGTCCGCGCCCCGCTTGGCAAGTTCGCGAAGGACATCGACATAGACCGGGAGCAACCGCTCCAGCAGCGAGAGCGGTTCGAAGTCCGGTTCCTTGCTCTTGGCGAGCTTGAGGAATGTGACGGGTCCGATCAATACCGGCCGCGTCTGATAGCCGAGCGACTTTGCCTCTTCGTATTCCTCAATCGGTTTGCGTGAGGCGAGGCTGAATTGCTGATCGCGGCCCAGCTCCGGGACCATGTAGTGGTAGTTGGTGTCAAACCATTTCGTCATCTCCTGCGCCGCTACGCCATGCCCGTGGTGCGCATGCCCGCATGACGCTTCAGTTGTGTCACCGTCCGCGCCGCGCGCCATGGCAAAATAGGTTGCAAGCGGCACCGGGCCGTTTTTCCAGCCATAGACGTCGGGAATGGCCCCGACCATAACTGACGTGTCGAGCATCTGGTCGTAGAACGAAAAGTCGTTTGAAGGAATCACGGTGACGCCGAGCCTTTTCTGCCGCGCCCAATTCGCAGCGCGCAGCGCCATGCCGGCCTCGATCAGCGAGGGTTCGTCCGATACGCCAGACCAAAAGTCCTCGAGCGCGAATTTCAGCTCGCGTCGTGGACCGATACGCGGTGTGCCGAGAGTTGCAACAGGAAGAGACAGAGACATAGCTTCAACCCCGTAGTAGGGGGCAGAGGCCGTGGCGGACGCATGCAGGGAAAGTCGCGCGAGCGACGGCTGCCTCGCGTACCACCGGGACACCCCGCCCGTGGACGAATATTCCGTCGGGGCAGGTCTCCTGGCTCGCGGGTCAATGTCGCCGTCCGGCCTTCCCGAAGCTGTATGGGCTTCAGTGACTTGAGTTGGACAGCGGCTCGCCGCTTACAGTTGCGGGGGCAGCGCCGGCATCGCACCGGCTTCCCTCTTAGCTCCGGATCAAGCGGGATCCGGAGAACCTCGACGCTTTCGATTATCTGCAAGACGGCCGCGCCGTCAACCTCTCACATGTGCGCGTCTGAACGGCGATCTGGACAGTGGAGACGTCCGACAGTTTGGTGGCGGCGTAACGCTACTCGTCCTCAACTGTGCGATTTCGAAACTCAATCGGCCCAAATTGGTAGGTGTGCAAACGTCCGAACCGTCAGTAACACGATGTTCTCTGTTGGCTATCCTTCGCCGCTGCCGCTTTCCTTTGCGCCATAGGTCGAGTATGAACACGATCACGTCTCAGCATCTTGACTTGTCCTGCGTCGTAACGACGCGAGCGGTCAGATTTTCTCCCGCTAAGAATCTGACGTGCGGCAGCAGGCAAAGGGCCGGCATCGCCATTCGGCTGGTCAAGTCGACTTTCCGCCAGAAACTCAAATGCGTGGTGAGCGAGGTTCCGTGTGGCATCTCGATTATCTTTCCGGAGGCGGCCGAAGTCACGGACGTTTGCGCCATCGCCGAGCAGAGACTGCAGCGGCTCCAACAGGAACCGCTCACGACGAAAATGGTCGAGGAGATTCTATCCGTCACTCCGGCAGAGCTTCGTTGCTGGACCAAGCAGGGCAGGATACCACCGGTGGGGCGCGCCTTTTTCAGCCAGGGCAGGAAGCAAGTTGGCGTGTTCGTGTATGCGCCGGAGGTCATCTGCCAACTCGCCAACCAGTCGGACCAGATTTCCGAATGGCGTCGTTCCGCCGGAAGCGGCGGCGATGCCCTCCCACAGAAAATCGTCGCTCGCGCGCCAATCGGCCGTTGACACTTTCGAGCGAATGTCACTAGATATAGAGGTCACGGTTCCACTGCTTCGCAAGATTTAGTGGCTAAGAGGGAAGCCGGTGAACTGCGTTTCGACGCGGAATTCCGGCGCTGCCCCCGCAACTGTCAGCAGCGAGCTGCTTCCGAACATCGTCACTGAGGTCATAAGGGCCTCGGGAAGGCGGGAAGCATGCGACGACCTGCGAGCCAGGAGACCTGCCGCGACGACCTGAACGTCCACGGGCGGGGTGTCCCGGCGGTCGCTTGCATGCACCGTCCGGCACATGTCTGCCGGCGTTTCTGCGGCGCCCTCCTTTGCCCCGTTCGATCGCAACATGCATCACGGGGACCTTTGATGTCTTTGAACCTCCACGACGCGGAAATCGCTTCCGCTCCAATCATCCAGTTACGTCCGGACTCGCTCGTGGCGACCCCAAGCGAGCCCGCCATGCAGATCATCCGTCGCAACGGCAAGGTAACGCCATTCGATTCCACCAAGATCGCGGTTGCGATGACGAAAGCGTTTCTCGCCGTGGAAGGCAACACAGCAGTCGCCTCGCGCCGCGTGCATGAGAGCGTCGAGCAATTGACGGCTGATGTCGTAGCTGCGCTGACGCGCCGAGCCGGGGAGGGGCGCACGTTTCACATCGAGGATGTGCAGGACCAGGTCGAACTCGCGCTGATGCGCCGCGAGAATCACAAGGTCGCGCGCGCCTACGTGCTCTACCGGGAGGAACGGGCCCGCAAGCGCGCCGAAGCCGAGGCTGCGGCTCCGAAGGCCATCTCGAGCCAGCCTTCGCTCCACATGCTCCGCGACGACGGCAGCAACGTGCCGGTCGATATGGCCCGCCTCACCGCTGTGATCGCGGAGGCCTGCAATGGATTAGACGCGACCGATCCTGCGGCTGTGCTCGTCGAGACCACACGCAACATATATGATGGCATCAGCCGCAACGAGCTTGCGCTTGCACCGATCATGGCGGCACGCTCCCTGGTGGAGCAAGAGCCCAACTACGCCTATGTCAGCGCGCGTCTGCTGCTGGACAAGCTGCGCGGTGAAGTTCTCACCTATGTGCATCGGCAGCCGACGGATGCGAGCCAGGCCGATATGGGCAGTCGCTACGCAGACTACTTCCCGGTCTACATCAAGACCGGCATCGCCGCCGAACTGCTCGATCCCGAGCTGACCCGGTTCGACCTCAACAGAATCTCAGCGGCCCTGAAGCCGGAGCGCGATCTGCAATTCCAGTTCCTGGGCCTGCAGACGCTTTACGACCGTTACCTTCTTCACGTCTCCGGCAACCGTATCGAGCTGCCGCAAGCGTTCTTCATGCGGGTAGCTATGGGGCTTGCGCTCCGCGAGGTCGACCGCGAGACCAAGGCGATCGCGTTTTACGATCTCCTGTCATCTTTCGACTTCATGGCGTCGACGCCGACACTGTTCAATTCAGGCACGCCGCGTCCGCAGCTTTCATCTTGCTTCCTGACAACGGTGACCGACGAGCTCGACGGCATCTTCAAGTCGATCAAGGACAACGCGCTGCTCGCAAAATATTCGGGGGGCCTTGGCAACGACTGGACCCCGGTGCGGGGCCTGGGCGCGCACATCAAGGGTACCAACGGCGAAAGCCAGGGCGTGGTGCCGTTCCTCAAGGTCGCCAACGATACGGCGATCGCAGTCAATCAGGGCGGCAAGCGCAAAGGCGCGGTCTGCGCCTATCTTGAGACATGGCACGTGGACATCGAGGAGTTCCTCGACCTGCGCAAGAACACAGGCGATGATCGCCGCCGCACCCACGATATGAATACCGCGAACTGGGTCCCGGACCTGTTCATGCAGCGGGTCGACGCCGACGGCGAATGGACTCTGTTCTCTCCAGACGAGGCGCCCGACCTGCACGATCTGTACGGAGAAGCGTTCAAGACCATCTATGAAGACTATGAGGCCAAGGCCAAGGCCGGCAAGATGCGGATCTTCAAGACCGTCCGCGCAACCGACCTTTGGCGGCGCATGCTGACGATGCTGTTCGAGACCGGTCATCCCTGGATCACCTTCAAGGATCCCTGCAATCTCCGCTCCCCGCAACGACACGCCGGCGTGATCCACTCTTCAAATCTTTGCACCGAAATCACGCTCAACACCGCAGCGGATGAAGTTGCCGTTTGCAATCTCGGTTCGATCAATCTACTTGCTCATGTGGGACGAGAGGGCATCGATCACGCCAAGCTGAAGCGGACGGTCAGGACCGCGATGCGGATGCTCGACAACGTGATCGACCTCAACTTCTATACCATCCCGGAGGCGCGCCGCTCCAACATGCGGCACCGACCGGTCGGTCTCGGCCTGATGGGCTTCCAGGAGGCATTGCATGTCCAGGGCATCGCGATCGCATCGGAAGCGGCGGTGACCTTCGCCGACGTCAGCATGGAAGCCATCTCCTTCCATGCGATTGAGGCCTCATCCGATCTCGCGACGGAGCGAGGCCGCTATGCCAGCTTCGAAGGCTCGTTATGGTCGCAAGGAATTCTGCCGATCGACTCCATCCAGCTCCTCGCTGACGCCCGCGGCGGGCTCGATCTCGACCGCTCCTCCAGGCTTGACTGGAACGGCCTGCGGCAGAAGGTGGTCGCACGCGGCATGCGCAATTCGAACGTTATGGCGATTGCGCCAACGGCAACGATCTCCAATATCTGTGGCGTGTCGCAGTCGATCGAGCCAAGCTACCAGAACCTGTTCGTCAAATCGAACATGTCCGGCGACTTCACGGTCGTGAATGAATTCCTGGTCCGCGATCTCAAGACGCGCGGGCTGTGGGACGAGGTCATGGTATCCGATCTCAAATATTTCGACGGCAGTCTCGACCAGATCGATCGGGTGCCCGACGATCTCAAGGCGCTCTATGCAACCGCTTTCGAGATTGACAGCGCCTGGTTGATCGAGGCGGCGGCCCGCCGGCAGAAATGGATCGACCAGTCGCAGTCGCTCAACCTCTACATCGCCAGTCCCTCGGGCAAGAAGCTCGACGCGCTCTACCGGCTGGCTTGGCGGCGCGGCCTCAAGACGACCTACTATTTGCGTTCGCGCAGCGCCACGCATGTCGAGAAATCGACGCTCAAGGGCACGGACGGCAAGCTCAACGCCGTGTCGGCAGCGGCAGTGGTTGCCCATGCCCCGATCGACATCCCTTCCGCAACGGCTCCCGAGTTCGACGGCACCAAGGCATGCCGGATCGAGGATCCGGAATGCGAAGCCTGCCAGTAAGGAGGACGACATGCTCGATTGGTCTGATACCGAAACGGCGGCCGCTTCGGTTGCCTCGGCACCCGCCCTTGTCACCGCGCCGCGTCCGGCAACCCGGCTCAAGCTAGAACCGGTTGACCCGACCGGGCTCGGCACCATCGACCGCACCGGCGGCCGGGTCTCGGTCGACGAGAAGCGGATGATCAACTGCCGTGCCGACGTCAACCAGCTTCTCCCGCTCAAATACAAATGGGCCTGGGAGAAATACCTCGCTGCCTGCAACAATCACTGGATGCCGACCGAGGTCTCGATGCAGGCCGACATCGCGCTGTGGAAGTCGCGCGACGGCCTCACGGAGGACGAGCGGCGCGCGATCAAGCGCAATCTCGGCTTCTTCGCCGCCTCGGAATCGCTCGTCGCCAACAACATCGTGCTGGCGATTTACCGGCGCCTCACAAACCCGGAGTGCCGGCAGTATCTGTTGCGTCAAGCTTTCGAGGAGGCCGTCCACACGCATACCTTCCAATACATCGTCGAAAGCCTTGGCCTTGATGAGGGCGAGCTGTTCAACATGTATCGTGAGGTGCCCTCAATCACCGACAAGGCGGCGTGGGCGCTCAGGCACACGCAGCATTTGGACGATCCATCTTTCCAAACGGGAATGCCGGAAGGGGGACAGGCTTTCCTGCGAGATCTCGTCGCGTTCTATGTGGTCTTCGAGGGAATGTGGTTCTACACCGGCTTCGCGCAGATCCTGTCGCTCGGCCGGCGCAACAAGATGGTGGGCATCGCCGAGCAATATCAATACATCCTGCGCGACGAAAGCATTCACCTGAACTTCGGCATCGACGTAATCAACCAGATCAAGATCGAGAATCCGCATTTTTGGACGCCAGCGTTCCAGGAGGAGGTTCGCGGCATGATCCGGGAAGCTGCCGAACTCGAGACCGCCTATGGGCGCGATACCATGCCGCGCGGATTTCTCGGGCTCAACGCCGGTCTGTGCGAACAATATATGCACTTCATCGCCAATCGCCGCTGTGCGCAGATCGGATTGGCAGCCGTCTTCGCAGAAACTGAAAACCCCTTTCCCTGGATGTCGGAGGCGATGGACCTCAAGAAGGAGAAGAACTTCTTCGAGACGCGCGTCATCGAGTATCAAAATGGAGGTGCGCTGGGCTGGGAATAGCGCTTAGCGGCAGGCTGCGCAGTCGTAGGGACGCTACTTCCTGGAAAACAGCGCACTTGCCCGCTGGGGCGCACCTCGCCGGGAATGGATACCGTAAGCTGTTATTTGATGCGACGAAGGCCAGCTCGTTCAGCAAATGGACGGTAGAGCCAGGCGTTGCTGGTGAACGGCTTGACCAAGTGATTCCGGTCGAGGTCTAGATCGGCATCTCTGGGGATTGAGCGGCACGCTCAAGAAGCTTGCCCGGCGGCCTCTATGCCTAAAAACCGGGTTCGGCCCGGCTCCCGCATCCGAAAGGATCTCGTGGGCGGGTTCCTGAATGATGATACGTTTCTGCTCCCTTCGGCGAATGCGTACAACAGCCTGGGTGTGGCAACGACGCAGGGGGGCTAGCCGCGCACAATCAGTAGGACCGCAACGGCGGCGACGTGCCGCGCATTTCGTCTTTGATCTTCTCCCACTTAAAGTCAATGACTTCACGCGCCGCGGCTACCAGATCTCCATCTCTGGCTTGACGCTCGTCTTTCCCCTTTAGATTCAGGATCTCGTCGCTGATTGTCCAAAGCTTCTGCTGAAGAGGTTTCTCCTGGTTTAACAGAAGGTCGAGCTGGGTTCCGAGATAGGACAACCTGCGTTCGTCCGACTCCCATTGTCTTTGAGGGCCTTTCGATCCTCCGGGCTCAGCCCGTCATGAGGATCTTCCGCACTCATTAATATGGAGTGATACTCGGATAAGTTATCCCGCAGCGCCTGAAGCCAGATCAGCCGAACCCTGGCCAATTCGCGACTTCCGGCATTTAGAGCCGTGACATTCGCGGCATCGGCTGAAATCGTCGATGCGCGCGCTTGAAGAGCTGATATGTCGGCTTGCCTCGAACCTATCAAATAAGAGGCTAGCGGACCGCCGACGCCACTGACAAACGCGAAAAGTGCAGCAAGGAGGGCCACCGTCGAAGCTGGCGTATCAAGAAGTTTCTGCAGTGTCTCAAGAGAGTAGCTCTGCCCCAGCACGAAGCCGATCAGCAGAAGGACGATCGCTATCGCGACTATGCCTATGGTCTTCATCACTGCAATGCCATGGAATCCAAACAAAAGTCGCCACAAGTTAGGTCGTTCCAAGTGACGCTCGAGCTTCGTCCGATCGACGGTGCGCCCCGTGACATCCGAGAAAAGCTTCGCCGCACAAGCGTCTCGCGACAAGATCGTCGGTATCACCGGCTCTGCGTGGGCGTGCGCCTTGGCGGCTGTCATCGCGGGGCGGGGTGTCGTCATCGAGAAAGAGCGCAAAATAGTGGCCGTCCGAACCAAGCGAACGCGTGAGGCCAAGGTCCACCAGACTCCCAGTCTGTTGCGCTTTGGAGGGAGCGGCCATCGACGAGGTAACAAGCACCAGAGGTGTCCAAATGATTGCAGACTGGATTGGGCGCCTGCTACAGTCGGGCGAAGACAGTTTTTGCAACACTTGGCAATGAACACTTCCAGTAGAACGGACGTCAAAATATCTACTTAAAATAAGTAGAGGCATAAATCTGCGCGTATCTCCAGAGCCTGCGGCACGAGAAACCTCGCAAGATCTGGAGCCTTCATACATCGGCAGTCGAGCTTCCGCGAGGAGCTGTGCACGAGAGAATTCGCTTCCGATCCCGAGAGGAGAGGGGCATAACCGGCTCAGCAGCGGGGGTGTTGATTTTTGCTGGACCGTATTGCAATGAAGGCTGGGCCAACAAGCTGATGGCTTCCTCGGCCGGAGTAAATGCAATGGCCCATTTGACTCGGTCGCGCATCCCGACAATCCGTGCTTATCTCTGCTGCCTTGCTCGAGATAAGCGACGTCAGCATTATCTTGCCATTGCTGCCGTCGATCGCGGGCTTATGCATCGGCGATCTGAGGCCACACAGCATGCGAAGCTTGATCTTTAACGCCGCCGATGTTCGTCGCGTGGTTGATCATTCCCTGGCCGCAGAAACGCAGGCGCTCAAGACCGTCCGCGATCTCAAGACCGGCTTATTGGTGAAACAGCCGGTGAGCGCCCCCGCTGTCCTGCTTGCGTACGATCACGGGGTCTATTTGATGTCGAATGGACAGCCTCGCGATATTCTTATCGGCGAGCGCTCCTTTGTCGCCTACGCGAAGGGCTGCGACCCGTTTCTGGATCCCGACTGGCGTGCCAGGTCGCGCGAGCTGGCAGGAGACGACGATTTCGGCGTCGTCCTGCCGTGGGCTCATGATCTGAAGGCGTTGATCGATGCTGGCGCACAAACGGTCGTATTGAACTTGCAAGATGGCAGCGTAGAGATTGCAGCGGCGTAGCAAGATCTAAAGGCAGAATAGGGATAGCTCATACGGTTGCCCCGCGACATCCGATCAAGAGCAGAGGGGCCGAATGGAACCATCGGACTTCCGTTTAGCAAGGCTTTGTTGGTCCTCGCGCTTTACCAACCTTCGGAAGCAGAGCCATGGTCAGCATGGCATCGGCCAAAATCGCGGACTACCGTCCCGTATTGCGGCCATCTATGCGCGCCGCGTTGAGTGCAGCCAGCAAGATCGATGAAGCGCAAACCGAGATTTCAGAATCTCGTGCGCGGACACGAGGCTGAATGACATCCCATTGGGGGTGGACGAGGATGGCGTCCCGCGTGGAAGGGGCACGCTTGTGCAGCCAGACAAAAGTGTACGGCCCGTTCTGCGTGGCAGTTCGTGCAAAGATATTCTCGCGGTGGGCCGATCGATGCAGACGTGCTCCAGCAGCTACCGACGAGATCCGACACGCTCGAATGGGTCTTCGAAAAGGAGCGTGAGTTGAAGGCTGCGGCAAATAAAATCGCGGCCCGCCGACGGCAGTTTCCCGAAGCGTGCCGTAGCCGCGACATTCCTGCCGGGACGATTTCGAAAATCCAAGGGGCGATCGCTCCAACCTGACGGTGATCGCGTCGCCTACAGCGGCAGCGCCCGACCGCGACCATTTTTCAAGGTGGAGCAGTTTTTGGATTTTCTGGGCAAGTGAACCGACCGCTCGCCGGGCCGATGAAAAGCAAGAGTCCAATTGGCCGATTCGACCTTCGAATTGACCGTCGCGAGCCAAATTCCGAGAGCCTCGCCAAGCGCGATGCTTGCAGGTGTCCGCTCGCATCAGCATCGTTCTCCAGCGACAGGTCTCAAAGCTTGCAGCTCTGTTTCCAGCGGATCCTCCGGCTCCAACTGGAGGATCCGCTTGGTGTATGGTCGCGGCGTTCCAAGGCTCGGCATTTGGCGCGAGCGAGCAGTCTCAATCAAACCTGTAGGAGCCCTGCAGGAACATACCCCATCTTTCCATCCGATAGTTCGCAGGATAAGGCCCGGAAGTAACAGGAGAGGTGTACTGCTGTTTGGCTTGGGTCGGGAATTGCTCACTGTCTCTCGGACTCCACATTGCCCAATAACGGCCGCCGATGCCGACGCTGAAATTGCGCGTAATGAGGTAGGATAGAGCGCCTTCGATTTGCACCCCACCGCCACCGCTCCCGCGATGATCTATGTAGGTCGTCAAATCGCGCAGCAGATGGTTGTCGCGCCCCTGGAAGTCCGTCCACGGCAAGTAAGCAACATCGGCACTCACGCGCCAGCGATCGAGCAACATCGTCTCAGCACTGAAGCCGATACGCAGCGCATTCCAGTCGGTGTCTTGACTGCCAGTTGTCCTTTCGTCACCCGGCGCCAGACATCGAAGCGAGGCGATGGTAACGCATCCTTTCAAGTCAGACTTCTGGCCGTAATAGGCCCAGCCGATAAATGCTCCGAGCCGGTAGGTGCTTCCCCGCAAGAAGTCGTAGCCGGCATCGGCCGTGTAATACGTGAACTTGCCGTTCACACCCGAACTCGTGTTCGTATAGGCCAGGAAATTGGGCATCAAGCCCCAATATTCGTCATTCTCCTGTCCGCTGTTAAAGCGCCCGAATCCGATATTGCCCTTCAGGAAGATCCCCCAAGGGCTGTCGACGCGCTCGAACAACTCACCGGAAATCCCGTCTAGCTTGTGATAGGTGAGCCTTGACACAAGATAGGGCGGACCATTTTCCCATTGAAATCGTCCTCGGCTCAACCAGAGTCGTGTGCCGCTTTCCAGCGACCAGCCGGCATCGAAGGTAGTCGGGCGCGCCCCAAAGATCGGCCTTGTCGTGGAGAGCGGCGTATCGGACCACCCAGGCGTTCGCGGATCGGCGCCGAAATGGTAGTTCAGACCAATCTTGCCGATGTGATAGCTGCTGGCCAGGCGAGTGGCACTGGGTGGAATCGCAGCCAAGGGTGGATATTGTAGCGTCGGAGGGGTGACCACACGCGGTCCGCCGAACCTCAGATAATCATATTCCAGATTGACCGACCAGGCGGGCGTCAGCGCCTGCTCGATACCCGCCCCGAATACGCTTCCGACACGGCCATAGTCGAAACGGACTCCATTCTGCGGCGCCAATCCATATGGGTAGATCTCGCTACGAAATTCGTTGCCGTTGACGACATCGCCACTATTGTGTTGCCAGGCCGCGCCCCCCTTGAGATAGGCGAGCGTATGCCCCTGCGAGCCAAACGCATAGCCGAGCCGGCCAGTCCCGGTGACGAAGAAGTCCGGGCCTGCCTTGCAGTTTGCGCTCACGACAATGCCGGAGACGGCAAGACAGGTGTTTGTACCGTCCGAGACGGTGTCACTCGCAGCCAATTCAAGGCCAAGAACCCAACGGTCCTTCTGCCAACTAGAGCCGATCTGGCCTCCCGCCAGGAATGCAGGAGTGCCGACGACGTCGCCGTAAATCGATGGACCATAGGGATCACTAAACGATGTCTGGCCATAACCCCCGCCGACATGGCCGCCGACATATCCTCCTGTCCAGCTCCACGGTGCCGGTATCACCTTCACTGCGGGCCCGAGATCGGCTGAGCTAACGGCACCACTTACAACAAGCGCACTTCCTGCAGCTCCACAAAAGAGAAATCCAGATCGCATATCACCTCACGAACACAGCGCGCGCCGTCCCTCAATAGGCACGACGTTGTTGCCGTCTCTTTCACGCCGTCTGTGGTGTGCATGATCCAGGCCAGCGGGTGGGATGCTGATTGGCTTCCACTTTGCGAGCTCTCAATGTCGTCTTCACGACAACATCGGTGCTGTTGAAGCAAGCCGCCTGTCTGATGTCGGACACGAAGCGCGTGTGGAGGTCGTCAATTGTGTCCGATTGAATAGATGATGCGCCTTCCGAGCTGGATCGTCTCTTGCTCCGGTCTCTCGGCAACGTGTCATTAAACTTCCCAAGGCTTGAAAGGTTCGTGGCGAAGAATATTTTCGACTGTCTCAAAGCGCGCAAAAATTGACGCGTTTTCTGTGTCGTGCATCTGACGATTGGGCCCGCATGCTTGAGGATGTGATGCCAAGCGCAAGAGCATACGCGTTCGCAACATCACAGAAGCCTCGGATCTCTCGTCATGAGGTGGACTGTGAAACGATCAAGAGCATTCCGTTTGCGAATAGGGCTAGGACTTGTCCGTCATTCCACGCGAATACGTGAAACTTGATGCCCTCCTTAATCTCGCTCGACACGAGAGTGCCAGCGCAGCCGAACATGAAAACAATGCCTGCGTAGCTTGAGCCCAACACGACATTTCCGAACTCCAAGTCAGTCACGTGACAATGGCCGGCTGGGAATGAGCGAGCGTTAACGGATCTGTACTCCGCCTCGAGATCATCAGGAGCGGGATTGATGACTGCTGCGCTCGGCGGAGCGCTGGCTTGCGCAGGTCTAGGGCCGTTCGGGCCCGCACGCACCAACAGCCAGGCCGAGACCGCGATCGCTATGATGCGCGGGATTGCTCGCCAGTTGATGGCGCAGGCCGTCGCGGCGAATGCGCAAGAGACCTTCGTCGAATGTAAGATGCCGGCAGGATTGACGCGTGGCGGCCGGCAGAGGCGCCCGCCATTCACGCCACAGACTTTACGCGAGATCGAGCTCTTCATTGGCATCAAGAACAATGGCTTCATCTCGTCTTGATCTTGTTGGGAGGTAGCTCAAGGCTGTGACTTGACGCCGCAGTCGACGAACATCCGGTTTCAAATTGTCGCGTTACCGGCCGCAGGATAGACGGGGCGGACTCGATGCCGTTTAGAGCGACGCCGAATCCGCCCCTACATCACCGAGGGGGAGTAGTGATGCTGCCGAGAATAGAGCAAGTCGCGTGCCGGACTGAAAGAGACCGCTTCTGCAGGTGCGTCTAACTGTCTGCCTGAAAGGCTTGAACCGCACGTTGCGTCAAGTTGTAGGGATTGTCTCAGACCTCGGCGCCGCGCGCCGCTCTCACGAGATCAGCTCCTTGGCAACCTGGGTGTCACTTGCGATGTGGTTTTTCTTTTTCCTTTCGCTGTTTTTCTTCGTTTTCGGGGTGGTCTTCGCCGTGAGTGCATGGGTCTCCAACCGGCAGCGTGAGCGTGATGGGCTTTACGCTCGCGCCGTCCGAACACCCAAGCGGCGTGCGTTATGACGCTATCATCGCGAGCGAACCTTGCTACCTTCATTCATGCTGCTGCTGTGTATCGGGCAGCCCAACGTTTAGACGGGTTATTGCTGACGCCCGTTTCCTTTGCGACGTGACATGACCAGGCGTCGGCGCGGTTGCGAACAAAATGTTCGCCTCTCGCTCGACAAATCTCGCTGGGTCGTCCAATCCTCGCCCGCGAGCGTGAGATGAAACAGAACTTCCACATCGTCACCAACCTGTCGCCTCCTCGAATCTGACATGCGACCTTCGGTCACTCTCCGATCCCGACCCGTTCACGCGAGCGACACCTGCGCCCGGTTGGCTTTTGTCGCTGATACAACAATCCTGCCGCAAGGACTTCTATCGTGGCCGTCGGCGAGCACGCTCTTGCGCGGCGCTTTTTGAGTTTTTCTTCAGTCGCGCGATTTTGAAGGCGGCAATCTCACGAATTTTGAAGGTCGCAAGCCCACACTGCCGGACTCTCCTGCGCACTTTCGGTCGGGATGCCGATTCTTGATTCACACCGGATCTCCGCGCTCACCACGCCAGTTTTGCAGGAGCAAGTGAGGCGTAATCTTTCGCGGTGCTCGCCTCTTGAACCGTACCCAAGGTCAAGTTGTACACTACCAAAATTGGGAGGCGTCGAGCCTCAATGACGCCCGAGGATTGTGAATGCCTGCAATGGAAAACATTCGCTTTGCCCCAGTGGCAGACGCTCGATCCTTCGTCAGCTGCGGCAGCGGACATGTGTGTGCCTGCTCAATAACGATACGGCTCACGTTTCACCGGAAGAGACCAGTCCCGCTCGAATGCCGCGCTCGAACATCGCGTGGCTCGATCACGACAGTGCCCCAGATCTGCGCCGATCCTCTCGTGGTAAGGGTCGATGAGACCGTTCAGCCGACAGAGGTCTGCGCTGGAGTTGAACAAATGCTGGTTGGATGTTCTCGCTTGATCTCCGGAGAGTGCACATCGATCGAACCTCCCCGGTTTTGCAAAAGCGTTCAAGAGAGCTGGCACAATCTATGGTTATTTTATGATAGTCATGCAACGGTTAGGAATGGTCTCTACAAGTCAGCTGGGTGAAGTCTCGTGTGCCCCCTCTTTGGGGTACGGCCGGCGCACCAGAGCCGAAAGTCATCCGCCCAATAGACCAAAGTGATCCCCACTGATCGGACCATTACTATGCTCAGAACTCATGCCCTCGGATGGAGAGACCACATGTCGGACGCAAGGATGCTAAGCGTGCTTTCGTCGCTTTCCCATGTGGCAAGACAGTTGGATGTTCCGCATTCCTCCCGACCGTCGGCGAATGGAAATTGCGTCAAACTCGATATGAACGAGAATCCATTCCCTTTACCTGCGATCGTGAAGGAAAGTGCGATGGCGGCCCTTGAGCGGCACCATCTGTATCCGGAGAACGACAACATCACCCTGAGAGAAGCAGCTGCCTGCGCATACGGCTTCTCTCCCGATCAGGTGATTGCCGGCAATGGCTCGTCGGAACTTCTGGGGCTCATCTATAAGGCCTTTCTTGCTCCAGGCGACACAGTCGCGATGTTGTCGCCCGGCTTCTCGTTCAACCGCAAGCTCGCGATGTTGCAGGATGCGCATTTTCTGGAAATTGGCTGGATTGAAAACAATTCGTTGCCGATCAGCCGGCTGCTTTTTGGCCGCGCGGGAATTGCCAAGTTCATCGTGCTAGCCAATCCAAATAACCCGACTGGGACATTCGTTCCGATCGCGGATATCGAAAGACTCGTCGCGCAATCGGACCGACTGATTGTTCTTGATGAAGCCTATGTCGATTTTGCGCCTGATAGTGGGCTGCGTCTTGTCAATCGCTATCCGAATCTTCTGTTGCTGCGGACGTTCTCGAAAAGTTATGGCGTCGCGGGCGTTCGCGTCGGTTTCGGCTTCGGTCATCCCGAGCTTGTTGGCAGGCTTCGCACCATGCAGTCTCTCTTCAGCATGAACGTGATCAGTCAGGCGGTTGGCTTAAGTATTCTTGCTCATCGTGATGCGTATGCTGAGAACCATCGGCATATTGTGCGCGAGAGAGAGCGAGTTGCACGCGCGCTGTCGGCGCATCGATTTGCGGTCCTGCCGTCCGAAGCGAATTTCGTGTTGGCCCGTGTGCCCCCGGGACACGACGGCGCATGGTGGCAAACCGCTTTGCAGGAGCGAAATGTTCTCGTGGCCTTTTTCCCCGAGGAGGGTCTTGAGAACTACATACGCATTTCGATCGGCACAAAGGTGCAGATGGAGGCGTTCTTGTCCGCCGTCAGCGACGTCTCAGTATCCCAAACATGAGACCAAGCCCACTTCTATCCAGCATTAATGAAGGGAGGTAACTGAGTGAGAAGCAGCTCTTATGCAAGGCCGGTAGTCGGCATATTCGATCACCTGGACGAGAACGGTTCGGATGTCGCTCAGCAATACGAGGATCGGCTGCGATTAGCCGAGGCGTGCGATCGGCTTGGCTTTTACGCTTATCATTTGGCGGAGCACCACTGTACTCCGCATGGTAGGAGTCCTTCTCCAAATCTGTTCTTGTCCAGCGTCGCGCAGCGTACCACCAATCTGCGTGTGGGCCCGCTCGTAACGCTCCTTAGTCTTCATCATCCGCTGCGCGCCTTTGAAGATGCCTGCATGCTCGATCATTTGAGCGGCGGTCGCCTGGAGCTCGGCATCGGACGCGGCACTCTCCCAATTGAATTGGGCTATTTCGGAGTGAGCGCCGATATGGTGCCGAGCCGGTACGCGGAAGCCAGCGAAATCCTGGTCGAAGCGATGCGAGGCGGACCGCTCTCCTACCAGGGCCAGCACTACCAGTTGAACGACGTTCCCTTGACGCTGGGACCCCGTCAGCGCCCGCATCCGCCGACATGGATCGCCACGAATCAACCCGAGGGGGCGGCATGGGCCGCTAAGGCCGGCGCAAACATCGCCAGCCTCGGGCCTTCCTCCGCTGTCCGAAAAGTAACTGATGCTTACCGTGCACATCGAGCGAACGGCCGGGCGGATGATCAGGCACCATTTCTTGGTTTGCTCCGCATGGTCGTTGCAGCGCAGTCTGACGCGGATGCTTATTCACTTGGGGCGCGTGCGTACGAAAAGTGGCTCAAGAGCTTTAAGTTCCTTTACGATCGCAACGCCATCTCCACTCCGCCAAACCTTCCGCTGACCTTTGATGCAGCACTCGAAAGTGAACTGTGCGTCGCAGGCACGGCTTCTTCGGTGCGGCAGACGCTTCTCAACCAGCTGGATGCGGCCGGTGCAAACTACCTGCTTTGTCAAATCGCATTTGGAGATCTGCCCCTGGATGCATCATTGAACACAGCAACTCTCCTTCAATCCGAACTCGCGGCTGAATGTCGTCATGCGTGAGGCTCGTCGGCCCCCATGTGGTGAGCTTGGCTTTACGGCCTCGGTTGACACTTCGTGACGCTGAACAGGGGAACGTTCATTGTGCAGCGCCGCTTTCGTTCGCCGAGATGCGTTGCCAAGGCCGAGACGAGCTGTCTGCGGCTCTTCTTTTTCGTGGCTCTAGGACCATGAACCGAGCGGCGTTAGATTGAACCGATGAAAAAGGTGATAGGGTTAGGGAGCCAAGGTGATCCTTCGGGACGATCCCCGCGCGTGCGGGGGAGCTTGCCATTGAGTTGTCCGTTCGCATATGCACCGGGACCATCCCCACCCGTGCGGGGAAACCTCTAGGCGTTGGAGATTTGAAATTGCTCACGATGTTAAACAACGGGATGAATCGAACCGTTCCGGTTCACTAGTTCATGGGATTGTGGGCCGAACCGGGCAGCATCAGTGAGAACGTTTGACTGGGGATGTGTTCTTACGCAGGCCAATGTCAACGCGCCCTCCTCAACCGAAAGGAGTCGACGGTCCACATAGACCGCCACGTCGATCGGCGTCCAGCAGTTTTGCTCCTTCAAGATCCTGACGGCTAAGCAACATAGCGTCATCGCGGCAGCGGTTTCAAGAGGAGCATGCCGAAGCCGAAGGCACGGTGCCGCCCCACGCCCCTAGCGAGTAGCGCATTGAACGCGATCGGATCGGTCACCGTCAACGCGCCTCCAAAGCAGGCATCGGGGCCTCCGCCTTTTTCACCGTGAACCCTGAGTTCGCGCTCGCGGTCGCGGCGCGTGATGGCCGAGCGGCGGAGCCAAATGATGCGCATCGTGTCGAGGGCTGCGCCGCCCTTTGCTAAATGAGCGGCCAACCAATCGGCGTAAACGGCCACACGCGAGGGCTTGTCGGCATCCGGACGTGCACGCGTCTGGTGCAGAAACACGTCGATTTCGCGCTTTCGATTTCTGTCGCCGTCTTTCGTCTGACGAACCACGGGACGCACGCGCAGTTCGAACCCGAGCCGCCGCCCGGCGACGAAGGAGTCAGGCATGACCTTTACAGCGAGCGAAGACACTCCGAGCGCGGAAGCGATGGCGGGGTCACAAAATGCGGCCACATGTCGATGCAATCCTTCTTCTGTCGCATGCGCATAGCCCAAAAGATACGGAGGGCGCTGGCCGTTCGGTTCAATTAAGCGGAACGGCTTCGGTGCGAGATGGCCGAAGGCAGCCACGAGCAGCACGTGCCACAGATAACCATCATCGCCGCCAGGTTTCAGGAGCTTTTCACGCGCTCCCCACTCCATTGCGCGCCCAATATCAGGATCAAGCCGAACCATAGAAAGGGCTCTCATGTGTCGGCTCCATCTGTCGCTTGAGTCGGGAGCGTCAATATCGCCACGGTTTCCTCTCCAGCGTGGATACCGGCGATCCAATCTCTGCGGCCTGTAAGATGGATAATGCTGCTTGCGCTAAGTGCATCGGCCTCACGCCGCGGGATCATGAAACGGCATCGGTCTAAGGCACCTTCGGCTGGGTGCATTGCCTGGAGTGCTGCCACACAAGTGTTCCCTTTGCGAATTCCTATAAGCAACGGAGCAGATGGTAGGCAGGGCTTCCTGCCGATGAATAGTGAGCGTGCGGGATGGTCCAGCGCGATCGCGAGATCATCGAGCGTGGGCGGCTCGTCAGGGGGGACAAGGCGCGCCGCCAGTGTCAACGCCGCGTCGGCGCGATAGTGCCGAAGGCGGATGTGGGGGCTATCGTACGTTCTCTCGCCACCAGTGCGTCCCTCCGGTTTGCCTCGAGTTGTCCAGCTCTGATCTGTTCTTGAGAGCTGGGCGGTCTGAAAATCACGCAAGTCGTGACCGAGCCGATCGATACGCACACCAAAGACGAGCCGGTCCTGCAGCCGCTGATGCTTCGCTGTTTCATAGCGAGAATAGCCCAGCGCGTTGGCGAGAAGGCCAGTGAGCAAAGAAGCATCTGGAAAATCCCGTGTTGGACCGTTCGCGTCAATCGCCTCGCAGCCGAACGACATCAAGGGCGCCTCGAGCCGCAGCATAAGAAATGCCAGCATAAGACTCATGCCTTCACTGGCGTAGCAGCGACTATCTCGCCAGCGAACGCGGCAAGATCGTTCAGCGGCACGAGGGTTGACCCCGACAAATGGGCCTTGTCAATCGAGAGATGCCGCCGGGTCTCGTGTAATCCGTATGTCTGGTCGACGTTTTTGATGTGATCTGAAAGCGCAGCAATCGCCGTCCTCGATTGCGCCGTCACAGGCTTGCGAAAAGCATTTGCCAGTGTGCGCGGTTGTCGATGGCCAGCCTCAAGCAGCATCATCTCAGCGTAACTATATGGTGCTGTGGAGCCCTTTTTGGCGCCGGGCGTAACCTTGGCAATGAGGTGAATTAGATGTTCGACGGCTTTGCCGCCAAGTACAGCGTCATCTCCGAGATTCGAGACTAGTAGAGGGATATCGACAACGACGTAGCCGTAGAACAGCCCCGCCGTCAGCTCTGTATCAAATAGGCCGGCTGTCCCGGCGTCCCCGGCTTCATGCGTCAGATCGTCGACCACCGTGAAATAATCACTCTCGGATGCTTCACTGTGGACGGTAAAAGCGTGGGCAACGTGAATCGCCGCATCTGTGTTAGCTTCGGGGTCGGATGTGACCATGCGGCCGAAGAGGGCCGCCTCAAGCCCTGCTTCAAGAACACTGCGCTCGCGAAGCGCAGCGAGATTGCCCTTTTGTGTTTTGAATAGTTTCTTTACGGCCTCTTCGGCCGCTTTCGATTCGTGAGCAGCTTTGCCAATCTCAATTGCTTTGGCGCAAAGGTATCTAATCTCGGGCTCACCGAGGAGTAGGGCTTGGCGTTTGGACCGCTCACCGGCCTTACTGCCATACAGCTGTTCGGCCATTGCAGTAATTGTTGCGGCGATCACGTCGGCCGTCCCGGCATTGGCCTGCTGCATAGCAGGAAGAATACGTCGCTCCGGCGTTTCCCTTGAACGAACGGCCATATCAGGTCCGATGCGCCGCAACGCCCATTCATCGTCTACTGTCCTCCAATGCCGCTTCAGACACTGCGACGACACGCGTGTGCGCATCGCATCGCCGAAGGGCAGCCGTTTGGCCAAGCCGTTATCGTCCCGGTTGAGCAGTGTTGCCGGATAAGATGTGAGCCAGTGAATTTGCAGGAACCGGGCCTCGAGCATGATAAAGCTTCACCTATCGTCTTCGGAAGTGCCTATTCGCCGGCGTGGCTGCTCAGCTCGTTTGTTGCCTCTCCCTCATTTCTGCGCGGAACTCTTCGAGTGGAGCGCCAAAACTCGCGAGCGATGGCGATCCGCACCGAGTCGGTCTCGTTGACATATTCAGGAAGGCTCTCCATTAGAAGCAGTCGCCCGAGATCGAGATAAGGAAGCGCCTCGGCATCACGAGCGAGGCGGCGAGCGAGACGCCGAGCAAGATCCCTGAATGAAGCCCCCCGCGCGGCGAGAAACATTGACAGGCGCAAATCGCTCACGCCCGTATCGGCCATAGCTCTTCCGAGGCCCCAAGGCCTCAGGCCATCCGGCCGCAGTGCCATGATGGCGGCGACTGCCGCGAAGCGACGAACCATATCCACTTCCGATCCCGGAGCGCTGATCTGCACGCAGCCGCGACCGAGAAATTGATGTGGGACACAGCTCGTCAATAGCCGAAAAAAGGCCGAGTTTTCGAGGCGGTCAGGATCAACCCGCTTGAGCGCCGCAAGCTCACCGCGGGCCTCTCGCTTCACGAGCACGTTAAACTCTTTTCTCAGGGCATGGAGTGGCCCGTCCACCTGATAAGAACGGTCCTCGAATCGAGAACGGCTCGGCGGATCGACATTGTTGCGAGCAGCTTCTGTCGGCCCGAGCGCATCAATCATGCGTCATCTCCATGGAAAAGTGTTTGCGAAAACCGAACTCGATGGCATCCTCCGCAGCGCCTTCGGCCTGGTAGCGGCGGATGCCCGAGCGCGGCGTTGCACCTTTTGCTGCTTCCAACTGTAGAACGGCAAGCTCCTTGAGCGTGTAAATCCATTGGCGGCGCGCTGTTCGCTTCGCTGTGCCATCAGGCGCGGCGAGTTCATCGAATAGGGCGTCGAAGAAGTTGCGGTCCACGCCGCCATCAAAAGCAGCAAGAAAAGGCGCCGCCTTGGTTTCGCATGCCGCGTGCGGGAACTTCAGTTCGTCGGGAGCGCGCTGGAACAAAACATAGAGTGCAGTCAGCAACACTCTCGCCCGGATCGTTGCGGCATCCTGGATGCGTTCCTTGACCAAGCTGGCAAGCGCATGCGCGCGCGTCCCGAGAAATGGCAGAGCAGACGTCGGCACAACAATGCGACGTTCGTGAAAGCCGTCCGTACCGCCTTGTTCACGGGCAGTTGCCGTGAGAACAAGGCTGTGGTCCAGTGTGCCGTCTGCCTGCCGCCATTGCTGGAGGAGGGCAGCTTTGTACTGCTGAGGGTCAAGCAGATCGGCGACACGCTTGTAGTGGAATCCGCCGCCATCAACCGTGAGCACCTTCGCGATAGTTTCCCGCTGGTCGACTGGCGTCCACGGGTCGCCCGTTACGCCATTCGTGTTCTTAGGAAAGGCAATCCGCGCCGCTTGGCTGCGCCCGCGAAGTGCAACAATGCGGGCGTTCTCTCGGATCAGCCTCACTCGCCGGCACACTTCGACATAGAACGGATCTAACTGCTTCGGGGCAATCGCCGAGACGCCATCCCACGGTTCTAGCCACACGAGACCGATTCCGTTTACCGCCGCGAACCCCGAATTCTCGTCGAGAACCTCACGACGCGCCTGTAAGAGGCGATTGATGTCGCGTCGGACCCGCGCGCCCAAGCGGTTACTCGGCGCAAGACCTACAAATGGTCGCGAGGCGTAGCCGCCATTCATGCGGCTGATGCCGTAGTTTCCAGCGCCAAGGTATCCTTGCGTAGTCTGCAACGTCAGCAGTGCGTAAAACCAATGTTCGGGCGTGGCGATCGCCATGCGCTGTGCTTTAACGTCGTGATTTTTTGAAGTGACGAGTATGTCGAGCGAATCGGGCGTTTGTTCGCGCTCTCTTAGGGGCGCGACCGTTCCTTCTGGAATTGGCGGTTGAAGGAACCCAGGCTTGGAGAGATCCTCGACAATGAGGCTCCAAGGCTCATCGTGGGTGAACTTGTAAGTGAGGGCGCGCAACAAATGCGTCCAAACCGAGGCGTCGAGAGAGGGATCAGTAGTCGTCCCTTCCAGGAGCGCGAGTGCACCGACCTGCACGAGGAACGCATGTAACGCCTGCCGCTGATGAGGTCGAACAGCGGGCATGTCCTCGACATCGTCCCTCATTAACGCGGAGTAGAGCGCCGGGAGCGAGAGAGTCGCTTGCCCCGTGCAGATTGTCGTCGTGAAAATCGGTTCTTCGATGCAGTTCAGGGACATGAAGCGAAAGATCAAGAGCACTGCGGGGAGTGGCACGACGTTGCTGTACTACTGACATGCCCCATTTCTTGCTGATCGTGTCCAGTCCGTCTCGGTGCATTCTAGAATCTGACATTACGTACGAGTCAATCCCTTGGACGGCCCCGCATACGAAGAATGCCGGCTTATCGAGGAGCACTCAGCCATAGACGGTAATCGATCTTGGCCAGAAACACCTTTTCAGATGTGCGCCGAGCACCAACCGAAGTGCGAGGTCATTGCGACCACGTTCTTCGGCGGTCCACGCAAGTCACTTTGCGCTAGCCGGACGGGAGGCTCGACGAAGCCCTGCCGCTCTCGCCGGAGATCGCCGTAAGCTAGCGCCAATCTTCGGCATCAACGCGCTGGTTCGGGACAGAGCTGATCGAGCGCTGTCTCGCGCTCTCGAAAGCGCGAAAGTCTGCAGAAACGCGTACCCGACTTCATCCAAAGTGCAGATATCTACCATCACAACAATCGATTTTACCTCTCTCGAGGGACGAGGCATAGCAAGACGCCGGCTTGAAGAAACATGGCCAACTCAGGAGGGTGGTCGATCGGTGTCCTGAGTATCTTGTGGCCATGTTCTTCGGCGGTCTGCAAGTACGTCGCGGTGGCTCGAGGCGAGGAGCTTCGCGGCGTACTTTAGTTGGCCGCCAGCGACAAAGTTTCCGTGGGTCGAGCTTTCGGTCGAATTGCTTCGATTATGTTCGGCGCCATTTCGTTCGGAATAGGTGTCGGCCCTCACGGCCTCAAGTTAACGGCGAATGCCCTCGCCGTAGTCTGATCGTCGGCAGTCCTCCCTCAGCCGACGAAAGCCGGTGCGACGTGTAGCAGCGTCGCTCCTCCCTAGACTGACTTCTGCCCGGCCGCCGCAAGGAGGCCGGGCTTTTTTTTGTGTAGAGTACGAGCCCTAGCTTGAAAGTCCTCTATCCCGCGTGATGAGGAAAGATGAGCAGCGCATGCATCAGGGCTGTCAAAACGGACAAGCGCGACACGCACTACACCTCGGCAACATAGCGAGCGCGGCAACCATCACTGCCAAATGTAGGATTTGCGACCGTTGTCGGATCCGCGACACGCCAGCTTTGATAAAGCGCGTTGGGAATCAAGCTCCCCTAGTTTGGCACGAGTTTTGAAAAACAAAAAAACGGAGTCCTCGTCTGTACAGATCCTAAAGGTAGCCCCGGGTGGCCGCTCACCACATTGTCGCAGTTCAGTTCACCGCAAACCGCGGTGTGCCTTTCGTATCGTTGGCAGCGTGCCACCCAATTCGTGGTCGCGCACGATCTTGCGAGCCTGATCGGCCCCTCGGCGATCGGTCCGCGTCAAAACCGTTGCGCGATGCTGGCGATCGAGCATTTCCGGCATCCCGGCCGCATGCCGTCTCCCCGCTGTGGGCTCGAGGATTTCGCGAGACTGAAGGCCGCGCGGGCAGCGGCAGCCCGGATGCACTGATCAAGCGACCAATTGCCTTCATCGGTGGACCATTGGTCGTAGATACACGCTCAATTCCAGATATAGGCCGCAGACCCGAGGTCGCTCGCCGAGGGCAATCGCGCGAGGCCGCGCGCGAGGCTGCATCCCCGACTCTCGCGAATTCAGTGTGGGAAAGAGAGCCCTTCTCTCGACAAAACAGGCGTCGCTGGTCCGCCGATGCAACCAGGGAAGCATCATTACCATGCACGAGATAGTCCACAAAAAGCCGCTATCGGCTTCGCAGCCTCGCCATGGCCTCGCTGTCGAGCTCGGTCAAACCGCCAAGCTCGCCTGGCCGATGGCGCTGACCCAGCTTGCACAGGTCGCGATGATGGCGACCGATCTTGCCTTTATCGGGCGCATCGGGCCTGAGGCGCTCGCCGCGGCCGCGCTGGGTGTCACGCTCTACATCATCAGTTGCACCTTCGGCGCGGGCTTGCTGGCGCCCATCGGGCCCTTGACCGCACAGGCGATTGGCGCGGCCAACTTCGCTGTCGTACCGCGCGCGCTGCGCATGGGCCTGTGGCTGGCATTGTTTCTATCGGTCCCGATCATCGCGATTGCCGTGCGGGGAGAGCAAATTCTGCTCGCTCTTGGTCAGGGGCCAGACGCGGCGCGGCTCGCCCAACAGTACCTGCTCGGACTTGCCTGGGGCGTGGTGCCGGCGCTCTGGCTTCACGCCATCCGCAACTTCATGGCCGCGGCGGGCAGACCGGAACCGATCCTGTGGATTACGCTTGCGGCTATCCCCGTCAACGCCGTGCTCGTGTATCTCTTGGTCTTCGGCAAATTCGGCTTGCCGCGGCTGGAGCTGTTTGGGGTCGGGCTTGGGAGCACGCTCGTGAATTGCGGGACGTTCCTGGCCGCCGTGTGTGTTGCGACAATGTGCCGCCCTTTCCGGGACTATCGGGTGCTCGCGCATGTGTGGCGCTTCGACCGGCTGTTCATGCGGCAGATGATCGTGATTGGCACCCCGATCTCGATCGCTCTCGTCATGCAATATGGGGTATTCGCGGCCGGCGCACTTCTGGCGGGCCGGATCGGGACCAGCGCGCTTGCTGCTCATCAGATCGCGATGCAAGTCGCAACAATACTGTACACGGTGCCGCTCGGCATCAGCATGGCGGCCGCCGTGCGGGTTGGTCATGCTGTTGGTCGCAAAGACGGTCCCAGCATCAAACGCGCAGGACTGGCCGCGATCGTGCTCGGCTTCTTGATCGCTGCACTGCTGACCATCGGGGTCGTCGCTGCTCGTTTTCAGATCGCAGAGCTGTTTCTGGACAAATCGGCCGCAGATGCCGACGCGACGATCGGACTGGCTACGACGCTTCTTCTGGTGACCGCAGGGTTTTTTGCGGCCGATGCGACGCAAATCATTGCGGCGGGTGGACTGCGCGGATTGAAGGACACGCGGATGCCACTTCTGTTCGCAGTCCTCGCTTACTGGCTGATCGGGTTCTCGTTTAGCTATGCATTTGGATTGATGATGGGCCTTGGTGCGATCGGCATCTGGATCGGCTTATCGGTTGGCTCAGCCACCTACGCGGGGCTGCTTGTCATACGTTTTCAGCTCTTGGCAACGAGGTTTTCCGTTCTTGCGCCGCCTCCGGATCGAGTGAATCACCGCTATTCGACAGGCACCAATTCCCAAACGCGAGCGACCTGAATGTTTAGCCTCCATTTGTATTGGAGCGCGCCGTCTTTTCGTTAGAGAGAGCTGCGGTCAGGTGGTCTTGTGCCGTAACTGAGCCTCATCGCCACGCCCAGATACAGGCCGCGGCTAGGATTTACGAGCGTGAGAGACATCTCGTGGTTTCGCATGGCGCCCCATGCGCGCTGCTTCCTGTAACATGACCTTCCGCATCCAGATGCTTGCCGGATCGTTGTTATGCAAAGCAGGCCATTGAACCGCCTCGGTAAAGGCCGGCAGCGGCAGCGGAAGATCGACGATCCGCAGCCGCATCGTGGTCGCGAAGTGCCTTGCCAGCCGTGATTGCATTGTCGCGATGCGCTCGGTGCCGAGTAACAGCGGCGGGATCAAGCTGAAGCTCGGCACGGTCACCTCGATCTGCCTTTTGTGACCGTGCTCAAGCAGGAGCCATTCCTCGATCGAAGGCTTGTGTGTGCGCCCGAACTTGGCCGCAACGTGCCCCATCGACATGTATCGCTCGAAGGTAAGCTTCCGCGACAGCTGCTTGTTCGTATGACAGCCCACGCACACCAGCGTCTCCTCGAAGAGCTTCGCTCTAGGGTGGTCGTTTGACATATATATTTCCGGAAAGATCAGGAAATCGACCTCGCCGCGCCGAAGCGGCTCGTCCGGCTGGTCGTCAAACTGAATGAGCTCGAACGAGATGCCGGGTGCCTCGCGCGCGACACGCGCGAGGACCGGTCTGATGAATAGCATGACCATGAAATCCGACAGGACGATCCGAAAGCGGCGGTCCGATTTGGCCGGGTCGAACGTGTCACGTGAGGCAATTGAGAGGCGGATGTGCAGCAATGCTTCGCGCGTGGGGACGGCCAGCGCTTCGGCCAGCGGGGTCGGAATGAGCTCACGCCCCCTCATCGTGAACAGATCGTCGCGGAAATAGGCACGCAATCTGGCGACGGCCGCGCTCATGGCGGGCTGGCTCAGATGGATGCCGCGTGCCGCCGCAGTGAGGCTGCGCTCGGTCATCAGCGCATCGAGCGCGACGAGGAGGTTCAGATCGAGACCTTTGAAGCGCATGCCGTATCCACACCGTGAATACTATCGAGAAAATTAAATCCGTTTTACCAATATTCTGTCGATCTGGTCGAGCAGCTTCCAAGAGTGGGGCCCGCTGCAACTGGCAGGCGGCGGGCGATTGGCCGTGGCACTGCTTCAATGGGCGTCTCAAAGCGGAGGTCGACCTCTGGCCATCGCACATCAAGGCCTCAACCCGCGCCGTCGATCAGTCTGGCGATCTGGTGGTTTCGCTGCCGAAAAGCGCCGGTAAGACATGTATTGCCAAGCTATGCATCTGAGCTTGCCTCGCCGACGGCAAGCGGGTGGTTTTCGTCACTCCGCATGCTGGAAACGTCTATTCGTAAATTGCGAAACGTCGACTTTCAGGAAGGGGCGATCAGGTTCCTTGACGCGTGGAGCCGGTCATGACTTCTCCGGGAGGCGCCTAGGGGGAGGCAAAATCTCGAACGCTAAGCTATTGATAAAATTTGTTATTGCTGTTGCCTGGCGCCGGTTTTCCTGATCGACACAACGGCATGGCAAATTCACTGACGGGTATGTCCTGTGCTCGTTGTGGTAGTGTCAATCAACCGATGTACATTATTGGGCTGTTTCCTCAACGTAGCTCCTTATCGAATTTCGATGGTGGGGGAACATTGACAAATACAAGGAATTCCTTATATGCTTGTTTCGTTCGAGGATCCCCAATTGGGAGATGCGGCTGATGAATTGGAACAGCTTGGGCACAATTTTGCTTGCGAGGTCCTGCTCTACTTGCAGAAAGTCCACTGCGGATCGGTGGATAGCAGGGATCTCTCGCCCTTTTATACGTACAGAGGTGTTGAGATGTTCCAGGCTTTGTCAGCGAACAAGTTTGTCATTTTCGCTGTTGAATTCGACGATATTGACGACGTCACCGTGACGCTGATGCTCGCGGGTGAGCATGGTGTGCCCATGTCTGCCGGCGGGTCTTCCTGGAATGGTAACGACTATAGTGTCTTGAAAACCGGAATTTTGAATGCGCGAGCTTCAGTCTGGTTTGTATGAAGAGCGGAGGTTGCAATGGTCAAACTCAAAGTCGAAAAAAGTCAGGAACGTAGACCGCGCGCCGTCGCTGAGGTTAGCAGCAAGACAGGGGGGCGTTCGCTTGCCGATCTTGTCGAAAGGATTGAACGTGCTGATGCAAACCTTGGAGCTGAAAAGAAGCTGTCGAGTGCGGCAATGCGTGCCGGCGAATTCGTTCGCGCGATGCGTAAGGATGCTGGACTTTCACAATCCCAATTGGCGGACAAGTTGTGCGTAAGCCAGGCCCGAATTAGTGAAATTGAATCGGGAGTTGGAATCCAAGGACCAACTTGGGATTTGATGGAGCGAATTTCAGTCGCATGCGGGAAAACGCTCGGTGTTGCAGCGTCGAGTGACGATCTGGAACTCGCGGCTCACATGCCTATGGCTGTGTAGGCCTGATTCGCAGGTGAGGCCTAAAACAGATGGCGTACTCCTGGTGGGACGCACTCAAGGACGTTCTGGGCGCCGCGAGTCCAATACTCATTGCCGTGCCGTGGCTGAGGGATTTCTGGCTGCGTCGTCGGAGATTGAAGGTCGAGCAAGTCGAGGCAACTGGGCGCTTGAGCCAATTGAAAGTGTCTATCGAAGGAGCAATTAAGGAGAAAATCGACTCGCCAAAGGCGGCCGATTTTGTGTGGACTATTCTTGGCCTCGTGCTCATCTTCATAAGCTTCTTGATTGCCTTTATTCGAGGTCTTGCTGATCTTTTTGAAGCATCAACCTGAGTCCCGTGTATCAGGTGTCGAGGCCCGCGTTCGACGTCGAACAAAATAAGCCGTCATTAAGAGTCCGGCCCAGAATGAGACGAAGGCCACCGTCGGATCGAGGCGTCGGTGGGGTCGCCGTCAAGGTGCCGCCATTGAGCGCAGCCGCCTGCGTCGGGCACGGGGACGATGCCATGGCCGACCGGTGGGAGTCGCGTCGATGTCCAGCCAAGCGACCGCCCGCGCTGTACCAACGTTGTGAGGGACACCAACCATCATGATGTCGCGCAGTCGACCACATTAACGGTTTGGGACCCCATATCACTTCAGAAGAGGCGCAACTACGAAGCCGGTGCCTGCGGACATGTCTTTTGGACTTTTGCAGGCGGTGACTCAAAAAAAGACGTTTGGGGACACGTCGAGTATCAATATTATTGCAGCGGGACCTTGCGCTCGGGCCCCATCTATGCGGTCGAGCAATCTGCATTGTGTCCACCGAGACAGTGAGCATGGCGTCTTACGTCCGGGAACAAATGGACTGCCGCTGCGATGCGGGCAGTCTGAGGCCGAGTACTACGTTGCAAAGGCCTTGGCCGCCGGCATGACACCAGACGCGGTGTTCGAGACGATCACGCGGGATTTCGACCGGCAGTCGATTTTCCGGAAGGAGCAATCCACCGTGGCTGCGGCGGCATTGTATCATCTGACAAGTGATGACGCCGTGATGACGCGACTGCGCGGGCTCTTTGACAAGATCCGGGATTACCCGTGCCGCCGCTGAAATCACCCCGAGCGCGCATTGCTGCGCCTGACACTCAAGCACTTGTGCTGTCTATCTATCCGCAGATGCGGCACCCATCTGCTTGCGCGCGTGCGGCTTCCGCCGCATCGGGCTCTCGTGAACCGAGCCGCTTCGCGTCTCGTAGGGTAGGCGCGGGATACCTCGACGAGGATATCCCTACGCCTCCCCCCAAACCGTGCGGGCACTTTTCAATGCACACGGCTTTCCATACGCGCATGCTCTCGACCGGAGACGGTTAAACGGCATGACGGACACAGGACGATGGTCTTGCGCCGCCAACCGGACCGTTTCCAATCCGTCAGCGATCCGCTTCGCAGGTCTCCTACGCGGCGGAGGTGATGCATCTCAAATGGTCCCGTCGTATCGCCGCACGCTTCGCATCTGCGAGCGTTGAGGCGATCGATCAGATCATTTGGGCTTTTGACCCACCACGCCCCTGCCGTGACGTTGTCGACCACAGGACTCGTCCAGTAGGTTTGGGTCAGATGCTTCAGTCTCCACAGCTTGATGCTGCGAAGCTTACCACGGACCACGGAGCTGACCTCGTAGTCCGTACCATTCCACAGACGCGCCATGGTTCTCGCTCTCGTCGTCCGATGTCGCATCGCCAGCGTCTTCACGAGGCTGCGGAACACAACAAGCTCCAACAGTCCCAAGGCGCCCTTGAAGTCATCAGCAAACGAATGGTAGTTCGCAAAACCACGGAACTCTGAGTTATAGGCGAGGACGGTTGCGACATCGCTGGTAACCAAGAACTGCTCGCGAGGACGGCCAGTTTTTCTGGCGAGATCGCCATAGTCGTGTCGCTTGCAGAACGCGGTGACCTCCTTCCGCGGCACGCGCAAACTGACATTGCCGGTGGTCGGCCGGCGTACCACGCGCCATGTCCGTCCATCCGGTCCCGTGCGGTTGGATTTGCGTCCAGCCCCATAGGATGTGTATGTCGAGATGCGATAGCTGAGGAAGGTCACTCCCTTTGAAGCGGCATAGACCCCACTTTTCTCGGGCGACACGGTGAGCTTCAATGTCTCCGTCAGGAATTGTTCGACGCAGACCATGATCTCACACGCTTCCCGCTTGCTCCCGATTATGCCGATGAGGAAGTCATCGGCGTAGCGGCAGTAGCGGAGCCTTTTGAAGTTCGGGTCCATCGGATCGACGGAGGGCACTTTCCGTCTCTCCTTATTAATGGCTTTGATCTCCGCGAGTGCAGCGTCGATCTCGGCCCGATCCGCGCCGCTGGCGCGGAGCCGTTCAATTTTACGGCGGAGACTGAGTACGCGCCGTTCCAGCGCCGCGTAGCGCGGGAATGGACGTCGGTCGCGGCCTTTGTCGAAGCCCGCCTTCATTGTCTGCATGTGCTGGTCCAGCTCGTGCAGATAGATGTTGGCGAGCAGGGGCGAGACAACGCCGCCCTGTGGCGTGCCACTATAGGTGCGTCCGTAGACCCAATCTTCCATGTAACCTGCTTTGAGCATTCCTTCGATCAGAGCGATGAACCTATCGTCATCGATCCGCTTCTTTAGAAGCCCAAGCAAAATGTCATGGTCGATGTTGTCGAAGAACCCACGCACATCCACTTCGACCAGCCACTTACAGCCCGTCCAGGTCTTCTTGATGGACTTGAGTGCGGTATGACAGGATCGTCTCGGGCGGAACCCATGCGACTCGTCGAGGAACACGGGTTCGTAGATCGCTTCGAGAAGAATCCTGACCGCCTCCTGAACGAGCCGGTCTTCCACCGTTGGGATACCCAGCGGTCGTGTTTTGCCGTTGTCCTTTGGGATATAGACCCGCCGGACTGGCCGGAAGCGATAAGTGCCATCTGCTACGCGCCTGGCGATGTCAGCGAGCTTCGCCAGCGACATGCCGTCGAAGGTCTTGCCATCTACACCGGGCGTCAGGGCTCCCTTGTTGCGGGAGACCTTTTCGTAGGCCCACTCGAAGAGATGCGGAGATCTCATCAGGCGGTGAAGGCCATTTACGCGCTTACCCGACCGCGACAAAGTCGGCAGTGATTCAATTCTTCTCTGGATGGTAGCGGCCTGCATCAGCAGAACCTCTCCGTCGAAGAATCTCTTCTACGCATACTGCAAATGCCGTTTTTAGCGGCATCCTCCTTCCCCCGATCGGAGGCGCTTTCGGTCCGGTCACCCGGCCTTATACGCATGATCGTCCACCTCGCGGTGGCTGTCCCGGTCATTACGCCGGGCATTTGGGTACTATGACGGCTCCGTCGCCATACAGGTTCTTGAAAGAGCCTGCTGCAGGCGATCCCGTAGTTGCGTGTGTAGGAAGTTGCGGTGTGTTTAGGTGTCCCATTCGTCTCCTTGACCCACGGATGGTGGTCGTCCCACGCAGACTGGTGGCGGATCGCACTGGCCGGTGCGATCTGCCCCGCGTGGCATAGCGTGTCAGCCGCGTTCGCTACGGCCAGCCCTTTGGCAACTGGAAACTGGGATTCAGGCAATACAGCTTTCACCATGCACACCTTACTTTGTGCTCTCCACTGGGCTGCGGCGCCCGATTTCGAGACGTTTCCCGGCATGCTTTGGTCCCGTTCTCCTTTCGGAGTCTCAGTCGTTTCCGACACCGGTAAGCCGGGCAAGTAAGAGCCATAACCAGCAGGCTCTATTCTTTCGAACACTCCCTTCTTCTCCACGCCTCAACGGCGCACGCC
>NZ_LSEF01000024.1:0-140419 GCF_001641695.1 Bradyrhizobium neotropicale
CTGGCCGATTCTGTTGAAAAATGCGGTTGTTGCGACTCAGAGATACCAGTGATTCAGTCTGCTTAGTTGGCAGGACTGAAGATCATGATGGGGCATCGGCAAGTCGAACAGGCTGCGTTGTTCTATGAGTTCTCGCTCGAGAAGCATATTCCCGCCGACCACCTGCTACGGTCGATGGACAGGTTCGTCGATCTTCAAGAGATCCGGCGGGGCCTGGCGCCTTTCTACAGTAGCATCGGTCGGCCTTCGATCGATCCGGAGCTCATGATCCGGATGCTCCTGATCGGTTACTGCTGCGGCATCAGATCGGAGCGGCGCCTGTGCGATGAGGTCCACCTCAATTTGGCCTACCGGTGGTTCTGCCGGCTCGGTCTGGACGGTTCGGTGCCGGATCACTCGACTTTTTCCAAGAACAGGCATGGTCGCTTCCGGGAGAGCGATCTGTTCCGTCGAGTGTTCGAGAGCGTCTTGCGCCGCTGCATCGAGGAGCGACTTGTCGGTGGTGAAGGATTTGCAGTCGATGCGAGCTTGATCAAGGCCGATGCCAATCGGCAGAAGGGGATCGAAGGCGACAAGGGCCTTCCACCGGAGGCCGCCGGCCGAGCGATCGATGAATATCTGGCCGTCCTCGACGATGCCGCTTTCGGAGCAGCGACCGAGGTCACGCCGAAGTTCGTGTCGCCCTCCGACCCAGCGGCGCGCTGGATGGGAGCGCACGGCGGCCAAGCCTTCTTCGCCTACTCGACGAATTACCTGGTCGACGTCGAGAACGCGATCATCGTCGATGTCGAGGCAACCACGGCAATCCGACAGGCGGAGGTGTTGGCCGCCAAGCGCATGATTGAGCGCTCGCTCGACCGGTTCGATCTCTATCCGAGCCGGCTCCTCGGCGACAGCGGCTATGGCTCGGCCGAGATGCTCGGATGGTTGGTCTACGAGCACGGCATCGAGCCACACGTCACAGTGTTCGACAAGTCGGTCCGCACAGACGGGATATTCTCGCGCGAGGACTTCACCTATGACCACGCAGGTGACGTGTATCGCTGTCCTGGCGGCAAAGTACTCACCACGACCGGAGCGCTGGTGAACGATGGCGCCACGATGCTTTACATGGCCAGCAAGCGCGATTGCGATCGGTGCGCACTGAAGTCCCGGTGTTGCCCCAAGCAGCCCTCACGGAGGGTGCCGCGCTCAATCTATGAGGGCGCTCGCGACATGGCCCGCCAGATCGCAAGGTCGTGGGAAGGAGGCACCTCGCGTCGGCTCCGCAAAAAGATCGAGATGCTGTTCGCGCACCTCAAGCGCATTCTCAAGCTCGACCGTCTACGTTTACGAGGTCCAAACGGTGCTCGTGATGAGTTCACCCTCGCAGCCACCGCCCAGAACCTTCGCAAGATGGCCAAGCTGATCCCGATGCAATCCCTCAAACCCGCATAACGGCCGTTGGGTCCCATCGGCTCTGGTGCCAATACATCGGGACTACTGCCGCCTTTTTCAACAGAATCGGCCTGACTCGGACCTCCGGTGAGGGTCCGCTTTTTGCGCCGCCATCAGGGGCACAGCGGACCTCATCAACGCCTGACTGCGGCGCGGAGTTTTGAGTGCGTGCCCCTAGGTCGTGCTGCCCGCGGCGGCTGCGTCGGACATCCGTACGCGCGCCATCAGGCGGCGTGCGATCGGCGTCAGCATGTAGGGCGCGAGGTGGATCGGAAACTGGGTGAGCGCGAAATAGAGCCAGGTCGTCGGCGGCAGCGCGCCCGCGGTCGCGGCCAGCATCAGCCCCAGATTGCGCTGTGATACCATCAGCCCGAGCGCCAGCGCGCGCTCATAGCCGACGCGGCGGAACAGCAGCGTCGTGACCGCCAGCAGGGTGAAATAGACAGCAAAGGCCATCAGCGCGACGCCGATGGTGAAGACCGGATCGGTCACGAGGTCGCTTGCCACATCGCCCATCACCGCCGACGCAAACACCAGCAGGATGATGATGTTGATGCCGTCGATCGGCCGCCTGTGGCGCTGGATCGCGTCCGCGCCGACGACGCGGCGGATGATGGTTGCGGCGAGCAGCGATCCCGCGAGCAGGCCGAGCAGCTTCAGGCCGAGCGTGAGCGGCGTGATGCTGAGGTTGCCGCTGAGGAACAGGCTCGCGAACAGTGAGGCGGTGAACGGAACGAGCGCGGTCGAGGTCACCAGCGTCACCAACACCAGCGTGGCATCGAGCCCGATCATTGCGGCGAGCGCGGGCGAGGCCATCATCGGCGAGGCCATACCTTGCAGCATCAGTGCGAGGAAGAGGCCCGGCGAGCGGCTGTCGAACCCGGTCGACCAGGCGATCAGCCCGACGATCATGGGCACACCGATCGTGGTCCAGACGGTGGCGGCCGCGACCAGCCCGGGCCGGCGCAGATGGCCGTAGAGCGCAGCCAGATCGACGCGCATGAAGGAGATGCAGAGCAGGCAGAAGATCGCCTCGGTGACGTAGGGCCGCAGCAGCGCCCCGATCGGCGGCACCGCAACCGCGATGAACACCAGCGCCGCCACCGCGCGCGTGCCCTGGTCGCCGAGCCATGTGAGCCCCCGCACGGGAACGGCGATGATGGTTCGGAGAAACCAAGGCATTCGATCTCAGCCTCGTTAGCCCAACCCCTTCAGCCACGCGCCGATTTCGCTCGCGGCGACGTTAGCTTGCTTGAGCAGCTTGCCCATCGTGAAGAAGCCGTGGAACTGACCTGGAAAGTGCCTGTAGGTGACGCTCACGCCGGCCTGTTTTAGACGCTCGGCATAGTCTGCGCCTTCATCGCGCAGCGGATCGGCGCCGGCGGTGAGCACATAGGCCGGCGGCAGGCCGAGATGCGTCGCGGCGCGGACCGGCGAGGCGCGCCAGTCCGCAGCGTCGGCGGCGCCGCTCAGATAATGGTCGCAGAACCAGCGGATCACCGAATGCGTGAGCAGCACGCTGGTCTCGGGCTCGCTGTGGGAGCCGTGCGTCATGGCGAAATCGACCGCCGGATAGATCAGGACCTGGCCGGCGATCGCGGGGCCGTTGCCATCGCGCGCGGCGAGGGCGACGACGGCTGCGAGATTGCCGCCGGCGCTGTCGCCGCCGACCGAGAGGCGCGCGGCGTCGATGCCGAGCGCGCGCGCATTGGCTGCGACCCATTGGGTCGCGGCGATCGCATCATCGATGGCGGCGGGAAACTTGTGCTCGGGCGCGAGGCGGTAGTCGACCGAGATCACGATCAGCGCGCCCTCGACCGCGAGCTTGCGGCAGGCGACGTCATGGGTCTCGAGATCCCCGACGACCCAGCCGCCGCCATGGAAGAACACCAGCGCGGGCGACAACCCGTCGCGCTGCCGTAGTTCCTTGGGCACGTAGATGCGCGCCGGGATCGTGCCGTGGGGCGCCGCGATCGCCAGCGGCGCGATGCGCGCCAGCTCGGGTGGTTCCGGATTGGTGGCAAAGCGCGCCTGCAAGTAATAGGCGCGTGCTTCCGGTGCGGTCAGGGTCTCGTAAGGCGGGCGGCCGGCCTCCTGGAACGCCTTGTAGACGGCGGCGGCATCGGGATCGAGCACAACGGGCATAACGGGTCTTGTCCTGCTCCAGCTGGCCGGAGACGCCTGAATCTGGTCGACTATTCCATCCCGAGGCGGCTCTGGCCAGCCGGCGGCGGGCAGGGCAGGGATGCCGCCCTTTCCCCGCCCTATTTGGCGTGTTAACCCGATGGCCTGCGAGCGGCGGTATCCCCTGTAGAATGTCCAACAAGCCCGATTCGCTGTTGAAGCCGCGCGAGATGTTTCGAACCCTTACCCTGACAGGTCTTGCGGCACTGCTGGCCGCCACCGCCATGACGGTTGCGACGCCCGCGCAGGCGCAGATCGGCACGATCTTCTCCGACCCGCCGCCGCGGCCGCCGGGCAGCATTCCGCGTGGCCAGCCGCAGCCGCAGCCGCAGCCGCAGATGCCTGACGACGACGAGGAGGTGCCGGAGCTGCCGCCGCAGGGCCGCGTGCTGCCGTCGCGTCCGATGCCGCGCCAGAGCAATCCTCAAGGCAATATCCAGGGCAACGCCCTGCCGGGGCCGGTCGAGACCCAGCCCCTGGCACCGCCGCCGGGTACCGTTGTCGCCCCGCAGAACCAGCCGCCCTCCGTGGCGGTGGCCCCGCCCAATCCGCAAGCTGCGCCGCAGCCGGGCCAGCGCCAGCCGCAGCAGAAGGGCGGCGTGCCGCAGACGCCGGCGAGCCTCCAGCCGGGCGACGAGGTCGTCACCGAGCCGCCGGCGCAGAAGATCGTCAACAAGAAGGCGACCTTCTCGGGCCTGGACAAGATCACCGGACGCATCATCAATTTCGACGAGGATATCGGCGAGACCGTGCAGTTCGGCGCGCTGCGGGTCAAAACCGACGCCTGCTACACGCGGCCGGCGACGGAAGCCGCCAACACCGACGCCTTTGTCGAGGTCGACGAGATCACCTTGCAGGGCGAGGTGAAGCGGATCTTCTCGGGCTGGATGTTTGCCGCAAGCCCCGGTCTGCACGGCGTTGAGCATCCGATCTACGACATCTGGCTGACCGACTGCAAAGAGCCGCAGCAGACGATCGCAACCGCAGCGCCGGATCCCGCCGCGGCAAAGCCGCCGCCACCCCCGCCGCCCGCGCAGAAGAAGGCCGCACCCAAGCAGGCCGTGCAGCAGCAGCGCCCGCCGCAGCCGTTGCCGCCGCCACCGCAGCAGACACAGCCGGCTCCGCCGCCGCAGCAGCAACCGGGCCTTTTCAATTTCCCGGGCTTTAGCCGCTAAGCCAAATCGTCTGATTATTGCCGTGTCGCGATGATCTCGAGCACGCGTGCGCCCGGGATCGCGTCACCGGCGGTCAGCTTCAGGAAATCGGCGGGCTCGCCGGCAAGCGCCTTGTCGAGCAGGCCGGTGTAGCGCCGCCGCGAAATCTCCACCGCGCCAAAGCTCTTCAGATGCTCGGTGACATATTGCGTGTCGAGCAGCTCGAAGCCGCCGTGGATGAGACGCGCGACCAGATGCACCAACGCCACCTTGGAGGCGTCGCGCGCGGTATGGAACATGCTCTCGCCGAAGAAGGCGCGCCCGAGGTTGACGCCGTAGAGGCCGCCGACGAGGTCGTCGCCCTGCCAGACCTCGACGCTGTGGCAATGGCCGAGCTCATGCAGGCCGCCATAGAGATCGCGGATGCGCTTGTTGATCCAGGTGTCCTCGCGCCCGGTCTGCGGCGCGGCGCAGCCGGCGATGGTTGCCTTGAACGCGGTGTTGACGGTGACGCGAAACGCGTCCGAACGCACGGTGCGTGCGAGACGCGAGGCGACGCGGAATCCCTCGAGCGGAATGACGCCGCGCATTTCCGGCTCGACCCAGAACAAGGTCGGATCGTCGGCGCTCTCGGCCATCGGAAAGATGCCGCAGGCATAGGCGCGCAGCAGCACAGCCGGCGTGATTTCAGACGAGGCGGATTCGCGCGAGGTCATGGCCTGCCGACAATAGCAGGATCGCGACGGGCTTGCGATGGGTGGCGCGGATCAACTCGCTGCGGCGTTGCTGGCCTTGCCGGGCGCCGCGGCGGTGCGGCCGAATTTCAGCACGATGCGGGTTCCGGCATGGTCGGGATCGCGCTCCACGGAGGCATCGAGCTTGGAGGCCATCGCGGCGACGATGCGCTGGCCCATCCCGGTCGAGCGCGGATCGGCTTTGGCATTGTCGCCGACGCCGTTGTCGGCGATCGACAGCAGGAGGTCCTCGCCTTTCGAGGTCAGCTCGACATGGATAGGGCCGGCACCGTCCGGATAGGCGTATTTCACCGCGTTCATCACCAGCTCATTGACGATGATGCCGACGGCGACCGCGCGGTCCGGATCGATCTCGATCGGCTCCGCCTTCAGCGTTAACCGCGACATCCGGTTACCTTCGGCCGATCGACGCAAATCCTCGAGCAGGGATTCGAGATACTGGTTCAGGATCACGCTCTTGAGATCCTGCGAGGTGTAGAGGCGGCGGTGCACCTGCGCGACCGCGGCGACGCGGCCCATCGCGTTGGTCAGGGCAGCCTTGACCTCTTCCTGCGCGGCGGAACTCGCCTGCAGGTGCAGCAGCGAGGCGATGATCTGGAGCGAGTTACCGACGCGGTGATTGACCTCGCGCAGCAGCAGCTCGCGCTCGGCGGCAAGCGCAGCGTAGCGGTCGCGCGAGGCATGGACCTCGGCTTCGGCTTCCTCGCGCGCCTTCTGCATCTCGGCCTGGCGCAGCGCGCCATCGGCCGCGACATGCAGCAGCGGGATGAAGTCGCCCTTGACGTCCTTGACCAGATAGTCGGCCGCGCCCGCCTTCAGCGCGGTGACCGCGATGCTGGAATCCTGCGAGGCGGTGACGAACACCACTGGCGGGGCATCCGGGATCGCCATGATCTGCTCGAGCGTCTCCAGCCCGTCGAGTCCCGGCATGTACTGGTCGAGCGCCACGACATCGATAGAGCCGTCAGCACCCGCGCGGCGAATGCGCTCGAGGCCTTCCTCGCCGCTCGCGGCAAGAACGACCTTGTAGCCGCGGCGCGTGAGCCCGCGCTCGACGAGGCGCGCCAACGCGTCGTCGTCGTCGATATAGAGCAGTGTCGGGGTTCTCTGGTTCATGTGGCGGCGGGCGGGACCTGGATGACCGAGAAAAACAGGCCGAGCTGCCGGATGGCGTTGGCGAAGTTCTCGTAGTTGACGGGCTTGGTGATGTAGACGTTGCAGCCGAGCTCGTAGCAGCGCTTGATTTCCTGGGAGTCGTCGGTGGTGGTCAGCACCACCACGGGCGACGCCTTCAGATACTTGTTCTCCTTGATCTGCTTCAGGATGTCGATGCCGGTCATGTCGGGCAGGTTGAGGTCGAGCAGGATCAGAAGGGCGTTGCCCTTCTGCTTGAGTCCGGTGCCGTCGGCGCCGAACAGATGCATCATGGCATCGGTGCCGTTGCCGAACGCGATGATCTCGTTGTTGACCCCGGATCGACGGATGTTGCGCTCGATCAGGCGCGCATGTCCCTCGTCGTCCTCGATCATGATGATGGTGACAGGCTGGGTCATTGATCGGTCTTCCGATTGCTGGCGTTCCAATTCATTGGCAGCGTGATCGTGAATGTACTGCCCGCATTCAGTTCCGACGATACCGACATCGTACCACCGAGACGGCGCACAAGTGCACGCACATGCGCAAGGCCGATACCCTGGCCGGGCTTGTCCTGGGTTCCCGCGCGGCGGAACAGGTCGAAAATCCGCTGGTGATCCCTTGGATCGATGCCGCGGCCGTTGTCGCTGAGCTCGAAAATAGCGTACCCGAGCTTGGTGCGCCCCCGGATTCTGATCTCTCCGGGCACGCCGCTCTTCAGGTACTTGATCGCGTTGTCGATCAGGTTGGAGAAGATCTGCTCGAGCGCAAGGCGATCGCTGACGACGTCCGGCAGGGGTTCGACATGGATCTCAGCCTGCGCTTCGGCTGCCTGATGTGCCAGCGTCGATACGATGGCCTCGATCAATTCGCGGGTGTCGATCCTCTCGGGCTGGAATTCGCGGCGGCCCTCGCGGGTGAGGTTGAGGATCGCCGAGATCAGCCGGTCCATCTTGGCGATCGAGGACTTGATGAAGCCGAGCGCCTCGGAGAAGTCCTCCGAGAGCTGCTTGTCGGGGCCTTCGAGCGGGATATTGCCGGCGGCGCCGGGCACGAGCTGCGGACCGTCGGCCGGGACATGGGTGAGGCCACTGACGCGGCGGAAAATGTCGCCGCCAAGCTCTTCGAGCTCGCTGGTGAAGCCCATGATGTTGACGAGCGGCGAGCGCAGATCGTGGCTGACGATATAGGCAAAGCGCTGGATCTCGTTGTTGGCTTCGCGCAGGTCCGCAGTGCGTTCGTCGACGATGGTCTCGAGGTTGACGTTCGCGTCGCGCAGGCGCGCCTCGGCGTCGTCGCGGCTCCGCGCCGAGCGCCGCACCAGCCAGATCGAGATCAGCACCAACACCACCACCAGGCCGGAGCCGATGCCGGTCATCGACGCCGCCAGCGTCTGGCTGTGGTCGGCATTGACCGAGCGGAGGTAGAACAGGCGCTCCTCTTCCCGGATCATCGTGCTCGCGACGCTGCTGATCGTGGTCGTGGTGTCGGCGGTCGCGGCCTCGCGGACCAGCGCCATGGCCTTCTCCGGCTGGCCCTGCCGGACGAACTCCATCTCGCGCGCGAACTGATCGAGCCGGGTCTCGATCGCGACGCTCAGCTTCTCGATGTTGTCGCGTTGCGCGGGATTGTCCGTGCTCAGGCGCGTGAGCCTGTCGAGCGCGGGAATGATGGCGGCTACCGCCTTGTCATGGTCGATCTTGAAATCAGCCCCCTGGGTCAGGAGGTAGCCGCGGGCGCCGCTCTCGGCGCGGCGGACCTCGAGCAGGAGCGCGTTGACCTGGTTCTCCACCTCGATGGTGTGGAGCACCCATTTGTTGTCGCTGCGGGCCTTGTTGACCAGATAAACCGAGCCGGCGCTGATCACGGTCAGCACCAACAGGCCCGCGCTGAACAGCAGGATCTGCCAGAATGCGCGCCGCCGCTGCGCCTCAGCCCTCACGACGGTCTCGCCTGATACACGACAACGGAGTCCAAGGAGCCCCCTTCGAGCAATCCCCAACTCCTCAAAACGCCCGTGAAGGCAAAGGGTTCCCGAGGAGGTGGGAGATTATTTGGCGGCGGGTTCCGTCTGGCCGGCCAGGTACTGTTCCAGCCAGTGGATATGATAGTCGCCGTCGATGATGGCGGGCTCCCGGACCAGCGCGCGGAACAGGGGCAAGGTGGTCTCGATGCCCTCGACCACCATCTCGTCCAGTGCCCGGCGTAGCCGCATCAGGCACTCGCCGCGGGTCTTGCCGTGGACGATCAACTTGCCGACCAGGGAGTCGTAATAAGGCGGGATCGTGTAGCCCTGATAGACCGCCGAATCGATCCGCACGCCGAGCCCGCCGGGCGGGTGATATTGCTGGATGCGGCCGGGCGAAGGCCGGAAGGTCTGAGGGTTCTCCGCGTTGATGCGGCACTCGATGGCATGGCCGATGATCTGGACTTCGTCCTGCCGCGCCGGCAGGTCGCCGCCGGCAGCGATGCGGATCTGCTCCAGCACGAGGTCGATGTCGGTGATGCTCTCGGTGACGGGATGCTCGACCTGGATACGGGTGTTCATCTCGATGAAGTAGAACTCACCGTCCTCGTAGAGGAACTCGATGGTGCCGACGCCAAGATATTTCATCTCGCGCATCGCCTTGGCGCAGGTCTCGCCGATCTTGGCGCGCGCGGCTGCGGAGAGCACCGGCGAGGGGCCTTCTTCCCAGACCTTCTGGTGACGGCGCTGCAACGAGCAGTCGCGTTCGCCGAGGTGAATCGCGCCGCCGCGGCCGTCGCCGAGGATCTGGATTTCGATGTGGCGCGGCTTCTGCAGATATTTTTCGAGGTAAACGGACGCATCGCCGAAGGCGGACTTGGCTTCGTTGGCCGCCGTCGACAGTGCCACTTGCAGGTCGGCCTCGCTTTGCGCGACCTTCATGCCGCGGCCACCGCCGCCGGCAGCGGCCTTCACCAGCACGGGGAAGCCGATCTTCCTTGCGATCGCCAACGCGTCGTCGTCGGGGCCGACTGCGCCGTCGGAGCCGGGCACCACGGGGATGCCGAGCCGCTTGGCGGTCTTCTTGGCCTCGATCTTGTCGCCCATCAGGCGGATGTGCTCGGCCTTGGGACCGATGAAATGCAGATTGTGCTCGGAGAGGATTTCCGCGAAGCGCGCGTTCTCCGACAGGAAGCCGTAGCCGGGATGGACGGCGTCGGCGCCGGTGATCTCGCAGGCCGCGAGCAGGTTGGGGATGTTGAGATAGCTGTCCTTCGAGGGCGGCGGCCCGATGCACACGCTCTCGTCCGACAGGCGCACATGCATGGCATCGGCATCGGCGGTGGAGTGTACGGCAACGGTCGCGATGCCGAGCTCCTTGCAGGCTCGCAAGATGCGAAGGGCGATCTCGCCGCGATTGGCTATGAGGATCTTGTCGAACATGGCGCCTCAGCGGGCGAATAGCGAGTAGCGAATGGTGAATGGTGAGACAGCAACCATTCGCCACGCGCCATTCGCCACTCGCTTATTCAATGATCACGAGCGGCTCGCCGTACTCGACCGGCTGGCCGTCCTCGACCAGGATCTGCGTCACGGTACCGGCGCGCGGTGAGGGGATCTGGTTCATCGTCTTCATCGCTTCGATGATCAGCAGCGTCTGGCCGACCGAAACCTTGGTGCCGACCTCGATGAAGGGTTTTGCGCCGGGCTCCGGCGCCCAATAGGCGGTGCCGACCATCGGCGAGGTGACGGCGCCCGGGTGCTTCGACATGTCGGGCGCACTGGCCGCAGGTGCGACGGCCGCGGCGGCGACCGGTACCGCGTGGGCGGCGGCTGCCACCGGCATCGGCATGGTTGCGGCGACGCTGATGTTGCGCGCGACGCGCAGGCGGAAGCCTGCGCGCTCGATCTCGATCTCGGTGAGGCTGGTCTCATCGAGCAGCAGGGCGAGCTCGCGCACGAGCGCGGAATCGTCGCTGGAAAACTTTGCGGCTGCTTTGTCGTCTGGCTGGCGCGCCATGTTCTTTGATCCGAATGTTCTGTTGAAAGGGAGCGTCAGGCTTTGGGCTTGATGCCAAGCCTGGCGGCAAGGCCCTGGATGGCGAGGCGGTAGCCCTCGATGCCGAAGCCGCACAGCGAGGCGAAGGCCGCGCGCGCGGTGTAGGAATGGTGGCGGAAACTCTCGCGGGCGTGGATGTTGGTCACATGCACTTCGACGGTCGGGATCTGCACCGCGAGCAGCGCGTCGTGCAGCGCGATCGAGGTGTGCGAATAGCCGCCGGCATTGATGATGATGCCCTTCATCTTGCGGGCGTGCGCCTCGTGGATGAAGTCGATCAGCTCGCCTTCGCGGTTGGACTGGCGGCAGTCGGCCTTGAGGCCGAACTGGTTCGCCGTCTCCCGGCACAGTCTCTCGACGTCGGCCAGCGTCGCATGGCCATACTTCTCCGGCTCGCGCGTCCCCAACATGTTGAGGTTCGGCCCGTTGAGAACGAGGATCGTGTCGGTTGCTGGCTCGGCCATTCCTATCCCGGTGCTTCGGCGTGGCGGGGGTTATAGGTAACAAAGGGCGCTAGGGGAAGCCTTGAAGGACCTCCCAGAGGCCTTCAGGCACCTCATCCGGGTTGCAAAAACCTGTGCGGAAACTACGGAAATTGCTTGTTAACCAGTCTAAAGCATGGCTGCCGGCCGAACGCAAAGGGGCGGGCATTGCTGCCCGCCCCCGGATGGTTGCCGTGATCCGGCCTTAGGCGTTGAGAACCGCCACGATCTCGTAGGTCTCCGGATCGATGATCACGATCTCCTCACGGACCAGGATGAATTTGTAGGTCCGCCATTCCGGATAGATCGTCACGACCCGCGACGGCAGTGCGTGCAGCTCGATGCCGGAGCGCGGAATGCGGGTACCGACCGAGACCGAGAAGTTCACGTTGCTCACCGGGGCGACGCGCTGCTCGTGGATCACCGAGGTGATCTGGGTGCGCTGCTCGGTCGAGAGCTTGGCGGCCGCGCCGGCCTGGCCGACCGTCGTGCTCGTGCTGCTCTGGCCCTGAGCGTTCTGGTTGGTGCTCGTGCCGGTGCCCTTCTGGTTCTCGGCGTTGTTGGTCGAGGTGCCGCTCTTGCTGTCCTCGGCCTTCATGTCCTTCTGGCCGGACTTGGACTGGCTCTCCGAGCTCATGCTCTTCGACTTGTCCTGCTGACCCTGCGCGCGTTCGTCAGTGCGCTGGCCCTTGGTCGCGCCGGCCTTCTCATCCGCCGACTGGTTCTTGTGCATCGTGCCGGACTTCTCTTCAGCCTTGCTCGCGCCGGACGATTTCTCTTCCGCGCCGGACTTCATGCTGCCGCCAGCCTGACCGACCGTACCCTTCTCATGGGCGCTGCCCTTCTCCTGGGCCTGACCGACGGTGCCCTTCTCGTGGGCGCTGCCCTTCTCCTGGGCCTGACCAACGGTGCCCTTCTCGTGGGTCGACTCACGGCCCATCGAGCCACTGCGCTCGGAGGCGCTGCCCGACGATTGCGAGTGCTGCATCTGCTGCTGCGCGCCGGCGCCAGCGCCGCCGCTCTCGCGGTTCATGGTGCCCTGTGCGTTCGCCAGTCCGGTGCCGGCGATCAACGCGAGCGCGGCAACCGAGATCATAAAGCGGTTAGACATTGAACTTCTCCTCACGTGTTTCTTTCGCGTCATTGCCCGCGCCGACAACGAAAGGAGATTTGAGTTGTTCCGGAACTTCACTGGTTCCTCGGCATTTGTTTATTGAATGCCAAATGAATGCGTGTGCCGGAATTGCGACACGATCGAGCCAGCAAGCGCGCAAAGAAAAAGGCCGGCTTTTCAGCCGGCCTCGCTTCATTCGGAATGGAACGAAGGTGCGATCAGCACGTCGCTTTGCCGCAGCGGGCGACGCCGATCTTCTCCTTCAGGCCGTCGAGGCCGATGGCGCCGACGACGATCTGCTTGCCGATCACGTAGCTCGGCGTGCCATTCATCCCCATCGCTTCGGCGAGCTTGAAGTTCTCCTCGATGGTGGCGCGCACTTCGGGATTGGCCATGTCCTTCTCGATCTTGGCGACGTCGAGGCCGGCCTCCTTGGCCGCGGCGAGCGCGTGCGCCTTGTCGGCCTGGCCGCGACCGCCGAGCAGCTTCTGGTGGAAGTCGAGATACTTCTTGCCGGTGGGATCCTGCATGCGCACGGCGACCGCGACCTGCGCCGCTTCGACCGAACCCTGGCTCAACACCGGAAACTCCTTGAGCACGACCTTGAGTTTGGGATCGTTCTTCATCAGGTCGAGCATGTCGGTCATCGCGCGCTTGCAGTAGCCGCAATTGTAGTCGAAGAACTCGACGAAGGTGACGTCGCCGTCCTTGTTGCCGAGCACGACCTGGCGCGGCGAGTTGAAGATCGCGTCCGCGTTCTGCGCGATGCTGGCTTCGTGCTTCTGCGCCTCGGCGGCGGCCTGGCGCTTGCTGAGCTCGGTCATCGCTTCCTCGAGCACCTCGGGATGGGTGACGAGATAGTTCTTGATGATCGCCTCGATGTCGGTGCGCTGGGCATCCGAGAAGCTGTCGGCCGAAGCGGGCCCCGTCACGCCACAACCGATGGCGAGCGCAAACAGCGCGGGAACGAACAGGCGCAGCGAAGGCATAGGCAAATCCTCTTATTCAAAGCAGGTTTCGGAAAACGTCACGGCGGAGCTAAGCGTGTTGTCGTGACGTCGTGGTGTCAGGTCTCGGTGGCGTCGGGTTTGTTCAATTGTTTCGCGGCGGCTTCGACGCCACGATGTCGTCGGCTTTGACCCAGCCGGGCGTGCCGACGGCGAAACGGGTTTTCGCGCGCGTAGCAAGCTCGCGTGCGGTCTTGTTGTCGCCGCGCAAGTAGGCGGCCTGGGCCGACGCCAGATCGGCCTCGGCATAGTCTCCCTTCCGGCCATAGGCCATCGCGAGCTGGGTGTAGCCGAGCGGCGCCTCGGGCTCGCGCGCCACTGCGGCCCGCAAGATCCGAATGGCTTCGTCCGTGTAGGCCTTATTATCGGATCCGACCAGAGCCTGCCCAAGTAACATCTCGATGAGCGGTGAGTTGCTCGAAAGTTGCACCGCCTTGTGCAGGGCAGGGATGGCTTCGGCCGGCTTGCCGCTCTCGAGCAGCGCCTGGCCGCGGACCTCGTAGAAGTACGGGTTGTTGGGCTGGACCTGGATCAGCGCATCGATCTGGGCCAGCGCGCTGCGCAAGTCGCCGTGCAGATAGGTGCTGATGGCACGGGCGTAGCGCGCCGGCAGGCTGTCATTGGTCTGCGGATAGCGGCGATACACGGTCTCCGGCCGTTCCATGAACGCCGAGATCTTGGCACGCACCATGTCGTGGCGGAGCTGGAGTGCCGGATCGTCCTTCTTGTCCCAATAGGGGCTCGTGCGCGCGAACTCCTGCAGCCCGGCGACGCGCTCGGCGGGCATCGGATGCGATTGCAGATAGGGATCGGCGCCGCGCGCGGCGAACAGGCTCTCGCTGGTGAAGCGCTTGAAGGTCTCGTACATGCCCTTCGCCGACTGCTGGGTTGCGGTCAGGAACTTCACGCCGGCGCGGTCGGCGTTCTCCTCCTGCTGGCGCTGATAGGACAACAGCGAGCGGCGGATCATCTCCTGCGGCCCGGCCATCGCGGCGGCGCCGGCATTGGCGAGGCCGTTGTTGCCGCTGTTGGAGCCACGGCTGGCGCCCGCGGCGATCGCGCCGGCACCGAGCAGCATGGCGATGATCATCTGCGTCCGCGCGGTTGCCAGCTGCTCGCGCAGCTTGGCGAGATGGCCGCCGGCCAGATGCCCGGTCTCATGGGCGAGCACGCCGATCAGCTGGTTCGGCGTATCCGACTGCAGGATTGCGCCATAGTTGACGAAGATGCGGCGACCATCGGCGACGAACGCGTTGAACGAGGCGTCGTTGATGATCACCATCTGGATGTTCTGCCTCTCCAGGCCCGCCGCGCGCAGGATCGGCCGCGTATATTCACGCAGCAGCTGCTCGGTCTCGGTGTCGCGCAGGACGGGAGGCCCCTTGGACTGGGCCCGTGCCGCCGAGAGCGGCGTCAGCACGAGGGCCGCGGCCGTGACAAGGGCGGTGAGGGCGGAGGCCTTCTTGCGCAAAGCGATCTGGAGCAACATCAAACGGTCTTGGTCAAACGGTTTTGGCAAGCGGTCTTGGCAAGCGGTCTTGGAAAGCAGTTTCGCGACTGGTTTTGGTGATTGGCGGCGGACCGGATACGCGATATGCCCTTATGAGCCGTACAATGCGGCCAGTCTGGGGCGCAAGCGCCCTGTCTCCCGGACCATTATTGGGGCCGGCCGTCAGCGAAATAGCAGAAATCGATGCACGATGCGACATTGAGGAACCGGATGGCGCAATGGCTTGAGCCATCCCGCCGCAGCGATGTTCCCCCGTTCATGGTGATGGACGTGATGGCCGCGGCGGCCCAAATCGAGGCGGCCGGGGGCCATGTCATCCACATGGAGGTCGGCCAGCCCTCGGCCGGCGCGCCGAAGACCGCGATCGCGGCCGCCCATGCGGCGCTCGAAGCGGGGCGGATCGACTATACCTCCGCGCTCGGCATCCCCTCGCTGCGCGAGCGGATCGTGCGCCATTACCGCGACGTCTATGGCTGCTCGGTCAGCGCCGAGCGGGTGGTGGTGACCACGGGCTCGTCCGGCGGCTTCACCCTGGCCTTCCTGTCGATGTTCGAGCCCGGCGATCGCGTTGCCGTGACGGTGCCGGGCTATCCGCCGTATCGCCATATTCTCACGGCGCTCGGCTGCGAGCCGGTTCTGATCGAGACCACGAGCGAGACGCGTCACGCCTTGACCGGCGAGGCGCTGCTCGCCGCCCATCGCAAGGCCCCGCTGAAGGGCGTGCTGGTCGGCAGCCCCGCCAACCCGACGGGGACGATGATGTCGCGCGAGGCGCTCTCTGGCCTGATCGCGGCAGCAGAAGACGCCAATATCCGCTTCATCTCGGACGAGATCTATCACGGGCTCGACTACGCGTTTCCGGCGGTGACGGCGGCCGCGCTGTCGGAGCACGCACTCGTGATCAACTCGTTCTCGAAGTATTTTTGCATGACGGGCTGGCGCGTCGGCTGGATGGTCGTCCCGGAAATCCTGGCGCGGCCGATCGAACGGCTGCAGCAGAACCTGTCGATCTCGGTGCCGACGCTGTCGCAGATCGCGGCCGAGGCAGCCTTCGACGGAACGGCCGAGATGGACGTGATCAAGCACGGCTATGAGGAGAACCGCCGCATCCTGATCGAGGGGCTGCCCAAGGCCGGCCTGACCAGGTTCCTGCCCGCTGACGGCGCCTTTTACCTCTATGCCGATGTGTCGGACTTCACCTCCGACAGTTTCGACTTCGCCAAGCAGATGCTCGAACAGGCCCATGTCGCGGCGACGCCGGGCATCGATTTCGATCCCATCCACGGCCGTTCGTTCATCCGCTTTTCCTACGCGAGATCGGCGGACGAGATGCGACAAGCAGTTGACCGGATCGCTCACTGGCTTAAATAGCCGCCACTTTTTCCACGAGCTTCCGGAGTTCAACTTGTCTGACAGATCGCCTGCCGTCGCGTCGCATTCTCCTCTCGCCGCCCTTGTGTGGCCGGTCCAAAGCGGCGAAGCCGCTGGCCCGCTGCGCGCCTTCGTGTTGATTGCGCTCGGCACCGCCTTGATGGCGCTGTCAGCGAAGGTCAGCCTGCCGCTGCCCTACGTGCCCATGACATTGCAGACGCTGGTCGTGCTGATGATCGGCGCGGCCTATGGCTGGCGTCTTGGCAGCGCAACCATGATCGCCTACCTCGCCGAAGGTGCGATCGGACTGCCGGTGTTCGCAGGTCCCGTTGGCGGGATCGCGCCGCTGGTCGGCCCTACGGCCGGATATCTGTTCGGTTTCGTCGCGGCTGCTTTCGTGACCGGCTATCTCGCCGAACGTGGCTGGGATCGCAGCGTCGTTCTGCTGTTTGCCGCGATGGCCGTCGGCCATATCGTCATACTAGTGGCCGGGTTCGGCTGGCTCGCGTTTGGCCTCGGTCTTGGCGCAGCGAAGGCCTGGCAGGTCGGCATCGTGCCGTTCATCGCGGCGTCACTGGTCAAGAATGCGCTGGGCGCCACCTTGATGCCAGCCGCGCGCCGGATCATCGACCGCCGCGGGTAAAAGCGCACGAATACCGAGCAGTTCCAATTGACAGGGCCGGCCAAGTTGATCTTGCTGGCTCACAGTTTTTAGGGGGAGTGAGACAAATGACGACGACAACGATGGCGGGGGCGCCGGTCGCGCCCACTGCCGCCAAGCCGTGGTACAAGGTCCTCTACATCCAGGTGCTGATCGCCATCGTGCTCGGTGCCATCGTCGGCTGGTTGTGGCCGACGGTCGCCACCAACGACTGGATCAAGGCGATGGGCGATGGCTTCATCAAGCTGATCAAGATGGTGATCGCGCCGATCATCTTCTGCACCGTCGTCTCGGGCATCGCGCACATCCAAGATGCCAAGAAGGTCGGCCGTATCGGCGTCAAGGCGCTGGTCTATTTCGAGGTGGTCTCGACCTTCGCACTCCTGATCGGCCTCATCATCGGCAATCTCGTCAAGCCGGGCGCGGGTTTCGGCAATGCCGCGGCCAACGCGCAGGCGGTCGCCAATTACGCCAAGCAGGCGGAGGGACAGAAGACCGTCGACTTCATCCTGCATATCATCCCCGACACCGTGGTCGGCGCCTTCGCGCAAGGCGAGATCCTGCAGGTGCTGCTGTTCTCGGTGCTGTTCGGTTTCGCCATCATGGGCCTCGGCGAGCGCGGCCACACCATCCGCGCGTTTATCGATGATGCCGCGCATGCCGTGTTCGGTGTCATCTCCATCGTGATGCGCGCGGCGCCGATCGGCGCGTTCGGCGCGATGGCCTACACCATCGGCAAGTTCGGCACCGGTGCCATCCTCAACCTGATCGGCCTGATCGCCACCTTCTACGTCACCGCCGCGTTGTTCGTGTTCATCGTGCTCGGGATCATCGCGCGCTTCGCCGGCTTCTCGATCTTCAAGTTCCTGGCCTACATCAAGGACGAGCTCCTGATCGTGCTCGGCACGTCCTCGTCGGAAAGCGCGCTGCCATCCTTGATGGAAAAGCTCGAGCGGCTCGGCTGCTCCAAGTCGGTTGTCGGCCTCGTGGTGCCCACGGGCTATTCGTTCAACCTCGACGGCACCAACATCTACATGACGCTGGCGACCCTGTTCATCGCGCAGGCGCTCGGCTTCGATCTCACCTTGGGCCAGCAGATGACCATCCTGGTCGTGGCCATGCTGACGTCGAAGGGCGCCTCCGGCATCACCGGTGCGGGCTTCATCACGCTCGCCGCGACGCTGGCCGTGGTCGATCCGCGCCTGGTGCCGGGCATGGCGATCGTGCTCGGCATCGACAAGTTCATGAGCGAATGCCGCGCGCTGACCAATCTCTGCGGCAACGGCGTCGCCTGCGTGATCGTCGCCTGGTGGGAGGGCGAGCTCGATCGCGACAAGCTCAACGCGCGGTTGAGCCAGCAGATCGATCCGACGGACATGGAAACCGCCGTCACGACGGACTGATCTGCAAGCTACCCTGGCGGCGCGCGTCGCCGTCAGATATTGAAATAGCAGGGCTGGTCGATATCCTCGATCAGCCCTTTTTCTTTCGCTGCCCAGCCGAGCAGGGCGCGCGTCTTCGCACTCGAGGTCGGGACGTCGATGCCCGCAAATTGCGCGAACCAGCCGAAATGACCGACCGCCTCCTCGGGCGACTTCGAGACCACGGGCACGCCGAGCCGGCGGCCGATGACTTCCGCGATGGATTTGAACGGCACGCCTTCCTCGGCGATGGCGTGATAGCGCTTCGCCGTCGCGCCGTGCTCCAGCGCGAGCCGGTAGAGGCGCGCGGCGTCAAAGCGATGCGCGGCCGGCCAGCGGTTGCTGCCGTCGCCGAGATAGGCCGAGACGCCTTTCTGACGTGCGAGATTGATCAGGATCGGCACGAAGCCGTGGTCGCCCTCGCCGTGAGTTGAGGGCGGCAGCCGCACCACCCCTGCGCGCACGCCGCGCTCCGTGAGCTCCTCGGCTGTGGCTTCCGACACGCGGGGGAACTGGCGGGCAGGTGCATCGTCCTCGGTCGCAAGGCGGCCGGGCGCGAGCAGAGCGACACCGGAGGTGACGATGAGGGGGCGATCGGAGCCCTCGAGCGGCTCGCCGAGCGCCAGGATGGCGCGGCGGTCGAGTTCGCAATTGTCGGCGAATTTCGAGAAGTCGTGATTGAAGGCGAGATGGAGCACGCCGTCCGCCGCGGCCGCGCCGCTGCGCAAGGACGCGTGGTCCTCCAGCGACCCGCGATGGACCTCGGCCCCCATCGCCGCGAGCGCGGCCGCGCCTGCATCGCTGCGGGCGAGCCCGGCGACGCGATGGTCGGCCGCGATCAGGTCCCGAACGACGGCGGAGCCGACGAAGCCGGTGGCGCCGGTGACGAAAACACGCATGAGGCAATCTCCTGAGTTGGTGGAGACGACCATCTGCGCTAGGAATATCCCGGTAAAGTAGTGATGTTATCGGGGTATAAAAGTTACCAGGATGAGCGAGACGGCCACCAGCGAGAACCTGCTCGGGACCTACCTGAGGGACCGCCGCACCCGTCTGGATGCAGCGGCGTTCGGCTTCGGCGGCAGCCGCCGGCGCACGCCCGGGCTGCGGCGCGAGGAGGTGGCGCAGCGCGCCAGCATCAGCGCCACGTGGTACACTTGGCTCGAGCAGGGGCGCGGCGGCGCGCCGTCGGCCGACGTGCTCGACCGCATCGCCCGCGCGCTGATGCTGACCGACGTCGAGCGCGAGCATCTGTTCCTGATCGGGCTCGGTCGCCCGCCCGAGGTGCGCTACCAGGCGGCCGAGGGCGTCTCGCCGCGGCTGCAGCGCGTGCTCGACGCATTCGAAGTCAGCCCGGCTCTGGTGCGGACCGCAACCTGGGACGTCGTCGCCTGGAATCGCGCGGCAAGCGCCGTGTTGACGGACTACGGCGCGATACCGCCGGGACAGCGCAACATTCTGCGCTTCATCTTCTGCGACCCGCGCGTCCGCGCCGCCCAGCATGACTGGGACAGCGTGGCAAGGTTCGTGGTCGCAGCCTTCAGGGCCGATGCGGCGCGTGCGGGCGCTGTCTCCCACGTCGCCGACTTCGTCGACGAGCTCTGCCGCTCAAGCCCCGAGTTCGCCGCACTCTGGCGCGACAACGACGTGCGCCACCATGGCGACGGCACCAAGAGGCTGCGCCACCCCGTTCACGGGCCGATGGCGTTCGAATATTCGAGCTTCGCCGTCGAGGGGCGCTCCGATCTCAGCATGATCGTCTACAACCCGGCGACGCCCGCGGACGCCGATCGCATCAGGACGGTACTCGCCGAGCGCGGCGACTGACGGAATTCACCGCCTCGCGCGTTTAACCCGCATCTAGCACTTCACGCGAAGGGCGGGGCGGCATCGTGGGCAAGGCGGCTGTGAATCGAATTGTGTTGCAGGCGGCGGAGCATTTTGCATCCGGCCGGACTGACGAGGCCGATGCGCTCTGCGCGGAGGCGCTGAAAGCGCAGCCGGATCATCTGCCGGCGTTGCACCTGTCCGCCGTGGTCGCCTTCGTCACCGATCGTGCGGCCGCCGGCGTCGCGCTGCTCAACCGCGTGTTCGACATCGACCCCGATCATGCGCCGGCGCTCGTCACCCTCGGCGATGCGCTTGCGGTCAAGGGCGAGCGCGAAGGGGCGGTGGCGGCGTTCCGGCGCGCGCTGCTCAGGCTGCCGCGCGATGCCGGCCTCCACACCAAGCTCGGCGTGGCGCTCGGCGAGCTCTCGCGCTTCGATGAGGCCGAGGCAGCCTACCGTCGCGCGATCGCGCTCGATCAGCATCTGACGCGGGCCTGCTTCAATCTCGCCGTGGTGCTGGCGGAGCAGGGGCGGCCGGCGGAAGCGGAGGACGCCTATCGCGCCGTCATCGCGCGCGAGCCGGACTATCCGGGCGCCTGGCTCAATCTCGGCAATGTGCTTGCGGACCAGTCGCGGCATGCCGACGCCGCAGCAGCTTATCGTTGCGCCCTTGAGGCCGATCCCGACGATTCAGGGCTGCTCTGCAACCTCGGCGCCGCGCTCTATCGGCAGGGGCTGCTCGATGAGGCGATCGTCCAGTATCGCCGCGCGACGCAGCTTGCGCCGGACGATCTTCCGGTGCTGCGCCTGCTCGGCCTCGTCCTGCATGAGGCCGGCCATCTGCCCGACGCTGCGGAGGCCTATCAGCAAATTTGCGCGCGCGATCCGGCCGATCATGTGATCGCGAGCAATCTCGGCGCCTGCCTGTGCGAGCTCGGTGCGCTCGACGACGCCATCGCGGCTTGCGAGCGCGCGCTGGCGCTGAAGCCCGACCATGCGTCGGCCTGGACCAATCTCGGCATCATCTTCGAGAAGCAGGATCGCGTCGAAGACGCGGTCGCCGTGCACCGGAGCGCGGTCGCTGCCGATCCCAGCCATGCCAAGGGCCACGCCAATCTCGCGGTCGCCTTGCGCAATGCCGGCGAGATCGACGAGGCGCTCGCGGTCTCGCATCGGGCGATCGCGCTCGATCCCGGGCAGCCGCTCGGGCAGTACAATCATGCGCATTTCCTGCTGATGAACGGCAAGTTCGCTGATGGCTTCGAGGCCTATCAGTGGCGGCGCAAATGCAAGACGCTGTCGGACGGCGATCCGACCTTCAGCGAGCCGGAATGGCGGGGAGACCCGCTTCATGGCCGCACGCTGCTGCTGTTCGCCGAATACGGGCTCGGCGACGCCCTGCATTTCGTGCGCTATCTGCCGATGGTGGCGGCAAAGGGCGGATCGATCATCCTTCAGGTGCAGCCCGCGCTGGCGTCGCTGCTGCGGACACTGCCCGGCGTGACGGTCATCCCGCGCGGCGAGCCGCTGCCGCTGTTCGACGTGCAATTGCCGCTGATGAGCCTGCCGCGCGTGTTCGGCACCACGCTCGATACCATTCCCGCCGATGTTCCCTATCTCCATCCGGATCCTGCCAAACTGGCGCGCTGGCAGGCTGCGCTCGGTGACGCGGCCGCGCTGAAGGTCGGTGTGGTCTGGGCCGGCAATGCCAGGCACAAGGGCGACCGGCAGCGTTCGCTGTCAGCCGAAGCCGTGCTGCCGCGCCTCATCATGCCGGGCGTGCAACTCTACAGTCTGCAAAAAGAGCCGCGGCCGGAAGATGGTCCGGTGCTCACGGCGCTCGGCAGCGAGGTTATCGATCTCGCACCCGCGCTCGGCGATTTCTCCGATACGGCGGCCGCGGTTGCGGCGCTGGATCTCGTCATCGCCGTCGATACGTCGGTGGCGCATCTTGCCGGCGCGCTCGGCAGGCCGGTGTGGGTGCTGCTCCCTTACGCACTCGACTGGCGCTGGCTGCGCGATCGCGAGGACAGTCCGTGGTACCCGACCATGCGGCTGTTTCGCCAGCGCCGGCCGCGCGAATGGGACGATCCGCTGATGCGGATGGCGGCCGCGCTCGCGGTCCTCGCCGCGAAACGCGCTAGCCAAAGCGCGACGAGATCGGGATGAATCGTCGTCGCGCTTTAGGTTTTTGTTTGAGCATGATCTTTTCGGAAAACCGCTGCACACTTTTCCGCATCATGCTCTAGAAGCGCTCGGGCCGGTACGGCGCCGGATCGATCGACGGCGTTTCGCCGCTCATCATCTCCGCGAGCAGGCGTCCGGTTGCGGGTCCCAGTGTAAAGCCCTGGTGGCCGTGGCCAAAATTCATCCAGAGACCGCGGTGGCGTGGCGCGGGGCCGAGCACCGGCAGCATGTCCGGCGTGCAGGGGCGCGTGCCGAACCAAGGCTCGGGCTCGACGCGGCCGCCGAGATCGAGCAGTTCTCGCGCGGAAGCTTCGGCACTCGCAAGCTGGATAGGCGTTGCCGGCGCGTCCGGCCCGGTCAGCTCCGCCCCGGTCGTGATGCGGATGCCCTTGGCCATCGGCCCCATCGCGTAGCCTCGTGCCGTATCGACCAGCGGCAGATCGAGGGAGCTGCCGCCGCTATAGTGCATGTGGTAGCCGCGCTTGCGCACCAGTGGAATGCGGTAGCCGAATTTGTACAGGAGATCGGGTGACCACGGCCCAAGCGTCACAACGACGGCGGCAGCATCGATGCGTCCCGCGTCGGTGTCGACCGACCAGCCCGTCGCGGTCTGCCGCAAGGTGTTTGCGTCGCCGCGCAAGAGCGTGCCGCCGTGCCGCTCGAACAGCGCCGCATAGGCCGCGACGAGCGCGCCGGGATCGGACACGGTCCATGGCTCGAGCCAATGGATGGCGCCGGGAAGATCATCGCGGATCAGCGGCTCGGCCTTGGCAAGCTCGCTGCCCGAGAGGACGCGGAACTTCACGCCGAAATCGCGCTGGTTTTCCTCTGCAGTCTTGATCGCGAGCTCGAACGCGACGGGGTCGCGATGCAGGAGGCGATAGCCGGCGCGGCGGATGAGATTGTCGGCGTGGGCCTCGCGGATCAGGATGTCGTGTTCCGGTGTTGCATAGGCGATCAGGCGCGCCCAGGCCTCGATCGCCTCGCGATGCCGCTTCGGCGCCGAATGCCACCAGTAGCGGAGCAGGGGCTCGACGTGGCGGTGGAGAGACGTAAGGCTGTAGCGCACGTCATTGGTGCGGCCGGTCGCGATCTTCAGCAGCGTCGAAAAGTCGCGCGGCATCGGATAGGGCCGGACGGCTTCCGCCTGGATCATCCCGGCATTGCCGTAGCTGGTCTCGCGGCCCGGCTCCCTGCGGTCGACGAGGGTCACGGTCCAGCCGCGTTTCCGCAGATGCAGCGCGGCGCCTACGCCGACCATGCCGCCGCCGAGAACGATAGCGCTTTGCATGGGCAGAAAACCTCCTGTCAGGCCGGACTCGGCGCGAGCTTCGGCTGGGTAGCGCGGATCGTCGCGGCGACGACGACGGACATCGCGGTCATGGCCACCGGAAAGCCGAAGGCGGCGTCGAACGATCCGGTTCCGGTTACGATGAAGCCCATCACGGCGGGCGCCACGAAACCTGCACTCTGGCCGCCCAGATTGACCATGCCGACACCGGATCCGATCTGGTCGTCACGGAGCAGTTTGGTCGGAAGTGCGATCACCTAGGCGAAGACGAAGGATTTGAAGAAGTAGACCACCGATTGGTAGATGATCAGCGCCGAGACCGTTTCCGCCTTGTACATGGCGTAGAGGAAGATGCCGGTCAACTCGGAGCTGCCGATCAGGAGGTATTTTTCGCGTTCGGCGAAGAACCCGTCATCACCCAGCCGCCGATCGCAATCGCGATCGTCGCCATCGCGAACGGGATCGGCGCCACCACGCCGACGGTCCTGAGATCGAGTCCGCGCTGTTGCAGCAGATAGAGCGGTATCCAGCGCGTTCGCTCGCTGAATTCGGCCTGCTGCTGCGCCATGCCGGCGAGGAATATTTTCTGGTGACGAGGGGCAAGGTAGCCGTCCACACCGAGTTCTACGCGCCGGAGATTCTCGGCGTCGGCGACGGCATCTATCTCGATAGCACCATGGGCCACGCGTATCTCAATGCGGGCGAGGGGCCGGCAACGGGCATCTGCCTCTGCACCAGCGAGGCGTCGGATCTCCACGACCAGCTCCGTCAGATCGTGGTCCGCGCCGCGCCGCTCAACGACGAACGCCAATAGCGGCGAGGCCTCGTGCACAAGAAAACGCCCGGCCAAGCCGGGCGTTTTTGCGTGGAAGGTTCGGCTTACTCGCCGCCGCCGAAGCGGCGCGACCACCAGCCGGCGCGACGCGGCGCGGCCGGCGTTTCGCCTGCCTCTTGCGGCGCGGGTTCCGGAGCAGGAGCGGGCGGAGCAACCGGCTCGGTTGCCTGCGCAACCGGTGTTGCCGGCTCGGGCTGGCTGTTGAGCATGAAGCTCACCTTTTCCCGGACCGTGGAGCGGCGTCGCGCGGCCTTGTCGTCGGCGGCTGGCTCGTCCGTTGTGGCAGAGGCCGGTTCGGGTTGGGCTGGCGCTTCTGCCTCCACCTCATGGCGCGGCTCGGGCTGCGCGACCTGCAGCTCGGCGCTTGCCTCGACGGGTTCCGTATCCGCGATCGAAGGCGCGTCTTCGCGGCTGTCGAAGTCGGCAACTGCGTCGCTCACTTCCGAGGGCAGATTGGCGTTCAGTTCGTCGCTGATCGAACCGGCGAGACCTTCCTCGCCGCCGGCACCACGCCGACGGCGTCCGCCGCGGCGACCGCGCCGGCGCCGGCGTTCGCCGCCGCCCTGCTGTTCGCCGCGAGCCTGCTGTTCCTCGGCCTCGTCGCCGTCCTGTTCGGTGGCCTCAGCGTCTTCGTCCGCCTCGCCTGCTATCACGGCTGCATCGGGCAGGGTTGGCGCGCTGTCCTCGCGAAGCTCGCCCTCGCGCTGGCCACCGCGGCCGCGCCGACGCCGGCGGCGCCGGCGACGCTGGCCGTCCTGTTCGGGCGAGGCTTCGCCGGCGGCCTCTTCGGCAAGACCTTCGGTCTCTTCGCTCTCGACCTCGGATTCGAGCTCCGAATCGAACTCCTCCTCGTCATAGGCCTCTTCAGCCATGGGCGGCGGGCTTGCCGCTGCCTGCGCCGCGAGCAGCGCCTTGGCGGCTTCCAGCGTATGCACCTGCTCGCCGCGGTCGATGACGTAGGCCTGCGGACCGCTGACGCTCGCGTCGGCGATGACCGACAGCGTGACCTTGAAGCTGTTCTCGAGGTCGCGCAGATGGCCGCGCTTGTGATTGAGCACGTAGAGCGCGACGTCGGTGCGGGTGCGGACCACGAGATTGTGGGTCGCGCCTTTCATCAGGATCTCTTCGAGGCCGCGCAGGAGCTGGAGCGCAACCGAGGACACCGAGCGGACATGGCCGGTGCCGCCGCAATGCGGGCAGGGATCCGTCGAGGATTCCAGCACGCTGGCGCGGATGCGCTGGCGTGACATCTCCAGAAGGCCGAAATGCGAGATGCGCCCGACCTGGATGCGCGCGCGGTCCTGCCGGAGGCAATCGGACAGCTTGCGCTCGACCGCACGATTGTTGCGCTTCTCGTCCATGTCGATGAAGTCGATGACGATCAGGCCGGCGAGGTCGCGCAGGCGAAGCTGGCGGGCGACCTCTTCGGCCGCTTCCAGATTGGTCTTGAGCGCGGTGTCCTCGATATGATGCTCGCGCGTCGAGCGGCCGGAGTTCACGTCGATCGAGACCAGCGCCTCGGTCTGGTTGATCACGATGTAGCCGCCGGAGCGCAATTGCACGGTCGGCGAGAACATCGCGTCGAGCTGGCTCTCGACGCCCATGCGCGAGAACAGCGGCTGGCCGTCGCGATACTGCTTCACCGCGCTGACATTGGCCGGCATCAGCATCTTCATGAAGTCGCGTGCTTCGCGGTAGCCGGACTCGCCCGCCACCTGAATCTCGTCGATCTCCTTGTTGTAGAGGTCGCGCAGCGAGCGCTTGATCAGCGAGCCTTCCTCGTAGACGAGGGTCGGCGCCTGCGACCGCAGCGTCAGGTCGCGCACCGTCTCCCACATCCGGATCAGATATTCGAAATCGCGCTTGATCTCGGGCTTGGTGCGGGAGGCACCGGCGGTCCGCAGGATGATGCCCATGCCCTCGGGCACGTCGAGGTCCTGCACCACTTCCTTCAGGCGCGAGCGATCCTGCGCACTGGTGATCTTGCGGCTGATGCCGCCGCCGCGCGCGGTGTTCGGCATCAGGACGGCATAGCGGCCGGCGAGCGACAGATAGGTCGTCAGCGCCGCGCCCTTGTTGCCGCGCTCTTCCTTGACCACCTGCACCAGCATCACCTGGCGGCGCTTGATGACTTCCTGGATCTTGTACTGGCGGCGCGGGCGGAAGGTGCGCTCCGGCACTTCCTCGAGCACGTCGTCGCCGCCGACGGATTCGACGACTTCCTCTTCGGCTTCCTCACCGTCTTCGCCATCCTCGGCGTCGTCATCATTGGCCGGCTCGGCATGCGGCGTCTCGGCGCTCTCACCGGCCGCATAAACGGCGTCCGCCGGCTCGACGGCGGCGGTCACGGCTTCGGCCAGGGCCTCAGCGTGTGCTTCGCCCGCCGGCACTTCGGCCGCGATCGTTTCCCGCGGCTGCTCGGCGGTGAATTCGCTGGCGACAACCGGCTCGGCTCCCACGGCTGCGACGGGCGCCTCGTCGTCATGATGGTGGTCGTGCGCGTGATGATCGTGCTCGTCCGTGTGGTCATGGTCATCGTGATCATGCGCGTGATGCTCATCATCATGGTCGTGATGATGATCGTCGTGCCCATGCTCGTCGTGATCGTGGTCATGGTCATGCGCCTCGAACGCGCCGTGCTCGCCCTCGTGCGGGACGCCCTCGGCGTGCTCCGGCAGCGCCTCGCCTGCGAGCGGCTGGGCGGCGGGATCGCTGCCTGCCTCGAGGCCCTCAACGATGTCGCTCTGTACGCGCTCGCCATGACCGCGGCGGCGCGCATTGCGATGGCGCGAGCGGCGGCGGCCGTGCGAACGGTTCTCGTTTTCCTCCTCGGCTTCGCGATGGGCCTGCTCCTCGGCCTCGATCAGCGCCTGCCGGTCGGCAACCGGGATCTGGTAGTAGTCGGGATGAATTTCGCTGAAGGCGAGGAAGCCGTGGCGGTTGCCACCATATTCGACGAAAGCGGCCTGGAGCGAGGGTTCGACCCGGGTGACCTTGGCGAGATAGATGTTCCCGCGCAGTTGCTTGCGTTGCGCAGTCTCGAAATCAAACTCTTCGACGCGATTGCCGCGGACCACAACGACCCGGGTCTCTTCCGGGTGGGTGGCATCGATCAACATCTTGTTGGGCATGTCTTAACTCTTGGCGGCGGCGGGCGCGATTCACCGTGGGCGCGAATCGCGCCGCCGGGTGACGCGACGGTCCACCTGATTCGGGGGTGAGGGGAAGGCCGAAACGTCCTCTCTCGCGCCGTGCCGAACGTGAGGCTGGAGGCCCAAAGCGGCGCGCGGGCGTTTGGCTCCGCAGCGTCGCGAATGGTCCTTCAGATTTCGTCGGCACAGTCTGGCGCATCAAGCGTCGGCCCGTATGAAAACTCGGGCGGCGAGACCGCCCCTTGATCAGTTGCTGCTGGCCAGGTCTGGCGCGAGAACGCGCGTCCTGAGGATCACAACCGCTCCCTTGGGATTAAGGGATCGGGTAACGAGGTTACGTCGCTGTCAGAACTGTCCGTGGAACGCGAGAGGTAACCCAGGACCGCCTGCCGCCGGGGCTCGACCCCGTTCCACCTCGTTGCCGCGCGCCGCGCTGGCCTCAAAGGGGGACGGAAAACGCTGGAATTCCCAAAACTTGGGAGCTCCGGCGCTGCACCGGGCGACTGAATGCGACACAACCGAAAATATTGGCCGTCAGCAATCTGTACATACGAGGAATGGGCCATCCGTGCAAGGGAGCGTCGCAAGCCGGTCACAGTCGCCGAGTTTCGCGTTCTTCGTCATTAAGTCCTGATTAACCCTGCGGTTCTATTGCGATAAGGAAGCTGCTCGGAGGCACGGAATTCGGTGGCGGGCCGCGCAAATCAAAGGGTTTTGCTGGCGTGCGCGCTGTTGTGCGCCGCAGTATTTCCGTGCGCCGATTCCTCCCGTCTGAGTGCCGCCGAGAGCCAGCCGCAACCCGCTGTTGCGACGGCGAATTTCCCGATTGCCTCGGGCGCCCGGCTGGCCGGCGATGCCAAGCAGACCCGGTTCATCCTCGACCTCGACCAGACCGTCACCTTCCGCGCCTTCACCCTGGCCGACCCGTACCGAGTCGTCGTCGACGTCCCCCAGATCAATTTTCAGCTGCCGGCCGGCACGGGTGGCGGCGGGCGGGGGCTGGTCAAAGCCTTCCGCTACGGGCTCGTAATGCCGGGCGGGTCGCGAATCGTGTTCGACCTCGCGGGACCCGCCAAGATCACCAACTCCTACGTGCTCGAGGCGGCTAATGGCCAGCCGGCCCGGCTCGTGCTCGAGCTGGAGGAGGTTGATCGCACCGCCTTCGTGCAATCGCAGAGCCCGGACAGCCGGCCCGAATTGCGGCCCGCGATCGCCGACGCGCCGCCCGCGACCGTTCCTGCCGCGGCTGCGCCCCCGGACACGGCACAACAGAAGCCGGCGGACGGGCGCGCCGTGGTGGTGATCGATCCCGGCCATGGCGGCATCGACAACGGAACGCAATCGAGCGGCGAGAGCGAAAAGAACCTTGTGCTGGCGTTCGGGCTGGCGCTGCGGGACCGGCTGGAAAAGAGCGGAAAATACCGCGTGGTGATGACGCGGGACGACGACACCTTCATCCCGCTCAACGACCGGGTCAAAATTGCCCGCGGGCTCAAGGCCGCGCTGTTCGTGTCGATCCACGCAGACGCGCTGCCACGCGCCGAGGGCGATGCCCAGGGCGCGACGATCTACACGCTGTCCGACAAGGCCTCGGACGCCGAGGCCCAGCGTCTGGCGGACGCTGAAAACCGGGCGGACGCGATCGCCGGCTTCAACCTCGCGGAGGAGCCGACTGACGTTGCGGACATCCTGATCGATCTCACCCAGCGGGAAACACGCACGTTTTCAAACCGTTTTGCCCGATTTCTGATGGGCGAAATGAAGTCGACGGTGCGGATGCACAAGCATCCGCTCAAGTCTGCCGGATTCCGGGTGCTGAAGGCGCCCGACGTGCCGTCGGTGCTGGTCGAGATCGGTTATGTCTCCAACAAGGGCGATCTCGATCACCTCGTCTCCGAGGGCTGGCGGTCCCGCGCCGTGGGCTCGATGGCGCAGGCCATTGACGGGTTTCTGGCCAAGCGGATGGCCGCGGGGGCAGGGAATTGAAGAGGGGAAGTTTCGACCGCGCTGTTAAGCCCTAGTTTGGCCACAGCGGGCGCTTTATAAAAACGTGGCAGGGGGTTCCGGAATCGACGAGAATCCCGCTCGGCTAGCGTCTTTCGGTCCGGCGCCGATGTATTTGAGTAGGCCGGTGAATTCGCGACGTGAGGATGGCGCCTGTTGGCGGCGCCAAGGGCTGATCCAGGATTGAACGGATAAACAGATAATGCGCTTGCTGGTGCGGTTCATGGGCTTCCTGTTCGCCGCGGGAACGGTGTTGTTCCTTGTTGGTGTCGGTGCCGTGGCAGGCCTGATCTGGCATTTCTCCAAGGACTTGCCCGATTACTCTCAGCTTCAGGATTACGAACCGCCGGTGATGACCCGCGTGCACGCGGTCGACGGCTCGCTGCTCGGCGAATACGCCAAGGAGCGGCGGCTGTATCTGCCGATCCAGGCAGTGCCGAAGCTCGTGATCAACGCGTTCCTGGCGGCCGAGGACAAGAATTTCTACGAGCATGGCGGCATCGACTACACAGGCATGGCGCGCGCCGGATTGCTCTATCTCCAGAACTACGGCTCCAACCGGCGTCCGCAGGGCGCCTCCACGATTACCCAGCAGGTCGCCAAGAACTTCCTCCTGACCAACGAGGTCTCGTTCGCGCGCAAGATCAAGGAAGCCTTGCTGGCGATGCGGATCGAGAAGACCTACTCCAAGGACAAGATCCTCGAGCTGTACCTGAACGAAATCTATCTCGGCCTCGGTGCCTACGGCATCGCGGCGGCTTCGCTGGTTTATTTCGACAAATCGGTGAACGAGCTCACGATCTCCGAAGCCGCTTATCTTGCGGCGCTGCCGAAGATGCCGGCGACGCTGCACCCGGTGCGTAACCGCGACCGCGCCATCGAGCGCCGCAATTACGTGATCGACCGTCTCCAGGAGAACGGCTGGATCAAGCAGGCCGATGCCGACAAGGCGCGCAAGGAGCCGCTGGCCGTCACCAACCGTTCCAACGGCGCCCACACCTTCGCCGGCGAATATTTCGCCGAGGAAGTCCGCCGCGACATCTTCGAGCGCTATGGCGAGAAGAAGCTCTACGAGGGCGGCCTCTCGGTCCGCACCACGCTCGATCCGAAGATCCAGGTCATGGCGCGCAAGACCATGGTCTCGGGCCTCGTGAACTATGACGAGCAGCAGGGCTATCGCGGCGCCATGAGCAAGCTCGACATTTCGGGCGATTGGGGCGTGAAGCTCGCCGAGATCAAGTCGCTCTCCGACATCTCGCCCTGGCGCATGGCGGTGGTGCTGGAAACCAGCGACCAGTCGGCGCGCATCGGCTTCCAGCCGAATCGCGAGCTCGGCGGCGCCGTGAGCAAGCAGCGCGAGACCGGCATCGTCACGCTCGACGGCGTACGCTGGGCGCGGGCCGCGCAGGGCGCCGCGAAGGGCAAGACGCCGACGGCGGTGTCCCAGGTGCTGCAGCCCGGTGACGTGATCTATGCCGATCCGCTCTACACCAAGGAGGGACAACCCGTCGAAGGCCAGTACCGGCTGCGGCAGATCCCCGAAGTGTCCGGCGCGATGGTGGTGATGGACCCGTGGACCGGTCGCGTGCTCGCGATGGTCGGTGGCTTCTCGTTCGACCAGAGCCAGTTCAACCGTGCCACGCAGGCCTACCGGCAGCCAGGTTCGTCGTTCAAGCCGATCGTCTACTCGGCCGCGCTCGACAACGGCTATACGCCGTCGACGGTCGTGCTCGACGCGCCGATCGAAATCGACCAGGGGCAGGGCGCCGGCGTCTGGCGGCCTGAAAACTTCTCGTCGAACAAATATCAGGGGCCGGTGACGCTACGTAACGCGCTGCGGCAATCGCTCAACACCGTGACGGTGCGCCTTGCGCAGGACATCGGCATGCCGCTGATCGGCGAATATGCCCGCCGCTTCGGCGTCTATGACGAGTTGCCGAACTATCTCTCTTACGCGCTCGGCGCCGGCGAGACGACGGCGATGCGCATGGTCACCGCTTATTCGATGCTCGCCAATGGCGGCCGCCGCGTGAAGCCGACGCTGATCGACCGCATCCAGGACCGCTATGGCCACACCATCTTCAAGCACGACCAGCGCGAATGCCGTGGCTGCGAGGCGCCGGGGGGCTGGAAGAACCAGAACGAGCCGCAGCTGATCGACCGCCGCGAGCAGGTGCTGGATTCCATGACCGCGTATCAGATCACCGAGCTGATGGAAGGCGTCGTGCAGGCCGGTACCGCGACCGTCGTCAAGGAGGTCGGCAAGCCGATCGCCGGCAAGACCGGCACCACCAACGAGGCCAAGGACGCCTGGTTTGTCGGCTTCTCGCCCGACGTCGCCGTGGCGATCTACATGGGTTACGACAAGCCGCGTCCGCTCGGCAAAGGCAACGCTGCGACCGGCGGCCATCTGGCAGCTCCGATCGCGCGCGACTTCCTGAAGCTCGCGCTCGCCGACAAGCCCGCGGTTCCATTCAAGGTGCCGGCCGGCATCAAGCTGGTCCGCGTCGTCGCCAAGACCGGCATGCGCGCGGGTCCCGGTGAGACCGGCGGAACCATCCTCGAAGCCTTCAAGCCGGGCACCGCGCCGCCGGATAACTACTCCGTCATCGGCGTTGCCGACGCCGACGGGCGCGTGCCGCAGCAGCCGCCGCCGGATTCCGGCTTCTTCATGCGTCCGGGCACCGGCGGGCTGTACTAGGCCTGGAATAAGACCCGCGATCCAAAGCTCCGGCGGTTGCGCTTTGCAGCCGCCGCCGCTACATCCCCATCTGCGCGATGACTTATCGCGCTTTATTTTTTGTTTGCGCATGATCTTTTCGGGAAATCGCTGCACACTTTCCCGGATCATGCGCCAGCACGCGGGAACAATTCCGCGAGACCAGAGAGCGACATGCGCGCCGAAATCGAACGGTTGGTAGAAGAGATCAAGCAGTCAGTCGGGCTGCTGAGGAGGCATCTTTGACGTCGAGAAATCGACGGCGCGCCTCGCTGAGCTGAACAAGCTCGCAGAAGATCCCAACCTCTGGAACGATCCCCAGAAAGCCCAGAAACTGATGCAGGAGCGCACCTCGCTGGAGGATGCGCTGTCGGGCATCGGCAAGGTCGAGCAGGAGCTCGAAGACGACGTCGGCATGATCGAGCTCGGCGAGGCCGAGGGCGATGAAGGCGTCGTGGCCGAGGCCGAAGCTGCGCTGAAGAACCTGAAGAAGGAAGTGGCGCGGCGCGAGCTCGAGGCGTTGCTCTCGGGCGAGGCCGACCGCTTCGATTCCTATCTCGAAGTCCACGCCGGCGCCGGCGGCACCGAGAGCCAGGACTGGGCGCAGATGCTGCTCCGCATGTACACGCGCTGGGCCGAAACCCACGGCTTCAAGGTCGAGGTGCTCGAAGAGTCCGACGGCGAAGAGGCTGGCATCAAGTCCGCGACCATCCAGGTCTCCGGCCACAACGCTTATGGCTGGCTGAAGACGGAGGCCGGCGTGCACCGCCTCGTGCGCATCTCGCCGTTCGATTCCAACGCGCGCCGGCACACCTCGTTCTCGAGCGTTCAGGTGTTCCCGGTCATCGACGACAGCATCAAGATCGACATCAAGGAATCCGACGTCCGCGTCGATACCATGCGTTCGGGCGGCGCCGGCGGCCAGCACGTCAACAAGACCGAATCGGCGGTGCGCCTGACGCATATCCCGTCCGGCATCGCCGTGGTCTGCCAGGCCGGCCGCTCCCAGCACAAGAACCGGGCGCAGGCCTGGGACATGCTGCGCGCGCGGCTGTACGAGATCGAGCTGAAGAAGCGCGAGGAGAAGGCCGCCGCCGACCAGGCCGCCAAGACCGATATCGGCTGGGGCCACCAGATCCGCTCCTACGTGCTGCAGCCCTATCAGATGGTGAAGGATTTGCGCACGGGCGTGCAGACCTCCGACACCTCGGGCGTGCTTGGCGGCGACCTCGACGAGTTCATGGCCGCGACGCTGGCGCAGCGTGCCTTCGGCACCACGGCCGGCGAGATCGAGGACGTGGACTAGCCATGCCCCGCGTCGCCTTCATCGGACTGGGGCGAATGGGCCATGGCATGGCTGGCCGCTATCTCGATGCCGGCTTCACGGTGACGCTCTGGAATCGCAGCAAGGCGAAAGCCGAAGACCTGATCGCGCGCGGCGCGCATTGGGCGACTTCGCCGGAGGACGCCGCGATCGATGCCGATGCCGTGGTGACCATGGTCGCCGACGACGAAGCCTCGCGCGCGATCTGGCTCGGCCCCAAGGGCGCGGCCAAGACGGCGAAGGCCGGCACGATCGCGATCGAATGCTCCACGGTCTCGTACGATCATGCGCGCGAGATGGCTCGCGAGCTCAACGGCCGCGGCCTCATCTACATCGATTGTCCGGTGACGGGATTGCCGGATGCGGCAGCTAGTGGAAAGCTGACACTGCTGGTCGGTGCTGACCCCGCCGATCTCGAACGTGCGCAGCCTTATCTCGCGCCGATCGGTTCGACCATCCGCCATTTCGGCGCGGTCGGCTCCGGCACGGTCTACAAGCTCATCAACAATCTCATGGGCGCGATCCAGATCGCAGGCCTCGCCGAAGGGCTCGCGATCGCCGAGCAGGCCGGGCTCGACATGAATCTCGTGCTGGAGTCGATCCAGGCCGGCGTCGCCGCCAGTCCCCAGGTGCAGCGCCACTCCAAGCGCATGGTCGCCCGCGACTTCAGCGGCGCGACCTTCACCTCGGCGCTGCGGCACAAGGATGCCGCCTACGCCGTGAAGCTTGCCGAAACTCTGCTGGCGGGCAAGCCGTTGGTCGCGCGCGCCGCCGTCGAGTCCTACGCGCGAGCGAAAGCCGCGATGCCGGACGACGATGAAGGCAGGATGATCGAACTGGTCTCGCAACCGAAGACGAAGACCTCCTAGCCGGTCGAGGTGACATGGGGCAGCCACGGTCGGAACGCGGTCTTGGCATTGCCCTCGTCGTCGCCGCCGCAATTGCCTGGAGCACGGCGCCGTTCTTCACGCGCCTGCTCCCCTTCGATCCCTGGACCATCCTGTTCTGGCGCGGGCTGTTCGGCGGCTGCCTGATCGTGGTGTTTCTTGTGCTGCTGCAGGGGCGTGGCGGGCTGCGCCAGCTGGTGGCACCGGGACGGGGCGGCTGGCTCGTCGCGTCATTGTCGACGCTCGGCATGATCTCGTTCATCCCCGCGCTTCAGATGACCAAGGTGATGAACGTGGCGGTTCTGATCGCCACGCAACCGTTCGTCGCGGCCGCGCTGGCGTGGCTGTGGCTCGGCGAAGCCGCGAAATGGCGCACGCTGATCGCGAGCCTGGTCGCCCTTGCCGGCGTGGTCATCACAGTCGGCGGTATCGAAGCCGCCGCTGACATCAGTGGAGTTGCCCTCGGCTGCGTGATGGTGCTCGCCATATCCGCCATGACGGTCGTCATTCGGCGACACCGGGAGACGTCGATGGTGGCCGCGGCCGCGCTGTCGAATTTCCTGGGAAGTCTCGTCAGCCTGCCGTTCGCCCGTGACATCGCCCATGTCGGCGGCAACAACCTTGCGATTCTCGCGATGTTTGGCTGCTTTCAGGTCGCGCTCGGCCTGACGTTCTACATGCTCGGCTCGCGCTTCCTGCCCTCGAGCCAGGCCTCCCTGATCGCGACACTGGAAACGCCGCTGATGCCGTTCTGGGTGTGGGTTGCCTTCAGCGAAGTGCCTGCCGTCCATGCGCTGATCGGGGGAGCGTTGGTGATCGGAGCGGTTGTCGCCGATATCGCCGGAGATGCGCGGAAGTGATCGCAGCGCAGTGCTCGTGATTGACGGGCGCGTGCTGAGGCTGTCGCGGACGCTCGCGTAAGTTCTCAATCCTGGTGGGCCCTTGAGCCGCGCCGTTTCACCCCGCGGAAAATCGAACCGCTTGCCAGCCTGACGCCTCCTTGCGACACTCTCTGCAAAACAAGACTACAAAACAGGGAGAGAACGATGCCGGGTCGTTGCGAAAGCCTTGCTGCCCTCGCCATGCTTGTTGCCGGAGTGCTCGCCACGACACCGGCCTCGGCGCAGAAGAAATACGACCCCGGCGCCAGCGACACCGAAATCAAGATCGGCAACATCATGCCCTATAGCGGGCCGGCGTCCTCCTATGGCGTGATCGGCAAGACCGAGGCCGCGTTCTTTGGGATGATCAACGATCAGGGCGGAATCAACGGACGCAAGATCAACTTCATCAGCTACGACGACGCCTATTCTCCGCCGAAGGCGATCGAGCAGGCGCGCAAGCTCGTCGAGAGCGACGAGGTGCTGCTGATCTTCCAGTCGCTCGGCACGCCCTCGAATTCCGCGATCATGAAGTACATGAACGCCAAGAAAGTGCCGCAGCTCTTCGTTGCATCCGGCGGCACCAAGTTCGGAGACCCGAAGAACTTCCCCTGGACCATGGGATTCCAGCCCAACTACCAGAGCGAGGGGCGGATCTACGCAAAGTACATTCGCGACAACTTCCCGAACGGCAAGATCGCGGTGTTCTGGCAGAACGACGATGCAGGCAAGGACCAGTTCAAGGGCCTGAAGGACGGGCTCGGCGACAAGGCGAGCATGATCATCGCCGACAAGTCCTACGAAGTGAGCGATCCCTCGATCGACTCGCAGATCGTCGCCCTGCACGATTCCGGCGCCGACATCTTCTTCTCTTGGGCTGCGCCAAAAGGCTCGGCGCAAGCGATCCGGAAGGTCGGCGAGCTCGGCTGGAAACCGAAGTTCTTCCTCGCCAACACCGCGACCTCGGTTGCCTCGGTGCTGAAGCCCGCCGGGCTCGAATATTCCAAGGACATCATCTCGACGGTCTATCTGAAAGACCCGACCGATCCGACCTGGGACAAGGATCCCGCGGTGGTGAAATGGCGGGAATTCATGGACAAGTACTATCCCGAGGGCGACAAGGCCAATGCCAACAATATCTACGGCTATGTCCAGGCCGAGGCGATGGTGCAGGTCCTGAAGCAGTGCGGCGACAATCTCACCCGCGAGAACGTCATGAAGCAGGCCGCCAACCTGAAGAACTTCCACACCGATCTGATGCTGCCGGGCATCATGGTCAACACCTCGCCGGACGATTATTTCCCGATCGAGCAGATGCAGCTGATGCGCTTCAACGGGCAGGCCTGGGAGCTGTTCGGCGACGTCATCACCGGCGAGGTCGGGCACGAACGCAGCCAGTAGTCACCATGCGGCGTTGTTTCCGCGTTCGGCATTGGCGCGCAGCGACATGCCGCCGGCAACGCCGATGCCGAGGACATACATCCAGCCCTCGTGGAAATCGAACAGATGCGAGTTCAGAAGCGAGCTCGCGATGTTCTGCACGACGATAACGAGGCCGATCCAAGCCGCAAGACCTTCGCCCGTGAACAGGCGAAGGTGGGCCAACCACATCGCGTAGAGCAGGGCGACGCCGATCAGGCCCCACTGCACGGCGACATTGAGGGTCTGGTTGTGGGGATTACTGACGATCTCTGCGCCGAGGCCGCTCGCGCCCACCGCGGCGCGCTCGAACTGCCGCTTGATCGAGCCCGTGCCGTGCCCGAAAAGCGGCGCCTCGATGAAGGCGAGGGTCGACTTGCGCCAATAGGTCAGGCGCTGCGCGGTCGAGGCGCGGCTGATGTCCTCATGGCCGTGCTGATACTCGACATAAATGTCGGTGATGCGCTGGCGCAGATAAGGCGAGGCCGTCCAGGCCAGCGCGCTAGCGGCAACGGCGCCCGCGAGCAGGAACAGCGCTGCGCGGCGGCTGAGGTGGCGCCAGGCGAACAGAACCAGCAGGACCGCGATGCAGACCAGCGCCGTGCGCGCCGAGGCAACGAAGACCATGTTGGTGAGGAACAACAGGATTAGCGCAAGGCAGGTGAGCATTGCGGCGACCTGCCGCGCGCGCCAGAAGCCCAGCGCGGGCAGCGCGAGTGCAAAGGCGCAGAGGGTGAACTCCTGGCTCTGGTCAATGTAGTTCTTGACGGGAACGCCGGCCGACGCGGTCACAGTGATCTTCCAGGCAGGATGGAGCAGCACCAGCCAGGAGAAGATCGCGAGCAGCGCGCAGGAGCCGAGAAAAGCAAGAAAAACCCACGTGCCGCGCTCCGATCGCCTGAAGTGATAGAGCAGCGGCGGGATCAGCACGAGCTTTGCCACCGGCTTGATCGCATGCAGCCGGTCCGCCCATGCGCCATCCGACCAGAGCGTGCCGACGACGGCGAGCAGCAGGAAGGCAAAGGGCAGGGCGAAGGCAGGCTTGGCGAGACTGCGCGCGTAGTCGCGCCAGTCGATCGTCGGCGTCACCGCAAGCAGCCAGAGTCCGGTGAAGATCGCCGGCACCGTGGTCGACCAGGGCAGCGAGGCCGCGATGAGGGCGGCGAGGAAATCAGCGGTTCGGACCAGCGAGGTCTGGTCCCTCCGGGCCGGCCATCGCCGGGGTGCGGCCGGGCCGGACCATGCCGCGGGTTCGGCTGTCATGACGAAGTGCTATTGCGCAGCCATCAGGCTTTCCGCGGGCACGTATTGGCCGAGGAAGTCGCGCGCCTGGGTCTGGTAGCCGAATCGCTCCGCAAGCTCGCCGCGCCGTGCCTTGATTCTGCCGCGGCACTCTTCCTGTCGCGCCAGCACGCGGGTGACGGAGGCGGCGATCGCATCGGTCGAGAACGGATCGAAATAATCGGCGAGCTCGCCCGCGACCTCGCGGAACACGGCGATATCGGAGCACAGCACCGGCGTGTTCGCTGCCAGCGCCTCGATAATCGGCACGCCAAATCCTTCCGCGAAGCTCGGCATGATCAGGCCGTGCGACTCGGCAATCAGGGCGGCCTTCTCGTGCTCGTCGACATAGCCGGCGAAGCGAATGTTGGGCGGGAGGTTGCGCATCCGGCTGATGTGGCCGGCAAGGCCGATCACCACGAGATCGGCCTGCGGCACGTTGCAGAAGGCACGAATGACAGTGGCGACGTTCTTGCGCGGCTCGTTCGAGACGATCACAACGAAGCTCGGCCGCCCCGGACGCCCCGACGGGGCTGGTCGGTGCAGGACATCCGGGGCGTCGAACCGGGTGCGGGGATACACGACCCGCGCCGGTAGGTGCGCAAATTGCGGCAACAGTTCCCTGAACCGCATCATGCTGTAGTTTGAAACGAAGGCGAGCTCGTCGGCCTGACGCAGGCTGGTGAGGAGCCGCGACAGGAACAGCCGCGTTGCGACGTCGCTGAGCTTGAGGTCGGTCAGCGGCAACAGGTCGTGGACCACGCAGATCACCTTGGCACCTGGCCTGCGCTTGATCGCGACGCGGGTCGGCGTATCCACGACGATGACGTCATAGCCGCGCGCGTCGATCCGCGGCGGCGGCAGCAGAAAGAAGGCCGAGGAGTCCTGGTAGCTGTAGAACCCGGGCTCGAGCTGGAAGTCGCGGAACAGCTCGAGGTGACGCAGATCCGGCGGAATGTATTCAAGCGCCGCGGTCCGGTTCTCGATCAGGCGCGAGCCGAGGCCGCGGACGCCGATCGCGCGCAGGAAGCAGATCGTGTACTCCCACGACACCGACATGGTGAGGCGGTGCCTGAACCAGTCGAGCGTGCGGCGCAGGCCGCCGCGCGTCACCGGCTCGCTCATGTTGACCTCGTCGAGGAAGCGGTAGAGGGCGAGCAGCTCGATGTTGCGCGACTGCGTCGGAAAGAGCCGCGTCCGCCGCTCGCGGCGGCGCAGCTTGCGATAGCGCCGCGTGGTCTCGACCAGCAGCGTGAGCTCATGGCCTTCGGCCGCGAGCGAACGCATCAGCTCGCGCGTGAAGTGGAAGATGCCGCGCTTGTGGTTGGGCTCGCCGAGCGCTTCGGAGACGACAAGGATATTCTGCTTCATGCGCGTTTCTCGCGGAGCTCAATGGGGGGCGTGGATGTCGGCTCGACCACGGCGGTCGAGGCGATGCGGCCATGATCAAGGTTGATGATCCTGGTGCAGGTGCGACGCAGCAGCGGCTGGTCGTGCGAGGCGATGATCACGATCGCGGCCTGCGAGACCAGGTTGAGGAGCCGCCGCTGCGCCTTTTCGGCGAAATGCTCGTCGACCACGCTCAGCCATTCGTCGAGCAGGAGGATGTCGGCCGGGAAGGCGGTGGCGGTCGCAAACAGCACGCGCATCAGCATGCCCGAGGAGAACATCCGCAGCGGCAGGCGCTGCATGCGCTCCTCGAGCTCGGTGAAGGCCCAGATCTCGTCGATCACGGCGCGGCTCGGCTTGCGTCCGCTGATCCGCAGCAGGAGCGCGATGTTGTCCTCCGCCACGAAATCCAGATTGACGCCGGCGTTGAGGCCGAGCAGGGGCACGATGTTGCCCTTGATCGCGACGTTGCCGCTGCTCGGCGGATAGACGCCGGCGATGAGGCGCAGCAGCGTCGACTTGCCGGAGCCGTTGGGGCCGGCGAGGCCGATCCGGGCGCCGGCTGCCGCCTCGATCGAGACATTGTCGACGGCACGGATGATCCGCATCTCGCCTTGTTCGCGGATGAGGTGGCCGAGCAGCCGTCGCTTCAGCGAGTAGTCGTAGGCGCCGTAGAGCGGGTAGTCGAGACAGACATTGCGCAGACTGATCGAGACCATGTGTTGTCAGATCCAGAAAGCGGCTTTGCGCAGGTGCATGAGGGTCAGTGCGCTCGCGACGCTCAGGAGCGCCAGTGCGACCAGGACGTAGACGATGCTGATCGTATCGACGTGACCGCCCACGAGCGGCTCGCGCCAGACCGCGAACAGATGTGTCAGCGGATTGAGCCGCATCACCGTCGAGCGGTGGTTGATCATGTCGGACGACCAGATCACCGGTGAGGACAGGAAGGCGAGCATCAACGAGGATTCGATGATCGGCTTGAGGTCGCGGTAGCGGGTCGCCATCGCACCGAGCACGAGACTGAGAGCGAGGGTACAGGCGACGAACAGGAGCAGGCCCGGCACCGCCTCGAGCGCACGGGAGGCATGGTGCTGCGGGGTGAGGATGAGCCAGAGGACAAGTGGAACGCAGGCGTTATGCAGCGCGAACAGCGCATTCCGGAACGTGCATTGCAGGAGGAAGATGACCGGGGGCAGCGCCCGGTCGCGGATCAGGCTCGCCGAACCCTGCAGGGCCGTGGTCGAGTCGAGCACGACGCTGTTGAGGAAGGTCCAGGCCGTCATCGACAGCGCGAGCATGGGCAGGCGCGCCAGCACGCCGGCATTCGACATCTGGCCGATCACCGAGCCCAGCACTGCGACCACGATCGCCATCTGGAGCGACATCCAGAACGGACCGAGCAGCGAGCGTACATAGCGATGGCGCATGTCGGACCAGGCCAGCGCCGCGGCGATCCGCACCGAGTCCAGCCAGCCGGGCGGATGCGGCTCCTCGGCCGCCGTCGCCACCTCTTCCTTGCGCGGCATGGCGACTGCGTCGCGGTAGACGGTCTCCATGCCCTCCTTGAAGGCCGTGGCGGAATAGCGGGTCACGGCCCGTGTCCGCGCCGACAGGCCCATGCGGCGGCGGCGCTCGGGATCGCGGATCAGCGTGTCGATGGCCTCGCCGAGCATCTCGGCGTCGCCGGGCAGCACCGTGATAGCCTCCATGCCATGGCGGGCGACGCGGGGCACTGCGGTGTCCAGTGCCGTGTTCACGACCGGACGTCCCGCCGCCATGGCCTCCAGCTGGACGAGGCCGAAGGTCTCGGCATTGGTCACCGACGGCATCACGAAGACGTCGGCGAGGCACATCAGCTTGATGCGTTCGCAGTCGTTCACCGAGCCGAGCAGGCGAACGCGATCACCGACGCCGAGCTCCCGGATCAGCTGCTCGAGCCGCGGCCGCTCGACGCCTTCGCCGATGATCCAGACCTCGAATTTGCGATTGACGGCGGCGCGGATCAGCACGTCGAACCCCTTGTAAGGAACGAGCCGGCCGCAGGCGAGCACGAGCCGGCCGCGATCGTTGACGTGATGCGGCTCGATCTTCGGCCAGTCGTAGACCGTGGTGTCGATGCCGAACGGCACGACGTGGCACTTGTCTTCGAATTCCCGCAGCAGCGGCGTGTGGTCGACCAGCACGCGGTCGGACACGATGATCGCCTTGGCGTGCTGCAGCGTCCGGCGCATCAGGGGCTCGATGAGCCAGCGCAGACCGGCATGGGTGACGATGTCGGCGTGCCAGTGCACGACCAGCGGCCGCTTGCGGCCGAGCCCGAAGGCGAAGACGAGGTCGGCGAGCGGGAAGGGCGCGTGCAGCGCGAGCAGGTCGTGGTCGGCGATCTTGCGCCACAGCCGCCAGGGGTAGGTGGGCGCGGCCGGAAGCGACAGCAAATTGCCGTACGAGTGCACGCGCTCGACCTCGACGTCGTTGATCACCTCGTGGCGCTTGGCCGATTGCGAGCAGGTCAGCACGGCGGAGGCGAAGCTGTCCTTCAGGCTGGCGCAAATGTCGCGGATCACCGTGAGCGTGCCGCCGAACAGGTCGGGATAGTAGATCTTGAAGATGTGCAGCACCGACGGGCGGCGCGCGGTTTCGCTGGCGTGGTTCATGACGGCGGTCAACCTGCAAGCAATGCGGCGACGAACGGCGCAGCCAGCGCCGAAATGAAAATCACGCCGCGCAGGAGCGCCGGCAGGATCGGCTCGAGCGCGTCGCCGCGGTTCCTGTCTGGAAACGGCAGTGCACGCAGTGAACTGGAATTGCGGACCATGCGGTCAGCAGCCATGGGTGATGTCCCTTTACGTCGCGCCCCTCAGTGGCGTCTCGTATATGTGGGAAAATTTACCACGTCAATCGGCGGGTCAAAAAAAGTGGGATTGTGTCCCACGGATTGCATCGCTACAATTCAGACATGAATGCCAAACCCGGGTCCAAGGCTTCGGCGCCACAGCCGAACGCCGCTGCGAAGCTGCACGCGCCGCTGGCGCGGCTGCTGCGCCCGCTCGTGCGGCTTTGCATTCGCAGCGGCATGACGTTCCCGGCGCTGGCGCAGCTCCTGCGCGAGCTCTTCGTCAACGTCGCCGAGCACGATTTCGCGCTCGAAGGAAAGGAGCAGACCGACAGCCGCGTCAGCCTGCTCACGGGAATCCACCGCAAGGAGGTGGCGCGGCTGCGTGGCGCAGGCGCGCCGGTGCACGAGGCCCCGGCGGCGGTGTCGCTGACGAGCGCGGTGATCGCGCGCTGGCTCGCCGCACCCGAATTCACCGATGCGAAAGGCGAGCCGCTCGCGCTGCCGCGCACCGCCGAGGGGGAGGCGCCGTCATTCGAGCAGCTCGTTGCCTCCGTCACCAAGGACGTGCGTCCGCGCGCGGTGCTCGACGAATGGCTCGACCGCAAGCTCGTCACCATCAACGGCGACGACGAGATCGAGCTGGTCGAGGCGGCCTTCGTCCCGACGGGCGAGGACAACAGCAAGTGGCACTATCTCGGCCGCAATCTGCATGACCATATCGCGGCGGCCGCCCAAAACGTCTCGGGGCCGGCGCCGCGCTTCCTCGAGCGCGCCGTGCACTACAACAATATCTCGCCGAAGCTTGCGAGGCGCCTCGAGGCGCGCTCGCGCGAGCTTGCCATGGATGCGCTGAAGACCGCCAACCGCGAGGCGAATCGCGCGCTTGCCAAGGACAAGGGCGGCGACGCCCGTTGGAATTTCGGCATCTACATCTATAGCGAGGATACCGACGACAATGGCGACGGAACTGAAGGCAGTTCGTCATGAGTCGGCCGCCGCTCATCTCCCGCCGCCTGCTGCTGACGGGATTCTGGCTCGCCGGAACAGCCATTGCCCGGGCGCAGGTCAAGCGCGGTACCGACCAGGGTATCGGCGGCACCGGAATCACGCGCGGCGACGATCACGGCATCGGCGGTACCGGCATCGTCGGCGTGATCCAGCGCTTCGGCAGCATTTACGTGAACGGCGAGCGCATCACCTATGCGAACGATGTGCCGGTCCGCATCGATGGCGATGCGGCCAGCATCAAGGCCTTGCGCATCGGCCAGCTCGCGCGCGTGGTCGCTACGCGGCAGGCCGACGGCACACTCGTCACCCGCAGCATCTCCATTGCGAGCGAGGTCTCGGGCCCGATCGAACAGGTGAAGGGCAACGAGCTGACAGTGCTCGGTCAGAAGGTGCTGTCGAGCGGCAAGGAAAACTGGCGCCGCGCAGGCACCGAGGTCGCCGTGTTCGGCCTGCGTCGCACTGACGGCGTGATCGTCGCGAGCCTCGTCGAACAGCGCGGCAATGTCACGCCGCGCGTCACGGGTCTGGTCGAGCGCGGCGCGGACGGCTTGCACATCGGCGGCCTGAAGCTGAGCGGGGTCGATCCCTTGCTCGTCGGCCGGCGCGTGCAGATCGAAGGCAGCGCGAACCAGGGCGTGATGCAGGCCTCGCGCACCCGGATCGACGACTTCTCCGACCTCGTCGGCGCGAGCCGGCTCTCGATCGAGGCCTATGTGCAGCGCGCGGGCTCGAACCTGCAGCTCGGCTCCGGGTTCGTCGCCCATGACGGATCGCGCTTCGGGCCGGCGGCCGGCGAAGCGCGCATGGTGGTCAACGGCGTGTTCGATCGCGCGCGCGGCCTGCAGGTCGATTCCACACAAGCCGTCGGCCAATTCCCGGGATCGTCGATGCCGTCACCCGGACGAAGCCCCAGCGGCCCCGGCCACTCGCCCGGCGGCTCGATCCTGCATCCCGGAAGCGGCACGCCCGGCCCAAGCCCGACCGGCGGTCAGCCTGCGCCCGGTGCGCCCGGGACCGGCCCGGCGCCTGGATCCGGCCCGGGTCCGTCGCCCTCGGGCCCCGGCGCTCCGTCGGGACCCGGCGGCATGGGATCGCCCGGCGGGCCGATGGGCCCTGGCGGCGGAATGGGCGGTGGTGGCTTCGGTGGCCCCGGTGGCGGGATGGGGGGCGGCCGGCGCTAAGGTCCGGTGCGAGAGACAGGCGCTTCGCCGAATTGGACGAGGTGCGGGTCTAGCCCGCGCTCAGGCGAACCCCGGCGCGCAGGAATTTCTGCGGATCGACCGCCTCGCCGTCGATGCGGGTTTCGTAGTGCAGATGCGGACCGGTCGAGCGTCCGGTCGATCCGACGAGGCCGACGACCTGACCGATCTTCACGATCTCGCCGACCTTCACATTGATCTCGGAGAGATGGCCGTAGCGGGTCGAAAGCCCGTTGCCGTGATCGACCTCGATCATGCGACCGTAACCGCCGGACCAGCCGGCCGACACCACCTTGCCGTTGGCGGTGACGCGAACGGGATCGCCGGTCGCGGCGCGGAAGTCGAGCCCGGTGTGCATCGCGGGCCGGCCGAGGAAGGGATCACTGCGCACGCCGAAGCCGGAGGTGAATTCGACCTCGCCGATGACGGGCTTGCGATAGGGCACGAGGGCGAGCGTGCGGTTGAGCCGGTCCATCTCGGCGCGGGTGGTGTTGATGCGATAGAGCTGCTTCTCGAACGGGCCGGAGTTCGCCGTTAGTTTCACAGGTACAAAAGGCCCGCCCATTGCGGTGCGCGGCACGGCGGCTTCGAGACTGGCAAGGTTCAGGCCGAGATCGCCGACGACGCCGCGCATTCGCCGCATGCGTGAATCCATGCCTTCCTCGACGGCGCTGAGCGCCGCTATCTGACGACGCTCGACCTGATCAAGCGAGGTCTGGAGCCGGACCAGGACATTGTCGAAACCCTGGTTCTTGGCGAATTGATTGGTTTGCGGTGCCGCGACGGCCGGCGCGCGCGACTCGAGCCGCGCTTCGCGGTCCGGCGGCGCCACGAAGATGACGGTGTCGCTGATCGGCGAGGGCTTTGGCGTGCCCTGCGTCGTGCCCTGGCTCGACTCGCCGCGTTGCGGAGCTGAGCGCGGAATCGATCCGGTAACGTCGGGCATGGCGCCGAGCGCCGTTGCCCGGGACTCCAGCGCCGTCTGGCGTTTCATGATCTGGTCGAGCTTCTGGTCGAACTGCTCCTGGTCGAGCAATTGCCGGCTGGTGGTGCGGTCGACCTTGGCGCGCAGCTCGGCGATCCGGTCTTCATAGGCGTATTGCATCTCGGCCTGGCGGGCGATCAGCCGGGTCAGGACGTCGTCGCGAAAGGCGAAATAGGTGGCGGTTGCTGCCGACCACAGTCCGAGCAGCACGACGGTGCCGACCACGATCCAGAACACCACGGGGCCGAAGCGAACCTGCTTGCCGGCGTGGACGATGGTGTAGGCGTCATCCGCTGCGGGGAGGGGAATCGCGGCTGCCGCCGCTGCTGCGGCGGGACGGCGATGGTAGGGCCGTCCGTGATCGTGAGGATGATGTTGGGGGGAGTGCGAGTGTTGGGCAGAACTTTTCGACATCGGCACTCCCGCGCCGGTCGGAACGGTTCCTTGCGGCCTAATTGCCGCAATCTGGGCCGGTCATGGTTAATTTTTCGGAAATGGGAACGCTCGAATTTAAAGGGCTGGTTAAAGACTGCTTGCCGCCGCGAGTACGTCGTCGGCGTGGCCGTCGACGCGAACGTTGCGCCAGACTTTGGCCACCTTGCCGTCCGCGCCGACCAGAACCGTGGTGCGAAGAATCCCCAGGAAGGTCCTGCCGTACATCGATTTTTCGCCCCAGGCGCCATACGCCTCCAGCATCTCGTGGGTCTCATCCGAGACGAGGGGGATGCCGAGACTGTGCTTGTCTCGGAACCTCTCCTGGGCCTTGACCGGATCGGCGGAGATGCCCAGCACGGCCGTGCCTGCTTGCGCGAACGCGTCCGCAAGGCGCGTGAAGTCGATGGCCTCGCGGGTGCAGCCAGGAGTGTCGGCGCGAGGGTAGAAGAACAGGACGAGCTTCCGCCCGGCATAGTCCGACAGCGTCGCCACGCCGCCACCGTCACGGGGCAGCCGGAAGGCGGGCGCCTTCCGACCCTCGGTCAGAACGAGTTTGGCGGCGGTCGCAGGTTGGGATAGGGATTCACTAGATTTTAACCGTTTCGGTGCGGCCTTATGCGATGCTGCCTTTGCTGCCGTCTTGCTTGATTTGCTTGCCGGTGCCCGCCGCGTTTTCGCGGGCTTTGTTTGCGCCAATGGCCGCGTTTTCGCGGCCTTCTTTTTAGCGATCGGACTGCCGGAGGCGCTTTTGGACGAATTCTTTCGGGATTTCTTGGACATACGCCTTCCTTTCGACGCTTTCGGCGGGTCAACCAAAGCGGTATTGCAGCTCTCGTCAGGTGTGCCGGATTCGCGCCCTCGGCTGGGCAACTCTGACCGCGCGGGAGTATGGTTACAAGAAATTCCAGGCACCACCCCACTGCTCGTTGAACGCGCTTCCGGGGCGAAATGACGAACAGCAGGAACATTCAAGGAATGGCGGCAGTGCCGTCGAAGGGGCCTTCGATCCCCTTCGACGGATGCGGCCCCGGCGGCGCTCAATCTTACGATGGGCGCCTGTATCGAGAGGCAATGGCAAGGAATACGTCGCCCCAGGATCATCATCGGGATTACCTTCGGCGCGGCGGCGTGCAGGAGCCGCTGGAATGGGACGAGGCCGACTGGGATCCGGATCAGGAGGAGGCGGCGGGCCATCGTGCACGCCGGCTGTTGTCGCGTTCCAGTTCGGGCTTCCCTCGTTTAGGTGACGGCGTTGGGTCTCTGCGGCGGTGGCTGGCGGCGGATCGCTGGCTGAAGCGGCTGGCCGTCGTCATCGGCGCCCTCGTCGTCATCTTCGTCGGCTGTTTCGGCGCGCTGTGGTGGCGGCTTGGTGCGGGCCCCATCAATCTCGACATCGCAACGCCGTGGCTTGCGGCGGCAATCGAGGACAATATCGGCAACGGCAACACGGTCGAAGTCGGCGGCACGCAGATCGAGCGGGCCGGCCGAATCCGCATTGCCGTACGCATCCGCGACATCATCGTCCGCGACCGCGACCACGCCATCGTCGCGAGCGCGCCGAAGGCCGAGGTGAGGCTGTCCGGTACCGCGCTGCTGATGGGCCGGCTGCGCGCCGAAAGCCTCAACCTCGTCGATGCCGAGCTTGCGATCCGGATCGCGCCTGACGGGACGGTCACCGTGTCGGCCGGCGACACCGCAAAGCCGCTGGCGACCGGCGTTGCATCGAAGAAGGAAGCCGGCCTGCCCCCGACGTTCCCGCGTACCGGGTCTGCGCCGCCGTCGGCAGCCGCGACCCCGGATCCGTCGTCCAGTGCACCGGCCGCCGCCGCAGGCAGTGCCCAGAGCGGCGTTCTCGCCGGTCTCGACTGGCTCGACAGCCTGAGCATGACCGGTCTGGACGGCCAGAACCTCAACGAGATCGGTCTGAAGAACGGCAATCTGATCGTCGACGACCAGCAGCGCGGCAGCAAATGGACCTTTGAGAACATCACCCTCAGCCTGCGCCGGCCGAGCCATGGCGGTGTGTCTCTCAGCCTCGGCGAGGAAGGTGCGCGCCCGTGGATGCTGCGTGCCACGATCGGACCGTCCGAGAACGGCGTGCGCTCGGTCGACATCCGCGCCGACAAGGTCTCGACCTCCAACATCCTGCTGGCGCTGCGGCTGAAGGACCTGACCTACAATGCAGATCTGCCGCTGACCGGCGAGCTCAAGGGCGAGCTCGGCCGCGACGGCGTGCCGACCTTTTTCCGCGGCAAGATCGCGATCGGCGCCGGCAACATCATCGACACCGATACGCCCGACTATCCGATGGCGATCGACTCGGCTGAGATCAACGTCGAGTGGGATGCCGGACGGCGGGTGCTGGTCGCACCGTTCAAGGTCATCTCGGGTGCCAACCGCATCACGCTGCTGGCCCATCTCGAGCCGCCCAACGGCAGCACCAACGACTGGCAGCTCGGCTTCAGCGGCGGTTCGATCCTGCTTGGCGGCATCGACAACGAGGCGCCGCTGGTCTTCAACCGCATCGCAATCGGCTTCCGCTTCGACAGCGACCACAAGCGTGTGCTGCTGACGCAGGCCGACGTCTCCAATGGCGAGATCGGTGTCGCCGGCACCGGCAGCATCGACTATTCCGGCGAGCCGCGGCTGATGCTGGGCTTTGCGGGAACGCCGATGTCGGCGTCCGCCCTGAAGCGGATGTGGCCGACGCTCATCGTTCCGGAATTGCGTGAGTGGGTGATCGAGCGCATCGAACGCGGCACGCTCCAGCGTATCGAGATCGGCGTCAATTCGCCGACACGCAATCTTCCGCGCAAGGGCCCGCCGATCCCCGATGACGGCCTCTCGGTCAACATCGTGGCGAGCGGCGTCGCGGTTCGCCCTGTCGATGGCATGCCGGTGGTGCACGACGCCGATTTGAAGGCGCACGTGACCGGGCGCACGGCCACCGTGACGATCGGCCAGGGCATCGCGGACACGCCCGCAGGCCGCAAGATCACGATCTCTGATTTCACCTTCGAGGTGCCGGACATGGCGCCGAAGCCGTCGCCTTCGCGGACCAAATTCCGTGCCGACGGGCCGGTGCCCGCGGCGGCCGAAATTCTCAGCAATGATCGCCTGAGCGATCTGTCGGCGACCTTCGTCGATCCCAACACCAGCAAGGGGACGTTCTCGGCGAACATCGTGCTCGGCCTTCCGGTCAAGGGCGCGCTGACCAAGGCCGACACCGTCTACGCCGTGACCGCCGACCTCAACGGTTTTGCCGCCGACAAGCTGGTGATGAACCAGAAGTTGGAGGCCAACACCCTCAAGATCGTCGCCAACAACCAGGGCTACCAGGTCAAGGGTGACGTCAAGATCAACGGGCAGGCGGCCTCGCTCGACTACCGCAAGCCGGCCGAGGGCGACGCCGACGTCCGCCTGCAGGCCACGCTCGATGACGCGAGCCGGGCGCGTCTGGGCTTCGATCTCAGCCCCGCCGTCAGCGGCTCGCTGCCGATCAAGCTCTCGGGCAAGATCGCAAGTGGTCCCGACCAGACGACGAAGCTCGGCATCGAGGCCGACCTGACATCACTCAAGCTCGACAACATCCTGCCCGGCTGGGTCAAGCTGCCGGGCAAGTCCGGCAAGGCCACCTTCAAAGTGGTGCCGACGGCACAATCGACCCGTCTCGAGGATATCGTGATCGAAGGTGGCAGCGCCTCGATCAAGGGCTCGCTCGAGGTCGACCAGAACGGCGACCTCATGAATGCGAACTTCCCGACCTACGCGCCGTCCGACGGCGACAAGGCGTCGTTGAAGGTCGAGCGCGGTCCCGACGGCGTGGTTCGGGGCAGCATGCGCGGCGACGTGTTCGACGGCCGCGGTTTCCTGAAGTCGGCGATCTCAGGCAATTCCAAGGAGGACGCCAAGAGCAAGTTGAAGAATGTCGATTTCGACATCGACGTGAAGCTCGGTGCGATCGCCGGGTTCAACGGCGAGGCGATGCGCAGCGTCGATGCCAAGATGTCGAAACGCAATGGCGCCATCAAAGCGCTCACCCTGAGCGGCAAGATCGGCCGCGACACGCCGGTGGCGGCCGATTTGCGCGGCGGCCGCGCGCAGGGGAGCCGCGAGGTCATTTATCTCCAGACCAACGATGCCGGCTCGCTGCTGCGCTTCACCGACACCTACACCAAGGCTGTTGGCGGGCAGATGGTGGTGGCGATGGAGCCGCCGACATCAGAGCCTTCGACCGCCAGGGAAGGTCTGATCAACGTCCGCGACTTCACGGTGAAGGGCGAGGCCCAGCTCGAGCGTGTTGCGGCGGGCGCGCCGAACGGCACCGGTAGCGGCGTCGCCTTCAGCGCGCTCCGCGCCGAATTCACGCGCCAGAACGGCGCGCTGACGATCCGCGACGGCGTGGTCAAGGGGCCGATGATCGGCGCCACCATCGAAGGCTCGATCGATTATCCCGGCAACCAGGTGTGCATGAGCGGCACCTTCGTGCCGATGTACGGCGTCAACAATATCTTCGGGCAGATACCCCTGTTCGGCATCTTCCTCGGTGGCGGCAACAATGAGGGCCTGATCGGCGTGACCTATGAGGTCGTCGGCACGCCCGCCGCGCCGGTGATGCGCGTCAATCCGATCTCGGCGATGGCGCCGGGGCTGTTCCGCAAGATTTTCGAGTTCAATACCGGCAAGCAGAGCTCGCCGATCGACGAGCTTCCGTCGCAGCAGTCGAACGACCCGCCCGGACCGTCGTCGCGCCAGCTGTCGAACGGATGCAGCCTCGCGCGGCGCTAAGCGCGAAGCTACCCGCATTCATGGACAGATAGGCGATGTTGCGCGGCCTATGCCGCGCGCACGCCGGCGAGGAAGGTTCCGACCTCGCCGGAGAGCTGCTCGGCCTGCTTGGAGAGGCTGGAGGCGGCGGCGAGCACCATGCCGGCGGCGTTGCCGGTCTCGTTCGCCGCCGTGCTGACGCCGCCGATATTGCTCGTGACTTCCTTGGTCGCTTCGGCGGTCTGCGGGACGCTGCGGGCGATCTCGGCGGTCGCGGCACCTTGCTCCTCGATGGCAACTCCGATCGAGCTCGCGATCCGGCTGACTTCCTCGAAGGTCGCGGTGATGCCGCCGATGGCGTCCACGGCCTCCTTGGTTGCGCCCTGGATCTGCGCGATCTTGTCGCCGATCTCGCGGGTGGCCTCGGCAGTCTGGCTGGCGAGCGACTTTACCTCGGAGGCGACGACGGCAAAGCCGCGGCCGGCTTCGCCTGCGCGAGCAGCCTCGATAGTGGCGTTGAGCGCGAGCAGGTTGGTCTGGGCGGCGATGCTGGAAATGAGCTCGGCGACGTGCTCGATCTGCTGGGCGCCGTCGGACAGCGCACGCACGATGGTGTCGGTGCGGCGGGCGCTCTCCACTGCACGTCCCGTGACCTCGGCGGACTGCGCGACCTGACGGCTGATTTCGGTGATGGAGGAGGAGAGCTCCTCGGCGGCGGCGGCGACCGTCTGCACGCGCTGGCTGGCTTCCGTGGCGGCAGAGCCGACCACGGCGGCGCGGCGGTTGGTGCCCTCGGCGGTCGACGACATCGACTTCGCGGTGGTCTCCAGTTCGCCGGAGCCCGAGGACATCAGCCCGACGAGCTGGCCGACCGAATCATCGAAGCGGTCGGCGAGCGCAATCAGGGCCTCGCGCTTCTCCTGCTCGCCGCGGGCCTTGGCAGCGACCTGTTCGGCCTCCAGCGCGCGCGCCGTCAGCGCGGTCTGCCTGAGCACTTCGAGCGTTTCGGCCATGCGGCCGATCTCGTCGCCGCGATCGGTCTCCGCGACCGGCTCGTCGAGGGCGCCGTCGGCGATCTCCTGCATCCGGTTCTTCTGGCGGTCGAGTGCGCTGAGCACGTCGCGGGCGATCAGCCACGACAGCGTGGCCATCAGCAGCAGCAGGCCGATGCCGACGGCGGCGAGCTCGAGTGTGAGCGCACGCACGTCGGCGTCGATGTCGTCGACATAGAGGCCGTAGGCAATCACGACGTTCCAGGGCGCGAACTGGCGAACGAACAGCAGCTTGCGGACCGCAACCGTCTGGCCCGGACGCGGGAAGAGATACGACGTGGTGCCACCTTCGGGGGTCTGCTTGGCCGCGTTCACGGTCGCATCGCCGATCACGATGCCATTGGCATCCCTGATGCCGTTGTTCTTGCCCTCGAGCTGAGGCGCTCCTCCGTTCATCATCACCGTTGAATCGGCGGTGTAGACCACGGGATAGCCCTGGCCATCATTGAACTTCATTCGGCGGCCGCGCAGCTTGAATTGCGCTTGCGCCTCGGCGAGCGTCATCTTGCCGGCGGCGACCTCGTCCTGCAGCGATTGCGCGAAGCCATGCAGGAGATCGACGGCCGTCTGCATCTGGCGCGCGCGGTCCTCGAGCATGCGGGTCTTGCTGAGGACAGCTGATACCGCGATGATGGCGGTCACCGTGAGCGCCGCGAGACAGAGCATGCTGGCGAGCTTGGTACGGATACTCAGATGACTCAGCAGCGTCATAGCGGCCTCTACGGAATGGTTGTTATTGCTCGCGTCGGTAGCATGAAGTTCTTACCAATCATGAATGGACGCATGCGGCGTCCCGCCGCGCGCGCGGCTTTCGCAAGCACATGCACAATCGTGCAGGCGAATCGCCGCGTACGACGTGCGCCGGCGCGTGTGCTCGCGTCGATCTTGGACTTTGGTTGTTTTAGCACGGCCAGCCCGCAATGAACCGATTCGTTCACCGCATCATCTTGTCCGTGCTGCTGGTCGCGGCACTGGCCGTCATCTGGAACGTGCTGGGGGCACGCTGAACCGGCACCGGCAGATTCGCCGGTGCCGCCTTGCCTTGTCGAATGCGTCAGCGCCGCGCGTAGGCGCCGCCCGGCTCGCCGCTCTCCTTGCCCATCAGCGCATCGATGCTGACCGGGCCGCCGCCGGCGGCGGAGAGGTAGAGGCAGGCGAAGCAGAACAGGATCGCCGCGGTGCCACCGTTGAGCAGCGGCAGGAACACCGGCGTGCCGGTCTTGAACATGTGGCCCATGAAGTAGGCGAAGGCCATTTCACCGGCCAGGATGAAGGCCGAGAGCCGGGTGAACAGGCCGAGCATCAGGGTCGCGCCGAGCACGAGCTCCAGCGTACCGGCCACATAGATCAGCGGCGGGATGTCAGCGAAATAGGGGAGCACCGGAAACTTGAACAGCTTTGCGACACCGTACTGGAACAGCAAGAGGCCGGTGATGAAGCGAAACAGGCTCAAGAGAACCGGCTGATAGCGAGAGAGAAAAGTGAAATTCATGGTTTGCGCCCTCCATCCAATGCTGCGACTTGGATCGCATTCGGTTCCACCCCGCAAGGCATCCAAGCACTATTCGCGCTGACATTTTCGTCATGTTGGACAAAACACCGCGGTTTGTCCTTTCAGTCCAGTCGGGCCGGACTTTTTGTGACGCCGTGCCTCACGCGTCGTCCGTAATTTCCCGGTGACGGCGAGGAGCGCAGGTTACTTCCGTCACACCTATTCCCGCAAGGCGGGGACGACGAGGAAGGGGATCATTCCCAGGATCACGCTCGCAAGTGCGAAGACGAGCAGCGCGTTGTAGCCGTGGGTCGCGTCATGGATCAGGCCGCCGCTCCAGGAGCCGAACGCCGAACCCAGTCCGCTGCCGATCGAGATGGTGCCGTAGATGGTGCCGACGCGTTCGCCGCGAAAGATCTTCATCGCGGTCGCGGTGATCAGCGGGCCGCGCGAGCCCATCATGCTGCCGAAGCAGACGACGAAGCCGGTAAGCAGGATGATGTTCGGATAGTATTGCAGCAGCCAGAGCAGGGCGATGCCGAGGATCGAGATCGCGTAGCTCAAGAGCACCGACGGCCGGCGTCCGATCATGCCGTCGAGGGCGGAGACGCCGAGCATGCCGAACACCAGCACGACGCCGGAGAAGCCCCAGGCGGTCGCGGCCTGCAGTGGCGGGAAGCCGGCATCGATCAGATAGGCCACGATCTGCGCCGCGATCGCATACATCCCGACAGCGGTGAAGAAGAACGTCGAGAACAGCGCCCAGAAGGCGTGGTGCCGCATGGCGCTCAGAAGCGTCCAGCCGTGATCGATGAAATGCGGATCGGTCTTCTTGAGGACATGCGGCGAGCCCGTAGCGAACAGGCGCCATGGCAACAACATCAAGGGCACCAGGAGGCCGAGCGCGGCAAAGCCGAACAGCTGATAGGTCTCGCGCCAGCCGAGATGATCGATCAAGAGCTGCGAAGCTGGCAGCAACGCCAGCACGCCGCCGCCCATCGCCGAATAGACCACCGCCATCGCGGTCGGCAGCCGCGGCCCGAACCATCGGCCGAGCAGGATCGAGTTCGGGACGTTGCCGATGAAGGCGACCCCGATGCCGACGCAGACGCCGATGCTGATCTGGAATTGCCAGAGTTGCTGCGCATGCCCCGCGATCAGGAAGGCGGAACCGAGCAGGAGAAGCCCGAGCGAGTAGACGATGCGCGGCCCGGAATGATCGAACAGGCGTCCGACCAGCGGCGCGGTCAGACCGCTGATCAGCCAAGTCAGCGAATAGATCGAGACGACCTGGGCGCGATCCCAGCCGAGATCCTGCGAGATCGGTTTCAGAAAGACGGTGAAGCTTTCGCTGAGGCCCCGGCCGAGCACCGCCAGCGTGAAGCACAGCGCGAGCACGACAAGCGCGGTGCGCACGGCGTCTTGCGACGTGGCCGCCAATTGTTCCCTGGGCGTGTTCTGGTCCATTGCCGATCAGGGAGCGCGCTTCGGCGCGCCCTGACAAGCATCAAAAGCACATACGCCTATGCAGGCTTGAGGAGGACGTGCTTCTTCTTGCCGAATGACAGCTTGATCACACCTTCGGGCGTCAGATTGGCGGGCGAGAGCGTCATCTTCTCGTCGGTGACGGGCTCGTCGTTGACGCGCAGGCCGCCACCCTTGATCTGCCGCCGCGCCTCGCCATTGGAGGCGACGAGGCCCGCCTTGACGAAGGCGTTGAGCACACCGAGGCCAGCATCCAGTTCGCCGCGCGGAATTTCCACCGACGGCAGGCTCTCGGCCAGCGTGCCTTCCTCGAAGGTGCGGCGCGCGGTCTCGGCGGCTTCATTGGCGGCATCGCGGCCGTGCAGCAGCGCGGTCGCTTCGGTCGCGAGCACCTTCTTGGCCTCGTTGATCTCCGAGCCCCCGAGCGCCTCGAGCTTCCTGATCTCGCTCATCGGCATCGTCGTGAACAGCTTCAGGAACTTGCCGACGTCGGCGTCCTCGGTGTTACGCCAGTACTGCCAGAAATCGTAGGGCGAGAACTGGTCGGCGTTGAGCCAGACCGCGCCTTGCGCGGTCTTGCCCATCTTGGCGCCCGACGCCGTGGTGAGCAGCGGCGTGGTCAGCGCGAACAGCTGATGCGTTCCCATGCGGCGGCCGAGATCGACCCCCATGATGATGTTGCCCCACTGGTCCGAGCCGCCCATCTGCAGCTTGCAGCCGGTGCGCTTGGCAAGCTCGACGAAGTCGTAGGCCTGGCAGACCATGTAGTTGAACTCGATGAAGCTCATCTCCTGCTCGCGCTCGAGGCGCAGGCGCACGGAGTCCATGGTCAGCATGCGATTGACCGAGAAGTGCTTGCCGACGTCGCGCAGCATCTCGATCCAGTTGAGCTTGGTGAGCCACTCGGCGTTGTCGAGCATCACGGCGTCGCTCTTGCCGTCGCCGTAGCGCAGCACCTTGGCGAACACGCCGCGGATCGAGGCCTTGTTGGCCTCGATCTCGGCGACGGTGCGCATCGCGCGCGTCTCGTCCTTGCCGGAGGGGTCGCCGACCATGGTGGTGCCGCCGCCCATCAGCGTGATCGGCTTGTTGCCGGACTGCTGCAGCCAGTGCAGCATCATCATGGTCAGGTAGTTGCCGATGTGCAGCGAGGGGGCGGTACAGTCGTAGCCGACATAGGCAGTCGCTTCGCCCTTGGCGGCAAGCGTGTCCAGCCCCTCGAAATCGGAGCACTGGTGGATGAATCCACGTTCCTGCAGGGTATTGAGGAAATCCGATTTAAATGCACTCATCTGTCGGCGGCTCTGATCATTCTTATTTTACGGTAATTGCGGCTATAGTTGCGGAACCCAAGCCAACCGGACTGCCGCAGCGAAGCGCGCTGTGGCATTATAAGATGTGCTTGTTTGATACAAGTCAGGCGTCGGGGTAGGTAGACGTCGAGGCTTACTGGGATGATGTTAACTGCGCTCGGTCTGATGAGCGGGACCTCGCTTGACGGGGTCGACGTTGCACTGATCGAAACCGATGGAAAGCTGGTGAAGGCATTCGGGCCGTCCGGCTACCGGCCCTATAGTCCTGCCGAGCGCAGCCTGCTGCGCCGGGCTCTCTCCGAGGCCGTGAACCTGGCGCAACGCGATGCCCGGCCCGGGGTGCTGGCCGAGGCCGAGCGCGCGGTGACGCTGGCCCATGCCGAAGCGGTGGCCGCTTTCACCGCCCAGAACCGGATGAAGCCGGAGGACATCGACATCGTCGGCTTCCACGGCCAGACCGTGCTGCACCGGCCCGAGCGCCGCATGACGGTACAGATCGGCGATGCGCCGGCGCTGGCGAAAGCGATCCATATTCCCGTGATGCACGATTTCCGTGCTGCCGACGTCGAGGCGGGCGGGCAGGGCGCGCCGTTCGTGCCGGTCTACCACCGGGCGCTGGCGCAGTCGCTGGAGCGTGAGGGGCCGATCTGCGTCGTCAATATCGGCGGCGTTTCCAACATCACCTATATCGACGGCAACGAGACGCTGATCGCCTGCGACACCGGGCCCGGCAACGCGCTGCTCGACGATTTCATGTACCGCACCATGAACCAAGCGTTCGATGCGGAGGGTAAGTTCGCAGCGCTCGGCAAGGCGGACGAGGCCTGGATCGCGCGTGCGCTGGCGCTGCCGTTCTTCGCAGCTCCGCCGCCCAAATCGCTCGACCGCAACGATTTTGCCACGCTCAAGCTCGGCGAGGTGGCGCCGGCCGACGGCGCGGCGACGCTCACCGCCTTCACCGCGGCGGCGATCGCCCGCATCATTCCACTCCTCCCGCGACGGCCGCGGAGCTGGATCGTCTGTGGCGGGGGCGCCCGCAACCTGACCATGCTGCGCATGCTGCGGGAGCGGGTGGGGTCGGCCACCGTCGAGGCCGCCGAGACGCTCGGCTGGGCCTCCGACGCCATCGAGGCGCAGGCCTTCGGCTTTCTCGCCGCGCGCGGGCTGAAGGGTTTGCCATTGTCATACCCGGCCACGACAGGCGTGCCGATGCCGATGACGGGCGGGGTGATCGCCCGACCCTGAGGTCGCAGACGGTTGATGGAGGTGCATGGATCTTGACGATTGGATGCAAATGCATCATGTTTAATGCAGTTGCATCCAACCGTCGGGATCATCGCCATGACCGCTGCCCTCAAACTGATCAGCCACAAGCTTTGTCCCTATGTGCAGCGCGCGGTGATCGCGCTCTCCGAGAAAGGCGTGCCGTTCGAGCGGATCGAATTCGATCTCGCCAACAAGCCCGATTGGTTCCTGAAACTGTCGCCACTCGGCAAGGTGCCGGTGCTGGTAGTGACGACCGATAAGAGTGAGGTCGCGCTGTTCGAGAGCAACGTGATCTGCGAGTACATCGAGGAAACCCAAGGCGGCTCGAAGCTGCATCCGGCTGATGCGCTCAAGCGCGCCGAGCACCGCGCCTGGATGGAGTTCGGCTCGGCGATCCTCGGCGATCTCTGGGGTCTTGAGACCACGAGCGACCCTGCGACTTTCGACAGCAAGCGCCGGGCCATCGCCGGCAAATTCTCCCGCGTCGAGGCGGCGCTCGGCACGGGTCCGTATTTCGCCGGCGAGCAGTTCAGCCTAGTCGACGCCGTGTTTGCCCCCATCTTCCGCTATTTCGATCTGTTTGATGAGCTTGCCGAACACGGCATCTTCAACGATGTGCCGAAGGTGCGGGCGTGGCGGGCGGAGCTTGCCAAGCGTCCGAGCGCGCGCACGGCGGTCGGCGCGGACTATCCGCAATTGCTGCGCGCCTTCCTGGTGCGGCACGATGCGCATCTGCTCAAGCTCGCCGCCTGAAGGGCACGCCGGTGTCGCCGTCGTTGGCGTGGCTCATGCTCGTGATCGCCGGCGCGCTCGACGTCGGCTGGGCGATCTCGATGAAATATGCGGAAGGCTACACGCGCTTCGGCTGGAGTATCACCTCGCTCGTGCTGCTCGCCGCCTTTGTCTTCCTGCTCGGACGGGCGCTGAAGGTGCTGGAGGTCGGCGTCGCCTATTCGGTCTGGACCGGTATCGGCGCGGCCGGAACGTTTCTCTTGGGCGTCGTGCTGTTCGGGGAGACGCTGAGCGCGATGAAGATCGCCGGTATCACGCTGGTGCTGATGGGGATCACTGCGCTGAAGCTGGCGTAGGGCGAGCCGCGATCAGGTGCATCCGTCGGCCAGCAGCAATTTGCTGGTCGTTGTTGCGTGACGAAGCTTGAAGAGATCTTGAATGTCGGGATCGCTCAGGAAGGCTTCCGCCTTCTCGCGCTCCGGAAATTCGATGACGACGAGACGCTCGGGCGTCCAGTCGCCTTCGATCGTCGTCGGCTGGACGCCGCGAACGATGTAGCGTCCCGAATGCTTGGCGATGAAGGCCGGGATTTCGGCGACGTAGGTTTTGAAGCCGGCGAAGTCGTTCACCGACAGGTCGAGCACCAGATACGCCTTCATGGCTGGAGCTCCGCGGCCATCTTCGCGAGCGTCGCGATGGTGTTCATGTTGCGCGCGGTGCCGGCCTTGGCCGCGGGAATGACGAGCTTCGATGTCCCCATGCCGTCGCCATAGTGCACATAGATCTCGCGGCGGCCGAGGCGGACCTCCTCGTTGTTCTGGCCGCGGATGCCGGCGAGCGCATCGGCCGGCGGAGCCTTGTCGAGGAAGATCGCGACCGTGCGGTTGGGCGCGGCCTTCGGGAAGGGATTGTCGGCTGCGACCTGGGCCATCTCGGCCGCGCTGCGCATGAGCACGCCGACCGGAGCGCCGGCATAGGCATGCAGGCGCTTTTCGAGGGCGGTCTTGATTGCAGCTTCAGACTTGCGGCTGGTGAAGACGACGTTGCCGCTCGCGATGTAGGTCCGCACGGCGACGAAGCCGAGCTCCTCGCACATCGCCTTGAGCTCGGTCATCGGCAGCTTGCCGGTGCCGCCGACATTGACGGCCCGCAGCAATGCCACGAACGCGCCCATGACGGACCTCAGCGCACGTTGGCGAGCCGCATGTCGAGATAGGCTGTGATGGTCTCCATCAACGGCTCGAGCTTGCCGTCGAAGAAGTGGTTGGCGCCGGGGATGACCTGCTGGTCGATCACGATGCCCTTCTGCGTCTTTAGCTTCTCGACCAGCGTGTTGACGTCCTTCGGCGGCACCACCGCGTCCTTCTCGCCATGCACGATCAGGCCCGAGGACGGGCAGGGCGCAAGGAAGGAGAAGTCGTAGAGGTTGGCCGGCGGCGCGATCGAGATGAAGCCTTCGACCTCGGGACGGCGCATCAGGAGCTGCATGCCGATCCAGGCGCCGAAGGAGAAGCCGGCGACCCAGCAGGCGCGCGCTTCGGGATTGATGGTCTGCGCCCAGTCGAGCGCCGCTGCGGCATCCGACAATTCGCCGGTGCCGTGATCGAACGAGCCCTGACTGCGGCCGACGCCGCGAAAGTTGAAGCGCAGCACGGAGAATCCGCGATGCGCGAAGGCGTAATAGCACTGGTACACGATCTGATGATTCATCGTGCCGTGAAACTGCGGATGCGGATGCAGGATCATCGCGATCGGCGCGTTCTTCTGCTTGGCCGGGTGGTAGCGGCCTTCGAGACGGCCAGCAGGGCCGGCGAAAATGACTTCGGGCATCGATGATCTCTTGATTGATTCCCTTGAGGGATGGTCCTTGGCAATCAACCGATTGTCGTGGCCTCATCGACAGCGACGCCGACGAAAGCACGAATGAAGGGTGAGAAGGCGCGCCTTGCGGTGATGCGCTGATAGCGCGCGGTGACTTGACGGGCGCGTTCTAACATAGGCTGAGGGTCAAAAAGCAAGCATCTTGAACATCGCCCAATCCCCTCAAGATGTTAGCGTGTCATCGCCGCGTCATCGCGCGCCGCGGTTTGGGAATCGCGCTTGCCAAGCGCGCGGCCGCGGCCCATGTCGGGCGATCCAGCGCAGAAGGCCACCTCTCGAGAGTTAGGTAACATATTACTTCATGCCGAACCGCGTCTATCTCGACTGGAATGCGACCACTCCGCTCCGCGCGGAAGCACGGGCGGCCATGCTGGCCGCATGGGACCTCGTCGGAAATCCGTCCTCGGTGCATGCGGAAGGGCGCGATGCGCGCCGGCTGGTCGAGGAGGCCCGTGCTGCGCTGGCGGCGGCCGTGGGCGCGCTGCCGCGGAACGTCATCTTCACCTCGGCCGGAACCGAAGCCAACACGCTGGCGCTGTCACCTGGCCTGCGCGGCCGGTCGGGCGGCCCGGTCGAACGACTTCTGGTGTCGGCGGTCGAGCATCCCTCGGTGGTGGCCGGCGGCCGGTTCCCGGCCGACAGGATCGCCCAGGTGCAGGTTACCCGCTCCGGCGTGGTCGATCTCGATCACCTCAAGGCCTTGCTCGGCGCCGGCGCGCCGGCGCTGGTCTCGATCATGGCGGCCAACAACGAGACCGGCGCGCTTCAGCCGGTTGCGGAGGCGGCGAAGATGGTGCACGAGGCTGGCGGCCTGCTGCATGTCGATGCGATCCAGGCGCTCGGCAAAAGTCCCTTAGATATCAAGGCGATAGACGCAGACCTTGCGACTTTTTCTGCACACAAGATCGGCGGCCCCAAGGGGGTTGGCGCGCTGGTCGTGGCCGAGGGAGTGGCCGGGCTTGAGCCCGTGCTGCGCGGGGGTGGGCAGGAGCTCGGCCGCCGGGCCGGAACTGAGAATGTCGCGGGCATTGCTGGCTTCGGCGCTGCGGTGAAGGCGGTCGTTCAGACTCTTTCTGAGGATGCGGAGCGCATGGCAACCCTCAGAGATCATTTGGAAAAAGGGCTCCTTGCCATTGCAGGCACGACGATCTTTTCCGGCGATGTGCAGCGGTTGCCAAATACCGTCTTGTTCACCGCGCCCGGGCTGAAGGCCGAGACCGCCGTGATTGGTTTCGACCTCGAGGGCATCGCGGTGTCCTCGGGCTCGGCCTGTTCATCGGGAAAAGTGCAGCCGTCTCATGTGCTTTCGGCCATGGGATTTGGCCCTGATGTGGCCCAGGGAGCGGTGCGCCTCAGTCTGGGCTGGTCCACGCAGGTCGAGGATATCAATCGGGCCTTGGAGACTTGGCGAAAGCTGGGTAATACCCTACTTAGAGAACAGGCACGAAACACGGCTTGAACGGTTCTAAGCACGTGCTTTCCGCCAAGAAACATCGTAATAGTCGTCCGAGTTTGATCCACCGCGGTCCTTGAAACCGCGAGCGGAGGATGGAATGCCAGCCGTACAAGAGACGGTCGAGCGCGTGAAGCGCATCGACGTCGACCAGTATCGTTATGGGTTTGAGACCCTGATCGACTCCGAGAAGGCCCCCAAGGGGCTGTCGGAAGAGATCGTAAAATTCATCTCGCAGAAAAAGAACGAACCCGCCTGGATGCTCCAGTGGCGGCTCGAGGCCTATCGCCGCTGGCTGACCATGACCGAGCCGACCTGGGCGCGCGTCGAATATCCCAAGATCGACTTCCAGGACATCTACTACTACGCGGCGCCGAAGCCGAAGAAGTCGGTCACCTCGCTCGACGAGATCGATCCGGAAATTCTCAAGACCTATGAGAAGCTCGGCATTCCCCTGCGGGAAGTCGCGATGCTCGAAGGCGTCGAGCCGAAGGTTGGTGAGGAGGATCCTGCCCGGCGCAAGATCGCGGTCGACGCGGTCTTCGATTCGGTCTCGGTCGCGACCACCTTCAAGGCGGAGCTGAAGAAGGCCGGCGTGATCTTCATGCCGATCTCGGAGGCGATCCGCGAGCATCCCGAGCTGGTGCAGAAGTATCTCGGCTCCGTGGTGCCGACCTCCGACAATTTCTATGCGACGCTGAACTCGGCGGTGTTTTCCGACGGCTCGTTCGTCTACGTGCCGCCGGGCGTGCGCTGCCCGATGGAACTGTCGACCTATTTCCGCATCAACGAGCGCAACACCGGTCAGTTCGAGCGCACGCTGATCATCGCCGACAAGGGCTCCTACGTCTCCTATCTCGAAGGCTGCACAGCGCCGCAGCGCGACGAGAACCAGCTCCATGCCGCGGTGGTCGAGCTCGTCGCACTCGATGACGCCGAGATCAAATATTCGACGGTGCAGAATTGGTACCCCGGCAACTCGGAAGGCAAGGGCGGCATCTACAATTTCGTCACCAAGCGTGGCGACTGCCGCGGCAACCACTCCAAGATCTCGTGGACCCAGGTCGAGACGGGTTCGGCGATCACCTGGAAATATCCGAGCTGCATTCTGCGCGGTGACAATTCCCGCGGTGAGTTCTACTCGATCGCGATCTCGAACGGCTTCCAGCAGGTCGATTCCGGCACCAAGATGATTCACCTCGGCAAGAACACGTCGAGCCGGATCATCTCCAAGGGCATTGCCGCCGGCAAGTCGCAGAACACCTATCGCGGCCTCGTCACCGCACACCGGAAAGCGACCGGCGCGCGCAACTTCACCGCCTGCGACTCCCTGTTGATCGGCGACAAATGCGGCGCGCACACCGTGCCATACATCGAGGCGAAGAACTCGTCGGCGACGTTCGAGCACGAGGCGACGACCTCGAAGATCTCCGAGGACGTGCTGTTCTACTGCATCCAGCGCGGCCTCAGCCAAGAAGAGGCTGTCGGCCTCGTCGTCAACGGCTTCGTCAAGGACGTGCTCCAGCAACTGCCGATGGAATTCGCGGTGGAAGCTCAGAAGCTGATCTCGATCTCGCTTGAAGGGTCGGTCGGTTAATTGCCGACCCTCGCGGTGCGCCTCGGCGCTCCATGCATCATTTGAATAGACTGGAAACCAAGATGGCTTTGCTTGAAGTGAAGGATTTGAAGGTTCGCGTCGAGGAGCGTGAGATCCTCCACGGGCTGACGCTGACCGTGAACGAGGGCGAGATCCACGCGATCATGGGGCCGAACGGCTCCGGCAAGTCGACGCTCTCCCATGTCATCGCCGGCAAACCCGGCTATGAGGTCACCGACGGCCAGATCCTGTTCAAGGGCGAGGACCTTCTGGAGATGGACCCCGAGGAGCGCGCCGCCAGGGGCGTGTTCCTGGCGTTCCAGTATCCGGTCGAGATCCCGGGCGTCGCCACCATGACCTTCCTGCGCACCGCGCTGAACGCGCAGCGCAAGGCGCGCGGCGAGAGCGAATATTCGACCCCGGACTTCCTGAAGAAGGTCCGCGAGGTCTCGAAATCGCTGAACATCCCGCAGGACATGCTCAAGCGCGGCGTCAACGTCGGCTTCTCCGGCGGCGAGAAGAAGCGCAACGAAGTGCTGCAGATGGCGCTGTTCGAGCCGAGCCTGTGCATCCTCGACGAGATGGATTCGGGCCTCGACATCGACGCGCTGCGGATTGCGGCCGACGGCGTCAACGCGCTGCGTTCACCGAAGCGCGCGATGGTTGTCATCACCCACTATCAGCGGCTGCTGAACTACATCGTGCCCGACTTCGTGCACGTGATGTCGAAGGGCCGCGTCGTGAAGAGCGGCGGCAAGGAGCTGGCGCTGGAGCTGGAAGAGTCTGGCTACGCCCAGTTCGAGGACGCCGCATAAGGATTGTTTGCGATGAACGTTGCTGTGGCAAAGACCGGAAGCGGCCGCGCGGTGAGCGATCTCTTCGCCAGCGCCGAAGGCCGGCTGCCGGGTTCGCTGGCGGTCGTTGCGGTGCGCCGCGAGGCGTTCGAGACCTATGAGCGTCTCGGCCTGCCGCACCGCCGGATCGAGGAGTGGAAATACACTGATCTGCGCGCGCTGGTCGGCGAGGTGCTGCCGCTTGCGGCTGCGCCCGACGCGGCTGCCCTGTCTCGCGCGGCGGACGCCGTGAAGGCGCATGCGTTTGCAGGCGCCAGCAAGCTGGTGCTGGTCGACGGCGTGTTCGCGGCCGATTTATCGGACGTGAAGGCACTGCCTTCCGGCGTGAGCGTGACGACCTTGCGCGAGGCGCTGGACAAGAGCGCTGATCTGCTCACGACAGCTTCCGCCGACGCGGTGATCTCGCTGAACGCGGCGATGGCGACCGATGGTGTCGTGCTGTCGATCGCCGACGGCGCGCAACTCTCCGCGCCGGTCCAGATCATTCACGTGGCGACCGTGCCGTCCGCATCGAACTTCACCCGTTCGCAGGTGCGGATCGGGAAGGGGGCTCGTCCGACCATCATCGAGAGCTTTGTCGCGGCCGGCGCCGGCGCCTACCAGGTCAACGACGCCGTGCTTGTCTCGATCGGCGATGACGCTGACGTTGCCTATATCCGTCTGATGGACGATGCGGCTGACGCGGTGAACATCACCTCGCAGTTCGTGACGGTCGGCGCCAACGTCAAACTCAACTATTTCAACATGACCAGCGGCGGCGCAGTGAGCCGTCTCCAGGGATTCATCACGTTTGCGGGCGAGGGCAGCGAGCTCTCGCTCAACGGCGTGAACCTGCTCAAGAAGACCGAGCACGGCGATCTGTCGCTGGTGGTCGATCATGCCGTGCCGAACTGCATGAGCCGCGAAACCTTCCGCGCCGTGATCGATGACCGCGGCCATTCGGTGTTCCAGGGCCGCATCATCGTCCGTCCCGACGCGCAGAAGACCGACGGCAAGATGATGACCCGCGCGCTGCTGCTCTCGGACGAGGCCGAAGCCGACAACAAGCCCGAACTCGAGATCTTTGCCGACGACGTCTCCTGCGGCCATGGCGCCACCGCCGGCGCGCTCGACGACAGCCTGCTGTTCTATCTGAAGGCGCGCGGCCTGCCGGAGAAGCAGGCCCAGGCGCTGCTGATCCAGGCCTTCGTGGGCGAGGCGATCGAGCAGATCGCCGACGATGATTTGCGCGAGCATGTGATCGGGCTTGCCGAGCGCTGGCTGGAGCGGCGATCATGAGCACGCATCCGGCGGTCCTGAACGGAGCCTACGACGTCGCGCGCGTGCGCCAGGATTTTCCGGCGCTCGCCATGCAGATCTACGGCAAGCCGCTGGTCTATCTCGACAACGCGGCCTCGGCGCAGAAGCCGCAGTCCGTGCTGGGCCGCATGACGCAGGCTTATGTATCCGAATATGCCAACGTGCATCGTGGCCTGCATTATCTCGCCAACGCCGCGACGGAAGCCTATGAGGGGGCGCGCATAAAAGTTGCGCAATTCGTCAACGCCCGCCGCACCGAGGAGATCATCTTCACCCGCAACGTCACCGAGGCGATCAACCTCGTGGCGTCGTCGTGGGGCGAACCGAACATCAAGGCCGGTGACGAGATCGTCCTCTCGATCATGGAGCACCATTCCAACATCGTGCCCTGGCATTTCCTCAGGGAACGCCATGGCGCGGTGATCAAATGGGCGCCAGTCGACGACGAAGGCAATTTCCTGATCGACGAGTTCGAGAAGCTGCTGACGCCGAAGACCAAGCTCGTCGCCATCACGCAGATGTCGAATGCGCTCGGGACGTTCGTTCCGATCAAGGAGGTCGTGCGGCTGGCCCACGATCGCGGCATTCCGGTGCTGGTCGACGGCGCGCAAGGCGCGGTGCATCTGCCCATCGACGTGCAGGACCTCGATTGCGACTTCTACGCGTTCACCGGTCACAAGGTTTATGGTCCGACTGGCATAGGTGCGCTCTACGCCAAGCACGAGCACCTCGTCGCGATGCGGCCTTTCAACGGTGGCGGCGAGATGATCCGCGAGGTTGCGCAGGACTGGGTCACCTATGGCGACCCGCCGCACAAGTTCGAGGCTGGCACCCCGCCCATCGTCGAGGCGATCGGCCTCGGCGCCGCCATCGACTACGTCAACTCGATCGGCAAGGAGCGCATTGCCGCGCACGAGCACGACCTCGTCACCTACGCCCAGGAACGGCTGCGCGAAATCAACTCGCTGCGGCTGATCGGCACCGCCCGCGGCAAGGGCCCGGTAATCTCCTTCGAGCTCAGGGGCGCGCACGCCCACGACGTCGCCACCGTGATCGACCGCCAGGGCATCGCGGTGCGCGCCGGCACCCATTGCGTGATGCCGCTTTTAGAGCGGTTCAACGTGACTGCGACCTGCCGCGCCTCGTTCGGCATGTATAATACGCGGGAAGAAGTCGACCATCTGGCACAGGCGCTGCTGAAGGCACGGGATCTGTTCGCATGAGTGACACGGCCGAAATCAAAGCTAACCCGATGGAGACCCATTCGGCGCTGCCGCCGGAGGAGACCGAGCGGTTGACGCGCGAGATCATCGCCGGCCTGAAGACCGTGTTCGACCCGGAAATCCCGGCCGACATCTACGAGCTCGGCCTGATCTACAAGGTCGAGATCAAGGACGATCGCTCCGTCGACGTGCTGATGACACTGACGACGCCGAACTGCCCGGCTGCCGGCGAGCTGCCGACCATGGTGGAGAACGCGGTCGCCAGCGTTCCCGGCGTCGGCGTGGTCGACGTCAAGGTCGTCTGGGAGCCGGCCTGGTCACCCGAACGGATGAGCGACGAGGCGCGCCTCGTGCTCAACATGTGGTGACGCCGCGTCCGGCATTGAATTTGCCCCGTAACGGATCATATGACTGAGATGACCCAGGTATCGTCAGGCTCAACACCAGCTTCCACCCCCAAGCCGCGGCGGCCGCGCCCGCAGGTGATGCGGCTGACGGATGCTGCCGCGCAGCGCATCACGGAGCTGACCCAGCGCGCCGATTCCGAGATCGTGGGCCTGCGCGTCGGTGTGAAGAACGGCGGTTGTGCCGGCCAGTCCTACACCGTCGAATACGCCCACGAGATCCGCCCGACCGACGAGGTCGTCGAGGACAAGGGCGTCAAGATCCTGGTCGATCCCAAGGCCGTGCTGTTCCTGCTCGGCACCGAGATGGACTACAAGGCCGACAAGATGCAGGCCCAGTTCGTCTTCAACAACCCCAACCAGGTCTCCGCCTGCGGCTGCGGCGAGTCGGTCGAGCTGCGGCCCGCGAAGGTCGAGGGGTAGCCCCGCTACCACTACCTAATTCGTCATTGCGAGCGCAGCGAAGCAATCCAGACCATCTCCGCGGGGACAGTCTGGATTGCTTCGCTTCGCTCGCAATGACGCCGGAGTTATGAAGGCTGGCCCTCTTACAAGCGGAAGCCTCCCATGGACCGCGAATTCCTGATCGACCTGTTCGCCGATTTCGGCCCCGTCACCATCCGCAAGATGTTTTCCGGCTACGGCATCTCCGCCGACGGCACCAACTTCGCGCTGGCCTTGCGCGCCGGCCTGTTCTTCCGCGCCGACGAGCAGACCATCCCTGACTATGAGGCCGAGGGCTCAGGGCCGTTCCAGTATCAGACCCGCGCCAAGACGGTGACGGTCAACTCCTACTGGCAATTGCCCGCGCGCCTGTTCGACGATTCCGAGGAGCTTGCGCAATGGGCGAGGGCGGCGCTCGCCGCCGCCCAGCGCGCCAAGGTGAAGAAGCGGCCGAAGACGAAGAAGGCGGCGAAGACGAAATCGAAGAAGCCTGCCCCCAAGAAGCAAGTCACCAAGAAGACAGTCCGTAGGGTGGGCAAGGCGAAGCGTGCCCACCGCTCAAGATGAGGATTGGAAAGATGGTGGGCACGGCGCAACCCACCTTTGCCCACCCTACGATTTCCTTACCGTGAGATAAGACCTAAGCCACCCGGCTGTGCGTCTCGACTGCGTATTCCGGATCGGCCTCGCAGATCACACGGTTGCGGCCGTTGCGCTTGGCGGCGTAGAGGCAGGCGTCGGCGCGCTCGATCAACGCGTCGGTGTCGTCGCCCTGCTTGAGCATGGAGACGCCGACGGAAATGGTGACGCGGCCGAGGATCTCGCCGGTCGACTTCTTCTTCAATTCCTTCGCCATCACGGCGCGGCGAATGTGATCGGCAACCGTGAGGGCCTGGCGCAGCGCGGTGTTGGGCAGCACGACCGCGAACTCCTCGCCGCCATAGCGGGCGGTAATGTCCTGCCCCTTGATGGTCTGCTTCAGCGACAGGCCGACCAGGCGCAGCACCTGGTCGCCGGTGAGATGGCCGTAGGAGTCGTTGAAGGACTTGAAATGGTCGATGTCGAACAGCAGCAGCGACAGCGGCTCGCCTGAGGCGAGTGCGTTCTGCACGGCCATGCCGATCATGCGATCGAAATATTTGCGATTTCCGAGGCCCGTCAGCGGATCGGTCAGGCTCTCGGCGCGGATCGCCTCGAGGCTCTGCTGGAGATTGCTGATCTCGTTCTTCGACAGCGTCAGCCGGTCTTCCAGCGCCTTGTTGGTGTCGCGCATCTCTTTGGTCGAGCGCACCAGCGTCTCGACAATCGACTTGATCTGCTCGCGGCTCTTGGCCGAGGCCAGCTTTGCCGTCGCGCCCGACAGACTGACATCGTAGGAGCTGGTCATCCCGAGCGCTTCACTCAGGACCTTCATGACGTCGTCGATCTCGCCGATGACGCGCGCGCCGACCTTGTCGATGCGGTCGGTGGTCTTGATGTGGGAGAGATAGGTCTCGTAGATCTGCTCAAGATCGGCTTCGGTCAGCCTGCCGTTGCGCGCCAGCGTCTCGTTGATGATCTTGTTGAGCGGCGCGTTGTAGCCGGTGGCGTAGACGTACCAGATCTCGTAATTGCGGGGAATTGCGGTCTGCTTGAGCGATCTGATTTGACCGAGCGCTACCTCGGCGAACGCCATCGTGCGTTCGTGTTCATCGAGCACCTTGACCACAGAACATACCCCACAGCGGTCGGTGCGCCATCGACCGCAGCAATGCTTAAATTATGTTCGTAGGCTAACGGACGATCGTGAACGGTCGGTAAACGGCCGGTCGCGAATGCATCCGAAAAAGTGTAGAGCGGCTTTCTTCAACCAAACCGCATTCGCGCTTCAGGCACCGGCGGGGGAGCGCACCGGTCGCAGCAGAAATGCCGGAAGATGCGAGTGATCGCCGGGCTCGGTATCGACCTCGCGCTGGCGGCGCGGCTCGGGCCGGCCAATTGATGGCACGTGCGAGGGGTTCGCCTGCTGACGCCCGCCGCGACGCGGCTCGGGCGCATGCCTTGCCTCGGATTCATGACGCGCTTCGCTGCGCGGTTCGCGCGGCTCGTGGCTACGTTCACGGTCGTGGCTGCGCTGTTGACCGCGCGGCGACTTGCCGCGTCCGCCACGGGAGCGCTCGCGGCCGCGCTGCTCGCGCGGGCGCTCGCTCTGCTCGGCCGTCTCGGCGTGGACTTCGTAATCGCCCTCGGCGCGCGGAATGCTCTGGCCGATCAGCTTTTCGATCGCGGCCATCGACTTCTGGTCGAGCGGCGTCACGATGGAGATCGCAGTACCGGTGCGGCCGGCGCGGCCAGTGCGGCCGATGCGGTGAACGTAGTCGTCGGGATGGTGGGGAACGTCGAAATTGAAGACGTGGCTGACCTCGGGAATATCGAGGCCGCGGGCGGCGACGTCGGAGGCAACCAGAAGCGGCAGCTCGCCCTTGCGGAATTGATCCAGCGCCGCCATGCGGGCCGGCTGGTCCATGTCACCGTGCAAGGCGCCGACGCTGAACCCGTGCTTCTGAAGTGATTTGTGAACGATGGCGACTTCGCGCTTGCGATTGCAGAAGATGATCGCGTTCTTGAGGTCCTTGGCTTCGCGGAGCAGGCGGCGAAGCAATTCGCGCTTCTCATGCGCCTCGCGCCCTGCGGGTACCTGGGACTGCGTGACGGTCACGGCCGTGGTCGCGGGCTTGGAAACCTCGACCTTTTGCGGGTTGTGCAGGAAGGCCTCGGTGATGCGCCGGATCTCCGGCGGCATGGTCGCGGTGAAGAATAGTGTCTGCCGTGTGAAGGGAACGAGTTTGCAGATGCGCTCGATGTCGGGAATGAAGCCCATGTCCAGCATGCGGTCGGCTTCGTCGATGACGAGCAGCTCGACGCCGGTGAGCAGGAGACCGCCGCGCTCGGTATGGTCGAGAAGGCGGCCCGGCGTCGCGATCAGGACGTCGACGCCACGCATCAGCTTGGCATCCTGGTCACCGAAGGAGACGCCGCCGATCAGGAGGGCGACGTTGAGCTTCTGGCCGGCGCCGTAGCGGTCGAAGTTCTCCTTCACCTGCGCCGCGAGCTCGCGGGTCGGTTCCAGGATCAGCGTGCGCGGCATGCGCGCACGGGCGCGACCCTTTTCGAGGATGGTGAGCATCGGCAGCACGAAAGCCGCGGTCTTGCCGGTGCCGGTCTGGGCGATGCCGAGCACGTCCTTGCGTGCGAGGACGTGGGGGATCGCCTGTTCCTGAATGGGGGTGGGGTTGGTGTAACCGGTGGCCGCCACTGCGGCGAGGACTTTTTCGGATAGTCCGAGATTTGAAAAAGACATTGAGCCTCTGGTCGAAACCGCCGTTCGGAATCGAGGGTAAAAAGGCTGTCGCGTTCCACCCCGAAACGGCGCGCTCTCAAAGAAGCTTGGGGTGCTGACTTACGCGAACAAAGCGCCAGGCTCAGGAATCGCTCTTCGATTTGAGCCGCGTCGACCCGGAACATAGGGGGGAATCGGCCAAAGTCAATGGAGCGGGCGCGGGAAGACCCTTAAAAACCTGAGGTTTTTGCCCAAATAGCGGACGCAGCTTGGCTTTTCCGCCTCTGTTTGGCAGTTCGGCGGGAACCTCAGCCACGTCTGTCGGCGCCCTCGGAGGTCTGGGCCCGGAAATCGCCAGGGGCCATGCCATAGGCGGCATTGAAGACCCGGTAATAGGTCGCCAGGCTCTCGAAGCCGCAGGCCGCGGCGACGTCCGCAATCAGCCGATCCGGCGCCTCGCGCATCAGCCGGCGGCTCTGCTTCAGGCGCTCGTCCGTGACGGTCTGCGAGAAGCTCTTCTCGGCCATTTCGAACAGCATGTGCAGGTGGCGCACGGAGACGCCGAGCTGGTCCGCCACCATGGTCGGCGTCAGATCAGGATTCCGGAGGTCCTGTGCGATCAGGCGGCGCGCCAGGGAGAGACGGGCGGTCCGCAGCGCGGCCTGGCCACGCCGGCTGCCCGGCCCGACAATGCCGCGCTCGATCAACGCCAGATGGGCCAGCGCCTGGACGAGCGTAGTGGTCTCGGCCGAAGCATCGTCCGCGGCGGTCTCACCGAGATCGGCAAAGCAGGAGTTCAGCAGGGGCGCCAGGGTGGAGTCGGTGAAGGTCTTCGGCGCCAGCCCGCGCATGCGCTTGTCCTGCCCTGGAATACCGCCGACGGGCACTTTCAGGATCCGCAGGTGAAATCCGGCAGTCCCGAGCGGCACCGTGCGGTAGGGCAGATCGGTATGGCTGGTGGCGAAGCTGCCATTGGGAATGGCGAAATCGCCGCCGCGCAGGCCGCCGAACCAGCCGCCGTCGCCAAGCTGCTGGTAGACGCAGATACTGTCACCGGGGGCATAGCCGATGTCGGCCTTGCTGCGCTCGACGGTGTATGGCGAGGCCTTCAACTCCACAAAGCCGGCTCCCCCGAGCTTGCGCAGCGAGAACTCGCCGACGAAGTCGGCGCGCCGTTCCCGCTCGAGCTCCGCCGTGACGCCGAACAGCCCCTTGGCGCGGACCTCGCGCCAATAGTCGAAGCGGTCCTGCGGTTCGACCTCGTCGGTGCACCAGCGATACACGGCAGTCCCCGGTCTCAAACGGAATTACAGAAGAAAAAGCAGATTCCGGCGGAATCTGCCATAGGTCAGAAGTCGCGCCGGTCGGTTCCGCCTGTTGAACCGTCACCACCGCTCGGCCGACTATGAAATCAGCAGCGGCAGGGGCGAAGGCCGGTGAAGGAACCCGGTCAGACAGCCCTCCGCAACGGGGATTTTCGATGGCGCATCGGCTTTTCAGAATTTTGGCAGCGCTTGGCCTGGCGGCAGGCCTGAGCGGCTTTGCGGTTAGCGCCCACGCCGAAAAGCGCGTCGCGCTCGTCGTCGGCAACAACGACTACAGGAACGTTCCGAAGCTGCTCAAGGCCGTCAACGACGCCCGCACGATGGGCGATACGCTGAAGCAGCTCGGCTTTTCAGTGATGGTGGCGGAGAACCAGAACCGGCAGCAATTTTCCGAGACGCTGCTCGCCTTCGACAGGGCGATCGAGCCCGGCGACACCGCGTTCTTCTTCTACGCCGGCCACGGTTTCGAGATCGCCGGCCAGAACTATCTGCTGCCGACCGACGTGCCGGCGGCGACTGAAGGCCAGGAAGAACTGGTGCGCGACGCTTCGATCCTTGCCGATCGCATCGTCGAGCGTCTCCAGAACAAGAAGGCGCGGACCTCGATCTTGGTGTTCGACGCCTGCCGCAACAACCCGTTCGAGCGTGCCGGCACGCGCGCGGTTGCCGGCGGCGGCGGGCTTGCGCCGATGACGCAACTGCCAGAAGGCGTCTTCTCGGTGTTCTCGGCCGGCCCGCGCCAGACCGCGCTCGATCGCCTGTCGAATGACGACGCCAACCCGAATTCGGTGTTCACGCGCACCTTCGCCAAGGAGCTGTTGCAGCCCGGCGAAAACCTGGTGCAGGTGGCGCAGCGCACCCGCCGTCTCGTCAGCGAGATGGCCGATACCGTCAAGCACAAGCAGGTGCCGGTCTATTTCGACCAGATGGTCGACGACGTCTTCCTCAGCGGCCTCGCGAAGGATGCGGCGGCCGCGGCCGCGCGGCCGGCAGATCCGCCGCCGCAGAAGGTCGCGGCGCTGCCGCCGGTGTCGGTGCCGCGCGTACCGAAGGAGGAATCCACCAACGCCCCGATCGCGAGCTTTTCGCGCCACAATGGCGGGTGGAGCGTCTCGTTCTCCTTCGCCGACCCGACGCTCGGCATTTCCTGGCGCATGGCCGGCGGCGGCGACTTCCGCGAGACCGGCTTCCTCGATACGCTCGACCAGCGCACGCGCAAGCGGGTGCCGAACCCGTCGATCGAGCTGCCGCCGGACGCGCAGGCCGGCACGATCGAGGTGCGCTACATCGACGCCTCCGGCGACATGCAGGGCCCGTTCCCGATCAAGTTCGATCCCGAGGCCGCGCTGATCCGCGACCAGCGCAAGATCCTCGACATGACCGCCACGAGCTGGCTCTCGTTCCGCGAATTCAACGGGCTGCTCGTCTACTACACCCATCTCGTGTCGTATCGCTGCGCCATCCGCGAGGTCCGCATCGGCATTGACACCGCCGTGCCCAACCAGGTGCTGAAGATGCCGGCCTGCGACATGCGCGATCCTACCTCGATCAACGCCGGCATGCTGCCGCTCTACATGAAGCTCGCGCCGGCCACGCAGTTCATCTCGGTCGAACTGACCTATCGCGACGGCAGCGTCTCGGAGATCAAGAGCTTTCGCACGGCGAACCGCAGCAAGAATTGAGCCAGTCGCCGCCGGCTGGAACCGGCGCAATCCGTTGAGCAGGCCCTCTTCGGGCACGTCGCTATTGGCGATGTTTGCCGAAGAAGCGCTTGATGGAGTCGATCGCCTCGATCAAAGGCGGCGTCAGCGAAAAGAACGCGCCCAGGGCGATCGAGATGATCACGTGCCGGAACAGGACCTTGTCCTGCTCCTCCACCGGGTGGCCCTTCTGGTCGATCCGCGCCGGGGCAAGCGTTCCCGTTTCGCCCGGGCCCGGCTTTCGCGGCTTCCGCGACGGGATCATGACCACGACGAAAAGTACGTTGATCAGAATCCAGATGCCGACCAATATAAGTACGGTACGCAACGTAAATTCCTGAAATCAATAGAAACTTCAACAAAATTACTGATCATTCGCGCAAGCAGCAAACCAAATTGCGACTTGCTGCAGTGCAATAAAACTAGTGCGTAAATGGGAGCCGATCATGGACCCAGGCACGTCGCCACAGCCGCCCGAACGGCGCTCCCTCAAGGTCCGCTGCTGCGTCGTCGGCGGTGGTCCCGCCGGCATGATGCTCGGTTATCTCCTGGGGCGTGCCGGCATCGACGTCGTGGTGCTGGAGAAGCATGCGGACTTCTTCCGCGATTTTCGCGGCGACACGGTGCATCCTTCGACGCTCCAGGTGATGGACGAGCTCGGTCTGATCGACGGCTTCCTGAAGCTGCCGCATCAACGCCTGCAGACGATGGACGGCCTGTTCGGCGGCACGCATGTGCGGATCGCCGATCTCAGCCGGCTCCGCACCAAATACCCGTTCATTGCCTTCATGCCGCAATGGGACTTTCTGAATTTCCTGCGCGAGGCCGGCAAGCGCTTCGCCTCGCTCAGGGTGATGATGAGCACGGAGGCCGTCGACCTGATCCGCCGCGGCGAGACCATCGCCGGCGTGCGCGCGACGACGCCCGAAGGGCCGCTCGATATCGAGGCTGATCTGACCATCGCCTGCGACGGCCGGCATTCGATCGTGCGCGAGCGCGCGGGCCTTGCGCTCGACGAGATCGGCGCGCCGATGGACGTGCTGTGGTTCCGTGTCGGCCGCAGGGCCGACGAGACAGAGAACCTGTTCGCGCGCATCGAGCCCGGCAAGATGATGGTCACCTTCGACCGCGGCGACTACTGGCAATGCGCCTATGTCATCGCCAAGGGACAGTATGAGGCTGTTAAGGCGAGGGGATTGCCGGCGCTGCTCGACGACGTTGTGCGCATGGCGCCCGTGCTGCGATCGGGAATTGCCGACGTGAAGAGTTTTGACGACATCAAGCTGCTCACGGTCGCGATCAACCGGCTGAAGCACTGGACACGGCCGGGGCTGCTCTGCATCGGCGATGCCGCGCATGCGATGTCGCCGGTGGGCGGCGTCGGCGTCAATCTCGCCGTGCAGGATGCGGTCGCAACCGCCAATCTGCTTGCCGACAAGATCAGCCGCGGTTGTCCGTCAGAGCACGAGCTCGACGCGGTGCGCGCGCGACGCGAATTTCCGGTGAAGATGACGCAGGCGATGCAGGTGGTCGTGCAGAACAACATCATCGGCGCTGCCTTGAAGCCCGGAAACCAGCCGCTGAAGGTGCCGCTGATCATTCGTCTGATCACGGCGGTGCCGTGGCTCCAGGGCATTCCGGCGCGCCTGCTCGCGCTCGGCATACGGCCCGAGCATGTCGCGTCGAAGGCCGCGCAAATGCCCTGATCGTTGGCTCTCGCGCGCAAGAATTCGGTAGGGATAACAGCGTATTAAATCCGTTGCCGCGCGTTGCGCCGCTGCAACAATGGAGCCGGATTCGGAACGTCAAAATACGAATCCCGACACGCCCGATCGGTTGATTTCAATTTTAGTAAGAACTGTCTGTGAGCGTGCGCCCCATCGAGGACAAGGGGTGTACCATGCGTTCCAATTTGATTGCTGCTTTTGCCTGCACGACTGCGCTCGTTTCGACCGGCGCTGCTTCCGCCGCTGATCTTGCTGCGCGGCCCTACACCAAGGCGCCCGCCTATATCGAGCCGCTCTTCAACTGGACCGGCTTCTATGTCGGTGGCCACATCGGCGGCGCCTGGACCAACGAGCAGTTCATCAACAATGGCAACGGCGGGGGCTTCGGCGATCTGACGCCGGGGCAGGGCTATCGTCAGCGCAGCTCGGGCGTCATGGGCGGTGCGCAGATCGGCTACAACTGGCAGGCCAACAACTACGTGTTCGGCATGGAAGGAACGATCTCCGGGCTCAACAACAAGGGCACCGTCGTGAACACGGTGTTCGGTCCGAGGAACGACGTGTTCACCTGGCGCGCGAACGTGCTCGCGACGGTCGTCGGGCGCGCCGGCTTCGCCGTGCAGAACAATCTGTTCTACATCAAGGGTGGCTATGCCGGCGTGAACAACCGTCTCAACGTCACCGACGCGGCCGGACTGGGCTCTGGCGGTCAGACCCACTGGGCCAACGGCTGGACCGTCGGCGCCGGCTGGGAATACGGCATCACCCGCAACTGGATCGTCGGCCTCGAGTACAACTATGCGGCCTTCGGCGGCCAGACCTACCAGCTCGGCGGCACCACGGCCAACTACACTTTCGATGCCAAGCCGCGCGACATTCAGTGGGCGGTCGTGCGCGGAAGCTACAAGTTCGACGCGCCGGTCATCGCGCGCTACTGAGCTCGCGCAACGCTCACGACAAACCAAAGCCCCGGGTGATGCCCGGGGCTTTTTTGCTGCGTCAGGCAAGGCGCGCGCGTCAGGCCATCACTGAGAAGCCGCCGTCGACGGGGATCGCCGTGCCCGTGACGAAGTCCGACGCGGGCGAGGCAAGAAACACGGCGATGCCGGCGAAGTCGTTGATGTCGCCCCAGCGTCCCGCCGGCGTGCGCGCCAGCACACGCTCATGCAGCCCCGACACCTGCTGCCGTGCGCCGCGCGTGAGGTCGGTGTCGATCCAGCCGGGCAGGATGGCGTTGACCTGGATGTTGTCCGGCGCCCAGGCATTGGCGCAGGCGCGCGTGAACTGCACGATGCCGCCCTTGCTCGCCGCATAGGCCGGCGCAAAGCTCGCGCCGAAGATCGACATCATCGAGCCGATGTTGATCACCTTGCCGCCGCCCGACGCCTTCAGCGCGGGATAGGCGGCCTTCGAGCACACGAAGGCGCTGGTGAGGTTGGTGTCGATCACCTTGCTCCATTCGTCGAGCTCGAGCTCGTGCGGCGGCTTGCGGATGCTCATGCCGGCATTGTTGATCAGGATGTCGATGCGGCCGAGCTCCTTTGCGACGCGAGCGGCCATGGCTTCGATCGCGGCCTTGTCGGTCACGTCGGTCGCGACCGCGATGGCATTGACGCCGCGCTGCTTGAGGTCTTCGACCGCCGCTTTCGACTTCGCCTCGTTGCGCCCGACGACAGCGATGTCGGCCCCGGCGTCGGCGAGCCCGCGGGCCATTCCGAGCCCGATGCCGCCATTGCCTCCCGTGACGATCGCGACCTTGCCGCGGAGATCGAACCGACTGGATGTCATGCCTTTATTCCTTCGTTTCTTTTATTGGTTGCTCTGCCAGATCAGGACCAGCCCGAAGCTGGCCATGGCTGCGCCATAGCCGGCCCATTGCAGCTGGTTGACCATGAAGCTCGATCGAGGCCAGGGAACAGTACCCGTGCCTTGTCCGATCCAGAGCAGGCCGATGGCGAGAGCAAACAGGCCTGCGATCAGCAGAAATCTGCGCATCGTATCCTCCCCATCGGACTGCTTCTGTCGCGCTGCGGCATGAACGATTGCCCCAAGTCGCGAAAACTTGGGCGCAGACTAGCCGTAGCTTCGGTTCGGATACAATGGGCGGCCGGGCCGAAGAAGATTCGGACGACGCCGATATCTTGCGGTTCGGCATCGCGCCAGCCGAGGCTATGGCCTATCGCGACACGCGCGGCGCGACCGGCCGATGCCGAACTGAGCGAAATCGCGGCGCAACTCCGGGGCGCCTGCCAGTTGCTGAAAGCAGCGTGGGGAATTGAGTGCCGCAACGAAAAAGCCCCGGGCGATGCCGGGGCTTTGACGTTTGGCGATTTAGGCCGGATCAGTACTTCGCGACGACCGGACCGGTCCAGTTGAAGCGGTAGACCAGCGAGGTCGAGATCGTCTGGTTCCAGCTGTTGGCGCGGATGTCGCGATTCGGGGTCGGCAGGTTGGTGATGTTGCTGAGCTCGGTCTCGGTCTTGGTGTTGTAGAAGGCCGAACGATACTCGGTCTTCATGAACCAGCCGGGCGAGGTGATGCCGAAGATGTTCAGGCTGTTCTCGACGCCGCCGCCGATGAACCAGCCGTTGCGGTTGAAGCCGTTGACGTGGATGCCTGCGTCCGCGCCGGTCAGCGTCGTGAAGTTGGCGCTGCCGAAGTGAGCGCCGGAGTAACCGCCGTTCACGTAGGACAGAACGTTCGGGGCGACCAGCCAGCCGAGGCGAACACCAGCGGCCCAGGAGTCTTCCAGCTTCTGGTTGGCGGTGATCTGTGCGAACGGATCCTGCACGGTGGCGCGGATGCTGCCGAACTGACCGTCAGCGAACACGCCGGCGACCCAGGTGCCGCTGAACTGCCAGTCGTAGCCGAGACCGACGGTGCCGAACCAGCCCGAGCCACCCTGACGCTGGGTGATGGTGAGCGGAACCGCGCCAGTCGTGGTCTGGATGAACTGGTCGGAGTTCGAGAGGCCGCCACCGCCGCCGCCGAAGACGTAGAAGCCGGTCCAGTTGTAAACCGGAGCGGGCATCGGGGCCTTCACATACGGACGGGCCGCGAGGTCGGCCGCCGAGGCCGAACCCGTCATCGCCGCAACCGCGGTCAGAGCGAGCAAAATCTTCTTCATGTTAAAATCCCCAACCTTTGGTCTGCTTGGCAGGCGCGAGCGCACTGAAGTCCGAGTGATCTGATGCCCGGACTATAGACGGTTCCGACCAAAATGCTGTTGCCGGGCAGGCACAGTCGCCGGAAAACGCCCGTCGGCGGCCATTTGCGGCGTCTTTGCGAGATGCAGAAAAGTATTGCAGTTTCAGTGTATTACAAGAGTTTTTAGATTCGGTGTCCAGTAATCTCCCGTTAGCAAACTCGGCTTCGTCCGGAATGGAGGCAATCCCTCCCTCGGCCTCGGCACCTGTGAGTCGCTGGCCGAGTCGCGGCGCGCGTCCGGCGTGTCGGGATTAACCGAGGCCTGGCTGACCGCATGGATCTTTGGAACGAAGCAAGTGCCGTCACCGCAAACAAAAAAGCCCCGGGCTGAGCCGGGGCTTTTGAGGGGAAGTCGCCGGTTCAGACGTCCAGCAACTCCTCGCTGGCGAATTCGGCCTTGTCCGAGATGAAGGCGAAGCGGGCCTCGGCCTTGGTGCCCATCAGGCGCTCCACCGAATCCGCTGTCGTGTCGCGGTCATCGGCCAGCAGGACCACTTTCAGCAAGGTCCGCTTAGCCGGGTCCATGGTGGTTTCCTTAAGCTGCGCCGGCATCATCTCGCCGAGGCCTTTGAAGCGGTTCACCTCGACCTTGGCGTTGGCGTTGAACTCGCTCTTGATCAGCGCCTCCTTGTGCGCGTCGTCACGGGCGTAGATCGACTTCGTGCCATGGGTGAGCTTGTAGAGCGGCGGTACCGCGAGGAAGAGGTGGCCTTCATCGATCAGCCGCGGCATCTGCCGGTAGAAGAAGGTGATCAGCAGCGAAGCGATGTGAGCGCCGTCGACGTCGGCGTCGGTCATGATGATGATGCGCTGATAGCGCAGATCCTCTTCGCGATACTGTGCAAGCTGGCCGCAGCCGATCGCCTGCACGAGATCGGAGAGCTGCGCGTTCGCCGTCAACTTGTCCTTGCCGGCGGAGGCGACGTTGAGGATCTTGCCGCGCAGCGGCAGCACGGCCTGGGTCTTGCGGTCGCGCGCCTGCTTGGCGCTGCCGCCGGCCGAGTCGCCCTCGACGATGAAGAGCTCGGAGCCTTCCGTGCCTGCGTCGGTGCAGTCGGCGAGCTTGCCGGGCAGGCGCAGCTTCTTGCCGGCGGTTTTCCGCGCGGTCTCCTTTTCCTGGCGGCGGCGCAGGCGCTCCTCGGCGCGATCGATCACGAAGTCGAGCAGCCTGTTGGCCATGTTCGGATTGCCCGAGAGCCAGTGGTCGAACGGATCCTTCATCGCCTGTTCGACGATGCGCTGCGCTTCGGCGGTCGCCAGACGATCCTTGGTCTGGCCCTGGAATTCAGGCTCGCGCACGAACACGGAGAGCATCACGGCCGCACCGACCATCACGTCTTCGGAGGTGACGGAGGCTGCGCGCTTGCCCTGGCCGACGCGCTCGGCGTGATCCTTCAGGCCGCGCAACAGCGCGCTGCGCAGGCCGGATTCGTGCGTACCGCCGTCGGGCGTCGGCACGGTGTTGGTGTAGGACGAGAGAAAACCATCGGCGTCCGCAGTCCAGGCCACGGCCCATTCGCAGGCGCCGTGCGCGCCGTTGCGGCCGGACTTGCCGGAGAAGATGTCGGGATGCACCAGCGTGTCGGCGTGGATCGCAGCGGCGAGATAATCCTTCAGGCCGCCGGGGAAGTGGAACGTCGCCTCCGCCGGCACGTCCTCGATGCCTTTGAGCAGCTCGGGCGCACAATTCCAGCGGATCTCGACGCCGCCGAACAGATAGGCCTTCGAACGCGTCATCTTGAACAGACGCTGCGGCTTGAACGCGGCCTTGGCGCCGAAGATGTCGGTGTCCGGCTTGAATCTCACGCGCGTGCCGCGACGGTTGTTGACCTTGCCGAGATCCTCGATCTTGCCCTTCGGGTGGCCGCGCTCGAACGTCATGCGATAGAGTTTTTGGCTACGCGCGACTTCCACCTCGAGAAGGGAGGAGAGGGCGTTCACCACGGAGATGCCGACGCCGTGCAGACCGCCGGAGGTCTCGTAGACCTTGGAGTCGAACTTGCCGCCGGAGTGCAGCGTGCACATGATGACTTCGAGCGCCGACTTCTTCGGGAATTTCGGATGCGGATCGACCGGGATGCCGCGGCCGTTGTCGGTGACGGTCAGGAAACCGTCAGCGCTCAAGTCCACCTCGATGAAGGTCGCATGTCCCGCCAGCGCCTCGTCCATCGAGTTGTCGATGACTTCGGCGAAGAGGTGGTGCAGGGCCTTCTCGTCGGTGCCGCCGATATACATGCCGGGCCGGCGCCGGACCGGCTCCAGGCCTTCCAGCACCTCGATGTCGGCGGCCGTGTACTCGGCCTCGCCGCCGCTTGCCCGCGAGGCGGTTTTCGCCGGCGCGGGCTTTTTTGCCTCGCTGCCGCCGAACAGGTCGTCTTTTGCTTTCGTTTTCAACTGCTTGGACATATATCTTGATGCGTTTTGAGGGCCGCATAGGCGGCGAATCGGTTGGCCTGACTATGGCACGGCTGGCCCGAAAAGGTGACCACAGGGCGAGCCGGGCGGTGTGGTTGCGAGCCAATCCCGGCGATTTTACGCCGCAGGCCCACCAAATCCCGGCAATTTGACACCCTCGTCCGCTTCTGACCGGGCTTTGTGACTTGATGTCACGCAAGCCCTTGGCTTACCAGTCTTTTCTATCTGACCTTGATGGGGCGGGAAGGCTATCTGGAATGGAGCAGTATGCGCACGCACTGACCGACTTCGTGCGCGTGCACCAGGCCTGGGCCGCTCCGATCGTCTTCCTGCTGGCCTTCGGGGAATCGCTGGCCTTCATCTCGCTCCTGATCCCGGCCTGGGGCGCTCTGGTCGCGATCGGCGCGCTGATCGGGGTCAGCGGCATCAGCTTCTATCCGGTCTGGATTGCCGGTGGCCTCGGCGCCGCCCTCGGCGATTGGGTCTCCTACTGGTTCGGCTATCGCTACAAGGAACAGGTCGCCCAGATGTGGCCCTTGTCGCGCTATCCGGAACTGCTTCCCAAGGGCGAGGCCTTCGTGCGCCGCTGGGGCGTGCCCAGCATCTTCATCGGACGTTTCTTCGGCCCCTTACGCGCCTCCGTGCCGCTCGCCGCCGGCATCTTCGAGATGCCCTATTGGAGTTTCCAGATCGCCAACTTCGTCTCGGCGCTGGTCTGGGCGGCAGTGCTGCTGATGTTCGGCGATGTGATCGCGAAGATCATGGAATGGATCTGGCGGTTCTTCTGATGGCTTGAACTTGACGGGAACCGCGCCTGGCCTTATAGCCGCGCGCCATGATCAACGCCGCGACCATCCTGTTCGCCCGTCGCCGCCGCCGCAGCCTAGCGGTTTGGGCGGTCGATCGCGTTTGAGATCATCGTCTTTGCCGCTGGACCCGATCCGCGGCATTCTCTCTCCTGTCAGCGCGATCTGATCCGGCGGCTCCCCCGAGGAGGCCCAGCAGGAGACCACGATGTACACGCCACCCTTTTTCAAGCAGGACCGCGCCGCGAGCCTCAAATTCGCGGACGAGCGCGGCTTCGGCACGATGTGCGCCTTTGACGGCCACAAGCCGGTCGCGTCTGCGCTGCCGTTCTACCTGACCTACGCCGACGACGGCACGCCGCACGCGGCCTTTCACGTTGCTCGTCACAATCCGCTGGTAAAGCTGGCGGACGGAGTGTCGTCCTGGCTGCTCGCGGTGAGCGGCCCGGATGCCTATGTATCGCCGGACTGGTACGTCTCGCCGGACCAGGTGCCGACCTGGCTCTACCAGTCGGTTCATCTGACCGGCCCGGTGCGGTTGTTGTCGGATGATGAGTTGTCGGTGCAGATCGATGTGCTCAGCGACAAGTTCGAGAGCTGGCTGTTGCCGAAGCCGCTGTGGAGGTCGGCCAAGATGACGGCCGGACGGCGCGAGACGATGAAGAAAGCGATCGTTGGTCTGGTCATGACGGTTGAAGAGGTCGAGGGCAGCTTCAAGCTCAACCAGCACAAATCGGACGCCGATTTCGCGGCGGTCGCAAACGCGCTTGGCGAGGGCGATGCCGACGCGAGAGAGATTTCACACTTGATGCGGCAGACCCGGCCGCAAATCTTCACTGATCAGGTTTTTGCAGACGACACGAACATGCTCGAAAGGAGCGCGCCATGAGCCTCGCCGACACCAAGCAAGCACCGACCACCGGTGTGGCAATGAGGCCCGCCACCGTCTTCGTCGACGGCGGCTCCGGCACGACCGGGCTCGGCATCAACGAGCGCCTCAAGCTCCAGAGCGACGTCACGGTGAAGACCATCGCCGACGACAAGCGCAAGGATCCCGCGGCGAAGAAGGCGCTGATGGAGGAGGTCGATCTCGTTATCCTCTGCCTGCCCGATGACGCCGCCAAGGAGACGGTCGCCCTCGTCGACAGCATGGGCGCCTCGGCGCCGAAGGTGCTTGACGCCTCGACCGCGTACCGGGTCGCGCCCGACTGGGCTTACGGCTTTCCCGAACTGACGCCGGACCAGACCGGCAAGATCAAGGCCGCGAAAAAGGTCTCCAATCCCGGCTGTTATCCGACCGGCGCGATCGCGCTGCTGCGGCCGATCGTCGATGCCGGCCTCTTGCCGCAGGATTATCCCGTCACCGTCAATGCGGTGAGCGGCTATTCCGGCGGCGGCAAGTCGATGATCGCGAGCTTCGAGGACGGCAGCGCGCCGTCCTTCGAGCTCTACGGCCTGGGCTTCGAGCACAAGCATCTGCCGGAGATGCAGCTCTATTCGAACCTGACGCGGCGGCCGATCTTCATTCCCTCGGTCGGCAACTACCGGCAGGGCATGCTGGTCTCGGTGCCGCTGCAGCTCGACACGCTGCCGGGCAAGCCGGGCGGCGCCGATCTTCAGGCCGCGATGGCCAAGCGCTACGCCGGCTCAAAGTACGTTTCGGTGATGCCGCTTCAGAACGAGGCGACCAAGGGCGGCCGGCTCGAGCCGGAGGCGCTGAATGAGACCAACATGCTCGAGCTCTACGTCTTCGCCAGCGACAAATATCACCAGGCGGTGCTGGTCGCGCGGCTCGACAATCTCGGCAAGGGTGCCTCGGGTGCGGCCGTGCAGAACATGCGGCTGATGCTGGGCCTGCCGGAGGAGTAGGCTCCTCTCGTGCCCCGGACGCAGCGCAGCGCGCGCTTCCCTGGCGATGCGAAGCATCGTCCAATGCGGTGCGCTGCAGAGCCGGAACACGAGACGACACCGGCGTGACCTACGTCTCTCAGTACTTTGAGCCGACGGAGCCCGGCGTCGAGGCGGGGCCATCGCATATGAACAATCCCGAGAGGTCGTCATGCCCGGGCTTGTCCCGGGCATCCACGTTCTCGTGCCGCGGGGCAAGCCGTGGATGGCCGGGNGCCCGGCCATGACACTGTGGAGGCTTCAGCGCCCCAAGCTGTCGCGTCACATGCGATTACCCTGGGCGTCGAGGGAACTATGCGACGACCCATTCGAGCAGGGCGTTCTGCGCATGCAGGAGATACGCCTTCGCGGGCGGGCTCTGGCACGCCGGATGCGACATCGCGTCAGTGCTGACCTCCTGGCCTCTGGTGACGGGCGGGCAGGGCAGAAAAATCATGTCGGGACGGCACCGGTCCAGGATCGAGGCCGAAATCCGGTAGTCCTCGACTTGATCCTCGCGTACCCCATCGGGCCAGCAGTCGGTGATGATGACGTCCGCATCGAACAAGGCGTCCAGCCGGGTCGTTGCGGTGAAGTTCGGACTTGCCATGTCCCTGATATGCCAGTCCGCCGGATAGGCCTGGGTCACGCTGATCGGAAGCGCGATGGACGCCTCGACCCAGGAGCGGAGGATGTTGTCATCGGGCGCTACGCCGACGACCTTGAGGCCGTCGAGATGTCCTCTCTTGTGCTTGACGTAGGCGAGATCGCCGAGCGTTTCGCAGGGGTGGTTTGATCGCGTTCTCGCGTTGACGACCGGCGCGTCGGCGCGCGATGCGAGCTCTTGCAGGACCGCTAGCTCCCGAGTGCGCACCACCAGGACGTCGAACCAATTGTCGAGATATCTGGCGAGGTCCGCCGTTGCTTCACGGACATTGAATTTGATCGGCGGCTGCACGCAGATGCCGCCCATCGCCTGGATGCCGAGATCGAACGCCGCCGTATTCCGCCATCCACCGTCGTCGACGATCAGCGCCACGTGTTTGCCAACGAGGTTTTGCGGCATGGCGCGGTCATTCCATGCCGCTGCGAGGACTTGCGCGCGTTCGATGATGGACAGGACAGTGTCCGGCCGCAGGTCATGGAATTGGAGGAAGTCCCGGTTGGACTCTGTATGCATCCAGACCTCGGTGCTTTGCCGGCATGCATGCTCCGAACGCGCCGCTACGCTACGCTCCGGATGCGCGCTCAAAGCACCTTGAAGATCGCCAGCGCCAGCACGGCCTGCGCGAGGAAGCCGACGGTGAAGGCGAGGGTGCGGAACACCGGCAGGCCGAGGGAATAGACGATCAGATGGGCGACGCGGGCCCAGAAATAGACGGCGCAGGCGAGCACGGTCCATTTCGTGGAATAGTCGATCGCGTTCAGGATCAGCACCAGCGGCGCGAAGATCACGAGGTTCTCGACCGCATTGTCATGCGCGAACATCAGCCGGTTCGCCCATTCCGCATGCGGCTTGTCGCCGCGCGAGGGATTGGCCATGGCGCCGCCGAGGCCGCGAACCTGGCAGCGGTTGATGATGTAGGGGATCCAGAGAATGCCGGTCAGGATCACCGTCAGTGTCAGCCAGAACAATTCGCGCGTCATAACCAGTCCCTCTACTCGCTGTCCGAGAAGGAAGCTTATACAAAAGCGCGAGAGATTCCGCTATGCGCGAACGCGGACATAACTGCCGGGCGCATCCTCGATCGGGGCGAGGCCGTTGCCGCCGACCGCACGCGCCGGGACCTCCTCCGGATCGAGCCCGCCCAGCCATTCGCGCCAGTCCGGCCACCAGGAGCCCTTGTGCTCCTCCGCATCCTTCATCCACTGGGCAACGTTGACGTCCTTGATGTTCTCGTTGGTCCAGTACTGGTACTTGTTCGAGGCCGGCGGGTTCACGACGCCGGCAATGTGACCCGAGCCGGACAGCACATATTTCACCGGGCCACCAAAGAACTGCGAGCCGTAGAGCACCGACTCGGCCGGCGCGATGTGGTCCTCGCGGGTGGCAAGGTTGTAGACGGGCACCTTGACCTTGGAGAGATCGAGCAGGGTGTTGTCGAGCACCATCGTGCCGGTCGACAGCCGGTTCTCCAGATAGCAGTTGCGCAAATAGTAGGAATGGTTCGCCTGGGTCATCCGCGTGGCATCGGAATTCCAGTGCAGGAGGTCGAACGCGCTCGGCTGCTGGCCCTTCAGATAGTTGCTGACGACATAGGACCAGATCAGGTCGTTGGAGCGCAGCATGTTGAAGGCCATGGCCATCTTGGAGCCTTCGAGCACGCCGGCCGCCCGCATGTCGTGCTCGAGCGCCGCGATCTGCTCCTCGTCGACGAAGACGAGGAGATCGCCGGCATGGGTGAAGTCGACCTGCGCGGCGAAGAACGTCGCCGAGCTCACGCGCTGGCGGCGCTTCTCGGCGAGCCAGGCCAGCGTGGTGGCGAGCATCGTGCCGCCGACGCAATAGCCCGCGGTATGCACCTTCATCTCGCCGGTGGCCTTCTCGATCACGTCCATCGCCGTGAGCGGGCCTTCCTTCATGTAGTCTTCCCAGCTCTTGTTGCCGAGCCGCTTGTCGGGATTGACCCATGAGATCACGAACACGGTGATGCCCTGATCGACGCACCACTTGATGTAGGATTTTTCCGGCTTGAGATCGAGAATGTAGAACTTGTTGATCCAGGGCGGCACGATCAGGAGCGGGGTGCGCAGCACCTTCTCCGTCGTCGGCGAATACTGGATCAGCTGCATCATCTCGTTCTGGTAGATCACCTTGCCCGGCGTCGTCGCCATGTTGACGCCGACAACGAGATTGTCCGGATTGGACTGGCGGATCTTGAGCATGCCCTTGCCGGCTGCGATGTCCTCGGCCAGCATCTTCAGGCCGCGCGCAAGATTTTCGCCGTTGCTTGCGACCGTCTCGCGCAGCACTTCCGGATTGGTCAGCACGAAGTTCGACGGCGACAGTGCGTTGGTGACCTGCTGCACGTAGAACTCGGCCTTGCGGCGGGTCTGCGGATCGAGCCCGTCGGCATCGCGCACCAGTTCCTGCGCCCATCTGGTCGTGAGCAGATAGAGCTGCATCACGAAGTCGAAGAACTGGTTCGACTTCCATTCCGGATCGGCAAAGCGCTTGTCGCGCGGTGAGGGCGCGATTGCGGGCGAGGCCTCCTGGCCGGCCATGCGCCGCACCGCGGAGCCCCAGAGGTCGAGGTAGTCCTTGGCGAGCTTGGTCTGCAGATCGGACGAGCGCGAGCTGTCCGCCAGCCAATATTCGGCGACCGACGTGAAGGTCTTGACGACTTCGGTGAGTTCGGTCGGCGGTCGGTCCTGCACCTCGCCGCTCTCGCGCGGCTTGATGTAAGCGGCAAGCGCCTTGCCGCTGCTCTCCAGCGCCCGCGCGACGTTCATCGCGAAGGCTTCCGCATCGAACTTCTTTTCAGACGTAGGCGTGTCGGGCGTAACGGTACTCATGGGCAAGACAGTAACGATTCATTCCGTATTCGTCACCGCGAAGCTCGCATGTTTGGCGTTAAACACTCTCGAAGATGTGTTGCACTGCGACAAATTTTCTTGGTTCCGTCACAATCAAACCGCACCTGGCGGGTTGGTGGCTCTTGGATGTTTTCGCGCTCGCACCATTTGGGGCAGCAATGGTTTGAGCTTGGGCAGGTTGTCGGGTAAAGCTGCGACAGCCTGGCGTTGGGACGAATAGGGGATTTCCCAAGTGTTGGCGTTGAGGGACCTGCAAAAGACGCGGCTTGCGTGCGGGGCGCTGCTGATAGCGGCGCTGGCGCTTGCCGGCTGCTCCAGCCAGATCGCGGATCTGACGCCCGCGGATGCGCAGGCGCATCCCAAGGAGCCCGGCGCTTATCTGCCGGTGCACGACCTGCCGCCGGACCGCGATCAGGCGACCATTCCGCCCGACAAGCGCGCCAAGATCGAGGCGGAGCTCGCCGCCGCGCGCGACCGCCAGGCCGTTGCCGCCAAGGATGCCAAGTAGGAACGCGGAGTTAGGCGCTGCAACGTAATCGCTGGCGCGCCCGCCGGTCCGTGCTAAAAGATGTCAATTCAGCCGAAAGTTGGGGTGAAGGAGTTCAGCCCTTGATGCTGGAAGTTGCTCTAAGTATCTGATTTGGAGTGATTTTCGCGCAGGAACTGGATCCCTCTTCGATGGTCCTTGGAAGGCCGTTCGATTCTATCCTGACCGGTTGCCCGGAGCCCAGAGAGCCATGGAAGAATTTTACCGCATTCGCCGTCTGCCGCCTTACGTGTTCGAACAGGTCAACCGGGCCAAGGCGGCCGCACGGAATGCCGGCGCCGACATCATCGACCTTGGCATGGGCAACCCGGACCTGCCGGCCCCGCCGCATGTGCTGGAGAAGTTGAAGGAGACGCTCGGCAAGCCGCGCACCGACCGCTATTCCGCCTCGCGCGGCATCCCCGGGCTGCGCAGGGCCCAGGCCGCCTATTATGCCCGCCGCTTTGGCGTGAAGCTCAATCCCGACACCCAGGTGGTGGCGACGCTCGGCTCGAAAGAAGGCTTTGCCAACGTGGCTCAGGCGATCACGGCGCCGGGCGACGTCATCCTCTGTCCCAACCCGAGCTACCCGATTCATGCCTTCGGCTTTTTGATGGCGGGCGGCGTGATCCGCTCGGTGCCGTCGGAGCCGACGCCGCAGTTCTTCGAAGCGGTGGAGCGGGCGATCGTGCATTCGATCCCGAAGCCGCTGGCGCTCGTCGTCTGCTACCCCTCGAACCCGACCGCCTATGTCGCGAGCCTCGACTTCTACAAGGACCTCGTCGCATTCGCGAAGAAGCACGAGATCCTGATCCTGTCCGATCTCGCCTACGCCGAGGTCTATTTCGACGAGCAGAACCCGCCGCCCTCGGTGCTGCAGGTGCCGGGCGCGATGGACGTCACGGTCGAGTTCACCTCGATGTCGAAGACCTATTCGATGGCCGGCTGGCGCATGGGCTTTGCCGTCGGCAACGAGCGCGTGATCGCCGCGCTCGCGCGCGTCAAATCCTACCTCGACTACGGCGCGTTCACGCCGGTCCAGGTCGCGGCGACCGCGGCGCTCAACGGTCCCGACGATTGCATCAAGGAGATGCGCGACACCTATCGCAAGCGCCGCGATGCGCTGGTGGAGTCGTTCGGCCGCGCCGGCTGGGACATTCCGCCGCCGGAAGCCTCGATGTTCGCCTGGGTGCCGCTGCCGGAAGCGTTTCGCAGCGTCGGCAGCATGGAGTTCGCAACCCTGATGGTGGAGAAATCCGGCGTCGCGGTCTCCCCCGGCGTCGGCTTCGGCGAGCATGGCGAAGGATATGTCCGCATCGCCATGGTGGAAAACGAGCAACGGATCAGGCAGGCCGCGCGCGGCGTGCGCCGCTTCCTTGAAAGCGGCATCGAAACGTTGCACAACGTCGTTCCGCTCGCCAATCGTCGTTAGTTCTCTCCGGCAGGTTTTTTCGCGTCATGGTCGCACCCCTGAAAGTGGGTATTGCGGGGCTCGGCACTGTGGGCGCCGAAGTTGTCCGCCTGATTGAAACCCAGTCTCGCGTGCTCGCGGGCCGCAGCGGCCGCGGCATTCGCGTCGTCGCCGTCACCGCGCGTTCGAAGGCGAAGAAGCGCGGCATCGATTTGCGCGGCGTCGAATGGGCCAAGGATCCGATCGCGCTCGCGACCCATCCCGAGGTCGATTGCTTCGTCGAGCTGATGGGCGGGGCGGGCGATCCCGCGCTTTCGGCGGTCGATGCGGCGCTGGGCGCCGGCAAGTCCGTCGTCACTGCCAACAAGGCGCTGCTCGCCAAGCACGGCATCAAGCTCGCCAAATCAGCCGAAAAGCACGGCGGCGCGCTGAATTTCGAGGCTGCGGTCGGCGCTGCCATCCCTGTCATCAAAACGCTGCGCGAAGGGCTTGCCGGAACAGGCATCAACCGCGTCTACGGCATCCTCAACGGCACCTGCAACTACATCCTGACGCGGATGGAGCAGGAAGGCCTGTCCTTCGCCGAATGCCTGAAGGACGCGCAGCGGCTCGGCTACGCCGAGGCCAATCCGTCCTTTGACGTCGATGGTCATGACACGGCGCAGAAGCTCGCCATTCTCGCGAGCCTCGCCTTCGGCACGAAAGTTGCTCAAAGCGCGGTGTATGTCGAAGGTATCTCGTCCATCGCGCCGGAGGATTTGCGCGCGGCTGCCGATCTTGGCTACCGCGTCAAGCTGCTCGGCGTTGCGGTTCGCACCGCCAAGGGCATCGAGCAGCGCGTGCATCCGACTATGGTACCGAAATCCTCCTCGATCGCGCAGGTGATGGGCGTTACCAATGCGGTCACCATCGACGGCGAGGGGATTCCGCCGATTACGTTGGTCGGCCCCGGCGCCGGTGGAGCAGCGACCGCATCGGCGGTTGTCGCCGACATCGCCGATGTCGCGCGCGGCATCCGCGCCAATCCGTTCGGCCGGCCCGTTTCGCATCTGCACGATACCAAGAAGGCGCCGATGGAGCGGCACGAGGGCGGCTACTACATTCGCCTCCTGGCGCGCGATTTTCCGGGCACTGCGGCTGCCATTGCGACCCGGCTCGCCGAGCAGAAGATTTCGATCGAGTCGATCGTGCAGCGCCATCCGAATGGCGGCGTTGCGCCGACGAGCGGCAAGGCTGTGCCCGTGCCCGTCATCTTGATCACCTATGCGACCCACGAGGACGCCGTGCGCCGCGCACTCGCCGCCGTGCAGCACGACAAGGTGATCAGCGGACGGCCGCAGGTCATCCGGATCGAGAAGAACTAGAGCATGATAGGCAAGGCCGTGTAGCGGCTTTCTGAAGGGATCATGCTCAAACAATGAGGGCGGTTCGAACGAACCGCGGGCGTTGCGAATTGATGCGGGCAGAGAAGTCCCGAACTGTTTCGAAGGAGTGAGCCGATGTCGACCCATATTTCAGTCCCGCCGCAGATGCTGCTCGAGCGCATTCTCACGCTGGAGATCGTGCGCGTGACCGAGCGGGCGGCGGTGTCGGCTGCGCGGCTGCGCGGACACGGTCAGGAGAAGGCGGCCGACCAGGCCGCCGTCGACGCGATGCGGCGCGAGCTCAACAAGCTGCCGATCGAGGGCACTATCGTGATCGGCGAAGGCGAGCGCGACGAGGCGCCGATGCTCTTCATCGGCGAGAAGGTCGGCATCAATGCCGGACCCAGGGTCGATATCGCCGTCGACCCGCTCGAAGGCACCACGCTGTGCGCCAAGAACATGCCGGGCGCGATCGCGACCATGGCGATGGCCGACGGCGGCACGCTGCTCCACGCGCCCGACGTCTACATGCAGAAGCTCGCGATCGGTCCCGGCTATGCCAAGGGCGTGGTCGAGCTCGATGCCTCGCCCGCCGACAACGTCCGCAGCCTCGCCAAGGCCAAGGGCGTCGCGCCGGAAGCCATCACCGTCCTTGTGCTCGACCGTCCCCGCCATGCCGACATCATCTCGAGTGTGCGCTCGACCGGTGCCGCGGTGCGCCTGATCACCGACGGCGACGTCGCCGGCGTGATCCACTGCGCCGATCCCGACAACACCGGCGTCGACATGTATCTCGGCACCGGCGGAGCGCCGGAAGGCGTGCTTGCCGCCGTGGCGCTGCGCTGCATCGGCGGCCAGATGCAGTGCCGCCTGATCCTGGATTCTGAGGAGAAGCGCGAGCGCGCCGCCAAGATGGGCGTCAACGATCCCAAGATGATCTACGGCATCGAGGACATGGCCAAGGGCGACTGCCTGTTCGCCGCGACCGGCGTCACCACGGGCTCGCTGCTGTCAGGCGTCAAGTTCCGCAAGGACGGCGTGATCGAGACCGAGACGGTGGTGATGCGCTCGGTGACCGGCACCGTGCGCTACATCAAGGCCGAGCATCGCGAGCTGGCGAAGTTCCACCTGGACTGATGCTCTGACGTCATTCCGGGGCTCGCGAAGCGGGAGCCCGGAATCTCGCGCCACAACTTCTGGATTCCGGGTTCGATGCTGCGCATCGCCCCGGAATGACAAAAAGAACAGGGGAAGCGCACATGTCCGATCTGTCCGCCGTCAAGGCCCTGGTGTTCGACGTGTTCGGCACCGTCGTCGACTGGCGCACCAGCCTGATCACCGACTTCATGTGGTGGGGCAGGCAGCGCGGCATCTCCGCCGACTGGACCGCTTTGGTCGACGACTGGCGCGGCATGTACATGGCGTCGATGGACGACGTGCGAAAACATCCCGAGCGCGGCTATGTCATCCTCGATGACCTGCATCGCCGCTCCTTGGAAAAGCTGGTCGACAAGTTCGCGATCAAGGGCCTCACCGAGGCCGATCTCGATTACCTCACCAAGGGCTGGCACCGCCTGCATCCGTGGCCCGATAGCGTCGCCGGCCTGACGCGGCTGAAAACAAAATTCGTGATCTCGCCGCTGTCGAACGGCAACGTCGCGCTGCTCACCAACATGGCGAAGTTCGCCGGCCTGCCGTGGGACCTCGTGATGTCGGCCGAGCTGTTCGAGCACTACAAGCCCGATGCCGAGACCTATCTCGGTGCCGCGCGCCTGCTCGGCCTCAAGCCGGGGGAGGTGATGATGGTCGCCGCCCACAACGGCGATCTCGCCGCCGCGCAGAAGAACGGCCTCAAGACCGCGTTCGTCGCACGCCCGACCGAATACGGCCCGCTGCAAAAGGTCGACTTCGAGGCCACCGGTAACTGGGACATCGTTGCCAGGGATTTTGGCGGCGTTGCCGACAGGCTGGGATGCTAGGCTTGCGGCAATCGCGGCGTTGTGGCCACGAACGCAGATCTCTTGGAGAACTCTGACCACCAATCCTTGAGCCTTGGGTGCTTCTGAAGAAGCGCTCTTCCTTCGTCGGCCAAGACAAAGTAGCCGATCATCGGCGCCAGATGGATGTCAGCCAGCGACAGCTGATTGCCGCAGAGATAGTGCCCATCGGCAGCGGCTGTCTCCAGTGCCGCGAGCACTCTTGGCGCCGCTGCGAGGCCTCGTTGAAACTCACCCTCATCCGCCGGTCGTCTCATGAGCGGCCTGAAAACCCGGTGCGAGAACACCTGCCTCACCAGAGGCCAGTATGCGTAGCTGTCCACGATCGAGATGATCTGATTGCAACGCGCTCGCTCTTTCGGCTCCATGGGCTGAAGCTTGGGACCTTTGAAAGCTTCATCCACGTAGCGTGTGATGGCGCCCGTTTCGTAAAGCACAAACCCTGCGTGAGAAAATGCGGGCACGCGCTTGAAGGGATGCGTTGTGAGATAGCTTGCGGGGCAATCCTCTGCGAAGGGATTTACCTCGACCCAATTATACCCCACGCCCTTTTCATGGAGCGCTAGCCGGGCGATCCGGGAATAGACGCTGTATTGGTAGCCGTGCAGCTCGATCGCCATGTAGCGCGGTCCTGTCCTGCCACGATCAGGATTGCCCGATCTGTGCAGGTTTACAAGCCGTCATGACTTCCGGTGAGGGGGCGCAGGCTGCGGTAGTCGGAGAGACCGTCGCCAATGCTGTGGGCACTCGTACGTCACGCAATCCGCAGCGTGGGCTCGCTTCCTTCCGTTTCGGCAAAGCCCGCCTGCAAGACCTCTTCGCGCTTGTGGCGGAGATGTGCGCGCAGGATGTGGGATAGGCCGACGCCGTCGCGGCGCTGGAGCGCGTTCAGGATCGCCTCGTGCTCCTGGACGGCGCGTGCCCAGCGCTGTGGCGTCATCGGCGTGACGTAGCGGGCGCGGCGAATGCGCGCGGTCACGGAGGCGTAGAGCCCCGTGAGCACGGGATTTCCGGCCGCGGTGACGATGGCCTCGTGAATGGCGCGGTTGCCGCGGTAATACTGGATCAGGTCACCCTCGCGATAATGCTGCACCATCTCCGCATGGGCGGCGGCGATCTCGTCGATCTCGGCGTCAGTGATCCGCTCGCAGGCGAGCTCGCCGGCGAGGGCTTCGAGACCCTGGCAGACCTCGAACAGGTCGCGCATGTCCTTGTCGGTCAGCTTCGCCGCGCGCGAGCCGCGATGCGGCAGCAATTGCACGAGGCCTTCGGCGGCGAGCACCTTGAGCGCTTCGCGCAGCGGTGTGCGCGAGATCTGCAGCCGGTCGCACAGCTCGCGCTCGGGAATCCGCGCGCCCGGCGGGATTTCGCCCTCGAGCAGGATGGCGCGGATGCGGCCGACGACCTCCTCATGAAGCATGGATCAGGCTCCAATTTGCATTCAAAAATGAATTTATAAGCTGGAGAACGGAAGTTCCAGCTTGAAAATCCCAAATTTTGCATTCAAAAATGTAAAAAAGAAGAAGGGCTGAGGAAATGGACCTGCAGGTGGAGGCGGAAGACCTCGTTTTTGAACGCCAGGACGGCATCGGGCGGATCACCTTCAACCGCCCGCAGGCCCGCAATGCCTTCACCTTCGCGATGTACGAGCGGCTCGCCGCGATTTGCGAAGAGGCCAACAGCGATCATGCGATCAAGGTGCTGGTGCTGCGCGGTGCAGGCGACAAGGCCTTTGCCTCGGGCACGGACATCAACCAGTTCCGCGAGTTCAAGACGCCGCAGGACGCCATCGACTACGAGAACCGGATCGATCGCGTGCTCACCACCCTCGAGCAGTGCCGCGTGCCGACGATCGCGGCGATCAACGGGTTCTGCACCGGCGGCGGGGCGGGCATCGCCGCAGCCTGCGACCTGCGCATCGGCACCAAGAGCTCGCGCATCGGTTTTCCCATCGCCCGGACGCTCGGCAATTGCCTGTCGATGTCCAATGTCAGCCGTCTCACCGCGCTGATCGGCGCCGCGCGCGTCAAGGATATGATCTTCACCGCGCGTCTCCTCGACGCCACGGAGGCCGCAAGCGTCGGGCTGCTCGGCGAGGTCGTCGAGGACCTTGCGGCGCTGGAGACGCGCGCCGACGAAGTGGCACGGATGCTCGCCGGGCACGCGCTGCTGACGCTCAACGCGACCAAGCAGGCGGTCGCCCGCCTGCAGAAGCGGCTGACGAGGGACGAGGGCGAAGACCTCATCCTGATGTGCTACACGAGTCAGGATTTTCGCGAAGGGCTCGATGCTTTCCTCAACAAGCGCGCGCCGCAGTGGCGCGGTCAATAGGGCTGGCCGATGCAAAGCGACCGATCGCAATCCACCTCCCGCCGTTCGGGGCCGCTTGCCGGCCTCAAGGTCATCGATCTCACCCATGTCATGGCTGGGCCGACCTGCACCTTGATGCTCGCTGACATGGGCGCCGACGTCATCAAGATCGAGAAATGGCCGAACGGCGACGACACCCGCCATTCGGTGCCGCCGAAGATCGGCGATGAGGCGGCTTCCTTTCTGATGATGAACCGCAACAAACGCGGCATCGTGCTGGATCTGAAGACCGAAGGTGGCAAAGAGGTGCTGCGGCGGCTGATCGCGGGCGCCGACGTGCTGGTCGAGAATTTTGCGCCGGGCGCGATGGAGCGTCTCGGCTTCGGCTACGAGGCGGTGCACAGGGAATTCCCGGCGCTGGTCTACTGCTCGCTGTCGGGCTTTGGCCGCACCGGGCCCTACAAGCACCGCCGCGGATTCGACTTGGTCGCGCAGGCCATGAGCGGCATCATGAGTTTTACCGGTGAACGTCCCGATGGTCCGCCCGTGAAGTGCGGGCCGCCGCTGTCCGACATCACCGCCGGCCTGCTCGCGAGCATGGGCATCCTGGCCGCCTATACGCATCGCCTCAAGACCGGCGAAGGGCAGTGGGTCGAGACCTCGCTCTATGAGGCGGCCCTGGTGCAGACCTATTGGCAGTCGACGATCGCGCTTGCCGCGGGCACCGCGCCGCGCGCGATGGGCTCGGCCCATCCGCTCAACGCGCCTTATCAGGCGTTTGAAGCCTCGGACGGCTGGCTCGTGGTCGGCGGCGCCAACAAGAAGCATTGGCTGTTGATGTTGGAAGCACTCGGCGCAACCGAGCTCGCCTCCGATCCGCGCTTCGTCACGGGCGGCGACCGCATGGCGAATCTGAAAGAGCTCGAAGCCGTCCTGAGCGAACGCTTCCGCACGAAATCTCGCTCGCATTGGCTTGCGGCGCTGGAAGAGAAGGGCGTGCCGTGCGGACCCGTGCACGACATGCTGGAAGCCCTGAGCGATCCGCAGACCCTGGCGCGCGAGATGGTCGTCGAGGTCGACCACTCCACGCTCGGCCCGGTGAAGACGATCGGCCTTCCCGTGAAGTTTTCGAAGACGCCGGGCAAAGTCCTTTCCGGCGCGCCCGTCTATGGTGAGCATACCCGCGAGGTGCTCGCTGAGCACGGGTTGGACCAAACGCAAATCGAAGCGCTCGAAAAAGAAGGCGCAATCGTTTCGGCTTCGGGGAGGCGCGAGGAACGCGTCTGACCAGACGTCGATACGACCACAAGAACAACAGACCAGAAATCGTGTGGAGGAAATCATGGGTCGGACGTCAACACTTCTGCTCTCGGTAGCTGCGACCGTGCTCGCCGGCACGATGCCGGCGCTCAGCGCCTGGCAACCGCAAAAGCCGATCGAGTTCGTGGCTACGGCCGGGCCGGGCGGCGGGACCGACAATCTCGCCCGCGCGGTGCAGAACATCATCACCAAGTACAAGCTGACGGAGCAGCCCATCGTCGTCGTCAACAAGGGCGGCGGCAGCGGCGCGGAAGGCTATGTCTACGGCAAGGCGTCCGCGGGCGACCCTTACAAGGTGATCTTCGGCACCTCGAACGCCTGGCAGCAGCCGCTCGTGTCCAAGGTTGCCTTCAACTACACCGATCTCACCCCGATCGCGGCCATGGCGCAGGACGAGTTCCTGCTCTGGGTCAAGCAGGACGCGCCTTACAAGACCGCAGGCGATTACCTCAAGGCCGCCGCATCCGGCGAATTCAAGATGGGTGGTGCGCAGTCAAAAGACACCGATGAAGTGCTGACCCGCATGATCGAGAAGGCCGGCCACGTCAAGCTGACCTACATCCCCTTCAAGAGCGGCGCCGAGACCGCGGTACAACTCGCCGGCGGACACCTCGACTCCCACGTCAACAATCCCAGCGAAAGCCTCGGGCAATGGCGGGGTGGAACGCAGCGTCCGCTTTGCGTTTTCAACCCGAAGCGGCTGCCGCAGGGCGCCAAGGTCACGGCGACCGAAGGCTGGGGCGACGTTCCGACCTGCGTCGAGCAGGGCCTCGACATCAAGCAATATGAGCAGCCGCGGACAGTGTGGCTGCCCGGCAAGGTCACGCCGGACCAGGCCGCGTTCTTTGTCGACCTCATGAAGAAGGTGCAGGCGACGCCGGAATGGAAGGACTACATCGAGAAGACATCCCAGGTCGACACGTTCCTGACCGGTGCCGAGTTCGACAAGTTCATCAAGGAGGACCTCGAGCACGTCAAGCAGGTCGCGGGCGAGCAGGGCTGGCTCGTCAAGTGAGGCGGAAAGCCCCTTCAATGGCAGGGCGAGGGCATATGACGAAAAACGTGGTGGGCTGGTCGCCTGCAGCCATAGTTCGAGACGTCCGCCTGCGGCGGGCCCTCAGGATGAGGTCGCGCTTCGTGGCGAGATATCAGACCCTCATGGTGAGGAGCCCGCCAAAGCGGGCGTCTCGAACCATGCAGGCCGAGCACGTTCGGCAGGCTCCCTGCTGTCACATGCGATAGCCCAGCCTTCAAGGGGACCACGCCATGATATCGCGCCGTGCTCTTGAACTTGCGACCGCCGTCCTCACCGGCAGCTTCGGTGCGGCCGTGGTCGTCTCCAGCCTCGACAACGGCATCGGCTGGTCGAGCGCGGGCGTAGACGCCGGCACGTTTCCGTTCCTGACCGGTGTCATCATCGTGCTCGGGAGCCTCTACAATCTGGTGCGGGGTCTCCTGCCGGCCACAACGCTCGCGAGCGTTCCCATCGCCATCACGCCGATCGAGCTGCGTCGGCTTGCCGGCCTGTTCGTGCCGGCTGCGATTTTCGTTGCCGCGATCCCGCCGGCCGGGATGTACCTCGCCTCGGCGCTGTATGTCTTCGCGGTGCTTGCGATCCCGAGACACCAAACCGTGCCGCGTGCGCTCGCGATGGCGGCGGCGACGGCGCTCGCGCTCTACGTGGTGTTCGAGCGCATGTTCCAGGTGAGCTTGCCGCACGGCGCGCTCGCTGCCGCGTTCGGGTTCTGACGGAGAGGTTGATGGACAATCTCGCCGAACTCCTGCACGGCTTCACCATCGCGGTCACCGTGCCGCATCTGGTCCTGATGGCGGTCGGCGTGCTGCTCGGCATTCTCGTCGGCGTGCTGCCGGGGCTCGGTGCGCCGAACGGCGTGTCGCTGCTGCTGCCGCTGACCTTCGGCATGCAGCCGGTCTCCGCGATCATTCTGCTCTCCAGCATGTATTGGGGCGCGCTGTTCGGCGGCTCCGTGACCTCGATCCTGTTCAACATTCCCGGCGAGCCGTCGTCGGTCGCCACCACCTTCGACGGCTATCCGATGGCACGCGACGGGCGGCCGACCACGGCGCTCGCCACCGCCTTCGGTTCGGCCGCGTTCGGCGCCCTGATCGGCGTCATCCTGATCACCTTCCTCGCGTCCTGGGTGGCGCAGGTCGCGCTCGCCTTCGGGCCGCCGGAATATTTCGCGGTCTATTTCCTCGCCTTTGCCAGCTTCGTCGGCATGGGGGGCGCGGCACCGATCAAGACCGTCGTGGCGCTGGCCATCGGCTTTGCGATCGCGGCCATCGGCATCGACACCGTCTCCGGCAGCGTTCGCCTCACCATGGGTATCGACGAGCTGGTCAAGGGCGTGAACTTCGTCGTGGCCGTGATGGGCCTGTTCGGCATCGGCGAGCTGCTGGTTGCGGTCGAGGAGGAGATTCATGCCCGTGCGGTCTCGTCAAAGATTGATTGGGGCGAGGTGTTCCGCGCGGTCGGCCGCCTGCCGCAGCATAGCGTTGCGCTGCTGCGGAGCGCTGCGATCGGCTGCTGGATGGGGATCACGCCGGGTGGCCCGACGGCGGCATCCTTCATGAGTTATGGCATTGCCCGGCGCTTCTCGCGCCGCGGCCGATACTTTGGCACCGGCGAGGTCGAGGGCATCATCTCGCCGGAGACGGCCGATCATGCCGCCGGCACCAGCGCGCTCTTGCCAATGCTCTCGCTCGGCATTCCCGGCTCGGCTACCGCTGCAGTCATGATGGGCGGACTGATGATCTGGGGACTCAATCCCGGGCCGATGCTGTTCGTCGATCAGAAGGACTTCGTCTGGGGCCTGATCGCCTCGATGTATGTCGGCAACATCGTCGCCGTCGCGCTGGTGTTGCTCACGGTTCCGGTCTTTGCCGCCTTGATGCGAATTCCGTTCGTGATCATCGCGCCCCTGATCGTGATCATCTGCGTCGTCGGAGCCTATTCGGTATCGAACTCCTATCTCGACGTGGTGATGATGCTCGGCTTCGGGATCGTCGGCTATCTCTTCAAGAAGCTGTTCTATCCGCTGGCGCCGCTCGTGCTGGCGATCGTCATCGGCGACAAGGCCGAGGATGCGTTCCGGCAATCGATGCTGATGTCCAAGGGATCGCTAGGGATATTCTTTGCAAACAAGCTGGTGACGTGCCTGATCGTCGCGGGCATCGCGCTGTTGCTGCTCCCGCTCGCGCTGCAGCTCGCGCGCCCCTGGCGCAAGCCGGCATCCCGCACCAAAGAGACGACAGCGAAGGAGAAGGTGATCATATGACTGCAAAGCCGCTCATTGCATTGGCAATGGGAGATCCCGCCGGCATCAGTCCGGAGCTGACGGCGAAGCTCGTGGCGCAGGACGAGATCCGTGCCCGCAGCCGGCTCGTCGTGATCGGTGACCGCCGCATCTTCGATGAGGGAGCGCGTGTCGCGGGCGTCACGCCTGCGCTGAAGACGGTGGAGCAGGGGGACGACTTTCGCGCATCGGACGGCGCGGCGCTTTTCGTCGATCTCGGCCACCTTGATTCCGCCGAGGTCGAGCGAGGAACGGCAAGCCTTGCCGGCGGCAAGTTCGCGCTGTCCAACTACCGGCACGCGCTCGAGCTCGGCCGCGACGGGCGCGTCGATGCCGTCTGCTTCACGCCGTTCAACAAGCAGGCGATGCGCCTTGCCCGTGCCGACTACGACGACGAGATCGCGTTCTCCGCAGAGGTCGCCGGGCTCAAGACTGCGGCGAGCGAGTTCAACGTGCTGGGCCATCTCTGGAACGCGCGGGTCACCTCGCATATCCCGCTCAAGGACGTCGCATCGCGGCTGTCCAGCGAGCGCATCCACCGCGCGCTCAAGCTGACCGATGCTTGCATGCGCGGCGCCGGCTTCGTGCGGCCGCGCATTGCGGTCGCCGGGCTCAATCCGCACGCGGGTGATGGTGGCAATTTCGGCCGCGAGGAGATCGACATCATCGCGCCTGCGGTCGCGGCAGGCCAGCGCGAGGGCATCGCCGCCGAGGGGCCGTTTCCCGCCGACACCGTGTTTCTGCGCGCGAAGAACGGCGCCTTCGATGCGGTGCTGACGATGTATCACGACCAGGGGCAGATCGCGATGAAGCTGATGGGCTTCGACCGCGGCGTGACCCTGCTCGGCGGCTTTCCGTTCCCGATCTGCACGCCGGCGCACGGCACCGCCTACGACATCGCAGGACAGGGGACCGCATCGATCGGCGCGAGCCGCGCCGCGCTGCTGCTCGCAGCGGAGATGGCCGCTCGTCGCGACGCCTGAGGGATGCAAGAAGGGGCGCGTGACGTCTGCGCCGGCCCGGCTCCCAGCTTTCGAGCTTTTCGGAAAAAACTGGAAACTTCCGCCGCCTGGACGAGTTGCCCTCCCGCGGAAGGAGGCGGCGATGTCGCTCACGAAAGCGGGGCAGGTCTGTTTCTTTCTGGTCTTCGCCCTGACAGCCGCGCCGGCGTCCGCTGCCGAGATGAATGCGGACGCCATCAACTCCGCCCAACCATCGAAGAAGACTCTGTCGAACGAGAAGCCGACGCCGGCAGGCGTTCGGCTGCAGGTGCTCCTGGACAGGGCGCACTTCTCGCCAGGTGAGATCGACGGCAAGTTCGGGGAGAACGCCAGGAAGGCGCTGCGCGCCTATGCGGAAGCCCAGCAGCTTCCGAGCTCGGACGTTCTGACCGAGGACGTCTGGAAGGCGTTGAGCGGGGACGACCGGCCGCTGACGGCGACATACACCATCACCGAGCAGGACGTCGCGGGTCCGTTCCTGAAAAGGCTTCCGTCGAAGATGGAGGACATGAAGGACATCCCGAAGCTCGCCTTCAGCAGTCCGCGCGAAGGCTTGGCCGAGAGATTTCACATGAGCGAGCAGCTGTTGGCGACGCTCAACCCCGGGCGCCGCTTCGATCGCGCCGGCGACACCATCCTCGTCGTGGACATCGCCAGCGGAGAAGGCAGTGCGACGGCCAAGGCCGACAGGGTCGAGATCGACAAGAGCCGGCAGACGGTGAAGCTGTTCGACAAGTCGAATGCTCTGATCGGCTTCTATCCGGCGACCGTCGGAAGCGAAGAAAAGCCGTCGCCTTCGGGCACGCTGAAGGTGACGGAGATCAGCAAGAATCCGACCTACCGCTACAATCCCGCCTATCACTTCAAGGACGTGCGTTCCCGCAAGCCCTTCAAGATCAGGCCCGGTCCGAACAATCCGGTTGGCACGGTCTGGATCAACCTGTCGGCCGAAGGCTACGGCATTCACGGTACGCCTTCGCCGGGGAAGATCTCCAAGGCGCAATCGCACGGCTGCGTGCGTCTCACCAATTGGGACGCCGAACGTGTCGCCGGTAGGGTCTCGAAGGGGACGCCGGTCGCGTTCGTTGAAGGCCCGGGATCATAGCAGCGAGCGTCGGGCCGCCGCACGCGGATCCGGCGCTACTTTGCGATCGGCGTCGTCAGCTCCTTGTCGTCCGTATCCACCACGAAGACGGCAAGCAGCTTCGCAGGCTCGGTATCGCTGGCATTGGCGCTGACGGCATGGCGGTCGCCGGGCTTTTCGGAGAAGTTCTCTCCCTTGTGAAAGACCTTGGCGGGCTCGTCATTGACCTGACTGCGGATGGCCCCTTCCAGCACGGTCGCGTAGATGAACGCAGAGCGCGCATGAATGTGGGCCGGTGAGAAGCCTCCGGGACCATACTCGACCAGTATGCCCTTCATGCTCTTGCCCGGGACATTTGGCAGTGCCTGGTCGAACACGACGGTCACTTTGGCCGCTTTCGCTGGCGGCTGCGTCTCGGCTGCATGAGCCGTCAGGAAAGTTGCGGCGTAAATCGCCGCCGCGATCAGCAATCTGCGCATCGGGATCCCTTCATTTCCCTTGGGTGAATACGGGATGGCGGTTCCTCAGAATCTCGCGAGCCATGTTGCGAGCGGCGTCTTTCCGAGCCGCGCCTCGCCGAGCGGGTTCAGCGAGGTGTCGCTGATGGGAGCGCCGTAATACTGTGCGCTTGGATCTCCGACCACTGGACGGCTGTCGCCGGACGCTTTCAGACGGCGCGCAACGAACTCATTGAAGGGCGCCTTCTCGGGTCCCGCGATATCGATCGTGCCGTTGAGCGGCCGCGCCGTTGCGACCTCCGCGAGGCAATCGACCACGTCGTCCGCAGCGATCGGCTGAAACTGCGCGGAGGGAACGACGATATTGCTCCCGACGGCCCCCATTTCGGCAATGGCGCCGAGGAATTCAAAGAACTGGGTTGCCCGGACGATCGAGTAGGGGACGGAAGATGCCTTGACGATGGTCTCCTGGGCGAGCTTGGCACGAAAATAGGCGATGTCGGGCGACCGCTCGGTTCCCACGATCGACAGCGCGACGTGATGCTTGACGCCCGCGGCGGCCTCCGTCGCGCCGAGATTTTTGCTCGAGCGCTCGAAGAATTCGAGCACGGCGGCAGGCTCCCAGGACGGCGCGTTGGCAACGTCGACGACGACATCCGCGCCCGCCAGCGCCGCGGCGAGGCCTTCCCCGGTTACGGCGTTCACGCCCGATTTTGGCGAGGCTGCTACCGCCTCGTGACCCTGCTGCTTGAGCTTCGCCACGAGCTTGGATCCGATCAATCCGGTTCCGCCGATCACGACAATCTTCATGGTGCGTCTCCTCAGCATTTCGCAAGCGTGAGGTGATGAGGGCCGTCCTCACGCTCTCCTGATGCGGACCACGTTTTACAGGAGCAATGGGGCAAGCTCTTGCCTGGAACCGGCGTTCCTTGCCGGAAAATGCTCCAGACAGTCCGAGCGATGCCACAACAATCGGTAAGGGATCATTCCCTTGTGTCTTGAACGCGCGCCTGCTCGCCGCAAGAAGAGCCGGCCGTCGACGCCTCGCCAAGCAGCCAGTCGCGAAAGGCCGCCAGCCTTGGCAGCGCGGCGCATTCCGGACGATAAACGACGTAATATGCGAGCGCCGATGCCAGCGCGATCTTGGGAAAAAGCCGCACCAGCCGGCCTGCCGCCACATCGTCGCGCGCCATGATGCTGCGCGCCAGCGCTACGCCATGTCCGTCGATCGCCGCCTGCAGCACTGCGGCCGAATTGTTGATCCGCAAGCCCCGTTTCGTTGCGACATCCGGCGCATCCGCCTGTTTGAGCCAGGTGCTCCATGTCGCGAACCCGGCGCGAGAATCCACTGACACATCATGGATGAGCATTTGACCGGCCAGATCGGCTGGTGTGCGCAATCGCCTCCGACGCAGGAGCATTGGTGAGCAGACCGGATATATCTCCTCGTTCATCAGCTTTTGCGCCGTCAGCCCGGGCCAGACCCCGGCGCCATAGCGCACCCCGATGTCGATGCCTTGGGCGGCGTAATCCAGCAGCTTGAGATTGGTATCGAGCCGGACGTCGGTATCCGGCCACGAGGCCTGGAAGTGGTCGATGCGCGGCAAAAGCCACTTGGCCGCGAAGGCCGGGCTGACCGTCACGGTCAGAACGCCGCTCGCCGATCCCTCCTTGAGCCGCTCGAGGCCCAGGCTCAACCGGTCGAACCCGGCGCGTATGTCCGGCAGCGCGCGCTGAGCGATCTCGGTTGCGACGAGCCGCGCCCGCCCGCTGGTGCTCCGATGAAACAAGGGAGTGCCGAGCCACTCCTCGAGACTGCGCACGAGTTGTCCGACGGCCGCGGGCGTCACGTTGAGCTCCGAGGCGGCGGCCGAAAAGCCCTCGTGCCTGGCACTCGCCTCGAAGGCGCGCATCGCATTCAGATAGACGGGCGATCTCATGGTGAGAAGATTTTCTTTTTAGACCAGACTGGCTTACATTTGGGATGAGCTGGGCATCTGTCAATGATAATCCGGAACACGGGCACATACGGCCACCGCTCTGTTGGTGGTGGTGCTGATCCACGCTAAAGATTTTCTTTTCTGCCCGCCAAGATCTTCCCGTTTGCGGAGGCGCCGCCTTTCGAACACCTTCGGTCGGCGTTTCAATTTTTCGGGTGCTCAGCGTGTCGTCGTCGGATCGCGCCGTTCTGATCGTCGGAGCAGGCCTCGCCGGTCTGACCGTGGCCCATCTGATCCACCGTGCGGGTCTCGATTTTCGTCTGCTCGAAGCGCGATTGCGGCTCGGGGGACGCATCCTTTCGGTGGACGAGAAGGGCCTGCCTGCGGGCGATGGTTTCGATCTTGGTCCGTCCTGGTTCTGGCCCGACATGCAGCCGTCGTTGGGCCGGTTGGTCGAAAGTCTCGGCCTCGCAAGCTTCGCTCAGCGGAGTGACGGTGACGTCCTTTTCCATCGCTTCTCGCGCGAAGCCCCACAACGCTTCGGAGGAGTAGGCCAGGCGCCTGTGTCCATGCGGGTCGTCGGCGGCACGGCATCGATCGTAACGGCGCTCGCCGCCGGTCTTCCGGAGGGGAGCATCGAGCTCGGCGCCCGAGCCACAGCCGCGAGGCTGGATGGCGATGAGGTCGAGCTGAGCTTCGTCGACGGGAGCGGCGCCGAACGGATGGATCGGTCGTCGCAGATCGTCTTCGCGCTGCCGCCGCGGCTGCTCGAGGCGACCGTCTCTTTTACGCCTGGCATCGACGCAGTGTCGGCGCGGCGCTGGCGCAATACGCCGACGTGGATGGCTCCGCATGCGAAGTTCTTCGCGGTGTACGACCGACCGTTCTGGCGCGAGAAGGGTCTGTCGGGCACGGCGCAGAGCATGGTGGGCCCGCTCGTCGAAATCCACGATGCCACGACCGCCTCGGGAAAGGCTGCTCTGTTCGGCTTTCTCGGCCTGTCCGGCGAAGACCGCGCATCGCAGGGTAAGGATGCGATCGTGGCGTCGTGCGTCCTGCAATTGGCTCTTCTGTTCGGCCCGGAGGCCGCCGAGCCGCGGGCGACGCTCATCAAGGATTGGGCGACCGATCCCCTTACGGCGACGAACCGGGACCGAGCCGCGGCGGGGCATCCCGTTGCGGATCGGCGCCCATGGGTCGGGGAACGCTGGCGTGATCACATCGTTCTGGCCGGAAGCGAGACAAGCGCTCGCGAGCCTGGCTATCTTGCCGGCGCCGTGAACGCGGCGGAAGGCGCCGCCGCGTCCTTGATCGCGCGCTTGCGCGCACCGCGCCCTCAGGTCGGGTCTCGTCCGGCGCAATCATCTGAAGACGACCATCGGAGGTAAGGATATGAAGCGATCCTATCGCGTCGTTCAGGTCGCGAAGGCCGGCAGGCTCGAAATCGCGGAACGCCAGATGCCTTCGCCCGGCCCGGGCGAAGTGCTGATCGCGATCGAGGCCTGCGGCGTCTGCGGCGCGGATGCTGCCGACATCGACCGCGCCGATCCGGCTCTGCACCCGCCGCGCGTTCCCGGTCATGAAGTGGTGGGGCGCATCGTGGCACTGGGCGCAGCAACGCCGTCGATCTGGAGAATGGGTCAAAGGGTTGGCGTCGGAAGGCTCGGCGGCCATTGCAACGAATGCGTTCAGTGCCGCCGGGGCGAATTCCAGCTCTGTTCCAAGCAGCCCTTCGTCGGATCATCCTGCGACGGAGGCTACGCGGAGATGATGATCGCGCGCGCGACCGCGCTGGTCTCGATTCCGGACGAACTGAGCTCCGAAGAGGCCGCACCGCTGCTCTGCGCGGGCATTGCGACGTTCAACGCGCTCAAGAAGTCGGGTGCGGAAGCCGGCGACACCGTGGTCGTGCAGGGGATCGGCGGGCTGGGACATCTCGCACTTCAGTACGCCAGGAAGATGGGTTTCAGGGTCGTGGCTGTCGGACGCGGCGCGGATATCGCGAATGATGCCCTCGGCCTGGGAGCCCATGTCTACATCGACTCGAAAGAGGACGATGCGCTCGCCCGTCTGCAGAGCTTGGGCGGCGCGAAAGCGATCGTCACCACCATAAGCGATGTTCAGGCGGTCGCAGCGCTCATGGGCGCTCTCGCGCCGCAGGGACGATTGGTGCTGCTGGGGGCGGGACGGGATCCGCTGCCGGTATCTGCGGGACATCTGGTGGTGGGCGAGCGTAGTATATTGGGATCGATCACTGGCACGCCCTTCGAGAACGAAAAGACGCTGGATTTCAGTGTGCTCGCGGGCGTCCGTCCGCGCATCGAGATCGTGCCCTTGGAGAGAGCCGCGGAGGCGGTCGCTCGGATGAGGTCCGGCCAGGCAAAATTCAGAATGGTGTTGACCATGACGGAGCAACGCAATGCGCATCAATGATGATCTGACGGTTCCGGTTATCGTTCACGCCGCACAGCTGCCGTGGAAGCCAAGCCCGTCCCCCGGCGTCGAGCGGCGCATGCTGTTCCGCATCGGCGACGAGGTGGCGCGCGCCACGTCTATCGTGCGATACGCGCCCGATAGCGCATTCCCTCGCCACACCCACGGCGGCGGCGAGGAGGTCGTCGTTCTCGATGGCGTCTTCCAGGACGAACACGGCGACTACCCGGCCGGCAGCTACTACCGCAATCCGCCCGGGACCTCGCACGTTCCCGCATCGAAGGACGGCTGCACGATCTTCGTTCGTCTCTGGCAATTCCGGGACGGCGATCGCGACCAGATCGTGCGACGGCCTGCGGAAGGTCGTCCTCTGGCCCCGAGATCGGGCGCGGCGAGCGCGATCGAACTGTTCGACGACGGCTTCGAAAACGTGCGCATCGAGAGCTGGGTGCCGGGCAGGACGATCACGATCGAGAACCCGCGTGGGCTCGAAGCGCTCGTCCTCGCGGGGAGCTTGTCGATCGGCGATCAGGCGCTGACGTCTCAAGCCTGGATCCGCTTGCCGGCTGGCGAAGCGCTGCGTGCCGTCACAGGTCCAGAGGGTGCGAAGGTTTGGGTGAAGGATGCGCCGCTGATGCATCCGGACGTCTGCCGACTGCCGTGATGGCACCCGATGAGGGCAGGTGGAAAACCATGAACGAGCTGATCCCCGAACGGTATCAACATCTCCGAACGTTCGCCTTCGGCGACAGTCCCGCGCTCGCAGATGAACTACTTGAACTTGTCATGAAGGGAGTCAAGACCGCGACTTGCAGCACAGAGGACGAGCCGAACACCTCTACGCCCGGTGAGCGCTGGGTCGTGCTCGATGGACACGGAGAACCGCGCTGTGTCATCGAAACCACCGAGGTGACATATCGGCGCTTCAATGACGTTGAGGCCGATTTTGCGTTTGATGAGGGAGAGGGCGACCGGAGCCTGGCCTATTGGCGCAGCGCCCATCGGGCCTATTTCGGCCGGCTCGGACGATTCAGCGAGGACATGATGCTGATGTGCGAGCGTTTTCGCCTGGTCGAGGTCTTCGGGGATCTCCCGCCCAGGTGAGCTTGTCACTGGGATTTTCGCTATTTCCCGCGATATCGAAGAGCATCGACCAGCAGGGAGAAGGCAGGCGAAACCTGGCGCCGGCTGGCATAGTAGAGGTGATATCCCGAGAACGGCGGACACCAGTCCGAGAGGACCCGCACCAGGTGTCCTTGCGAGATGTGAGGTTGCACATGGCCCTCGGTCAGGTAGGCGAGGCCGAGGCCCTTGAGCGCACCTTCCAGGAGCAAGCCTGCGCTATTGAACACAAGCTGGCCTTCGACGCGCACATTGAGCTCGCGCCCGTTCTTTTCGAACTCCCAAGCGTAGAGGCTGCCGCCGTGTGTCGGCAGGCGAAGGTTGAGGCAGTTGTGGCTGGTCAGATCCTGCGGCGCCTTGGGCCGCTTGCGCTCGGCGAAGTAGGAAGGCGAGCCCACGACCGCCATCCGTAGGTCGGGGCTGACCCTAACGGCGATCATATCCTTGGCAACGAGTTCGCCGGGACGAATACCCGCGTCGACCTGTTGAGCAACGATGTTGGTCAGCCCGTAATCGATGATCACCTCGACGTGGATCTCGGGGTACTTCGGCAAGATCTTCCCAAGCGCGGGCAGCAATATCTCTGCCGCGGCATACTCCGTCGCCGTGAGGCGAACGGTCCCGGCCGGTTTTTCGCGGAGTTCGCTGAGCGCAGCAAGTTCCAGGTCCATCTCGTTGAACTTGGGTCCGATGCTCACGAACAGGCGTTCTCCAGCCTGAGTGGGCGTGACGCTGCGTGTCGTCCGATTCAGGAGCCTGACGCCAAGTCGCTCTTCGAGATTCCGGATGATCTGGCTGAGCGCGGACTGCGTCATGCCGAGCTTCGCCGCGGCCCGCGTGAAACTGCGTTCCCTCGCGACCGCGAGGAAGGCGAGGAGATCGCTCGCGTCGTCTCGATGCATTGATAAGCCACACTAATGACTGCATACGAAATCTATCACCTAATCGCGCGGGACGGAAAGTCCTAGGTTCAGGTCGGCTATTTGGCCCGATCGAAACGGCGCGAGGTCTTGCGCCTACGCAGCAACATCTGGGAGCCATCTCAATGGACTACACGCATCTCGGCCGGACTGGCCTGAAGGTGAGCCGGCTTGCGCTGGGCACCATGAACTTCGGCGAGCTCACCGACGAGGCGACCAGCTTCGCAATCATGGACGAAGCGCTGGAGGCTGGCATCAGTTTCTTCGATACGGCGGATGTCTATGGCGGTCCGCAATCGCCCGACATGGAGAAAGGTTTCGGCATCTCCGAGGAGATCATCGGTCGCTGGCTCGCGCAGGGCGGCCGGCGCGAGAAGATCGTGCTGGCGACCAAGGTGTACCAGCCGATGGAGACCGGACCGAACGATCGCCGGCTCTCCGCCTATCACATCCGCCGCGCCTGCGACGCCAGCCTGCGCCGGCTGCAGACGGATCACATCGATCTCTATCAGATGCACCACATCGATCGGGCGACGCCCTGGGAGGAGATCTGGCAGGCCATGGAGCAGCTTATCCGCGAGGGCAAGGTCACCTATGTCGGCAGCAGCAACTTCGCGGGCTGGGATATCGCCACCGCACAGTGCGCGGCCGCAGCGCGCAACCAGCTCGGCCTCGCCTCCGAGCAGAGCCTCTACAATCTAGCTCAGCGCACCATCGAGCTGGAGGTGATCCCGGCGCTGCGTCATTTCGGTGTCGGCCTCATTCCCTGGAGCCCGATCGGAATGGGGCTGTTGGGCGGCGTATTGCGCAAGATCGCGGGAGGACGGCGGGCCTCGCCTGTGCTCCAGATGCGGATCGACAAGCTGCGGCCGCAGCTCGAAGCTTATGAAGCGCTCTGCGACGAACTGGGCGAGGCGCCCTCCGACGTGGCGCTCGCCTGGGTGCTCCACAACCCCATCGTCACCGCGGCAATCAGCGGCCCCCGGACGGTGGAGCAGCTCAGCCAGAATCTGAAGTCGGCGTCTTTGATCCTTTCGCGGGAGACGATGGCGAAGCTCGACAAGATCTGGCCCGGTCCGGGCGGCGAGGCGCCGGTTGCCTATGCCTGGTAGCGCCAGCGGCCCATCAATGTCGGCGATCGCGGGGAACGAGGAGAGGTCGGCGGCTCTAACGCTGCTGCCGATCATGGCGGTGGTGTTCGTCGCCTTTCTCGTCATCGGCTTCGCGCTGCCCGTTCTGCCGCTTCACGTACACGATGGTCTGGGGCTCGGCACGTTCGTGGTCGGCCTCGTCGCGGGCAGCCAGTTCGCGGCCTCGCTGATCTCGCGGCCGTGGGCCGGCCACTATTCCGACAGGCGGGGCGCGAAACGCGGCGTCGTCGTCGGACTGCTGGCAGCCGCGACCTCAGGGCTGCTCTATTTGCTGTCGCTCGGACTCAGTGGCGCTCCACTGGCCTCGGTCGCCGTTCTCCTGCTCGGGCGAGGGCTGCTCGGCGCTGCGGAGAGTTTTGTCATCACATCGGCGGTGAGTTGGGGCCTCGCGCTGGTCGATCGGGGGAGCACCGGCAAGGTGATCGCCTGGGTCGGTTCGGCGATGTTCGCCGCCTTCGCGATCGGCGCGCCGGCCGGCTCGGCGCTCTATTCGGCCTACGGTTTTGCGGCCGTCGCATTCGCCACATCAGCGGCGCCGCTCGCGACACTGCTGCTGGTTGCGCCCCTGCGCAATGTCGCTCCGGTGCAGCAGTCCCGTGTCTCGTTCGCCGATGTGGCCGGTGCCGTCTGGGTCCCGGGTCTCGGCTCGGCGCTGGGCAGCGTCGGCTTCGGCGCGGTCACCACGTTCGTTGCCTTGCTGTTCGCGAACCGCGGATGGGCGGGCGGATGGCTCGCCTACACGGCTTACGCCACGGCTTTCATTCTGGCCCGGCTGTTCTTCAGCCACGTCGCCGATGCGATCGGCGGGGCAAAGGTCGCGCTCTCTTGCGCCCTGATCGAAGCCGCCGGCCAGGCGCTGATCTGGTTGGCCACGCGTCCCGAGATGGCCCTCGCCGGCGCCGCGCTCACCGGCTTCGGCTTCTCGCTGGTCTATCCCGGCTTCGGGGTCGAAGCGGTGCGCCGCGTGTCGGCGCAAAGTCGCGGCCTCGCCATGGGCGCCTACACCGCCTTTCTCGATCTGGCGCAGGGACTGGCGAGTCCCGCGCTGGGATTGATCGCAACCGGAGCAAGGCTGAATGTCGTATTTCTCGCAAGCAGCATGACCGTGCTCTGCGCCGCGCTCGTCGCAGCGTGGCTGATGGCGCATCCGGCCGCGATGGAGGGAAATGCGCAATGAGGCGGATCGAAGCGACCTCGTGTTCGTTCTCTGTCATCGCCACCGCCGCGGCGCGCCGGGAGCCGCGGACATGACGATCACACGCAGGCACGTGCTCGTCGCCGCCGGCGCTGCCGTGTCGATCGGGATCAGCCGGACGCATGCGCAAAAATTGGAACCAGTGAAGGAGCGTGATATGGACATCGACATCAAGAGAAACGGGTCGCGACCCTCGCAGAAGGGCCCGGAAGATTGGTTCACCGGCGCGGTCCGCATCGATCCGCTGTTTCAGGCGACGGAGCCGGCGCGCGCGAATGCCGCCCAGGTGACGTTTGAGCCGGGCGCCCGAACGGCCTGGCACACGCATCCGCTCGGCCAGACGCTCATCGTCACCGCAGGGCTCGGCTGGGTGCAGCGCGACGGCGGCCCGGTCGAGGAGATCCGGCCCGGCGACATCGTGTGGTTTCCTCCGGGCCTGAAGCATTGGCACGGCGCCTCCTCGACCACCGCCATGACGCACATCGCCATCCAGGAATCGGCCGGCGGCAAGACCGTGGACTGGATGGAGAAGGTCAGTGACGAGCAGTATAGGAAGTGATGGATGAGTGTGCGACGTGCAGCGTCACGGACGCTGAGGCTGCCGCGATCGGGGACGAAGGTTCGCTTGGGGGCTGGGGTGGCGAACCGCCCGATATTCGCAGGTTGCGCCTGTTTTGCCCGACATGTCAAACGGGTTGGATCGGCGCAATAGGTCGCACCAACAGCCCCGCGCTACTTTGCATGGGGTTGTTTTTCAGATTTTTGGTCGAGCCCGCGAACCGGCCGATTTTCCGCATCGGCCGCGTCGGGCCTCACGGCCCGCAGACGATCACCCCGTACCAGCCGAGCCCGCGATAGGTCTCGTAGCCGGGCGTGGCGTGGAAGGCGACGAGGGCCCCCGAGCGGTCGTGATAGAAGCCGGAGCGCTGGCCGTTGAGCGAGAGCGAGATGCGCTCGCTCAAGATGCCCTGGCCGTCGGAGGAGGCGATCACGCGAAGGTTCGAGTCGACCAGCAGGACGCGCGCCTTGTCGCTGTCGCCGATGCGCACGCCCTGCACGATGGCGCGGGCCTGCGCCTCCCAGTCGAAATGGATGGCGAGCACGCCGATCGGCGCGCCATTGGCCTGGCCATCGGCGCGCACGCTGGCGCAATAGGTCGCGACCTGCGCATTGCCGAGCAGCGGCTGGTTCTCGACGTCGCCGGCGACATAGTCGTCGCCGGAGCGCAAGGACCGCGCCTCGCGAAACCACTTCGTGCCGGCGACGTTCTGGCCGACCACGCGAAAGCGATCGGCGCGGCCGTTGGCGATGACGTTACCTTCGAGGTCGCAGAGCCAGAGATCGAGATAGACGGTGTAGGCGCCGAGGATCACGCCCAGGCGCTGCGAGGCATGGCTGACTGCGGCCGCGCTCGGCGACGCCGCGCAATCGACGACGGCGGAGTCGGTCGCCCACCAGCGCACATCGCAGGTGCGTTCATAGAGGTTGCGGTCGATCAGCTCGACGGCGTTGAGCGACAGATCGACCATGCGCTCGCCGCGCGAGCGCTGGCTCATCCGCTCGATCGAGGCGACGAGGTCGCCGGTGCGTTTTGTCAGTTGAGTCTCGAGCTCGCGTGCGATGGTCTCGACCTGCTGGCCGACGCCACGCACCTCCTGCGCCACCACCGCGAAGCCCGCGCCTTGCGCGCCGGCACGCGAGCTCTCGATCAGCGCGTTGAGCGCCAGCATCTTCATCTGGTTGGTGATCTGTTGGATCGACTTGGTCTTGTCGACCGCGATCTGGTTGACCTCCGCGGTGAGGCGGTTGATCAGCGCGGAGATGTCGGAATCATCATCAGTGGGTTCAGTGGATCCGGTTGCAATCGGCCTGGCCTTCAGACCCAGCGCAGCAGACATAGGGGATTTCCCTTGGCAATGAGGTCTGACCTGCAACGAACGCGGAACAACAAATTACAGATCGAATACGAGCCTTTTTCGAAGATTCCGCCTAACGCCCACTTAATTTGCTGTCCGCGTGACTGCTCAAATGGTAGTCAGATCGCTCAGCAATTCGGCAATCCACCGCTTTCTGGGGCGTGGAGATTGCAAATTGCCGGGGATTGCCGACGAATCCTCTGATCCAAGGCGGCCGCCCGCGCCGCTATTCTTACCCGACCGCTCGAACACGCTCGAATCATGACGCCGCCCGCCACAGCCTTGCCCGTCGAAATGCCTCAGGCGTTTCTTGGCGTGGCGCGCTCGCTCACTGACAAGCTCTGGCGCGACCGCCTGGACGCACGCGGGGCGGCGAGAGCGCTCGCCATCGTGCAGCGCCACCAGCTGCCGGAGCTGCTTGCGCGGGTGCTGGCCGGGCGCGGCGTCGACATCGACGCGGTCGCCGACTTCCTCGATCCGACCATCCGCAAGCTGCTGCCCGATCCGTTCACCGTGACGGAGATGGAGGCCGCCGCCAAGCGCATCGCCGATGCCGCAGCGAAAGGCGAGAAGGTCGCGATCTTCGGCGACTACGATGTCGACGGCGCGACCTCGGCGGCGCTGCTGGCGTGGCACCTGCGCCATTGCGGGCTCGACCCGCTGATCCACATTCCCGACCGCATCTTCGAGGGCTATGGCCCCAACGTCGAAGCTGTTCGTGCGTTGGCCGCGAAGGGCGCGACGCTGCTCGTCACCGTCGATTGCGGCACCACCAGCATCGAGCCGCTGGCCGAGGCCAGGCGGCTCGGCATGTCCGTGGTCGTGATCGATCACCATCAATGCGGGTTCGACCTTCCGGAGGTCGATGCGCTGGTCAATCCGAACCGGCCCGATGATCTCTCCGGCCTCGGCCATCTCGCAGCCGTTGGCCTCGTGCTGGTCACGCTGGTCGCCGTCAATCGCGAGCTGCGCCAGCGCGGCTTCTGGACTAGTGAAATGCCCGAGCCCGACCTGCTCGGCATGCTGCATCACGTCGCGCTCGGCACGGTCGCCGACGTGGCGCCGCTGATCGGGCTGAACCGTGCCTTCGTCGCCAAGGGGCTGATCGCGATGCGGCGGCGCGACCATGTCGGCCACACCGCGCTGATGGACGTGGCGCGCCTCAACGGCCCGCCGGAGGCCTGGCATCTCGGCTTCATGCTCGGACCGCGCGTCAATGCCGGCGGCCGTATCGGCCGCGCCGATCTCGGCGTACGGCTGCTGCTGGAAGGCGACAGCGTCGAAGCCGCGCGGATCGCCGCCGAGCTCGACCGCCTCAACAACGAGCGCCGCGTCATCGAGCAGGCGGCGGAAGCTCAGGCTGAAGCCGAGGCGCTGGCCTCGATCGGGTTCGAGGACAAGCTCGGCGTCATCGTCACCGCCTCCGAGGGCTGGCATCCCGGCGTGGTCGGGCTGGTCGCCTCGCGCCTGAAGGAGAAGTTTTCGCGACCGGCCTTCGCGATCGCGCTGGAGCCCGGCGGCATCGGCACCGGCTCGGGCCGCTCGATCGCCGGCGTCGATCTCGGCAAGGCTGTGCGGCAGGCGGTTGCCGACGGCATTCTGCTCAAGGGCGGCGGGCACGCGATGGCCGCGGGCGTGACGCTGCGAAAAGAAAAGCTGGCCGAATTCCGTGCCTATCTCGAAAATGCGCTGGCGCACGACGTTGCAGAAGCGCGCCACGTCAACGAGCTCTATATCGACGGAGCGGTGTCCGCGCGCGCGGTGACGCCGGAGCTTGCGACCACGCTCAATCGCGCCGGACCCTTTGGCAGCGGCAATCCGGAAGCCGTGCTGGCGCTGCCGGCGCATCAGCTCGTCTATGCCGACGAGGTCGGGCAGGCGCATCTGCGCCTGCGCTTCAAGTCCGGCGACGGCGCGATCGTCAACGGCATCGCATTCCGGTCCGTCGGCCAGAAGCTCGGCAATGCGCTGGTGGCCAACCGCGGCCAGCAGCTGCATGTTGCTGGTGCGCTGTCGGTCGACCGCTACCAGGGGGCCGAGCGCGTGCAGTTTCGCGTCATCGACGTCGCGCTACCGGATCAGGGCCCCTCCGTGATTAGATAACGCATGATCCGGAAAAGTGCGAAGCGGTTTTCCGACAAGATCATGCGTAAAAAATAGATCGCTCAAACAACAAAAAAGGGAGTGAACATGGCAGGGCAGGTTGAGGGCAAGGTCGCGCTGGTGACGGGCGGCGCCTCCGGCATCGGCGAAGCGATCGTGGAGCTGTTCGCGCGTGAGGGTGCGGCCGTCGTCATCACTGACATCGACGAGCTCAGGGGGCCGGAGCTCGCGAGCCGCATCACCAGGGCGGGCGGCAAGGCGATTTTCCTGGAGCAGGACGTCACCAGCGAGGAGCGTTGGGTCGAGATCGTTGCCGAGGTCGCAAAGCGCTACGGCCGGCTCGATATCCTGGTCTCCAATGCCGGCATCGGCATTGCCGTGCCCTCGATCGTCGACATGACGCTCGGTGACTGGCGCAGGCAGAACGCGATCAATCTCGATGGCGTGTTCCTGTCGGTCAAGCACTGCCTGCCCTTGATGCGCAAGACCGGCGGCGGCTCGATCATCATGATGTCCTCGCTTGCGGGCCTGCGCGGTGCGCCGGGGCTGTCGGCCTATTCGGCGACCAAGGGCGGCGTGCGGCTGTTCGCAAAATCCATCGCGATGGAGTGTGCGGGGGCGGGCGACGGCATCCGCGTCAACTCCGTGCATCCCGGCATCATCGATACGCCGATCTGGGGCAAGATTCCGACCGGCGCCACCGGCGCGAGCCAGAACGCGCCGATTGATCCCGAGGAGCGGGCCAGGGGCGCAACGCCGCTCGGTCGCGCCGGCCAGGCCGCGGATATCGCGAGCGGCGTGCTGTATCTGGCCTCTGACGCCTCTCGCTACGTCACCGGCAGCGAGCTCGTCATCGACGGCGGCATGAACGCAGGGAGCGCGCCGCGGCGGACGTGAACCGCGCAGGGCAGGGTGGCGGTCGGGAGGGGCTGACGCGCGGGCGTCGGCCCTGTAGAACGCCGGCGTCTCCGATCGAAAGAGGTTTCCCTCGCCATGGCGCACAGCCTTCACGCCTCCTCACCCGCGCCCCATCGCTCGAACCGGCCGGACCTCGCCACCGACGCGATCCGCACCGCGCGCGAGGATCTTGCCGCCTGCTTCCGGATGGCGGCGCGCAACGGCTTTGAGGAGGGCATCTGCAACCACTTCTCCGCGGTGGTGCCGGGCCATGACGATCTCTTCCTCGTCAACCCCTATGGCTACGCCTTCCGCGAGCTCACCGCCTCAAAGCTCCTGATCTGCGACTTCCATGGCAACGTGCTCGACGGCGAGGGCGTGCCCGAGGCGACCGCGTTCTACATCCATGCCGAGATGCACAAGCGCCTGCCGCACGCTAAGGTCGCTTTCCACACCCACATGCCCTACGCCACCGCGCTGTCGATGACCGAGGGTGACCCCTTGATCTGGGCCGGCCAGACCGCGCTGAAATTCTACGGCCGCACGGCTGTCGACCGCGACTACAACGGCCTCGCGCTCGACAACCGCGAGGGCGCGCGCATCGCCTCCGCCGTCGGCGATGCCGACATCGTCTTCATGAAGCATCACGGCGTGATGGTGTTGGCGCCGACCATCGCAGAGGCCTGGGACGATCTCTATTATCTCGAGCGCGCCGCCGAGGTGCAGGTGCTGGCGATGTCGACGGGACGGAAAGTGCTGCCCGTCGATCCCGCAATTGCGGCCGAGACCTACAAGCAGATGCGCGAGGGCGATTCCGAATCCGCGCGTCTGCATCTCGCCGCGATCCGCCGCCAGCTCGATGCGGAAGAGCCGCAGTACCGGCACTAGGGCGAAGTGCTACACTCTCCACATCGTCATTCCGGGGCGAGGCGAAGCCTCGAACCCGGAAGCCATCGTGCAGCAAGCGAGGTGGAAAAATGGATTCCGGGCTCGCGTCGATTGGCGGAATGACGGGCAATAGAGCGCGCCCTACGATCCCTGCCGCAGCTTCGCCAGCACTTTCAGCCCGCCATAACCATCGGCCGGTGTGATTCCGGCGCGCTGTTGAAAATCCTTGATCGCCTTCATCGTGTCATTGCCGACGCGGCCGTCGGTGCCGCCGGTATCGAAGCCCGCCTTGGTCAGCCGCGTCTGCATCTCCTGCACCTCCGCGAGCGTCAGCGCGCGCTCGGAGCCGGGGAAGGGCTGGATGAAGGGCGGTGCGCCGAGGCAGCGGTCGCCGAGATGGCAGATCGCCAGCGCATAGTTCATCGAGGGATTGTAGCTCTTCACCGAATAGAAATTCGGTCCGAGCAGGAACGTCGGTCCACCCGCGACCGGCGTCCACATTTGCGCGGATGCGTTCGGCTGCGGAAACGGCTGGCCGTCGGCACGGGTGATGCCGGCCGATGCCCAGGCCGCATAGGTGCGGTTGCCGCTCATGTTGCCGGAGGCGCGCACCTCGTAGCCCCAATGCTCGCCGCGATGCCACTTGCCGCGATTAACCAGGTATTTGGCCGTCGATCCCAGCGCATCGTCGGGCTTGCCGAATGGCGACACCTTGCCGTCGCCGTCATAGTCGATGCCGACATTGAGCCAGACCTCCGGCATCCATTGCGAGTGGCCCATGGCGCCGGCCCAGGAGCCGTTCATCTCCTCCGGCGTGCTCCAGCCTTTGTCGACGATGCGCAGAGCGTTGATCAGTTCGGTCTCCCAATAGGCTTTGCGCCGCGGCTCGTTCCAGGCGAGCGCCGCAAGCGAGGGAAATACCGGCGTCATATGGTTCTGCTGCACCAAGGGATCGCCATAGGCTGACTCCACGCCCCACAGCGCCAGCAGCGTGCCACGCTCGACGCCGAAATCGCGCTCGATGCGCGCGAACAGCGCTTCGTTGTTCTTCAGCGCGATCTTGCCGTTGATGATGCGCCGGTCGGAAACGCGACGGTTGATGTATTGCCAGACCTGCTCGTTGAATTCCGGCTGGTTGCGGATCTGCTTGAACACGCTCATGTCGGGCTCGACCCGTGCCATCGCGCGTTGCCATGTCGCGGCCGAAATGCCTTTCGCCATCGCACGCGCGCGAAAGCTTTCGCGCCACTCGTCGAAGCCGGGCGGGGCGGCAAGGGTGCGCGCGGGCGAGGCGAGCAAGGCGGTCGCGCCAAGTGCGGATTGCAGCAGGGCGCGGCGGGTGGGATTGGCCGAGGAATCAGCTTGTTTCATGCGCGCATTCTAGCGGGAAACAGGGCCGCCGTGAGTCGGTTCCTGAGGCCGTGCGGTTGAGTTCCCGCGCAGGCTCGCGCGCGGCACGGAATGGGCAAGACCCAACTCACTGTTCCCGCGGAACAAAGTGTCGCACTGCCGCATTCCCTCGACACCACGATGCTGGAGCCGCTTGCAGCCCGGATCAATACGATTTGGAGGATGATGAAGATACGCACGCACTCAGAGAGTCATGTCGTTGAACTCGATGACGGATCGAGGTGGCAGATCTTCCCCGGTGATCTCGATCTGACATTGAGCTGGAAACCCGACACGGAGCTGCACGTCGAACCGCACGGCGATCGGGTGAGCTCGCATGTGCTGGTCAATCCCGAAGACCATAGTTGTGTGCGGGTGATTGCATCGGGTGAGACCTGGCCCGCCGGCGAGGTCAGGAATGCATTGAGAGACGGGTAGGACCGTTTCGCGCCAATCCAAAATCCCAATCTTTGAGCCTGTCGCTTTGCAGACCGTGCGGCAGGCGCCGCAACCATCGCCTAATCGTCGTCCTGCAATTCGGTTGCAACGTTGGAGAGCCAGCGCCGGATCGTGGTTTCCGCCTCGGAATCCAGGCCCGCTGCGAGGCGCTTCTCCAGCGCGATGACGCGTTCCCGGCACGCCCTGAGCAGCGTCGCGCCGCGCGCGGTCAGCGTCCATTGCTGGATGCGGCCGTGGACGGGATGCGGCGTCATGAGAATCGCGCCGTCGCGCTCGAGGTTGCGGATGATCACGCCGACGGTCTGCGGCGTCAGGAAGGTGAGGCGGGCGACGTCGGCACCGGACAGGCCCGGATAGGCGTTGAGCATGGTCAGCACGGCGAACTGCGGCGACGTCACGCCGAGATCGGCGAGGGTTCGTTCCATCTTCAGCCGGACGGCTGCATGGGCCTGACGCAGAAGATAGCCGAGATAGCCTTGCTCCCCGCGCTTGCCTTCGCCGGGCGCGGGCACGCGCACCGGACTATCGGCGGCCCGTCCGGCCGCTTCTCGCCGGGGGCGCGCTTTTCGACCTGGTTGCGATCTCGTGATGTCAGCCCGCTTGCGGTCCATATAAGAACTCTCATACAATGTAAGAATTCTTATAATATCACGAGGTGAACGAAATGCCACATGCCCGCAGCGAGTACGAAGATTTCAAGCGGCTCGCGCCCGATGCCTATGATCTGGTGCTCGCGCTCGGTCAGCTCGCAGCCAAGGCCGGCCTCGACAAGCAGCTCCTCGAGCTGGTCAAGCTACGTGCTTCGCAGATCAACGGCTGTGCCTTCTGCGTGCAGCATCACGTTCTCCTCTCGGAGCGCATCGGCGTGTCCGCGGACAAGCTCCACCTGGTCGCGGTCTGGCGGGAGGCGCCGATCTTCTCTGCACGCGAGCGCGCGGCGCTGGCCTGGGCTGAAGCGCTGACTTTGCTGCCGAATGGGGTCAGCGAGGAGGACTATGCGGAGGCCGCCCGCGAATTCTCTGAAACGGAGCTGACATATCTGACCTCGGCGATCGCCTCGATCAACGTCTGGAACCGGTTTGGCGCGGCCTTTCGCTGGACGCCGGCGAAGCGGCCGGCCGCGGCGAATGCAGCGGCGTCCTGATCGCGAGGAGAGGAGGTTGCCATGACAACAATGATGATGACCGCCGCGCCGCGGCCAATGCCGTCGCGGTCGATGTTGCTTGCCGTCGTTGCCGGGCTCGGCTTCGCGCTCGCGATCGGCAAGGCGTTGCCGGTGACGATGGACACGGTATCAGGTGTACTCGCGCCGCTGTGTGCGACGGCTGCCGAGAGCTCGCCGCTCGACAAGGTCGAGCCGATCGCGTCCTACGCGCTGCCGAACGTGCCGGGCAAGCGCGTCACCATCGTGCGCGTCTTCTACGGGCCCGGCGGATTCTCCCGGCCGCATCGCCACGCGGGCTCGGTGACCGCTTACATCACCAAGGGCGAGATCCGCTCCCAGCTCGGCGGCGGCCCGGTCGAGACCTTTGGCGTCGGCCAGTCCTTCTTCGAACCACCCGGTTCGACGCATCTGGTGTCGGCCAACGCCAGCAGCACGGAGCCGGCGGAATTAATCGCTGTGTTCGTGGCCGACGAGGGCGCACAGCTCACGACGCTTTTGGAGTAATCCGTAGCTGCCTCAGCGGCGCGCGGCCTCAATTCTCCTCGCGGCCGAGGCCCTCGCGCAGGTCCGGCTTGATCACGTCCTCCGGCAGCGCATGCGCGACCGGCTGTGAAGCGCCTGCGATCTCCGGGCCGATCTCGCGGCCGCGGGCGCCGATCAGGCGCTCGTAGGACGAGATCAGCGTGACGTAGGGACTGACCCAGATCCATCCGTCGCGGGTAAACAGCTGGACGTCGAAATGCAGGTGCATCGAGGTGCCGGCGGGATGATCGAGATAGTTCGAGACCACGCCGATCTTTTCGCCCTCGGTGACCATGCGGCCGTTGAGCACGCCGTCGGCGTTCATGGTCTGCGGGTTCATGTGCATGTAGCGGAAGCGGATGTGCTCGGTGCGGCTGTTGACCTCGAGCGTCGCGGCCTGGTCCTTGATGCCGCGGACCACCACGGCATCGCGCACCGCGACCACGGCCCGCTGCTTGGGATCGCAGCGCCCGCTACCTTCGCCGGCGGGTGGGCAGTCGGCGCCGCGAATATCCTCGCCTTGATGCCCATAGCCACCGTTGCATTGCCAGACCTCGAAACTGCGCGACTCGCAGAAATTGTCGCGCCAGGGATAGGCGGTCGGGCCGTCCAACTTGTCGCGCCTGCCGTAGGATTGCGAACGCACGACAGCGGGCGCCTTTTCCAGTGGGAAGCGGATCTGCGCATAGGCCATCACATCCGGATGGCCACCTTGCTTGCGGTAACCCGTGTTTGGGATGATGTCGCCGCTCGGCCGGTAGCTGAAATCCGCCGAACGCTCCGCGGGACGATCGACGACGTCAGACGCCACGTCCATCAGCGGCCGCATGCGCTGGCCGCCGGCAACGCGCAGCGCCTTCAGAAACCGTTCGGCAACTGGATAGGCCTCCTTGCAGGCGAGCCGCCGCGGCTTCGCGATGCTGTCGAGACATTGGATCGACACCACGTAGGCGACGCCGAAGCGCGTGAAGGCGTAGCGCACATAGCCTTCCCGGATGAACCTGCGCAGGTCCGGATAGAGCGTTGTGAGCGACTTGACCTGCTCGCCCTTGCCGCCGGCGGGATCGGCGACGTCGTAGATCAGCGCGGAACCGGTGATCTGCACCTCGACCGGCCTTGCGAACACCCGTACCGGCATGCCGTCGCCGGCGCCAGGATCGAGCGAAAAGCTCGCGCTGTAGCCGGCGGGGCCGGCATCGAACATGTCGACGGGACTGAAATCGGCCTGGTAGCGCGCCAGCGACTGGCTCGGTGCGGCCGCGTTACGTTGCGCCTCGCGGTAGGCGGCGGCATCGAAAGGCAGCAGTACGGGAATTGAGCTGCGCGCAATCCCGGTGAAGAATTGCCCGGAGACCGCGTTGAGCTGCACCAGCGCCGGCATGGCACGCGAATCGTATCGCGGCACCGAACGGCGCGGCACGAAGATGAAGTCGCCTGCGATCTGGGGGCGGCTGCTGATCTCGGTGCGGAGCTGGTCGAGCGCTGCGCGCCAATCGACGCGCAGGGCCGACAGGGATGGGCTGCGGAACTCCTCCGCGGTGAGCGGACTTGCGATCAGCAGCGAAAGCGACGCCAGAAGCAGCGAGACGAAGCGGAAACACTTCCCAACCACTGTCTCGCCCCCCGGCGGCACCTGTTCCGATTGCTCGGTTGCCAGCTTAGTCTTTAGCGCGCTCGGAGTAAGAGCCGTCTTCGGTCATCACCACGATACGGGTGCCGACCGAGATGTGCGGCGGCACGGTGGTGCGCACGCCGTTGGAGAGCACCGCGGGCTTGTAGGAGGAGGAGGCGGTCTGGCCCTTGGTCACCGGCTCGGTATCGACCACTTCCAGCGTCACGCGCTGCGGCAGGGCGATCGACACCGGATTGGCGTCGTGCATGGACAGCTTGACCGTCATGCTCTCCTGAAGGTACGCGGCCGCGTCGCCGACCACGTCCTTGGAGACCTGGACCTGATCGTAGGTCTCCGGGTTCATGAAGTGGTAGCCGTCGGCATCTTCATACAGGAAGGTGTAGTTGCGCTCTTCGATCGTGGCCTTTTCGACCTGGTCGGTGGTCTTGTACCGCTCGGAGATCTTTACCCCGTCCGAGATTCGGCGCATTTCGATCTGGCTGACGGGGGTGCCCTTGCCGGGATGGATGTTCTCGGCGCTCACGACGACATAGAGCTTGCCGTCTTGCTCGATCACGTTGCCCTTGCGAATAGAACTGGCGATGACTCTCAAAGCTATATTTCCTGCTTGCTTAGCCCGGCACCGGCCAGGACGTGGTCAAATCTCGGGGGGACTCGGGGTCTCAAATCGGACCGCGGCGCCCGTTTCGGGCCGCAACATACTGATTTTGCCGTTGGATGCCAGCATTTTGCTCAAGGCCGGAGCGGGCGGTTAATGGCTGGGGACAAGCCGATTTCACCGTTCTGGTCGCCCGGCCGGCACATCGACCGTCGCCCGTTCCTCCAAGCCAGAGGGGCCATTACCGGGGCTGTACGGAGCTTTTTCGCCGAACAGGGCTTCGTCGAGGTCGAAACCTCAGTCCTCCAGGTGTCCCCGGGCAACGAGACCCATCTGCACGCCCCGCGGACCGAGATCATCCGGCCTGACGGCAGCCGCGCCACCCGCTATCTGCGGACGTCCCCCGAATTCGCCTGCAAGAAGCTGCTGGCGGCCGGCGAGCCCCGGATTTTCGAATTCGCACGGGTGTTCCGCGACCGCGAGCGCGGCGACCTGCATCTGCCCGAGTTCACCATGCTGGAATGGTACCGGGCGGGTGCGCCCTACGACGCCATCATGGTCGATTGCGTCGCCGTGATCGCCCGGGCTGCGCAGGCGACCGCGATCGGGCAATTCGCCTTCCGCGGCCGGACCGCCGACCCCTTTGCCGAGCCGGAGCTATTGACCGTCGCCGGCGCCTTCGAGAGGTTCGCTGGGATCGACCTGCTTGCGACCATTTCAGGCGGCGAGGGCGACCGTGCCGCGCTCGCCGCGGCTGCGGCCCGGAAGGTCCGCCTCAGCGAGGACGACACCTGGGCGGACATTTTCAGCAAGGTTCTGGTCGAGCATGTCGAGCCCCATCTGGGGCAGGGCCGTTTGACCATTCTGTTCGAATACCCATCTCCAGAGGCGGCGCTGGCGCGGGTGAAGGCGGACGAACCGCGCGTGGCGGAACGTTTCGAGGTCTATGCCTGCGGTGTCGAACTCGCCAACGGGTTTGGCGAATTGACCGATGCCGAGGAACAGCGCCGGCGCTTCACCGAGTCGATGGCGGAGAAGCAGCGCCGCTACGGCGAGACCTATCCGCTCGACGAGGATTTTCTGGCCGCCGTCGCCGAAATGCCGGAGGCGAGCGGCGTTGCGCTCGGCTTCGACCGGCTGGTGATGCTGGCAAGCGGCGCAGCGCGGATTGATCAGGTGGTGTGGACGCCGCCTGTGGGTGAGACATGACGAAGACCAATTTTGCACGGACCTTGCGCGAGCCGGCCGAGCTCGTCGCCGAAGGGCTTGCCCCGACCGCGGCGCTGCCGGCGCTCGAGCGTGTCGCCGCGCGCTATGCGGTGGCGATCACGCCGGCGCTGGTCGAGTTGATCGACACGTCGGATCCCGAGGATCCCATCGCGCGGCAATTCGTTCCGACCGCCGCGGAACTGGAGATGCAGCCGGGCGAGAGCGCCGATCCGATCGGCGATCATCCGCATTCGCCGGTGCCCGGCATCGTGCATCGCTATCCCGACCGCGTCCTGTTCAAGCTCGTTCATGTCTGCGCGGTCTATTGCCGCTTCTGCTTCCGCCGCGAGATGGTCGGCCCCGGCAAGGAGAACGCGCTCTCGGACGATGCCTACCGCGCGGCGATCGATTACGTCCGTGCGCACAGCGAGATCTGGGAGGTGATTCTCACCGGCGGCGATCCGTTGATGCTGTCGCCGCGGCGGATGAGCGAGATCATGGCCGATCTTGCCGGCATCGATCACGTCAAAATCATCCGCCTTCACACCCGCGTTCCCGTGGCGGATCCCGCGCGCATCAGCGACGAGATGGTCGCGGCACTGAAGGTCGAGGGCGCAACCACCTGGGTTGCGCTGCACGCCAACCATGCGCGCGAGCTGACGCAAGCGGCCCGGGCCGCCTGCGCACGGCTCGTCGACGCCGGCATTCCCATGGTGAGTCAGTCCGTTCTTTTGCGCGGCGTCAATGACAACGCCGCCGCTCTGTCGGATTTGATGCGAGCTTTCGTCGAATGCCGGATCAAGCCCTATTACCTGCATCACGGCGATCTCGCGCCGGGGACCGCGCATCTGCGCACAACGCTGGCGCACGGACAGGAGCTGATGCGGCAGTTGCGCGGGCGGGTGTCGGGATTGTGTCAGCCGGACTATGTCATCGACATTCCCGGCGGCGCGGGCAAGTCTCCGGTCGGGCCGAATTATGTGTTGGCGGAGCAAAATACCGCACCGGATGGGCGTGAAGCGGCGTCGGAAACGCGTTATCGTATCGTTGACTATTGCGGCGACGTTCATCTCTATCCGCCCGGGACCTGAGCAGGTGGGATGCGGGGCGGCGCCGGTTTGAGGATTGGAGGAGCAAATGAGAAAGATCGTCGTGGCAATGTCGCTCCTGGTGGCGTTCGCCAGCGCGGGCTTTGCGCAAACCGGCAGCAAGGGCACGGGGACATCGGGGACGTCGGGAACATCGGCGGGCTCATCAGCCGTGCTGCCCGCGCCGGTCGGTCACCGTCAACCGCGCGCCTCGGACGTTCCGAGTGAGAAGAATCTGAGCGATCCGAACAGTCCGGTAAACAAGGAAGACGCCTTGCTCGACAAGAAGATCAAGAGCATCTGCCGCGGCTGCTGACGCAGACAGGTTTGCGGGCAGGGCGCGACAGCATCGCCCCGCCCGCGAGACATCCGATCAGGCCGTGCGCTCGTGCAACCCGGCGCGCTGGTTGTTGCGCCGGATCTCGACCGCGTCGGCAAGCTGCTCGAGCACGGTTGCCGTGGTCGCCCAGTCGATGCAGCCGTCCGTGATGCTCTGGCCGTAAGTGAGCGGCTTGCCCGCGACGACGTCCTGGCGGCCGGCGACGAGATTGCTCTCGATCATCACGCCCATGATGCGGCTTTCTCCTGCTGAGATCTGGCCGGCGATATCGGCCATGACCAGCGGCTGGTTTTCCGGCTTCTTGCTCGAATTGGCGTGGCTCGCATCCACCATCAGCCGCGGCGCGACGCCGGATTTCGCCAGCTCGTTGCAGGCGGCTGCAACGCTTTCCGCGTCGTAGTTCGGCTTGCTGCCGCCGCGCAGGATGATGTGGCAGTCCTCATTGCCCGCGGTCGAGGCGATCGCCGAGCGCCCGCGCTTGGTCACCGCCATGAAATGGTGCGGGTGCGAGGCAGACTTCACCGCATCCGCCGCGATGCGGACATTGCCGTCGGTGCCGTTCTTGAATCCGACCGGGCAGGACAGCCCCGAAGCCAGTTCGCGATGGATCTGGCTTTCGGTCGTGCGCGCGCCGATTGCGGCCCAGGACACGAGGTCGGCGATATATTGCGGCGTCGTCATGTCGAGGAATTCGGTGCCCGCCGGCAGCCCGAGATTGTTCACCGCCGACAGCACGTTGCGTGCGAGCCTGAGGCCCTTGTTGATGTCGAAGCTGCCGTCGAGATCGGGATCGTTGATCAGGCCCTTCCAGCCGACGGTGGTGCGCGGCTTCTCGAAATAGACCCGCATCACGATTTCGAGCTGGTCGGCGAGGTCTTCGCGCAGTTTCGCGAGGCGATCCGCATAGTCGATTGCGGCCTTGGGATCGTGCACGGAGCAGGGGCCGACGACGACCAGAAGGCGGTCGTCCTGGCCATTCAGGATGGCATGGATTGCGTTGCGCGCCGCCATGACCACGCGGGTCGCAGTGAGGGTCCGCGGGATCTCCCGCATCACCTCGTCAGGCGTACTCAGCTCTTTCAGTTCGCGGATACGAAGGTCGTCGGTCGTGCTCAACACGGCGGGGCTCCTGTCTTTGAAGAACCTGCCGGCCAATAAAAAAGCCGCCAGGTCTGGCGGCTGTTCGGATGTCTTGCTGCAATGTGTCAGATTGAGCGCGATCCTCCCGCCGCCAGCGAGCTGTCGTAGCTAAAGTACCAAAAATAGCTGGTGGCGAGGGTGATCATGGCCGGGGTCTATAGCGCAGGCGCTTTGGCTTGTCACCCCCCAAATCGACAGGGGACATCAGGTGTTGCTGTTGCGTGCCGCCAGCGCCACACCGATCAGGGTCGCGCCCCCGAACAACAGGTTGATGCCGACCAGGACGCCGATCGCCCATTCCGCCGAGCTCGGCAGCCCCGCGATCACCATGAACGCGATCGCGATGTCGATCAGGCCCGAGATCAGCAGCCACGACCAGCGGCTGTTCAACTCGCGGCGATGCTCCAGCGCGTACATGATGGTGGCGACGCCCTCGGCGAGGAAATAGGCGCCGAGCACGATGGTCAGCGTCAGCACGGCCTGCATTGGCCGCGCCAGCAGGATCATGCCGGCGAGCACCGCGAGCGCAGCGGAAATCAGCGACCACCAGAAGCCCGGCATGTTGCGCGCCCAATAGGTCACGATCAGCCCGCCGATGCCGCTGATCAGGAACATCCACCCCAGGAAGATCGTGATCGCAAGGCTCGCAAGCGGCGGCAGGATCAGCGCGGCAATGCCGAGAGCGGCAAGCAGGATGCCCTCGAACAAAAAGGCCTTCCAATGCGCCTTCACCGCCTCGCTCATGGCGGACTGCAATCGTGTGAAATCGTCAGGTGATGTCATGGCGGCCTCCAGGTCGCAGCACCGGGTGCGGCTCAATCTAGTATGGCCGCACCGGCGTTACCATTCCGGAGAGCTCACCCGCCGCCCGGCGCCGACGAAAAGCCTTCCGCGCTGGTGCGGATGCGGTTGCGGCCGAGAATGTAGATCGCGCTTGTGACAATCAGAAGCGCGATGCCGAGCAGGATCGAGGTGAGGCCGATCGGAATCAGGGCCAGCGTGAGGTTGCGCTCGGGGTTGATCAGCCAGTGATGGATCGAGGTCAGCACGAAGGCGAGGCCGAGAAAGCCGACGCCGCCGCCGGCCAGCAGCAAAGCCCACATGCGCCGCAACTGGCTGAGCCGCTCGCGCGCGATATCGGTGCGTGGGGCATGATGGCGCGCGACGCGCCGCACCAGGCGGATGGCGAAGGCGATCGAGCTGAAGCCGATCAGAAGGCTCGCCGCGCCGAGCCACATCCGCAAGGACGGATCGAGATCGGGCATCCGCTGCAGCGTCAGCAGCGGAAAGTCGAAGGCCGAGTGCAGGGCGAGCGGACCCGCCAGCATCAGGAGGCGGCTGGAGAGACGGGCCCAGTCGCGATGATGGCGGTTGGCGCCGAGTGCCGTGCCTGCGCGTGCAATAGTCAGATAAGCGCCGGCGATGATGCCGAGGGCGCCGTGGAAGGGCACCGTCAGCACGCTGCGCAGGGCCGCCAGCGAGCGCCACATCTCGGCATGCTGCACAAGGTAGGCGAGGTTCTCGTAAGCCGCGAAGCCGAGGCCGACCGCCGCGCCGTAGACGACGGTGTCCATCGGATTGGCGAAGGTCCGCCGCTTGGTCGAGGAGACCACCACGATGGCGATCACCTTCACGGCTTCCTCGGGCAGCGCGACACCGAAAACCGAGTGCATCGCCAGCGCCGCCCAGGGGTTGTCGGGAGCGGCGACCATCTTGGCGAAGGGCGCGCGGGCAAGGCCCAGCAGCGAAATGCTGGCCGCTCCGAGCAGGAACGCTGTCCACACCTGGGCCGGCGGGCCGGGGCGCTCTTCGGCGGCAATGACAAGCCACAGCATCAGCAGCGCCGGCGCGATGGCGGCAGTTCCGATGACGGTGGGTAATGCTTCAATCAGGTACATCGGCGTCGAAAATAGGTTCCCTCGGCCCTCTTATCCACTTTCACCGATGCGACCATGTGTCATGCGCCTGCTGTCGCCGGCATTAACGACCGGGACAGGTTCCGTTCATCCGCCCGGCTTCAGCGCGTTGTCCGCACTTCCGTAGCAGGCAAGCCTCGCTTTGGGCGCAGCGATCGTTCCGCATTCCGTGGTTTGGGCGGATGCGGCTCGGCTCACTGCCATGAGCAGAAGTGTAAGCGCAATCAATCGCATGACAGGACCTGTTCGGTGTCGATGGCAGCAAAGGCGCACGCCCCGTCAGGTTGCGATTGGTAAGCTAGATCAAGGAAATAAGAAGGTTTCTTCGATCCACGATGCACGTGTCCCCGCAGCAAGTCCAGAGCCGGCTTCGCCAATGCCTGGACAACGCGCAAGCAGGCAGACCGGCCCAGTCACTATCCGTTGTGCGCCGGCGAGGCGGAGGCCCGCCGGCCCGTCAATGCGTGGTGAACGTCGGCTTGGCGTCGGGCGCAATATCGAAGGCGCCGAGGTGGAATTCGTCGCCGGTCGTCTCGTCCAGCAGCGGATCTGCGAGCAGTGTGAACGCCGCGTCCGGATATTGCTGCCAGACCGCAATATCGCCGGCCGTGATCGTGAGCCAGCCGAAGGTGTACATGTAGCGTCCGGGCTCGGAAACCCGGCCGACCTTGTCCCAGGTGACTTTGTTGACAGCCATTCGGTCCCCCGATCGCAAGTTCTGCAAATGAAGGCCGGCGCGAGGCGCGGACTTGTCGAGGGTGATCCGACATTGGGGCCGCGGCATGGCAGCCGGGGGCGGCCCGGCATCGTGATCTCCGGCGCCGCCGGCTCCGCCAAAGGCCGGCGGCGGATTTCGTCCGCCCGGACGGCCTCAGGCCGACTGCAGCGCGGCCGAGGAGCGTACGATCAGGCGGACGAGGTCGTCGCGTTGCTGCTTCTCGGCGAACTTCACCGCAAAGCCGTTGTGGAATTTGCGGATCACGCGTCCCACGCAGGCGCCGACCGCAAGCGCCGTTCCGACCGGCGGGTCGTATTCGGCCGACACCGCGACGCCGGCGGTGGAAACGTCAATGATGAAGCATGGGTGGGTGCTGCCGTCGGCGAGCGTCAGGAACGTGTGCGAGATCTGTGGGACGAAGCGCGCGTCCCGACGGTGCTCGGCGATGCTCGCGTCCTTCTGCTTCTTCTCGAGCCAAGTCAGCTTTTCAGACATCCAGGCGCGGCGCGCCCGGGTCATCTCGAGCTCCATCAGGAAACCCGATTTCAGCGTCCCGCTGATCGTGCATTCGAACTCGCCGAAGTCCTCGAAGTAGGACGTCACGCGTTCGCCGATCTTGCCGACAACCGGGACGTCCACGATCATGCGGAACGGCGAGACGCGCTTGGTGCGGCAGGCGAACGTTCGCAGCTTGCCTTCGCAATCATACCAGCGGTGCAGCGAATAGCTGCCGCCCACGGCGACTTCCACTGCGCGCTGCCTGAGGAACTCTGCGACGGACATTGAGGGCCAACGATGTCTTGGATTGATTCCGTATTTCCACGGTAGCCGGCAAATTCTAAGCAAATGATACCGCCGCTCATGAGCAGGGGTAAATTTCGGGTAAACGCGCGCGAGATCGTGAAGGGCTAACTGTCGCAGCGAAGGGCGAGGACGCCGTCGACGCGGCGGATGTCGTCCAGCGTCCAGTTGCCGAGCAAGGTGATGATCGCCTCGCGCCGGTACTGATGCCGCTGACGCCTCGAGGTTTGGCGGTAGTCGATGCCGTCCTGCCGCGCCAGCGCGCGCGACACGATCACGATCTGTCGCAGCTTCTGCGGCTCCAAAAGGCTCATCTCTCACCGCGCGTGGCCATGCTGCCGGCCCCGGTGCGGAGCGGGCTTCCGTGAATCGGAGCCTCTCCGAAGCTAGCCGTGGCGGCTTACGATGACCTGACAGGGCTGGAAGCGGTCACAGGCGTGCGAGCAAGTTGGTGATGATCGACGTGGCGTTGTCGAAGGAAATCAGCGCAGCCAGCAAGCAAGCGCCGGCGAGGAATTTGATCGCTGTCCAGCCCAGGCTGTCCGGCCTGATCTCCAGTCCAAGCCACGGCAACGTGCGCCGCATCATCGCCGTAGAGATTGCCTCGACGATGGCGAACACAAAGGCCGCGCCGCCAACGAAGGACCATGACGCGGACGGGGGCATCCATGGCGCGAGCCACGCAGGCGCCGAGTCCTTCCAGGAGGCGAGCAACCAAATCCATCCCAACCAGGACACGAAGCACTTGAGGAGATCTGGGCCGATCGTCTCGGGCTCGAACCGGATGCCGATTTTTCGGAATGCCCATTCGACGCGCTCCTCGTCGGTGAAGAAGGAGTACAGACCAAGGCAGAGGGGGAAGCGCGACTGGAACAAGAGCCCGATGATGCCGAACAGGACCACGTGGCCAAGGAAGTCGGCGAAGAGGTCGCGACCGCTCTTGTGGAACGGCGCGGTCGGGGACACTGCAGCCTGGCGCTGAGATTGCGGCCTGGCCCGCGCCATGTGCTCCAGCATCGTGGCGCGCCGGCCGAGTGGAAGCCGCATGTTGGGGGCGCGCAGCCAAAGCGGCAGCGCCGCCCCCGTCGAGGGGGCGCCAGTCCGACTGTCCGAGGCAGATTTGCCCTGTTCCATGGTCCCTTCTGCCTCGCATTCGCCGTTACGGCCGCAAGCAGACCTTTGTCGAGTCCGAGGGGGTGGGAGGTTCACGGGATAATTGCGGATCGCACTGGCGAGGCGGTCGTGAGTGCTCCGGGATCGCAAAAGATCGTCGCAACAACCACGGTCGATGGAATAGCGGGCCCGGACCGATGAAGATGAGCACTATTGCTTGGCCGTAGGCCTATGATGAACCGTCCGGATTTGCGAAAAGCCATCCCGGCTTCGTCGTGGCCGCGGGGTCGCGGCCCGCTGCTCATGTAAGTGCCTTTGAGGAACCGATGTTTGCGAGCCGTATCCGCTTCGGCGCCGGCGCTCTTGCCATCTCCGGGATTCTGTTCGTGATCTACCCGGCACTTCGCCCGTTCTCCGACGAGAGGTCGTTGCTGGGCGCCGCGGCCTTTGGCTCCGGGGCATGGCTGGGTTCGCACATGCTTGCCATTGTTGCGTTTACCTTGTTGCCGCTAGGCTTGCTCGGACTGCAACGTTCTCTACTCGGGACCTCGGCCGAACGCCTGCTCTTTGTCGCCGTCGTCCTGAGCATGATCGGGACCGGCTTTACGCTGCCGTTCTACGGCGGAGAAACCTATGGCCTTCATGCGCTCGGGCAGGAAGCGCTGCGGCTGCACTCTGACTCTCCGCTCGGGTTAACGGAGGCTATCCGTTCCGGCCCGGGCCTTGTGATGTTCCTTGCCGGCCTGCTGCTGCTTGCCGTCTCCGCAATTGTGACCGCAACGGCGCTTTGGCGCTCCTGTCGCTATCCGAAGGCATGCGGCATTCCCTTCGCCGTCGGGATCTCCCTGTACATTCCGCAATTCTTCGGCGCGCAGCCCCTTCGCGTTGCCCATGGATTACTGGTCGCAGCCGGCTGCATGTGGATGGCCGCATGTCTTTGGCGGCGAGAGCAGGTGGACCGGAATCGATAGAGCCCGGACTGCGGAAAAGAGTGTGGAGGACAACTTGGCGGAGCAGGTGACGATCTTCTTCTACGGATTGTTCATGGACCCTGAGGCCCTTGAAGCGAAGGGGCTGCGGCCATCCCGGTCCAGGCAGGCCTATGTCGAGCGCTTTGCGCTAATACTCGGTGCGCGGGCGACGTTGCGCCCGGGCGGAGAGGGGCGAGTCTACGGCACGATCATGCGGCTCACCCATGCCGAGGTCGACCAGCTATATTCGGAGCCCAGCGTCGCGGCGTATCGACCTGAGCCGGTGCTGGCGCGGCTGACCGACGGCACCGCCGAGCTCGCGCTTTGTTTCAATCTGCCTGTTGCGCCGCAGGGTCCGATCGGCAACCCGGAATATGCGGCGGCGCTGCAAGCCGTGGCGCGAAAGATAGGACTGCCGGACGAATATATCGCAGAGATCTCGCGCTAAGTTCTCCACGACCGGTCTCTTCGCATCAGACGTTCGTTTCCGCGAATAAGCAGCGCCGTATCCGTCGAGGGGCGCCGGCTTGACCGTCCGAGGTGGATTTGCGCTGCTCCATGGCCCACATGCTTTGTATCCGCCGTAGCGGCCGGAAGCGGGCCTTTGTCGAGACCACGGGGGTGAGAGGTTCACGGGCTGCCAACGGCTTTACGCCAGCCGACGGCAACGAAAATTCCGGGAATGTGCAAGAGATCGTCGCAACCGCCGCAGTCGATGGAATGGCGGGACACTCGGAATAAATTGGCCAACTGCCGGTGTTAGATGGCCGCCTCGGTCTGCGCGTCAAAAACGTGAAGCCTGGTGGGCCGCATGGCAACGCGCAGCTTGTCGCCCACCCTCACGCTCGCGGTCGGCTCGACGCTCGCCACCATGATGCTCTCGCCGACCTTCATATCGAGCAGGATTTCCGAGCCGAGTTGCTCGACTACCTCAATCACAGCATCGAAGCATGGGTGGCCGAGATCAACGCTACCCGTCACCGTGAGGTCCTCTGGACGCACGCCGAGCATGACCTTGCGTCCGATATGGCCGCGCAGCCGCTGCGCGGCCTCGTCCGGCAGCTTGATGCGCAGGCCGGAGTTCTCGGCGATCAGCGATCCGTTCGCCTCGGTCACAGTAACGGCGGCGAAATTCATGGCCGGAGAGCCGATGAAGCCGGCGACGAACTTGTTGGCGGGCCGATTGTACAGCTCGAGTGGCTCCCCCACCTGCTGCACCACGCCGTCCTTCATGACGACGACCCGGTCACCTAGCGTCATGGCTTCGACCTGATCGTGGGTAACGTAAATGGCTGTAGTGCCGAGACGCAGATGCAGCTTCTTCAGCTCAACGCGCATCTGCACCCGCAGCTTGGCATCGAGGTTCGACAGCGGCTCGTCGAACAGGAACACGCGGGGGTGGCGCACGATAGCACGGCCTAACGCCACGCGCTGGCGCTGGCCGCCTGAGAGCTGGCGTGGCCTGCGCTTTAGCAATTCGCCGATGCCGAGGATGTCAGCCGCCTCCAGCACGCGCTTGTCAATCTCGGGCTTTTCGAATTTGCGCATCTTCAGGCCGAACGCCATGTTGTCGTACACGCTCATGTGCGGGTACAGGGCGTAGTTCTGGAACACCATGGCAATGTCCCGGTCCATGGGGGCCAATCCATTGACCACGTTGCCGTCGATCGAAATGTCGCCGGAACTGATCGCTTCAAGCCCGGCGATCATCCTGAGCGTCGTCGTCTTGCCACAGCCGGAGGGGCCGACGAACACCATGAACTCTTTGTCGCGGATCTGCAGATTGACGTCTTTGACAGCGTGCACGCTGTCAAAGAACTTGTTGATCCCCTTGAGGACGACCTGGCCCATTCGCTTCCACCTGCATCCCAACGGTCCATGCGCAGTCTGCGTAAGCGCTTTCGAATCCCATAATCCTCGGTGCTGTCAGCCCTTCACCGATCCGGTCAATCCTGCGACGTAATGCTCGACGAAGAACGAATAGGCGATAGCAACCGGTATCGATCCAAGCAGGGCCCCAGCCATCAGCGGCCCCCAGTAGAATACATCGCCACGGATCAGCTCCGATGTGACGCCGACCGGCACAGTCTTCTGCTCAGGCGAGGACAGGAAGACAAGCGCATAGATGAACTCGTTCCACGACAGCGTGAAAGCGAAGATGCCGGCCGAGAGGATGCCCGGGATCGCCACCGGGATGACGATGTAGAGCATAGCCTGCCAGCGCGAGGCGCCGTCAATGCGCGCGCATTCCTCTAGCTCCTTGGGTACCGCCTTGAAGTAGCCCATCATGAGCCAAGTGCAGAACGGAGTAAGAAAGGTCGGATAGGTCAGAATCAGTGACCAAGGCGTGTCACCCAGCCGATAGTTGCGTATGATCTCTGCCAGCGGAATGAACAGCAGCGTCTGAGGTACCAGGTAAGTAATGAAGATGCCGGTGCCCAGGCTGCCGGCAAATGGAAAGTTCAGCCGCGACAGAGCATAGCCGGCGAACACGCCACACACGAGCGAGATAGCGGTTGACGCGAGCGCGATGAACGTCGTGTTCCACAGCCACGATGCGAACAGCGTCTCCTCGAACAGGTACCTGACATGGTCCCAGGTCGGTTTCCAAGTCCAGAACGGATTGTAGTTGCTCGAATTCCAGGGCCGGTAAAGCTCGCCGTCCGGCCGCACCGAAGTGATCACCATCCAGTAGAACGGGAACAGCAGGAAAAGCAGGAACAGCGCCATGGGGACGTAGAAGAACACCCACTTTCGCCACCTTGCGCCTTCGATCATGGCTCAGCGGACCTCCACGCGGCGGATGTAGAGAAGCTGGATGATGACGACCAGAAGCAGGACCGGAAACATTGCGAGCGAGATGGCGGCGCCCTCGCTCAAGAGGCCGGTGCCGATGCCGATCTGATAAGCGTAAGTGGCGAACAGGTGCGTTGCATTGGCCGGTCCGCCGCCCGTCATCACATAGACGATCTGAAAGTCAGCGAACGTCTGAATCACTGAGAACAGCATCACGACCATGGTCACGGGCAGCAGCAGCGGCCAGGTGATGTGCCAGAACCGCTGCCACGGCTTGGCGCCGTCAATCGCGGCGGCCTCGTTGAGCTCGGGACTGATCGTCTGCAAGCCGGCGAGCAGACTGATGGCGAAGAACGGCACCCCGCGCCAGATGTTGACGATGATAATCGAGATCATGGCGAGGTCCGGATCGCCCAGCCAATTGATCCGACCGGTGATCAAACCGAGATGGTAGAGGAGCCAATTGAGAACGCTGAACGTCGGGTCGAACATCCACTTCCAGGCGAAAGTCGAGAGCACGGTCGGAATAATGAACGGCAGCAGGATGAAAGCACGGATAAAAGCCTTGCCGCGGAAATTGCGGTTGAGCAGCATGGCCAGCCAGAGCCCGAGCCCCAGCTTGAAGACGGTGGTCACGCCCGTATAGAGGAAGGTGTTGTAAACGGCGGTACGAAAGATCCCGTCATTGAAGATCTTGTAGAAGTTGGCGAGGCCGACGAAGTCGCCGGGCATACCGACGCGCGAGCTGGTGACCGACAGCAATATCCCTCGAATGAAGGGATAGGCAATGAACATGCCGAGCAGCACGATGGTCGGCGCCAGCAACACGAACGCCAGCCAGCGCTCGTCCTCGAGCAAACGCTGTCGCCTGGGAGGGGGCGCCTCGCGGAGCGTGGTGGTGGAAACCGCGCTTATCGACATGTTCGATCCTCGTCGGCCGGAAGATTCCCTTGCCAGACGAAAATGGGGAGAGGAGGGCTCAATCTCGGACGTAGACCCTCTTGAGCTCAGCCTCTGCCCACTTCACGGAATCCTCGGCGGGCATGCCCTGGACGGCTTTTGCGTACATATCAACGATGATGTACTTGGTTACGACCTCGGCTGCTTTGCGCGTAGATGGCCCTTGGTAGCCAGCGAAGCGCCCTGTGCGCGCCGCTTGCTTGTAGGGCAGCATGACCGGGTCGTCGCCCCACAGCTTGTGTTTTTCCCAATCCGTGGTCGGACCGACCGAGTAGCCCTTCTGGGAGGCGAACCACTTGTCGTAGACGTCCTTGGAGTGAATCCAGCCAAGGAATTTCTTCGCCGCATCCTGGTTCTTCGAATAACCCATTAGGAGGTTCGAGAACGGGACGTGATAGCTGAACTGCCCGCCGGGGCCCTTGGGCAGTGCGGCATGAAGGATGTCGTCCTTCAGTTGCCCGCCTGCCTCCGTCCTGTAGGTATCCGGCTTGCGCAGTGCCTCAATGTAGATCGAGGCTCCATTGAGCGTGGCGCTGCACGTCCCGGACAGAAAAGCGCGGTTGTTGTTGGAATCGTCCCAGGCGAGCCCGCCTTCATCGTGGGCGTCCTTCCAGAAGCCCACCATGAACTTCACCGACTCGACCGTTGCTGGGGTATTCAGCACAACCGTCTTGCCGTCCGCTTCGACCTCCTTGCCGCCCCAGGACCACAGGTAGGGGTAAGCGAAGGCGGGCGCATCGCCGAAGGTGTGACCCAGCGTTTGGCCTATGGGCCGTCCCTTCGCCTTCAGCTTCTTGCCGGCTTCGCGATACTCCTCCCACGTCTGGGGAAAGTTTCCATCCGTGTAGCCGATCTCGGCAAACCAAGACTTTCGGTATGCGATCTGCAGGCCGACGATGCACCACGGCACCGCGATCCATCTCTTGCCGTCATTGGCGACAGCGCGAGAAGTTTCGTAGAAGCCGCCCTGATCCTTGCCGAGTGCCTCAGCGATGTCGCTGACATCTATGACGCTCTCGCCGTAAAGTTGACCCCAATTGTTGAGGACGCAGACGATGTCGGGGCCTGACCCCGACTGGATCGCCGAGGTGATGCGGGCCTGGATATCGTTGGCGTTGATGGTCTCTATATTGAGCTTGATGCCGAGCGCCTTCTCGCCCTCCTTGGCGATTTCGTTGCGCAGAAGCTGATCTGAAGCCGGAACGAAGTCGGTCCAGCGCAGCCAGTGCACCGTGGCGGCTTGCGCATAGGCGGGCGCCTTGCCGGTCGCCAGGATGCCGGCCATGCCGCCCACAAGCGCGGTACCGCCCTTGAGGACATTGCGCCGCGTTACCGTCGTCATGCATCCCTCCCTCGGTGTGTCTGAGCTAATGCTTCGGCCAGTCTTACGCCGGCTTGGAGTACCTTTCAGTCTATCGCGCCTCCGTGGTTCAACGCCTGCGCACGTTTTCGCCGACGCGATACATTGCCACTCGCAGCGCCGTGGCGGCGAGTGCGCTGCGATAGAGGGTGAATTCTGCGTAGAGCAACGGCGCGATTACATCGCTCGCGATCGCAACGGAGATACGACCGGCGGCCTGGACCGTGTCGGCGCCGGAGCCAGCGCTTGAACCCTACCGTCATAACGGTACCTCCCGCGCAGCGACGGTATTGCCGTGGCCAAACAGGTTTGCTCCGTCTTATGTGGAGTTCGGTACCGGAAGCTAGCGCGACGTCATTGTCGCCCGTCGCAGCAGGAAATCAAGTGCTAGCTTTGACGCGGCGGCCATGGCCTCAATTCGTCGACTGGCCAGCCTCCAAAGTGTCGAAGCTGTCGAGTAAGACGCTTGATCTAAGGCGGCTACAGAATCGCCCGCGGGCACCGCTGCAAGATTGCGGTCCAGATATCTATTGCCTCCAGGTGGAACCTAATCGCTAGATCAGACGTTCGTTCCCGCGAATGAGCAGCGCCGTCGCCCCGGCGCAGCAAGCGCCGAGGCAGGGCGCTGAGCTTGTGCGGGGAGGAACGCTCATGAGACTCACCATTTCTGTCATTAAGGCTGACGTTGGCTCTATTGGCGGGCATACAAAACCGTCTTCGCGGATGATGGCAGCCGTCGAGGGTGGGGTCGCGAAGGCGATCTGCAATGGTCTCTTGATCGACGGCTTTGTCTGTCACACCGGCGACGACATTGCGATCATCATGACTCACACGCGGGGTGAGGGGCATCCCGAGATCCATCAATTCGCCTGGCAGACGTTTCTCGCGGCGACGTCGGTTGCGAAGACGTCCGGTCTCTACGGCGCTGGCCAGGATCTCCTCGCAGACGCACCTTCCGGGAACATTCGCGGTGCCGGTCCGGGCGTCGCCGAACTCAGCTTCGACCATAACCTCTCGGCCCCGAGACCGGCGGAATCCTTCATGGTGTTCGCCGCCGACAAGTGCGGCCCCGGCGCCTACAACCTGCCGCTCTACCTCGCCTTCGCCGATCCCATGTATTGCGCGGGGCTGATGCTGCCCCCGATGATCAAGGGATTCCGTTTCCATGTCATCGACATGGATCACACCGGGGGTGACAGCGTGATCGAACTCGAGGCGCCCGCGGACAGCTACCAGATTGCCGCGCTGCTCCGCGACAACGAGCGCTTTGGCATTGATCGTATCGTCTCTCAAACATATGGCGAGGTTGCCGCCGCCGTGTCGGCGCAGCGTCTTCACGCGATCGCAGGCAAGTACACCGGCAAGGATGACCCGGTCGCGATCATCAGGAACCAGGGAATTTTCCCGGCGCCCGAGGAAATCGTCTCTCCCTTCGCCAAGGCGCACTTCGTGGGTGGCGATGCGCGCGGCTCGCACGTGATGCCGCTGATGCCGGTGCCGCTCAATACACCGGTGACTGGCATGTACTGCCTGCCGATCGTTTCCTGCGCAGGCTTTTCGATCGACAGGGAAGGCCGCTTCTCCGAGTCCTATACTGATTTCTTCGACAATCCGGCGTGGGACGAGGTGCGCCGGCGCGCGCAAAGCAAGGCAATCGAGATGCGCAGCCAAGGCTGGTCGGGCGCTGCGATGCTGCCCTATTCCGAATTGGAGTATGGCGGCTTCCGCGACACCGTATCCGCACTCCTGAAGCGTTTTCGTCTGCGCGAGGAGCGCAAGCCGGAAGCGGCCGAGTAAGGAACGTGTGAAGCAGACGCTATTGCGAAACGCCAATACTGGGAGATGGGCGTGACGAGAAAACGCATCGGCATTCTCACCGGCGGCGGTGACGTCCCCGGCCTCAACGCCATCATCAAGACCGTGACCTATCGCGGCAGCGAGGACGACATCGAGGTCGTCGGCCTCCGCCGCGGTTGGGAGGCCCTCACGCATCTGAACCTTGACGACCCCGCCAGCAAATCCCACTACCTCATACCGCTCAACCGCGAAAACACCCGCGTCATCGACCGACGCGGCGGTACCGTGCTGCACTCGAGCCGCACCAATCCCTCCAAGATGAAAAAGCCGCCCGATCATCTGGCTGGCCAAGACCTTCCGGTCTCGGAGAGCACCAAGGGCGGAATCGCCACGAAGACCTGGGACCTCACCGGCCAGGTCCTGGCGAACCTGTCGGGGCTCGGGATCGAACACCTGATCGCCATCGGCGGCGACGACACGCTCAGCTATGCAGACAAGCTCAACGGACTCGGCGTCAAGATCATTGCTATCCCGAAGACGATGGACAACGACGTCCGCAACACCGAGTATTGCATCGGCTTCTCGACCGCGATCACCCGCGCCAGCGATGCGATCCAGCGGCAGCGCACCACTGTCGGCTCGCACGAGCGCATCGGCATTTTCCGCATCTTTGGCCGCGATGCCGGATTTACGGCACTCTACACCGCATACGCGACCTCGATCCGGTGCGTGATACCGGAGTACAAAGTCAATCTCGACAAGATGATCCGACTGCTGCTCGAGGAGAAGCGCGCCAACCCAAGCAACTACGCGCTGATCGTGCTGAGCGAAGGCGCCGAGTGGGAGGGCTACAAGATGCAGGAATACGGCGAGCCTGACGCCTACGGTCACCGCAAGAGGACAAGCGTGGCCGAAGTGCTCGCCGACGAAATCAAGCGCCGCGCCGGCCAGGAGACCATCGTCTCCGATCTCACCTACGACCTGCGATCGGGCGATCCTGACTTCATCGACAAGCTCGTCGCCCTGACTTTCGGCAACATGGCCTATGACGCCATCCTGGAAGGCAAGACCGGTCTGATGTCAGCGCTGGTCGAGGGCCGCTACGACCTCGTGCCCATCCCCGACGCCAGGCTCGGGCCGCGCAAGCTGGACGTCGCCAGCACGTACAACACCGAGCGCTACCGTCCGCTCTATTCCAACAAGCGGGGGCTGCCGATCTTCCTCAATCGCGCGTCCTGAGCGGCGATAGGATGGCCTGGAATAAAAGAGTCTTGGAAATTTGGCGCTCCCTAGCGGAATCGAACCGCTCTCTCCACCGTGAAAGGGTGGCGTCCTAACCGATAGACGAAGGGAGCAAACGCCCGCCGCTTGTCACGGCACGGCCGTTCGCCGTGCCGAAGCCCGCGCGAGTCACGCTCGGCGGTCGCGGCGGGCGAACGTATAGTGGCCTTTCCGCCCGCGGGCAAGCCATTCGGGAACGGGTCCCGTGGGCCGGGGATAAGCGCCGGCCCCGGGGGTATTCGGCCCGATTTCAACGGTTTCTTAGGGTTCCCTGAGATAGCGCTGAAGCGGGAGAATTCCGTCAATGCCACCGCCCAAGAAGCGTGCAGCCCGCAAATCGCTGTCGCAGCATGCCTGGATCACGCTCGACGGCGGGTTCGCCGCGCGGCATTGCCTGGTCCAGGACATCTCCACGACGGGCGCGAAGATCACGCTCGACGAGGATGCGAGCCAGCTCCCGGGCATCATCCGCATGGCGTTCGCGCGCGATGCCCGCACCGGGCGGAGCTGCCAGGTGATCTGGCGCCGCGGCCGATCGGCCGGCATCAAGTTCGTCTGACCCCGGCAAGATGCCCGATGGCGCCGAGCCTGCGTCCGGGCTAAAACGCGCCGATGCGAACTCTCCTCATCAGTCTCGTTGGATTTGGCATGGTGTCCGCGGCCACGGCCGAGACCATGCGCCTTCCGGCCGCCGAGCGGCCGCAAG
>NZ_LSEF01000024.1:140443-152390 GCF_001641695.1 Bradyrhizobium neotropicale
GCGGGGACGGCGAAGCCGAACTCCTGTGCGTCCTATGGCCGTGGCTTCGTCATGGTCGAGGCCACCGGGACCTGTGTGAAGGTCGGCGGCTCGATCAGCGTCGACACGACGATCCGGCGCTAGAGGATGCCGCCGGATCTCCTGCGGCTCGACATCGTCGTTCCCGTGCTGATCTATTGCGCGCTGCTGCTGTGGGTCGGACGCGGCCTGAGCTGGACCGCAAAGCTCGCCACCGCCGTCGTCACGCTCGCGCTGGTCCTCTGCATCGTGCTGGTCGAGCGCGGCTGGCTCTGAAGCGCGATGAGATTAGGATGAATCGTCATCGCGCTTTAGGTTATCGTTTGAGCATGGTCTTTTCGGAAAACCGCTCCACACTTTTCCGGATCATGCTCTAGGCAAAAATCGCGAAAACAACCCCATGCAAAGTAGCCGATGATTTCGGCCGTGATGCCCGAGGCTTCCCGCGGAATCGCGATTCATCACGATTTTAGCGCACCTTAGGCCGCGCCAGCGGCTCACGACATCGGCGGCGCGACGTGCTGCGCAAAACCGGGGCGGCGGCCGAGCTCGGCGAGCCAGCGCGTCAGATGCGGCTGCGCCGGCCGGCTGATGCCCTCGACGCCGAGCCAGCGCCGCGCATAGGCGCCGACCGCGAGATCGCCGAGGGTGAACTGATCGCCCTCCAGGAAGCGACGTGTGGCGAGCTGGCGATCGGCGATCGCCCAGACCTCGGCGGCCGCATCGGCATCCTTCTGCACCTGGATCATGTCGCGCTCTGCGGGCGCGGTGCGCACGATGCCCCAAAACACAGGACGGTCGACCGGTTGTACGGTCGACAATGTCCAGTCGAGCCAGCGGTCGACAGCGGCGCGACTCTTCGGCGCCTCCGGATAGATCGGCGTGCCGCGGCCATGGGCGAGGCAGAGATAGCGCAGAATCGAATTGGATTCCCACAGCACGAAGTCGCCCTCGACCAGCGTCGGGATGCGCGCATTTGGGTTCATCGCGAGATAGTCGGCCTCGCGCGTCTTGCCGTACTGCATGCCGGCATCGATCCGCTCATAGGCAAGGCCGAGCTCGGCGAGGCACCACAGCACCTTCTGCACGTTGACCGAGTTGGCGCGGCCCCAGATCGTCAGTTTCGGCGTTTGATTGTCCGGCACGTGGTTCCTCCCGCGGCATCTGGCTTTGCGCGGGGTGATAGCGGAATTCGGCTCTGCGAGCGTCGGCGATTGCGCCGGGGCGCTCATGCAAAAAGCTCCGCCAGAGGCGGAGCTCTGATGCAAGGCTCGTCGATGCGATCAGTGGCCGAAAATCAGCCACAACAGAATGATCACGGGAATAGGCACGCCAAGAAACCACAGCAACAGCCCTCTCGCCATTGTGTCCTCCTCCAATCTCCTCGTTGCAGGGAGAACGCGAGGGCAGAGGGCTTGTTCCTGTGCGCGTGCGGCGCGCGAGGCCTTACCAGTGGCCGGTGTTCGGCATCGACAGCCAGGGTTCCTGCGGCGCCTTCGGCTCGCCCTTCTGCAGCAGCTCGATCGAGTGCAAATCGGGCGAGCGGACGAACGCCATATTGCCGTCACGCGGCGGCCGGTTGATGGTGACGCCGGCCTTCATCAGCTTCTCGCAGGTCGCGTAGATGTCGTCGACCTCATAGGCGAGATGGCCGAAGAAGCGATCCTCGCCGTATTTCTCCTCGTCCCAGTTGTAAGTGAGCTCGACCAGCGGCGCGCCGCGCGTCGAGGGCTGCTTCTTCAGCGCGTCGAGATCGTCCGCCGAGCACAGGAACACCAGCGTGAAGCGCCCCTTGTCGTTCTCGATGCGCCGCACCTCCTTCAAGCCCAGCGCATCCTGATAAAACTTCAGCGCGACATCGAGATTGCGCACGCGCAGCATGGTGTGGAGATAACGCATGTCTTTTGCTCCCTTGGACGGTCGGAGGGTTTTTGTTCGGGCCGAGGCCGGCGCGGGCATCAAATAGCAGCAAAATGCGACAAGGGGCAGGGGGCGCGTGCACATGCGCGTGAGAATGAGGCGGCTGGTGGAGCAAACCAGCCAAGCGTGGACCGAAGCCGCAGAGCGAGCAGGGCGGCGATGGCGAATGAATTGGATGCACTGTCTTCGTTCGCACTGGTCCCCGTAACCGCGGATCAATCGGCGACAATCGGCCCGAACGCCTCCCATCGGTCGCCTGTGAAACGCATCATTCGAAACTCCTTGACCACACGATAGTCGGTCGGGCTGGTGTTCACGGACAGCCCCGGGAGCAACAGATCAAGTTTGACGTCTTTCAGCCTCATCGCCTGCGCCATGACGTTCTCGCGCGTGAGATTATCGCCGCATTGCTTCAATACCTGCACCAGCAGCTCGGCGGCGCTATAGCCATAGACCGTGAAGATGCTCTTCCGGTCGCCTCCCGGATAGTAGCCGTCCATAAAGGCGCTCCATCGCCTCATGCCTTGGTCATCACGCCAGCTCGGGTCCGTGGCCTCCTTGAACGAGCTCGCTGAGATGAAGCCTTTTGCGTTCTCGATGCCTGCTGGAATCAGGACCCCGTCGATGGACGACGATCCCACGCCAAGGAGATGAACGGGCTTCCAATCGAGCTCCGCCATCTTTCTGATGGCCTGGGCAGCGAATTTCGAGGCTGCCATGTTGATGAGAACGTCGACACCGGCCGCTTTGAGGCGTACGACCTGTGAGTCGACGGTCGGGTCCGACACATCGTATGAAGCGTCACTGACGATGAGTTCGCCTGCCCTTGCGCCCAACGCTTCCCTCAACCCGGTCAAATAATCCCTGCCACTCTCATCGTTTTGATAGAGCAGGCCGATTCTGGCATTCGGATAGTTGTCCAGGATGAAGCGCGCGTAGACGCGAACCTCCGTGCGGAGATTGGGAGCAAATCCCATCGTCCAGGGGAAGTCGACCGGATCCTCAAAACGCGTCGCCCGCCCGGCCACGAAGAGCTGTGGGACCTTTCGGTCATTGAGATATTTCTGAACCGCGATGTTCGAGGCATTGCCGAGCGTCTGAAATGTGAACAACACCTCGTCGCTCTCTATGAGCTTGCGAATTTGCTCGACAGTCTTGGACGGCGTTGCCGCATCGTCATAGGAAATCAACGTGATCTTGCGTCCATTGACCCCGCCACGATCATTGATCATGCGAAAATAGGCTGCCTGTACCTTGCCGATTGCCGAGGATGCCGAGAGCGGGCCGCTATAGGGCATCGTCTGGCCGATCTTGATCTCGGTATCACTTGCGCCCTGACCATATTGGCGGTCACCTGCAAGCGAAGGTGGCGTGACGAAAATTCCGGCAGCAAGGATTGCCGCTCTGGCGGCATTCGTGTGCAAGCTCGTACTCATCGCTGGGACCCTCGTCGCTCGCGCAGAGCTCGTGAAGCGCCGTTCACGACAGCATGCGCTTCACTGGCTGAAGAGCGAACTCATCGTACAGCCCGCGAGAAAGCTGATCGCCTGGATTGGATCAGAGCGTACAAGCGCAGTCCAAGGAACCCTGCCTGCGGTTTGTTGGGAAGTCTTCCCGATGTGGATTGGAGTTGGTCGAGCACGTGCGCACATCTGTGGGGCAGGGACGAGGGGGTAACCACGCTGGCGCCGATCAAGGATCGCTTCCTGCGTTGCGCCGACCTGCTCGACGGCCCGCCGGAGCCCGACTTGTTCGCCCGGCTGCACGCCGCGGAGAGCGGCCGCTTGGCGACGCTCGCTTCATCGCCCCTCTCTGGCGACTGGGCGACCGCTGAAACCAGCCAAGCGTGGACCGCGCCGCGGGCAGAGCAGGGCGGCAATGACGAATGAATTCAGTGCACTGTTACCGCAATTTCGCAATTCGCGGCCGCTCGTTGAAACTGCCGCAGCAACTTCGGAGGCTACGGCAGGGACCGACAAGGTCGCCATGTGCAACTAGGCCGCAATCCGCTGCTCGACCGGCGCCGTCAGGTACTTGAGCACTTCTGCATGTTCGAGGTCGGGAACCGCGATGGCCGTGTGGCTGTAAATCGCATTGGTCTGTGATTTCGCAATCCTGTGGAGGATCTCACCGCCTTTGACGACATGGAGGCCCATACCCTCGTGAGAAGGGAAGATCGCCAACACCACGTCATAAGCCGCGATGATGGTTCTAAGAGCTTCAGCTTTGTCTTCGGCGAGGTCGACAAAAACGCGAACATCAGCCGCGAGTTCACGCAGTTCGTCAAAATCCAACACTGTGGGGTACTCCAACGCAACGATACTGACGGGAGCTTGGAGGCGTTGGGTTACTGAAGTATCAACAACGCATGCTGAGCCACAAGTTTCACGATGAGGTGACTCGTCTGATGGGACAAGCGAGGGGGCCGGCCCTGCCATCAGAGTCTCGTCATGACTTAAGAGCGAGTGGGGCGGCTTGCGACCGCCGCGTCAGTATTGCGTGTGATAATGGATTCCGACGTGGGAGAGATGGTGTGTCCCGCCGAATGTCGGATTGAGGCGACAGAGGGAGGGCGGCTTTCCCCGAGAGAAATCAATGAAGGTTTGGCGCGATGTCGAGCCGGCACACCTTTCGTTCGTGTGAACGCCTTGGCCCGACAGATGCTGCTGCCTGGGGATAAAGGCGTGGAACCCACCCTGGCCGCGCCTTGTGTTTTGGCCCTCGATGGGCTCTAAGCCCGGTGACTTCATGACCGATGGGCGTGAATCAGCAACGCGCTGCGTGGTTCAGCCGCGTCCTCAGCAGAATTTTGCCCGCTCCCACAAAGGAATTCAGACATGGCGAAGATGACGAAGACTCAATTGATCGATGCGATTGCAGAGGGCACTCAGCTTTCGAAGAACGACGTGAAGTCGGTCATCGAGTACATGGCGACTGTCGGATACAAGGAGCTCAACGAGTCCGGCGAGTTCGTCATTCCCGGCTTCGTGAAGATGTCGGTCGTGAACAAGCCTGCGACCGAAGCGCGGATGGGGGTGAATCCTTTCACGAAGGAGCCGATGCAGTTTGCGGCGAAGCCGGCGAGCAAGTCGGTCAAGGCGTCGCCGCTGAAAGTGGCCAAGGACGCCGTTTGAAGCTGAGGCGAGGGCTGTTGGCTGATAAGGCCGCCCGAATGAAAAACCCCGCGCTTTCGCGCGGGGCTCTCTAGCTGACGGCGATGGGATTTCAGCGCCTGGCCGTCAGCCGTCCTTCTAACTTAAGGTTGAAAATCCAAAAAGCAACCGCGCCGCGGTGACGGAGTATGTTCGTCAGGCGGCGCTGGCAAATGACTGGGCGCTGAAATCCCCAGCTTCAGTGGGTCCTCACAGTGCCGAAAAGGTTCAAGGGGACGATCGGAAAATCGCTTTCCACGATGGAACTCGATCAACCGGTCGGTGGCTTTGCCGGCGTAAGTGCCAGTTGAGCCTCGAAAGTCCGCTCATATTGCCGGGAACAAACGTCTGCCAGCCACGTTCGGCCCTGCATGACCTGCCCGCAATGCTCCAAGCCGATGACGGCGAACTCAACCAATACATTCCGATGCGACCCCTGTCGCGAAATCATCATCGTGCTTGCAGTGGTCTCGAGGTTCGTGCCGCCGAAGAAGTAGTTCGGCGTGTCTTCATCGATCGTTAGGAATCGCTCCCTGCTGATTTCCTCGATTCCGATTCGTTCCCTGAGAACGAAATGGAGTCGGATGCAGAACAAGTCGTGATGCTTGTGTAGCATTCAGTAGGCCGCGGCTTGTCCCTGTCCTTGCCTCATCTCCGGAATACTGGATCGTCCGCCCCAACGTGCGATCGCGCACAAGGCGGGCGATGATGGTGAGATCGTGGGACGCGAGGACGCCAATCTCGTCATTGCGAGCGCAGCGAAGCAATCCAGACTGTCGCCGCGGAAAGATTCCTGGATTGCTTCGCTGCGCTCGCAATGACGAAGCAAGGTGTGCCGTCACGACTAGTCCAACTCACATCAAACCGCAGACGCCTTCGCAGTCTCTCGGCTGCACCGTCGATGCTGCGACCCGCCACCCCGATGAAGATCATTGCTTACAGCACAAGCATCGACCACTCGGACGCCTCATTCGCACGCAAACGAATTGTTAGGAATTCGTCCGCGTCGATTTCTTCGATTCCGATTCGTTCTTCGAGAACGAAACGGCGTCGAAGCTGGAACAAACCGGTCTGCAGGGCTGCCAGAACTTCGTCCGTCACCATCTCGACGCTCACGCCGTCCGGCGATATCGTCGCTGGCAGCGGGGGCGCTGCCATGAAGAACGGCCTCTACTCGATTCACATCCACATGCTCGACGGCGTGAAGGGCCGTGACAGCGGAATCCTCATCTTGCGCGACGGGGTGCTGCTCGGTGGCGGGCCGTATTTCTGGTCGCGCGGCTCGTACACGGTCGGCAAGGGCACCTGGAAGGGTGAGCTCGTCACCAACCAGCATTCGCCGCTGTCCGATCCCTTCGTCCGGCCGCTGTTCGGCGGCGAGGAGGCCCCGAGCGGCTTTTCCGGGACGTTCAGTGAGGACGGGGCCGAGGTGTTCGGTACCGTACTGGTCGAGGGCCGTCGCAGCCTGAGCTTTCGCGCCACGCTCAAACGCCTCGCCGACATCTGACGCCGAAGTCCTAACGAAAGCTTGCATGGACGGCGATAACGCTATTTGGTTAGGTTAAAACCCCAATCGCGTTGCAGTTGCGGCGCATTGGGATAGGTGTTCGGCAAAGACAAGCAAGAAACGGCTTTTGCCATGACGCCATTTTCAGAACCGTCCTTTCATCAGGGTGACAGGCACACCTATCGGCGCGTCGCCATCGTCGGCTCGCTGTTCTGCCTCGCTTTCGTGGTGATCAGCTTCTCGCTGCGTCCGCAGGTGGAGGACACCCACGTTCTCGTCAAGGCCGACCGTCTGGTGCGCACCGCGGGCCAGGCTCCGCACACGAACTAGCGCTTCTCGTCGTAGATATGATCCTCGCCGGACGTGCGCTGGCACGAGACGCCGCGCGTGGCGATCGCCACGAAGCCGGCATAGCCGGACAGATTGAGCAGGACTTCAAGCCAAGCAGGCATGCTGGGCCTCTTTGTGTAATGAGCAGCACCAACGCGGCGGCCGAGCTCGTTGTTCCCGCACGTGAGCGGGAGCCTCGTTCAGACCCCTGATGAGGGATCGAGCCGGCGTCCGAGGCTCGCCACCGTCTCGGTGGAGGGAGAGTCCTTCAGGAACTCGGCGATGGCGCGCGACAGCTCATGGTCGCTCATGGGAGTAGGTGGGGGACGCAGGGCACCAACGCCGAAGTTGCGGACGATCTCGTCGTAGTGTTGGTTCTTCGTCTTCGGGATCAGTCTTCGGATACGTGCCAGCAAAGCGGATATCGGCATTTTCCCTCCTCGATCATCCGCCCCATTGGCAGCCGGTCGCGTCTGCTGCCATCTCCCTCCCGTGAACTGAAAACCCCGCCAGCATCACCATGGATGCTGACGGGGTTCTTCGTGCTCGCACCTCTACCGGATAGCGGAGGCTCTCGCACTTATCGACCCAACGCGTGAGGCGCGATGGTGTTCCGTTTGTTCCGGACATTTTTGTGAGCGCAGCGGTTCCCATCCTGCGCGCAACCATCGCAGGTGGTCAGCGTTGTCCCGCCAGGTGCGAAGGAGGAGAACCATGATGAAGAAGACACTCGCAGTCCTGACCACGGTTGCGGCCGTGGGCGTTGCCGCGGTTGCGGCGCCGGCACCTGCGCAGGCGCGCCACATCGGACCGGGCCTCGCATTCGGTCTGGCCGCCGGCGCGATCACGGCGGGCGCCATCGCGGCGTCTCATCCGTATGGCTATTACGGCCCCGGCTACGGCTATTATGACGGCCCGGGCTATTATTACGGACCGGGCCCGTACGCCTATTACGGCGGACCGGTCTACCGGCACCACTACTATCGCCACTGGTAAGTGACGAGGTGAGAAGCGAAAAGCCCGGAGCATTGCTCCGGGCTTTTTGCAGGCACTTTTCCTTGCGCTATTCTTGCACAATGAATTTGGCGTGAGGTCTTACGGCCAGAGCGAGGGCCGTTCCACCTTGCGGGCATTCTCCAGCGTGGAGACGAAGTATTCCTCGCGCTCGCGCTTGAATTTTTCTTGCGTTGCACGGAAGGCCGCCACACGTGCGGCAATCTCGTCGCGCTCGCGTGCCTTGCGCTCTTCGTCTTCGGTCATGACGATCCCCTCTGTTCACTACTCAACTCAACTACTGCCGCCGCATCGCGCTGAGTCGCATTCACATATGCATCTGCGCTCCCGATTCTGGCGTCAATGGGGACGAGGCATTGCAGGATTGTGATATGCGGAGGGCGGAAAAACTTGCCGACCGCTTCCCGCCAGGCGGTGGATAAGAGCGTCAGCAATCTTGTCGCGAGTAACGAGAAGCGCGATGACAAGGCTGGCGTTCCGAAGGACGACGTCGCGGAAGCGGCGTAAAGACCGTTCGCGGCCTGTCACGAAGGCTGCTCGCGTGCTCAGACAGAGCGCGGCAACATCCGGTCCGGGCGTGCTATAGAGCCGGGCCTGGACTTACGGATGGCTCCTTCATGATTGCATCGGATCTTCGCAGCGGCGTTGAACGGCTCGGCGACATGATCGCCGCGGCCAAGACCATCGTGCCGTTCACCGGCGCCGGCATTTCGACCGAATGCGGCATTCCCGACTTCCGCTCACCCGGCGGCTTGTGGACCCGCAACCGTCCGATTCCGTTCGATGAATTCGTCGCCAGCCAGGACGCGCGCGATGAATCCTGGCGCCGCCGTTTCGCCATGGAGCCGACCTTTGCCGCGTCAAAGCCCGGCCGCGGCCACCGGGCTCTCGCCTCGCTCTACCGCGCCGGCAAGGTTCCGGCAGTCATCACCCAGAACATCGACAATCTGCACCAGGCCTCGGGCTTCGCCGCCGACCACGTGATTGAACTTCATGGCAACACGACTTACGCGCGTTGCATCGGATGCGGGCAGACCTATCAGCTCGACTGGGTGAGGCAGCAATTCGAGGCGGAGGGGGCCGCTCCTGATTGCACCGTGTGCGACGAGCCGGTGAAGACCGCGACCGTCTCGTTCGGTCAGGCGATGCCGGAGGATGCGATGCAGCGCGCGACCGAACTGTCGCAAGCCTGCGACCTCTTCATCGCGATTGGTTCCTCGCTCGTGGTGTGGCCGGCCGCAGGGTTTCCGATGATGGCGAAGAATTGCGGTGCGCGTTTGGTGATCATCAATCGCGAGCCGACTGATCAGGACGATATTGCCGATCTCGTGATCCACGACGACATCGGCGAATCACTTGGGCCATTTGTCGGCAATTGAGTCGACAGTTTGATTCGCGGCTGTGCAAGCTGTTCATAGGTTCCGGCGAATCTCTTTTTTGTCTATGCCTCTCAACCGGGAGTGTTATCTTTGATTCGAGAGATTCGCGTCGCGTCTTGCTGGGAAGGTTCTCGATAGACGCGTGATTCGACACCGCCGCTGAGGCGGGTAGCATGGCAGTGTGGGGTCCGGGGTTATGGGGTCGTCGGACGGATTTGAGTCCAAGAAGGTTGGAGTTCCCGCGCCGGGTGGCGCATCGTCAGGTCGGCTCGCGCCAGGCGAGCTCGGCGGCGGCGGTCGCGATGCAGCGCTCAACCCCTTCACCGGACTAGGCGAGGCCAGCGCCAACCTCGTCGAGGTGACCGGCGTCATCAAGTGGTTCGACGCCTCCAAGGGTTATGGCTTCGTCGTTCCCGACAACGGTTGGCCCGACGTGCTCCTGCACGTTACGGTGCTCAGGCGCGACGGCTTCCAGACAGCTTACGAGGGCGCCCGCATCGTCGTCGAATGCATCCAGCGCGCCAAGGGCTACCAGGCGTTCCGGGTGGTCTCGATGGACGAGTCGACCGCGATCCATCCGGCGCAGATGCTGCCGCCGCGCACCCACGTGACGGTGACGCCGACCAGCGGGCTGGAGCGGGCCCAGGTCAAGTGGTTCAACCGGCTGCGTGGCTTCGGCTTCCTGACCTGCGGGGAGGGGACCCCCGATATCTTCGTGCACATGGAGACGCTGCGCCGCTTCGGAATGACCGAATTGCGCCCTGGCCAATATGTGCTGGTCCGCTATGGGCCGGGCTCCAAGGGCATGATGGCGGCCGAGATCCATCCCGAGACGGGGTCGCCGGGATTGTCTTCCCACTAACGGGATTGTCTTCCCACTTAGAAGTCTGTCTTCTCGCCAGATGGCTCTGGTCCCACTGGCGGTTGTGGCCGCTACTCCCGCAATCGTGAGCAGAGGCGCGCCTCCGGAGCGGAGCGCGCCATCTGGCTTTTGTCATGATCGCCACGTAAGGATGGGGTCCAGTCCCACGCCACAAAGGCCATGAGTGCCGTCCCCATGAGTTTTGATCGAAAGGCCATCTGGTCCCGTGCCCGGGGCTGGCTCGCCGCAGTTCTCCTTGTTACCGCCTTCGTGGTCGCGAACGCACCGGTCCGTGCCGCCAGCTTCCAGCCGCTTGAGATCGTCACCAAGAATGGTGTCCAGGTGTTCTCGGTGGAGATGGCGACCACCGAGGAGGAGAAGCAGACCGGCCTGATGTACCGCAAGGAATTGGCCGACGGCAAAGGCATGCTGTTCGACTTCAATCCCGAGCAGGAAGTGTCGATGTGGATGAAGAACACCTACATCTCGCTCGACATGATCTTCATCCGCGCCGACGGCCGTATCCTGAGGATTGCCGAAAACACCGAGCCGTTCTCGACGAAGATCATCTCTTCCCAGGGGCTTGCGAGGGCGGTCCTGGAGGTGCCAGCGGGCACGGCACAGAAATACGGCATCCGGCCCGGCGACCGCGTCGGCCACCCGCTGTTCGGCAGCAAATAGAGCCCTTTGGCGGGCCAAAGCCAGCCTTGCTGGCGCCCCTGGAAGCGTGTATCGACGGGGCTCGCTGGACATTCGGGGTATAGCGCAGCCTGGTAGCGCGGCAGTTTTGGGTACTGCAGGTCGTTGGTTCGAATCCAGCTGCCCCGACCAGCAATTTCAGGCAAATGTGCCGCTGCATCGAATCCGGCGGTCCAGCCCGGGTCTCGGTGGCCCACGCCACTGCTTCAGAGTTTTTGCGCGTCTGACGCCTGATCCGGCCGCGTGCCGCGTTGGAGGGAGAGGGCGGACCGCGCAATCGCTGCCAGCCCCTCGAGCCTTCCTTCAGGCGAGGTTGTCATGTCGATCAGCGCGATCGGTTCGTCAAGCACGGCAGCCGCGACGTCCCAGACGATCGCCTCAGCGTCCTCCTCAGCGGCGGCGTCGACATCATCGACCTCCGCGACGTCGCAATCCGCCGGCGGCAGCCAGCGCAGATCGCAGGCGCCAAATGCCCGCTGCGGAGCGTCCTAAAACCGCTAGTGCGTGTTCTCTGCGCAACGCGACTTCCGCGCGATTTTCCAGCGTGTTGACGCAGACTTGCGGCACAAAATTCGCGGTCTTTCATCGAACCTTTGAACGTCGCCGCAGACATATTGGTGTTGGGGATTTCAGCGCCCAATGCCTAAACGGACGCCGCCGAGCGAGGATACTCCGCTTGTGCGGCGTCGCGCTTTTGGGGCAGCGCAAGGTCAGCTCGAGGCGTACCAGCCGGCAGGAAACGGGATCAGCGGCCAGGCCGGATGATTGTCGTTGGCGGCTTTCGGCAGTTGACCAGGGTTTCGCCCGACCGTCGCGGCAGGCGATGGCGGTGCGACCGCCAGATGCAAACATGCACACTGCAAATTCATCGTGATCGATCCGGGCAATATGCAGCTTCGGGAAATTCGGTCAGCTCAAATACGTCACGCCCTCAAAACGGCGCGCCTCGTCTCAAATTGCGCACGCATCCTAGGAAGGATGCGTTCGCGTTTCAACGGGTGGGGATTGGCTATTCCGGATAAGTAAGGTTGACCGGTTAGGTTAAGGACGAGCCGTAGTTGCGGCG
>NZ_LSEF01000024.1:152395-167287 GCF_001641695.1 Bradyrhizobium neotropicale
GCTCTCGCGCGCGTTATCACTCGTCACGGTTCGCGACCATGGGTGCCAACCCGGCTCACTCGAGATCACATTCGTCGCGGCGTTTCGTTTCGCGCGAGTTGTCAGCTATGGTTTTCGATCCGAACTCTGGAAAGCTCCGTCCCCGGTCCGGCTGGACCGAGATCTGGCACCTCTGGACCGTGATCGTGCCGAGGCGCTCGATCAACGGGCAACTGGTGTTCGGCAAGGTCTGGCGCCGGCACGACGGTCGCGACTGGATCTACAAGAAGTTCACCGAGTACAGTGACGAAGAGGCCGCCTGAACCGCTACGGCCGTTCGGCTGTTCGCGGGCGATTGGACCGGCGCGGCCGCGCCGGTTCGGCAGCTCAGCCGGCCTTTGCTGGCGTCGGCTTGGGGGCGGCCGGCTTCAGCGGCTTGTCCTGCCGCTTCGACCAGGAGATGTAGTAGGCGACCGTCGTCATGATCGCGATGCCGGCGACGCTGACGAAGATCTGCGCAAACAGCGAGCCCGAGCTCATCGACAGTTCGAAATGGCCGACGAAGGACAGGAACACGCCGACGCAGAACACGGCGAGCGACTGCTGGCCGCACACGATCAAGGGATCGAACACCTTCCACTCCAGGCCCGGCCAGTCCTTCGGCACGAAGCGGATCACCAAGATCACGATCACGGCGAAATGGATGAAGCGGTAGGGCGCGAGGTTGGTCTTGTCGTTCGGATTGAACGCCGAGAACAGCCATTCGGGGAACATGGCGCCGAGGCTCGGGAAGCGGCCGGCCATGGTCATGATCAGCGCGAACAGGAGATAGGCAAGGCAGAGCCAGAGCGTGATCTGCGAATTGATCAGCCCCATCGAGCGCCGCGCGCCGCCCATCGCGCACCAGGCGCCGAACACGAACAGCACCTGCCAGCAATAGGGGTTGAAGTACCATTGGCCGGCCGGATAGGCGGTCAGATTCCAGCCGAAATGACGCGCGCTCAGCCACAGCACGATGGACAGCGCCATCGTCAGGTCCGGCTTGCGCAGCATGAACCAGAGCACGGGCGGAAACAGGCCCATCAGCACGATGTAGAGTGGCAGCACGTCGAGATTGAGCGGCTTGAAGCGCAGGAACAGGCCCTGCCGCAAGGTCTCGGTGGCGTTGTCGACGAGACCGGCCACGTTGAATTCGTTGATCATCTCCGAATCGCCGAAGCGCAGCGCCAGGTAGCTGATCGAGGCGATGTAGATCACGAACAGGATGATGTGGGCGACGTAGAGCTGCCAGACGCGTTTGGTGAGACGGGTGGCGCCGACGATGAAGCCGCGCTCCAGCATCATCCGTGCGTAGACGAAGGACGCGGTGTAACCGGAAATGAAGACGAACAGGTCGGCGGCGTCGCTGAAGCCATAATTGCGCGTCGTGATCCAGTTCACGACGTTGTCGGGGATGTGGTCGAGGAAGATCGCCCAGTTCGCGACGCCGCGAAACAGATCGAGGCGCAGGTCGCGTCCCTTTTCCGGGAGCGTTGCACTGATGTTCAGGAAGGCCATGCGACGGGAGCTTTCGAAAAGGACAGATACGCAGGCGTCGGCGGGGCGCTGATGCCGGGCGGGACCCCGACGAAGGCGGGTACGCAATTGTCACGGCGCAGCATAATGACTATACCCGTCGGCTAGGTTACCCAGGGGCGGAATCACCAATCAGTTCCCGATAGGTGTCTCTATATTATCCCCGCGGTTTCCACCAATTGCTACCGTGACGCATCGAAATCGAACGAAAATGACGCAAGGGACCCGGCCGACCAATGACCGCACGCATTTTTAAGCCTGCCAAAAACGCGATGCAATCGGGCAAGTCCAAGACCCGGGAATGGCAGCTCGACTACGAGCCGGAGCAGCCGCGGGCGGTCGAGCCGCTGATGGGCTGGACCTCGTCGGCCGACATGAAGCAGCAGATCACGCTGCGCTTCCTCACCAAGGAGGAGGCGATCGCCTATTGCGAGCGCAAGGGCATCGCCTACCAGGTGATCGAGCCCAAGGAGTCCCAGCGCCGGCCGGTCGCCTACGCCGACAACTTCTCCTTCCGCCGCGGCGAGCCCTGGACCCACTGACCTGGACCCATTGGGCCGCGTCCACCTCGGCCCGACAGCCCTTGGCAGCCATTTCGCCCCGTGCTTGGCTCTTGCGAGGCATGACAGGACCATGACGAGGTGGGTATGGCCGGGCGACACCAGCTCGACGGCGTCGATCTGAAGATACTATCCGAGCTGCAGCAGGACGGGCGTGTCCGCAACAACGAGCTCGCGCTTCGCGTCGGCGTGTCCGCGCCCAACTGCCTGCGGCGGTTGAAGGCCCTGTTCGGCAGCGGCGTCATCCGGGCGATCCGCGCCGTCATCGACGAGCGGCTGCTTGGCTACGAGGTCGTGTCATTCGTCGCCATCCAGCTCGGCAGCCAGGCCCAGCCGGTGCTGGAGGCCTTCGAGGGCTCTATCGCAGCGATCCCGCGCATCCAGCAGTGCTGGCGGATTTCGGGTGACACCGACTATCTCCTGAAATGCGTCGCGCCCAGCGTCGAGAGCATGCGCCAGCAGCTGCTGCATTTCGCGGCGATGCCGAACGTGAAGACCGTCCGCAGCTTTCCGGTGCTGGGAGTGGCGAAGGATGTGCCGTTGCCGGTGCTGGAGGCCGCCGAGTTTGCGCCGGCGGGCTAGACCCAGCAGAACCCAAGGAATGGATCACCTCGTTATCGGTTACCCCGCATGTGATGCAGTTACATGAGTCAGTCACCTAACTGTGACATGTGATTTGGGAAGTGCTGCAATGCAGCGCTCCCTGATTGTCGACCCTGATCGTGTCCCTACATCCGCGGTGTGAGCTCGGCGTGCGCCGCACGCCGAGGACGATTTGTGGGACCCTGACTCAGGAAAGACAACATGACCTCGACCTCGAAGATGTTTCTCGCCTCTGCGGCGACGCTGTTTGCGTCCGCGTTTCTCATGGTGACGGCGCCCGCCGCCCGTGCAGACGATTTCTGCATCACGAATGGCGCCCAGGCCGCTCATGGCTGCGGCTATCCGACGATGGAAGCCTGCAAGTCTGCAGCCGCCGGCATCGGCGGATCGTGTTCGCAGAGCGGCGGCGCGAAGAGCACGAACGACTCTCTCGCATATCAGCCGAAGCAGTCGCAGTCGCGCACCAAGCTTCGGTCCAACGCGAACTAACACTCGGATCGAGATCGGTTTCGAAACATTGCGGCCTCCGAGTTTGCGCTCGGAGGCCGCAAAAGCATGACGACTGCAACAATTGCCAGCGTGCGCGCGGCTCAACGATATCTGTCGCGAAACTCACGCGGCGAAGCGCCGGTCCAGGTTCGGAAGGCGCGGGAAAAGCTCTTTTCATTGCGGAAGCCGGCAAGCTCGGCGATCCGCTTGATCGGCACCCGGCCGCGCATCAACTCCTGCTTGGCGAGCTCGAGCTTGGCCTCTTCCTTCAAGTCGCGCAGCGAGGTCGATTCCTCGCGCAGGCGGCGATGCATGGTGCGGGTCGAGAGCGCCAGCTCGCTCGCGACGTCCTCCGCGCCCAGAATGCGGCCGCGCGCGTTGCGAAGAACGCGACGGACGCGTTCCACCAGGAGCCGGTCGCGCCGATAAGGCAGCACCGTCAGCCGCAGCGCGCCCTTCAGCATTGTGTCGAGGTCGCCGGCGCTGCGGGTGAGCGGCAGCGAAAGATAGTGCTTGTCGAACACGATGCTGGCGCAGTCCGCGCCGAAGCGGACCGTCTTGCAGAAGATGGTCGGATAGACCGAGACGTGGAGCGGCTCGGGAAAGGGAAACTCCGCTTCGCGGAGCGCGATCGCGGAATCGACGGCCCAGCACGAAAAACCAAGCACGTAGCGCAGCAGGGTGACGAGGCAGAACTCGCGGCAGGCGCCGAGGTCGCGCAGCTCGCGTATTGAGACGGTTGCGGTCTCGGGTCCGATCAAGAGTTCGAACAGCACGTCTTCGGTCAGCAGGCGGTGATGACGGCACCAGCGCTTGAGCGCGACCTCGAGATTGGGCGCGGTGATCGAGGCGCGGCACAGCATGCCGTAGCTGCCCCAGGGCAGGCGGCGCGAGAACCAGCCGAGCGCTTCGTCGTCGAGTTCGCGCATGGCATGGCCCGCCAGCGTCTCGAACTGGGCGGCCGTCACCCTCCCATCCGCCGATTTGACGAGATCTGCCGTGACCTGGCCCTTGCCGAGGGCATCGGTTGGATCGCGTCCGTAGCGGTCGTAGGCCGCGACGACGCCGCGGACGAAGGCGGCGGGCGTCATGGCGCGGCGGGGCGTCGCGGTCGCGGCTTGAAAAGGCATGGAAAATCCTCGCCAAACTTGGCGGAAAATGCAACCTTTTAGACCGAAGCGGCGCCCGGTCGGGGGTAGGGTCGGGCCGATAAGAACGGAGGAATCGCCTTGAATATCCCTAGCATCGACTTCGATCTGGGCGAAGATGTCTCCATGCTGCGCGACACGGTGCGCGCTTTCGTGGAAGCGGAGGTCGCGCCCCGCGCCGCTGAGATCGAGAAGGCCAATCTGTTCCCGGCAGACCTCTGGAAGCGCCTGGGCGACCTCGGCCTGCTCGGCATGACGGCCCCCGAGCAATATGGCGGCTCGAACATGGGCTATCTCGCCCACATCGTCGCCATGGAGGAGATTTCGCGGGGCTCGGCCGCGGTGGGGCTCTCCTACGGCGCCCATTCCAACCTCTGCGTCAACCAGATCCGCCGCAACGGCAGCGAGGCACAGCGGCAGCGCTATCTGCCGAAACTGATCTCCGGCGAGTATGTCGGCGCGCTGGCGATGTCCGAGCCCGGCGCCGGATCGGACGTGGTCTCGATGAAGCTGCGTGGCGACAAGCGCGGCGACCGCTACGTACTGAACGGCTCGAAGATGTGGATCACCAATGGCGGTGATGCCGACGTGCTCGTCGTCTACGCCAAGACCGATCCCGACGCCGGCCCGCGCGGGATGACCGCGTTTCTCATCGAGAAGGGCTTCAAAGGCTTCACCCACGGCCAGCATCTCGACAAGCTCGGCATGCGCGGCTCCAACACCTATCCGCTGTTCTTCGACGAGTGCGAGGTGCCGGAAGAGAACGTGATCGGCGGCGTAGGCGAGGGCGTCAAGGTGCTGATGTCGGGCCTCGACTATGAGCGGGCGGTGCTCTCCGGCGGCCCGCTCGGCATCATGGCGGCCTGCATGGACGCGGTCGTGCCCTACATGCACGAGCGCAAGCAGTTCGGCCAGCCGATCGGCGACTTCCAGCTCATGCAGGGCAAGCTCGCCGATATGTATTCGACCTGGCAGGCCACGCGCGCCTATGTCTACGCCGTGGGGCGCGCCTGCGATCGTGCCGAGCACGCCCGCAGTTTACGCAAGGACGCGGCTGCCGCGATCCTCTATTCCGCCGAGAAGGCAACGTGGATGGCGGGCGAGGCGATCCAGGCGCTCGGCGGCGTCGGCTATACCAGTGAATTCCCCACGGGACGGCTGTGGCGCGATGCCAAGCTCTATGAGATCGGCGCCGGCACCTCGGAGATCCGCCGCATGCTGATCGGCCGCGAGCTGATGGCGGAGACGGCTTAGGCTCCACGCAATTGGAATTGCCGCGAAACTGGTTCAACCTGTCGCGGCCTCTCACCACGTCACCAGAAGCGCGGGACCACATGCCGCTCCATTCCAGCATCGATCCATCGTCATCCGATTTCGCCCGCAATGCCGAAGCCATGCGCACGCTCGTCGCCGATCTGCGCGAAAAGCTGAGCCAAGTGGCCGGCGGCGGCGGCGAGGCCTCGCGCAACCGCCACACCGCGCGCGGCAAGATGCTGGCGCGCCAGCGCGTCGACCTGCTGGTCGACCCCGGCACATCGTTCCTGGAGCTGTCGCCGCTCGCGGCCTACGGCCTCTATGGCGGCGACGTGCATTCGGCGAGCATCGTGACCGGCGTCGGGCGTATCTCGGGCCGCGAATGCGTGATCGTCGCCAACGACGCAACCATCAAGGGCGGCACCTACTACCCGATGACCGTGAAGAAGCATCTGCGCGCGCAGGACATTGCGCGGCAGAACAATCTGCCCTGCGTCTACATGGTCGATTCCGGCGGCGCTTTCCTGCCGCTTCAGGACGAGATCTTCCCGGACGAGCGGCATTTCGGCCGCATCTTCTTCAACCAGGCGCAGATGTCCTCGCAGGGCATCCCGCAGATCGCAATCGTGATGGGTTCCTGCACCGCCGGCGGCGCCTATGTGCCGGCAATGTCGGACGAGAGCATCATCGTGCGCAACCAGGGCACCATCTTCCTCGGCGGCCCGCCGCTGGTGAAGGCCGCAACCGGCGAGGTGGTGAGCGCGGAAGAACTCGGCGGCGCCGACGTGCATTCGCGCCAGTCCGGTGTGACCGATCACTACGCGCAGAACGATGCCCATGCGATCGGCATTGCCCGGCGCATCGTTGGGACGCTGAAACCGTCGACGCGCCCGAACCTCAACATGCATCCGCCGCGCGAACCGTTGTTTGCGGCCGAGGAGATTTACGGTGTCGTGCCGGTCGATGGCAGAAAGCCGTTCGATGTGCGCGACATCATCGCCCGCATCGTCGACGGCTCCGAGTTCGACGAGTTCAAGAAGCTCTACGGCACGACGCTGGTCTGCGGTTTCGCCCATATCTGGGGTTTCCCGGTCGGCATCATCGCCAACAACGGCATCCTGTTCAGCGAGAGCTCGCTGAAGGGCGCGCATTTCATCGAGCTGTGCTGCCAGCGCGGCATTCCACTGGTGTTCTTGCAGAACATCACCGGCTTCATGGTCGGCAAGAAATACGAGGCCGGCGGCATCGCGCGCGATGGCGCCAAGCTCGTCACGGCGGTTGCAACCGCATCGGTACCGAAATTCACCGTCGTGATCGGCGGCTCCTACGGCGCCGGCAATTACGGCATGTGCGGGCGCGCCTACAGCCCGCGCTTCCTCTGGATGTGGCCGAACGCGCGCATTTCCGTGATGGGCGGCGAGCAGGCGTCCATGGTGCTGAGCCAGGTCCGGCGCGACAACATCGAGGCCAAGGGCGATAGCTGGTCGAAGGAAGAGGAAGAGAAATTCCGCAGCCCCATCCGCGCGCAATATGAGAGCCAGGGCCATCCCTATTATGCCACCGCGCGGCTGTGGGACGACGGCGTGATCGACCCGGCCGACACCCGGCTCGTGCTCGGCCTCGGCCTCTCGGCGGCGTCGAACGCGCCGATCGAACCGACGAAATTCGGCCTGTTCAGGATGTGATGCGATGGACCGCTCAAACCTCTATCGGCGCTTTCGCACGCTCCTGATCGCCAATCGTGGCGAGATCGCCTGCCGCGTGATCCGCACCGCCCGCGCCATGGGCCTGCGCACCGTCGCCGTCTATTCCGAGGCCGACCGCGATGCGATGCATGTCGCGCTCGCCGACGAGGCCGTGCTGCTCGGGCCCGCGCGGGCGCGCGACAGCTATCTCAATGTCGAGCGGCTGATCGAAGCAGCGCGGAAGACCGGCGCTGAGGCCGTGCATCCCGGCTACGGCTTCCTGTCGGAAAATGCCGAGTTCGCGCGGGCCTGCCTGGACGCCGGATTGGTCTTCGTCGGCCCTACCGCCGGGATGATGACGGCGATGGGCTCGAAGTCGGGCTCCAAGGCGCTGATGGAGAAGGCCGGGGTGCCGCTGGTGCCGGGCTATCACGGCGAGGCCCAGGACGAGGCGACGCTGGCGAAGGCGGCCGAGAAGATCGGTTTCCCCGTGCTGGTCAAGGCCTCGGCCGGTGGCGGCGGCCGCGGCATGCGCATCGTGCGCTCGGCGGCTGAACTCGGCCCCGCGATCGTCAGCGCCAAGCGCGAGGCGAAAGCCGCGTTCGGCGACGACACCATGCTGATCGAGAAATATGTCGACAATCCCCGGCACATCGAGGTGCAGGTGATCGGCGACAGCCACGGTAATCTCTTGTCGCTGTTCGAGCGCGAATGCACGCTGCAGCGCCGGCACCAGAAGGTGATCGAGGAGGCTCCGTCGCCGACGCTCAACGCCGCCCAGCGCGAGACCGTCTGCGCGGCCGCGCGCAAGGCGGCCGGGGCTGTGAACTATGTCGGTGCTGGCACCATCGAATTCGTCTCCGACGGCAAGGACGTGTTCTTCATCGAGATGAACACCCGCCTCCAGGTCGAGCATCCCGTGACGGAATTGATCACCGGGATCGACCTCGTCGAGTGGCAGTTGCGCGTCGCCTTCGGCGAGGCGTTGCCGCTCAAGCAGGACGAGCTCCGGCTCAACGGCCACGCCATCGAGGCGCGTGTCTACGCTGAAAACCCGACCAAGAACTTCATGCCGTCGGTCGGCAGGATCTCGACCTGGCGTTTGCCGAAAGAGACCGGGGGCCTGCGTATCGACGCCGGCTATCGGGAGGGCGACAGCGTCTCGCCCTATTACGACGCGATGCTGGCCAAGATGATCGCGTGGGCCCCGACCCGGGATGTCGCGATCGAGCGGCTGAACCGCGGGCTCGAAGATTCCGATGTCCGCGGCATCGTCACCAACATTCCGTTCCTGTCGGCGCTGATGACGCATCCGAAGGTGCGGACCAACGCGGTCGACACCGGCTTCATCGAACGCGAGCTGGCGGTTTTGACGCCGGCCGCCACCGTGCCCGGCGAGCTCGAGCTCTGTGCCGCCGTGGCCGCGATCGTCAATGAGGAACGCCAGGCCGCGCAGGCGGATGCGAGTTCGCCCTGGCAGACCTTTGGCTGGATGCCGGTCGGCCGGCGTCAGCGCAGTTTCGCCTTCCGCGTCGGCCATGGGGCCGAGCAGAAGATCGCGCTGAACTACGGCGGCGGCCCGTCGACCCTCGTCGTCGGCGAGCGCGAGCTCGCCTTCGCGATCACGCCGAGAGAGGGGGGCTTCGATCTCACGCTCGACGGCGTCAAATCGCTGGTCGCGGCCGTGATCGACGGCCACGAGCTCTATTTGCGCACCCGCAACGGCCGCTTCGACCTGCACTGGGTCGACCCGTTCGGCGGCGAGAGCGAGGAGCATGTTGGCGAGGACAAGATCGCGGCGCCGTTGCCGGGCACGGTCGTTGCCGTACTCGCGGAAGAGGGGGCGAAGCTCGAGAAGGGTGCGCCGATCCTCACCCTGGAAGTGATGAAGATGGAGCAGACGCTGCGCGCGCCGTTCGCGGGCGTCTTGAAGGCGATCAAGTGCAAGGTCGGCGACATCGTGCAGGAAGGTGTCGAACTGGCCGTGGTCGAGCCGTCGGGCGAGGAAGAATGATGAGCGATCCGGTCCGCATCATCGAAATGGGGCCGCGCGACGGCCTCCAGAACGAGAAGACGCCCGTCAGCGTCGAGGCCCGCATCGCCTTTGTCGAGGCGCTGGTTGCTGCCGGCCTGAATACGGTCGAGGTCGGCGCCTTCGTCTCGGCCAAGGCCATCCCGCAGATGGCGAGCTCCGATGCCGTGCTGCGCGGCGTGAGCCACATCGAGGGCGCAGAATTCCACGTGCTGGTGCCGAACGAAAAAGGCTACGAGGCCGCGCGCGCCGCTGGCGCCAAGGTCGTCTCCGTATTCGCGGCAGCGTCCGAGGGCTTCTCCCGTGCCAACATCAACTGCTCGGTCGCCGAGTCCATCGAGCGGTTCAAGCCAGTGATGGCGCGTGCCAGGACCGACGGCGTCAAGGTGCGCGGTTATATTTCCTGCGTGCTGGGCTGCCCGTTCGACGGCGAAATCAAGCCGAAGGCGGTCGCCGATCTCGCTGGCACGCTATGGGACCTCGGCTGCTACGAGATCTCGCTCGGCGACACCATCGGCGTCGGCACGCCGACCAAGGCGAAGGAGATGCTGCGCGCAGTCAGCGCGAGCATTCCCGCCGCCCATCTCGCGATGCACTTCCACGACACCTACGGCCAGGCGCTCGCAAATCTCTATGCCGGCATGGAGGAGGGCGTCCGCGTCATCGATTCCGCCGCCGGCGGGCTCGGCGGCTGTCCCTACGCCCCCGGCGCCACCGGCAATGTCGCCACCGAGGATGTCGTCTACATGCTCGAGGGCATGGGCATCAGCACCGGCATCGACATGGAGAAGCTGCTGGCGGCGACGAACGAGATCAGCCGTCTGCTCGGCCGGCCGCCGGCGAGCCGCGTGGCGACAGCGCTGAACGCAAAGAAGAAGCGAGCGACTTCGTAGGAATCGTAGGGTGGGTTAGCGAAGCGTAACCCACCACTTTTCTCACCACGTCGACAGAAGAGGTGGGTTACGCCTTCGGCTAACCCACCCTACGGCGTCGTCACCTGCTCCCGTCTGCCCCCATCACCAGATCCGGCAGCCAAGTCGATATCTCCGGCACGAAGCAGAGCAGCAGCACTGCCGCCATCATCAATAGCACGAAGGGCAGCGTGCCCCAGATCACCTCGCTCAAGGAGATGTCGGGCGCGACGTTGCGAATGACGAAGATGTTGAGGCCGACAGGCGGGTGGATCAGCCCCATCTCCATCACGATGGTCATGACGACGCCGAACCAGATGATGTCGAAATTGGCGGCGCGGAGCGGCGGCAGGATGATCGGTGCCGTCATCAGGATGATCGAGACCGGCGGCAGGAAGAAGCCGAGCACGATCACCATGGCTAGGATGGCGAACAACAGGCCCCAGCGCGGCAGGTGCATCGCGACGATGGATTCGGCTGCCGACTGCGAGATGTGCAGGTAGCTCATCACATAGGAATAGAGCAGGGACATGCCGATGATCATCATCAGCATGGTCGATTCCCGGATGGTCGACCGCATGATGGGGCCGAGATCGCTCGGCCGCCACACGCCGTAAATCATCGCGATCAGGGCCAGCGCCAGGAGGCCGCCGAGACCTGCGGTTTCCGAGGGCGTGGCGTAGCCGCCATAGAGCGCGATCATGACGCCGGTCAGCAGCAGCACGAAGGGGATGACGCGCGGCAGCACGCTGAAGCGCTCGGCGAGCGTGTACTCGTCGCGGGTCAGGATCGGCGCCTCGGGCCCGCCGTTCTTGTAGATCGCTTCGGCTGCGGCATATTCCCGGCGGAATCGGATCACGGCATAGGCGCCGAACAGGCTGACCAGCAGCAGGCCCGGACCGATTCCGGCGAGGAACAGGCGGCCGAGCGATTTCTCCGCCGCCACCGCGAACAGGATCATGGTGATCGAGGGCGGCAGCAGAATGCCGAGCGTGCCGCCGGCGGCGATGATGCCGGCCGCAAACCCGCCGGAATAGCCGCGCTTGCGCATCTCGGGGATGCCGGCCGAGCCGATCGCCGAGCAGGTCGCGGGCGAGGAGCCCGCCATCGCCGCGAACAGCGCGCAGGCGAACACGTTGGCGACGCCGAGGCCACCCGGCACGCGATGCAGCCAGGCGTGCAGCGCCGAGTAGAGGTCCTGGCCGGCGCGCGACTTGCCGATCGCGGCGCCCTTCAGGATGAAGAGCGGGATCGACAAAAGCGTGATCGAGGCCATTTCCTCGTAGACGTTCTGCGTCACCGTATCGAGGGAGGCGGTCGGCATGTAGATGCCCATGAACACGACCGCGACCGCGCCGAGCGCGAACGCGATCGGCATGCCCGAGAACATCACGACCAGTGTCGCGATCCCGTAGGCGAGACCGATACCGAAGACGCTCATGTCCGCCTGGCTCCAGTGAAGGGCAGTGCAAGCTGCACGATGATCTGCACGCAGAGCAGGCTCATGCCGAGCGCCATCAGCGCGTAGGGAATGGCGAGCGGCGGCGACCACATCGAGTTCGAGACCTGGCCGTCGACATAGGCCTCGTGCGCCAGCGTCCAGGATTTCCAGGTGAAAAATGCGCAGAACAGGAACGTCGCGGCATCGACGAGCCAGAGCCGGATCCTGTTTGCCAGCGGCGACAACAGGCCGACGAAGGCTTCGATGCCGATATGGCCGCGATTCTGCTGTACATAGGCGGCCGTCATGAAGGTCGCGCCGACCAGCAGGAACACGGCGGCCTCGTCCTGCCAGTAATTGGCGGCCTTGAAGAGGGCGCGGCTCAGCACGCTGTAGCTCAGGATCGCGCAGGCCGCGACCAGCGCGACCGCCGCAATCACCACGATGATGTTGTTGAGGATGGCGAGAGCGCGATCAAGCGCGGCCGCAGGGCTGTTGCCGGCGGCAGCGCTCGTCGGGTCGTCACGATCCGGCAGCGGACCGTGGATCATGCTGAGACGTCGGAGGCGAGCTTGAGCAGCTTCGCCGCGGTCGCGGTCTTGGCGCCGTAATCCTTCCACGCGGTATCGCGGGCGATGTCGCGCCACTTGCCGACGGTCGCGGCGTCGAGCGCGCTGACCTTGGCACCGGCCTTCTCATAGACCTTGGCGACCTCGACGTCGTCGTCCTGCGCGCCCTTGCGGCCGAAGGCCTCGAGCTCGGTGCCGACGGCGAGCAGGATGTCCTGATGGTTCTTCGGCAGCTTGTCGAAGATCGCCTTCGACATCATCAGCGGCTCGAGCATGAACCAGTAGGAGGCGCCGGCGCCGGAGGTCAGTGATTTCGCCACCTCTTCGAGGCGGAACGAGATCAGGCTGGTGGAGGAGGTGATGCCGGCATCGCACGCGCCGGTCTGCATCGCCGCGTAGATCTCGTTCGAGGGCACCGACAGCACCGAGGCGCCGGCGGTCTGGAGCACCATGTCCATCTCGCGCGAGCCGCCGCGCACCTTCATGCCCTTGGCGTCCTCGGGCGCAACGATCGGCTTGGAGCGGCTGGCGACGCCGCCGGCTTGCCAGACCCAGGAGAGCAAAATGATGCCCTTGTCGGCGAGGAAGTCGGTCAGTGCCTTGCCGACCGGCTCCTTCTTCCAGCGCAGACCCTGGTCGTAGGTGGTCACGAGGCCGGGCATCAGGCCGATGTTGGTTTCCGGCAGCTCGCCACCGGCATAAGGCATCGGATAGAGGCTGATGTCGAGCGCGCCCTTGCGCATCGCGGAGAACTGCGCATTGGTCTTGATCAGCGAGGAGTTCGGATAGATCTCGGCGGCGATGTCGCCATTGCTGCGCTTGGCCACTTCGGCTGCGAACATGCGGCAGAGCCGGTCGCGGAAATCGCCCTTGTCGATCGTGCCACCCGGGAATTGATGCGAGATCTTCAGCGTGGTCGCGGCATGCGCGGTGCCGATGCCGAAGCGGAGAATGGCGGGTGCCGCGACGGCGGTCGCGAGCAGGTGACGACGCGTGAACATGGATAAATCCCTTTGAACGGTTCTTGCTTGAATTGGTGGGTCATGAGACCGGCGCGGCCCATCCTAGCCGGTCTTTCACCCGATATTCTCTAGTCTGATAGTTCCAGATCGAATGCGGCGGCAAGTCGCGGGTAATGCTGCGCTGCACACTCACCCTTCGGTCCGGGCGGCACTAGTGGTTCATCACAGTGGTTTTGACTCTTTGGCGGCAACTGGATAGGCGCGACCGAGTTTGGCGCGGGCTTTGTCGGTTGTGAACATCCATTTGATGCGGTCTCGCGCCTTGTTTCGCTGCCGTTGCCATGCTGCGATTTCTTTTCGAAGCCTTTTGGGATCGTCGATGCGACGGCCGAGACACTGGCGCTGCAGCACGCTGATCTCGCACTCGACCATATTGAGCCAGCTGGCGTGTTTCGGGGTGTAGTGGAACTCGAGGCGGCGCAGGATGCGACGGGCCTCGGCAGGCGCAAATGCCTGATATAGCGCGCCGGCCGTATGAATCGACAGATTGTCCTGCACCACACGGATGCAGGCGGCATTGGGATAGTGGACGTCGACGAGTTCGCGCATGCAGTGCGCGTAGTCGACCGCGGCGCGGTGGTCTGTAACCTTGACATTGCGCCAGCCGCGATGCGGATCGAAGGTGACGAAGAGATTGACGGTACCGTTGCGGCGATATTCGTAATCGTAGCGCTCGCGCTGTCCCGGTTGGGCAGGGATCGGCTGGCGTACCTCGCCGATCAGCTGGACTGGGGTCTCGTCGAAGCAAACCAGGGGCCGCTCGGGATCCGGCGCCTCGGCGTAGAGATCGAGCACATCCTCCATCCGGGCGACGTATTCGCCGTCGACATGAGGAATGCACCACATATCCCGGCGCCACGGCTTGAGGTCGTTGTCGGCCAGCCGGCGGCGCACGGTCTCGCCCGACAGGCTGGCGTGATCGGTGAGCTTGACCATCGCGTCGGCCAGCAATGTCAGCGTCCAGCGTTTGCGGCCGGCGGGCGGCTTGGCGCATGCCGTCGCCACCAGCAGGGCCTCTTCCTTGCCTGTCAGCTTGCGTTCCGCGCCCGGACGCGGCTCCTCACTCAAGGCCCGCTCCAGATTGCCTTCTACGAAACGGCGTTTGGTCCGGCCGACGGTGGAAAGGCTGACCCGGACGGTTCGGGCAATCTCCGCGTCGCAGCTGCCTGAATCGGCCGCCAGCACAATCTGAGCCCGTTTGAGTTTGCGGGCGGAATGCGTGCCGCCGCCGAGCATTGCCGTCAGTTCGTCCCGCTCGGCTTGGCTCAATTCGACCCGATAACGTACATTCATGCTTCGCCTCCTTGTCGGAGGCCGGGACGAATCCAGCTATGAGTCAAAAATCAGGCGCGCACTTCACCGAGAAGCAGGGACACTATCTCGCTTTCATCCATACCTACTCGTACATGTTCGGACAGCCGCCCGCCGAGGCCGACATCCAGCGGCATTTCCGCGTCAGCCCGCCGTCAGTCCACCAGATGATCCTCACCCTCGAACGCAACGGGTTCATTCGTCGCCAGCCCGGCGTCGCTCGAAGCATCGAGATCCTCTTGCCACCCGAAAAGTTGCCTATCCTCGGATGGCTCGGTATCAAAACGTCAAAATCACTGTGATGAACCACTAG
>NZ_LSEF01000025.1:0-3112 GCF_001641695.1 Bradyrhizobium neotropicale
CCGCCGCTGCCCGCGCCGTAACCGCCGCTGCCGCCGATGCCGGGAGACAGATCGCCCCCCCACACCGGGTCGAACGGGATAATCCTTAAAACGCTGGCCCCGCCGCCGCCGCCGCCACCAAATCCGCCAGCCAGACCGTTGCTTCGGGAGTGTCGGAAGGTGTACGGCTGCCGACCGAAACCACCCGCCCCACCCGGGCTGTAGCCGCTCGAACTGCTGCCGGCGCCACCGGCGCCAAAGAAGTCGTAATAACCGCCGATGCTGCCGCCGTGGCCACCGGAGCCACCGATTGCGGAGTCGCCAGTGAACACCACGCCGTCGAGCGTCGCGGAGGTGCCTGCGCCAATGAACAGGCCGCCGCCAGCTCCCAGACCGCCGCCCCCGGCACCGGCCATTTGGAAGCTGACTGACTGACCATCGTGACCATGCGCAATGGTGCCTTTGACCGTCAGGTGGCTGAGCACCAGATTGCCGGATTGCAGATCGAATCCGCTGTAGGTCGCGACACCACTGACCGAACCGTCGATGGTGTGACCGCCGCCCTTGATGGTGAGCGTGTCGCCCGATGCCAGCAGGATGGCCGGAATGTTGCCGCTCAGCGCCAGATCGGCGGTCAGGTCGATCTCGTAATTGATGTTCGTGCCGTAGAAGAAGCCGCCAGGTTTGATCGCCGCGAGCGCCGAGTAGAAATCCGCAACCGTCCCGACGCTGAACGTCGCGACGGGATTGTTCGTGAACACCGGCGTGCCGCCGGACGCGCCAGTCGCAAAGGTGAAGCCCGGACCATTGCCGTTGACCGCGCCATCAATCGTGTGTCCCACAGCGTTGATGGTGAGCGTATCGCCGGCAGCGAGGTTGAGCGTCGACGACAGGCTGCCAAGCGTCGGGATATCCACCCCGAGATTGATGACGTAGCTGGTATTCGGGGAAGAGAACAAGCCTCCGACATTGATGGTGTTGAAGGCGGTCGACAGGTCCGACACACTTGCGACGTTGAATGTGGGGACCGCGTTGCCGAGCAGCACGGCGCCGCCGCCGGACACACTCGCCGTAAAACTGAACCCGCCGCCGGCGCCGTTGACAGCGCCGTCCAGCGTATGTCCCGCGGTGTTGATGGTGACGGTGTCGCCGGCAGCGAGGTTGAACTTCGGCATTCCCGCGGTCAGCGAAGTGTCCGCCGTCAGATCGATCTCGTGGGTATGGACGCGGGCGATCGACAGCTTGCCGCCGATATTGACGTCGGTGATCGCGGTGACGAGGTCGCCGACGGTTGCAACATGGGCGACCGGCAGCGTCAGCGCGCCCGTTCCCGTGTAGTTGATGGTTTCGTTGCCCGTGATCGAGCCCGACAGGACCACGTCGCCGGACCCCGCGACGTTGATGATCTCGTTGCCCGTCATCGGACCGGTCAGGGTCACGTCGCCGGCCCCCGTGATGTTGATGGTCTCGCTGCCCGATATCGGACCGGTCAGCGTCACATCGCCTGAGCCCGCGATATTGATGGTCTGGTTGCCGGAGATCGCGCCCGAGAATACGAAGTCGCCGGCGCCTGTGAGGTCCAGGATGCCGGTGCCGGCGATGGAGTCACCAATGTTGAGCGTCTTGCCCGCGGCTGACGTGAGGACGATCTCGCTGCCATTGTTGAAGAACGCGCCGCCAAGGCCCTGGCCGGCGCCTCCGCTATTGTTGCCGTAGCCGCCGGCGCCGCCGATCGCGTTGTTGCCTGAAAGACTGCCGTTGCTGACGGACAGCGAACCACCGGCCATGACGAAGATGGCGCCCCCGAGGCCGGCACCGCCACCGCCGCCGCCGCCCAACAAGCCGGGCCATTGCCCGGTGCCGCCGGCACCAGCACCATAGCCCCCGATGCCACCATTCTGGCCAGGCGAGTGGAAACCAGACGGGTTGTTGCTGAACTCACTGGCTCCGCCGCCAGCGCCAGCACCGAAGCCGCCACCGCCGGCACCGATGAAGCCGTTGCTGCCTCTCCCGCCGGTACCGAAGCCGCCATAGCCGTTGTTGTAGTTGTAGCGCCCTTCAAACAAGCCGCCGCGGCCGATGTCGGTATCTCGGGGCTGTACTGCGCTGTAGCCTCTGCCACCGTTGCCACCGATGGCCTGGTCGCCGGTGAAGCTGACATTGTCGAGCGTCGCCGAACCGCCCGCGCCGACGAACAGGCCGCCGCCGGCGCCGAGACCGCCGCCACCGCCGCCGTTCCTCGAATGAGGATCGCCGGTGCCGTTGCCGCCATGCTGAACGGTGTTCTGGATCGTCAGGTCCGACAGTGCGAGGCTGCCTGAACGCAGATACAGCCCGGAATATGTCGCAACACCGTTCACCGCGCCGTCGATGGTGTGTCCGAGGCCGTGGATGGCCAAGGTATCGCCGGACGCCATGTCGATCGCAGCGATGAGACCGGTGACGGACAGGTTGGCGTGGATGTTGATCGAATAGGCGGTGTTGCCGGCCGAATTGATGCCGCCATTGTTGATCGACTTCAGTGCGGCCTGGAATTCGGCGAACGTGGAGACCTCGAAGACGGTCTGGATGCCGTTGAGCACGACATAGGTGCCGCCGTTGCCATCGGGCACGACGCGGAATCCGGTCGAGATCAGATCCGCCTGCGCGGGATCGAAGTTCAGCGTTCCCACGACCGCACCGCCCGCTCCGGTCAGCGTGAGTATGCCGTTGACATAGGAACCGACGCCGGTCGCGGCCACTGTCTTGAGATCGATGGCATCGCCGACACCGAAGCCGCGAATGACGGGCGTGGGCACACCGCTGTTGAAGGCCAGCGTGGTCCATCCGGTGCCGAACGTGATCGTTCCCGATCCCGAGATCGCGGACGCAAAGGTATAGGTCTCGGACCCATCGAGGATGATGTCGTTATTGTCGGCAACGGCGTTCGCCACCGTCGTCGTGTGGATGTAGTGCAGCGTGCCATTGTTGGTGACAGCGCCCGCGCCCAGCGTGCCGCCGGCTCCGAGCAGCAGCGTGCCGCCCGCGTCGATCGTGGTGCCACCGGCATAGGAATTGGCGCCGTCGAACTCGACGACACCGGGGCCCTTGATCTCGATCGCGCCGAGCCCGCCATTGCCGCCCTGATCCGCGA
>NZ_LSEF01000025.1:3135-3352 GCF_001641695.1 Bradyrhizobium neotropicale
GCGCCGCGACCGCGAGCGTCTGGTTGCCTTGCAGGAAGATGGCCGAGCCAAGTCCCAATCCGGCGGTCGCCGTCTTGACGATGATCGGGTTGAGATCGGGGCGATATTGGTATCGATAGGCTGGGCTGTATCCGGCCACGCCGCCGGCCGCACCGCCAGCGGAGAACGAGCCGCCGGAGATCGTCAGCGAGCCGCCGTCCTGCACGAACACGCCGCC
>NZ_LSEF01000025.1:3472-5153 GCF_001641695.1 Bradyrhizobium neotropicale
CCCGCCGTAGGATTGGTGACTGCCGCCGGCGCCGCCGCCGCCGCCAAAGCCACCATTGCCGCCCTGGGAGCCGACGCTATTGCTGCCAATGGAGCCAGGCCACCTGAGTGCCCACTCATCGCCGCCGGCACCGCCGCCGCCGCCGAAACCTCCGGCTCCACCGGCGAATGGTGTTGGTGAAAGCGAGCGATAAATCCCGCTGCCGCCGCCACCGCCGCCGCCAAAACCTCCCGCCTGTCCGTCGAGCCACAATGCCGGCCGGGCGCCCAAGCCGCCACTGGAAGGAAGGTTTGAGATTCCGAGACTACCGCCGGCACCGCCGGCGTAGGTCGTTCCCGTGCCATGGCTGGGCGCGTAGAGATATCTCGGGCCCGACCCGCTGCCACTGGTGCCCATGCCGCCGCCGCCGCCACCACCGTGGGGATCGGCCGGGGACCCTGGGTAAAGGACCGAACCGCCCGCGCCGCCGCGGGCGCGGTCGTAGGCAAATTGCACGTGGTCGAGCACGGCGGACGCGCCGGCTGCGACGAACAGGCCGCCGCCGAGTCCGGCGCCGCCACCGCCACCGCCGACCGCCGTGCTGCCGCCGGCGCCACCCTGCGCCAGCGTGTGCGCGATGGTCAGGTCCTTGAACGTGGCATTGCCGGCATATTCGAAGAAGCCGCGATGGGTATTGGCGCCATCGAGCGTGAATCCGGCGCCATCGACCGTCAGCGTGCTGCCGTTCGCGAGATTGATGGCGGCAAGGTTCGACGACAGCGACGCCAGCGAGATATTGGCGCCGAAATGGATCGTGTAATTGAGGTTGGCGCCATAGGCGTTGCCGCCCTGGCTCATCGCCGTCAGTGCGGCGTTGAGCTCGGCCGCGGTGCTCACCGTGAAGCTGGTCTGCGCCAGGCGGACATTGGTGCCGCCATTGCCGTCCGCGACCAGCCCAAAGCTGACATCGAAATGCTGTGCCGAGTCGAAATGCAGCGTCGCCACGACCGTGCCGCTGACATTCTTCAGCGTCATGACGTTGTTCGCATCGATCGTATAGGAGGTCGCGACAACCGATTTGAGATCGATGGTGTCGCCGATAGCGAAGCCCTTGAGCGTCACGGTCGGCGCGCCGCTGTCGAACACCGCCGCGATCGCGTGGCCCTGGGCAAAATTGAACGTTCCCGTGCCCGTGACGGTGGCCTGGAATTCGAACGTGCCATCGTTGTCGATGGTGATCGCGCCATTGTCCGTGATCGCGCTCGCGATCGTACCCGGCGCCTCGAACCGCAGCATGCCGTTGTCGATGATGGCGCCGGTGCCGGCGCTGCCGCCAGCTTCGACCTCGAGCGTGCTGCCGCTGTCGATGGTGGTGCCGCCGACATAGCTGTTGGCACCGGCGAAGTGCACGGTGCCGCTGCCTGCGATCTCGACGTGACCGCTGCCGCCGTTGCCGCCCTGGTCGGCGATCGCATCGGAAATAACGGCGTCCTCGCCCGCGGTTGGCGCGAAGGTGATGGTCTGGTTGCCCTGGATGAAAATGCCCGTGCCGAGCGCCTGTCCGTCGCCTCCGCCGTGGTTGCCCAGCCCCGCCGTGACCGAGTTGCCGGAGACCGAGCTGCCGGCAATCGTCAGCGAACCGCCTTCCTGCACGAACACCGCACCGCCGGCGCCGAGGCCGCCACCGCCGCCGGCGCCTCCG
>NZ_LSEF01000025.1:5296-269241 GCF_001641695.1 Bradyrhizobium neotropicale
CCGCCGAAACCGCCGTCGCCACCGACGCTGAAGCTTGTTCCCATCGAGGTGGTGACGTAGCCCCCCGCACCGCCACCGCCGCCGCCACCAAAGCCGCCATGCGCACCCGGAGTGAGGCTGCTGCCGCTCGGCGATGTGCCGCCGGCAGCCGCCTGTGAATAGCCCGCGTGCCCCGGGACGTTGATCCCGAGCGTGCCGCCCGGGTCTCCCTGGACGAAGACGAAGGCGCCGCCTCCGACGCTGTGGTTGCTACTGTAGTGGGCACCGTTGCCGTCGGTGCCCATGCCACCACCGCCACCACCCTGGCCTCCCCTCGAGCCTCCCCCCCAATCGCCTCCGGCGCCACCCTTGGCCGCGTCGCCCGTGAACGTCACGGCATCGATCGCGACGGCCGCACCCGCCGCCACGAACAGGCCGCCGCCGAGGCCCGCACCACCGCCACCGCCTTCGGTACCACCGGCGCCGCCCTGGGCCAGCGTGTGCGCGATGTTCAGATTGTTGATCGAGACGTTGCCACCGAACACGAACAGGCCGCGATAAGCATTTCCGCCGTCGAGCGAAAAGCCCGCGCCATTGATGACGAGGTGGCTGCCGCTGGCCAGATTGATCGCGGTCAAATTGGCGCCGAGCGAGGCAATGGAGATGTTGCCGGCGAACTCGATCGAATAGTTGGTGTTGGCGGCGGAAGACGCGCCACCCACGCTGATGGCGAGCAGCGTCGTGTTGAGCTCGGCTGCGTTGTGGACCGTGAAGACGTTGGACGGCTTGATCACGGTGCCGCCGGAGCCGTCGGCCGAGAATGCGAAGCCGTAGGTCGGGCCGCTGAAATGCAGATCGACGCTATGAGCGCCGTCGGTGACATGCAGAATGCCGGTCGTCGAATTGAACGACTGGGAGAACTGCCCGGAATTGAAATTGATCCCGACCAGGTCGATCGCGTCCGTGGCGCCGCTGAAGCCCGCGATGGTGCCGGCAAAGCTCGCCGGCGCATCGATCTTGAGCGTGGCGAGTGCGCCGTTGAAGGTGATGGTCTGGCCGGATCCGACGCTCGCGCCGAATTCGACCGTGCCATTATTGCCGACGGTGACCGCGCCGGAGCCGGTGACGCTGCCGGCAACCAGCAGCTTGCCGCCACTGTCCGCCTGCAGTGTGCCGGTGTTGGTGACGCTGCCGGCGAGATCGAGCGTACCCGCCTTGGCGTCGATGACGCCGCTATTGTTCACCGCGGTGCTGACGATCGTGGTGCCGCTGCCGGTCTTGTCGTAATTTCCGGCGACGTTGAGGGTCCCGCTTCCCGTGCTTGACGCGATGTTGAAGGCGGTGCCGGAGGTGGTGGCGTCGGTGAAGGTGACGCCGGCGTCGATCTTGAAGCTCGCGCCGTTGTTCAGCCGCAGCGTATCGCCCGAAAAGGCTCCGGTGTGGCCGGAACCGTGCAGTTCGAGCGTCCTGCCGTCGAGCGTGAAGGTCTCGTTATTGGCATCGAAGAAGGTCGCGAGCCCGTTGACGATGGTCGTGCCGCTGCCGTTTTCGGTGCCGCCCGTGAAGGTCGCCCCGTTCGCGTCAGTCAGCGTGCCGGTGCCGGACAGCGTCCCGCCCGATTGGGTCAGGCTGTTGATAGTTTCCGAGACGCTGCCGAGGTTGATGTTGCCCGGCAGCACAAAATCATTGGTGACGGCGACATTGACCAGCACCGGCACAGTGGTCAGGCTGCCGTCAGTCGCGGACACGGTGAAGCTCGCGGCCGGGTTCAGCGTGCCGTCGCTGACGAAGATCACCTGGCCCGCGGCGAGCTGCGCCTGGGTGAAGCTCGTGATCGCAACGCCGGGGGCGCTCGACAGCGCGACATAGCCGCGTTGGGTGCTGCTGACGTTGAAGGTGAGCTGGCTCGCGTTGTTGTCGACGTCGCTGACGTTGAGGTCGGCCGTGGTGATGGTCGTCGACAGGCCCTGCAGCAGCGCCGCCGAATCGTCGCCGGACAGCACCGGCGCATCGTTGGCGCCTGATATTGTGATGGTGATGACCTGCGCGCTGCCGTCGCTTCCCCTCACGGCGAACGTGTCGGTCATCGTCGCGCCGGCGGCGAGCGCCTGCACCGTGGCATTGTTGTTGTCGAGCGTGTAGGTCCACACGCCGGCCGAGGTCACGGTGTAGGTGCCGTAGCCGCCGGTGCTGGCGGTCGGCGCGGCGACCGCCACGATAGTAACGGAGTGCGTATCGATGTCGAACAGCGTCAGCGTGCCGGTCGCGGTCGGCGTCCCCGCCAGCGCGTTGTTGACGCCGCCCGCCTCGATCACCGAACCGGTCGTCGTTCCCGTCATGATGGCCGGGTCGTCAGTCCCGAGGATGTTGATGGTGACGGACGAGGTCGTGCCGTCCGCGCTCGCGACGGAGAAAATGTCGGTGTAGGTGTGCCCGCCCACGAACTCGTCATGCGCCGAGCTCGCGACATAGCTCCAGGTGCCATCGCTGGCGAGCGTGAAGGTGCCGTACTGTCCGGCGGTGCCGGCCTGTGCGACGAAGGATTGCGGACTGTCGGGGTCCTGGATCGTCAGCGTGCCGCCGGTCGACAGCGGTGCGTTGGTTTCCGTCAGATTTTTCGTCACCGCCGATATGACGGCAGCATCGTCGGCGCCATTGATCGTGATGGTGACGACCTGCGGCGTACCGTCGACGGTCGTTACCGTGAACGTATCCGTCAGCGTGCCGCCGGCATTGAGCGCCTGAACCGCGGCATTGTTGTTGTCGAGCGTGTAGGTCCAGACCCCGGCCGACGTGACGGCAAAGGTGCCGTAGTGGTGGTCGCTCACCGTGCCCGCGTTGACCGCGGTGAACGTGTTGGCGGGATCGTCGACGTCGGTGTCGGTGAGCGTGCCGGTCGCGCTCGGCGTACCCGCCACGGCGTTGTTGACGCCGCCCGCTTCGGTCACCGAACCGGTGGTCGTGCCCGAGATCGAAGCCGCGTCGTTGCTGCCGAGGATATTGATCGTCACGGACGAAGCCGTGCCATCCGAACTCACAACGGAGAACGTGTCGGTGTAGGTTTGCCCGGCGACGAACTCGTCATGCGCCGAACTCGTGACATAAGTCCACGCGCCGTTCGTACCAACCGTGAAGGTGCCGTAGTGCCCGGACGTGCCCGCCTGCGCCACGAAGGTTTCGGGACTGTCGACGTCGTGGATCGTCAGCGTGCCGCCGGTCGACAGCACTGAATCGGTCTCGGTCAGGTTGACGGTGTCCGCCGACAGCACCGCCGCATCGTTGGTGCCGTTGATGGTGATCGTGACCACCTGCGCGGTGCCGTCGATCGTCGTCACAGTGAAGGTGTCGATCAGCGTCGCGCCGGCATTGAGTGCCTGAACCGCGCTGTTGCTGTTGTCGAGATTGTAGGTCCAGACGCCGCCCGACGTCATGGTGAAGGTGCCGTAACCGTGGTCACTCGCCCTGGCCGTCGCGACCGCCGTGAATGTGTTGGCGGGATTGTCGACGTCGGTGTCCGTCAGCGTGCCGGTCGCGCTCGGCGTCCCCGCGACCCCGTTGGCGACACCGCCTGCTTCCGTCACCGAGCCGGTGATGGCGCCCGAGACCACGGCCGGGTCATTGACAGCCTGCACGACGATATTGACGGTCGCAACGTTGGAATCCGCGAGACCGTCATTGACCTTGTAGGTGAAGCTGTCGGTGCCGTTGTAGTCGGCGGTCGGCGCGTAGGTGAACGAGCCGTCGGCATTCAGCGTCAGCGTGCCGTGGGCCGGACCGTTGACGAGGACCGAGTGAAGCACATCGCCGTCGAGGTCGCTCGCCCCGGCAAGCACGCCGGTACCCGGCACCACCAGCGCATGGTCTTCGTCGGTCGTATAGCTGTGCGCGACGGCCATCGGCGCGTCATTGGTGCCGTTGATCGTGATCGTCACATATTGCGTGGCGCTGGTCGCGGTGCCGTCGTTGACCACGACCGCATAGGTCAGCGTGAGCGTCTGGCCCTGCTTCAGGAAATCGAGGTCGGCAGCGGCCGGCTGGTAGGTCCAGCCGAACGTCGTGGCGCTGCCTGTGGACAGGTGCCCCGCGGGGTCGATCGCGAAGGCGGCATTGTCGGTGAGCGCCAGCGCGCCGGCTGGCAGGGTGAAGGCGTGACCATCGAGGCTCACAACGGGCGCGCCGACCAGCGAAGCTGTCAGCGTGTCGCCGACGTCGCGGTCGCTGGCGGAGATCGAGCCCGCCAGCGAAATGACCTGCGCATGGGCATCGGCCTCCTCGTTGATCGCCGCGGTGTCGCCCGTCACCACGGGCACGTCGTTGGTGCCGGCGATAGTGATCGTCAGGGTCTGCTGGTTGCTGGTGATGAGCCCGTCGCTGACTTCGACCGTGTAGGTCAGGACCAGGCTCTGCCCTTCGCGCAGGAAGTCCAGGTTGGCCGCCGACGCATCATAGGTCCAGCCGATGCCGGCAGCGCCGCCGTTCGACGTCCCCGCATGGAATGACAGTGCGTTGTTGATCAGCGACGCCGCCCCTGCCGGCAGGGCGAAGGCGTGGCCATCGAGAGTCACGACCGGCGAACCTGCGATCGAGGCCGTCAGCGTGTCGCCGATGTCGGGATCGGTCACCGGCAGGATGCCGGTCAGCGTGATGTGCTGCGCGGCAGCGTCGGCAGCCTCCGTGGTGCTCGCCGACGCAGCGGCCAGCACGGGCGCATCCTCGGCGCCGGTGATCGTGATGGTGACGTTGCGGCTCGCCAGTCCGCCATGACCATCACTGACGGTCACGGCATAGGTTTCCGTAACGGTCTGCCCGGCCCGCAGGAACTGGACGTCCGCGTTGCCGACGAGATACCGCCACGTCGCCTCCCCACCGAAGCCGTGGACGGTGTCGGCCGCCAGATGCGCGCTCATCGTCCCGAGCGCCTGCCCGCCTGCGCGGGTCGAGCTGACGAAGGTGACCGAGACGACATGCGCGTCCGCCAGATCGACGTCCGTGAACGCGATCGCGCCGTCGGCATGCAGCAGTCCATGTGGATCGAGTGCCGTATCCTCCTGCACCGCGCCGGTCGTCTGCGCTACGCCGATGACCGGCGCATCGTTGACCGCACTGACCGTCAGCTCGCGGGTGGCGACGGCCGTGTCGTGCCCACCGTGATCGGTGCCGTCCGGGTCCTGCGCCGTCACGGTCAGCGTGCGGGTCAGCGGCGACGGATTGTCGCTGGTGTCGGTATAGAAGACCGCACGCAACGCGGCCGCAAAATCCGCAACAGTCGGCTGCTGGCCGGCTCTGGCCGTCAGCGTCAGCGTGCCGGTTGCCGCATCGAACCTGCCCTCGATCAACGCCGTATTGGTAAACGACAGGACGTCTTCACCCGGCTGATAGTGGCCGGTGATCTGGATCGTCGCGCGCAGCAAAGTGTGGCTGTCGGGATCGGACAGCGTCAGCCCCGGAGCAACCGCGACCGGCGTTTGCTCGAGCGCAACCAGCGCCGATCCGGCATTGAGAGCCAGCGACGGCGCATCATTGACCGGCGGCGCCGGGATCGATGCATTTCCGGGGCCGGCTCCACCGCTTCCGCCACCGGGCGGATGGGGGGCGACATCCGCACCGGTGCTCAACGGCGGGCTGTGGCCAGAAGCGCCATCCGGCTGAAACGACGGCGCGTCAGGCCCCGGACCGTACGAACCCGGCGGAGACGACGACCCGTGCGCACCGACGCTGCCGGGCGAGGTGCTGCTATAGCGGTTCCCGAGGTTCTTGATTTGCAGAATGCCATTCAACGCATCCAGCTCGCCTGCCCTGTCGGCGTCCGTCTTCGCCTGCTCGCTGGCGGCAATTTGAGCTGGACCGGTCGGCTTCAGCTCCAGCTTGCCACCTTCGCTGCTGATCGTCGCAATGGCGTTGCCGTTCCGATCGTAGGCGGTCGCCTGATGCTGCCCGTCATTCTGATGAAAAATGGAGAGCGTGACCGATCCATCGTCCGGGGAAATCTCGCCACCGCCGGCCGAGCCGGCAATTTTCGCTGAACCGACCGGCGTTCCGATCCGCATGTCACCCGACTGGGCAATCTTGCCGGAGGCGAAACTGAACGATCCCTGGACGAGATCGAAGACCTCCAGATTGGTGCTGCCATGCGGGTCGAATTTGAACTCACTCAGGACGAGGCGCGAACCATGCCCGATCTGGAACGCGCTGCCGTCGTTGAAAACCAGGCCAGCCGCACCTCCGCTGCCGGTCTGGACCACGTCTCCCTTGAGCAGCACATCGCCGTTGTTGAGCGCCACGACGACGCCGTTGCGCAGGACCGTCACCTGGCCTTCGACCCGTACCGCGTGTCCGATCACCTGCATCGCCGGCGACGGCGCGTCCTTGGCAGTGTAACGTCCGGGAGCAGCAGGCCCGGCCAACACAGCGACGATTTCGCCACTTAGCCTGGCACCATCCGCCGACAGCAGCGCGTGCAGATTTTCCGATTTGAAATAACCGGCAACGACATGGCTCTTTCCGTCAGAGCCCATCAGCAGCAGATCGTCGCCAGCGCGCCTGAATTCCGCGTTCAAGAGCAAATGCGTGTCCGGAATCGCGACGGCGGATGCATCCGGCGCGCCTTCGATCGAAAGCTCTTGCGAAATAGAGAGCGAAAAATGCCGATCACTGCCGACATCCAGCATTATTCATTCCATCTCAAAAAACAGGCAGCGCAAACACGGTTGAAGATCACCGCCGAACAAACATCCGACCGACGCTGTTGTCGCGCCCTCGGTCTATCGACCGACGAGAGCAATCCTCTTCATGCAATTCCTCAGAACCATCACCGAAGCATCCAACGCCATGGTCATCTTCAAACAGCTCGAAGGCGAGACTCTTCAACGGCCCATTGGTACGGTATTGAGCTGCCGATGGCTGCGAACGAGCGTTCACAGGCGCACTTTTTCATCGATTGTGCTTACCCGCCTTTGGCGCGCCAAAGCCGGAAAAGCCCTTCATCATGAATCGCAGCATGCTCTCATTCCGCGCACAAAATTCAGCCAAATCACTGCAGGGCGCGACGAGGCTCGCCGCGGAGTTGTTCCGTAGCGGGCTCAACATTTACGGTAAAGATCGAGACGGGCTCGGAAAGGCCGACCACCAAAAATGGTCAGGCGACAGCAGATCGATCAATGCTGCCGATCATCGGTCCGGCGATGTCGTGGACTTCATCGATGCGACATGAAACAAGCGTCGAAGGCTGCGTCGATGATCTCGAGTTTGACGGCCTGCGCCTTGTGATATTCGCGGCGGAAGCCTTTCGACACCCAAAGCCGAGACTTGCCGCGCGCTCCGACCCAGCCGAGGCTTCCCATGGACTCCGCCTCGGCGAGCTTGCGGCCCAGTTGCGTCCGCGACAATTTCAGCCGCTGCGCCAGAGCGGAGACCGACGTCATGTCGGTCGTGATACGATCGAGGTTGGCGTCCTCTTCCTCGCAGCCGGCGATCAGGCGATCCATCAACACGCCCCCCTCGTTGACCCAGGTGAACAGTTTGAACGTCGGTTCGGGCTCGCGAACCATGTGAGACCCAAGCAGACCGTCGGCAATCAGCGGCTGCATGCGCTGAACGACCTCCGGTCGGGCGGCCAACGTCGCCGAACGGCCTCCGCCATCGGGCCCATCCAACGTCGCCAGATGCAGCAGATGCCATTGATACAGCGCATCAAGCGCTGCAGGTCCCGGCTCGACTGGACGATGACGCTTGCCTTCGCTTCCCGCAACATGGCGCACGATGCCGTATTTCAACATCTCCTTGACGAAGGCAGCCGCAGTGTTCCGGCTTGCAATCTGGTGATGCTCGACAAGATCGAGCACACGTGCGGTCAACACGCCGGAGCCAGCGCCGCCCACGGCAACATCCCGGAAGAACTGGGCTACCGCAGCGTGGGCCATCAGCCAGCGTTGTTGCGTTGCAAACAACGACCCCATCCGCGGATCGGCAGCGTTGAGAAGCAAGAGCGCCGAGGCTTGTCCGCGCACGCCAGATTCCAGCGCAGGATTCAGAAAAATGTCATCCGCATTCAATGCCATCGAGGTCTCTCTGATCCAAAATGCGCCGCTCAACGCTGTCGACCGCTCGCTTCATCGGTGCCTTGAAGTCGCATCAGCCACCACCGCGCTCCGAATGCAAGGCAACAAGGCCCAGCGCATTTACTCTCGCACCGAGATCAAGAATTCGTCGGCGCCGGCCCCTCATCGCCCGGACGACACAGCTCCGCGCGCCGTAGACATGAACTATCGCTGCCGGTATGGCATGAAGTATGTTGTCATTCCCCGTGAGATTTCCCTGAGGCGCCTGCAATGAATTTCGTGGCATCGACCACTGATGGAACGCGACGCGGGCTTCCGAAACACCTCAAGAGCCTGGAAGCTCAGTCAATTGAGATCATGCGCGAAGTCATCGCCGAGTTCAAACGACCGGTGATGCTCTATTCGATTGGCAAGGACTCCAGCGTCATGCTTCATCTGGCGTTCAAGGCGTTCTACCCCGCCAAGCTCCCGTTTCCGCTTTTGCACGTTGATACGACATGGAAGTTTCATGAGATGATCGCGTTTCGGGACGACACCGCGCGTCGCCTCGGCATCGAGCTGCTTGTCTACATCAACCAGGATGGTCTTGGCCGTGGCATCTCGCCGATAACATCAGGCTCGTCGATCCACACTCAGGTGATGAAGACCCACGCGCTCAAACAAGCCCTCGACCTCCATGGCTTCGATGCGTGTTTCGGCGGCGCACGCAGGGACGAAGAAAAGAGCCGGGCCAAGGAACGGATATTCTCCTTTCGCTCGCGCGGACACCTCTGGGACCCCCGCAACCAGCGCCCCGAATTGTGGAATCTGTACAACACCCGTGTTGGATCGGGCGAAACCGTTCGCGTCTTCCCGCTTTCGAACTGGACCGAACTGGATGTCTGGCACTACATCCATCTGGAAAATATTTCAGTGGTGCCGCTCTATTTCGCCAAACACCGCCCGGTCGTGGCGCGCGGCGGCTCCTGGATCATGGTCGATGACGAGAGACTGCCCCTCAATGCGGACGAGCAGCCGGAATCGCGGCAAGTTCGATTTCGAACGCTGGGTTGCTATCCCCTCACCGGAGCGATCGATTCCAGTGCCACAACGCTGGAAGATATCATCTCGGAGATGGGATCGACGCGACTCTCGGAGCGGCAGGGTCGCCTGATAGACAGCGACGAACCCGCAGCAATGGAGCGAAAGAAGCGCGAAGGCTACTTTTGATGGACAGCCGCGAGTTTCCCGTCGACGCGCAGCGCAAGGACCTGCTTCGTTTCCTCACCTGCGGATCGGTGGATGACGGAAAGTCTACGCTGATCGGCCGGCTCCTGCACGACTCCAAATTGATCTTTGAAGATCAGCTGTCGTCGTTGGCTGCGGATTCGAAGCGCCATGGCACCACCGGAGACGACATCGACCTTGCACTTCTCGTGGACGGACTGGAAGCCGAGCGGGAGCAAGGCATCACGATCGACGCTGCACATCGCTTCTTCAGCACGCCGCGACGTTCTTTCATTGTCGCCGACACGCCCGGCCACGAGCAGTACACGCGGAATATGGCGACCGGCGCGTCGACGGCAGACCTCGCCGTTCTCCTGATCGACGCGCGCAAAGGCCTCTTGGCGCAGACCAGACGACATTCCCTGATTTGCTCCCTGCTCGGCATACGCCATGTTGTCCTGGCCGTGAACAAGGTGGATCTGATCTCCTATCAAAGCGAGATTTTCGTTCGCATCGACGATGAATACAGGGCCTTCGCCGAGCAACTCGGCTTTTCGTCGATCGCCTCGATTCCGGTCTCGGCTCGATATGGCGACAATGTCACGAAGGTGTCGGGCAACACGCCCTGGTATCGCGGGCCGAGCCTGCTCGACTATCTCGAAACCACCGACGTGACTGGTGACGCGATCCAAAGTCCGTTCCGCTTTCCGGTGCAATGGGTCAACAGACCCCATCTTGATTTCCGAGGTTACGCCGGGACACTGGCATCCGGGACGATCAATGCCGGCGATCCCATCGTCGTCGCCAATTCCGGCAAAGTCTCAAAGGTGAAGGAGCTCCTGACCGCCGAAGGCGCGCAGACCTCCGCCCAGGCCGGTGACGCGATCACGATCACGCTCGCAGACGAGCTGGACATCGCCCGCGGCGATCTGCTGATCAGTCCGGATTCTCCTCCCGAAGTATCGGACCAGTTTGCCGCGCATGTCATCTGGATGAGCGACCAGCAACTCGTGCCGGGCCGCTCCTATTTGGCCCGCATCGGTACCCGGACGACCCCCGTTACGATCACCGGGATCAAGTACAAGATTGACGTCAACACGCGCGAGCATCTTGCCGCCCGCACGCTCGGCCTCAACGATATCGCGTTCTGCAACCTGTCGACGGACATACCCGTCGCGTTCGACCCGTACGGGCAGAACCGCAAGACTGGATCATTTATCGTCATCGACCGCCTGACCAATCATACTCTCGGCGCGGGGATGATCGCGTTTGGCCTGCGGCGTGCCGCCAATGTCCCTTGGCAGGCCACACTGATAGGAAAGTCGGAGCGCGCTGCGCAGAAGCACCAGAAGCCAGCCATCATATGGTTCACCGGCCTGTCGGGTGCCGGCAAGTCGACGATTGCCAACATCGTCGAGCGCCGGCTTCACGCCGGCGGCCACCACACCATGATGCTGGACGGCGACAATCTGCGCCATGGCCTCAGCCGGGACCTCGGTTTCACGGAGGCGGACCGCGTCGAGAATATCCGTCGCGCCGGAGAGACGGCAAAACTCCTGGTGGATGCAGGCCTGATCGTTCTCTGCTCGTTCATTTCTCCGTACCGCGCTGAGCGGGACATGGTGCGTCGTCTTGTGTCCGATGGAGAGTTCATCGAGATATTCGTCGACACACCTATCGACGAATGTGCGCGCCGTGATCCAAAGGGCCTCTACGCCAAGGCGAAAGCCGGCAAGATCAAGAATTTTACCGGCTTCGATGCCCCGTACGAACCACCGACCACCCCCGAGGTGCACCTGCAAACGATTGGCCAGCAGCCCGACCAACTGGCGGACCAGATCGTGAAGAAGTTGGCCGCACTGGGAATCGTGTGAGCGAAGCGTCGGCATGCCCGTATCCGGGCATGCCGACACCAGTCGAGTCAGAGTCGTCCAAGACCCCGAACGGCTAGCGCCGCATCAGAAGTGGATCTCGGTTCGCGCGCCAAGGACCCAGGCATTGTCGGTCTTCACGCCGGCGGCATTAAACCCGCGCCCGCCAGGATTGATGACGTACTGCGCATCGAACTTGAGGTTCATCCAGCCGGTCGCCTGCCAGCCGTACCAGACTTCGATTGGGACTTCGTTGCCGCCTGCATTCGGGCCAAAGGCAGCCGAATTCACGTGGGTCGTGCCCACCGCGAAGCCGACTTCATCCTGGGGACGCCAGGAGAACGTTCCGGTGTGCTTGACGCCCCAGGCGATCTGGTAGTCCTGGAACGACGTCCGGTGATCGGCGACCGTCGTATTGAGGAAGGTATACCAACCCAGTGCCCCGGGCCCCTCAACGGTCAAGCGCTGCAGGATCGACTCATAAACACCCCAGCGGCCTCGTTGATCTCCCAGAAACTGGGTCGGGACACCACCGACGCCAGGGATGACCTGAATGACACCCGGAAGGCCACCATCGATCGTCGACGCGCTGTCATACCAGCCGCCCAATCTCCAGGTCCCGTTCAGCGGACCGCTCGGCGCCCAGACCAACTCCACCGGCACCAAGACGCCCGACGCGGGGGTCGAACCAGGGATGCCCGGCAAGAAGTAGACGCTGGGGGTCTCCGTCGTCAGATAGTTCGGATTGGCGTCGTAGACGCCGACCGACAATTGGAAGTCCTTGGCGAAGTTGTAGTGGACGACGCCGGCCCATTGGCTCACCGGCCAGTTAAAGATGTAGCCGCCCTGGATATTGCCGGGCTGGCCGCCGCAGAAGGTCAGGTTGATGAACTCGCACAGACCGAAGAAGAAGTCGGAGCCGACTGGAAGACGGCCGCCCTTGAGTTCAAGCTGATCATTGAAAAGCTTCTGCGAGTAATAGAGTTGGGTCAGGCGAAAGATATTGCCGCGGCCAAAAACTTCGTTGGTCAACTGCAAGGCCGGAATGCCTGCTTCGGCATTCAGATTGCTGCCGTAGCGTTGGACCAGCGTGAGGCCGACCGTGCCGCCCGGAATGCCGGCGAGCTTCCCCATATCGAGCTTGGCCCCGAACCACAGCTGTCCGGCGTTGGCCGCGGTGTTCCTGTCTCCGCCCGACAGGTTGCCGACGGATTCATTACCCAGCGTCAGGCCCAGATCGATGCCCTGCTCCTTCAGCCTGGTCCTGCCGAGATCGCCGAACAGGTATGGTCTTGTCCAGAAATCATCGGTCTCGGCATAAGGAACAGGCGGCGCTTTCGTTAAAACATCGGCCGCATGCGCTCCACCGCCTAACAGAGCAGATAACGCAATTCCCAGGCCGCACGCGTGTGCGGTGTTCACAAACCTGCGCAACATATCTCTCGTCCTCCCACCGTCTGAGGCTTTGTCTATCTTTGCCTCACGTCCTTGCCCAAAGCCCTCGAGCCTGGAACGTGCTCCTCCCTCAGCCGACGAAGCGCCCTTGCGTCGACTGGAGCCTGGATCTGTCATGCCTGATCGCCCGTTCTCGCTGGCAACGCGTCCGCACCGCGCGGTGATGCGCCGTGCTGTCCCTGCACAAGCATCGAGCTCGGCGCCGTGCGGGCGAGACCGGCCAGCGCCAGCTTGCGCCGCCGACGGGCCTGCAATTGATGATCCGCCAGCACGCCGAGCAGAATCACCGTCCCCATCACCGCGAAGTTCAGGGAATTGGGGATGCCCAGGATGTTCACGAGGTTCTGCAGCACCTGCAGCAGCGCTGTCCCCAGCACGATGCCGAGAATAGAGCCCTCGCCGCCGCGCAGACTGCACCCGCCGAGGACGGCCGCCGCAATCGCGTAGAGCTCATAGAAGTTGCCAAAGGAGCTCGGTGAGACGGAATTCGTGTAGAACACGAACAAGACTGTTGAGACGCCGGCGAGCCCGCCGCTGATGATATAGGCGGTTGCGATCACGACATTCGTGTTGATGCCGGAGAAGCGAGCCGCTTCCTCGTTTTTGCCGACGGCATAAAGCCAGCGCCCGTACACCGAGCGGTGCAGCAATACGCCGAGAATCAGCGCAAGGATGATGAGGAGGATGAACGTGTTCGGGATGCCCGCCACATTGCCGGAGGCGATGTTGCTCAGTGCCCCCGCCTCGTCGCCGTAGCCGAAGCCGCGTGTGGAATCGCTCGTATAGTAGCGGGCGGCGCCGCGATAGATCAGCAGCCCACACAACGTCACGATGAAGGGCTGCATCTTCAGCCGAGTGATCAGGAAACCCTGGATGCCCCCCAGCGTCAGCCCGCCCAGCAGAACGGCCAGCAGCGCGAAGGGCCAAGGAATCTCATAAGTCGTCAGAAGGTCGATGAACACGACGCCGAGCAGCGCGAACATCGCGCCGAGCGAAAGGTCGATGCCGCCGGTGATGATCACGAGCCCCTCGCCAAGCGCAAACACGCCGAAGAGGCCGATCAGATTGGCCATGTTCAACAAGTTCACCAGCGACAGGAAGGCCGGATTGATCGCGCCCGTGATGGCGGAGATCACCACCAGCAGCACCCCCAGGCCGAGTTCTTTCTTGATCATGGCGCAGCGGCTTCCACGGTTTCCAGCGCTTGGCCCATTGCTAGCCGCAACACGTTGTATTCGCTGAACTGCGGGCGCTCCAGCACACCGCTGACGCTCCCTTCATGCATCACTGCCACCCGGTCGGAGACGCCGATGACCTCCTCCATGTCCGAGGAGATCATCACGATCGCGACGCCCTGGTCGGCGAGTTCGCGCATCAGCGCGTAGATCTCGCTCTTGGCACCGACGTCGATGCCACGGGTCGGCTCGTCGAAGAACATCACGCGCGGCTGCATGGAAAGCCATTTGCCCAGCACGACTTTCTGCTGGTTGCCGCCGGAGAGCGTCACGACCTCCATATCGATGCTCGGCGCCTTTATGGAGAGGCGCCTCACCTGCTCTTTCGCGACCTTGCGCTCGTCCGCGCCGCTTACCAGCCACATCCGCGCATAATTCAGCAGGCTGGCCAGCGTCACGTTCTCCCGGACCGGCAACTCCAGCACCAGCCCGGATTTCTTGCGGTCCTCCGGCACCAGATAGATGCCTTGCCTGATCGCGTCGCTCGGCGATGCAACACGAATCGGTGCGTCGTCGATCCTGATCTCGCCACCCAGCAGCGGGTCAATGCCGAAGGCGGCGCGGGCAAGAGAGGTGCGGCCAGCGCCCACGAGCCCTGCCAGGCCGAGGATCTCGCCGTGCCGCACGGAAAGATCAATCTGCCGGTCGGGAAAGGCTGATGTCACGAGGCCGACGATATTGCAGCCGCCCGGCTGCGGCGACCGTTGCGGCGGCGTGTACAGCGATTTCAGGTCGCGGCCGATCATCAGCCGGATCATTGCGGCATGGCTCAGCTCGTCCCGCGCCAGCTCCCCAACCGTCCGCCCATCGCGCAGCACCACGACGCGGTCTGCGCAGGTCATGATCTCGCCGAGCCGGTGAGAGATGTAGATCACTGCGATGCCGTGCGCCTTCAGATCGGCAATCACCTCCAGCAGCCGCTCGGTTTCCGAAATCGTCAGGCTGGAGGTCGGCTCGTCCATGATGATCACGCGGGCATCGATCGAGAGCGCCTTGGCGATCTCCACCATCTGACGCTCGGCGATGGACAGGTTGTCGACCAGCGTCTCCGGGGCGAAATCGGCGCCCAGCCGCTCCAGCAGCGGCGTCACGCGGGCGCGCATCTTCGCGTTGTCCACCAGCTTCAGCGGGCCGCCGCCAAGCATCTCGCGTCCGATGAAGACGTTCGCGGCGACCTCGAGATTCTCGAACAGGTTCAGTTCCTGATGCACAAAGGCGATGCCGGCCTGCGTCGCCTCGCTCACCGTCATACGGGCATGGTCGTTGCCGCCGATGCGGATCACGCCTTCGCTCGGCGCGATCACGCCACCCAGCACGCGCATCAGCGTCGATTTGCCGGCCCCGTTCTCGCCGATCAGGCCCAACACCTCGCCGCGGCGCACGCGCAGGCTGACATCGTCGAGGGCCCTGACACCGGGATAGGACTTGCTGATCCCGGCGAGCTCGAACAGGATTTCCGCCATTCGTTTCCTCCCTCACGACGCCCGGCGGCGGTGGCAGCCGAGCGTCGAAAGGCGCTAAAAGTCACTTCTTCAGCAGTTCCTTCAGATTTGCGGTGAAGTCTGCGACATTTGACTTGCTGATCACCTTGGTCGGCACGATCAGCTTGCCGCCCGCCGGGATCCAGGACTTGTCGCCGTTCAGCGTCTTGATGATGTTGGTGGCGGAGAGATAGCCGAACTCGTACGGCTGCTGCACGACCGTCGACTCGATCGTGCCGTCTGAAACGCCCCGCAATGTGCGCTGGTCCTCGTCGAAGCCGACGATCTTCACCTTGCCGGCCTTGCCCGCCGCCTTGACCGCGTCATAGATCAGCGGTGTCTCGTAGCTCCACAGGCCGGACAACAACGCAATGTCGGGATATTTGACGAGCACGTTCTCCATATTCGCCTTGGCCTTGGCGAAGTCCACCTGGTCGGTGAACACGTCGACCAGTTCGACCTTGGTGCCCGCGATCGCTTCCTTGATGCCCTGCACCCGCTCGCGAGCGTTGTCGGCGTCCATCGTTCCAACGAACAACGCGATCTTGCCGCCGTTCGGCAACGCCTTTTTGATCTCCTCGCCCGCCTGCCGCCCGGCCGCGACGTTATCGGTGCCAATATAGGCGAGACGCTTGCTCTGCGGCGCGTCGCTGTCCGTCGTGATCAACACGGTCTTGGCCGCAACCTTGTTGAGTTCTTCGGTTGCGTGCGGTGCATCGTCTACAGAGATGGAGATGCCGGCGACGCCGCGCACCAGCAGGTCGTCCAACTCGCGCCGCTGGCCCGCCGCGGTCCCTTCGTTGGTGACGATCAACTCGATATTGTAATCCGGATGCTCCTTCTGTGCTTTCTCGAGCCCGCGGCCGGCGATGGTCCAGAAGTCGGCCGCGACATTGGTCACCAGCGCAATAGTCTTTTTCTGCTGCGCCTGCGTCACACCGGTGGTTATCGCGAGCACGGCCGCGCTCGCGAACAACGGCAGAATCCATCTCTTCATTGAACTGTTCATGTGCACCTCCCTTTCGTCACTCCGGTAGCCGGGGTTGACGCGCGGCGCTTGTTGCGCCTTATTTTATTTTCGATGCGAATAAATTATGAAGGCGAAAATCTCTAGTCAAGCGCGACTTTTATTACACCTTCACGTGGGAATAGTAATTTCGGCAGAGTGTGACAGATTTGTCGCTCCTGACGACATCGTGCCGCATGTACGCAAAGTCGAACAAACTGAATAATTTCATCAAACGAACTAAATGAGGTCGCATGGATGAGGAGCTAAAGTCGACGCGCGCTTCGGGCTCGGCTCGTGAATCGAACCGCGGCCGCCTCATCGAAGTCTTGCGACGTCAGGGGCCGATGCCACGTGTGGAGCTCGCACGCAGTACGGGGCTGAGCTTCCCGGCCGTTTCGGCGATCACGTCGAGAATGATGGCAGAAGAGCTGCTGTCCGAGACGGACGCGGCGATGTCATGGCCGGACGATACGAGCGAGGCGGACGCGGACGGGCTGAATGGCCGTCGTCGGGGACGGCCGGCGATACAGCTGACCCTGAACCCGGAGCTTGGCCGAGTCGTCGCCGTCTCGCTGCGCATGAACCTGATTGAGACACTGATCGCGGATTTCAGTGGCTCCGGCTTGGCGCAATCGCGGCTCGCACTCGAGACGCGCGCGCTCGATCCAGGCGCATTGTGCGATATCGTGATCGCGCAAATTGATGCCATGCTCGGCGCGACGGGCACCCCGCGCCACCGGCTGCTGGGAATTGGAATTGCGCTGCAGGGCATCGTCAACGCCGATACCGGCCGCCAGCTGTGGAGTCCGGCGCTGTCGGTCACCGACGTCGATCTGGCGACGCCGATCCGCCAAGCATTCAAGGTCGACGTCGTGATGGCGAACGACGCCGTCCCAGTTGCCCTGGCCCTCGCAGCGGCTGAACCGGCGCTCGCGGAGGGCCTGGCGGCCACGATCATGGTCGGCCACGGCGTCGGGATGGGCGTCGTCGTCGACGGTGAGGCACGCTGGGGTGTCGGCGCCAGCAGCGAGATCGGCCATCTCAAGCTAGCGCCGAACGGGCCGCAATGCCGCTGCGGTCAGCGCGGCTGCGTCGAGGCCTATCTCGCTGATTATGCGCTCTACCGCGACGCTCGCACCTTCGTCGACCTGCCGCCTGCGGTGTCGCAACAGCCGTCCGAGGCGCAGATGGCTCTGCTGCGAGACAGAGCACGGAACGGCGATCCCCGCCTCGAGCAATTATTCCGGCAGGCAGGTCACGCGCTTGCCGAGGCGGTCGCCGCGACGATATCGGTGCTGCGCCCGCATCATGTCGTCCTCGCGGGGCCCGGCTTGCAGGCCTTTGACATGATGCGCAACGCCTATGAGGACCGGCTCGAGCAGGCGGTATTGCCGTGGCTGCTCCAGTCCACGGCGATATATGTGCGCCCAAGCAAGTCGGCGGCAATTGTCGACGGCATGGTGCGGCGGACGCTGCGGGTGGTCGACCGAAACTACATGGAGACGACCGAGCGAACACCGGGAGCTACGACTCTCGCTTAAGTCGTCGCAAGGGCAACCGAGCTTTTCAGGCGCCAAATCGAGAGAACTGGCCCTCACGCGCGCATCGGCCGCTGATGGTCACCTCGTCAGCGGCGACCTACCACGCGCCCGGCACCTCTTCTGTCACATGCACGGGGGACCAGCGGCGACCGCAATCACCGCGGCTGGACTTGCAGCGGCTCCGCAAGGCCCGTGACACGCCAGAACACGGCAAAGGTTCGCTGAATATGCGCACGCATCGCGCGTTCGGCGGCCGCCCCATCGCGCTTCAGGATGGCGGCAACGATCAGCGCATGATCGGCATTGCCGAGCGCCAGCTCCTCGCCCGTGGTCGCGCGGGCGATCGGCGTATTGAAGTAGAATTGGCCCGAATGGTAGATCGCATCGGTGAGCCGTCCGTTGCCTGAGGCACGCATGATGGCATCGTGGAAATCGCGGTTGGTCTTGACCCGCATCTCCTCGTCCGACCTGCGCAATTTCAACCGCCGCTCGTGGATGGCCACAATCGCCGCGATGTCCGATGGCGAGCCGCGCGTCGCAGCGAGGCTTGCAGCATAGCCCTCGAGCGCCATGCGCAGCTCGGCGTTCTGCCTGATTTCGTCCGGCGTGAATTCACGCACCGCCCAGCCGCGCTTGCGCGGCACGACGAGGCCAGCATGGGCAAGACGCTGCAGGCTCTCCCTCACTGGCGTGCGACTGACCTGCAGCCGCTCGGCCAGATCCAGCTCGATCAGAGGTTGGTTCGGGCGCAACTCGCCGGTCACGATCTGACGGCGCAGCACATTGTAGACGTCGCTCGACAGGCGGGATGGCAGCGGATCGTCGTGGAGCATGAAAAGCACCAGTTTTGCACACAAGTTTGCATACAAACTCGGTTTCGTCTATGGAAAAGGTCAAGAGAGACGCCAGGGGAAAGCGAGGAGCGTGCATGCGGACCCATTGCCTCAATGGACAGCCAACGACGCCTGCGGACATGCCGGGGCTTGCCGACCTGATCGAGCATCTCGGCACGCCGGCTTTTCCTGCCACGCTGTTCCGTACGATGTTCGATTGGGCGCGGGCCAACCACCTCACCGCATTCGCTTTCGAACCTCATCGCTGATGCGCCTCGTGCTGAATTGACGAGGCTGGCGGCGCTTCCATAGCGACCCGAGATGCCGGCGCTGTCCCTCGATCAGGTGACAGACTTCCCTGCCCGGCCGGCTCATGGTTGCGATCAACATGGGGATTCTTCAATGAGCAATATCGACAATCTGACCGGTCGCCTCGCCGTCGTGACCGGCGGCAGCAACGGCATCGGCGCTGCCGCGGTCAAACGTCTTGCGGCGGCCGGAGCGGATGTGATCATCGGCTACCACAGCAGCGAGGCGCGCGCGCAGGAGCTGTTGCGCGGCTTGCCTGCCGGTCGGCACGACATCGCGCGCCTTGCGCTGGAAGATCCCGCCAGCTTCACGGCGCTCGCCGCCCATATCGATGGGCGCGGCGGCAAGCTCGACATCCTCGTAAACTCCGCCGGATTCACCCGCGCGATTCCACATCACGATCTCGACACCCTGACCGATGACCTGTTCGAACAAATCCTGATCGCGAATGTACGAGGCCCCTATTCCGCCATCCGTGCCTTGCGTCCGCAATTGCGGGCATCGGGCGACGCCGTGGTGATCAACGTATCGTCGATCTCCGGCTTTACCGCCTCCGGCAGCAACGTGGCCTACTGCGCCTCCAAGGCCGCACTCGACAATATCAGCATGTCGCTGGGCCGCGCCCTTGGGCCCGAAATTCGCGTGATCAGCGTATCGCCCGGGGCTGTCGCCACCGACTTCGTCCCGGGGCGCGACCGGGCGGCCCTGGAAGCCGGTGCGAAGTCGACGCCGCTCAGGCGTGTTGTCGAAGCGGACGACGTCGCCGCCGCAATCCTCGCCTGCGCCACGCATCTGAAAGTCAGCACCGGCACCACCATCGTCGTCGATGGCGGACGTCATCTCTAGATCGAGCGCCGATCGCGAATATTGGAGGAGCAAGTTCCATGCTTGGCAAGTTTACGGCAGCCATCATCGTATCGCTGTTGACCGTCCTTGTCGCTTCGCCGGTCAGTGCCGCCGACCAGTGGCCGCAGAAGCCGATCACGCTGATGCACGGGTTCGGCGCGGGCGGCAATGCAGACACGATCTCACGTCTCGTTGCGGCCGGGCTCGCCGAAAAGCTCGGAGCTACGGTGACCGTCGATGCCAAGCCCGGCGCTGGCGGGAATCTTGCGTCCGAACTGGTGTCGAGGGCGGCACCGGACGGACACACCCTCATCCTTCTGACAGGAGGCCATGCCGTCTCGGGCGCGCTTTACAAGAGTCTGCGGTTCGACCCGGTTCAGGCTTTCAGCTTCGTGTCGCTCATCGGCACCTTCCCCTTCGTCGTTGCGACACGCGCGGACAGCCCCATCACCGATCTGTCCAGCCTGATCGCGGCGGCCAAGGCTGCGCCCGGAAAGCTGACCTTCAGCTCGGTCGGCTTTGGATCGACCCAGCATCTCGTCGGCGAGCTTCTGTCCCTGTCCGCCGACATCAAGCTGACCCATGTGCCCTATCGCGGCGGCATGCAACCGCTGACCGATCTGCTCGGCGGCAATATCGACCTGATCGTGGACACCATCACCGTGACACGTCAGGGGATCAACGGCGGCACGCTTCGCGGGCTCGGCGTCACGAGCACAGAGCCCTGGCCCGCCCTACCCAACGTTCCCCCGATCGGCAGCCGCATTCCCGGCTTCGAGGTGATCTCCTGGATCGGCATAGCGGCGCCGGCCGGCACGCCGGCCCCCGTGATCGAGCGGCTGAACGGGACGTTGCGTGCGCTGGTAGATGATGCCGCATTCCAGCAGAAGCTCGACGACCTCGGCGTTCGCGCCAAGGCGAGTTCTCCGGCCGAAATGCGCGACTTCGTCGCCGGCGAGATCGTGCGCTGGAATGGCGTCATCGACCGCGCCAGCCTGCAGAGAATCGAGTGATGCTCGTGCCGGGGCTCCAAGCGAGATCCAGCGAATGGGGTTGCGAGACCGGCCAAGCTTGATGGCGCCCTTTGCGCAAGAGCGGATGATCGGCACAGGTCCATAAGCGGCGCTCCATGCCCCGCTCCGATCATCTTCGTTCCACAAACGAACGACGCTTTCTGTATTTGAACGACAAGAATGCGCAGGTCGCGAGTATGCGATCTCGGGCAACTTGTTCGGCGCGCTATGTCGATCCACATCCTGCCGTACCGGTAGCTCGACGCACCGGTGAACGATGGAGATCGACCATGACTGGACTTAAGATTCTTGCTGCCGTGGCCTTGTTGTCGAGCCTGACCGCAAGCACCGCCTACGCGCAGTCTGGCTTTGCAAACAGCCATCCGGATACTTACGAGGCCGAGAATCCCAACCGCAACTTGAATGGCACGCTAACGCCGGCGGGTCGGGAGGGTCTCGAGTTGCCGGATGGCGCGGCTCCGGCGCAAGGAGCGGACAACGCTATCGCACGCGCGGTTTCGCGTTCCTGCGCGGAGCGTTATCGATCCTTCGATCCTGCAACGAGCACCTACATCGGCCAGGACGGTCAGCGCCATCCGTGCGAGTAGCGGCGCAAAACCGCAAATCAGCGGATCAAGCGGACATTGTCGAGCTGAGCGCTCGTTAGCTCGGTCGGATTCGAGGCGCCGTCTAAATGGTGTCCCCGTTTTTCCCGAACATGATGCTCGTCACGCTTACCTGATCACTCTCCCCGGTCTTGATGTGCTTCGTCTTTGCTGGGGAGATACGCCATTCGGAGATGCCGCAGCGGTCGCAGAGTAGTACCGCCGCGCGGGAGTGTCATAGCTGCGTATGGCGGTCGGGGCCGTGTCCGTTCAGTCATACTCAGGCGTGTGCGAGCTTCCTCGCCTCACCGCACTTTCCGCAACCGCCGCCCCGATGACGGGCGCGCCCTCGCCTGGTTTCGGGAAATTCAACGTCTCGATTAGCTCACCGCGCGCCATTGTCGCCTCGCGGCCGCGCACCGAACGAAGCCTCCAGCCTTGATAATCTTCACCTACTTTCAGGCGCAGTGTGGCCTTGCTCGTTTGGTCTACAAAAATCGCAAGACTCTGGTCGGCACCGCTCACGGTTCCGACCAACGAGAGACGCAGTTCGACTTTTGGCGGGCTCGGCGGCATTGGCGGCGCCTTCGGCGCAGATAGCGAAGGGACGGCTGCTGGCGGCTGCCGGCGCGAGGCCGAAAAGATTGGTCGCTCGCGCGTGGCCGACAGGGTCGCGAGCGGGACTGCCCAGAGTGGATTACCTTGCTCCCGCCCGACGGGAGACCGCAGCATCGCGCCTGAGTTGACTGGCGGTGTCGGAGCTGCGGGAGCATCCCGAAGCGAAGGGTTGGATGACGATCCGGTACGGTTTGGAGCGCCGATATCAAACCCATCCGCAAGCGGCGCCGAAGTTGAGGCGGAAACACCGAGCGAAGGCGCCAGGATCAGCAAAAGCCGCATCGATATTCGCAGTATGACCTTACACCGTCTCATGTCCTCGTCACTGGTCGAGATCCGGGCAAAACGCGCAGCTTGTTTTCACCTGAGCACAGCTGGCGGCCCGCAAACGCGACAGCGGCGGCGAGGCAGGCATTCGGTCGCCGGGGAATTAGGCTTATCGGTCGCCAATGTGACAGCCGTACGAAATGGCGATGATCTCGCCGATGTGCTGGCAGCATGTTCACGTTGCGACAATTCGCGGACGAAGCGACATCAGCCGCTCGGGCTGCGCGGTGCGTGGCAGCGGTCGGTATGACATTGTTGTTGAATCGTCATACCCAGCTGCTAACGTGAGACCGGGTTGGGTTTGTTGCTTCCCGTGTGGGCTGTAACAGTTATCGTGCGGGGGCATGGCGGTGCGTAGGGTCTTGTTGCGGACGTTTTCCGCCGCCTGGCCGTTTGTCCTCTGCACACTCCCAGCCGCCGCCCATGAGCCTGGTGCGGTCGCGCCCACGGAGCTTCCGCCGGTGACCGTTGCGTCGCCGGATAGCCCGCGCCCCTATAAGCTCGCGCGCAGCAAACCACCGAAGAGCCGTGGTACGCGACCTCGGACTCCCGCTCCCTCGGACAACCCGACCGAGGGCGGCGGCGCGGCCGGTGCAGCGCCCGTCGGCTCGTCCGCCTTGCAGCCCACCGCCGCGAGTTCGGTACGCATCGGCGGCGCGGAGGTCAACGCGGTCCCGTTCTCGCGGCCCGGCGAGGCGCTGGAAGTCGTGCCGGGGCTGATCGTCACCCAGCACTCCGGCGAGGGCAAAGCCAACCAGTATTTCCTGCGCGGCTTCAATCTCGATCACGGCACCGATCTGGCGATCACCGTCGATGGCATGCCTGTCAACATGCCGACCCATGGGCATGGGCAAGGCTACGCCGACATCAATTTCCTGATCCCCGAGTTGATCCAGTCGGTCAACGTCCGCAAGGGACCGTATTTCGCCGACCAGGGCGACTTCGCGTCCGCCGGTGCCGTGGCAATCGACTACGTGAACAAGCTGCCGAAGAACATCGCGGAGATGACCTTCGGTAGCTTTGGCTATCGCCGGGCATTGGCGGCGGGATCGACCGCCGTGGGCGCCGGCACGCTGCTGATGGCGACCGAGGCTGGCAAATATGACGGGCCGTGGGAGGTGCCGGACAACGTCCGCAAGCTGAATGGCGTCATGCGCTACAGCCAGGGCACCGCGACCGACGGCCTGACGCTAACGGCGATGGCCTATTCCAACGGCTGGAATTCGACTGACCAGATTGCACAGCGCGCGATCGACCAGGGCCTGATCAGCCGCTTCGGCACGCTCGATCCGACCGATGGCGGCACCTCCAGCCGCTTCAGCTTCTCCAGCAACTGGGCACAATCAGGCGACTACGGACAGACCAATGTCAGCGCCTATGTCGTGCGCTCCGATCTGCAGCTCTTCAACGATTTCACCTACTTCCTCGACAACCCTGTCAATGGCGACCAGTTCAGCCAGCTCGACCGCCGTACTCTCGGCGGCTTTGATGCGCGGCATGCGTTCGATTGGCGCTTTGCCGGCGTCGAAACACAGACCCGCGTCGGCGTGCAGAGCCGCTACGATGATATCCATGTCGGCCTGTTCAAGACAGAGCAGCGCGCATGGCTCTCGACCGTGCGCGATGACCGCGTGCAGGAGGGCAATGTTGGCCTCTGGACCGATACGACCACACGCTGGACCGACTGGCTGCGCACCACGGTCGGCATCCGCGAAGATTTCTTCGCCGGACATGTCTTCAGCGATACACCGGAGAACTCGGGCAACGCGCAGGCGTCGATGGCGAGCCCGAAGGCCGGCATCGTGCTCGGCCCCTGGTACAAGACCGAGTTCTACGGCAATGCCGGATACGGCTTGCACAGCAACGATATCCGCGGCGCGACGATCACGGTCGATCCCAACGACAAGGTAACCCCACTTGACCGCGTGCCGCTGCTCGTGCGCTCTCGCGGCGCTGAAGTCGGCATTCGCACCAAGGCGATCGAGAACCTCACCAGCTCGCTCGCCGTATTCGTGCTCGACTTCGACTCGGAGCTATTGTTCGTTGGGGATGCCGGCACCACGGAGCCGAGCCGGCCCAGCCGCCGCCTCGGCGTGGAGTGGACGAACCAGTACAAGCCATTGCCGTGGGTGACGGTCGATCTTGACGTGGCCTATACCCGCGCGCGCTTTACTGATTTCGACCCCGCCGGGGACAGCATCCCCGGCGCACCGGCGTGGGTCGCAAGCGGCGCGGTCACCCTTGGTGGCGACACCGGCTGGTTCGGCGCGCTGAAGGCGCGCTATTTTGGCCCGCGCCCCCTGATCGAAGACGACAGCGTCCGCTCGCAGCCGTCGCTGATTTTCAATGCACGCGCCGGCTACAAATTCGACAACGGCCTGCGGCTGCAGCTCGACGTGCTCAACCTCTTCAACGCTCGGACCAACCAGATCGAATATTACTATCTGTCGCGATTGCCGGGAGAGCCCATCGACGGCGTCGGTGATCGTCACGTCCATCCGGCCGAGCCGCTCGCGGTGCGACTAACGGTGGCGGCAAGATTTTGATCGCACCTGACCTACGGCATCAATGAGCGACACCGACCGGCGTGAAAGCAACCGGCGCTGTTTGATCGTCACAAATGCTGAACAAATCTGACATAGAGCGGATGCTTTGATCGGCCAAGAGCACGAGTTTGGCCGATCGAATTTTGGATCATGCGATCGTCAAGACCCCGGCTTGTATCGCGCAGCCGGTCGAGTTCGGGAAAGGAGTGAAAGGAATGCAATCCGATCCGGACAGTGCCGCGATCGCTTCGGCAGAACAGTTCGCAGGCGCGGTCCAGGTCGAGGCCGCATCGGCGCGCTCTCGTCAAGCTGCAAGCTGCGATTGGGCGTTGATCCCGATCGTGATGGCGTCCGGCTTTGCGGGCCTCGGCTACGAGATCGTGTGGACACGTCAGCTGAGCCTTGCGCTGGGGACCGAGATGATGGCGGTGCTTGGCGCCATTGCCGGCTTTTTCGGCGGTCTGGCACTCGGTGCGTTTGCGCTCGACGCGGTGATCCGGCGTTCGCGGTCGCCGTGGCGCGTCTATGCGATCCTTGAGTCCATTATCGCAGCCTGGGGCCTGGTCAACGTCTGGCTTTTGCCCTGGGCTGGCCGAGCCCTGTTGCCGCTGCTGGGTACTGAGCCGTCCCCGGCCCTGCTTTGGGCCGGCAGCTTTGCGCTTCCAACGCTCGTTCTGCTTCCCGCAACGACGGCGATGGGCGGAACCTTGGCCGCACTGGAGCGGATGACGCGCGAGGCTCGGGGCGAGGCTCGCGTCGCGGCAGGAGTATATGGCGCGAATACAGCCGGGGCCTTGGCTGGAACGCTGGCTTCCACATTCCTTCTGATTCCCGCGCTCGGATTCTCCGGCACCCTGGTCTGCCTCGCGGGCGTCAACATGTTCTGCGCCCTGAGCGCGCTCGCGGTCGGAGCGGCGTCGGGCAAAGCGCGAGCCGCCGAAGTGGCGCGGCCGAAACCAGTTCGAGAGCTGCGGCTCACAATCACCCTGTTCGTCACGGGTCTGCTCGGAATCGCATTCGAGGTTCTCGTGGTTCGGCTTGCGGCGCAGGTGATGCAGGACACCGTTTATACCTTCGCGGGACTACTGGCTGCATATTTGCTCGGCACCGCGGCAGGCGGGCTGCTCTGGCAGCGCGCCGGCCTCCATGCGCAAGAGGGTAGCCTCCGCGGCCTGCTCGCCGGAACGGCGTTCGCTTGCGTGATGACTGCATCGTTCGCGCCTTATGTCGGCCGCCTCGTCGAGACCGCGTCCGCTGCAGGCGTGCTCGGTGAGCTGGCAGTGGCGATAGCGCTGTTCCTGGCGCCGTCGACCGCGATGGGAGCGTTGTTCGGCCTGCTGGCGCAACAGGTGCGAGACCAGCGTGGATCCGTTGGATGGGCTGTCGGGGTCAACAGCCTCGGCGCCTCCATCGCGCCGCTGGTGGCAGCGCAATTTCTCATCCCGACCTTTGGTACGTGGAAGCCACTCCTTCTCGTTGCGCTGGGCTACCTGCTCCTCCTCCCACCCGGCTGGCCGGCCTGGGCATGGACCGCGGCACCGGCGATTTTCGCGCTTCTCCTGTGGGCCCATCCCGCTCCCCCGCTGACGAAGGTGCCGTCTGGTGGCGCACTGCTTGCGGTTCATGAAGGGCCGATGGTGACTGCCAGCGTTGTCGACGACGCAGCAGGTGTGCGCTATCTCGAGGTCAACGGTCATTTCCGCATGGGCGGCACAAGTTCGGTTCGATCCGACTACCGTCAGGCGATGTTGCCTCTGCTGCTTCATCAAGCTCCGCACCAGGCCTTATTCCTCGGCATCGGGACCGGCGCCACCGTGGCCGGCGGATCGCAGATGCCCGGTGTAAGGGTACTCGGCGTAGAACTGTCGCAAGAAGTGGTGGACCTGCTTCCGTGGTTCGCTGGTCCGGCGGCTGCTCCAGCATCCCGGGTGACCGTCGCGGATGCCCGCCGGTTCATCGCTGCGGATACGGGTCGGTATGACGTGATCGTCGCCGACCTGTTTCATCCGGCGCTGGATGGCAGCGGCGCGCTCTACACCGTGGAGCATTTCGAGGCCGTGAAGCGCAGGCTCGCACCCGGCGGCGTCTTCTGCCAATGGCTTCCCCTATATCAGCTCGATCTGCCCTCCTTGCGCGCCATCATCCGCGGCTTTCTCGACATCTATCCCGACGGCTCGGCCTGGCTCAACCACTACAGCGTACGCACACCCATGCTTGCGCTCGTTGGCGCAAGGGACGGCGGCTATTTCGATGCCGACGCGCTCGCTGCCCGGCTGCGCGATCCCGCGGTCGCGCAAGTCGCACGGCCGTTGGGGTTCGAGGCACCGATCGATTTGCTCGGCCAATACCTCGGAGGCCCGCGCGCTCTCTCGGCATTCGCCGGCGAAGGCCCGCGCAATACGGATGACTATCCCTTCGTGACCTTCGATGCGCGCCGGAACGTCCATGCACTGACAGCGCCGCCCTGGTCACTCCTGCTTGCCGTCACGCGCAGCATGCAAGCCGATGCGGCGGAACTCCTGGCTGTTGGACCAGAGCGCGAAAGTCTGAGCAGACGGCTGAGCTCCTACTGGCGCGCGCGCGACCGATTTCTCGAGGCCGGCGCGTCGCTGCCAGGCGATCCGCGCGGGACAGCCTTGATTGAAGCGGCTGCGCCGGGCCTCATCGAGGCGCTTCGCCTGAGCTCCGAATTCGATCCAGCCTACGGACCGCTGATGGGCATGGCGAGATCCCTGATGAGTTCAGACCGGGCGGCGGCTGCGCGCTTGCTGCGCCAGATTGACCGGGCAGCACCATCGCGCAGCGAGGCCAGGGAGCTGCTGCTACGCGAATTTGGACTACGAATGGAGTGACCAGCGCGCTCGCTCAAGGCGCAAAGTTGATGCGATAGCCCCAGCAGTCAAGTTGGTCGGGAATCGCGTTGAAAGCGATCGTAATCCTCTGCTCACCCTGATTTCTCGGCACCTCGTGGTAGAGGTAGCTTGGAAAAAGAACGAGATCTCCCGGCTCGGCCTCCGGCAGCACGTACTTGCCCGCATTGAACGGGCCGATCGCGGCGGTTCGCGTATGGTGGCGGAAGGAGAAATCGAAACCGCCGGGCGGCCGCACGAAAACCGTCTTGCAGGCTGGGTGCGAGGGCGTGAGATAAAAGATGCCCGAGACGAAACTGTTGGCGTGGGAATGCAGCGTCTGGTTTCCGCCCGTCTCGAGCATGTTGGTCCACATCTCCTTGACCGTCCAACGCAGCTTTTCGCCGAACAGCAAGACGCCGAAATCGACAAGCTTTGGGACGGCAAGTTCAGCGATCTGTCGAAACAGCTCGTTGTCGCGTGGATCGGCAACCTCGGTGTGGAAGAGCTGACCCGAGCGCAGATTGCCTTCCGTCCGAGTATTCCGGATCGCCGCGACTGCGGCTTCGTTCAGCGATGGAGGGAGCAGCTGAGGCGAGCGCAGGAGGGGAATCGGGAAAAGCGGCTCGATCTGATCCATGTCGCAAAATCTACCTGTTCTTCGTGGCGGGCAACCATGCGCGAGCAAAGGTGACACTGCGATGACAGCGAGCAGGATCCACAAAATCTTCCGAGCTACTCGTCGGGCTTGAGCACTTTCAGCTTTTCGCCGGGTAGCAGCTCATGGCGCCGTTCGCGCACCTCTGCGGAGGCGCGAGCGGCCATCTCAAGACACTCGTCGAATTCCGCGTTGCCGGCCTCGACCTTGGCCTGGTGCAGGTGACGCTCGGCAAAATAGCGCGAGAGGTGATCGGGTGGCAGTTCTTCTGCCAATGCGCGCGCCTCCCCGATTGCAGCTTTGCAATCTTCCCACGTAGGCTCGTCCGGAGCCGGCAGAACGGCGCCTGGCGCGGCCGCGACGCAGCCTGGGTCAAGGAGAAGGCACAGCGCGCAGAGACCAATTCGAAACAAGAACACCACCGAACGCAAGCAGCTAGCACACTTCAAAGCTATTCCGGCGGGAAGCATCGATCTTTGCCTCCCGCCGGACAGTCTCAGGTACGTCAGTGCTGGTCGTTCTCGGCCCTATGCCCCAGGCGCCGCGCCAGATCCGCGTTGGTCTCCACCAGCAACTTCGGCGAACCCTCCGGCCTGATGAAGATGGGATTGGCGTAGAACCAGACGTTCGACCAGGCCTGAATGTCGTGGGTCACCTTCTTGACGCCGTTGACCGTCTCCAGATGCGCCGGGCACGCCGGGTCCGCGCAGCTCACCTTCGCATTGTTGGCGTCAAGCAGCGGATTGCCTGCGGTGTCCGTGACATTCGGAGTACCGACCGGGATGTTCGTTCCGCGAGCGCGGACGTAGAATGGAGTGTTACCGGCCGTGATCGTCGTCGTGAAGCGCAGCCGGACGGAGTCGCGGTCCCGGTGCTCGCGGTGCATCTTCGTCGCCGGGATCTGCCGGACGACGCTGGCAGTGGAATTGTAGACGATGTCCGCGCCGGCAGTGCCCCCGGCGTTCGCCACCGCATAGCCGGGCGCGCCCGGTGCGACGACGCCGGTGATCTTGCCGCTGATCAAGTCGACGTGGTCGAGCGACGGCTTGTTCAGCGGTTGCTTGATCCCCACCTGCTCCAGCAGCGGATTGTTGAAGCTGTAGGGGCTGTTGTTCTTCGCCGGGACGGTCATCTCCATCTCGACCGTCACCTGATCGCCGGGCCTCACGACCAGCGTTTCACCCATCGTCTTCCAGTCGTCGCCCCGCGCTCTGGCGCGGAACACCATGTCCGAACCGATGAGGTCCGCGTTGACCGAGTAGGAGTTGCCCGATCGCATCCCGTCGATGACCGACTGGGACGAGAACCTTCCTTCATTCGGAACATACAGCCGGGTGTACTCGCCGGGAATGAAATCGGCGGTCGTGAACGCGTCGCGCGCGACGCCCGCGCCGCGGCTGTGCCAGTCGGAGCTGACATAGATGAAGAAGTTCCGACCTTCGCCGAGCAAACCATCCCACAGGCCGCCCACTTTCGCGGTGTAGATTCCGCTCATGCCGTAGGTGCCGCCGCCAACCGCAGTAGCCGTGTAGGAACCGGAGCCGCCAGTGAGACCGCCTTCTGCGAAATGGCCGGGCGACTCGATGCCGAACGCGACCGTCGGTCCGGCATTGTTGAAATCGCGGAAGTGCTCGATGTTGTAGCCCTTGCTAGCCGAGGGGTCGAATGGCCCCTGGCGCTCGGTGTGTGTGGGAATGACATAGGATTGCAGCGGATGGTGCGCCTGCAACCATTTGATGCCTTCGAGCGCCTTTTGGTGACCCGCCGTACCCGTGTTGTTGACGTTGTCCTTGCCCTGCCAGAGCTGGTCCTCGCCGCCTTCTCTGATGGGGCCGATCGCGTCGGTGTCGGAACGGTCGAAGCGGTACTCGAACTCCGCCATCTTGTCGGCATTGCCGCCCCGACGCGGGTTCTGCCCGGTGATCACCGCAACGTCGACATGCTCGTGACCGGGAGCGATCCATTCCAGTCCCTCGATCAGCACCTTGTTGTACATCGGCGCCCGGTTGACGATGATCGGATACTCGATCTCCTTGATCGACTGCCAGCGCCACATTTTGGCGTTGCTGCCCGTACCGTTCGGGGTGCCCTTCAGGCTCGTAATCGTAATGCCGTCAATGGTCTGGCCGAGCGTCTGATTCCAGGTCGTGGTCGTGTCGCCGGGGAGATTGGCGCTCGTGTCGCTGAAGCGGCAGTCCCGGTTGCCCGAACCGCCATGATTGCCGAGCGTGAACCAGTCGAGATCGAAATTGTTGCCTCCGCCGGCAGCGACGCCCTTCGCGACAGAGCGGTCGATCGAGTAGCCCGCGGAAACCGAACCGTCGGTGCAGGTGTTGTGATTGTGCATGTCGCCGGCAACATAAGGATTGCCCCTGTGGCGATCCCTGCCGAACTCCTCGGCCACGGCGCTCTGAGTCAGCGCCAGAGATGCTGACGCTGCGGTCAACAGGATGGTCTTGCTAGTCGGAAACATCGATCGCCCCTCGCTCGGATTTGAGTCATCGCGAAATTCAACAAGAGTGACAGGAATCGAAAACCGCCTGATCCCCGGACTCCGTACGGCGGCGAAATGACCAGAGCTCGAATACAGCTTCGTGAAGGATTTGTGTTGCCGAGCGCAGCTTCCGAACAATTCGTGCGACATCTTGTCTCTTGCAACTTTTCTGCGCCGCATCGGCGATTGCAGATGACAGATGAAACGCGCTGTCGCATAAGGCGCGCGGCCAAGCCATACCGCGAAGAGTTTGTGACACCAACATGTCAATGCCAGCGACGTCAAATGAAGTGCAATCCCTTCCGCGCACAGAACGCTCGAACCAGAGCACCGATGCCGCGCCCGGTGCAACGCAGCCTTCGCGGTCGATCATCGCTGCGGCCACGCGCTTGTTGCGTGAACCGTTGCTGCACTTCGCGCTGCTTGGCGCGGTGATCTTCGGCGTCGACGCTCTTCTGCATCCCCCCGCCAAGGACGAAAAGCTGATCACCGTAACCAAGGCGATGCGCCAATCCTTCATCGAAAACTTCGACGAGGACAAAGTCCGTACCCCTTCCAACGACCAGCTCCAGAAGATGATCGACAGCTGGGTCGCGAGCGAAATCCTTTACCGCGAGGGCAAGGCGCTCGGTGTGGACCGCGGCGACGAAATGATCCGCGACCGGATTGCCTTCAAGATGCAATTGCTGATCTTCGACCAGATCCGGGTCCAGCAACCCACGGACGAACAGCTTCAGGCGTGGTTTGCGGAAAATCATGCCCGCTTTGACGAGCCGGAGCGCGTCTCATTCTACATCACCGCGCCGACGGACCAGACAACGGCGCAGCGCCAGCTCGAGGACATTCTCCAGCAACACGAAACAGAGGACTTGCAGCAGCAGACCCGCGCCATCCTCGCCCGGCCAGTTGCGAGCCTTGCTGCGTCCTTCGGTGAGGAATTCCGTGATGCACTGCTGACGATACCGCAGGGGGAATGGAAGGTCCTGCGCTCCAAGGATGGTTGGCACGTTGCTCGTCTCGATTCCCGGCGTCAAGGAACGCTTGCCAGTCTCGAGACGGTTCGGGATGAGGCCGCCCGGATTTGGCATACGGAAGAAACGCGCAAGCTGGCATGGGAAGCGGTCAAGCGGCTCAAGACTTCCTATCAAGTGCGGTACGAGCAATGACGGCGATGCGCTACTTGCGTCTGGCGCTGGTCGTCCTCGCCACGCTGATGCAGCCGTCCATGCTCGGCGCGCATGAGGCGAGCCTGGGCGTGCTCGAATTCCGCGAGGTCCGCCCCGGCGCGTTTATCGGCCGCTGGACCATGGAGCCCTCCATCGGCGCTGGGCGGATCGATCTGCGCGTCCCACCCCACTGCTTCCTCCGACTGCCCGAAATGAACTGCGGCCAGAAGGGCCTTGTCGGCTCGATCACCATCACCAACCTCGGCGCCAACATGTCGGCTGTCCTGATCAAGGTCATTCCGATCGCAGGTGAGCCGCGCAGCTACACGATCTCGACCGCCAATCCCGTCGTCTCCGTCCTTGGCACCGGCGCCCCGACGCTTGAGGCCTGGATCGAGCTGGCCAAGACCTATGTGAACTACGGGATCGATCACATCCTTTTGGGCGCCGACCATCTGCTGTTCGTGTTGGGCCTGATCTGGATCGTCGGCGGTGGCTGGCGATTGGTGAAAACGATCACCGCCTTCACCATCGGACACAGCGCTTCGCTTGCCGCGGCGGCGTTCGGCCTCATCGGAGTGCCGGAGCGCCCGCTCAATGCCTGCATTGCATTGAGCATCGCGTTCGTCGGAGTCGAAATCGTCAAGCAACAGCGCGGCACGATGGGCATCACCGCCCGTTATCCCTGGGCTGTCGCATTCACCTTCGGTCTTGTTCACGGTATCGGTTTCGCAAGCGCCCTGGCTGGACTTGGACTAGAACGCAGCCTCCTGCCCGCGGCGCTGCTCTTCTTCAACATCGGCGTGGAGATCGGTCAGCTTGCCTTTGTGCTCCTCGTGCTCGCGCTGATCTGGGCGCATCGGCGACTTGATGCCGTCGTGCCGCGCTGGGGCGAGGCTCTCCCGGCCTACGCCATCGGCTCCGTATCGATGTTCTGGTTCTTCGGCCGCCTCGTGCGAGTGTTTGCCGCGATCTGAGAGAGACGTACACACCATGTCGTTGCGCATGTTCAGAGTTATATCGACCGCGATCGTTGCCCTTGCGCTGACGCAACCGGCGGCGTTCGCGCACGACCAGATCGGTGTCGCCGGCGGGCTCTTCAGTGGCCTGCTGCATCCGGTCACGGGAATCGACCATCTGATTGCCATGGTTGCGGTCGGGATCTGGGGGGCGCAGCTCGGTGCACCTGCGATCTGGGTGCTCCCCATCACGTTTCCGCTCGTCATGGCGATCGGCGGGGTCTTGGGGGTGCTGCGAATTCCGCTGCCGATGCCGGAGGTGGTGATCGCAGTTTCAGCGCTGGTCCTCGGGGTGGCCGTCGCCACCCGCCTGCGCTTGTCGTTTCCAGTTGCCGCCGTCATTGTGGCCGTCTTTGCGGTCTTTCACGGTCATGCGCACGGCGCCGAGCTTCCAGGCTCGGCGAACCCGATGGCTTACGGGGTCGGCTTTGTCACCGCCACCGGCCTGCTGCATCTCGGCGGAATCGCGATCGGCACTCTGACGCGCTGGCCCGCCGGAGAGCGCGTCATTCAGGGACTCGGGGCCGGTATCGCAGGACTTGGCTGCTACTTCCTCGCCCAAGGCCTCGGAGCTATCGCATGAAACTGAAATTCAGACGCGGATGGATTGCCGCCGCGCTGTTGCTCGCCCAAGGGGGAGCAGCCGAGGCTCATATCGTCGCAGCTCGCCTCGGCGATTTCTATATGGGTGCATTGCATCCTTTCACCGATCTTCAGGATGTCATTCTCTGGACCGCGACAGGCGTTCTGGCCGGCTCGCTTGGAGCTTCAAGGGGACGCTGGCTTATCCTGGTGTTTCCGCTTGGACTATTGGTCGGTTTGCCTCTGGGGCGCATTTTCGGCGCGGCTTCGGCAGGACTTGCGGACGCCGCGATGATGCTGGCGATAGGTTTGATGCTCGCGGCAGCAACGCGAATTCCCACATCCGCGTTGTGTGCGATTTCATTCGGATTGGCCGTGATGCGCGGCGCTGCCAACGGCGCAGACCTCGGGCCCGACACCGACCGAGTGCTGTTCGCTGCAGGATTGGCCTGCGTCGGCTACACCATCATTACCCTCACGATGGCTCTGACCGTCGTGTTCAGAGGGACCGAGTCCGACGGCTCGGCGCCTTGGCGAACGATCGCCGTTCGCGCGCTCGGAGGCTGGATCGCGGCCATCGGTCTCATGATGGCGAGCATTGTTCTGGCTTCTTGAAAGAACGTTGCCAATCCGCGCATGACGATCGGCTCTTCTGCGGCGCGCTTCCTAGGCCGGTTCGACAGAGGATTGCTCCACGAGGCGAGCAATGGCGGAAATTGAGTCCAATCTGGTCAAGTCGAAGCCAAGATCGGAAAAATTGATCCCATAGTCGGTCTCAACGCTCATGATGAGCTCCACCGCATCGAGGGAATCAAGGCGGCCGCTGGAAAACAACAGATCGTCGTCGTGAAGCGGCGCACCGTCTCCCTTCATGAGAAGCCGCTGCATAATGTAGCTCCGCATACGTGATTTCACCTCGGAGGCAGGCACTACTGTCATGTTGTTACTCCCAGAAGATAGAAAAGGAATTCGGCGCGTTGCCAGAGCGTGTGCTCGCGATCGAGTGGCGCGTCAAAGACGTGCAGAATGCAGAAGAAACCACAAACCCAGAGACAAGGAAGCAGCCGGCCGCGCAGCCAGCCTCGTGTCGCCCGTTGCGGTACACGGCGCAGCTGCGATACGGCCACGCTCATGGCAAGGACAAATGTGTAGAACGCGTGCGATTGCTCGCCGACCACAGCGTTCCAAAGACCCATGTCGACGACGAAGCGAATGTCGCGGATGAAGTGAAACAGCAGATTTCCGAGGCAAGCAGCAACGAACGTCGCGAAAAACAACCGAAGCCTGCGATGGCTTCGGAAGCAGCGAACGAAGGTCGGATAGAAGAAATGATCGACCAGCAGCTCCTTGAAGTAGAAGTAGTACCGGTTCCAGAAGTCGGCGAGGCTCGCGGACTCCAGCGGCCGGTACGTGTTGCGCAGCAGGCGAAAGCCGGCGAGGCGCGCGGTCGCCACGATGATCCCACCGAACACGGTCATGCCGAGGAGATCTTCGACGAAGTAGGCGATCAGGCTGGTCCAGCCGATCCAGCGCGGATAGGGATCGTGGACGATATGGCGGAGCAAAGTGTCGTCGAAGGTCGGCAGCCACAAGATGCCGTGGACAAGCTCATTGAAGCAGCCCCGCCCGACGGCCAGCAGCAGCGTCCATGCCGCCAGCTTCACGCCCTTGAGCTGGGTGACGGCGAGTTCCTCCGGCGTCTTCGCTTCGAAGCGCCGAAGATAGGACAGGCCCTTTCCGAATGGCGTCAACGTCGCTCCCCAGAAGGGATGAAAGACGCTCAATTTTTGCCAGACCGGGGACCGCTCCTTGCCGGCATCAGCCAGCGCATAGGCAAGAAACCAGAGATAGGGCTGGCACGTCACCAGGAATGACCACAGCAGGACACGCGGCATGCCGATAGTCAGCGTCGACTGTGTGGCTAGTACCAGTCCGAGGAAGCCCAAGAGCAGGCACATCGTGGGGCGACGCAACGCCGTGGCCGCGTTACCCTGCAGCACGAGCAGGCCGGAGAACAAGGCGAATACCAGCGTCAGCATCGCCGACTGCAGCAACGGCTGACTGATCCGATCCGTCACACCTTCCTGCGCTGCCAGACGCTCCAGCAGCGGCGCATCAACCAGGAAGCCGCTCCGGTAAAGCAGCAACGACGTCGCGAGCAGGATGAAGATGCGGCGATACGTCCCGGCATAGGCGCACCCCATCGCGAGCAGCGCCGCGGAGAAATCGATGCCCACCAAACTGAGCAGTGCCACGAGCACGGCCACCGCCCCACACAGAGCGATACGGCCGGTCACGCCCTGGACTCCGGTCACGAGCGTAGGATCCCGGTCGATCTCCGGAATCAGACGCCAAGCGGGCCGAGCGCGCGAACGCGCCGCCATATACGCGCTCGGCTGGCTTTCGATGCTCATCGGGAAAGGCGCGCTGGCGGACCGGCTTCTCGCATTCACGAGGCCTTTGCGTGGGCTTCATCAAGCAGCGAGGCAACTGAACGCCGATCTGCCTTGCCGTTGGCGTTGACGGGAATCTCTTCCAGCCAAATGAAACGGCTCGGGATCATGTAAGCCGGAAGACGCGCCGCGCAGTGCTGGCGCAGATCGGTCTCTGCCTGCTTCGTCCCCGAATAGGCGGCCAACAGGCGGCTTGCACCGTTGGCGTCGTGAAGCACGGCCGCAAGCGCGCGCGTGATCCCTGTCCGGGCAGCGATCGCATGGTCAATCTCCTCGAGCTCGACCCGATAGCCCCGAAGCTTGACCTGGTTGTCGGCGCGGCCGCGAAAGCGCAGCACATTTGCCCGGTCCACTTCTACGAGATCACCGCTGCGGTAGAGGATCGAACGATAACCGTCGATCAACGGATCCTGGCGGAACCGCCGTGCCGTCTCTTGCGGATTGTTGATATAGCCGAGCCCTACGCCGGGACCACCCAGCCACAGCTCGCCCACTCCTCCTGTGGCGATCGGCTTCATGTCCTCATCGAGGATGCGGTAGCTGAAATTCGGATTGAGCCGTCCGAGCGGCGCCAATCCCTCGCTTGTATCGAACACCTGCGCAGTAATGTCGAACCCGCTACAGATGCAACTCGTCTCGGTTGGTCCATAGCAATTGATCAGCTTCGCGCGACCTGCGAACGCGTCGTAGAATCGACGCAACCGCGCCAGCGGATATCCCTCGCCTCCGAACATGAAGCGGGTCACATTCGGTAGCCAGTCGGGCGATAGAAGGTGCATGGAGTCGAGAAACATGAACAGTGTCGGCACCGCGAAAAAGAACGTGCACCGATGCCGCGTGATCTCCGCAACCAGTTCCGCCGGCGGCCGGCCTCTCAATGCGTCGATAGCAACGATGGCGGCCCCATTGAGGAGTCCGGCGTAGATGTCGAACACCGAGTTATCAAAGTAGATCGGGTTGACGTTCGTCAGCCGGTCCGCTGGACCGATGCCAAGATCATTCCCCGCCCACTCGACCAGATGAAGCACCCCCTGATGGGGAATGACCACGCCCTTCGGCTCTCCCGTCGAGCCGGACGTGAACATGACATAGGCCGGATCTGCGCCGGTGATTTCGGTCGTCTGCGGCAGGTCGCTGCCGTCGAATTCGGCGATAGCTTTGCGGAGCTCGGCGCGTGCGGCTGCATCACCGACCACGATACGCGCACCGGGCCCTTCCCTGACACTGAGAATCAAGCTGGCCCGGCACCGGTCGAGCATCAACCGCGAACGCTCCGCTGGAGCGGCGGGATCGAGAAATGCGTACGGTGCACCAATCTTGATGCAGGCCAATGCCAGCGCATAGGCCTCCATGATCTTCGGCATCTCAAGGCAGACGACGGCGCCGCGGTCCACCCCCACCGACACGAGCCACCGCGAGAACCGGTTCGCCGTTTCATTCAGTTCTCTAAACGAGTAGCTATTACCTTCGCAAAAAAGAGCGGGTGCCCCCGGCGTGGCGGCCACGATCTCCTGAAAGCGCAGCCCCAGATTATGGCCGACCATCTTCGATCACCCCTCAATCCGCTCGCGGCTGAAGCAATCGTCCGATGCCAAGGAAGGCACTAGCGAAGGAGGCTGCACCAGTTCCAAAAACGCGCGCGGGCTCAATGCAACAACGGCAGAAGGCAAATGCGCATCGGGAAATTGCGCCTGCAGCGCATTTGCAAGCTCGATCCCGAGCTGCTGCCGGTATGCGGCAGCCAACGGATCGGTCGCCATGTCATCGGTTTCCCTTGGATCGGCCGAGGTCAACGGAAGATGGTCTGTCCTGCCAAAAGCAGGAACGTCATCGTGATCGACGTGCAGCACCACGTCGTATCGATAGCGCGTCAGCTCGTTATCGGAACCGCGCTTGCGCAAGCCTTCTGCGGCGGCGATCCGCGGGATGGATCTGCAGGTGGCATGGAAGAAGCGGGGATCAATGACCAGCTCCCGCTCCTGCGCTATCGATAAGGAAACCTTTCGCTCAAGCCACCGCTCAGCGACCCCTGGCGGCGCCTTGACGGATTGAACCGCGGCGTGGAACGTTCGCAACAGGCCGAAATGGCGCACGTCGCCCACGAAAATATGGCCTCCCGGCGCCACGACACGAACCGCCCGCTCGAGAACATCCTGTAGATATTCGATGCTGGGGAAGTACTGGACAACCGAGTTGAGAACGACGACGTCGAAGGACTGCGACGGCAAGCCGTCGAAATCCGTTGCTTCGCGCTCCAGCAGTTCGACATGGCAAAGGTCCGCCTTCGACGCGGTGAAAGTACGTAAGCGGTGAACGGCGACGGGCGAAAGATCCGTTCCGAAATAGGTCGTGCAGCCGGGCGCAAGCCGCTCGACAAGGAGCCCGACCCCGCAACCGACCTCCAGCAGCCGTTTCGCACCCAACCCGCGGATGCGCTCGACCGTGCAATCCAGCCACTCGGCCATAGCAAGTTCGGGAATGGGCTTGTTCGTGAAGTTGCTGGTCCACCCGACGAAGGACGGCGCAAAGCCTTCGTCGCCACGGCTATACACCTGGTCGAACGCGCGGCGCCACTGCAGAACTCGCCGCTCCCGCTCCGCCAGGTAGAGGCGCGATTTGGCAGCCTCTAAGCGATCGGGATCTACCGCGACATAGGCGAGCTGATGGCTGTTCCCGCCAACCCCCTCTTCGACAACGAGCGCGGCGTGCATGACATCTGGGTGTGTCAGCAGCGCCCGTTCAATCTCGTTTGCAGGGAGTGAGCGCAACACACGTACCAGACTTCGACCAAGACCACGTCGCTATCCTAGAAGAATGACTCTTAAGCAACTCTAAATTGGCGCAACCAAAGATGGTGGCGGGGGAGCTACGACCGCGAGCGGTGCCACCTGCAGGGCAGGCGCATTGCGGCACGCGCCCAATCTCGGTCTCTACGGCGCCGACGACTTCAACAGCACCGATCCCGTGACACCGCTCGGGACTTCTTGCCTTGCCGTCCCGTTCTGCCCCCTCAGTACCAACTTGAAGGGGCAAGTTAGACCGCTTTCGCAAGAGTAGTATAACCATCAAGGATTTCAGAATCTTATGGCACGTTCCTAAGAGCGCTTCTCGCCTGCCATAGAGCTCATCGAGCGCCGCACCAAACGCCCGATCATTAATCTCCGGCTCCTTTCACGGCAGCTGTTGTCACACCGATCTCAGTCAACCTTGGGCCCGCTCTTCCCGTCCGGCGTCACATCGACCGAAATCGCCTTGCCCGTGACCTTGGGAAGCTCTCGGCAATTCCTCATGCAGGGATCCTTGTTCCAGAACTTCTTCTCCGACGTTTCGCGATCGTCGTCGAAAAACGCTTCGGCGTTCGGCAGCTTGATCGACGCAAAGTTCTTGTCGTTGAGCTCGAAGTTCTCGTCCTTGACGATGTCGTTGAGATTGAGCAGGAACGCCACGAGTGCGTAGGCTTCGTCATCCGTCAGCGAACGCGCATTGCCGTAGGGCATTGCGCGCCTGATGTAGTCGTAGACCGTCGACAGATCCGGCCAGAAGGAGCCAATGGTCTTGTCAGGCCTGTCCGCCCTCAAGGTGCCCTGCCCGCCCGCGAGCACGGGCCAGCGGCCGGCGCCCTGCCCGAACTCGCCGTGGCATGACGCGCAACGCTCCTGAAAGAGCTCATCACCTTGCTTCACAGTGCCTCGACCAACCGGCAAGCCGCGGCCGTCGGGACGCACGTCGGTGTCCCAGGCCGCGATTTCTTCCGGAAGGGCTTCCCGACCAAGCCCCATCTTGGCGGCCGGCTCGGCAGGCGCCGCGCCAACTCGCGGGCGCTCCGCCGACCATGCACCGGAGAGGCCAGTCATGAGGCCGACGGCAATGCCGGCCGCGAGCAGTCTAGCCCAGCTCGACATTCTCAGAGTCTCCGTTGCGATGCACCAGCCAGGTCTGGATGCCATTGTTGTGATAGATCGAGTTGACGCCGCGAACCTTTCTCAACTCGTCCTTGGTCGGCTGCACATAGCCGGTGGAGTCGATCGCGCGCGACTGAACCATCAGCTCTTCGCCGTTCCAGTCGAAGTCGACGTAGAACCGCGTCAACGACTTATCCAGCACGGGACCGTCAATCCGCGCCGTCTGCCAGTTTCGGCCGCCGTCGAGGGACACGTCCACGCGCTGGATCGTGCCGCGCCCCGACCAGGCGAAGCCGCTCAATACGTTGCGGCCCTTGTATTTCAGCGGTGCCTGCGGCGACGGGCTCGTCACCACCGATTTCGCATCCATGATGAAGGTATGCTTGCGCGAGCGACCATCAGCCAGGAGGTCGGTGTACTTGGAGGTCTCCTCGCGGGTCTGCCACGGCTGGTCGCCGACTTCGATGCGGCGCAGCCATTTGACCCAGAGATTGCCTTCCCAGCCGGGGATCACGGCGCGCAACGGATAGCCCTGCTCGGGACGAAGCGCCTCCCCGTTCATCGCAAAGGCGAGCAGCACATCGCTCAAGCCTTTCTCGACCGGAAGTGAGCGGTTCATGCCCGAGGCATCGCCCCCCTCGAGCATCAGCCATTTGGCGTTCGGACGCAGGCCGGCCTCGTCGAGCACGACCTTCAACGGAACGCCGGTGTACATCACGTTGTGCACCATGCCGTGCGTGAACTGGCAACCGTTCAACTGCGCGCCGCGCCATTCCATGCCTGAGTTGGCGGCGCATTCGAGGAAGTAGATGCGGTTGGTGCGCGGCATCCGCTTGATGTCATCCATGGTGAACACCAGCGGCTTTTCGACGAGGCCGTTGATCATCAGACGGTGCTTGGCCGGATCGATCTCGGCGACGCCGCCATGATGACGCTCGAAGCACAGCCCCGACGGGGTGATGATTCCGTCGAGCTCGTGAAGCGGCGTGAAGTTCACCGACGACTCGGCAGAGGCCGTCAACCAGGACACATCGCGCCTGATGACGTTCTTTTCGAACTTCGACGGCGATCCGTAGGGGCGCTTGTCGACGCCGTCGCCGAGATAGCGTTGCCAGTCCTGCACCTCGGTGATGAGCGGGTCCGGCTTGGTCGTATCCGTGGCCGAAGCACCGCGCGTCATCGCAATGCCGGCGCCCGCAAGGCTCGCGGCCGACAGAAAGCGTCGTCGGTTGACAAGATCAGCTCGCGACTTGTCCCGCATGGAGCTTACCTCTCTTCATGCATCAAGATATGTGAATGTGTTGGACACACAGCATTGCGCGCATGTCCTTCGTTCAGGCGCCGGTGACGCGCACAGCGGAATTGGGAGAGATGGTGACGGCGCCGGTCTTCGAGATGTGCGAAGCAACGACATCCCAGATTGGCGGACCTTGCGTATTCTCGTTGATGCTTGCCCAGCCTGCCACCATATAGGTCCTGGCTGGATCGATCGGTTGTCCTGACTTCAGATGTGTCATCTCCGATATCCGAGATCCCATTGGCCTGGATACGTCGATCGCGTAGCCCATTCCCCCGATGCGAACCATGTCACCGCCACCCTGGTAGTACGGGTCGGGATGGAAGATGTTGTCTGCGATATCTTCGAGCGTTTCCTTCAACTGAAGTCCGGTCATCTGCGCCCGATAGCAGTTGGGGTACGTGATCGCGGTGGCATTGGTGACGTGCTCCCAGGTGATCGTCTCGCCCGGAAGGAGCGTACCGCCCCAACGGAAGCCCGGAGACAGCGCAATTTCCACGTCACGTTCGGAGAGCATGGCGTCGCAGATCAGATCGTCGAAGGTGCCGTTGAAGTTGCCGCGACGATAGAGCAGCGAGTCGGTCTTGCCGAGTGGCTTTGCGAGCTCGGTTGCGAAGGGCGCGCGGATCTTCTCGACGAGCGAGGCCATGGCGGGATCGGGCGGAATCGCGTCGGCGAACACCGGCATCAGCTTGAATCGAACTCCGGCAACTTTGCTATCACGCACGTCGATATCGAGCCGCGACACGAACTTGCCGTGCGAGCCGGCCGCGATCAGCACGGTGTCGCCAACGCGGACGAGGCCCGGCATCGCGTCATGGGTATGGGCAGTGAGGATGACGTCCAATCCCTTCACGCGTCCGGCGAGTTTGCGATCGACGTCGAAGCCGTTGTGAGACAGCAGAACCACGACGGAGGCCCCGTCCGCGCGCGCCTCGTCGACCTGCTTCTGCAGGTCTTCCTCGCGGATACCGAACTCCCATTTCGGAAACATCCAGCGCGGATTTGCTATCGCCGTGCGCGGCAGCGCCTGTCCGATCACTGCGACCTTGGCGCCGCCGCGTTCGTACATTTTGCGCGGCTCGAAGACCGGCTCCTGCCATTCATTGTCGCGGACGTTCTGTGCGAGGAATGCGAAAGGCGCCTTGTCGGTGAGTTCTTTCACGCGTTCGGCACCGTAGGTGAACTCCCAGTGCCCAACCATCGCGTCGACCTTGAGCAGCGAAAGCACGTCAACCATGTCCTGCGCTCGCGTCTTGAGCGAGGTCCAGCTTCCCTGCCAGCTATCGCCGCCGTCGAGCAGCAACACGTTGCTCTCACCGCGCTCGGCCCGTACCGCCGCGATCAAGGCGGCAACGCGGTCCATGCCGCCCATGCGCCCGTAATTGCGCGCGAGCGAGATGAAATCATCTGATGTCAGCGCAAATGCATCCGCCGAGCCCGCGGCGATCTTGAAGTACTTCCGGAACTCCGCGTCGGTGATGTGCGGCGGCAGCCCCCTCGCCTCGCCGACCCCGAGATTGACGGCGGGTTCACGGAATTGCAGCGGCACCAGTTGCGCGTGGGTATCGGCCACATAGAGGATCGTCAGCCGCCCGAGCGGATCGAAGCGCAGGATGTCGGATTGTGTCAGACGTTGCTGGGCTGCGACCCGGCCGAGAGGACCGAGGCCGCTGCCCGCGAGCAGCGCAGCCGTTGCAGCGGTCGCCTGGAGAAATTCGCGCTTCGATATCATGGTCGCGTCGCACCCTTCTGGTAGGATGATCCGTTTCTCGGGCAGGCACCCGGGCCGTCAGGCTACGGTCAGCTTGTTCACGGTGACATATTCGGAGCCGTCATCGTCCTTCCAGGTGAAGGTGAATTCGCCGCTCTCGACCGCCTTGAAGAAAAACGACTGGTACGGATTGGCCGAGATCGCCGGATGCCATTCGGCTTCGAACACCGGCTTGCCGTTGAAGGCGGCAATGAATCGATTGATGATCTTGCGCGGAATGATCTGGCCTGAGACATCCTTGCGTTGGCCCGATTCCATCTCGTGGGCGATCAGCGTCTTGATCTCGATGATTTCCCCGGCTTTGGCCTGGGCTTGCAGACGGACTTTCGGTATCGGCTTCGCGGTCATCTGAAAAACTCCCCGTGTGATGTAATGCGGAAAAGCGCGCGACCGCTCAGCCGCCGCAGCCGCCAATCGTGACCTTGACGGACGCAGATGCCTTGTAGAGGCTGCCGTTCGACATCTCGGCGAGACAGATGATGTTCTGGGTCTGCGCCAGGCGCATGCGCGCCGATGCGGCGGCCTTGCCGCAAGCCGGCGTGAACTTGTAGCTGACGACGTTGGGCAGCGGATTGCCCTCGGCGAAGATGTGGACTGCCTTGACGTAGTCGGCGTCCGTCATCGGGCTCTCAACCTCGACATTGACCGGAACGACGAGGCCGTTCTCGGCGATTTCGGGGACATCCAGTTTGATCTTGCCGCTCTCGGGCTTCTTCTCCCCGTAAAGCTTGGCAATCGCCGCGGACACTTCGTCCGGCGTGGCCTGCGCACCGCTTGAAGTCACGATCAACGCCAGGCCCGCGAGCCCCGCAAGCCTGAGCGTCTCGCGACGCGAATGTTCGATCGACATGAAGTCCATGGCCAACTCCGTTGCATTTCCTCAACGGGCGCTTGGTGCGTGCGCCCAACGATAGTTTCGCTTGACGGCAACAGCCGCGCTCTATCATTATTTGTACATATCATTATATTCTTTTTTTTGAATGTAAAGCGGCTGTTGGGGCCGCGTTGCCGGAAAAGTCGCGCAAGACGACCAAAATGAGGAGGAAAAAGTCGATGAATCGTCCCAAGCTTGGGGTTGCAGCCGTTCTGGCGCTGCTTTCGGTCTGGCTGCCCCAGGCCAGCCGGGCGCAGGACGCGGCCGAGAAGGAGATCGAGCGCTACCGCGCCATGATCTCCGACCCGATGTCGAACCCGGGCTATCTGGCGGTCGATCGCGGTGAAGCGCTCTGGCAGGAAAAGCGCGGCACCAAGGGCGTGTCGCTGGAGCAATGCGATCTCGGACTGGGCGCGGGCAAGCTCGAAGGCGCGTTCGCGCAATTGCCGCGCTACTTCGCCGATACGGACCGCGTCATGGATCTCGAGCAGCGCCTGCTCTGGTGCATGCAAAATCTGCAAGGGCTCGACACCAAGGACGTCGTGGCGCGACGCTTCTCTGCTCCCGGAAAACCGTCCGACATGGAAGATCTCGTCGCATTCATCGCCAACAAGTCCAACGGGATGAAGATCAACATTCCATTGAACCATCCGAAGGAGAAGGAAGCGGCAGCGGTCGGCGAAGAAATGTTCTACCGGCGCGGCGGCGTCAACGATTTCTCCTGCGCGACCTGTCACGCCGACGACGGCAAGCGCATTCGCTTGCAGAGCTTGCCCAACCTCTCCAAGGCCGGTCAGACTGCGCAGGAAACCATGGCGAGCTGGCCGACTTACCGGGTTTCGCAAAGCGCGCTGCGGACGATGCAACATCGTCTGTGGGACTGCTTCCGGCAGCAGCGATGGCCGGCTCCCGAATACGCCTCCGACGGCATCACCGCGCTGACCGTGTTCCTGCAAAAGCAGGCCGCTGGTGGCGAAATCAACGTTCCCTCGATCAAGCGCTGAAAGACATGACGATGATCTCGTTCGGCAAGACCCTCCTGGTGGGCGCGGCTCTTTCAATCTCATTCGCTGCATCCGCCGCTGCGCAGACGGCAACGAAGTCTATCGACCTCACGGTCGTCGACAGGTATGTCGCGTCGACCTTTGGCAAGGCCGCTCCGGAATGGCTGGCGCGGATCAAGCCCGACGCGACACTTGAGACCTGCAACGCGTCCCGAAACGACGTTCCCTCCGCCGAAGCCGACAAGATCACGGCGCGCGAACTGGCGCGCGTGGTCTATCCGGCCGACGGCAAGCTCTTGGGTAACTGGAAGGAAGGCGCCAAGGTCGCCAATGACGGGCGAGGAAACCAATTCTCGGATCCGCCGGGACTCGTCGCCGGCGGCAATTGCTATGCCTGTCACCAGATCGAGCGGAGCGAGCTGAGCTACGGCACGCTTGGTCCGAGCCTGACCAACTATGGCAAGGACCGGAAATATGACCCCGAAGAGGTCAAGCGCGCTTACGCCAAGATCTACGACTCCCAGGCCTTTGCCGCCTGCTCGATCATGCCGCGGTTCGGCGCGAACAAGGTTCTGACCGAAACGCAGATCAAGAACATCCTGGCCTTTCTGTTCGACCCGGAATCGCCTCTCAACAAATAGGGCAGCACATTCGCCCGCCGACCAGCGGGTGATGTCGGGAACGACAATGAATCGACGCGGGCTGATCGAATATCTTCGCGCCCGCGCGTCAATCCGAATGCCGTCGAGGTCGAGGCCGGTGTGGCCGAACTGCTTTCCCTTACCACACGCGGCTACACCATCATTCGTCCATAGGAGACTCAAGATGATATCGACGCGAAAAGCGATGCTTGCGGTAATGGTTGCGAGCCTCGCGCTGCTGATCGGCGCCTGCACTGGAAGTTTCGCGGGGGAGCCGAAGGAACATCGCGTCGCCATTCAGGTCGACCAGGACGATCCCGCAATCATGAATCTGACGCTGAACAACGTGTCGAACATCATCGAGCACTACAGAGCAAAGGGCGAACCGGTCGAGGGTGGATGTGGTCGCCTTCGGCCCCGGTCTTCACATGCTTCGCGCCGATACATCGCCGGTTAAGGACCGCATCAAGCAGATCACTGATGCGGCCTTCCCGTCGACCATTCAATATTCGGCCTGCAACAACACCAAGCAGGGAATGGAGCGACGCGAAGGCAAATCGATCAGCTTGGTGCCGGAGGCCACGCTGGTGCCCTCCGGCGCCGTTCATCTCATCGAACGGCAGGAGCAGGGCTGGCCCTATCTCAGGCCGTGACGATTTTCAGCTCCGACCGAACAGCCGGCTGAAATTGCGCTGGAGCAGCGTGCGGGGCGAGTCATCCACCAGGATTGCGATTCCGAGACGTGCACCCGCGACCATGCCGGCAACGGCGAATGGCCACGACAGCGCGAGCATCGACCCAGCCGTAATGCCCTGACCGATGGTGCAGCCGCCGGCGAGGATACCGCCCGCCCCCATCAAGGCAGCGCCGCAAAGGTGACGGCGCATTTCGCGATCGTCGTCGAAGGCTTCCCATTGGAATTGACCTGCCTGAAGGGCAGCAACGTGTGCTCCAAGGATGGTGCCGATTACGCTGCCGACGCCGAAGTCACCGAAGGCCGACACGTTCATCAGTCCCGCGTAGACCGTTTTGCCGACTGTCGAAACGAAGCTCAGACTCTGCGGACGGTTCGGACCTGCGAAATCGTCATTGAGGATCGAGGTCAGAATCCAGCCCGCCGTGATCAGGAGCCCGAGCGCTATGCCCGCCGTGACAAGCCGGGGCGTCCGCCGCAGCCGGACATCGCGCAACGCCAGCACGCAAAGTGCGATACCCGCGAGCGCGGCGATCAATGGCCTCGTCTCAAAGCCGACCGCACGCGAGATCAGGGCGGCGATATCGGTCCCTCCTTCGGGGAGCGGGACAGCGAAGCGTTCGAGAAAGCCGATCCGAAGGTCGGCTAGCATGCCCCGCAGCATGGCGTAAGCCGCAGCTCCAAGGACGAAGACGACGAAGAGACTGCGAAGATCGCCGGTCCCCAATCGCACAAGCGAACCCATGCCGCAGGTCCCGACCAAGGCCATGCCCACGCCAAAGGCGACGCTGCCGATTACGATGGACAGCAAGGGAAAGGCCACGGGCGCATATGACGTTTCGGCAGGATTGAGGATGCCGGCCAGAACGAGGGCCTGTGTGCCGAGAAGCGCGATGCCGAGCGCCAGTGCGAACACCCGAAGGCGGCGGCTGTCGCCGCCGATGAGGAAGTCCTCGATCGCACCAAACGTGCACAATTTCGAACGCTGGATGGCGAATCCAAGCGCGCCCCCAATTGCAAGTCCGCTCAAAGCCTGCATCCAGGCAGACATATTCTGCACGGATTCCTCCCATCCCGCCTGCGGTTACGCCGCCAGCGGTTTCCCGCGGATACGATGGCCGCGGCGCTTACTTGTTCTGCGGATCAGGACCGGTCGCGCAGAAGATATCGTAGATGACTGAAATCACTCGACGCACGTCATCATTGGCGAGACTGTAGTAGATTGTCTTTCCGTCGCGACGGGTATCGACCATACCGTCGTAGCGAAGACGGGCAAGCTGCTGCGACACGGCCGACTGCCTGAGCGACAAGATGTTCTCGAGTTCGGTCACCGATCGTTCCCGCTCGGCGAGCAGACACAGCAGCAGCAATCGGCTTTCATGCGACAGCGCCTTGAGGAAGTTGCTCGCCTTCCGCGCCTTCCGCATCAACAGATCGAGCTCCGGCGAATATTCTGCTCCGTCCCGGAGTTCCGTCTCGATTTCGTTGGAGAGAATGGAGTTCATCGCGTCTCGTCGCCTGTTTGAGAAAACCGGCAGCTACGGCAGGCCATGGCTTCCGTCCAAATGCGGAACTCGCCAGCGCCTCCGCCGCATACATACATGAATTCGCATATATATCAATGAGCTATGATTGCAAGGCAATCTCCGCTCCGGACACGCGGCGCGATACTTTCGTCCCCGGCCCCGGTCTCACGCGGCGCGGATCGACACCAGGAACTGGCGAACCTCGCGGCGCAGCACTTCCGCCTGGGTCGCAACCTGATCGGCCGAGCTCACGACCTGCTCGGCGGCGGCGCCGGCATCGGAGACGGCCGCCGTGACGACAGAGATGTCGTTGGTCACCTGGTCGGTTCCTGCGGCGGCGCGCTGCACGCTTTGCGCGATCTCCTGCGTTGCGGCGCCCTGCTCGGAAACCGCGTTGGCGATCGAGGCGGAGATCTCGCTGACCTCCGAGATTGTCGCGCAAATCACCTGGATGGCCTCGACGGCCTGCTTCGTCTCCTGCTGGATGACGGAAACCTGCTGGCCGATCTCGTCGGTCGCCTTTGCCGTTTGCGTCGCCAGCGCCTTCACCTCGCTTGCCACCACGGCAAAGCCTCTGCCGGATTCACCTGCTCTCGCCGCCTCAATGGTTGCGTTCAGCGCCAGGAGGTTGGTCTGGCTCGCGATGTTGTTGATGAGTTCGACGATCTCGCCGATCTTCTGGGCGGCGGAGGCTAGTCCCTGCACGCGCGTATTGGTGCGCTCCCGCTCCTGCGAGGCTCTGCCGACGATCTGCGAGGCTTGGGCGACCTGACGCGTGATTTCAGTGATCGACGAGGAGAGTTCCTCGGCCGCGGCCGCGACGGTCTGCACGCTCGCGGATGTTTCCTGCGATGCGTGCGTGACTGCAAGAGATTGCTGCTTCGCGCTGGTCGCGGTGCCCGACATCGATTGCGCAGTCGATTTCATCGAACCCGCCGAGTTCGAGACTGTCTCGGCTACGCCCTGGACACTCGCCTCGAAGCGATCGGCGAGGCTAGCCATGGCGACTCGCTTCTCGGTCTCCGCTTCGCGCTTCATCCGCTCCTGCTCGCTGCGGATTCCGGCAACCTTGATCGCATTCTCCTTGAAGACGTTCACGGCCTGAGCCATGCGACCGACTTCGTTTCGGCCCTCACAATCGGGGAGTTCGATGTCGTGCGTACCGGCCGCGAGCTTCCGCATTGCCTCTGTGAGGGTCAGAATCGGACGAGAGATGCTGCCCGAGATCAAGAGGCCAGCGATGCAAGCGATCAGGATCGCGACCGTTGCGGCGGCCGTGGCCATGAGCTGCGCATCGGTGATGGCGGAAACGTAGCTGCTGTTGTCCATGACGATCTCGACAGCACCGATCGGCTTTCCGGAGAAATCAACGATCGGACCGAGCAGCGCGGCCACCGGCGTGGCGCCAAGCTCGCCCTTGCGAAGCAGGAACTGGCCTTTCGCTGCGTCTCGATATTCGCCTTGCGAGTAGAAGGTCTTTTGTCCGAGTGTACCGCCGAAGGTCGCAAAGCTATCCTTGTCGGCCAGGTGAAACACGCTGTCGACACCGCGGCTTTTCTTGAAGTTCTCAAAGAACTGCTGCCCGAACGATAGACCAAACTCGACCGATCCGACCTGCTTTTCCGCGTGCAGCACGGGCACTACCCCGCGAATCCCAAGCCCGGCTACGCCGCCCTCGAGACCAAGCACGGTCTTGCCCTGAGTATTGGTCTCGACCACCGTCTTGCGGAATGACGAGAGATCATCGCCGAACTTCTGCGGTTGGTGCACGCGCAGGAAGGACGTCGCCGGCGCCTTGTGGAACTGGAATTGCTCGACCTCGTAGACCTTCTTGAGGTCATCGAAGCCGGCCCCAAAGTATCCGAGCAAGGTCGTGCGATCGTCACGGGACATCGCCTCCCGGATCTGCGGTATCGAAGCCACCACCGCACTCATCGCGGCGGCGCGACGCGATTCCTGCGTCAGGCGGGACTGCAGAGCATCGTAGTGGCTGCGCAATTCGCGCTCGTCGGCGCGGTTGACGATGCCGTGGATGATCCAAAGCACCCCCATCAGCACAACGACCGCCGTCCCGGCAGATGCCGTGGCAAGCGCCAGCGTGATCTGCATCCTCAGACCAACATTGCGAAACGGCGATTTCATCGGCCCCCCAGCCAAAAGGCGCTGCGCACCTCTCCGACGATGAAATCTCTCAGGACGAAATTAAATTTGCGTTAATCATTCACGTTTGTGAATTTGTCGCGGGACGCTTGAATCACTCGGTCGAACACCCAAGCGATGACCAGAGTAAGAGCAGCGATTACATGTCCACGGTCATCGACAGGAGATACGTGCGCGGTGCTCCCAGGAAGAACGTTCCGAATGAAGCCACGCTGGACCAGTAAGTCGTACCGGTCACGTTCTGAACGTTCGCGCGGAACGTCGTCTTCCTGCCGTTGATCGCCGTCGTGTAGCGGGCACCGAGATCGAGTCGCGTCCAATCCGGGATCGGCTGCTTGTTCGCGGTATCGACGAACTGCTTACCCGTGTAGATGACGGCCCCATTCAAAGTGAGCCCTCTCATCCACGGGAGATCCCACTCGGCTCCAATATTGGCCTGGATGTTCGGAACGCCGATTGGCGTGTTGCCCAAATTCGCCGCGACGGCAGTCTTCGTCAGGGTGCCATCCAGCAGCGAAAAGCCTCCGAGGACACGAACATCGGGCATGAGTTCGCCGTACACGTTGAACTCGAGCCCACGGACTTGCTGTTCGGCGGTCGCGGCGAAGCGCCCGGCGGATAGCTCGCCGCTTGCCTTCGATATCTGGAAGGCGCTGACGGTGGTTGCGAACCGACCGAAGTCCACCTTGATGCCGGCCTCGTACTGCTTGGCAATGTAGGGCGGGAGCACTTCGCCGAAATTGGAAGCGGCCTGCGGCGCGACGTCGCCCCGGCTTAGACCTTCGATGTAGTTCGCATACAGAGAGACGTTGTCCCGGGGCCGGATGACAAGGCCGACCACGGGAGTGGTCGCGCTCTTGTCGTAGGACGACGTCAGCGTTCCGACATTGGAGAGATAGTTGTTCGCCTCGATGCCCTGGCGCCGGACACCCAAAGTCAACAGGACCCGCTCATCGAGCACGGACAAGGTGTCAGCAATCGAGAGCCCCGTGAGTTCACTGTCCGAGAGCCGAGGGCGCCCGCTGATCTCGTTCGCAAACTGAGTTGGCGCCACTATCGGACTATAGATGTTCGACGTGACCAGACTGCCATTGGTGAGCCGCCGGTACAGCGCGTCTTGATAAAACGAGGCCTGGAAGGCGACGGCATGATGGACGAAGCCAGTGTCGAACCGGCCGCGGACGCCGCCATCATATGTGGTTCGATCGACGCTAAGCCCGAAGAATTGGGGCGTCGAGGTCGTGTCGCCGCTCGTGTTGATGATCGTCGGAAGACCGAAGAATCTCTCGACATTGGTCCGAGAGCCGCCGACGTCGGCGAACAGCGTAACCTGATCGCTTAGATCGTATTCGGTGCGCAGCAAGGCAGATTGATCGTTGATGTGCGACCATTCCCAGGGCTGGGTCACGTTCAACCGACCGTCCGGCGCCTTTGGCACTTGTAGGCCCGGTGCCATGAGGAAGGGACGTGACGGAGCGTCGAACCGATCGGTCTGGGCGATGAGGTAGAGCCACGACCTGAACCGTTCGCCCTGATAGTCGAGGGCGAGCGATCCGACACCCGTCGCTTCGGACTGGCGGTCAATGGGCGTATCGCCGTCGCGCACACTGCCGCTGGCTCGCACGCCCCATTCCTTGCTGTCGCCGTAACGCCTCGCGACATCCCAGTGACCGCCGAACCGTGCGGCCGAGCCGTAATCCACCGTGAAGCGGGTCAAATCATCTCCCGCGCGCTTAGGCACGACATTGATGACGCCGCCGACGCCGCCATTGGGTGCGATGCCCGAGAGCGCCGCCGAGGGGCCCTTGAGCACTTCGATGCGCTCGACGTAATCCGTGAAGATGCGGTATGTCGGCGCGATCCCGTAAAGGCCCTCGAAGGCAAACTCACCGTTGTTGCCTTCGTTGATCGGGAAGCCGCGAATGTTGAAGGAATCGAGCACACCGCCCGTTGGGTGGGAACTGCGCACGGAAGGATCCAGGATCAAGGCCTCCGCGGCCGTCGCCGCCTGCTGATCCCGGATGAACTTGTCCGTGTAACTCGTTACGTTGAACGGTGACTTCATTGTGTCCGTATTTCCGAGCAGTCCCAGCCGCGCGCCTTGAGCGACCTGACCGCCTGCAAAGGCAGGCACGACGCCCGACTGCGATGGCTTCGATTGCACCGCGACCGTTTCGGCTTGCGGAGCACCAGGCGCCGTGGGGCGCCGAGAAGTTGATCGGACCGGGCCAGCATTTCGGCTGGTCGGTGCACGGCGAAGCGACCGTTGCGTTGGAGCATCGACGGTAACGGGTGGAAGCGAGTTCACGCCTTGCGGTGTTTGGGATTGAGCGGGCGATTCGAACCACGCCAGCAACGCTACTCCACCCAGCAGCTTCGCACCAAAGCGAGCTACCGTCCCAACCTCACCTGCACGTCGCATTCCCAGAAAGTCCCTCATCAACAGCACGTCGCCCAACGTGAAATGGCTCCACGCTCGGCCTGCAACGACCATGAATCGAAGATCCGCTCTCACGTCAGAGTTCGGCTTATCGCTCGTGAATCAGTTGCTTCGCAGGCTCGCACTCAGGCTTGGTTGCCTACGTTATTGTCGGCAACATCCGATTGCTCGCGATCCGCACCGCTTCTTTAGAGAGACGCCATCGTGGCCGCAACGCAAATGCGCGCGCTGCGAATTAGAATGTCTCGATCATCGACGACTCGTGTCGGTCGACATCGCGTTTGGAAACACTCCAAAGATGCCTCGAAGATTCCAAATCATTGCTGTTGAGGGAAAGGCCATGCTTTTCCTGGACGCGGCAACGCTCTGGACCTCGTCATGGACCGGCTGTTGCTGGTCACGACCTCGTCATGGACCGGCTGTTGCTGGTCACTATCTCGTTGCCATCGCTCTCATTGCGACGACATGCCGCGGTACAAGATGTGCAGATGAAAGGGCTCGTGATGAGCTCTCGCGGTGGTTCAATGGGCCGACGTTGAGCGACCGCACCAGCGGAAACTAGCCAACAACTGCCCAAGGGCTCGCTCTTGATGGCGCTTCACTGAGAGTCTCGATTTGCGGCGCTGAGCCGTTGCTCATCTCCTGACCGGGTACGACGATAGACGTGACCTGGCTCTGCCCACAAGAACCCATTCGAAAAGGGTACACCGGGATAGACTGCGGCAAGGCGACGGTTGCCGCCGTGGATGTCGTCACGACCGTCCAACACGTCGCGAAAGGTCTTGGCGACGACGACCATGTCGCAATCCTGCGGCGACAGGCGCAGCGAGCCAACGTGGCTCTCGCGCAATGAACCAGCGTCGCCCAGCAAATTGGCGCAGGTGTGAGACAGGGTTTGCACGCCGTTGATGGTCAGGAAGTCCTGCTGCTCCAACGTGTTCAGGAGGAGACCATCCGGGTCCTTCTCGCAGACGAAGCGGCAATTATCCTTGGTGAGCTTGTGAAGGCGCGCATGATAGCAACGGGCGGAGATCGCCAGTGGCACCCTGCCGAACGCAAACACCTCGATGGTGACATCGGGAATCGCCCTCGCGATCGTCGCTATCGAGGACAGCGGCAACTCTGGCGGCAGGCAGATGCGCCTCGCCCCGCGCGCGGCGTGAAAAGCCGCGCTTGCCTCGTTGTAGATGTTGACGAACGGCCCGATGGCGTGCGGCCGGCCGGCGAGCGCTCTAAGGCAGGTCAGGTCGTTCACCTCGATCGACACGTCCTCGGCCGCGGCAAGCTCCATGGTCTGACGGCGCTCGCGCCGCAACGAGACCAGGATCAGCGACCCCAGCAGGACCTGCTTGCCTGCTTTTTGCAGCCGTTCGACCACAGCCGGCATGTGGGCTGCAAGGAACGGCGAGCGTTTCGAGCAGACGATCTCACCGACGGACACGACATCGACCGGCGCTTCGTCGGCGATACGGAAATAGAAGTCGCGCCAGCGTTCCGGCGCCCAATTGTACAGAACTGGACCGAGGCTGAGTTGCATCGATGGACCTCAAATATTCGAAAGATTACCGCCACGTCTTGCGATAGGCGCCGAGGGTGGAGGCCTGCCCTTCGGTGAACGGTTTCAGGCTCGCAATGTCCGCCTCACTCCCGCTCTCGAGCGCGGCGAGCGCATGACGGAAATGGCGCACCACGCTTTCGACATAGGCGCGGCCGCGCTGGCGGCCCTCGATCTTGAGCGCGGTCACGCCGGCATCGCGCAAGCCCTTGAGAAGCGTCGTGGCATCCAGGCTAACGGGATCCTCAAAAATGTAGCCGGCGCCCTGTGCAGTCGAGAAGCGCCCCTTGCACAGCGTCGGATAGCCCGCGGGCTCGCTCCATCCGAACCGGTTGATGGTGAATCCGCCCAGCCTGGAGTTCGTCCCCTGCCCGGTCGGTAAGCCACATGGCTTGGAGGTGAGCAGACGCCCTGCATGTTCGGCGACTTGCCGGTGGCATAGGACGACAGCGAGCAGCGCCCTTCGGCCATCACGCACAGGCCGCCGAACACGAAGACCTCGGTCTCGCAGGCCGACTCCCGGGTGATCTCGACAATCTCCGGCACGCTCAAAACGCGGGGCAGCACGACGCGCCGCGCTCCGAAAGTCTCGGCGTAGAAGGCGATGGCATCCGGATTTGCGGCCGCGGCCTGCACCGAGACATGCAAACGCTGGTTCGGATGGCGCCTGGCGGCGTAGTCCATCAATCCGACATCGGCGAGGATCAGCGCATCGGCGCCGGCGCTCACCGCATCGTCCACCGCGCGCTGCCAGATGTCGACGGCCGAGGCGCGCGGAAACGTATTGATCGCCACCAGTATCCTCGCGCCGCGGCTATGCGCTAGCGCAATCCCCTTGCGCAGCTCGTCGCGGCTGAAATTCAGCCCTGGAAAATTTCGCGCGTTGGTTTCATCGTTGAAACCGCAATAGATCGCATCGGCGCCAGCATCGATGGCGCTCTTCAGCGCAGCCGGCGTGCCGGCAGGACAGATCAATTCCATCATCTGAATTCCCCGCCTGGACGCGACGAGCCGATCACGCGGTAACGCGCGGCCTCAAAGGCGCGCCTTGCCGACCCGGCCAGCGGACCGAACAGCGAGGATAGCTCGGCGGCAAGATCGAGCTGGGCGTCGTCGATCGCATTGCGCAGCGCGAGCACCGCTTCGACATCGCCCTCGACGACGAGCTCGCGCGAGAACATCAAGGCATCGCCATCGACCTTGCCTTCGAGCAGGGCCAGGAGATTGGCGAGCGAAGCCGCGATCCGCGCATCCAGACCTCGCGGCAAATCGCGCACGACGGATAGACGCGGCGGCATGGCTTCGACCACGAAGGCGAACGGCAGATCGATCGGCTTGATGCCGAACCGCGCCCGAGCGTGATCGCCGAGCCGGTCGAAGATTGCCGGGTTGCGCCGATGGATGCGCTGCAGGACACCGGCGAGAACGAGCTGCAGCGGCAGCAGAGGCAGGGGACGCATGGCAAATGCGACGAGCGGCGGGATCGTCGGCAACGGGCCGGGCGATGCGGCGGACGGATCATTCATGGGAACAAATCTGGACGGATTGCGCGCAGATGTATTTGAGCCGGAACAATGAGAACCTAAATCAACCCGGCTAGCTCTGGCTCTTCTTAAGGAGCTGGTTCATTGCAGCGTGATGTCCCGCGCTTTCGCGCATTGTCCGACTTCCTCCGCTTCATCGAAAGCCGGGGACAGTTGCGACGCATTCGCGAAAAAATCTCCGTCGTCCACGAGATCACGGAAATCCACCGGCGTGTACTCGGCGACTGCGGACCGGCATTATTGTTCGAGCAGGCCGTCAAGGCTGACGGTCATCTATCGGACATGCCGCTCCTCACCAATCTGTTCGGAACGGTCGAGCGGATCGCCTGGGGATTGGGCATCGCCCCCGATCGTCTCGAAGAGCTTGGCGCGCTGATGGCCGAACTGCGCGCGCCGCGACCACCGCACAGCATCAGAGATGCCTGGAACAAGGTCCCGCTCGCGCGCGCCGCGCTGGCGACGCGCCCGCGCACGCGCACGGCGGCGCCGGTCCAGGACTGCGTCACGATGGGGCCCGACATCGATCTCGCAAAATTGCCCGCACAGGTCTGCTGGCCTGGAGAGCCTGCGCCGCTGATCACCTGGCCACTCGTGATCACCTTGCCGCCTGAATCCGCGATGGCCGACCAGGAGGAGAATGTCGGTGTCTACCGCATGCAGGTACTCGGCCGCGACCGCGCCATCATCCGCTGGCTCGCGCATCGCGGCGGCGCCCGCCATCACCAGCAGTGGAAGGCGATCGGGCGCGATATGCCAGTTGCGATCGTCATCGGGGCCGATCCTGCCACGATCCTCGCCGCAGTCTTGCCGCTGCCCGAGACGCTGTCCGAGCTGCGCTTCGCCGGTATCCTGCGCGCCGAACGGCCCGACCTCACGCCATGCCTTACCGTTCCGCTCGCCGTCCCTGCCGAAGCAGAAATTGTCATCGAGGGCTTCGTCTCCGCGACCGAAACCGCATCCGAGGGACCCTATGGCGATCACACCGGGTATTATAATTCCGTCGAGGTGTTTCCCGTGATGCGCGTGACGGCGATAACCAGCCGACGCCAGCCGATCTATCTCTCGACCTTCACGGGACGGCCGCCGGACGAGCCCTCGCGCATCGGCGAGGCGCTCAACCGCCTGTTCGTGCCGCTCATCCGGCAACAATTCCCCGAGGTGACGGACTGCTGGCTGCCGCCGGAGGCCTGCTCCTACCGCATCGCGATCGCGGCGATCAGGAAGCGCTATCCCGGCCAGGCGCGGCGGCTGATGCTCGGTCTGTGGTCGATGCTGCCGCAGTTCAGCTACACGAAACTCCTGATCGTGGTCGACGACGACATCGACATCCGCGATTGGCGCGCCGTGATGTGGGCCGTCTCTACCCGCAGCGACTCTTCGCGCGATCTCGTGACGCTCACCGACACGCCGATCGACTATCTCGACTTTGCCTCGCCGAAATCCGGTCTCGGCGGCAAGCTCGGCATCGACGCCACCACAAAGATTCCGCCGGAGACGGATCGGGCCTGGGGCGCCCCTCTGACCATGGACCCTGCCGTGATCGCGCGCATCGACGCGATGTGGTCGAGCCTCGGGCTGACCGAAGCGCCGGCACCCTCTCCGGTTTCCGTATGAGCGAACGGCAAGGCATCATCGTCGGCATCAGCGGCGCCTCGGGCGCTGCGATCGGCGCGCGCATCGTCGAGCTGCTGGCTGACAATCCGCACTACGCGGTGCACCTCGTCGTCTCGCCGGCGGCCGAACGTACGCTGCAGGAGGAGGTTGGCGTCGACGCGCTTGCGCGGCTGCGCGCCCTGGCCTTCCGTCACCATCTTCACTCGGACATTGGCGCCTCCATCGCCAGCGGCTCCTATCCCGTCGCAGGCATGATCGTCGCTCCGTGCTCGATCCGCACGCTCTCGGCCATCGCCTGGGGACAGCTCGACGACCTCCTGGTGCGTACTGCCGACGTCCAGCTCAAGGAACGGCGCCGGCTGGTGTTGCTGGTCCGCGAGAGTCCGTTGCATCTCGGCCATTTGCGGGCGATGCTACAGGCGACTGAGATCGGCGCAATCATCGCCCCGCCGATGCCGGCCTTCTATCTGAGGCCACAGTCGCTGGCCGAAATGATCGACCAGATCGCGGCCCGGGCGATCAATCTGCTCGGCCTGGAAAACCTTCTCGCACCGGCAAAAGCCTGGTCCGGCTCGCGCTTCGAACGCGTGTAGACAGCGGAGTCCTCACTTCAACCTCGCTGCCCATTGCTCGATCTCGTCTATGTCCTCGGACAACTCGATGGAGAGCGAGCCGGCAAAATCCCTCCAGGCCTGCAAATTTGTCTTCGGCACGCCGATGACGATCGTAATCTGGCGATCCATCGCGCTGGCGATCAGGTCGAGCAGTCCGCCGCCGGAGCACTCGGCCTTGCCGAACTTGTTGAGGATCAGCAGGTCCGGCCTGTCCTCCATGTTTCCCTCGATTCGGGCAGCAGCTTCGGTCAACGCCGCCTCATCGAGCCTGCACCCCGCTGCACCTGCGCCGCGATCCTCGAAGATGGAGGTGCAGTGACCGGTGCTGAGATCTTCCAGCAAGACATCGCATCGCCGGTTGGGGGCGTCCGACACGCGGCGTTGAAGCACGCCGGCCAGCGACAGCCCGAGGCTGCGGCATTGCGTCACCAGCGCCGCGAAGGCTGCATCGGGATACACGTTATCAGGGTAGACGATCGCCGCAAGCGATGGTGCGAGCGTCACTTTTTCTTCGCCTGCTGTTACAGGTTTCATTGCAGTCATTGGAATTCACCTCGGATCAATTCACTTCGGCAAAGCCGAGCGATGCCTTTACGCCGGGCGAGATCATCCAGGGCTGCCAGGGCGGATCGAACGTCATGGTGACATCGACCGACTCCACGCCCGGAACGAGACAGGCGCTGTTGGCGACGCCCTCCTTGAGAAAGGACGCGGCGGGACAGCCTCGCGTCGTTGCCGTCATGGTAATGTGCGCGACGCCGTCGTCGACCGATACGTCATAGACAAAGCCGAGGTCGACGATGTTGTGTCCGAGTTCCGGGTCGATCACGACTTTCAGTGCCTGCCTTATCTGCGTCACAAGATCATCGTTGGCCGTCATGCGAGCACCCTCACCGTCAGCTGATAGACGTCCTTCTGCGGCGTGAAGCCGCCGCGCCACTGATGGCCGCGCTTGGTCAGCTCCCGAAACAGGAAGACCGGTTCGCGACTGAGCAAGGCGGAGAGCGTCTGCCCGGGCGCGAGCTGCTCCGCCGCGGCAAGAATACGAACCATCGGCTCCGGCGGATCGAGGTCACGGTTGTCGAGATGAACCACGGGCTCCGGCCAATCGCCATCGGCCAGCGCGGCGGGCGCCGGTTCAGCCGCTTCGAACGAGCCGACGGGCATGAACCGGATCTCCCATTCGCCGCCTTCGAGCTCGGCTTCCTGATGCGCAAAGCCCTTGCTCGCCATGACGTCAAACAGAGGGACCGGCTTGAAGGGGGCATAGAGCCGCAGGCCCTGCCCCGGCGCGAGCCGGTCGAGCGCGGCCATGATGATCGAGAACGGCTCGCCGCCTGCGCGCAGGATTGGCCGGACATCGACGTCGATGAATTCGCTCATTGCAGTCTCCTTTCAGTTTCGCGAGATCAGGAGGTGCGGCACGGCTGCTCCCGTCGGCAGGCGCAACGGCTCCGCCACATCCGCGAGCCGCCGGGCCCTGATGAGCTCCTCACCCAGGCCGAGCGTCGCAAGCGTGACGACCGCGAGAGCGACTCGGAAGCCGAGTGCCGCGTCGACCAACAGCATCAACGTTGCCGCCCAACTCCCGGCAAAGAACAGGACGAACCATTTTGTCGCGCGGCGCTCGGCAACGAGATCCTGCACGCGGGGCGTCGGCACTCTGCCCATCACCGGACCGTAGGCTTCAAGCCAGGTCAGGAACGGGACGATCTTGTAGAGGTTGGCAAGCACCAGGCCGGTGAGCCAACCGAACGCGACAAGGAAGACGAGCGCCCCGACATGCGGCTGGAACGAACCGGTCGCAAGAAGCGCGGCGCCAAGGATTGCGACCGCGGCGAGGCTCGCCAACGATAGGATGCTCATGCGCGTGTTGAGCTCGAGCGCGCGGCGTTTGCGGGTCCTATACAGGCCGAGCACATCATGGCCGTAGGCGATCAGCGATAGCAGCGCCGCAGCTCCTGCCACCAGAAGGACCAAGTTCAGCCCGGTCGCGCGCCAGAGCGCAAGCACGCCGCCGACGACACCGACGGCCAGCGCGGCGGCTCCGGCAAGCCAGGCAAGCCGCCCCAGCCTCGCATCGCTATCGGGCGCGAGCATGAACATCGCAAGCAGGCGATAGCTGACGCCCATGGCAGTGAATGTCAGCCATCCGCCAAGTCCCGCAATCGCATGGATCGGAACGCCTGACACCAACAGCTCCGGCCATCGCGCAGCCACGGCCGCTCCCGAAAGCACCAGGGAGAACATGCCGCCGAATGCTGCCGTGACACAAATGCAGGCAAGCCCGACTGCGGCGAACCGCGCAGGCCCCGGCAGCGGGCGGGCCAACCAGAGCGTCATGCCGAGATTGGCAACGACCAGCACGAAACCGGCAATCAGCAGGCCCGCGCCAACGGGAAGCAGCCAGCGCGGCCCGTTGATGTGGCCGCCCAGGGCCAGAAAGCCTGCGAGCAGGATGGTCAGCCCAAGCGTCAGCAGCGCAAGAGCCGGCAGCGTCCAGCGCTCCGCATAGAGCGGCCTTGCGACCAGCACCGGCACGAACTGAAACAGCGCGCCGCAAACGACCATGCTCAACCAACCGATGCAAACCATGTGGACGATGACGAGCGTGTCCGGTCCTCCGATGTCGTCATTCGGAAAACCGAATCCGGCAACCATCAGAACTTCTGCAAGCAGCAGCCATACGATTGCGGCCGCGAAGTAGCTGATGGCCCATTTGCAGAGGCTGGTTCCGATCACGGCTTGCTTCCCATCGCCTGCACACAATCCTGTGCCAGCGCTTCAAAACGGTAAGTAGTTGCAGCCACGACCTCTTTGTCGAGGCACAAACTTGAGCGCCTATCGCAGCGGTCTTTGCGGCAGCGCAAGGAGCGCTGCGGTGCGGCAGCCGATGAAGCTGTGACCACGGGAATCGGGAGGATGGCTTGCGAAAATTGCGAAGGCTACGCTGGCGGAGCCGCAAAGTGGCCAGGGTCGAACGGAGGCTTTTCGAGACCGTCTTCGTGGGATTGTTGCGAGAGATGACGGCCGAGATCGAGCCGGGGGCCCGCGTTCGCGAAAATGCCGCCGGCCGCCATTCGGCCTGCCCCTCAGAACCGGAAGCCCGCCCCGGCTAGCGATGCCGCGCCCCGGAATGACGCGGCCCAGTCATAACACTAGGAACTCTTCACGTTCAGGGACCGCAACCAGGCAAGCCGCGCGATCGCGCGCCCGGCGAGCCTTTGCAGCTCGTCGAGGCGAGCCGGCTCGCCGGCGGTCTCGGCGCTCTCGAGATATGCGTCCACCAGCGCCTCAGCGATGTGCTCGGCATCACCCTGCGCAAGACTTGATGGAAATCGCCCGACGCCCGTGGCTTCGACAGCCATCTCGGTCGTTTCCATCAGAAGTTCGTGTGCCCGGCTGGCCACCGCCCCGGTGTGAGCGCGCTCCAGCTCAACGACCAGCACGGCCAGCCGGCGTTCGAGCTCGCCTGCGTCGATGTGGCCGGCTGCGGCGCTAGCTTGCCGGCCCGCTCGCATTTCATCATGCTCCCGGTGGTAGGCGCGGCGCCGCTCTTTCCTGAGTGTTGCCACGTGGCCCAACTCCTCCTGCGCCATCGCCTCGGCGGCCTTCTTGATTTCGGCGTCTTTCGAGTAGGCCGACAGATAAGCCCAGAAGGCGAACGCGCGCTCCTCATTCCGTACCGCCATCGCCAAGGCGCGGTACGGCGTCATCAGTCGCGACGCCTTTATCTCCGCGGCCGTCTCGGCGTCAAACGTGTCGGGGACATCCCAGCGAACAAGGGCGGGATCGGGAGCCTTATGCCGGCGCGATTGCGACCACCTTGTGACACTGTCAACATGCTCGCGCTCGGCCGCAGCGAGATTTGCAAAAACCTCCGCCAGATCGACCTTCTTCTGACGCCGCATCTCCTCGGCAAGGTCAGTGTATCTCGTTGCTGCTTCCTGCTCCATGGCGTGTGCGAGTGCGAACAGTTCATCGAGCGAATGCAAGGATCCGGCCGGCTCGGATCCCAGGAGGAGAGTTTTCGCGAGCAACATGACACACCTGGCCCAGTTTCTTTGTCCTAGATCAAACCCGATCGGTCATCGGGCGACTAGACAACCGTCAGGAACAGGAGTCAAACCGCGATGGCTGGATCGTCGATCCCATTCGGGCCGTCCGCGGCTAGGGCCACTGCTCGCAGATCAGACAACGAAGGAATGCGCATCTTTCGATGCGCAATCCCGCGCTGAGGTGCGTCATGGTCTGGTGTCCTTTGGATGCGTCGCGGGCGTTGCGTAGCGGCCTGATCCTGACCGTCGTGCTCGGCGCGTTGCTGACTTTCTGGACGCACGCCGCTTGCGCTGCCAGCGACGTCGCAGGCTTTTTGCCCAAGGTCCAGCCCGCGGACTTCTTCCCATCCGCCGATCGGTTCGGCCCCCCGCAGGGTGACCCGCCTCTCGTCCCCGTCTACCGCGGCGATCAGCTTCAGGGATTCGTCTACCTCAATTCAGATTTTACCAATTCTGTCGGCTATTCCGGCAAGCCGATCCACATCCTGGTCGGGATCGATCCCAACGGCGTCATCACCGGCGTGAAGCTGGTCGATCACAAGGAACCGATCGTGCTGGTCGGAATACCGGAGGCCCGCATCGTCGGCGCCATGAACTCCCTGATCGGCAAGGACATGAAGCCGGTTGCCAGTGGCGCCGAGCATCCGCCGCAGGTCGACATCGTGAGCGGTGCGACCGTCACCGTACTGGTAATGAGCGACAGCATCGTCCGCTCCGCGGTGCGGCTGATCCGCACCGGGCGCGTCGGAGCGGGCGGCGCCGCCGCGGCCTCCGCCGCTTTACCGCCAGTCACCAAGACGCTCGATCTCGAGCGCAGCGAGGTACGCGATTGGGCGAGCCTCGTCGGGGAAGGTTCGATACGCCGGCTGCACCTGACCATAGACGACGTGAACCAGGCTTTTGCGAAGTCCGGCAACGCTGCGGCCGCCCAAAATCCCGAACCTGGCGACGCAGGTGACAGCTTCGTCGACCTCTACGTGGCGCTCGTCACCGCGCCCACCATCGGCCGCAGTCTGCTCGGTGACGACGGCTACCAGCGACTGAAAGAACGGCTGCAGCCGGGACAGCAGGCCATTCTGGTCGCCGGAAACGGCGTCTATTCGTTCAAGGGCTCGGCCTATGTGCGGGGCGGGATATTCGACCGGATCGAGGTGCTGCAGGAGGGTTCCAGCACGCGCTTTCGCGATCGCAATCATACCAGACTTGGGGCGCTGGCCGCTCCAGATGCACCCGAATTCCGCGAGATAGGCCTGTTCGTGACGCCTCCGGAATTCACGCTGGATCCGACGCATCCGTGGCAGCTTCAGCTGCTCGTTCAGCGGAGCCTCGGCACAAGAGACAAGGCGTTCCTCACCTTCGATCTCGACTACGTCCTGCCTGATCGCTACATGCGCCGCGAGCAGCCGGCTGTGACCGTGCCGGCCAGCGCTCCGGCGCCAAGCGCCCAAGCGCCCGCCCCGCAACCTGTCTCCACCGGCGAAGGCGAGGAGCCGCTGTGGATGCGGATCTGGCGCTCCGAGCCGATTTCGATCGGCATCACCGCTCTCATGCTGGCGGCACTCACCGGAATCTTCTTCTTTCAGAACATCCTCGTGCGCCGACCGGTCTTCTACAATTGGGTACGCAGGGCTTACCTGGCTTTTGTCCTGGTGTGGCTTGGCTGGTACGCGAACGCGCAGCTTTCGGTCGTCAATGTGATGACCTTTTCGAACTCCCTGATCACGGGATTCCATTGGGAGTTCTTCCTTGCCGCGCCGCTGATCTTCATCCTGTGGGCGGCGACTGCCTCGGCTCTTCTGTTTTGGGGACGTGGCCCCTTCTGCGGCTGGCTGTGCCCGTTCGGCGCGCTGCAGGAGCTCACCAACACCATCGCGAAGTGGCTGAAGGTGCCTCAGATCACCGTGCCGTGGGGTCTTCACGAGCGGTTATGGCCGGTCAAGTACATCATCTTCCTTGGGCTGTTCGGGCTGTCGCTCTATTCGGTCGACCTGGCCGAACGGTTCGCCGAAGTCGAGCCGTTCAAGACCGCGATCATCCTGAAGTTCGCACGTGGCTGGCCATTCGTGCTCTACGCGGTGGCGCTTCTCGTCGTCGGCCTCTTCATCGAGCGCTTCTTCTGCCGCTACCTCTGTCCGCTCGGTGCCGCGCTCGCAATCCCCGGCCGCATCAGGACGTTCGAATGGCTTCGCCGCTGGCAGGAATGCGGATCCCCGTGCCAACGATGCTCCAAGGAATGCCCGGTCCAGTCGATCCATCCCGAAGGGCACATCAACGTCAACGAGTGCATCTACTGCATGCACTGCCAGGAGCTCTACTACGACGACCAGCGCTGCCCGCACATGATCCAGGTCCGGCTGAAGCGCGAGAAGTTCGCGGCCATGTCCTCGCCAGCGATGCGCGCGGGCGGCAAGGGTCCCGCGACCGTCATCACCGCCGGCGGCAAGCCTGTCGGCGCATCATCCGCCATCTCTCCACCAGCAACCTGAAACCGAAAGCCGAGGAGGCAATCATGAGCGAGAACGAAGAAGCAAAGGGCGTCAACCGACGGACTCTGCTGGGGACAACGGCGGCCGCAGCTGGCGTGGGCCTGGCTGGCGGAGCGGCGATGAAAGCCGGCGGCGGCTTCGTCTCGACCGCGGACGCGCAGACCAAGGCCGCTGCACCGAAAGCGCCGGCTGCCCGGCCGGCTGTGCAGAAGACAGAGGTCGCGCCCGGCGAGCTCGACGAATACTACGTGTTCTTCTCGAGCGGCCAGTCCGGAGAGATGCGGATCGTCGGCCTTCCGTCGATGCGCGAATTGATGCGCGTTCCGGTCTTCAACCGTTGCAGCGCGACCGGTTGGGGCCAGACCAACGAAAGCCTCAAGATTCTGACGGAAGGGATGCAGCCCGCGACCCGCGAACTCCTCAAGAACCGCGGCGGCACCTTCATGAACGGCGACCTGCACCATCCGCACGTCTCATTCACGGACGGCACCTACGACGGCCGCTACGCCTTCATGAACGACAAGGCCAACAGCCGCGTGGCACGGGTGCGGCTCGACATTATGAAATGCGACAAGATCATCGAATTGCCGAACCAACACACGGTTCATGGCCTGCGATTGCAAAAATTTCCGCGCACCGGATACGTGTACTGCAACGGCGAAGACGGGGTTCCGCTGCCGAACGACGGCAAACTTCTCGACAATCCGAAAGAGTACCACTCCATCTTCACGGCGCTCGACGGCGACACGATGAAGGTGGCCTGGCAGGTGATCGTCAGCGGCAATCTCGACAACGTCGATTCCGACTATCAAGGCAAGTACTGCTTCTCGACCTGCTACAACAGCGAAGAAGGCGTCACCCTGGCCGAGATGACGGCCAGCGAGCAGGATTGGGTCGTCATCTTCAACCTCAAGCGGATCGAGGAGGCGGTCAAGAAAGGCGACTTCAAGGAAATGAACGGTGTACCCGTTATCGACGGCCGGAAGGGCTCGCCCTACACCCGCTATGTTCCGGTCTCGAACAATCCGCACGGCATGAATACCGCTCCCGACGGGATCCACATCGTGGCGGCCGGGAAGCTTTCACCGACGGTGACCGTGATGGACGTCCGCAAATTCGACGATCTATTCGACGACAAGATCAAGCCGCGCGACGTCGTCGTCGCGGAGCCGGAGCTCGGCCTCGGCCCGCTGCATACCGCCTACGACGGCAAGGGCAACGCCTATACGACGCTGTTCCTCGACAGCCAGGTCTGCAAATGGAACATCGAGCTGGCCAAACGAGCGTTCAAGGGCGAGAAGGTCGATCCCATCATCCAGAAGCTCGACGTACACTATCAGCCTGGCCACAACCATTCCTCGATGGGGCAGACCAAGGAGGCCGACGGGAAGTGGCTGATCTCGCTGAACAAGTTCTCGAAGGACCGCTTTCTGAACGTCGGTCCGCTGAAGCCCGAGAACGACCAGCTCATCGACATTTCCGGAGACAAGATGGTTCTGGTCCACGACGGTCCGAGCTTCGCCGAGCCGCATGACGCCACGATCGTCCATCGCTCCAAGATCAATCCGATCTCGATCTTTGACCGGGCGGATCCGATGTTCGCGGACGCGGTGAAGCAGGCCAAGGCCGATGGCATCAACCTCGAGGCGGATTCCAAGGTCATTCGGGATGGCAACAAGGTCCGCGTCTACATGACGTCGACCGCGCCCGCCTATGGCCTCGAGCAGTTCCAGGTCAAACAGGGTGACGAGGTGACCGTCTTCATCACCAATATCGACGCGGTCGAAGACCTGACGCACGGCTTTTGCATCGTGAACTACGGCATCCAAATGGAGATCGCGCCGATGGCGACGGCGTCCGTGACATTCATGGCCGATAAACCGGGCGTCTACTGGTACTATTGCTCCTGGTTCTGCCACGCCATGCACATGGAGATGAAGGGCCGCATGTTCGTCGAACCGAAGTCGGTCTGATCGGAGCGGCATCGTGGGCCTCTTGTCACGCATGTTTCCGGCGGCGCTGGTCGCCGCCGGATTTTCCAGCTTCGCCGATGCGGAGACCTTGACGGCTGCGCCAGACCGACCGCTCCAAGCGTTACTGGATGGCGCGCGCGCCGGCGACGTCATCGAACTTGCCCCGGGTGAATATCACGGTTCGGTCCGGATCGACCGTCCTTTGGAGCTGGTGGGGAGGCAGGGCGCGGTGCTTGATGGCGAGGGCGCCGACAACGTCATCACCGTCAGCGCACCCGACGTCACTGTCCGGGGCGTGACCATCCGCGGGTCTGGCCGCGATCTGCAGGCGATGAATTCCGGAATCTTCCTTCAGAAGACGGCCGAACGCGCGAAGATCGAGAACAACCGTCTGGTTGGAAACCTGTTCGGCGTCTACGTCCATGGCGCCCAAGGCTCGCGGGTCGTCCACAACGAGATCGAGGGACTGCGTGGCGGGCGTCTTAGCGAGGCAGGCAACGGCGTCTCGCTTTGGAATGCACCAGACGTCACCATCGCGGACAACACATTCCGCTACGGCCGCGACGGCATCTTCTCGATCTCAAGCCGCAACGACCGCTTCGTCAGAAATCGCTTCGAGCAGGTTCGCTTCGCGATCCACTACATGTACACCAACGACAGCGAAGTGAGCGGCAACGTTTCGATCGGTAACCATGTCGGGTACGCCATCATGTATTCGAGCCGGCTGGTGATCCGCGACAACGTTTCCGATCACGATCGCGACCACGGCCTTCTGTTCAACTACGCGAACTACTCCGAGATCGACGGCAATCGGGTGACGGGTGGCCTGCTGAGCACGGCGATGGACAGTGCGGAAGACGGTCCGAACGACGAGCGCGGCATGCTTCCGGAGCCGAAACGGGAGCGAGCTCTTCGAAGCGGCCCGGAAAAGTGCGTGTTCATCTACAACACCAATCACAACAAGTTCCGCAACAACTGGTTCGAACGCTGCGCTATCGGAGTACACTTTACCGCGGGCTCCGAAGGCAACGAAATCACGGGCAACGCCTTCATCAGCAACGCCAACCAGGTGAAATACGTCGGCACCAGACACTTGGACTGGTCGACCGGCGGGCGGGGTAACTACTGGAGCGACAATCCGGCGTTCGACCTCAACGGGGACGGAATCGCCGACACGGCCTACCGGCCGAACGACCTGATCGATCGTGTGCTCTGGACCGCGCCAGCCGCGAAAGTTCTCATCAACAGCCCCGCGGTCCAGGTGATCCGCTGGGCCCAGGCGCAATTTCCGGCGCTGCTGCCGGGCGGCGTGATCGACAGCCATCCGCTGATGTCACCGCCGAAGCGCCGCACGGCCGAGGAGGCGCGATGACCAGCACCATACGCGTCACCGAAGTCACCAAGGAGTACGGCCCGGTCAAGGCCGTGTGTGGGGCTTCGTTCGAGCTGGGTCGGGGCGAACTGGTTGCGCTGATCGGCCACAACGGCGCCGGCAAGACCACGCTGATGAAGCTGATGCTCGGGCTCATCCGGCCGACCAGCGGCTCGATCGAGGTCCTCGGCGACAACCCCGCCGCCGGCGAGTTCGCGGGCCGCCGGCAGCTTGGCTATCTGCCGGAGAATGTCTCGTTCGATTCCGCGCTGACAGGCCGGGAGACGCAAGCCTTTTACGCCCGGCTGAAGCGCGAGCCGATGACGAAGGCGCTCAACCTGCTCGAAACCGTCGGACTTGGGCCTGCCGCGCGCCGTCGCGTTGGCACGTACTCGAAGGGGATGCGGCAGCGGCTGGGGCTTGCCCAGGCGCTGATCGGTCATCCGCGGGTGCTGTTGTTGGACGAGCCGACGACCGGGCTTGATCCCGAACTGCGCCAGACCTTCTACGAGGTCATCGAGCAGCTTGCAGCGGACGGCGCGACAGTGCTCTTGTCCTCGCACGCGCTGACCGAGCTCGAGGAGCGCGCAGGGCGGGTGATCATCATGAACCGCGGCATCAAGGTCGCAGACGGATCGATCGACGAATTGCGCCGCCTCGCCCGGTTGCCCACCAGGATCCGTCTCAAGGTGGCGGGACTGGCCGCGAGCGAGATGCCGGCCTGGGTCCCGACGGATACGATCTGCCGGCGGCTCAACGGGCACATCGTCGAGATCGATGCTGCGCCGGACCGCAAGATCGAGCTTCTGCATCGCGCGACGGCGTCGGGCAATTCCGTGGAAGATGTCGATGTGGTCCCACCAAGTCTCGACGAACTCTACGCTCACTTCCTCCGACAGTCGGAGCGAACCTCATGAACGTGCTCATCATCGCGGCGAAAGAAATTCACCAGGCCATTCGCAACCGCTGGGTGCTCGCGGCAACACTCCTGCTCGCCGGACTTGCCTTGTCGCTGACCTTCCTCGGCAGCGCGCCGACCGGTAACGTCGGCGTTCGCGCGCTCGATGTCGTCGTCGTCAGTCTTTCGAGCCTGACGATCTTTCTCGTCCCACTCATCGCGCTTCTGATTTCGCATGACGCTATCGTGGGCGACATGGAGCGAGGCACGATGCTCTTGCTGCTGAGCTATCCGGTTGCGCGATGGCAGGTGCTGCTCGGCAAGTTCCTTGGTCACCTTGCGGTGCTCGCCTTTGCGACCTGTCTCGGCTATGGCCTGGCCGTCGGGGCGCTCGCGGCCACTGGCAGTCGCATCGATTTCGACAGCCTCCTCGCCTTCGCCGCCATGGTCGGCTCCTCGGTGCTGCTCGGCGCCGCATTCGTCGCGATCGGCTATCTCGTCAGCGCCCTCGCGCGCGACCGGGGCACGGCCGCCGGCATCTGCATCGGGCTGTGGCTGCTGCTTGTCCTGATCTACGACATGGCTCTGCTCGGCGTGCTCGCGCTTGACCAGGGCCGCAGCATTTCCGCAACCGCGCTGAATGCGATGCTCCTGTTGAACCCGACCGACGCATACCGGCTGTTCAATCTGACTGGATTCGCCAATGTCAGTACTTTCGCGGGGATGGCAGGACTCGCCCAAACCACGTCTCTGACCATGTCGGTCCTTCTGGCCGCCCTGCTCTCCTGGACCTTGGTGCCGCTGGGCCTCGCCGCGCTTGCCTTCTCGCGGAGAGAGCTATGAGACGCCTCGGCATCACGCTCGCTCTCCTTATTCCGCTTGCGCTTGTCGGCTGCGGCGAGAAGGAGGTCGCGAAGCTTCCACCGCCGCAGCAGATGACCGCCGAGGCGGTCGGGCACTATTGCGGCATGAACGTGCTCGAGCATCCGGGACCGAAGGGACAGATTTTCGCCGCGAGCCTGATCGAGCCCGTGTGGTTCTCATCCGTTCGAGACACCCTCGCCTTCACGATGCTGCCGGACGAGCCCAAGGACATCCAGGCGATCTACGTCTCGGACATGGGCCAGGCGCCGAGCTGGGACAAGCCGGGCGCCGACAATTGGGTCGAAGCGCGCAAGGCGCAGTTCGTGATTGGCAGCCGGGTCAAGGGCGGCATGGGCGGCGCCGAGGCGGTGCCGTTCTCGGATAGGTCGGCCGCGGAGAAGTTCGTCGCCGAGAACGGTGGACGCATCGTCGCATTCGCGGACGTGCCGCGCGCCTACGTGCTCAGATCGGGCGACGAGACCACACCGGATGATGGCGCCTCCGGGCGCGGTTCGGCCGACTGAGGAGAGCGTTATCATGCCAATGCTTTCTCGACGACGTTTCATCAACATCAGCGCCGCAGCGGCGGGCCTGGCGCTCGCACCGCTCGGACGCGCGGTGGCCTTGAATGCTGACGTCGCGGTCTGGCACGGCACCATGCTGGGCGCGACTGCAACCCTGAAAATCCATCATCAGGCAAGAGACGAAGCGGAACGTCTGATCGCGGCGGCGTGCTCTGAAGCCCGCCGCCTGGAGCGCCTGTTCAGCCTGTACCTGCCCGACTCCGCCCTGGTCGAATTGAACCGGACCGGAATTCTCGTCGACCCGGCACCGGAGTTGGTCGACCTGCTCTCGGACTCGCGCCGCTACGCCGAACTGACGGACGGGATGTTCGATCCGACCGTGCAGCCGCTATGGAAGCTATACGTCGAGCATTTTTCGAGCGCCGGTGCAGACCCGTCCGGTCCGCCGCAAGCGGCGGTGAAGGCGGCGCTTGGCCATGTCGACTATCGGCGTATGTCTATCAGACGGGATCGCATCGTACTGCCGAAGGGAGCCGAGCTCACGCTCAATGGCATCGCGCAGGGCTATGTCACCGACAAGGTTGTCGATCTGTTGCGCTCACAGGGGATCGCACAAAGCCTCGTCGACATGGGCGAGACGCGGACGATCGGATCGCGACCGGACGGCAGCTCGTGGGAGGTCGGAATCGCCGATCCCGAGCACCCGGGGCGGATCGAGACGACGCTGCGGATCGTGGATCGCGCGGTGTCGACGTCGGGCGGCTACGGGTTCCGGTTCGATCCCACAGGCCGCTTCAACCACCTGTTCGATCCGACCAACGGCGGCTGCGCCAGCCTCTATCGCAGCGTCACCACGGTGGCGTCCAGCGCCACCGCGGCGGATGCGCTGTCCACGGCTTTCAGCCTGATGCCGGAAGCGCAGATCCGCTCCTTGCTGCCGAAAACCGGTATCGAACGGGTCCATCTGATCGACGCAGCCGGAGGCGTTTCCGAGCTCGTGGCGTGATCTGTAGTCGCCGTTTGAGCGTTAGCCCTTCGCCAGGCTCGAGCTTCGCTACACGGTCTCGAACATCCGTGCGATCCGTCTCGACTATCAGTCTTCGCATCGACGGCGTAGGAAAGCTTAGCACTACGGGCGTCGCTCAAAACGTCGCCCGTCACCTCGTGATCCAGCGCTCCCTGCTAGGGACGGCCTTCAGCGAAAAGACAGGAGCGGGCTACTGCGAACGGTCCGAAGTCCACCCTTTATACTCGGCGACATTGTCCCGGGTCACGAGCTTCGAAGGCAACAATTCCACGGTCGAAGCCGGCTTCTGCCCGTTGAGAATGCCGACGCCGACCTGCACGGCGCGCCGCGCCATGAAGAACGGATCCTGCGAGGCAGAGGCCTGGACCTGCGGCGACTGCGGATCCTTCAGCGCGGCCTCGATATCGGGAGCGCCGTCGACCGCCGTGATGACGATGCCGCTGCGCCCTTGCTGACGCGCCGCGAGATCGGTACCGATCGCCTGTGGGTCGTTGATGGCGAAGATGGCGTCGATCTTGGGGAAGCGCGTCAGATAGCCCTGCGCAACGGTGAGGCCGCCCTCGCGCGAGCCCTTGCCGTCCTGATCGCTGGACAGGACCTTGATGCCGGGATTCTTGCCGAACACGTTCTTGCAGCCGGTGACGCGGTCGATCACGGCGGAAACCTGCGGCCCGTTCTCGATGATGACATCGCCTTTGCCGCCCAACTTATCAACGATGTACTGGCAGGAGATCTCGCCGGCCTGGACGTTGTTCGTGGTCACGGTAGCGTCGGCGCCCTCGGCTGCCGTGTCCACCGCGACGACGATGATGCCCGCGGCCTGCGCCTTCTTGATCGCGGGGCCGATCGCCTTGGGATCACCAGGGTTCAACAGGATCAGGTCGACGCCGGCGGCGATGAAGTTGTCGATCTGTGTCACCTGCTTGCCGAGATCATATTCGAATCCGACGGCGGTGATCTTCACATTCGGATTGGTCTTCTTGGCTTCGAACTCGGCACCCTTCGACAGCGCGACGAAGAACGGGTTGCCCATCGAGCCGAGTGAGACGCCGATCGCCTTGAGCTCCTTGGCGGATGACGGCGCGGTGCCGAGCGCAAGCGCCATCGCAGCGCCGGCGAGCGTGATCGTCTTCAACATTGCCTTCCTCCCTGGTCTATCTTGATCCCCGACACGGCAGACCAGTTGCCGCAGCGGAACTTCGCATCGGGCGCTGCGCGCTCAAGTGCGCGCCGAGCCTTTTAGGTTCTGGCGGAGCCTTGCAGCCGGTAGCGATCCAGCGCCACGGCGCCGATAATCACCAGACCCTTGATCACATATTGCCAGATGTCGGAGACGCCGATCAGAATCAGGCCGTTCGAGAGAACAGCAATGATCAGCGCGCCGACCAGCGTGCCCCAGATCGAGCCGATACCGCCGACGAAGGAGGTGCCGCCGAGGATCACTGCGGTGATGGCGTCGAGCTCGTAGGACTGGCCGAGCTGAAGACCGTTGGCCGCGTAAAGCCGCGCCGCCTGCATGGCGCCGCCGAGCCCGGCAAACAATCCCGACACGCCGTAGACGAAGATCAGCACAGCCCAAACCTTGATGCCGGCGAGCCGCGCCGCGCTCTCATTGCCACCGACCGCGTAGATGTGCACGCCGAGCACCGTACGGCGCAGCACCAGCCACGAAACGAGGATGACGAGCAGCGCAATGACCGACAGCCAGGGAATCGAGATCACACCGGGAATGAGCGTGAGCGAGCCGTTGCCGATGAAGGCGTAGGGAATGGAAGGATTGAACACAGTGGTGTCGGCGCCGAGCAGCCGCGCCAGCCCGCGCACGGCGGTCAGCGAGCCCAGCGTCACGATGAAAGGCGGCAGACGCAACAGCGCGATCAGCGCGCCATTGACGACGCCGAAGCCGAGGCCGGTCAACACCGCGACCGGGAGCCAGAGGGCACCAAGGTCGGGCAGTTTCGAGATGGTCAACCCGGCCATCGCAGAGACCGCGAGGATGGAACCGACCGACAGATCGATGCCGCCGGTCAGGATGACGAAGGTCATGCCAGCGGCAAGCACGGTGTTGACGGCGGCCTGTTGCAACACGATTCCGAGATTTTGTCCGGTGAAGAAACGGCCGTCGGACAGGAAATGAAAGCCGATGCACAGGACCAATAGCACCGGCAGCATGCCGGCGGCGCGGATCAGGAGCCGCAAACGCTGACGCTTGGTCTCCTGCGCAGCCGCGGTGCCGGCCGCCGTGCCCGAGTTTGCCTTTGCCTGCGAGGAACTGTCATGCATCGAGCTGCTCCATGCCGGTCGCCAGCGCCATGATATCTTCCTGGTTCAAGGGCGATGCCGCCTCCCGCCTGATCTCACCGGCAATGTGCCCGGCACGCATGACGATGACGCGGTCGCAGATGCCGATGATCTCCGGCAGATCCGACGAGATGACGAGGGTCGCAGTGCCCGACTTGGCAAGATTGTCGATGATCGAATAGATCTCGGACTTGGCCCCGACGTCGACGCCGCGGGTCGGCTCGTCGAGGATCAGCACCTTGGGCGCCGTCGCAAGCAAGCGCGAGAGCAGCACCTTCTGCTGGTTGCCCCCGGAGAGCGCGCCAACGTTGACACTGGCATTGGCGGCGCGGATGCCCAGCGCAGCAAACGCCTTGCTGGCGCGGTCGCGCGCCTTGTCGCGATCGAGGACATAGCCGAGCTTGGCATCGCGGCCGAGCACCGCGAGATTGATGTTGTCCAGGCACGACATGTCCAGGAACAGGCCGAGCGCCTTTCGGTCTTCGGTCAGATAGGCGATCCCGGCATCGAGCGCCTCGCCGGGCGTGCGAATCTCGATCGGGCGTCCCTCCAGCTCGAGCCGGCCGGAGGTTTTGGGCGAGGCGCCGATGATGAGATGTGCAAGCTCGGTGCGGCCCGCGCCGATCAGGCCGGCGAGGCCGACCACCTCGCCCGCGTGCACGGTGAGGGAGCAACCCTTGACGCGCTGGCCGTCGGCCATGTCGATTGCTGCGAGCACGGGATGTCCCCGCCCCGCCTCCGGGTCATGGTCCTTCTTGTAGAAAGAGGAGACGTCGCGTCCCACCATCAGCCGCACGATGGTATCGGCGCGGATCTCGGGCTTGTCGAGCGAGCCGACCAGACGGCCGTCGCGCAGAACGGTGACGCGGTCGCCCAGCGCGTAGACCTCGTCCATACGATGTGAGATGTAGATGATGGCGAGCCCCTCTGCGCGCAGCTGGCGGACCAGCGCGAACAGCCGATCGCTCTCGCCGGCCGACAGCGCAGTGGTCGGCTCGTCCATGATCAGTATCTTTGACCGCGCGTGCAGTGCACGCGCGATCTCGACGAGCTGGCGCTGGCCCATCGACAGATGCGCCACCAACGTCGATGGCAGGAAATCCGCGCCCAGCCGTTCCAGGATCGGGCCGACGCCCTCGCGCATGGCGCCGCGCGCCAGCAACCCCGAATGCGAGATCTCGCGGCCGAGATAAATATTCTCCGCAACACTGAGATTGGGGGCTAAGGATAGCTCCTGATAGATGATGGAGATGCCCGCGGCACGGCCGCCCAGCGGGCCTTCGATCCGCGCCGGCCTGCCCTCGATGCGGATCTCGCCGCCGGGATCAGGGCGATAGGCGCCCGACAATATCTTCATCAGCGTCGATTTGCCGGCGCCGTTCTCGCCCATCAGCGCATGGATTTCGCCGGCATAGACCGTGAGATCGACGGCTCGCAGCGCCTTGATGCCGAAGAAGGACTTTGAGACCCCGCGCATCTCGAGGATCGGATCGTTCATCGTGCCTCCCGATGCACAATGCGTTTCCCACCCGCGTCTCGATTTTTTGCCAGCGCGGTTCGCGCATTAAACAAAACGCCGCGGCACAGGGCAATACCGAAGACGGCATACCGAAGTATGTGCAACGCCAGGTCGACGCTACTGGCGCGGCCGGTACAGCTCGCGCCAGGCAGGAAGCCGCTCGGCATAGGCATCGACGAGCACGCGTTCAGGTTCGAACGTCTCGACGCGTCGCGGTGGGGTGCAGACGGCGTCGATTGCCTCGCCCGTGACAGCAAGCCGCCCCAATCTCGCCGCACCGAACGCCGCGCCGGTTTCGCCTTCGGCAAAGCGATGGATCGGAACATTCAGAACATTCGCCAGCACCGACAGCCAGAACCGGGACCGTGAACCGCCGCCGATGACATCGGCTTCAGTGACCGCGATTCCGACATCCGCGAGCACGTCCCGGCAGTCCGCAAGTGCGAAAGCGACGCCCTCGAGCACGGCCTGGACGATCGTCCCACGATCGGTGCCGTGGCTCAAACCATCGAGCATGCCGCGCACGACGGGATCGTCGTGCGGCGTCCGCTCGCCCGCGAGATACGGCAGGAAGCTCACAGGAGACGGCGCCTGCGGGCGCGACCCGAGTGGCGCCAGCAGCTCGGCCTCGGCGACGCCGAACAGGCGCGCGATCCAGGCGAGACAGGATGCCGCCGAGAGGATCGCACCGGCCTGAATCCACATTGCGGGGATGGCATGGCAGAACGTGTGCACCGCGCGATCCGGATTGGCGGCAATCCTGCTGGTCGGCGCCAGCAAAGCGCCTGATGTTCCCAGCGAAATGAACGCGGTGCCCGGCCTGATCGCGCCGATGCCGATGGCGCCCGCTGGATTGTCACCGGCACCGCCCGCGATCATCGGCCGCCTCGCCATGCCCCAGCGCTGCGCAAGTTCGCTGCGCAGTGTTGCTGCGGGCGCGCAACCCTCGACCAGACTCGGCATGTGATCGCGCGACAGGCCGGTCGCAGCCAGCGCTGCATCCGACCAGTCCCGGCGCGCGGCGTCGAGCCACAGCGATCCCGATGCGTCCGAGACGTCCTCGATCGCTTCGCCGGTCAGGACCAGGCGCAAATAGGCCTTCGGAAGCAGGATGAGTTTCGTGGCCGCAAAAATCTCGGGCTCGTGCGTCGCGATCCAGAGCAGCTTCGGCGCCGTGAATCCGGGCATCGCCTTGTTGCCCGACGTCGCACGCAAGGCGGGCCAACGTTGTTCCAGAATACGACACTCGGTGGCGGACCGTCCGTCGTTCCAGAGGATGCAAGGCCGCAACGGCTTTGCGCTGGCGTCAAGCAGCGTGGCGCCATGCATCTGGCCGGACAGTCCGATGCCTTCGACCGCAGCCAGCTCGCCGGCATGCGTCACCCTCAGGGCATCCAGCGTGGCAAAGGTCGCATTGATCCACTGCGCCGGATCCTGCTCGGAATAGCCCGGCAGCGGCGAGGCCGTCGTCAGCGGCCGGCTCTCGCTTGCAATCACGCGCTGGGCCTCGTCGACGAGAACGGTCTTGACCGCCGAGGTGCCGAGGTCGATGCCGAGATACATGGATGACTACAATTGTTGACGTTGGTATGGACGACGGCGTCGCCACGTCGGATAGTCCAATCAATCCAAGAAGCCTGATCGCGTCAAGGGAGCCGCTGCATGCTGAAATCGATCGACCCGCTTCTCAATGCGGATGTACTCTACGCCCTGCGGTCCATGGGGCACGGAGACAATCTCGTGCTCTGCGACACCAATTTTCCCGCTGACGCCGTTGCCCGCCAGACCGTACTGGGGCGGCTGTTGCGCATCGACAACGTCTCCGCCGGCCGCGCCGCGCGCGCGATCCTCTCGGTGCTGCCGCTCGACAGCTTTGTCGAAAAGCCGGCCTCTCGCATGGAGATCGTCGGCCAGCCCGACGAAATCCCGCCGGTGCAGCAAGAGGTCCAGGCCACAATCGATGCAGCGGAAGGACGCTCGTTTCCCATGGGATCGGTCGAGCGGTTTGCCTTTTATGAACTCGCCAAGAAGTCCTATTGCGTGATCCAGACCGGCGAACGGCGCTTCTACGGCTGCTTCATTTTCAAGAAGGGCGTCATCCCGCCCGATGCGGCTTGAGGTGAACACCTCAAGCTGAGCCCGCCCAGCGGCCACGGCGACGGCTGCCCCCCGGCATAATGTGACATCGACACGATGTCGCGCTCGCGGAACCTCTCGTTCAGCATCGGCGATGGCAACATCATCTCGCGGACGCATTCATCTTGCAGCGCGGCATCGCGACGAGTCCGCTCGTCGCTCGTCATTGACGCCACGCACGGACTCGACTCCGCGTCCATTCGTTGACTTTGATTCGTGCCGTTGCATACTCGACGCGGCCTCTGTCACCCATCACGACGACACCGAAGTCCACGCCTCGATGCGCTCCGGTGAGTCAGACTTCAGATCAAGAAAGTCAACAAGGGAGGGTATCGCGGTGAAACACCAAGATCATGATCGGCGTTCCGAAATGCAGCCGAGCCGACGCACGGTGTTGAAAGGCGCAGCCAGCGCGGCCGCGTTGGGCACGACGGGCGCGCTCGGCACGTTCTCCGAGCTTGCCTTGGCCCAAGCCAATCTGCGCGCCCAGATCACGCAAATTCCCGGTGTCGGCAAAGGTGCGCCGACCGACGCCGACTGGCAGAAAGTCGGCGAGCTCTGCCTCGGCCCGACCAAAGCGAGCATCAAGGAAGGCGAATTCAAGGGCGTCGAGCTCTCCTTCATGGGACTGAACAATCAGAACCTGCACAATCTCCTGTTCCGCGGCTTCCTGAAGCCATGGGAGGCCTATACGGGCGCGAAGATTTCCTGGATCGATCTCGCCCAGGCCGACTACAATCCGCGCTTGCAGCAGGCGATCGCGACCGGAACGGTCGACTTCGACATCCTGGAGATGGGTGCGCCGTTCGAAGGCGACGTCTGCGGCAAGGGGCTGGCCTCGGAGATGCCGGACTGGGTCAAGAACCAGATCGATATTGACGACTATGTCGACTACCTGAAGCCGCCGGTCGGAACCTGGAACGGCAAGACCTATCGCGTCACCATCGACGGCGACTGCCACAACTTCAACTACCGCACGGACGTGTTCTCCGACCCAACGCTCGCCAAGGCCTGGAAGGACGCCGGCAACACCAGCGAATGGGGCGTGCCGAAAACCTGGCAGCAGGTGCAGGCGGTGACCAAATTCCTCAAGGGCAAGAAGATCAAGAACCAGAACGCGTTCGGCTATCTCGACGCGCCTAAGCCCTGGGGCGGTTTCGGCTTCTATTTCCTGACGAGCCGCGCCTCCGCCTACGCCAAGCATCCTGATGACAAGGCCTGGCTGTTCGACATCGACACGATGAAGCCGCGCATCAACAATCCAGCCTGGGTGCGCGCCATCCAGGACGTGATCGACGCGCTGCCGTTCGAACCTGCCGATCAGCTCAATGCCGATCCGAACACCACCGGCTTCCAACAATTTCTGGCGGGCATCGGCTCGATGATCCCCTGGTGGGGCGACATCGGCCAGGTGGCGAAGGCGAGCGACACTTCCGTGGTCGGCGACGTCGTCGGCTTCGACATCCTGCCTGGGTCGGACGACGTGTATAACTCGAAGACGGGAAAGTGGGACAAGCTCGCGAGCGGGCCGAACCATGCGCCGAACTGCGCCTATCTCGGCTGGGGCGTTTACGTCATGGCGCGGGTCAATGGCGACGAGAAGAAGCACAAGGCGGCATGGAGCGCGGCCGCGCATCTCGGCGGCAAGGATCTGTCGCTGTGGATGGTGATGTATCCCTCGGGCTTCCAGGCCCACCGCACCAGCCACTTCCAGTTCGACGAGTGGGTGGCCGCGGGCTACGACCGCAAATACATCACTTCCTATCTGAACTCGCAGCTCGGCTCCTACAATCATCCGAACCGCGCAGTGGAGCCGCGCATCCCCGGCATCTTCCAGTATTACAGCATCGCCGAAGACGAGCTGACGAAGATCTTCGCCGGCAGGGTCGATGCCCAGACCGGCGCGAACAACATCGCCGCCGCCTGGGAGAAGCTGACCGACCAGATCGGCCGCGAACGGCAGATCGGGCTCTACAAGGCGTCTCTCGGCACGTAGCTTCTTTTGACTGCGAGACCCTTCCCAACCCCAGCTGGCGCCGCTTCAGGCGCCAGCTCCTCTAGCAAGATCGCAGAGTCGGATTGCGATGCAGAGTTCGGTCGACTTGAGCAATGATCGCTTCGCGCCCGCCCCCCGGCGGGCTAGCGTCAGCCGGAAGAACGCAGGTCGGGCGCTGGTCGCGTTCGCTTCGCTCGGTCTCCTGCTCGTGATCCTCCTGCAGGGACTGCACGCAACCGGTACAATCGCGGCAGGCTTTTCGGATTGGCGTCCGATCATGATCGCCTACGTGCTGTGGGCTATCGCGTTTGGGGTCGGGCAAATCATCATCAGAGGCGAGCGTGGTCAGCGCGCGCTGTTTCTGCTGCCGGCCGTGTTCTTCACGGTCGCGGTCGTAATATTTCCTACGATTTTCGGACTCTACATCGCGTCACTGGACTGGAATCTGTCATCAATCGACGGCCCGCGCTTCAGCGGTTTCGATAATCTTAGGGGAATGCTGAGCGACACCTACTACTGGAACGCGCTGGGCAACATGATCTTCTACACGGTCGCAGTGCTCGGCGAATATGCGATTGCGTTTGGGCTTGCTTTGCTGCTCAGTGCCGATATCCGTGGACGAAGATTCTTTCGTGTGGTCTTCCTGCTGCCGATGATGCTCAGCCCTGTCGCGGTGAGCTGGATGATCGGCAAGTCGCTTTTGGAGTATCGCTTCGGACCTGCGGCGACGCTGGCGCGCTATCTCGGATGGGAAAACCCGGCCTTCTTCGCCTCACCGTGGATGGCACGCTTCAGTATCCAGGCGATGGACGCATGGGTCTCGATCCCCTTCATCATGATCATCCTTCTCGCAGGCCTCCAGGCGATGCCGAAGGAGGTGCAGGAGGCGGCCAAGGTCGACGGCGCGAATGGCTGGCAATCATTCTGGCACGTCACCTTCCCGATCATGCTGCCGGTCAGCATCACCGTCCTGATCATCCGCATCATCTTCAAGCTGAAGCTCGCCGACATCGTGATCAACGTCACCGCGGGAGGCCCGGGAGGAGCAACCGACACAGTGTCGAGCTTCATCTACCGCGTCTACCGCGACCGCTCGAATGTCGGATACGGCACGGCGCTCGCTATGGCCTATCTGCTGTTGATCATCGTGCTGCTAACGCTGTTGTTACGGCTGGCCAAGCGCTGGACGCAAAGGGTCATGTAGGGTATCGCAAAGGGAGTTGCTCGATTGGCTGTGACGACCGTAGCATCCAAGCCCGTCCGAAGGCATCCTGTAGCACCGCGCGCCAAGCGGATGCTGGGCCGCATGCTGATCTACGCTGCACTCCTGTTCTGGACGTTCATCTGCCTGTTCCCGATCTACTGGACCGTCACGACCTCATTCAAATCGGCAGTCGACGTGACGCAGGCCCACCTGATTCCCTGGGTCGATTTTCAGCCAGACTGGAAAGGATGGCGCTCGCTCGGCTTGTCGCCGGACACGCTATTCGGCACCTCGACGGCACGCTCCGAATTCGTGAACCGCTTCGTCAACAGCGTCATCACCTCGGTCGGTGCATCGCTGCTCGCGCTCCTCCTCGGATCGCTGGCGGCCTATGGCCTGAGCCGCTTCCGCTACAAATTCGCCTGGATGCGCAACGACGACATCCTGTTCTTCTTTATGTCCCAACTTATCCTGCCGCCGGTCGTGCTCGCGTTGCCGTTCCTTGTGCTGTACAAGGCGCTGTCTCTGCTCGATACGACGTTTGGCCTGATCCTGCTCTACACACTGACGGTGCTGCCAATCGTCATCTGGATCATGCGCGACCAATTCAACGCAATTCCGATCGAGCTTGATGAAGCCGCTTTTGTGGACGGCTTGTCGACCTGGGGCGCGTTTCTTCGCATCATCCTGCCGCTCGCGCTCCCCGGAATGATGGCGGCATTCATTCTCTCGCTTGTGCTGTGCTGGAACGAGTATTTCTTCGCGGCGCTATTGACCAGCACGGACGCCAAGACGCTACCCGTGATGGTGGCGAGCCAGACCGGCTCGCAAGGCATCAACTGGTGGTCGATGGCGGCGCTGTCGACGGCGGCGATCGCCCCGCTCGTCCTAATCGGCATTTTCCTCGAGCGCTACATTGTCAGCGGCTTGACTACGGGAGCGGGAAAGTAGCTCGCAAGGCCAGCCGGGCCCCTCACTTCGCGAATTCGACCGGCCCGACAAGAGTGACAGATGGAGATGGGTCGTTTTTCGCGACCGGACATCCTATATAGTAATCCGTGACTCACTTGTTGGAGGACAGCGATGAAGGCCTTCATCCTTGCCTGCGTTGCGACGATCGTGATTGCTGCGGCTGGAGTTGTCGTGCTCGACAGCGTACAGCAACCCGTCGCCGAAGCTTTTGCGACGACGGGCGTGCGTCTGTAGGCAATGCGCCGCCTGCTCTATTCGCTGCCCTATTCGGCTGCGGATGCGGCATGGCGGGGCCGCGGCTGAGAATCGTTCGGGCCGCTCCGTGCCGATTGCTGGTCGAGCCACAGGCTGTGGTGCTCACGCGCCCAATTGACATCCACCTCACCTGATCCCATCGCCTCGAAGGCTCCCTCCATCCCGATCGTACCGATGTAGATGTGAGCGAGCATCGCGGCGATGAACAGCACGGCCACGATCGAGTGAACGACCTGGGCAATCTGCATGCCCTCGATTCCCGTCAGGTAGAACGGGAACATGAGCTGATACCCGGTCGCAGCGACGATGCCACCGCCAATCACAACGATCCAGTAGATGCCCTTTTGACCGGCGTTGAAGCGGCGGGCCGGCGGATGATCGTGACCGATCAGGCCACCGCCACGCTTGATCCACTCCAGATCCACCTTGTTCGGGATATTGCCGCCGATCCACATCAGAAAGATCAGCACGACGCCAATCGTGAAGGGAAAGCTCAAATAGTTGTGGGCGAATTTCGCCCATTGCGACCATTCGGAGAAGGCATCGAATCCAATCAGCGGCAGCAGCAGCGGCCGTCCGAACGTGATGTTCAGTCCCGAGATCGCCAGGATGACGAAGCAGGTCGCAGTCATCCAATGCACGAAACGCTCAAAGGTGTTGAATCGCACGATGGTGCGGCCGGATCGTCCGCTTTCGAGGCGGACCATGCCGCGCGTCAAATAGAAGATCACGAGCACCGCCAGCATGCCGAGCATTGCAACGCCGCCTATCCACCGTAGCGCGACGTTGCGGAATTCACGCCACTCCCGGCCAGCCGGTTGCACCAGCACGCTGGAGCGCTGGTCGGGAATGCTGACGCGTCCCTGGATCCGGTCCATCTCCTGAAGCAACTGGCGCTCGTTGACCGAGCTCGCCGTCGGATTGACCTGCTGGGCCAGCGACGGTGTCGGAACTGCCATGATCAACAGAAGCAACGCCCACGCGCCGATGGCTGGACGAATGAACCTTGCAAATGAGGACATGAACTCCTCCTCGGCATTTGTGCCGCGTCGCCCGCGGCCTGCTTCAGGACTCGATCGTCTCGCGATAGGCGGTCTTCCAGCCCCACGCGCCTGAACCGTAGCCGCGCTTCAGCACGCGCTCCTTATATATCTGGGCGATGATCTCGCCGTCGCCGGCGAGCAGCGACTTGGTCGAGCACATCTCGGCACACAGCGGCAGCTTGCCTTCGGCGAGGCGGTTCGCACCGTATTTCTCGTATTCCTCCTTGCTGCCATCGGCCTCGGGGCCGCCGGCGCAATAGGTACATTTGTCCATCTTGCCGCGCGAGCCGAAATTGCCGACCTTCGGATATTGCGGCGCGCCAAACGGACAGGCGTAGAAGCAGTAGCCACAGCCGATACAGAGATCCTTGGAGTGCAGAACCACGCCGTCGGCAGTGGTATAGAAGCAGTTCACCGGACACACTGCCGCGCATGGCGCATCCGTGCAGTGCATGCAGGCCATCGAGACCGAACGTTCGCCCGGCTTGCCGTCGGCGATGGTGACGACCCGGCGCCGGTTGATGCCCCAGGGGACCTCGTGCTCGTTCTTGCAGGCCGTGACGCAGGCGTTGCACTCGATGCAACGGTCGGCGTCGCAGAGAAACTTCATACGTGCCATCGTCGTTGCTCCTTATGCCGCCGCGATCTGGCAGAGAGTGACCTTGGGCTCCTGCATGCCCGTCGCGGGATCGTATCCGTAGGTGGTGATCGTGTTCGCGCTTTCGCCGAGCACGATCGGGTCGGTGCCCTTCGGGTAGTTGCCGCGAAGATCCTTGCCAGCAAGCCAGCCACCGAAATGGAAGGGCATCCAGGCAACGCCCTTGCCGACCCGCTCGGTGACGAGCGCCTTCATTCTTGCCCTGGAATTGTTCTCGGCGCCCGTGACCCAGACCCAGCCGCCGTCCTTGACGCCGCGCTCGGCTGCATCGGCGGGATTGATCTCGATGAACATGTCCTGCTGCAGTTCGGCGAGCCACGGGTTGGTGCGCGTCTCCTCGCCGCCACCTTCGTATTCGACCAGACGACCGGACGACAGGATCAGCGGGAATTGTTTTGCAATTCCCTTGTCCACCGCAGCTTTCTGCACGGAGAAGCCGATATTGGGCATCCGGAACTGCTTGGCGTCGGGCAGCGTCGGGTATTTGGCGACGAGGTCGACGCGCGGTGTGTAGATCGGCTCGCGGTGGACCGGGATCGGATCCGGCAAGCCGAAGGCATTCATGCGCGCCTTGCCGTTGCCGTAGGGTACGCAGCCATGCGCCAGCGCGACGCGCTGGATGCCGCCCGACAGGTCGAGCGACCACGACACTGTGTCCGGATTGGCTGGATTGACCTTGTTGATCACGGCCATTTCCGCTTCGGTGAGCTCGGTGTCCCAGCCGAGCTTCTTCAGGCTCGCCAGCGTAAATTCCGGATAGCCGTCCTGGATTGCCGACCCCAGGGAGTACGAGCCATCCGCGAGCAGGCTCACCTTCCGCGTCGTGCCGTCCGGCAGCTTCTCCTCGCGCTCGAGGCCGAACCGCGGCCGGAACGTGCCGCCGCCATCCATCACGTGCAGATTGGTATTGTAGAGCAAGGGCGTGCCGGGATGCTTGACCTCCGGTGATCCCCAGCATGGCCAGGGCAGACCGTAATAGTCGCCGCCGACCTCGGGATCGTCCTTCGGCGCCCGCATCGTCAGCATGTCGAACTTCGCCTGGTTCTTCATGTGCGCCTTGAGGCGCTCGGGCGATTGTCCGCAATAGCCGGTCGACCAACTTCCGCGATTCATCTCGCGTAGCACATCCTCTGCTTCAGGAAGATTGTTCTCGACCTTGATTTTCTTGAACATTTGGTCGGCGAAGCCAAACTTCTTCGCCATCAGATAGATGATCTCGAGATCATCCTTCGACTCGAAGATCGGCTTCACGATCTGCTCGCCCCATTGCAGCGAGCGGTTGGAGGCAACGCGCGATCCCTTGCACTCGAATTGCGTGGCGACCGGCAGAATGTAGACGCCATCCTTGCGCCCCGCCTCGACGGAGAGCGAGGCCCAGGTGGTCGGATGCGGGTCGGCGATGACGAGCAGTTCGAGCGCCTTCAACCCATTGAGGGACTCAGGGATTCGGGTAATGCTGTTGGAGGCGTGTCCCTGCACGAACACCGCCTTCACATTGTCTTTCTGCGCGACCTGATCCTTCGGCAACGTCACCGCTTCGAACCAGCGGGTCAGCGGAATGCCGGGGGTTTCCATGATCTGCTTGGAGTCGAAGCGCGATTTCAGGAAGTCATAGTCGACCTCCCAAACACGCGACCAATGCTTCCAGGCACCTTCGGCGAGGCCGTAGTAGAACGGCAGCGTGACGATATCGAGCCCGACATCCGTCGCGCCCTGCACGTTGTCGTGGCCACGGAAGATGTTGGCGCCCGCGCCGGCCTTGCCGACATTGCCGGTCATCAAAAGCGCGATGCAGCTCGCCCGCACGTTGGCGGTACCGACGGTCTTCTGGGTCTGGCCCATGGCCCAGATCAGCGTCGCCGGCTTCTCGGTGGCAAACATCTTGGCAACGCGCTTGAGCTGCTCGCCGGGAATGCCGGTGACGCGCTCGACTTCGTCCGGAGGCCATTTATCGACCTCCTTCTTGAGGTCGTCGAACCCGTAGACGCGTTGCCGGATGAACTCCTTGTCCTCCCAGCCGTTCTGGAGGATGTGCCACATCATGCCGTAGAGCACCGGGATGTCGGTGCCCGGCCGCATCCGCACATATTCGGTCGCGTGCGCGGCCGTGCGCGTCAGGCGTGGGTCGATGACGACAAAGTTGGCCTTTTGCAGCTCCTTGCCCTCGAGCAGATGCTGCAGTGAGACAGGATGCGCCTCCGCCGGATTGCCGCCCAGGATGACCTGTGTCTTCGCATTGCGGATATCATTGTAGCTGTTGGTCATCGCGCCGTAGCCCCAGGTATTGGCGACGCCGGTGACGGTGGTCGAATGGCAGATGCGGGCCTGGTGATCGGTGTTGTTGGTTCCCCAGAACGCGCCGAGCTTGCGGAACAGGTAGGCGCCTTCATTGGTCATCTTGGCCGAGCCGAGCCAATAGACGGAATCGGGACCCGACTTCTCACGTACAGCTTGAAGTTTGTCGCCGATCTCGTTGATCGCGGTATCCCAGGAGACGCGGGTCCACTGCCCGCCCACCAGCTTCATCGGATAGCGCAGCCGCCGCTCGCTGTGCACGAGCTCGCGCACGGACGCGCCCTTGGCGCAATGCGAGCCGCGATTGATCGGCGAATCCCAGCTTGGCTCCTGGCCGATCCATACCCCGTTCAAGACCTCGGCCGTCACCGTGCATCCGACCGAGCAATGCGTGCAGATGCTCTTGCGGACGGCCGCGCCTGCGGTGAGCGGACCGGCCATCGCCGCTTCCGCCTTGCGCACGCTGCCGACCGGCAGGGTGCCGAGCGCGGCGAGCGCGCCGCCGGCAAGACCGGATTTGCGCAAGAAGCTGCGGCGGTCGAGACCGCCAGCCTGCCCCGCGAGGGACTCGGCAACGGAACCGTGGCGCAGGGACTGCTGGTGTGCTCGCTTGATCAGCATGGTCAGCCCCCCTTAGCCGGATAACGATTGACGCGGTAAAAGGCCTTGACGTGATCGGTTTCCTTGTAGCGCGCCTTGCGCTTCTCATCGTTGGTTTCGCTGTCGGCCTGCGCGGACCCGACCAGCGGTGTCGCGAGTGTCGCGCCGGCGCCCACCGTGCCGATGCCGACCTTGCGCAGAAAGGCGCGGCGCCCAACTGTGGTTTTGCTGTCTTCACTCATCGCATCTCTCCTGGACCTGCAGTTGCAGGTCAGTTGGCGAATGTGAATGCTTCCGTCTCGATCTCGATGAAGGCGCGCCCCAGTGCGCCAACCGCACGATAGAAAATGGCGCTCTCCGCGCTCTCGATGTCGGCGAACAGCCGCCCCATCCAGGGCGCGACGTGTTTTTCGAAGAAGGCGCGCTGCGCCTCGAACGACGCCGCGAAGCGGCCTGCCGCGAAACCTGCCATGATCTCGCACAGAATGGCCGCGTGATCTTCTGGCTCCGAATTATTCGCGACGCACGCGATCCCGGACGCAGCGAGGTCGGCGCGCAGGCGCGACAACGGCCGCTCGTTGAGAAAGCCGGTCAGGTAGTAGGAGGCATAGGGCAAGAGCTCGCCGCGGCCGAGGCCGATGAACAGATCGAAATATTCGCGTTCGACCTTCGCTGCGACCGCGTTGGCGGCGGCTGCAGCCAGCTCAGCATGCGCGCGCCCGAGCGGCGTCGCATCACCGGTCAACGCTGAGAGTTGATCGAGTAGTCTTCGTGACGGTGCCGCGGATAACAGCGTCGCGAGCAACAGATATTGCTGCGCACGTGCCGCATCGACCAGATCAATCGCCTCTTTGGACAAAAGCGGCTCGCTGTACAGATCAGGCCGCAAGTCATTGCGCGATACGCCGGTGGCCGCTTCGACGGCAATCACCCGTTGCGCTGGCACCTTGCTCCAGTTCGAAACGGACGGCTGGCTGATGCCGATTTTGCGCGCAAGCTCTGCAACGCCGCCGGCGGCGTCAATGGCTCGCTCAAGGCCATCATCACGCACGTGGACCTCCCATCAGAGTCCGAGGTGCTTGATTTTTCTTTTGTTACAAAGCGCTAGGCGAAGCGTAGTCCCGGTTCCGCGGGGGGTCAATTGCCCCATAGTCTGAGGCTATAGCCTTTCGTCGGGGGTTTAGCGGGGCAGCGCGCCGCCATGCGTGTGGCGCCGAACCAACATCCGTTCGCTTTCAGAGCTCTCAGCGACAATTGGTTGCGTTGCAGCAGGAGCAGGTGCCGGTTCAGTGGTCGCGGCTTCTTCGGCGACGACCTCAGCGTCCGACGTCCCGGCCTGGCGCAATTCCCGCGGAGAATCCGTGACTTCAACCGGAGGCTCGGACAGCGCCTCAGCTGATTTGCTGAGGCCGCCGACGATCTTGTCCACGAACGCAGCCAGCTCTTGTTCGGAGCAATCCAGTGGACCAAAGCCCGGCATCGCGGTCGGATCGTTGAAGTCCCAGGCGTTTTCGGCAAGCCCGACGAAGTCGCGAATGGCGGGGTCGGCGATCCAGGCGCGACGAAGCGCCGCACGCGTCAGATCCTGCGGAATCCCTTTGCGGAGGAATGCCTTGATGTCGGTCGCTGATGTGATCGAGTCGATCGAAGGCAGGCTCGAGATGTCGAATTCCGCTTCGTCGTCCTTCGCGGCGGGCGGTGGTGCTGTTTGCATGTCGTCGTGCGTTGCCGGGGCCGGTTGCGTGGCGTTCGCCCTTGCCTCCTGCTTGCGACGGGACCAGCGTGCCAAAAACTTGTCCTCGCCCAACTTGTCCTCACTCATTCGTGTCCGCCTTCATGCTGCCGGCGCGCGAGCGCCTCCGGATCGGCCTGCCGCCGCTTGCGTTTGAAGAACTCGCGTTCGACGTGGTGCTCGGCAACGAAGCTTTCAATCTGCTCGCGCAGCATCTCCGGCATGGGAACCGCCTCGACAAGATTCGCACCGGCTTCCGTGAACGCCTCGCCTTCGGCAGGATCGGCGGTGGCGGCAGCCACCGAATAGGGCCAGGCGCCTTCTGCCGGCGACAATACGGTCCAGATGCTCGGACTTCCCGAGGCGAGATTGTCGCGATAGCGCGCCGTCTCGGAACTGTAGAGATCGACCATGGCGCTGCCGGCGTAGAACAACGTCGTCCCGTCCTCTTCGCGCAGCACCGTCCAGGGCTTTGTGTCCAGCTCGTCCGGCAGCACGGCGACGGCACGCCAGACAAAGTCGGTCCACGGCGAGTCCGCCCTGTGCCGCTCGACCACGATGCCGACGGGGATGCGCACAAGCGGCAGCGCGGCCGGGCTCATGTCACCATCTCCAGGTGTTTGATCGGCAACCCCGTCAGCAGGTTCTGCGGCTTCATCCGGAGCTTGTGATCGGAGCTCATCGACAGAATGAGATAGACCGGCTCACCCTGCATCTCGGCTGCAGCCGCGTTCGTGTCTGCAAACCTCAGGCAGAACAATGAGAGCACGCGTGCGGCGCTGCGATCGTCGAGCCGCTCGCCGTGCCAGAGACGGTCGCCGAGCCTGGTCGCATCAGTGTCGAGCCCCACATACCAGGTGAGGTGCGCATCACGCAGCTCGCGCAGCGGCTCGATGCTGACGTCGATCCCGAGCAGATGGGAGATCCAGCGCGCCATCGCCTGCGCCAGCGCGCTCGGCCCGCGGCCGCCTGCGGTGAGGTCGAACGCCATGTCAAAATGGTCACTTCTAGGCCAATAATCGTCGGCATTGTCCTCGCTCAAGACGTCCAGCTCGGCATCGGTCACTGCCCCCAGCATCGACATCAGCGAGAGCACCGGGGTCGGGCTCTGCCCACCGACGACCTCTTCATCGCCGAGCAGCAGGGCCCGTTCTTGCGGCAGGATACGCTGCGGGCGGAAGAACAGCTCGGCTGCGCGCAGCACGAACGGATCATCGCAGCCATCGAGCGCATTGCGCAGGATCACGTGCACGAGCTGATTGACGAACAGCGGCGGCACATCGTTCGCCCCCGACCGGACGGTTGCAAGATAGGCGGCCTCCAGCGTCGGATGCCGCACCAGCAGATCGCGATAGGCAAGCACGAGCCGCCAGTTCTCCCTCGCATCCGCATCGACAATCGCAGCGATCTCGTCCGCGCTGACCGGCCGGCGGGGAGCGGCGAGCAGCTCGCGGTGCAGCCGCCGCTCGACCGGGCATGCTTCGTCCGGTGGAATCAGCTCGGGACGGACGAAATAGGCTTTCAGGAACTCCTCGGTGACGCAAAGCCCGCCGCTCTCGTCACGATCGAGCAGATGATGGCCGCACGCGATCCAGAAATCATTCATCGGTGCCGCGGCTCCTGGTTCATATCGGCGAGCCTCAGATTGCTGTCGGGCTCGACATCATCCTCGACTTCCATGAACGAGAACGCCTTGCTGTGTCCCTGCCCTGCCCGCAGTTGCAGCCTGCGGAACGACTCCCGGACTTCGCCATCGCTCACCGAACGGTGAACCGCGATGAGCGAACTGATCGGATGCGTGCAGAGCGACTGCGCAAAGGCGACCTCCTCTTCCGCAGCCGTCCGTGCGGTTGCCAGATCCGGCGCGCCGAAACGATCGATGAGTTGCCCGGCGAGGAGTTCGATCAACGCCCTGCGATCGTCGTCGGTTGCCGGCACAATCTGCACCAGTGTCGACCACCCCCAGGATTGCACCCCGAGGAAGCCGCTGCGGAAGGCCGCACGCGCCTTGCCGCTCATGGCCGTCGGATCCTGGTCGCAGAAGCGGAACGCGCCGGAGACGGCCCATTCGCCAGGTTCGGCCGGCGCGTCGAACACAAAAGTGTCGGAGGGATCGAGCGCGATGGTGCGCAGCAGTTTCACAGCCGCGGTCCTCCGAGCTTCGGATCGAGCCAGGACGGCGTGGCGAGCGCCTTGACCAGTTCGCTCCGCTCGGTCCGGTCAGTGTTGATGCGGCGTGCGAGGAGATCGCCGCAATCATCGATCCGCAGGACGGTTTTCCGCTCGCGGGCCATGCGACTGAGATAGTCGCGCGCGACGCCGTCAAAGCCATCGACCTGCCAGCTATCGATCACGCGCATCAAATGCCGCGCGAAGCTCTCGGTCACCTCTACGGCGCCCGCTTCGCCAAACCCCTCCTCATCCAGCGCGGACGCGAGCGGATGAACGCCCGGCCCCTGGTCGGCCATTGCGACCGTCCGGATCATCGCGCCAAACACGAGCCAGGCGGGCGGCTCATCCTCGCGCGCGGACGACGGCCATCCCATCCGCCCGCCGCCGACCAGCCCCCCGTCAATCTCGACGGCGTCGGGCCAGCCGATCGCGACCGTCTTGTTCGGCGGCGCATAGGCGCGAAGAGCGTCAGTGAGCGCGACCATGCCCGCGTAGAAGGCGCGTCGCGCGGTGCTCAAGGGTTCGCCCGGCTCGAGCACCACGGCGAATTCCGCAAGATCGAACCGGCCGACGCACACCAGCGTCCCAGCGCCGCTTTTGGGTGCAATGCGGCAAGCGTGGGCAAAGGCGTCTCCGCTCTCACGCAACCGGACGAGCGTGAATGGCGGCGGCAGATGGATCGGTTCCGCCAGGGAAACGTGGCTGGTTGGGGTCGACCGCAGGGCCGTCCTCCACTTTCCTTTTCTTCCCGATAGTGAAAATCTATACGAGGTGCAGGAACGGCGCGAGTCCGTAAGACGGCGCCGCACTGGCGGAGGGATCACCTGGAGCAGCCAGCGAAGACCGTCCTGATCTGCTCGTGTGAAGACACGATGCGCCTTGACGTGGCCGCTATCCGGCGTGGATGCCCCAATTGCGAGATCAGGAGCCATCGCCATCTCTGCGGCGCAGAACTCGATCATTTCCGCAATGCCGCAAAGGCGGACGGCCCGCTGACGGTCGCCTGTACGCAGCAGGCCGCGCAGTTCACCGACGAGAGCGGCGAACGCCCTGGCGGCATCAGCTTCGTCAACATCCGCGAGACGGCCGGCTGGTCGCGCGACGGCGCGAATGCGGGCCCGAAGATGGCCGCGCTGCTCGCGGCGGCTGAGATTCCCGCGCCGGACTATCCGTTGGTCACTTTGACGAGCGACGGCATCATCCTGATCTATGGGCGCGACGAGGCCGCGATCGAAGCCGGGCGGCTGCTCGCGGATCACCTCGATGTCACGGTCATGCTCAAGCAGCCGGCAGACGTCACGCCGCCTGGCACGGCAGTATTCCCGATCGTGAAGGGCACGATCCGCAACGCGCGGGGACATTTTGGCGCTTTCGAGCTCACGATCGACGACTACGCTCAGCCGCACCCATCTTCGCGCGACCGTTTCGTGTTCGAAGTCCCGCGCAACAGAGCGACCTCACGCTGCGATCTCGTGCTCGACCTCTCCGGCGGGGCGCCGCTGTTCCCCGCGCACGACCTGCGGGACGGCTATCTCCGCGCGGATCCGAAAGATCCCGCGGCCGTGCTGCGTGCGGTGCTTGCCGCGCGCGATCTCGTCGGAAGCTTCGACAAGCCGAGATACGTCGACTTCACGCCCAGCCTCTGCGCGCATTCGCGCTCGAAGCTGACCGGATGCCATCGCTGCCTGGATTTATGCCCGACCGGCGCGATCACGCCGGACGGCGACCATGTCGCTGTCAACGCAGAGATCTGCGCGGGTTGCGGGCAATGCGCGTCCGCCTGCCCCACAGGCGCTGCATCCTACGCCCTGCCGCCCGCCGACATCCAGTTGCAGATCCTTCGCGCCATGTTGCTCGCCTACCGCGAGGCCGGCGGCACGCAGCCGGTGCTATTGCTGCATGACAGCCAGCACGGCACGCCCCTGATCGATGCGCTCGCCCGTCATGGCGACGGATTGCCGGCCAATGTGATTCCCCTCGCCGTCAACGAGCTGACGCAGGTCGGCCTCGAGGCCATCATCGGCGCATTCGCCTATGGCGCAGCTGCCGTCCGGTTCCTGCTGCGCGCCAAGCCACGACACAGCGTGACCGGATTATTGCAGACGATCGGAATGGCCGAGACCATTCTAGCCGGGCTCGGATTTGACGGACGCCGCGTGACCACGATCGAAACCGACGATCCCGACGCTCTGACTGAGCAACTGACGGGGATTGGAGACCTTGCCGGCCTCGTGACATCGGCCACTTTCCGGACCGTCGGTAAGCGCGGCGACCTGCTTCGCTTCGGCTTGAGTGAACTGCACCGCCTCGCCCCCAACCAGGTTGATGTGATTGCCTTGCCTCAGGGCGCGCCGATCGGTGCGATCACCGTCGACACCGGCGGTTGCACGCTGTGCCTGTCCTGTGTGTCGGCCTGCCCAACCGGCGCGCTTCGTGCCGATCCCGACCGTCCCGTCCTCAAATTCGTGGAAGACGCCTGTGTGCAGTGCGGACTGTGCCAGAGCACCTGTCCTGAGAAGGTCATCACGCTCACCCCACAGATCGACTTCCGGGCAAGGCGCGCGCCGGCGCAAGTGATCAAGGAAGAAGAACCCGCCCTGTGTGTTCGTTGCGGCACGCCCTTCGGCGTCAAGAGCACGATCGACCGGATCGCGACCAAGCTCGAGGGACGCCATTGGATGTACCCCGCCGGCGACAGGCGGGCCGAGGCCTTGCGCATGTGCGCCGACTGCCGCGTCATCGTCATGAGCGAACAGCAGTTCGATCCGATCCAGGACGTTCCGGAACGCGCGCCACCACGGACGACGGATGATTATCTGCGCCAACGCGAGAACAAGGAATAGCCGATGCCTCGTTTCATGATGGTTCCGTCGACATGCCTCATCGCCACGATGCTTGCCGGCACGGCCGTCCCCGCCGCCACCCTCACCAAGGCGGAAAAGGTCGCGCTCAAACAGGCGGTCGTCGCCTGCAAGGCGGAGGCAAAGGGCAAGAAGATCAAGTGGCTGTCACGCCGCAAATACGTCAACCAGTGTGTCGTGACGGCGCTCAAGGAACATCCCAGCATCGATGTTGCTCGCATGCTCGAGGAGCGCCCTGAGCTGACGAATATGCCCGTAGAGCAATGGCCGGGGTATTAAATTTAGATCGAGCTACTTCGATGTCGCACGCGCCAGAAAGTCAGTGAGCGCGCGGCGATCTTCGGCTGAGCCGATGTGCTGCTCCGGCATCTTGGTGCCGGGCGTATACGCGTTCGGCCCGATTTCGAACAGCTTTGAGACAGTCTCCGGCGTCCAGACAATGTCCATCGCCCTGAGTGCGTCGGAGAAGCGGTAGCCCGGCAGCGAAGCGATCCTCCGGCCGAAGAGCCCGGCAAGCGTCGGGCCGGCGCGCTGCACCTCCGTCTCCGACAATGTGTGGCAGGCGACGCAGGCCCTGAAGATTTCGGCGCCGTGATCGCCGGCATAGGCGGCGAGCGGATCCGCCGGCGCGCCCAGCACGTTCGAACCGATCGCTTCGCCGGTCAGTGCATTCCAGCGCCTGATCTTGCCGTCGGCGTTGCCGGTCAGGAGCGTCGCGCCATCGGGCAGGAACGCAACCGACCAGACCGGCATGCCGAGCGCGGCGAGCGTTCGCACCACGCTGCGCGTTTTGCGATCGACGATCGTCACAGTGCCGTCAATCGCCGCCGCAGCGATCAAGGCGCCGTCATGCGAGATCGCCAGGGCCACGATCGGCGTGGCGCTGGCCATGACCTCGCCATTTCCCTTGCCATCGGCACTCAGCATGCGCAGCTTTCCGTCTGCTGCGCCGGTGACGATTTCGCCATCAGGCGAGATGGCTACGGCATTCAGCGGCGACGGCACCGTGACGACCTCGGCGCTGCCGTCCGGCGGGCGCCAGATCCGCACCGTGAGATCATAACCCACGCTCACCAGTGATTTTCCATCGGGGGCAAAGGCCACGCCGTTCACGTTTTGCGAGTGACCTTGCAGCACGCGCGTCCCACCGTCGATCAGCGATGAAATCCGCACCGTGTGGTCCCACGAGGCTGATGCGAGCTTCGATGCATCAGGCGAAACGGCGAGCCCGGCAATAGGTCCCGCATGGCCCTCGAGAACCCGATCCGGCTGCGGCCGGCCCGGCACCCAGATGGCGATCTGGCCGTCCGCACCGGCGGTTGCCATTCTTCCATCTCCGAGGAAGGCAACCGCATTCACCGCGCCCGAATGGAAGCGAAGGACCTGCTCGGCGGACTCGGTTGCGAGGGACCATCGGATCGCTGCGGTGTCGAAGCTACCCGACAGAACCGTCTTGCCATCGACCGAAACGGCGATCGCACGGACAGGCCCGCCGTGTCCCGCCAACTGCGCCTGTGCGGGCTGCAGCGCAAGGAGCAGCGAAGCCGTCAGAAGCACGGTGGCGAGACGCAAGGTCAAATCCATTAGCTGTCGGAGATACTCACAGCGACGCCCCGTGCCATTCCGCCTGGCTTTAGCGGCACGGCCAAATGCCGACCCGCGACGCCCGTCAGCTCCTGCCGGCGGTCGTTCTGCAGATCTCGCGTGTCCGTTCCGACAGGCTTGGGGCCCTTGGGCAAAAACGCACCCGTTTGATCCAGCTCAACGAGGGGACCTCGCATTGGGTTCCAGGTGCGACAAGCGGCGCCTTGAAAGGCGACCTACATGATAGCAGTCTTATGGCGCCTCACAGATCGAGGCCGAACATGCAGATTCACCCGAAGACATATCTGCAGCTCATCTCGCGGTTGTGGCACTTTCGCGTGTTTCCGCCGCGACACCGCGACTCGCCCGCCCGGGACGCCTCGCCACTGCTGATCTACATCGTCGCCGTGCTAGCGCTGCTATTGGCTGTCCTTGAGGTTGACCTCCACCGTGAGTTGCTTCAGTCCTTCGGACTGCTCGGCGATCCCGCTGGGATCAACCCGATTTTTATGAGCCCTTGAGATACAGCCTATGACGCTGCGGCTCCCGCAGGCGAACAAACCGCCCGACGCATTGTTCAAGACGCACGGCAGCATTCTCTCTACGGCTGTGCTCCCCTTGGAAACACCAGGGATCGATCTTCGAAATCTTCAACCGCCAGTCTGCCCTGTTGCGCCTTATGCATCTCTCGCATAGCGGGCATCCCTGCCACCGATGCGCGATTCTCCGAGGATGGATGCGATCGAAGCATATTCGTCGCGCCCACGATAACCGCGAGGGCGGTGAGGCCGGAGATCATCAGGAGCTTCATGCGAACCTCCGTTGGTTCTGCGAGAGTAGAAGCTCTGACTAGTGCAGGACTCGAAGCCGCCGTGTGAGATCCCTCACATTTCTCATTTTCTTGATGATGCCCGCCACGCGTCCGGAACGGGAGCAGAAACCGGCCCTGCCCGGCGAAGCCGACGATTGCTTCGAAGATCTATAGTCCGCCGCGCGGAGAGTGAGGATAAGTTGCGGGCAGCGGCGTTAGTCCGGCGACTGTCAGGACCAGAGGCGTGACGCGGCGATCTTCGTCTTCAGACGTGCGAGCTTCGGCCTGACACTTGCTCCCGAATTCCTCCAGGCCCGCGCGCTTCTCGAACATCGCCGACAACAGAGACGCGAGTGGAGATTTCTTCTTCAACTCCTCGACGTCGACGACGCGGATCGCATGGCGGCTCTCTCGCTCGATCAGGCCGCTGTCGCAGAACCTCATCATCGTGCGGCTCAACGTGTCGCAGTTGATGACGAGATAGTTGGCGATGTCGGTGCGCGACATCGGAAGCTCGACCGTCACGCTGCGGGAGTCCATGCGCCCCTTCCTCAGTGCCAGGGCCAGGATGAACGAGGCGACGCGCTGCTCGGTCTCGAGGCGACCGACCAGCAATTGATGAATGTTGGCACGTGCCAGTTGATTGTGGCACCGCATGACCAGGAACGCCCAGTAATCATGCACCGGCACGATCCGATTGGCGGAGGGCGGATCCAGGGACACCAACGATGCGCGAGTGATCGCCCTCAGCGAAACGCCGGGCGCGGGAAGCACCGTCGCGGCCGACAGCACGTCGCCGGCGACGAGAAAGTCCAGCACCTGCAACTTTCCTTTGGCCGGCGTTGCGTCAATTGCCAGCATGCCCTCCCGCAGCACCACCACCTTCCCCGGCGGAGGAAGCGGAACGCGCTGCTGCGAGTTGAGGTGCAGGCAGTCGCCATCGGCGCAGATGTATTCGATAAATTGTCCGACTTCGTCGAGCGGCGGGTTGAGTGTGGATGAACGCAATTGCGGTGGAGAAAGATCTTCAACAAATGGCTTGCGCCGGGGGATCATTGCAGGGCCCTCTTCGGGAGCCTTGGCGCTGACCTCGCGTCAGCGACGAGCGCTCAAAATCAAATGAATAGATAAACAGCAACGCAGAGGGCGAAGTGTATCACGCGCAGCCGCCGATCGAACGGTCATGAGGGGGTAGACCTCATGCGCCGCATTTCGAATCGAGAATACCCTTTTGGTGGTAATCCCAAATTGCGGCGCTGGGGCTTGATGCGCTTGTCTGATTCCACTCTTGGCGGACGCAAGCCGCATCCCGGTTGAAGGCGCCACTACAATGCCAAAGCGCGGGTGTGTCCAACGAGAAACCCTGTCGCGCGTCAGAGTTCTCCATCGGAGACGCGCGCGAGCATATCCAGGCATCGCGCGCCACATCATCGTGCAGCCGCGATGCTGCCTGACGTCAGTCCTCGATGAAACCGCTGTCGAGATGCATGGCCACCGCCACAATACTGTCGCGGTCGATGAACACGGCCGGATCGGAGAAAGAGTGTGCTGGCGACTAACGCCATTCAGCTGCGGCGAATGCGTGGCCGCCCCTTTTTTGGAGCCACTTCACTCGCGCTGCCGACCCGAGCGAGAGCAAGTGCTGCCAGCACCGTGCGATTGGAGACCTGGAGCTTCTGGAAGACATGATGAAGATGCACCTTGATGGTGCCATCCGAAATATTCAGCCGGCGCCCGATTGCCTTGTTCGACAATCCTTCCGAAACCAGACGTATGATCTGGCGTTCGCGATCCGTCAGCGTCATCAAGGCATCCTCCGAACCCTGATCGCGAGGAGCCGGCCTAGGCAGAGGCGAAAGGTCGCGGCCTTCCGCGATTTGACGCAGGGCCTGCAGGAGTACTTCTGGCGCCACTTCTTTCAAGAAGATGCTGTGACCATTGATCGCAGTTGACGCGACCAATTCGCGCCCATGCTCCGCCGTCGTGAAGAACACCAATCGCGTCTGGAGTTCTTCCGAGTTCACAATGGAAAGAAGTTCGAGGCCGGACAGACCGGGCAGCGCGACATCGACGATGGCAATGTCAGGCTCGAGATTGCGCAACGCCTCAATGAAGCCCGCGCCATCACTGCAGGACGCAACGATTTTGAAGTCGCGGTCGGCTTCGAGCAGGCCACTTAAGCCCAACAGCACCACCGGATGCCGGTCCGCTATGACGACACTGATACGACCCATCTGGGCGATCCCAACCTCCCCCAACGTGATGAACCGCCCCTGACCCCCGCTTATTCCGCAAACACTGCCACGTTTTCCCTACCGGCACATTCCGTAGGATGCCGGTAGGATTGGTACGAACGACTCCACCGTAGCACACGAGGTTCGCCGATTCTGTTAAGAAGAATACACAATCCTTGCTAATCATTTTATCGTTAACTCGCGCATAGGATGCATAATTGCAACCTATAGCGGCGTTTTTTCGCCCGCCGACTTCAAAGCTGCAGCCGCGCGACATTTAAGCTCACCCCCAGAGCGCCTATAACCAAAGATATATATGGATATCGGTAATTAGAATCTAACATTCAGAAAAGGCTCCGCGAAATAATCAAGGCTTTGGGAACTACGGGGTGCGGACCCCCCGAGTTCTGCCAAGGAGAGCGACGAAAGGAGACAAGAGAGGACTACGACAGCCGCGATCTACACGATGGGACCGATTTCGAGACCAAGACCATTTCAGGACCAAAACAGCATTCCCTCGTGCCAGCACCGGATGTCGACTGCCCCGTCTAGATTGTCATTGCGTCAAGGGCTGGGAGTGAAAAATGTTGAGGCGACGATTTATCGCAACGGTTGTTATTGGAAAAAGCGTATTAATAAGAGAGGGCATCGCCGGAATACTGAGATCGGCGAATTTTCGCACTCTGACCTCTGTATCATGCGTCGATGACCTGCCGCCGGGCAAGCTGCAACCGCAAGATCAGCTGGCCTTAATGCTACATACCGGCGACGAGTTCGATACGGTGATCGAGCAACTCGAATTCCTGCGGGATCGCAATCCAAAAGTTCGTATTGCGATCGTCACCGATCACTATCGGCGGGACGAGATGGTTGCCGCGTTTCGCGCGGGTGCCAACGGCTATTTCGTCGATGCTATGACGCGCGATGCCTTCATCAAATCCATTGAACTGCTGATGATGGGCGAAACCGTCTTCCCACCGGCGTCTCTGATGTCAATTGCACTCGAACCGGAGCGCGATATTGACCGAAAGCTGGAGCGGCAGGACAACGGCGATCCCAGACTCCTCGCCATGGAGGAGGACCAGCCGGCGCAGCAGTTGTCACCGCGCGAGAAATCGGTTCTGCGGTGCCTGATCGCGGGCGACTCCAACAAGTCCATCGCGCGCAAGATCGACGTCGCCGAGGCGACCGTAAAGGTTCACGTCAAGGCGATCCTTCGCAAGATCCGGGTTCAGAACCGGACCCAGGCGGCGATCTGGGGAATGAACCACTGGTTTCCGGCGCCGTCGGCAAACACGAGGATCGGCGCTTCGCCTCCGACCGTCCAGATCGGCAAACGGCCCTTCGATACGATCGACGTAGCGTCCAACGTCGAGCCGATCGAGGCATCGCCTCCGATGGAGATGCCGACGCCGCTGCCAAACCATGTGAAGGCGCGTCGTTACGGGCGCCTGCTTCGAGGCGATTGAGCCGCGGCGACACGTCACGCTTGGCCTGTCCCGCGTTGGCGGCACCGAGCTCGCGGCGGCATCCGCCGCCGTAGGGCTTACCGGACCATCGGTCGCCGCCGCAAGCGGCCCGAGCGTGAGTTCGCTTTTCACGCTCGAGCCCCCCTCTTCCTATCGCTCACGCAGCGCTTCTTGCTTGTATCTCGCCAACGGCGAGAGCAGGTAGCTGAGGATCCTGCGCGCGCCGGTCTTGATCTCGACCGTCACGGCCATGCCGGGACCCAGCTTGACCAGCTTGTCCTCGACCTGCATGTGCGACCGATCGAGCGATATGCGCGCGGCATATTCCAGCTCCTGGCCCTTCGGCTCACTGCCGCCCTGGGCCGAGCCCGCCGTCCGGTCATTCGAGCCGCCCTGTGGACGGTCGCGCGTGATGGCGTCCGACGACACGCTGAGCACGTCGCCGTGGAGAAGCCCGTAGCGCGTGAAGTTGAAAGTATCGATCTTGATTTCCGCCTTCTGTCCGGGATGGACGAAGCCGATGTCGCGGTTGGAGAGCATGGCCTCGATCTCGAGCTGGCTCTCGCTTGGAACGACCACCGCGAGCGCCTGAGCCGGCGTCACCACACCTCCCACCGTATGGACGGCGAGCTGTTGCACGACGCCATCGACCGGCGCGGTTAGCTGCTGGAGTTTGGTGCGCCGCTCGGCCTTGATCACCTCCTGCTGAGCGCTCGCAGCCTTCTGCTCGGCTTTCGCCAGCAAGTCATAGGTTGCGCGCCGATACTCCGCAGCGGTCTTGTCCTTCGTTTCCTTCAGCAGGGCGATGGCCGCGTCGGCTTCTCGCAGCCGGCTCTGTTGCAGGAGAAGATCCTGCTGCAGCCCGACGAGCTCCTGATACTCCTGGAGATAGACGACCTTCGAAGCCAAGGCCTTTTCGACGAGACCTTTGCGGATGTCGACGCGCTCCTGCAGCACCGGGATCGTCGCCTCGAGCTTCGCGACGCTTGCCGACGTCGTCGCCCGCTCCGCCTCCTTCTGGCCTTGCTGGCGCTCGATTTCGGCGAGCTTGGCATTCTGCTCGGCGCGCTGGCTGATCAGGAACTGACGATGCATCTCGACGTCTGCGGCGCTTGCGCTTTGCGGCGGCCGGAATGCGGCGAGCGGGTCCTGCGCGAGCGCAGCCCGCAGCCGCGCGACGTCGAGCTCGGCCGCAACGAGATCGCTCTTCTGGCGCTCCTGATCGGCTTCCGTCATGGTCGGGTCGAGCTCGATCAGGACGTCGCCGGACTTGACGCTCTGCCCATCGCGCACGTGGATGGCGCGCACAACGCCGGTCTCGAACGGCTGGATCAGCTTGGTGCGTCCGCCCGGCACGATCTTGCCGGTAGCGGTCGCGACGATATCGACGGTACCGAACGCCGCCCATACCAGCGCGATGCAGAACACCGCGATGATGCTCGCCGCGATCGCGCGTCCGACCGGCGACGGCGGCGATTCCGTGATTTCGAGCGCCGCCGGCAAGAACGCAATTTCCTGCTCGCGGCGACGAACCTCGGTTCGCGGAAATGCGATGATGTTTCGGCTAGCGGACGTCATGGATACCGGCCTGCAGATAATGAAGGTTTGCGTAACGCCCGTTCGAACGGATCAGCTCATCATGGCTGCCGTCCTCGACGATGCGGCCATGCTCGAGCGTGATGATCCGGTTCGCATTGCGCACGGTCGAGAGCCGATGCGCGATGACGAACACGGTCCGGCCGGCGGCAATTCGCCTCATGTTCTGCTGGATCGCGCGCTCGCTTTCGTAGTCGAGCGCGCTGGTTGCCTCGTCGAGGATGAGGATGCGCGGGTCGGTAATGAGTGCGCGCGCGATCGCAACGCGCTGGCGTTGCCCGCCGGACAGGCTGCTGCCGCGTTCGCCGACGACGGTGTCGTAGCCCTCGGGCAGCTCCAGGATGAAGTCGTGAGCGCCGGCGAGCGTGGCAGCCTCGATCACGCGCTCCATCGGCACGGCCGGGTCGGCTAGCGCGATGTTCTCGCGAATGGAGCGGTTGAACAGCACGTTCTCCTGCAGGACGACGCCGATCTGGCGTCGAAGCCAGGCCAGATCGACCATCGCGAGGTCGACGCCGTCGACCAGCACGCGGCCGCTTTCCGGCACATAGAGACGCTGGACCAGCTTGGTGATGGTGCTCTTGCCCGAGCCGGAGGAGCCCACGATGCCGACGACCTGACCGGGCTCGACGTTGAACGACACGTCGTGCAGCACCTCGGGGCCGTCGATGCGGTAGCGGAAGGTCGCATGCTCGAACGTGACCTGCCCGCGGATCGGCGGCAGGGCAGCCCGGCCGGGATTGAAGCTCGGCTCGGGAATGGTGTTGAGGATGTCGCCGAGGCGATCGATCGACAGGCGGGCCTGATGGAAATCCTGCCACATCTGCGCGAGTCGCAGCACCGGCATGCTCACGCGGGCGGCCAGCATGTTGAACGCGACCAGTTCGCCGACGGACAGGTCGCCGCCGATTACCAGCCTGGCGCCGAAGTAAAGCGTCGCGGCCACGACCAGCTTGTTGATCATCTGGACCGCCTGGCTCGCCGTGTTGTTCAGGCTGAGCACGCGGAAGCTAGCGCTCACGTAGGCGGCGAGCTGCTCCTCCCAGCGGAGCTGTATCTGCGGCTCGACCGCCATCGCCTTCAACGTCTCGACGCCAGTCACGCTCTCGACCAGGAAGGCTTGGTTCTCGGAGCCACGATTGAATTTTTCGTCGAGGCGTCGGCGAAACAGCGGCGCGGCTCCCGCGGAAATGCCGATGTAGAACGGGAACGACGCCATGACGATCAGCGTCAACGTCGTCGAATAATAGAACATCACCGCAAGGAAGACGAAGGTGAACAGGAAATCGATCACGAGCGTGAGCGCCGAGCTCGTTAGGAACTGGCGGATGTTTTCGAGCTCGCGGACGCGCGCAACCGAGTCGCCGACACGGCGTGCCTGGAAATAGGCGATAGGCAACGCCATCAAGTGACGGAACAGCCGGGCGCCGAGCTCGACGTCGATGCGGTTCGTCGTGTGCGCGAACAGATAGACACGCAGCGTGCCAAGAACGGTCTCGAACACGGTCAGCGCGACAAGGCCGATGACCAGAACGTCGAGCGTGCTCATGCTTCGATGTACGAGCACCTTGTCGATCACCACCTGGAAGAACAGCGGCGAGATGAGGGCAAAGATCTGGAGGAAGAACGAGGCGACCAGCACTTCGCCGAGAAGGCGGCGATATTTGTGAACTGCGCCGACAAACCAGCCGATATCGAAGCGCCGGGACAGATCCGTCAGGGCCGCGCGCCGGGTCATCAGGATGATGTCGCCATCCCAGATGGCCTCGAGCTCGGCCTGCGTCATAGTTTCGGGGCGGGGCGACAACGGACGCTGAACGAGGAGCGTGTCGTCGACGAACTTGCCGAGAATCAGGAATCCGCCATCGCGCAGCAGAGCGATGCCCGGCAGCGGAGTCACCGCGAGCCGGCTCCAGCTCGTCCTCTGTGCCCGCGCCTTGACCCCGAAATCCTTGGCACAGCGCAAAATTTCGGCAACGCCGACGCGCGCCGTGCCGATCCGGTGCCGGATCTGGCCCGGGTCGGCCGCAATGCCATGGCAACGCAGCAAGATGGCCACGGCAATGAGCCCGGCCTCATCGTGGCTCTCGGATTGCGCGAACGCTGCCTCGACCGGCATATCACTACGATCGGCGAAACTCGCAGGCATCAAAACGTCGCGGGCGCGCATCAAGGCGTCGCGAGCGCGCATCAGCGCATCGCCGGCACGCCTCGCCAGCTCACGCCCGTGGAGGGCTGCGACAAACGTATGAAGCGCGCGGGCGCGCATCAGCGCGTCCCTGGTACGTCCCGCCAGCTCACGCGCGTGGACAGCCAAGCCGGCAAACGCATGAAGCACCCGATTGGCGACATTCTGCGTTCCAGTCAGGATCAGACGGCCATCCCAGATCTCTTCGAATTCCGCGCGCGTCATCACCTTCGGAGACGTCGAGGCCGGATGCAGCACCAACGCGCCGCGGTCGTCGACCTTTCCGAGCAGCAGAAATCCGCCGTCACGCAGCGATGCGATTCCGGGTAGCCCGATGCCCGCAAGTCGCTTCCAATGCGTAGTCCGCGAACGGACCTCGACTCCAAACTCGCGCGCGCAGCGAAGCAGCGCGGGGATACCGATCACACCGCCCTCGCATCGGTCGAGGAGCTGGTCGGGCCCGGCGTTCACGCCATGAAGGCGCAGGAAGAGAGCCAGGGCTCGAAGCCCCAGATCTGCGGCGTGGGCATTTCCGTTCTGGATCGCCATTTTTTACTCAACCCTTCGCGGCTACCCGGCCGCGTTTGATGTTCCTTATGCATTTCAAAACTGTTGGTACCGCACCCTGACACCGGGCTGCGGAAGCGGATCAGTGCTGAGGCCTGGTCAGGAACGGGTCCTGACACCAGATGGCGCCATTCGATACCGCCAGCACGATCTGAACGCATCGACCCGGCCGGAGTTACCGGCCAACGCACTTGTGGACACTCGACGAACTTCTTGGCAGGCCAAGTTGAAGACCGGGATTCCACTGCCGCGCATCGCGAAGGCGCGCGACATACCGCATGCTCGCAGCCTAGGACCACGAGCAGATTTCAAAGCATTGCAGCCTCGAACCGCGAGGGGATTTCAAAGCAGCGGGATTTTGGAAGCTGGCCCCCCAACTGCTGGGCCGGTGGTTAATAAGCAAAAATGGCGAAAAAACTTTCGAAATGTGATTTATGCACACGTATTCAGGCCCCATGTATTTTGCGCCGACACGAGCCGATTCGGCGGAAGACACGCACTCGATTTTTCTGTCGGATTAACGCGCGAAATTGATAATCGAATGTTTCGCGGCCATGGCCGCGTGCGATGTTGCTTCTCATGCATTTCCAAGACTGTCCAAGACTGATGGTGCCGCACCCAGGCGCCGAGCGCCTGGGTGCGGCAGTGGATCAGTGTTGAGGTCTGGTCAGGAGCGACGAGTTCTGTGCCCAGGTGTTGCCATTCGACACGGCTGCCACGATCTGACCGGGGTCGACCCGACCGGTGTTACCCGCCAGATACTGATTCAGCAGTGCGAAGCTCTGGCTTGCCAGGGACGAAGCAGTCGATCCGCTCGCATGCGAGGTATCCGCCGCCGTGATCGGCGACGCAGAGGTCGCGACGCCTCTGTTGGCGACCAAGTCCCTGATCTCGCTGAGCAGAGCAGACCCCTGGCTCGTGCCGGTCGTGGTGGTCCCGCCGCTCGCGACCGAGCTGCCATGGTGGTGGTGGTGCCAACATCCATGGCCATGGCCTGAGGCCCCTGTGTCCGTGCCGGTCGACGGCGTCCCAGTGGAGGTAGTCGACCCGCGAGGATCCGTCACGGTGATGGTCTGCGGCGAGGCCGTCGAGACCGCACCGGTGGTCGGATCCTTCGCGCTTGCCGTCAGCGTAAGCGTCGCAACCGGCTGACCTCCGCCCCTGTAGTTCGACGTCAGCGTCAGTCCGCCGTCGACTTGCGCGGCAGTCAAGGTGATGTCGCTGCCGTGGAACTTGGTGCCGTCGCTGGTGGTGATCGTCTCGTATCTCGGCAGCCCCTTGATGTTCAGGGTGACCTGATCGTTGGAATCAGTCGTTGTCACCGTTGTCCCAAGGTCGACATGACCGCCTCTCCCAGCCACCCAGAGCGAGTTATCCGCGACGGAGAGGACGGGCTTGGTCACGGACGGCGTCGATGGGGTGGTCGGCGTCGTCGGCGTCGATGACGGCGGATCAATCTGGAGGCCGGAGAACGTCTTCAGCGCGCCCGACAGGTTCGCTGCGAGACCGCCGGAGTCCTTGATGCTCGCCCCGTTCGGGAGATTGACCCCGGTGATGGCGAGCGCCGGAGTATTCGTGTCGGTCGACGCGACCGTGGTCTTGAAGGTGAGCGAGTTCGTGCCCGAGCCACCGACATAGGTCGCCTTTGCACCATCGTTGAGCGACAGCGTCGGCGTACCACTGACGGTCACGGCCTCGCTGAAGCCGAGCGTCAATGTGATGGTGTCGCCGGGTAGCTCGACTCCCGTTCCCGGTGAAGCGGAGGCCTGGGTCACCGTCGGCGCGACGTTGTCGGGGGTTGTCGGCGTCGTTGGGGTGGTCGGCGTCGTCGGGGTAGTCGGGGTCGTCGGCGTGCTCGACGAGTTCGAGATCTGGAGACCCGAGAACGTCTTCACCGCACCCGAGAGGTTCGCTGCGAGACCGCCGGAGTCCTTGATGCTCGCACCGGTCGGCAGATTGACCCCAGTGATGGCGAGCGCCGAAGTATTCGTGTCGGTCGACGCGACCGTGGTCTTGAAGGTGAGCGAGTTCGTGCCCGAGCCACTGACATAGGTCGCCTTTGCGCCATCGTTGAGCGACAGCGTCGGCGTACCCGTGACGGTCACGGCCTCGCTGAAGCCGAGCGTCATTGTGACGGTGTCACCGACGTGCTCCGTTCCCGTCCCCGGCGAAGCGGACGCCTGAGTCACCGTCGGCGCGACGTTGACGGGGGTGGTCGGGGTCGTCGGCGTGGTTGGGGTCGTCGGCGTCGAGGGTGCGCTGGGCGCGGTCGTGGAGTTGTTGCTTACCGTGTTGTTGTTGGACTGGTTTATGAAAATTGTCGAGTCGCTTGCCGCCTGAGTGTGCTGCGTGTTGTTTCCATAGACCGTGTTGCCGCTGATGACCGCGTTGTCCGTCTGGAATGACTCGATGCCGGGTCCACCGTTGTTGTAGACGGTATTGTTTTGGACAAGCATTTGTCCCGTATAGCCGGGGTTGGTGTCCAGAATGATCCCTTCGCCATCCGTGATCACGTTGCCGCCCTGGGTGGGCACCATTTGCGCGTTGTTATAGGAAGTGTTGCCGCTTATGACGAAATGGGGACCGGCATTGTTGTCCAGGTTCACCGAGGTAGAGACAGAGATGCCGCTATTGCCATAGTGCGACCAGTGCGCGTTGTCGTGCACGACGTTGTTCAGGATCTGCACATAGTCAGCTCCCTCAGTATAGATGCCGCCGCCCGATTGGTTGTAGACAGTGTTGTTTTCGATCGTGATGTTGTGGGGCAGCGAGGCGCTGCCGCCCGGAATGATGGCGATACCGTTTCCATTGAGGGCCGGGTCGCCGGTGCTCCCCCCCATCGCCTGGCTCAAATTGTAGTTGGCCGCACCGCCCCGCACAGTGAAGCCGTTAATGACGATATAGTTCGCCGAGACAACGATCCCATTCCAGGTGCCGGCGTTGTCGATGACTGGCGTCGCTCCAGGGGCAGCTTGGAAGGTGATAGGGGCACTCGCCGTGCCGCTGGTGGTAATCTCCAGCACTTTGCCGTTGTCCGTCCCCGTATAAGTACCGTTCATCACCAGGACGGTGTCACCGGGCTTCACCAGGTTTGCGGCTGCCTGCAAGGTAGCCAAAGGAGCATCCGCGGACGTGCCCGCGTTGCTAGCCTTACCAATTTCAGAGCTCACATAGTACGTCGTCATGCATTATCTCTCCCACACGGCGGACCCCAATTCGTCACCGAGCATCAACGCAGCACACCGATCACCGGCGTTTGAACTGCACCACCCACTCGATTTTGAATCAGCCGCTGAACTACCCCGTCACCCAATGCGGAATTCGCCGCGGGCGAAGACTTTTTTAAGACGGTTTGTGGACTCGAACAGGGAGCTTTTGAGTATCACCGCCTAAGTTGAGGCTGCGACCATATACCAACGGATAAATGTAAGGCCGATCGTTTAAACCAAAGAATATTTCTTACTGCAGTTGAATAACGCAGATTGCTCAAAGAACCAAAAATCGAAACATTTTCGCTTTTACCCACAAGCCACCGCACGATGAATTGCGCTCAACTTCGGGCCCGCGAAAATTCCCTTTGAGCACAACATCATCCGCTCGCAGACTAAAGGGCTTCGAACCGCAGCAGAATAAACGGTGGAAAATAACTCTCCGATTAAGGAGCGATGTCCCCGCACCTAAATTTACGACCCGCCCGCGATTATAATCGTGGCAGGCGCGATCAAAGCGATGGCCCCGGACTGGCAGCTTTTGGGCAAGTTAGTGAACTGAATGCCGTTATCGGCGACTACGACTCAATGTCGCAGGGAACGGCCTCGACGAACTGCTCGTGAAACACAGGTGCGGCCGCACCATTCGCCCTTTCAAGCGGCCCGGCAAGGCGACCTTCGATGTCCGATCGATCGCGACAAACAAATAGAGCTTGTCTTCCGCGGTTCGTGCCTCAGCAATGTCGATATGGAGAAAGCGGATTGGATATCGTCAGACACAATCATTCCTGGCTTGTCGCGACGTTCGACGATCACCGTCGGCTCGACGACGACGCACCGTCCGGAGATCGACGTATCCGGAGAGCCGTGCCCCTGCAAATACCGATGCAATGACGAACGTGTCAGGCGATGAAGTTAGGTTCCTCTACAGCCTGAGTTGGCGAGATAGCTGGCGCATTCCGCTGGGGTTAAGGCTGTGCGGATTCCCAGGTTTGGGAATCTCAAATCGACCCAACCTGGCTTCATCCCGCTCTAGCGACAGCTCTCTCTCACAGATGAATCCCATTATGAAGAACATGCTCGTCCAGATTTGCAGAGCTGCAAGAAGGACCTGCTCGCTGATCCCAATCAACAGAATTGCTATGAGAAGAAGCATCGACGTAAGTCCGAATTGTCGTGCTCGACCTTTCATGCACCTTACAGCCATGACGAGATTTCGCGCCCACAATAACAAGAAGAGAGATGACCCCACCGCCCCGACACCCAGCAAAAACTCCAACAGGCCGTTGTGAGCGTTGGGCACCTCCCAATTCACCGCTTCCGCGATTTGTCCGGCTGCGGGATTTCCCGGCACCCAAAATGCGGCATACCCCCAACCGAACAACGGCTTCTCGCCTATATTATCAATCGCGTACTGCCATATCTGAGTACGTCCCGTCAGCGTTGCATCCTTGCCGAGAATCTCCAAAATCAGATCGTCGTTCACCGCAAAGAAGAGGAGAACCAGAGCGCAGCCCATCGAGAGGCAGATTGTTCCGATCGACGCCCCTTTGAGATAAAGCCTTCCAAGGAAGTCGAGGCAGAAGAGTGCGGCGATGGCCACCAGCGACGTCGATGATTTGCTCAGAAAGGCAACCGTGGTGCATAAGGCGATGATGCAGATGTATCGAAGCCGCCTCCCCTTTCTGACCCGTAAGCAATGAAGTGCGCCAAGCACCCCTGCGGCCATGACCTGCCCGAGCACATTCTTCTGCGAGAATATTCCCTCGAAGTCTGGTTCTGTGTCATTGAACGCGGCCCCGGGGAATAAGACGAACTGCCAAAGGACCGAAGCGACTGCAGATAAGGCGCAGGTCCGGACGAGCAAGTCCATCAGCTCGTCACGGTCCGAAACTTGGACGAGCCCAATAGCGCCAACGACAACGAAAACATACGCTGTACCTTGAGTGAAGGTCAGGCTGGGCTTAACAGACCAGAGAGCTGACGCGAGCAGGAAGCCCGCTGCCAGCAGCGGAAGAAACTTATTGAACCGAGCCGCGCCTGTCTTGCGCATGCCCGACCAGAAAAGAAAAACGCTGACGAATACGCCGAGCAAGTTCACCGTCATGGTGATGTCATTCCCGGTACTTCCAGCCCCACGAGGCCCGTTCACAAGCTTGTCGATGACACCCAAGAAGCTCATGGTGTGCAGCACGTAGTAGATCGACGCAGCATGGACCACCTTGGTCATCATCGGCGAGCTAGCGCGATCTACTGTGCGAAATGCATCTCTGGATTGGCCCGCTTGAGCTACACTGCGATGCACCACGTCTAGATTCCTCTTCTTAGACTGGGCTCAATTGGTCCAAATATCCAAGAACGTCCGCACCGACCTACTCTGTACACGCAATGCCCCTTCCGATCTCTGCTCGACGTCACCCCATTCCACAGATTTCAGCGAGGCGACTTGGTCGATTAAATGACGCCCCTTGGCGGTGATCGCCGGACGAAACCAAGACAAGACACGAATATTCGTGGTTTTTAATAATAATCCGATATAACCACATGTAAATGGCGCCCCGGGATGCGGCGAGGCTGACACAGTATTAATGTTGCTATAAATTTTCTTGGCCACTTCCTGAACCTCCTAGAGAGAAATCGCGCCTCGATAATATCGCGGTTATATTATACCTCACCGGGAAGACCCTCGCTCCTTTTGAGGATTTGCTCAACGACCCAGACGTCTGGAGAACTTGTGGATGCCCTTGGTTTCCGTCGTGATCCCGACACTGCATCGGCCGGAAATGGTATTGCGCGCAATTCGTAGCGTGCTCAATCAAACGCACAGAGAGATCGAGGTTGTCGTGGTCGTTGATGGACCGGATGCGGCCACGGTCGCTGCCGTTCGGTCCTTGGAAGATCCGCGGCTGCAACTCATTGTCAACCCACGGTCGCTGACGGCGGCCGGGGCGCGCAATGCCGGCGCCGCTCGCGCGACAGGCGATTGGATTGCCTTCCTCGATGACGACGACGAGTGGCTGCCGAACAAACTGGAAAGGCAGATGGCATTCGTGCGCGAGACCACGCTTGTGAGCTGCCTTAGTCGGGTCGTGACCCCGCTTGCGACCTATGTCTGGCCGGGGACCGTTTATGACAATTCCCTCCCGCTCGACGAGTACCTTTTCGATCGCCGCTCATTGTTCATGGGATCGAGCTTCATTCAGACGTCCAGCTATCTGCTCCCCCGACGGCTATTTGATCGGATACGCTTCAACGTCGAAAGCCCTCATGACGATTGGGAATTCATATTGCGCCTGTCCAAGGAAACAGGCGCCAGAATAGAGACCGTCCCGGAGGTGCTGGTCACGCTGTATTTCGAAGAGGAGCGCTCCTCTCTTTCCAGCGCCGCAACGTGGTCGGCTTCTCTCAGGTGGATCGAAACCCTGCGCCCGCTCATTACCCCGCGTGCCTATAGCGGGTTCTGCCTCGGCGTCGTGGGATCTCGGGCAGCGAAGCAGGGAGCCTACGCGGCATTTTTTGACCTACTCCAAACGGCATTTCGGCGCGGCTCGCCGACATTATATCAAGTCACGTTTTACCTCCTGTTTTGGCTCGCGCCGCAAAGAGCTCGACGCCGTTTGCGTGCCTTGCTTCGGGGGCAGCCGGCCTGAACTGCGTTTGCTCTCGTCCACGAGATGGATGACCGATTTCGGCCTCCTCGCGCCTCCGGGCTCCAACGAAATTCGGGCCAACGCCCCAAGGCCCTCGCCCGCCCTTTGATTAAACCAAGGGCAAGAGCATTGATTAAAATCATTTAAATGCCCGGCATTAAATATTGACTTTAAATTTCTTCGTGCTTATTTTACGGGCGGATTGTCGATATAAATAATAATAGGACAGGATTAATGAAAAGCGCCCTGGTCTGCGGAGCCGGTGGATTCATCGGCGGCCATCTCGTGAAGCGTCTCAAGAAGGACGGATTTTGGGTTCGCGGGGTCGATCTGAAATTTCATGAGTTCTCCGAAACCCAAGCCGACGATTTCGTCATAGGCGACCTGCGGGATCAGGGATTTTGTCGCGCCGTCGTGGACCGCCGATTTGATGAAGTCTATCAACTCGCCGCCGACATGGGCGGCGCCGGCTATATTTTCACCGGCGAGCATGACGCCGACGTCATGCACAACTCAGTCACGATCAATTCGAGCGTACTAGACGCCTGCCACAAGCGCGGCGTCAGAAAGATCTTCTATTCGTCGTCGGCATGCATGTATCCGGCCTATAACCAGGAAGATCCGAAAAACCCGAAGTGCTCAGAGGACTCGGCTTATCCGGCCGCGCCTGACAGCGAGTACGGTTGGGAAAAGCTGTTCAGCGAACGTCTGTATCTGGCCTACCGGCGAAACTACGGTGTGCAGACCCACATCGCGCGCTATCATAATATCTTTGGACCGGAGGGCACGTGGATCGGAGGCCGCGAAAAGGCCCCGGCCGCGGTCTGTCGCAAAGTCGCCATGGCGCGCAACGGCGAGGATATCGAGGTGTGGGGCGACGGCGAGCAAACCCGCTCATTCCTTTACATCGACGAATGTATCGAGGGCACCGTGCGGCTGTTGCGCTCAAACTTCTCCGGCCCGGTCAACATTGGTTCGGAAGAAATGGTCACGATCAACCAGCTTGTCGACATGGTGGCGGATATCGCCGGCAAGCGGATTGGCAAGAACCACGTGCCCGGACCTCAGGGCGTGCGAGGTCGGAACTCCGACAACCGGCTGATCAGGGAGAATCTCGGCTGGGAGCCGAGCCGATCGCTCCGCGCGGGGCTGGAACCGACCTACCAGTGGATTGCCGCCCAAGCGGCGAGGAACGTCATGCCCAAAGCGCGGGTGGCATGAGGACGACGGCAGGTCTTTGAATTGGATTTTCCGAGTCGGATCGCTTCATCCACTGAAGCCCAAGCCGGAAATGACGTCAAACGACTGGCTGGTTTTCGAGGATCTCGCTCAAGACGCACCAAACTCAAGAACGCTTGGCTGGAATGGACTCCATCCATGAGTAGGCCAAATCTACCGCTGTGCAAGTGATGCAGCAGCTGCAACGGAGACGGACTGCACGAAACACGCCGAACAGGCGGGAGCAACTAGTGGATTGTGAATTGAACTGCGACGACGCTGTCACTCACGGGCTCCGGACGCGCACCGTTCTTATTGTTACTCCAGGCGGACTGGAGCATGGCGGTGGAATTGGCCGCCAGATGGGTTATTTCCTCCAAGCTTACCAAGAGACCGAACAAAGATTTCGTTACCAGGTCGTCGATTCACGTGGCCCGTGGTACCTCGGCTCGTCACCGCTGCACGTCGTCGGGTCCATTGCTTATCTTGGCCGCGCCATTCTTACGCTGTCTCGTGCCTGTCTTTCGTCGCCCTGCGTGGCACACGTCAACATCACAGGCCGCGGCAGCACCATTCGCAAGCTCATTCTCCTGACCATCTGCCGGCCACTTGGATTGCGCTACGTCCTGCATCTCCATGATTACGACTACGCTGCATATTACCGCAGCCGGGGGACCTTTGTTAAAAAGCTGATTGCAACGATGTTTCGCCGTGCAGCCGCAGTCATCGTACTTGGACGGCGAGACCTCGAAGTGATCTCCCAATTGTTCCAGCTGCGCAAGGACCGCATGACCGTCCTTCCCAACGCGGTACCGGATCCTCTCCCAGATCTCGATGGACGTCCGGCCCCTGGACAGCCGTGTCAGTTGCTCTTTCTCGGGCACCTCGGCTCTCGAAAGGGTGTGCCGGATTTGCTGAAGGCCCTCGCCAGCCCAGCCGTAAGGCACCTGCGCTGGCGAGCAACGCTCGCGGGGGACGGACCGATCGAGGAGTACCGCAACCTTGCGAAGGACCTCGGCATCCTGGGCTCGCTAAGCTTTCCGGGCTGGCTCGATCAGAGGCGCACGAGCGAATTGTGCGCCAATGCCGACGTCCTAGTTCTTCCCTCCTATGCCGAGGGGTTGGCGATGTCGGTGCTGGAGGGCCTGTCCCATGGCCTCGTCGTGATCACAACCCCGGTCGGCGCGCATTCTGAAGTGATCAAGCCCGAGGTGTCGGGGATACTCGTGCCTCCCGGAGACATAGCGGCGCTCGCCGAGACATTGGTCCGCGTGATCGAAGACGAAAGTCTTCGGATGCGGCTGGCGAGTGGCGCGCGCGCCCGTTTCCTCGAGAAATTCGACGTGCGTCACTACGCGGCTCGACTGGAGCAGCTTCACGCTGATCTGTTCGGGCCCCCACTTGACCGCCCGAAGCCGGTGGAGAAAGGGCTGATATCGTGAAACATCTGGCCGACCAACGAGAAAACAGCCAAATCCTGGCTGGCATTCCGAGCGAGATTCCCAGGGTGAACATTCTTGGAGTCGGCGTCACGCCGGTGAATCTTCCGCAAACCATCAACATACTGGAAAATTGGCAAGCCGAAGGACGCCGCGAATACGTCCTCTGCACTTGTGTTCACGGCATTATGGAAGCGCAGAGAGATCCCGAGATTCGAAGCGCTCTGAACCGGTCCGGTCTGACGACGGAGGATGGGATGCCTCTGGTCTGGTGGTGCCAACGCCGCGGCTATCCCAATGCGGGGCGCGTCTATGGACCCGACCTGCTTCTGGCGATGTGCGAAAGGGCGGCCCAGACTGGCCACCGACACTATTTTTACGGAGGAAGCCCTCGCGTCGTCGAGGCTATGGTCTCGCGCCTCGTAGCGCGCTTCCCGGGCCTGACCATCGCTGGCTACCGGTCCCCTCCGTTCCGGCCGCTCACGCCGGAAGAAGACGCCGCCGATATCCAGGCCATCAACGACGCCCGTCCCGACTACGTCTGGGTCGGGCTCGGAATGCCGAAGCAGGACAAATGGATCGTGAACCACGTCGGCAAAATTGAAGCCGCTGCGTTACTTGGCGTGGGGGCGGCGTTCGATTTCGCCGCGGGCGCGAAGCCTCAGGCGCCGCTATGGATGCAGCGTTCAGGTTTGGAGTGGCTCTTCCGTCTCATGACGGAGCCTCGGCGGCTCGCTCACCGCTACCTCGTCTACAACTCCATTTTTGTCGTCCGGGCGTTTCAACAGCTTGCCGGGTGGAAGTCCTACGCTCGAGATTGGTAAACCCTGCACGCTTCATCTCGGAAATAGATCTCCACCGCCGTCGGAAAACAATAGTGCCGACAACGATGTGTCGCATCGAGACGCACATGATGTAGCTACATGAAGCTATTGATTTCAGCCTATGCGTGCGCCCCCAATCGTGGTTCTGACCATGCTGTTGGCTGGAATTGGGCGACCGAAGCCCACAGGTTGGGCCACGAAATCTGGGCGTTTGTGTCCCCAGCACATCATGACTCGATCAAGCGCGCATGTGACGAGATGCCGGGCCTCGACGGTATCCATTGGGTCTTCCCTGAGGTTGAGGGATGGCCCCTCAAACAGGCGGTCGAACCCAAATGGGAGAGAACCTACAACGTGCTCTGGCAGCGCGCAGCCCTGCGTGACGCACGCGACCTGCACCAGCAAGTCGGTTTCGACGTCGTCCACCATCTCACATGGGCCGGCATTCGCGCGCCGACGTTCTTGGGGGCACTTGCAGCACCGCTCATTATAGGGCCAGTCGGAGGCGGGGAAACGTCTCCGCCCTCACTGCGGGACGAAATAGGCTTAAGGGGCAGGATACTCGAAGGAATACGAGATCTGTCCAATTCGACCATTGCGATGAACCCGCTGGTCCGGAGTGGTCTGGCTCGCGCTTCTGCTATTTTTGTTTCTACAGCCGACACCCAGAATCTGTTTAAGGGCGTCCTCCGCAACAAGGCGACGGTCTTCACGCAACTCGGCCTTCCAAATCTCCCCAGCGATCGCTTGCCGCGCTCCCCCTCAGGACCGCCGCGTTTACTCTACGCCGGTCGCCTGCTCTACTGGAAGGGCGTTCATATAGCCATCAGGGCTTTTGCCGAGGTGGTGAGGCAAATCCCCAATGCCCGCTTCACGATCGTAGGAAGCGGCCCGGAACGATCGAGGCTCGAAGACGATATAAGGCACAACAAACTTCTCGGCAGCGTGGAATTCATTCCGCAACTGCCACAGAATGCGTTGTTCGAGCTGTACAGAAATCACGACCTCTTCCTTTTTCCAAGCCTGCATGACAGCGGCGGCTTTGTAGTGCTCGAGGCAATGTCTCATGGCTTACCAGTCGTTTGCCTTGATCTAGGCGGTCCCAGAGACATGGTGACGCCGAGCTCCGGTGTCGTCGTAAAGCACAACGGTCAGAATAGCGCGCAGCTCGCCACAATGATGGCCAGGGAAATATGCCGGCTGCTTGCGTCGCCAGAGACACTCTCTGTCTTGTCTGCGGGCGCGGTCGCCCGCGCACAGGATTTCATCTTAGCAGAACGCATCAAGCGCTTTTATGATCGCGCCCTGGAATTCATGCCGCGCGGCGATCCGACCGTCGTGCGACAACTAGACCAGGTGCTATCGATTCATCAGTAGATCCTGCACGGTCGAGCCGGCGCGTTTGACCGGCTCGACAAGCGGAAAAAAGCCAGTGCGTGCTGTTGGGAACATTCGGATGATGAAGAAGTTCTTGTTGTTGGATTTCGCGCTCAGCCTATCGCTGCTTGCAGTAGCCGCGTATGCGCGGAATTCTCCCCCGGCCAACACTGTCGCCACATCACGACCGTTCACGCCCCTGCACCTCTATTATATTTCCCCGAGCGGTGACGATTCCAACAACGGCTTGACGCCGGCGACAGCCTGGGCGACGCCTAAGCACGCGGTTGCCTGCGGCGACGTGCTGATCGTCGCCGCTGGGAACTATGATCGTGGTCAGTTTGGTCGTGCGTCTTTTGGAAGTGATTACGGCAACTTCGGCCCGGTCTCGAACTGTCCGTCGACCACCGGCGGCATCGATGGCACAGGCGGCATCTATTTTGCGATTTTGCTCTGTGCAGGGCCCGATGTGATGAGTTGTCGGGTTGATGGTGGTTCCGGGCCGGCGTTTGATATCGGCCAAGGCAACTGGGCGGTTGAAGGATTTTGGGCAACGCAGAATACAGATGCTGAGCGCGCGTGCTTTGGTTCGCTGGGGACTGCCACAGGAACGACATGGCACCATGTGGCTTTCATCAACAACATCGCGAGCACTTGCGATCTTGCCGGATTTAGTACCGGCAACATCGGTATCGAAAATGCAGGGGTCGACCAGACGGCAATAGTCGGGGGAATCGTTTTCGACGGAGCAAATAGTCTTGGCCCCTACCAACTCTGTGGCAGCGCCCTCTCACTCATGCCAACAGGTAGCACGGACACCAGTGCCGGGACCCACGTTTATGTGTCGCAGAACTTCATTTATAGAAGCACCAATGCGACGGGTCCCACGGAATGCAGAGCCTCTGCTGATCCCCATCCGCACTCCGATGGCAACGCCATCATCTTCGACACCTTGGCGGCGAACTCTTATCCTGGTCAAGGTGTGGTCGCCAACAACGTGATGTGGGCCAACGGAAACGCGTGCTTCCAGGCGTTTCCGCAGACTGCCGCCGGCTGGACAGACCGGGCGCCGATCCATGTTTTCAACAACACTTGCTATAACAACAACCAGGATTCGCGGGCGCATTGTGCGGGCGAGTTGTATTTGCACGGCGTTTACCCGACTGAGGGTGGCATCTACAACGTCGCAAAGAATATCTTCCTCGCAACTGTAACTTCCTGTGGCCGCGGCGGTTACGGCCCTGTTGTCAGCGCGTGGGTGGAGAGCGCAAACAGCGCTACACTGACCAATTCAAATGTTTCGATTTCCGGGAACTACATCTGGAACAGCCATCCGCCGACGACGACTACGACGGGCGGCAGCAACACTATGGTCAATATCGGACGCTCTGAAGGGACCGCTTCGTGGATGTTCGGCACCAACACCTACGAAAACCCCGGTCTGACCAATCCTGGTAACCTGCCAACCGAGGCGCCTGATTGCGCAGGTTATGCGACGACAGTGTCGTGCATGAATGCAAAATACGACGTTTCCAATCTCATCAAGCCCACCATCGCCACGACGAGCGTGGGCTACCAGCCGCCAGGGACCTGCACGCAGGACCCCTACTATCCGACGTGGTTGAAGGGGGTCGTCCACTTGCATTGGGACGGCACGCACCTGACCGAAGTCGACGGGCTGATCACCAAACCCTGCGGGCTATGAAGACGATCTCTCCTTCTTGTAAGCCCGAATGACAATTTCGTTCTCGTCGCAAGGAACAGTGCTTTCTGGAGGGAGAGCGACATTGCTGACGTCGTCTTTCTCAGAACGAACATCGAAGGTCATGATCTCGCCGCGCTGCGGGGTGCGCGGAACGCATTTGCGCCGCTCACCTGCTCCGCTGCAATTCATACCGCAAGTCAGCTGAACCCTCTCGTGCCTCGCCTCGCCCCACCGCTATCGGCTCTTCAGCAGATCTTGCACGATTGAGCCGGCAACCTTGATCGGTTCAACCAGCCGAAACAGGCCCACGACTATGGCGAGGTAAAGGCAGGTGCAGACGCCGCCCAACAACAAGATGCGCACCAAGCTGGAACAATCACCAAGAGCCTCGGTGCGCAGCCACCAGCCTCCCGCCAAGGCCCCGATAGCACCGATCAGTTGCGGGCCCACCGCCCGGATTACGCGTTCAGCGCCAATGCCTATCGGGCGGCCGGCATAGATTATCGAAGGAAGGGCAATGAGCAAGCTTGTCACGGACATGGCGATGGCTACGCCCGTGGCACCAAAGGGCAGACCTGCGAGAACCGCCACGACCTGGACAGCCGCTGTGATAATGCCCCAGTTGCGCCAGCGGTCCGGCCTTCCAATCGAAACATGCAACCAGCCTTGCGAGCCCTCGACGACCTGGAAAATGCCGCGCAGGGCGATAATGCTCAGCAGCGAGCCGGCCATCCGCCACTTCTCTCCCAACAATATGACTGTCAGGTCTTCAGCGACCACGGACAGGATCGATGCCGCAGGCATGACGAAGAACGCCAATGCTGACAACGCCGCTTCGTATTTTTGCCGAAGAGCGGCCGGATCGGATTGAAGCTTGCTGAGGGTCGCGCTTGCGACCATGTGTAGCTGAATTAGTGCCGCGAAGATCGAGTTCTCATACAGCGCAATGGCGTTCTGATAATATCCAACCTGGTCAGGCCGGTAGAACAAGCCCAGCGCAATCCGGTCGACTGATTTGGCCATCGTATAAATGACCGAAAAACCTACCACGTGTTGGCCAAACCGGATCATCGGCCTCACGTCACTGTCAAAGGCCGGAAATCCAGGTCTCCATCGGCATACAAACCACGCCCCAACGGCAATACAGAACGTGCTTACGACCGGACGCAGCACCAGCGCCCAATAACCCGATCCGAAAATTGCGACAACGACGGCGACGACAATCCCCGCCAGCGTGCTGAGAATCTGTATGTTGGCGATCCTGCCGAACTGCATCGAACGTCGTAGGAGCGCCAAGTGCTGGTTTGAAGCCCCTCCCAGCACGAAAGTGATCGCAATACACAGCGTGATCGGCGCCAGCCGGGGCTCGCCATATATCCATGCAATCAACGGACTGCAGGCAGCCACTATCAATGCAACGGCCAACCCAATGCCGCTACTGAGCCAAAAAAGGCAGTTGACCTGTCCTCGCGTGATCTTGCTTCTTTGTACCGTGGCGTCTCCGAGACCGAAATCGATGAGCAGCGGCGCAAAGCTCGTCAGAACCGTGACGATCGCGACCAATCCAAAATCCTCCGGCGCCAGGAGCCGGGCCAGGATGACCGCGGAAACGATCTGGAGAGCACCATTTCCGTATTGCATCGCGACGGAGACGAAGCCACCGCGCAAGGCGCGGCGCCCCAGATCTTTCGAGTCACTGTGGTCCTCAAAATAACCCGCTACGCTGTCAACCATGCCGCTATTAATCGCCTTTCGCTCACCGGAAAAATAACTGTATAATACATTATCGAATTAATTCCTCTTCGAATAATTGATAGGTGAATTGGTTGCCAAGCAAGGAAGTTCTCATGAAAGTCAGTGAACCCGTCTATGACGCGTCTCAGTCGATCTTCGCGAGAGCGGCAAGATTGAGATTGTTTGGAAAGTCTCCTGCCAAGGTCTATTTGCGGCTCAACAAGCCGATCTGGGAAATCATTCCGCGCGGCCTCCAGAATTCCGATCCTGTTCACGCGTACGGAGCCTGGCTTCAGAGCCTGGTTCGGCTCAGCGCGACGCGAGAGCAGTATTTCGGAACGTTCTTTCTCCGGAACCGTCCAGCCCTGGAATTGATGCGCCGTATCGCCGACAAGAAGCCAAAGGGCGCACCCCTGAGAATTGTCGTGCTCGCGTGCAGTGCTGGCGCCGAGGTTTACTCGATCCTTTGGACAATTCGCTCGGCTCGACCCGACCTCAAGGTTTCCGTGCGCGCGGTGGACATTTCGCAGAAGATTCTGAACTTTGCTGAAAATGGCGTGTACGCGTCCGATACCACCGGACTGGTCGGCTCCTCGATCTTCGAGCGCCTGACCGCGCACGAAATGGAGCATATGTTCGACTGGAAAGGCGACGCGGCCAGTGTAAAGCCCTGGCTCCGAGAGGGGATTACGTGGCAGCTTGGCGATGCTTCTTCGCCCGAGCTGATCCGCGCTTTGGGACCTCAGGACATCGTGGTGGCCAACAATTTCCTTTGTCATATGGAGCCGCCGGCGGCAGAGAGCTGTCTGCGGAATATTGCGGGTCTGCTCGATCGTGGGGGATGCCTGTTTGTTTCCGGCGTTGATCTCGATGTTCGAGCAAAGGTCGCGCGAGAGCTTGGATGGCGGCCGATCCCAGAGTTGCTCGAGCAAATCCACGACGGAGATCCTTGCGTCCGAAACGACTGGCCCTGGAAGTGGTGGGGTCTTGAACCGCTAAATCGCAGCAAGCCCAATTGGCGTAGTCGATATGCGGCATTCTTTGAGGTCAACGACGGAAACGGCTAGAAGCCGAGGTCGATCTTCGACCCGCCAAACGCGATAGACCCCTCCCTTGATCCGAGGTCAAGCGCCACTAACGCCCGATGCCCTCGTAGTGCGCGAATGCCTCGGGATCGAGAACACGGCGCCCATCGACGACCAGAGGACGTCTGCCAAGCTCTTTCAGCAAGCCAGCGAGCTGTGAGAACTCCTTCCATCGCGTGACCAGAATAACGACCTGCGCGTTGGCGACCGCCTCGCGCAGCGATTCCGCCAGATCCACGTCCGTCAGATCCTCGTGTCCATTCGGGCGCGCGATAGGGTCATAGGCCGTCACACGCGCGCCTTCCATCTTGAGTTTGCGAATGATCGGAAAAGCCGGGGATTCGCGCACGTCATCCGTATCGGGCTTGAACGCGATTCCGAGTATGGTGACCGTCACATCCTGCAGCGATGCAAAATGGCGCCGGATCAGACGCATTATCTCGTCGATCTGTCCCTTGTTAACGTCGAGAACGCTCTGCAGAAGATTCAGCGTCAGGCCCATTTCGCGCCCCTGGCCTATCAATGCTGTAACGTCCTTGGGCAAGCAGCTCCCGCCGAACCCGCAGCCTGGCTCCAGGAAGCTGACAATGGGCGCCGTCACTCTCTCGCCGCCAATACGCGTTGTGAAATATCCGGCTTGATGCACGCCGCGCATCACGTCGGCTGCGTCCACATTGCCGACCGCCCTGCACAAGCGCGCAATCTCGTTCGAGAACGAGATCATGGTAGCCAGCACGGCGTTCGACGCGTACTTGATCATCTCCGCAGTCGTCGGACTGGTCACGATGCGCGGCACCGCTTTGTCGAAGCCGGAGTAGAGTTCGCGCAGGACATCATGCGTGCGGGCATCTATACCCCCGAGCACCAGCCGGTCCGGATAGGAGAAGTCAGAGACCGCGGTGCCCTCGGTCAGAAACTCCGGGTTCATGCCCAGTCCGAACCCCTGCCCCGCAATCTTGCCGGATGCTCGTTCGAGCGCTGCTCGCACAACACCCACCGTCGTTCCGGGTATGACCGTGCTTTTGACGATCACGGTGCTGTAGCCGGCCTTGCGCCGAAGCGCACCACCGATCTCGGAGGCTGCCGCCTCGACATAGGACAGATCGATCTTGCCGTCGGCGGCAGGCGTCCCCACCGCAATGAACGTCACGTCGGTCGCCGCTACCGCCGCGGCCAAATCCGTGGATGCCCGCAAGCGCCGGCCGACGTGGCGCTCCATGAGCTCCGACAAGCCCTTCTCGTGGATCGGCGACCGCGCCGAGTTGATCATCTCGACCTTGCCGGGATCGACATCCACGCAGGTCACGTCGTGCCCACACTCGGCGAGGCAAGCGCCCGTCACCAAACCCACATAGCCCGTGCCGATGATTGAAATCTTCATTGCGCGGCCGCATTCCGGTTGTGATTGTACCAGATCAACGATCGGTAGATGCCATCCTCGATCAGGACCTTGGGCGCGAAGCCGAGTTCATTGCGCGCCTTGTCGATGACGGGGCAACGGCGGTTCGGATTGTCGATCAAATAATCTGCTTCGTTGCTCTTGCCCAACACGACCTTGCCACGGTAGCCGCTGACTTCGGCAGCCGCCCTGACGATGAGCTCGGCCAGATTGGCGATCGAGATTTCCGGACGGTCGATGCCGATGTTATAGGGCTCGCCGGCACCGCCGCGCACCAGAACCTTGAAGTAGCCGGTGATCGCATCGGTCGCGTAGCAGAAGGTCCGCGTCGGGCTGCCGTCGGACAGCATGACGATGTCGCGCCCGGCGAAAATATCCTTCGCAAAGTCCGATATCACGCGTCCATCGGTAATCTTCAATCCAGGACCGTAGTTGTTGAACGGCCGCGCCATGCGCACCGGGATTTCCTCCTGCCTGGCGTAGACGACGCACATCGTCTCACCGAAGCGCTTGGTCTCGTCGTAGCAGGCCCGAGGGCCGGTGCAGGAGACGTGGCCCCGGTAGTCCTCGGGTGTCGGTATGGCCGCCGATACGGGGTCGCCGTAGATCTCGCTCGACGAATAGAACAGAAACCCGCGCAGCGGCTGGCCCCTGTCTCGCTCCGCCACGGCATAGTCCAGCAGGTTGCGCAAGCCGTTGACGTTCGCGTCGATGCACTTGAGCGGTTGGGCGCGATAGAAGATGGGTGAAGCGATGCCCGCAGCGTGGACGACATAATCGAAATGGCCGATATCCTTCGGCAGCGGTTCGATCATGTCATGGCGCCGCAATTCCAGGTCAGCGCGCCCGCGCAGGGCTTCGAGCCATTCGGGCACACCGCGCGCGTAATTGTCGTACACCGCGACATTGATCTTCCCGCCGGCCGCGCGCGTATCATTCCAGTGCAGAACGGATTGAACGAGGTAGTATCCGAGAAATCCGCCGCCGCCGGTCACCAGCAATCTTCCGCCGGACATGGCGCCGAACTCGGCGGCTAGATCCGCACAGATCGCATCCAGGTCTTCATCCAGGAGCTCCTGCAACCCAATCAACTGTCTGTGCTTGCGCATGTACGAAGATTCCATCATTTGAACCTAGAGAACGAGCTTTCGCGCGTGGAAAGCCTCGGCGTAGCGCGTTGGCGAGTTGCACTCGACACCGCGAAGGCGCATGTGACCGCGAAACAGGTCCGCGTCGAACCATTGGTGATTGATCTGTGAGGGAAAACTCTTCAGCAGGGTCGACACCTTCTTGTCGACCGTCGCCTCCGACAGCGGACAAAAAACTCCCGGGTGCGTCAGATCCCCTTCATATTTCGGAATCTCGTATTCCAGGATCGTGTGATTGCGGAAGGTGTTCCACGTCAGCTCCGAAATGACGCGATGATCCTGATGCCGGTCGGTGAGGTAGTGAGTCATGATAAGATCCGGTGCGCCCCACCTGCGCATGTCCTCGAACGCGTCCTTGACGTCGGCCACACAGGACGGGAAATAGCTGCCGCGAAACCTGTGCACATGCACAGTGAGATCGGCGCCCGCTGCGCCCAGCAGCGATTCGGCTGCTGCGCGCGTCTCGGGCTCGCGCACGTCATCTCCGGAGAAGAGCACCCAAACGAAACGCAATCGAGGATAGCGCTTATGCAGCTCGATCAGCGTCCCGCCGCATCCGATCTCAATGTCGTCGCAATGGGCGCCCAAGCAGAGGATCGTACCGTCCGCAGGGAGATCAGGCTTGAATCGCAGCATGGTCTTCGCCCAGAGAAAGCCGCCGGCTGGTTCTGGAAAGCGCCTTGTTGAGCGCTTTCTCGCCACTGACGAAGGATTGGTCGGTCCAAAGGTAGGCCCAATCCCCATAGCGGCCGCAATATGCGATGCCGATATCGTCGAGGAAGCCGTGAACCGCTGCCGTGCAGGACGTCGCCTCCAGATCGAAGATCACGTTGGCGTAGGGAATGTGCATGGCGCCGCGGTACAGGATGCGATCGTCCTCGCGCAATATACCGCACTGCCTGAGACCGGCGATGACCGGCTCGATGCAATCCTCGGGCCGCCGGTCGAGGGGCCTGTACTTCTTGGAGAAGTAGCACTCCGCCTGCAGGCTCCCGCATCCGGGAGGAACGTTGTGCGGAGATTGCAGATGCGGCGTGCTGAGACGGCTGAAGAAGATGTCGCGATCGTAGAAGTAGGTCCAGTGAGCGTCGATGAGGTCTTCCCGATCGATGCCGAGGTTGACGATGACGGCTTCGCTGCAGGCCAGCCGTTCGGCCGCCTCGAGAACGTCTCGCGGTACTCCCTCGATCATCGGTATCAGCTCAGGCAGCGGAATCGACGAAATCAGGGCGTCGTATGATGCCGCCGCGCCGTTCTTGAAGTGCAGCAGGCGTGCCTTCGGATCCATGCGAACGACCTTGTGACCGAGCTTGATGTCGGCCATTTTTTTGAACGGCTCGAGGTAGCTGACAAAGCCGCCGCGACTTGGATAGCGAAAGCCGCTGTTGTAGTTCACATTAGCCGTGCTCGGCTCCAGGGCGCCGCGAAACACTTCATCGAGCTTCGGGCGATACATTCGCGGGCCAATCCACTCCGTGCTCAGGTTGGACGCCGTCGTGGTGTGGTATTTCCACGTGTATTCCATCGGAAACGTTTCCGAAAACGTCTTGCCGTAGCTTGCGCGCAGCCAGTCCTCGTAGTTGCGAATTGGCGGCGTTTCGGTGCGCTGCGCCACTTCGACGAATTCCAGCATGATCTTGGTGACCAGGTCGGTCGGCAATCCGTACAGGTTGACCTGGGCCGGATGCTTGATCCAGTGCCCCCGCCAATAGTTGTTGATCCGCGTCGGCGTGCTTTCGTATTTGCCGCCGATATTGGCCGCGAGCAGATCCTTGATGCGGCCATCGTCGGTGAACGACACGTGCGGCCCTTCATCGAAGACCCAGCCGCCCGGAAACTCGTGCGACGCGGTATGGCCGCCGACGTAATCGTGCATGTCGTACATCACGGGGCGTGGTGCGCCGGCCGCCTGCGCGGCGTGCGCAGCACCGAAACCCGCCATTCCCGTACCCAGTATCGTGATACTCGTCATCGCCAGTTCATCCCTTGCGATTATTCGATGGACACGCCACCAATCCTGTCACCAAAGGGCTTTCAGCCAGTCGGCGTCGTCTTGGGTGGCGCGATCGGGGCCCTGGCGCTCTTTTGTTTGCCATGACTGGAGGCCCTTCCTGCATTTCCGGATCGCGTTGGCTCAAATGGGGGAGAGTTGCGTGTCCTTCTCCGATCCGAGCGGCGCTTGCGTGAATTGCGAGCGCGAAGGAGTCGTCTCCAATGGCCAGCGCTGGTTCTGCTCCCGCCAAAGCTTCTCCGCCAACCGGCCGCGCGGTGACTCGACATCGTTGAAGGAAATGACCGCATCCTTCGCGATGTCCCGCCGCAGCATGCAGCCTTCGGACAAGCCGATCGGCAACGCGTCGACGGCTCTGGCCGCCGCGCGATTGTCGATCAAGCCATAGGAGCAGAAGCCACCGACGCCATCCAGACGCTCGCCGGCCTTGAGGTCGCGCTTGGCGATGGTGAGCACCTCGCAGACCGGCCCCGCGAGCGGCGCCACCGTCGGATCCTGATGAACCACCGCGCGGCCGATCGTGGAAAGAAGTTGCACGTGCGGCAGGTGAAAAGGCGTGTAGAAAAGGTAGAACGGACCGTCGCCCAGCTTGTAGTAGCTCAATTGCGCTTGCTTGAGCGGCGCGTCCTCGTGAACAATGACCCAGGCTCCGGTCCCTGGCATCGCCCCTACTGAATAATCCACGATACCGGTCTTGAGCATCTCTTCGGCCGGCAGCAGTTTCGTCAGCTCCCTCACATATGAGCAGGACGGGCCGTGCATGCCGCGGCGGCCAACGTGGAAACCGGTCGCGTTCGCCAGGACCGTAGTTTCCATCGACAGCTTGGTCGAATCGGCGAAGGAGGTGACCTTGTGCACATCCTGGCCGTACTTCGCGGCAAACTCACGCTGGGTCTCCGGGGTCCGGTAGTGATCCACCATCCCCTTGATGTTGCCAGCGGCCACAGGACGAAAACCGAGGGAACGCAGGTAACGCAGGAGCGTCATGGCGACACCCGGCTCGTCGCCGTCCGTGTGCGTCACCACCACTCCCGCACTGTCCGCCCGCGCCTTGAGGATCGGTCCCAACAACGAGTCCAGTTCTGCGTTGACCAGGACGACATGCTTGCCGTGCTCGAAGGCCGCCAGAACCACGCCCGCCGCAGCCTCGATCGTTCCCGTCGCTTCGACCAGGATGTCGATCGCCGGGCAAGTCGTGAGCGCCGAGGGATCATCCGTCAACACCGGAATGCCTGACTTGATCGAGGCTTCCGCCGCCCGCGCCGACGTGACCCGGCGCCATTCCTGAAAGCCGGCTTCGCGGAAAGCCCTTTCGCCATGCTCGAGGGTTCGGTTTGCGATGGCCACCAGACGCATGCCGGGCGCCGGCGTTCCCAGTTGCAGAGCAATGGCCCGGCCGGTCACACCGGCTCCCACCAGTCCTATGCGGATTGGGTTGCCGGTGGACTCGCGTTGCAGCAGAGCGACGTCGACGTTCATAGGAACCTCTCTTTCGTAGGGTTGTTCTGCCCCGGCGTGTTGCCCTGCCCCTGCATCAAGGGCCAGTTGCGGTCCTGCTCCGAAATCGCCGAAACCGGCAGCGGCCACTGAATGCCGAAGGCCGGATCATCGAATCGTGCGCCCCGGCACGATTCCGGCGCGTAGAACGCCGAGGTCAGGTACAGCGCCTCGGAATTATCTTCGATGCTCTGAAATCCATGCGCACATTGCTCGGGAACGTAAAGCATGCGCCCGTTTTCCGCGGTCAGCTCCACGCCGCACCATTGCCCGAACGAAGCCGAGTCCGGTCGGAGGTCGACGGCCACGTCAAAGATCGCGCCCCTTGTGCAGCGCACCAGCTTCGCTTCGAGCGTAGGCGCAATCTGCAGATGCAGTCCGCGGACCGTGCCCTTGCACGGGTTGAATTGCATGTTGGCCTGGACCGGCAGGAAGTGAATTCCATGTTCTTCGAATTCCCGCCCGCACCAGGCGCGCATGAAGCGGCCGCGTTCATCGTGACGCGGATCGGGATCGATGATCCAGGCACCTGCTACTTGGGTCCTTGTGAAATGCATCGCGGCCCCTGCCCCAAAATGCGCACACAGCGCGCTGGCCTAAAATAATACCGTAACTTTTAATTCGCCTGCAATTAAACCGACCATTATCACTATTTAATGCCACGACAAAGCAGAATATTGATTATACCTGCGATTTAGAATATAAAAACAAGGCGAGATAAAAAATCGCGCGCTAAGCCATTGCAACTACGCGACAAATTGCCCATGCCAGGAAAGTGCGATCTGATTTAATGTGTTGTCGGCGCCCCATCGCCGAAATTAACTTTTTAATCCTGCCATGGAATTTGAGGAGCAATATGGTCGGGCAGATCCCCGCGGTGGCCGGCTGAAGGATGGTGAAGCTCCAGATTTGAGAGGCGAAGAGCCATGAAGGTTGTTTTATTCTGTGGAGGACTTGGTACGCGGATACGCGAGTATTCCGAGGCGATTCCAAAGCCGATGATACCGATCGGCCAACAGCCCATCCTCTGGCACGTCATGCAATACTACAGCCGATACGCGCATCGGGACTTTGTTCTGTGCCTTGGCTACAAGGCCAACGTCGTAAAGGACTACTTCCTCAACAACAGGCAGGCCGCAAACAGCGACTGTACGGTCTCGCATTTCGGCAAGAAGATCGAATTGCTCGGCGAAGCTCCTCCGGATTGGAGTGTCTCGCTCGTGGACACGGGAATATGGCGCAACATCGGTCAGCGCCTGCTGGCGGTCCGCCATCTCGTGCAGGACGAGGAAATATTCCTCGCCAATTACAGCGACGGTCTGACCGACGCTCCGCTGCCGGAAATGATTGATCACTTCAAGAGAAGCGGCAAAATCGCCTGCTTCATAGCCGTGCACCCGCCGATCACCTTCCATCTGGCCGACATCGACGAGAATGGCCTCGTGCGCGGAATGAGTGCGAGCCAGGACTCCGGGATATGGATCAATGGCGGGTATTTCATTCTTCGAAAGGAGATATTCGACTACATTGAGGAAGGGGACGAATTGGTCGTGCAGCCCTTCAAGCGCCTCATGGAGCGTGGCCAGCTTATGGCGTACCGCTACGAGGGATTCTGGCGCGCCATGGACACCCTCAGGGACAGGCAGGTCCTCGAGGAGATGATTGAACGTGGCGATACGCCATGGCAACCGAACCAGAATGTTGCGGCCGCGATCAGCGCATGACGGCGCTCCAACTCGCCGGACGTGGAGATTGGCCGTCGGGACCATGCTTTGGAACGCACCTGGATGACATGAATGCCAGGTCGAGCGGCCCCGACCGCGCACCACCGCGTCAACTCCAGGCATTCGAGCCAAGGCAGCGCACGACGTCAAACTTCTCGAGCGCAGCAGACAGTAACAATGCATGTGCCTCTACTTCACCACTCCAAACCTTTGTCTTTTCCAGCCACCAGAACGGATGATCGTTCCACGCATCATTCGTTGAACTAAGAACAGGATCGCATGTCCCGTGCGGTTAGAAGGATCGGGCTTCTTCACCATGTCGGCGGGGGCAACCTCGGCGACGAGGCCACCGTGGAGACGGTCGCGCGCAACATAAGGCAGCGATGGCCAAAAGCCGAAATAGTCGCGCTTTCAATGAATCCCGACGATACGGAAGCCCGGCACGGGGTCAAATCCTACCCCTTGCGGCGGATGCGTTGGAGCATCGGTTATCGGCCGGCGGGACCCGAGTCAGCCTTCAAGAAGAAACTGAAGGTGCTGGCGCGGAAATGTAAGGCCTCCTACCCGCTTGCCATGGCTCGTCTACCGAGCGAGGCGCTCCGCGAACTGTCTTTCCTGATGTCCTCACGCCACAAGGTGAAATCTCTCGACCTCTTGATTATCTGCGGGGGAGGACAGCTCACCGGCAGGGATGGCCCGTGGGGTTTTCCCTACACGCTCTTCAAGTGGATCGCACTGGCGAGATCTGCGGGAGTAAGATGCATCTTTTTGAACGTCGGGGCTGGACCATTGACCACCCCCCTGAGCAAATTCTTCGCAAGGCGAGCTCTGCATGGTGCGGACTACGTCTCTTTCCGCGATAACAAGTCTCAGGCTCTCGTTCGTGAGATAGGGTTTACGGGCAAGAGCTGGGTGTTTCCGGACAAGGTCTACAGCCTGGAATTCGCCGCAATAAATACGGCTCCTCCGGACAAGGGGTCTCGGCGGACCGTCGGTCTTGCGCCGATGCCCTATCCTGATCATGGCGGCGCACCGACGGAAAACGATCAGATTCTCTATAACGAATTCATTGGGAAGCTTGCGAGCTTCGGGTCCTGGCTTGCTTCTCAATCGTATGCGCTGGAGTTCTTTGGAACCGACATAGGCGTCGACCCGAAGGCGATCGACGATCTTCAGAAGACTCTGCAGTTTCAACAAGCGCTTTGTCCATCACGTAACGGGACACGCCGTCCCGTCCAATCGGTGCACGATCTATTGGCAACGATGTCACGCGTGGACTACGTTGTGACCTGCCGCTTTCATGGCGTGGTGTTTGCGCATCTGCTCAACAAGCCTGTTCTTGCAATTGCGCATCACCCGAAAGTTGCCGAACTGATGTCTGATCTGGAATTGTCGAGCTACTGCGTTGATATACGGAACTTTGATCCTGATTTATTGGCAGAACGGTTTGCATCGATGGTTGTTCGGACGGAAGAGATCAAAGCGCGGATGGCCGCGAGCCTGACCACAAATAGGCAGTTGTTGAGACGACAATTTGATGAATTATTCGGCCTCGAGGTTTCGTAGGCGTGGCAAGTGGATGGGTGTGACGTGAGAGAAGCTCTTGGCGCAGGATCGAAGTGGAGGCGCCGTCCCTCCGCGCCAAATCTGTTCCCGCGATTTCAGCCGAAGATTTCGCACTCCGGCCCTCGGTTTCGATTTCCCGCAATTGGATTGGTAAACGACGAGTCTGGCAGTCATGGACATCAAGGTGGATAAACCGCGCGTACTGCTCTTTTCACTTAGAAATATTTACGGGAGGGCTCACTTCAGGTGCCCTCACTTCGAGTTCGAAGACATCATCTGCGAGATCGATTCTGTCGACCTGCTGGCACCAAAGGTCGATTCTTCCAGTCTGCGCGCTGACTTTGCCACGCGACTGGCTTTCCACGCGCCCATCGCACTGAACCCAGGCATTCCACGAGTATCAGTGAAGAAGCACTATGATCTTCTTTTTACCGTCTGCGGACATCCGCAGGATCTGATAATGTTCAATGCCATCAAGAATGTAAAAGACAGCTGCGCGATATCCGTCTGCTTGCTGGACGAATTCTGGGTCAAGGAGATACCGCAACGTCGTCACTTCTTGCCGATGCTGGCCCAGTTTGATGTGGTCATGCTGTACTACAGTCAAACAGTGAAGCCCCTCAGCGAGGCCATTGGTCGACGATGCGCGTTTTTGCCGCCTGGTGTGGACGCCATTTCGTTTTGTCCTTACCCAAATCCTCCGAAGAGAGTTTTGGATGTTCTAAGTGTTGGCCGAAGATCGGAGATAACGCACCAGAAGCTCCTCAGTCTGGTCAACGAAGAGGGTCTATTCTATCTCCATGACAGCTTGGCCGGCATTCAGACTCTCAACTCAAGGGAACACAGAACACTTCTCGCGAATTGCGCCAAGAGGAGCCGGTACTACATTGTCAATCCGGGGTTGATCGACCGACCGGACAAACGAGGCGATCAAATCGAGGTTGGTAACAGGTACTTTGAAGGCGCAGCATCCGGAGCCATTATGGTAGGAGAGCCGCCAAACAATGAAGCTTTCAAAGAAATGTTTGACTGGCCTGAAGCTGTCACTCCCGTCACTCGGCTGCCGTTCAATTCACCCGATATAGATTTCGTCATGAAGGAGCTGGATCAAAATCCGGAACGTCAGGAGAAGATACGGCGAACGGGGATATTGGAAGCGTTGAAACGGCACGATTGGGTGTATCGGTGGGAAAAGATACTCGAAACGGTTGGTCTTCAGCCCACGCAGGAAATGCAGCAAAGGAAGGACCGCCTTGGTAAGCTCGCCGAAATCGTGTCACAGCAGTAGACTGACGCGATGCCGAAGACGACGAAGATAGCGTTTCAGCCTATCTCCTACTATTCGGTGGAAACGGGCTTCACCTACTACGTTCGGATTCTTCCTGGTCATCCGCTCATTGCCTTCGAACCAGCGCGGGTGTGACACCAACAATATCTTCATGCGTCCGGAATACGAATACTCGACACCCGGTGGCACCTCAACGACGAGGCCCGGCGATACGTCAAAGTTCTGATTGTCGATCGCAAATACTCCCGAGCCTTCAATGATGTAGTAGATGCGAGTAAGAGCCTGGCTGATCATGAAGGTGTCATGTCCGGTGCGGACATCGAGGAGGTGAACAGCAAAATCTGGATCCTTGAGGGGCCGAAACTCATATCCCGCCATGCCCTCTTGAGCAAAAGCCGGCGATGAAGACATCTCGAATACGTATGACATGTCATTTTCTCACAGATCAAACCAATAGACTGGCCGAGCCTCAGCCCCGAGACCGTCTTCATAGTTCCGTTGTATCATTCGGGAAATCTGCTGGCTCGATAGAGAGCTGGGCGGATCGCGCGCAACGAGTGCCGCGGCAATAATCATCGCGCAGCACCTCGCCATCTCGTCTCACTGCATCATATTTTCGCTCCTCCCCAGGTCCCGCGCTTTTTCCGAGGATGCTCATCCACCCGCGCCGTACTCTCTGCACTTTTCGATCGTCGCGCTTGCTCGCGGATTACTGGCCTTTTGTGGGTTCAGCCTTTTGAATCTGCGTCAACCCCGCTTCGATTTCGTACCGTCGTTGTCACAGTCGGCGAGCCTCAACACGATGAAGTATGCGGCATAATAGCATTTAAATAAACCTATTTAAATTTTAAATCTTATATATAATATGAGGCTCGTGCTGTTGGGTCCAAAAAAAAATACGGCCTCGGCAGACTCGCCGGAGCATCGTTTATCGTTTCCGGCGTGGCATTTCTCCGAGATTTGAGAGTTAATCGATGAGGACCACGGTTAAGTCATCTGGATCCACTCGCCTCGTCCATGATGGAGACTTCTTTTTTCTCTATTCAACCGGCGGCATGGTCGTTGAGCTGATGTATGGCGGAGCGCCGGGTCTAGCCGGTCAATTCGGCACAATCGCGCCGATAGGGGCCGAGCAGACGGCGAGCGGGTACGAAGTTACCTGGAAAGTGCCGGGCGACGATACGTATTCGGGATGGCTCATCAACAATAGCGCAGCGAACGCCGCGTTGCAGTCGATGGAGATCGGCTTCCGGCCGGATCTTAACGGCGACGGCACGATTGGCCCTGCTACCCCTTCTTCACCTCCTCCCGCATCCAACCCCGTCGTGGTCGAGAGCTTCGGATCGACCAGCCTCACGCAAATCGATACTCGTTTTTATCTTTATGGCAGCGACGGCACGGGCCCATCGCTGAAATACCATGGCGCCGACTATTTGGCCGGTCAATTCGGCCAGATAGCGCCGATTGCGGCCGAGCACACGGCGACCGGATACGAGGTCGCATGGAAGGTGTCGGGCGCTGATCAGTATTCGGTCTGGGCAACCGACAACAACGGCAATTATGTTTCGAACATTCTCAACAGGGTGTCCGGGACGAACACCGCGCTGCAATCGATCGAGACCAGCTTTCATCAGGACCTCAATGGCGACGGCACAATTGGCTCGCCTTCTTCACCTCCTCCAGCATCTGACACGATAGTCATCGAGAGCTTCGGATCGACGAGCCTGACCAAGGTTGGCACTCTTTTTTATCTATACGATAGCGGCGGCACCGGCCCATCGCTCAAATATCAGGGCGCGGACTACGTCAGCGGTCAATTTGGCTCGATCACGCCGATTGCCGCAGAGAAGACGGCGAGTGGCTACGAGGTCGCATGGAAGCAGCCAGGCGTCGATCAGTATTCGGTGTGGGTCACGGACAACAACGGCAACTATATCGCGAATATTCTTCGCAACGTGTCGGGAGCGAGCACCGCGCTGCAGTCGATCGAGGCCAGCTTCCATCAGGATCTCAATGGTGACGGCACGATCAGTTCGCCCAGCCAAAATTCATCACCGCAGTTCGTTTATGAAGGCGTCGACGCCGACGGCGCGCAGCTCTACTCGGTGACATGGTCGACTGCGGGCTTGCAACCGTTCGCCGTTCGCGTGCTGGCTCCTGACCATCCGACGACAAATGTAGCACACAGCTTTCTCTATGCACTTCCCGTCGAGGCCGGACTCGCTCAGTCAACTTGGGGTGATGGTCTGGAGCAGCTCCAGCAACTCGACGTGCAAGATCGATATAACGCAACGATCATCGAACCGATCTTCCCTATCGCGCCGTGGTATGCAGACAGCGCCACCGATCCGACCATCAACTACGAGACATTCATGGCGACGCTATTGCCCGCGTGGGTCGATAGCAACTTTGCCACCACCGGCACCGAGGACAACCTGCTGATTGGCTTCTCGAAGTCTGGCTACGGTGCTCTTGATCTGCTTTTCAAGCATCCCGATGTGTTCGATGCCGCTGCCGCATGGGATTTCCCCGCGGATATGGCGAATTACACCGATTTTGGGGCGGACGAGAATTACGGTACCGATGCAAATTTTCAAGCCAACTATCGGTTGACCGACGCTTTCATCGACACATGGAAGGCGCCATTCACCACGGAGAATCGAATCTGGATTTCCGGATATGGCCTGTTTGGATCCGATCTCTCGGACTTCGATGCTCTCCTCACATCGGATGGCGTCTTGCATACGCTTGGCACGCAGACGTTCGATGCCCATAACTGGTTCAGTGGCTGGCTGTCCCGCGCTGTAGCGGGGCTTTATGGATTCGACGGCGGGAATGCCGGCGATCCGCCTCCGCCGACCACGACTATCGTCGAGAGCTTCGGAGCGACGAGTTTAACGAAAGTTGGCACGCATTTCTATCTCTACGACAGTGCCGGCACCGGCCCATCGCTCAAATATCAGGGCGCGGACTATGTCGACGGTCAGTTTGGCTCGATAACACCGATCGGCGCCGAGCAAACGGCGAACGGATACGAGGTTGCCTGGAAGCTGCCGGGTGCAGATCAGTATTCCGTGTGGCTCACCGACAGCAATGGAAACTACCTCTCGAACGCCCTGACCAGCGTATCGGGAGCCAGCGGCGTGCTGCAATCGATCGAGACCAGCTTCCACCAGGATCTCAACGGCGACGGGACGATTGGCCCTCCTGCGCCGTCCGGCCCCATCGTGGTCGAGAGCTTCGGATCGACCAGCCTGACCGAGCTTGGCACGCACTTCTATCTCTACGACAGTGCCGGCACTGGCCCATCGCTCAAATATCAGGGCGCCGACTATGTCGACGGTCAATTCGGTTCGATAACGCCGATCGGCGCCGAGCAGACGGCGAACGGATACGAGGTCGCCTGGAAGCTGCCGGGCGCCGATCAGTATTCGGTGTGGCTCACCGACAGCAATGGCAACTACCTCTCGAACGCCCTGACCAGCGTATCGGGAGCCAGCGGCGTGCTGCAGTCGATCGAGACCAGTTTCCACCAGGATCTCAACGGCGACGGGACGATTGGCCCTTCTGCGCCGTCCGCCCCCACCGTGGTCGAGAGCTTCGGATCGACCAGCCTGACCGAGCTTGGCACGCACTTCTATCTCTACGACAGTGCCGGCACTGGCCCATCGCTCAAATATCAGGGCGCCGACTATGTCGACGGTCAATTCGGTTCGATAACGCCGATCGGCGCCGAGCAGACGGCCAGCGGATACGAGGTCGCCTGGAAGCTGCCGGGTGCAGATCAGTATTCCGTGTGGCTCACCGACAGCAATGGCAACTACCTCTCGAACGCCCTGACCAGTGTGTCGGGAGCCAGCGGCGTGCTGCAATCGATCGAGACCAGCTTCCACCAGGATCTCAACGGTGACGGGACGATTGGCCCTGCGCCCTCCGGCCCCACCGTGGTCGAGAGCTTCGGATCGACCAGCCTGACCGAGGTTGGCACGCACTTCTATCTCTACGACAGTGCCGGCACTGGCCCATCGCTCAAATATCAGGGCGCCGACTATGTCGACGGTCAATTCGGTTCGATAACGCCGATCGGCGCCGAGCAGACGGCGAGCGGATACGAGGTCGCCTGGAAGCTGCCGGGTGCAGATCAGTATTCCGTGTGGCTCACCGACAGCAATGGCAACTACCTTTCGAATGTGCTGACCAGCGTGTCGGGAGCAAGCGCTGCGCTGCAATCGATCGAGACCAGCTTCCATCAGGATCTCAACGGTGACGGTTACCAGGGCATCGTGCTGGATGGAAGCTCAGGCGGTCAGACGCTCGCCGCTGGTAGCAGTCCGACGACGCTAATCGGCGGCCCTAACGATATCCTCAGTGGGGGCGGCAGCGCCGACACGTTCGTGTTCCGGCCGAACTTCGGTGCAAACACCGTGAACAATTTCACGCCAGGAACGGACGTACTCCAATTCGATCATTCGATATTTTCCGATGCCAATGCAGCTCTGAGCGTCGCCCAGCAGGTGGGATCAGACGTGGTCATTGCGCATGACGGGTCAAACCTGGTGACCCTTCACGACGTGCAATTGGCTGCCCTGCCCGCATCGGACTTTCATATCGTCTGAGTTTGCGCTCGACGTGTTCGTCGGCGGCACGCACCTTCTTGCCCTGCCGCGCGGGCTGCTGCATCCGACCGCGCCCTGCAACCTCGGCTGAAACGGTACTCAAGCACTCAATATTTAATCCTCACTTTTCGGTTGCGAAATTAAATCTTTTAATATTTAATTGGAGCGGCTCTGAACTGGCGAATTTGGGCGAATATGACCGCGCTCGTTCCTTGGGCGAGCGTCATTATTTTGCGAATCGCACCAACAACATTCACGGTGCAACGAGTGTTATTCGGCAATCTGGAAGTTTCATTCTCTCAGCAGGCGGGCCGCGGACGAATGGCGCGCCAGAATCCATATTTCGGGTTCGGCTGCATTCTTGGGCGCGAAGGGCCGGTCTGGCGGGCCCGCGCTATCCCGACAGCAACAAAGGCCTTCGTGGTTTTGCTTGAAGCAAAAATTGGAGGTTGTGCAGGCGACAGTGCCGGAACTGATGAGACCTTCCCCAAGACAAAATGCGTCGGGGCCTTTGCCGCAAATATGGACGCGCCCATGGACCCGGGAGAATCATGATGCTCGACGCGACAAATAGCAGGCTTTCCGTCATCGACCAGGAAAATCAGCAGCCCCCTTGGCGAGACGGGACCGGCTTGAGGACGTTGATCGAGAAACTTCGCTATCACCGGCGGATGATGATGGTTCTGACGCTGGTCGGCGCCACCGTCGGATGGGTGGCTAGCCTCGCATACATTACCGTCAGAGTCCCCGCGTTCTCTGCTTCATCGGACATATTGATTTCGAACACGACGCTGCAGTTGTCTGGCACGGACGCGGTCGTGACCCAGATCCTGGTCGAGAATTCGCTCATCCAGAGCGCGATCGAAGTGTTGAGATCCGGGAGAGTGCTTGGCCGCGTGGTCGACAAGGTCGGATGGGATGAGATCGAGCAAAAATTGCCGAGATCATCATATGCCTTGCCCTGGAGCGACTTTTTTCGCGAGCCGGAGTCCTCGGACACCAGCAGGAGACAGTCGGCGATAGCGTTGTTGCGGTCCAACATGACCGTCGTACGTGTGGGCACAAGCCAAATTGTCTCGCTCGGCGCGAGAGCGTTGACCGCAGTGGACGCGGCGACGCTCGCGAATGAGATTGGTGGAGCATTCGTTCAGGAACTGTACGATGCGAACGCCGTCATCACCACGAACGCTGCCTTGCGGGAGCGGATCAAGGTGCTCGGTCCGACGGCCCGGATCATTAGCGAGGCCGTTCCGCCGAAGTGGAAGGATCCACCCAGGGCTGCAGTCGCCATGCTGCTCGGCATCTTGCTCGGCGGCGCCGTGGGCGCGGGAAGCGGCCTCGCCTTTACCATGCTGGATCGGCGCTTGCGCGCTGCAGAGCAGCTCGCCGCCCTGACTTCGGTCGAATGTTTCGGATACGTGCCCCTGGTCGACCCGCAATCTTCGTTGCCGTCGGAGCCCGACTACAACTTTGACCTGGAATCCATATTGAGGCGGTCCGTACTGCGCCGCGTGCGCTCGGCGGTGCTCGAACGGTCGACAAGGGTTCCTCGCATAGTCGGCGTGACGTCCTGCAGCGCCGCCGAGGGGAAGACGACGCTTGCCGCCAACCTGGCCCGGTTCATTGCCCGTGAAGGCTCGCGCGTGCTTTTGATCGATGCATGTCGCCCCGATGCGGCGCGCGGTCTGGGACAAAGCGACGTACCAGGTCTTCAGGAGTTGCTGCGGGAAACGGCCGCCCTGGACGACGTCATCGTGGACAACATTTGTCTCAACCTCGATTTTCTGCCGAGTGGAAAAGCTCTTGGCGATCTCGACCTGCTGTGGGGCAATCTCGTTCATGCCGTCAACGACGGGCGCGAGCGCGGTTATGAATGGGTCATTCTCGATCTGCCCGAACTTGCAACAGCGATCGATGTGCGCGCCGCAGGTCAGGTCTTCGACGACCTCCTGATCGTGGTGGAATGGGGCCGCACCTCGGAGGGACAGCTCCAGCAAGGGCTCCGCGCGCTGGGATCCTTGCGGGACAGAATCGTCGGTACGGTCATCAACAAGGCGCCATGGACTTCGATCGATTCCGAGACGGCAAGCCTGGCTCAGGCCGACGGCCGGCTTGCGACGAGCATCGATCCGAAATCGTGGACGGCGAGGTACATCTATGATCACGAAAAGATTCAGTGATATTGCGATGGCCTTGAGCCTCGCGCTGATCTTTACCACGCCGCCGGCGTCGGTCCTGGCCGGCGATTACAAGCTCGGAGTATCCGATCGGGTCAAGATCAAGGTGCAGGAATGGCCGGATCTCGCCGGCGAGTACACGGTCAATCCCGACGGTGTCGTTTCGTTGCCCCTGATCGGGAACATCAATGTGGCCGGCCGCAATCTCAACGATCTGGCGCGCGAGATCTCCGACCGCTTGCAGCAACGTTCCGAGGGCGCACAGCGGACTTTCGCTGCGGTCGAAATCTCTCAGTACCGCCCTTTCGCAATCCTGGGAGACGTTCAAAAGCCCGGTCAATATCCGTATCGGCCTGGTCTTACGGTGGTCGAGGCGATCAGCGTCGCGGGCGGGTATTATCGACCTGAGTTGGGGGTCCTCCGGCTTGGCGCGAGCAGCGACTTCACCAGCCAATCAGCCAAGCTGAACCGGCTGATCGCCCGCGAGGCGCGGCTGATCGCGGCGATCGATGGACGCGAGGATATTCCCCTGCCGCGGGAATTTGCGAAGAAGAACGATCCCGAGATCGCAGCGATCATGAAAAGTGAGCAAGCCGCGCTAGCGCTGGAAACCGAGATGAAGCGCATTGAACAGGCGGGATTGGAGACGATCAAGTCGCTGTATCAAAACGAGATAGGCTCGCTTGGCGGACAGGTGGAGGCTCTCGCACAGGAGAAGGAAAGTATTGGGACACAGCTCAACCAGCTGCGTGCGATGGCTGCAAAAGGCCTTGCGCTTTCCCCGACAATGTTTGCCCTCGAGCGATCGTTTGCCCAAGTCTCGAATGAGCAGATGAGCGCGGAAACGGCCATTGTGAAAGCCAAAGAGAACATCTCGTTGGCCGAACAGCGCGTCAGCGACCTTCAGCAACAGAGACGCCGCATCGCAACGACGGAGCTGGAGAAGGCAAGAGACGACATTGTCGACGCGCGCGCAAAAATCATGGCGGCAACGCAGGTGCTCGGGATAGTTCAGGCCGGTGCGCCCGGCGATGCGCGTGAGCGTTCATCACAGAACGCCCAGCGGGCCAGCTTCACTATCCTTCGAAAAGAGGGTGAGGCAATGCGGGAGATCGTGGCGGACGAAGTGACGCTTGTGGCCCCGGACGATGTCATCAAGGTCGTTCCGAATAACCTCGTCAACCTCTCGCAGGCGGTCCCACCGGAACGCTAGGCCGCGGCGACCGCTCCCATGAATCGGAGAGGTCTTTTCCGCTCCGATTGAATCGGAACGGAGGCTAAACGTTCTCTGGCATTACAGCTGCATTTGTCGGGAGGTGAGCGCTGCGAACACCGGCCTTGTGTCTCCGCCGCCAGAAATTCAGTGGCAGGTCAGATCCGAAACTCTTCGATTTTGCGTCCCGACTTCTTCGCGGCAACCAACCAGCGGGGAAGCTTGCCGCGGCCGGACCAGGTTTCGGAGGTCTGCGGGTTGCGATATTTCGGCAGCACCCGTGGATACTTGCGACGCCGTTTCGCGTCGCTCGGCTGGGCCTCGCCCGGTTGAACGATGGCGCCCATTCCGCGGTCAAGGACGGCCAGGCGCTTCTCCAACTCATGCTTTTCCGCCTTGATCCGGGCCGCCAGGATCGCACTGATCTTCTCGTGGAGCGACCAGAGGTCGTCTAACGACATAGACTCGAGCTCGAGCTTTTTCTTCGACAACATTCCGACGCCCTGTAGAATCAATTCGGGTTTCAATATTGCCGCACCCGCGAATAATCAAGAGGGTACCAGATTGTTACCAACAAGAACAAAAATAGTGATTTAAGTCGGCGACTCGAACCGCAACTTCAACGAGCCGCCGGAGGCAAACTCTCCAACTTCGGGTGCAATTGCACGTAACCGATGCGTGATCGACGCCCCGCGGTTCCCGGCTCGGCCGGCCTCCGCAACACATGAACGGCCGCAACTGGCGGCGAATGCCCCGCTGGAGCTCGATCTGCGCCATGAGAGAGGGCTGCGCGGCCGATGGAACAGCAAACGACACACATATTCACAAAAGCCGACCAGGCTAAAAGCAATTTAAATCCACGAGCGCAACAAAAATCCAATTATAATAAGCAACCGCTTGATCTAACCGGTATTTCTACTTCACAAAATTTAACCCGACAAAAGTCAAAAATTCAAAAATAATCGTTCCATTAATACAAATAAATTATATAATTTAATCTTCGAATGTTTAATTAGTAAGCGGTGTTTATCCCGCTTTCACCCGACGCACGCCTGGCATTGAGGCAGCCCCGACCATAATCGCAACCTGAATAGTGACGAGAATGCATAAATTGGATCTGGACGCCATGGATCTTGATGAACTCTGGCGCCTGCATGAGCAGCTCACGCACATTCTCTCGGAAAAAATTAGTGCAGAGAAGCTCGAACTTGAAAAGCGTCTCGCACAGCTCAACAGGGCCGAGCCGATCGGCGAGACCAAGGGTCCCTCCCCCGAGAAGCAGACCGACCGGCCTCCACGACGCAGATATCCAAAAGTTCTGCCGAAATACAGCAACCCGGCGGCTCCGGAGGAAACCTGGTCCGGCCGCGGAAAACAACCCCGCTGGGTCGTCGCGGCGCTCCAATCTGGGCACCGGCTTGAAGAGTTCCGGATATCCGATCCCGATCAGCCGCCCACGGATGAGAGCGACCGCGGCCAATACTGAATCGCGCCGCCCGTGGTGGGGATCAGATCAAAGCCAGTTGAGGCTCGCGGGTACGCCGGAGATCCTTGGCAAGGCTACTGCGAATGCCCGAAATCTCGCCAAGGAGAACGTCACAGAGCTCGATTCGCGTGGTGAGCACATTCGCCGTCGCGGACGCGTCTGTCAGTGCATGAAGCTGGACCTGGGTCTGCCTGATGATGCTCAGGGCATCGCTAACCGGACAGCTAGACGACGCCGCCAAATGACTGATCTTTGTCATGAAAGCCTCCCTAATCTGTTCCTTAGATAGCTTTCGATCGCTCGCTGCGCCCCTCGTCGAGGCGAGGCGCGCGCCTCGGCTCGTCGCTTTGCTCATTGCGATGCACTGAGTTTCCCGAGTTGCGCGCGGGCGATTCACCGAACGGCGGGAAGAAGATGCTGCAGGCGCATTAATAGGCATTCCAGTACACCTTTCTGGAAAACAAGGTCATGACAATAATTTTGAGATCGAGCAGGAGTGACCAGTTGTCGATGTAATGCAGATCATGCTCCAGACGGCGCTGCATCTTCTCGAGGGTATCGGTGCCGCCGCGATACCCATTGACCTGAGCCCAGCCCGTAATGCCAGGCTTGACGTTGTGACGACGGTAAAATGACGAGATCAGTTCCGCGAAGGCTTCGTTTTGCGCAGTTGGATGGGGACGAGGCCCGACCAGCGACATGTCGCCGGCCAGGACGTTGAACAACTGCGGAAGCTCATCGATATTGGTTTGGCGCAAGAACCGTCCCAGACGGGTCACACGAGAATCGTGTCTGGTGACGGGTCTGAAGTTGTCACCCTCCTCCATCACGGTCATCGATCGGAATTTCAGCACACGAATGGGCTCGTTGTTGTAGCCGTGCCGCGTCTGGCGAAAGAACACCGGCCCACGGGAATCGAGCTTGATGGCGAGCGGAGCGATGATGAAGACGGGGCTAGCCAGAATGAGGCCTGCGATTGCAGCGGCGACGTCGAACACTCGCTTGATCGCTCGGTTGAATGGAGTGAGGGGGGACTGGAAGATCCGCATGGTCACCATGTTGCCGAACTGGGTGATCCGCGAGACGGCCATGAGATCGATAGACCCGACGGGGACGACGTGAACGTCGACCGGCAGGTCTGATAGGGCGCTGGCGAGCACCAGTGCAGATGGAACATCCGGCTCCGAACTCAAAATGACGATGTCATCAGCTCGGAGAGGCCGGCACTCCGTAACCAGTTGGCGGGCATCAGGCAGCGCTCGGGCCGCGTCGGGACGCGCCGGCCCCGAATGGTCTGCGCGAACCATCGGAAAGTTGAAGGAGTGGATCGTCCGTATTCCGGCGACGATTGCTCGCGCGGAAAAATGCAGGCAGTGCTCCGGATCTCCGACAAGAATAACGCGCCTGGCGTCGATCAGCCCTGACGCAATGGCACGCTGCAGTAACGAGAACCATATTGTCCGCGTGCAGAGAACTGCGATCATGACGCTCACGCCTTGGACGATGACGGTAGCGCGCGAGTAGTCTGCCGAGATTTTCAGAACGAATATCGTCGAGATGAAGAAGGAGAATACGAGCAAGACAGCACTGGCGCCGCTCCACAGGAACACGTGGCGGGGCTGAGCCTGAATCCGCGAATATTGCCGGAGTCCTATTGATACCAGCAAGTGAAACGTGGAAATCAGAAGAGCTTCCGGAATGTACTGGGCGGGGTTCGGCCAATGCAGCAGGACCAGCCGATAATAGAGCACTGCTGCGAAATAAGCCGCAAAGGCTACGAGCAGGAATTCGGTGCCTGCTGCAAGCATCAATAGAGCAGCCAACTTGCCCCAACCAGCGCCTGCTGCGACTACCGTGCGGCCATCAACCGAATGTGCCGAAAGCTGCGTAGAGCCCGGCAGATTGGTGAATGACGCATAACTCATAGCAACCTATCCGGGAGCTTCGTCTTCCTGGCCCAAGCAGTAGCATTCGGGTCACCGGGTGGAAATTGGCAATAAATGGGTACTGAGAGGTAACCCCAATGGTTGGTTGAGCTGCGGCCGTGCGTGTTTAAACTGCCGGGAAGTATCGAAATGGCGAAGCGGCCCAGCGTCAATGAGGACTGGGCGGTGGCCCTCGCCTGTCTGGACCTTCGTCCGACGGTAGCGTCGTCGACGCGGCTGCCTCCGCGGATGAACTTGAAGGAGGAAGGTGAGTGGCGACGCTGCTGACACAATGCAGCGTCGGCCTATTATTTCGAACGGAGAATAACATGCGACGTAATTATGATAGTTGTAAACGTGTTTTGGTCACCGGAGGAGCCGGCTTCCTGGGCTCCCATTTAATCGATCGACTGCTCTCCGACGGCCATGAGGTTGTCTGCGTAGACAATCTCTTCACCGGAACCAAACACAACATCGAGCATTTGCACGCACACCCGCGCTTCGAATTTTTGCGCCACGACATCACCTTTCCCCTGCACGTCGAGGTCGATGAGATCTACAACTTGGCCTGCCCCGCGTCGCCGATCCAATACCAGCACGATCCGGTGCAGACCACGAAGACATCGGTGCATGGCGCGATAAATATGTTGGGCCTCGCCAAGCGGCTGAAATGTCGAATTCTGCAGGCTTCGACGAGCGAAGTTTATGGCGATCCAGCGGTTCATCCTCAAACCGAAGATTATTGGGGCCATGTGAATACCATCGGCCCTCGATCTTGCTATGATGAGGGAAAGCGTTGCGCCGAGACCTTGTTCTTCGATTATCACCGACAGTGCGGCGTCGAAATCAAGGTTGCTCGCATCTTCAACACATACGGCCCGCGGATGCATCGGGCTGACGGTCGAGTGGTTTCGAATTTCATCATTCAGGCACTCAACGGCGAGCCGATCACGCTCTATGGCGAGGGCAATCAGACTCGTTCGTTCTGCTACGTGGACGACTTGATTGATGGTCTCGTCCGCCTGATGGAGAGCCGCGCTTCGTTCACCGGACCGGTCAACATTGGAAACGATGGAGAATTCAGCATTCGAGAGCTCGCGGAGCTGGTGCTCGCTGAAACCGGCTCCTCGTCAAAGCTCGTCCATCTACCCTTGCCCCGCGACGATCCAAGGCAACGCCGACCCGATATATCCCTCGCCAAGGCCGAATTGGGCTGGCAACCGACTATAAGGCTGCAAGACGGATTGAAGCCGACCGTTGCATATTTCCGCCGCGACCAGGCGCATCGATCGTACAAGCTTGAGGAGCAATATCCGATCGTCGTCGACGAGCGGGATCAATTGATCAATTCCGTCGCGCACAACATCCTCGCGGCTGAATGATCGTTCCACAGCTTAGGGGTTCGGCCGTTCGCGACATCGACCGCCCCCCGGCCAGCGCCACGGGCGCGACCCTTGACGCGATCCCGGAATGCTGCGGCGGCCGCCAGGCCGCCGCCGGCAGGGCAAGTCCGGCGGTTGGCGGACCGGCATGAGGTCCAGCTCTGACGGCTGGTCGCGGAACTCGATCTGACGATCGCGACACCGACGAAACGGCCTTCGCGCCCGCCCGCTCGAGGAGGACAGGAAAAACCTCATGCCTCAAAGACTACTTAAGTTCGCTGCTTGGGCCGGTCTGAGTTTCATTGCTTATTCGACCCTGTCGCCGCTTAGAGACAGGCCGATTTTGCTGACCTCGTCCGCGCTGGAGCATCTTGCCGCATTTGCCATTCTCGGCACGCTCTTCTGCTTAGCCTATCCCCGGCGGACGCCTGCCGTCCTACTCATCGTACTTGGCAGCGCCGCGTTGCTTGAGCTTCTGCAGTTGCTTACTCCGGACCGCCACGCACGAACCCTCGACGCAGTCCAAAAGATTGCTGGAGGCACCGCAGGCGTTTTCGTTGGCCGCGCCGTTCTGCATTTCGATCGAGCACGTTCCTGGTTGTTGCACGCTAAATGGCATGTCGAGGGCTAAGTGAAAACGGTCGCCTTCTTCGGCCACACCAATCCATTGGGACCCGGTTTTGCCCTCCGCGCAGCGAAGGAGTTGAAGCGCATCTTCTTCGCCGCAGCCGGGCGACGCGCAGGAGGCGCTCTCGGCGCCGTCTCGTTACCTTCATGGTCAAAGCCTCAGATCGGATCTGACCGCACGGCCGGAATCCGGCATGGCTCAGGCAACGCAGGACATAAGCCTTGTGCGGCAACTATCGTTTGGCTGAAATACCCCGAAATTTCCGGACCAACCCTCTGCACAGGAGGGTTGCAGCAGGGTTACTGTTGAGCGGTGCAGGGACGAAGGGTGACTATCCCCGCCTCTCTGCAGCATTTGCTGGAAATGACCGGCTGAGCCGGATTCGCTTGTTCCTGGTCCTGCATGGTGGATGAAGATGACCGACGAGCAGTTGGTGCGCCTGAAAGTATACAGCAACAACATCCATCGCTATCGCCGATTGCTAAGGGGCAAGCTGACCGAGCAAGAGCGGCAATTCGTCAAAAGACGTCTGAGGGAAGAACAGTTGGCGATCCAGAACCTGACGGCCGATCGCGTGCCGCTAAGTGACTCGAGAGCCATGTGAAGAAGGTTGCCTTCTGCCGGACCAATCCGTTGTTGCTTGGTTTGGCCAAACGCACCGTCGACAAGCTCAAGCAGGTACTCTTCGCCCTCGCTTAGTTTCCTGAGTACTGTCTCCGCCGTGTTAAGCATTCGAATGTTGCCAAGCCGCGACGGAGCAGCAAACCTTCATCGACCTGCTATCGCGCACGCACGCCACGACGACCCGGCAGAAGTTGAAGGTAAAGCGGCCGTAGAAAAGGCTCGCCCCCGGTTCTGATGCTGCCAATCGATACGAGCTGCCGAAGGCGTGGACGAATTCGATCATCCCCATGAGCTCATGGTGCGTCAGCACCAAATGGAGCCCTGCCAGCGGCATCAACAGGGCTGGAATGCCGATGCTGTTCATGACGCCCTCGCTCCTGCACGCGGCAGCGGCATGAATTGCGCGAGATAGGCGCTCCGCCATTGATAGGGCGTATCGCCGGCGAAGCGCTTGAACACTGTGGTGAAGTGCGCCTGGGTCTGGAAGCCGACCGTCAAGGCGACGTCGACGAGGGAGACGTCGGCCTGCTTGAGCAACTCCTGGGCGCGCTCGATGCGACGCTTCAGCAGGTATTCGTGAGGCCGAACGCCGATAGCCGCGCGGAACTGCGCGGCGAAATGCATCCGGCTCAGACCCGCAACGGTGGCCAGATCCTGGAGCGAAATCCTCGCGCTCAGATTATCGTCGACATATTGCAGGACGCGCTTGAGGCGCCATTTCTGCAGCGATCGAACGGTTCGGCCGGGATGGTCCTCGCGGACGTCGGCGGCGGGGTCGGTCTCGGCCTGTGCGCCAGACGTCTGCCGGCTGAACGTCCGGGTCAGGATCGCAAGCCGCAACGCATCGGCCAGGATTGCGGAATGGGCATCGTGCGTGGCTTCGGTTGCAACGAGCGCATCGGACAGGCGCCGCATGACCGGGTCCGTGAATTCTCCTTCCGCAGACACCCGCTCGTTCTCTGCAGACGCGCCCGCAAGACGCTTCGCGGAAACCCTGAAGCTGAGCGCACGGTCGGCAGATGGCTCGACGTCGGCCGCGTGCGCCTCGACCGCCAGGGCCACGTCCAGATGGACCAGAGACAGCGTTATGCCCTCTTCGTCGAACCGGCCAGGGAGCCTCGACAGCCTGAGCCGACGGTGATCGATTCCCGAAACGTCGATCGCGCGAACGACATGATTCTTGGCGGCTTGCGGGTGTGACATCTGTAGCGACATCGTCGAACCTCCTTGTCCCTTTCTCGATCCGGGAAGGCCCACCAGGCTTGTCCGAATGCGATGGGAGCAGAGTAGTTCGCCGGTCTGCGCGCTCCATTCTACGCGCGGGTGCGTTCACTAGGTTCTCAGGTTGCCTGCGTCATACCTAGGTATGATCGCAAAGTCGCCATCTGGGCGTCCGGCTTGCAGAGCGACTCACCGGCCCCGCCTGCCGCCTGCGGTAAGGTGACGCTTCCGCCGAGAGGCCCCTGAAGTGGCAGCGTGGTGCGTGGCCTGTTTTCCTTCGAAAATGTGTGTGATCGGCGCTTGCGCACAGCTCACGAAGACGGGAGGTCTTCCAAGAGAGCACGAAAAACATCCGCCTGGGTGTTGTCGGAAACGAAAAATCGCGGCATCAACGCGGCTGCAATGCGAAGAATGTACGTCTGCGACGATGACAAGGCATGATCCAGCTACAGGCTCATCCAAGAGCCGCGCCGGCTTGCGGTTCTCGTCCGGCCTGCTGGCGTTCGCTGTCTTTCTCGTCGACGTCCTCACGCCGCTCGAGGGCGCGGTTGCGGTTCTCTATGTCGTTGCGATCCTGTTGGCGGCGAGGACGAGCCGGCGCAACGACATCATCGTCGCTGCTGCGACATGCGTCATTCTGACGATGACGGCCTACGTCCTGTCGCACGATTTGAAATCGATCGCCTCACCTGCCCTGCGCGCGCTGGTGAGTCTCGCGGCCATCGGCATCACGACGTTGCTTGCGCTGCAGAACCAGGCCGCCACGAGCCGGCTTGCGGCACAGGCGCGCCTGCTCAACCTGTCGCACGACATGATCTTCGCCAGGGACAGGCGCGGCGTGATCACCTTCTGGAACAAGACAGCGGAGCAAACCTATGGATGGCCGGCCGAAGACGCGATCGGGCGTGTCGCTGACGACCTGCTGCAGACCGTGTATCCCGACAGGCGCGATCTCATCGAATCCGTTCTGCTGGAGGCCGGCCGATGGGAAGGCCGGGTCGAACAGCGGACGAAAGCCGGCACCGCGCTCACCGTCGATGCGCGTTGGGCCCTGCAGCGCGATCATCTCGGCAGGCCGGTCGGCGTGCTCGAAACGCACACCGATGTCACGGACCGCGAGGCGGCGCATGCCGCGCTGGTGCAGAGCGAGCGACGGTATCGGCGGATGTTCGATGCCAGCCGGATCGGGGTCCTCGAAGAGGACTGGAGCGGCCTCCGAGCCGCGCTGAATTCGCTGGAGCCGGGGGAAGCCGGCCTACGCGACTATCTTGTGCAAAATCCCGATTTCGTCCGATACGCCCGCGGGCTCGCCAGGATCACCGACGCAAATCCCGCCCTGCAGAGGATGGCCGGGGCAAGCAGCTCCTCCGCCTTCATCGAGAACGTGGACAGGCTTCTGGGCGCGGACGACCGCAGTTTCCTCGGCGGATTGCTGGCATTCGCGGAAGGCGAGCCGTTCTACGAGGGGGAGACCGATCTCGTCAGGCTCGACGGCGGCAAGGTTCCCGTGCTGTTTACCATCACCTTCCCGCCCGAGCCCGGCGGGGATCGCAACGTGCTTGCCTTTGTCATGGATATCACCGAACGCAAGCAGTCGCAGGACGCACTGCTCGCGGCGCAGGCAGAGCTTGCCCACGCCGCACGCGTCGCCACCCTTGGCGAACTCAGCGCATCCATCGCCCATGAGGTGAATCAGCCGCTGGCGGCGATCGTCACCAGCGGCGAGGCCGGCTTGCGCTGGCTGCGGCGCGACGTGCCCGATCTGAACGAGGTTACGGCGACCATCGATCACGTCGTTGCCGAAGGGCGCAGGGCCGGCGAGATCGTGACCCGCATCCGGACCTTCCTGAAGAAGCGGTCGCCCCAGCAGGACATCCTGCAAATCAGCGAGATCATCGATGAAGCAGCGTTGCTGGTCGGGCGGGAGCTCGCAAAGGACGACGTCGTCCTGACCATCGAGGTGGAACCTGGGCTGCCGCCGGTTCGCGGCGACCGGATCCAGCTTCAGCAGGTTCTCGTGAATCTGCTGGTCAATGCCGGCCAGGCCATGTCGGGCCAAAGCGGCCCCCGCATCGTTACGCTCGGCGCCGGTTCCGTCGCAGGCGAAAGGCTCGCCATCACGGTGCAGGACACCGGCCCCGGCATCGCACCCGGCGACCTGCCCCGCCTGTTCGATGCGTTCTTTTCGACGAAAAATGGCGGAATGGGCATGGGACTTGCGATCTGTCGAACGACGGTGGAAGCTCACGGCGGGCAGTTGTCGGCAGAGAGCGTGCCCGGTTCGGGGGCGACATTTCGCCTGACGCTGCCCTACAGCCAAGAACACACCACGCCATGACGCGACCGATCGACGAAGCACATCCGCCATCCGCAAAGTCCATCGTCATCATCGTCGACGATGACGCAGGGATTCGTACCTCGCTCGACAGCCTGTTCCGATCCGTCGGCCTCGAAACGCGCCTGTTCGGCTCGCCGGCTGAGTTGCTCGGCGGCCAGCTACCCGACAGGCCCGGTTGCATCGTGCTGGACGTCCGGCTGCCCGGGGTGAGCGGGCTCGATCTCCAGGGCCAATTGGCCCAGCAGGGCATCGGATATCCCATCATCTTCATGACCGGCCATGGAGACATTCCGATGTCGGTGCGCGCCATGAAGGCTGGTGCCGTCGATTTTCTCTCCAAGCCATTCCGCGATCAGGACATGCTCGATGCCGTGACGGCAGCGCTCGCACGCGATGCCCAGCGTCGCGCCGAAGCCACGGCGAAAGAGGATATTCGCGCCCAATACGAGACACTGACGGCGCGCGAGCGCGAGGTGATGGGCTACGTGACCGCCGGCCTGATGAACAAGCAGGTCGCAGGCCTGATCGGCCTCAGCGAGATCACGGTCAAGATCCATCGTGGCAACGTGATGCGCAAGATGGGGGTCCGGTCGCTGGCCGATCTCGTCCGCAAGGCCGAGGCACTTGGGGTATCCCAGACCCGCAGGTCTACGGACCAAACCTGAGTATAGTTCCGGTGGGACCGTCCGCGGTCCATAAGGCGCTGACGGCCGCGTTGCGGGGAGATAGCCTCCTTGGAGCACGCCGGCCAGGAAGTGCGGGAATGGCCAAGACCCCGGTAATTGCGATCGTGGACGACGACGCAGGAGTTCGCACCTCGCTTGCGAGCCTGGTGCGTTCGCTCGGCTATGAGGCGCACACCTACGAGTCCGGCGTCGACTTCCTCGAGCAGCCGCCAGGCGATGATCCGGCATGCATGATCGCCGACATCCAGATGCCGGCCATCACCGGAGATGAATTGCAGGCGCGGCTGATTGCCTCTGGCCGCCATTTCCCCATCATTCTGATGACGGCGTTTCCCTCCGACGCCGTCCGCCAGCGTGTGATGGCGGCGGGCGCACATTGCTATCTCGGCAAGCCCTCCAGCGGCGACGAAATCATCCGCTGCCTCGAAGAGGCGCTGGCAGGTCAGCCGCCGCGCTAGTCCTACCTTCCCTTCCGCACAGAATGCGCGTGGCTTCTGTATTCGGAGCGTGCATTCTGGCAAGCGGGTTCCTGGACCGGAAATACCGGCAAGCCCGGCAAATCTCATACTCGCGCGCATGCGAGCGAATGCCACCAGTGCTCCCGGTCAAGCGCGCCCCCTTGTCTTCGCCGGTTTCTCCGCGAGCTCCTGGGCCTTCGCGCTGCGGGTATGGCTCGCGACCCTTCTCGCGCTCTATGTGAGCTTCTGGCTCGAGCTCGAATCCCCGTCGTCGGCGGCCCTCACCGTGGCGATCCTGGCGCTGCCCACGCGCGCTCAAGGCATGGAAAAGGCCGGCTACCGGCTTCTTGGCACCGCCATCGGCGTCGCGGCATCGATCGTGATCGCCGGCGTCTTCTCCCAGACCGGCGGTCTCCTGCTCGCCGTTTTCAGCATCTGGATCGGCCTCTGTGTCTATGCGGCCGGGATGCTGGACGGCAATCGCGCCTACGCGGCAGCCCTCGGCTGCACCACCGTAGCCCTGATTGCCATTCAGCAGATCGATAGTCCCCTGCAAGTGTTTCCCACCGGCGTCGCGCGTGGCGCCGCCATTGCCATCGGGGTCCTCGCGGTCGCACTCGTCAACGAGGTCCTTGCCGCGCCCGCCTACCATCCGGTGCTGGCAAGCCGACTAGAGGCTCTGCATCGCCGGGGCATGGACGTTGCGCAAGGCGCCGCTCGCGGCGAAGCGTCCTCAAGCTCCGTCGCGGCGGGCCTGTTGCGCGATATTGCGGCCCTGCGTCCAGAAATCGCGAGCCTCACCACGGAATCGAGCGACGGCCCAGCGAGAACCGCCGCAGCGCGTTCCGCGATGGTGGACCTCGTGACCGTATTGTCCCTCGCCCGCTCGCTCGCGGCACTGCCCGTGGCTATCTTGCCGACCGAAGTCGCGGGCGATCGGGACGGCGGCGCCTCCGGTCTGATCGCGGTTTGCCGAGCCTGGCTCAGGGGCGAGATTCTTCGCAAGAGCGCGGACGTACGCAGCAGCCTCGACGCCCTGCGCGCCGGAACGCGACCGCCGCAGACGTGGCGTGCGCCGCTGTATCGCTCGCGCCGCATCGCAGCCGAGGGCGGCGCGCGGACGGCGATCCATTTCGCGCTGATCGCGATGTTGTTTGTGATGGCGGGCTGGCCAACCACCGAGCTCTGCCTTTCCCTCGTTGCAGTCATCATCGGGCTGGGTTCGACGGCCCCCGATCCACGCAGCTTCACGATGACGGCGTTGCTTGCCACGCCGATTGCGTGCCTGCTCGCCGGCATCCTGAAGTACCTCGTCTTCAACGGCGTCTCCGAGTTTCAGTTGCTGGCGATCGGTCTTGCGCCTGTCGTCATCGGCCTTGCGCTCCTGATCTCGCTGCCGAGCCGCATGCTGTCATCGGTTGGCCGCCTCACCCTGGTGTTCACGCTCGCCATCTTCGCCCCGACCAACCCGCAGAGCTACGATCCCGAGGTGTTTCTGGTGACGAGCCTCTTCGTTTGCCTGGCTTCAGCGCTGGTCTTTGCGGCACAGCTTCTTCTTCCGTCCTTGTCGGGCGAGCGACGGATCCGGCTGTTGCTGGGCGAGGCCCGCGCCGAGCTGAACCACGTCGATAGCAGGCAAGTCCGGCATCTTCCGCTCGAGGAAGCCGCGTTTCGCGATGCCGCGCGCATCGAACAGATCGTGACGGCAAACGACGGTTCGACATCCAACGATCAGGTCGTGGCCGAAGCGATGCGCTGCTTCGACCAGGCCGCGATCCTGCGGCGGTGCCGTGTCGAACTGGACCGTCTGGCGGCGGGTGCGCTCGCCGAACCGGCGCGCGCCGCGCAAGCCGCCCTCGCCTTGCGCAACGATCGGGCGATCTTGGCTACGGCGGAGGCGCTGCGCCAGGCGGCAAGCCGACGCGGCCTGTCCGTCAATTCGACCCTCGCGGCACTGGTTTCGGCAAGCGTGGCGTTCGCATCAATACAGTCCAGCCAAGGAAGGAGGCCATGACGAACACATATCATGAGCTGGTCATCGGCGGTGTGCTGATTGCGCCGATCGTGTCATACGCGGCAACGGCGTTGCTCGCGTTCCTGTTACTTCGTCCTCTGCTGCGGTTCGTTGGCTTTGCGAGGTTCTTCAGCAACCCCTCGCTGGCCGAGCTCAGCCTGTACGTGACGATGTTTTGCCTGCTCGCACTATCTTCTTAGGGAGAGCATCATGGAAACTGGCCTGTGCCGCGACGCGGCCACGCTGCTTGACGGCAAAGCGGCCACCGAAACACAGGCCGGCAGCACCGACGCCGTCGACCATGCCGGCCTGCCGGAGCCTCTGGCACGCGACACCAGCGATCGCGCCGCGGAAGACGGCAACCGTGCGGCTCAGGCGACACCCTCGACGCTGCGGCGCGAGGCTCTCGGACGCCTCATCGTCGGCGCCGGCAAGCATCTTGCGACGCTCGGAATTGCGCTGGTCGCCATCCTGATATCGGCCGCGACATGGCAACACTACGTCACCGCTCCGTGGACACGGAATGGCAGTGTGCGCGTTCAGGTCGCCAACGTCGCGCCGCAGATCCCGGGCAAGATCGTGGAGCTGCGGGTGGCCGACAACCAGTTCGTCCACAAGGGCGACGTCCTCTACGTGATCGATCCCTTCGACTTCGAGGTGGCCGTCCGCGTCGGGAAGGCCCTCGTCGACCAGCGGGCAGCCGATTTGGAAGTGAAGCAGGCCGAGTTCGATCGCCGCCAGCATCTGTCCGATCTGGCCACGACGCCCGAGGAGCAGCAGATCTTTGCCGGCAATGCGGTGCAGGCAAAGGCCGCCTATGAAGCAGCGACACACCAGCTCGCGCAGGCGGAGCTGAACCTGAAGCGTACCAGCGTGCTCAGTCCGGTCGATGGCTACGTCACCAACCTTCTGCTGCGCGTCGGAGACTATGCCGTCACCGGCGTCAGCAACGTCTCCGTCATCGACTCCGACAGCTTCTGGATCGACGGCTACTTCGAGGAGACCAAGATGGCTCGCATCTGCATAGGCGATCGCGCCGAGGCGCAACTGGTCGGCTATCCCAGGCCGATCCTCGGGCACGTGAAGACCGTGACGCGCGGCGTCAGCGTATCGAACGCCGCTTCAGGCACGCAGGGCCTGCCCAACGTCGATCCCATCTACACATGGGTGCGGCTTGCCCAGCGCGTGCCGGTTCGCGTTGCCATCGACACGGTGCCGGCCGACGTGCCGCTGGTCTCGGGCATGACGGCGACGGTGACGATTCGGCAGCCTGCCGGTGGTGATCCCCAGACCTGGTTCGGCCAACTCCGTGCGAACCTGATGGCCCCCATATCCGATTGGTTCGGAGAAGGCCGCCCGCCACGTCCGAACTGCCTCCAGGGCGCATCCCAGCCCGCCCCCGAAGTAGAGGCGCTTCCTTACACGCGGGAGCCCGCGGTTCCCTCGGCGGAGAAGATCGCCCCGGGCCTCACGCCCGGCGTCGACGCCTCACCGCGCCTTCCCTGAATCCGGCCAAGATGAGAGGCGCTGCGCCGCGCCTTTCATCCGCTTTGCACCAAGCCGCACAGTGCCAGCCGGCAAACTCGCATCTCGCAATGCAACCCCTTGATGCCCTTGGTCCAATTGACGTTTTTGCGACACGCGGTCGCACCCATCGCATTTGCAAAATCTAACAGCGCTTAAGCATCCATAACGAGCTTTGCGACGGGATCAGACTTATCGTTTAGGCATCGACTTGTTGCATTCGGCAGTTCGGCGGCCGTCACGGCGGCAGCCGGACTTAAGAAACGGGACCAACGATGCTTACCGACATGCAAACGGCCGGCGCCTGGCTGGGCTATGATGCCAGCCAATGCGAACCGGAGATTCCGCCGGAAACGCGTGCGTTTCCCCATGAACGGAAATGGCGCCGGCCCGAGCAACACACCGGCACCGCCGCCGAGGACATCACGATCTCGCGCTGGACCTATGCGCAAGCTGCCGTCCGGCACGAAGAGGCGACGACCCCGCCGGACCGCTATTTCTTCTGCATTGCCTTGAAGACGACGCGCCTCAAACTGACCAGGGGCAGCCAGACCATCTTCGACGGCATCATGCCGGCAGGCACGCTGTATGTCGGCGCCCCCTCGAAACAGCTCAGCGCGCAGTTCCATGCGCCGTACGACTTCCTGCACTTCCACGTGTCCGCCAACTGCTTTCCATCGCCGCAACCGGATACGGAATTTCTCACGGCCGAGAGCCTGAACGACCTCGTCCTGTTGCGCGATCCGTTTGCCGAGCAACTTGCAAAGGCCCTGACCGAGCACGGCGCCTCCGCCGACCAGGAATTTGCCCGCTGCGTCGGTCAGACGCTGGCGATGCATGTTGCCCGGCACGAGTTGCCGCGTACGAAAGTCAACGCGCTGCCGAAATGGCGCCTCCGGCGCGTCGAGGAACATGTCAGGACGCATTTCGACCGCTGCATCAGCCTGTCCGATCTTGCCAGGGTCGCGGGGCTGTCGCGCATGCACTTTGCGGCGCAGTTTCGCGCTGCGACGGGATACCGGCCGCGCGAGTACCTCCTACATCAGCGCATCGAGCATGCGAAATCGTTGCTGTCGAACAGCGAGACGCCGTTGGCCGAGGTCGCGCTGGCCGTCGGCTTCTGCACGCAGGCGCATTTTTCGACCGTCTTCAAACGCATCACGGGCGACACGCCGGCGCGCTGGCGGTGCGCCAGGCGGAACGAATTGTCGTTGGCCGCGGCTCACGACAGCGATCCGGCGCCACCGCGCACCACGTTTTCTCGTGTCCTTCCGGCGGAGCGGCGTGATTCATGCGAAATGAGAAACGTCCTGGGTTCATGAAAGATTTTGTCTTGCCCATCGGCGATGCTGCAGACGTGAACGACTGAGACCCAGTCATGGCTCCGGCCTCCCCTCCCGGGCATGCGAGCCTCTCGGGCCGTCCTCCCCCAAGGGACGGCCCCTCTTTTTGCGATCAACCGCATCCTGTCGAACGACATCCGCCACGCCGCTCGAGCAGAGCGATCGCAAGCTTTGGCGATGCTGCCTAATTGGGAAAGAGCACGGCGATCGCAATCGCCATTGTAACGATGCTGAATGCGGTGCTGGCGATCACCATGGAGCCTGCAGTCGCGGAATCCAGCCGGTAATTGACGGCAAACAGGATTCCGAAGAAGCCCGACGGCAGAGCGGCAAGCAGAATTGCCGTCTTCGCGGTGTCCGGACCAATCCGAAGGCCATAGACGATCGCAACGGCCAGCAGCGGCCGGATGATGTCCGACGCCGCCGTTGCGGCGACGACCTTCCAATCGAGCCGGAACGACTGGGCCGACAGGACGAGGCCGGTCACGAACAGCGCCACGCCGGCCGTCGCGTTGCCGATCAGCTCGAGGCAGGCATGGGCAAGCGCATCGAGGTTCAGATCAGACAATGAAAGCAGGATCCCGAGTGCGGGCGCCAGCACAACAGGCTTGGTGAGCGCGCGCCGGACGGCCACCAGAACCTGCCGCGCCGACATTTCGCCACCGTGAGCCTTGCTGACGTTCATCTCGACCACAATCAGCGTGAGCGGGCTGATGAGGATCGAGCCCGTTGCCAGTACGACTGCAACCGGAACGGTGCCGGCCGGCCCCAGCACCGATGTCAGGATGGGCAGACCAACACCGGCAAGATTCGGGAAGCCGATCGTCAAAGCCTGGAGGGATGCATCGGATTTGGTCACTCCGGCGAATGTGCGCGCGTACCAGTACCAGGCGACGTAAAGCACCAGCATTGTCAGCCCGGAGACCAGGAACAGCGGGCCCTGCTCGATGGTCTGGCTGCGCGAGGCCGACGCTGTCGCGGCGAACAGTGCGGCCGGCAGCGCAAAATCCATCACGAGCGCATTGAGAGCCTCGACGTGATGATTGTCGATGACGCGAATCCGGCCTGCTGCAAATCCGAGCAACAGGACGAAGAAGACCGGCGCCAGCGCCATCACGATTGGATTGGACGTCATGGGTCCGCCCTTTCATGAGCATCGACATACAGCGTCATGACGAGCGGGTCGGCCGATCGCGTCACGTGAGGTTATCTGGATCTTCCAATGAGGCTGGCGGGAGTGCTGTCTCTCCCGCCAGTCTCCCTTCTGCCGGTCGTGCGTCAGGACCGGCAAAAGGTGTTTCAACGTGTGGCCGGCGGCACGATGTTGCGCGCGGCGCGCGTGATGACAGCCGCCACTTCCTTGGGATGGGACTCGTAGACCGAGTGGCTGGCACCCGGGATGACGGTCGTCTGGCTCTTGGCGCGCTCGTAATACCAGCGCTCGAGATCCGGGTTGATGATCTGGTCGTTGCCGGCGACGATGCCCCAGCTCGGCTTGGTCTTCCACGCGGCCGCGGTCAGCGGCGTGCTGAATACCTGCGTGGCGGCCAGGACCTGCGAACGCGATTCGAACTCGGCCTGCTCGCGCGGCAGATCGGGCGCGAACAGTTTGGGGAATTGCACGGGATCGAGATAGGTAAACTTGTCAGGGGTGACCTTGATCGCGCCTTCGGTCTTGCCCAAGACGCTCGGCGTCTTCTTGCCCAGCGCCGATTCGTCCTCGCCGACATCGGGCGCATGGGCTGCGACGTAGACGAGACCGACAACGTTGGGATGAACGCCGGCTTCGGTGATGATCGATCCGCCGTAGCTGTGACCGACGAGGAGCGTCGGACCGTCCTGGAGATCGAGCAGCCGCTTCGCCGCGGTGACGTCATCGGCAAACGACGTCTCCGGCTCCTGCAGCATGCTGACGCGGAAGCCTTCCTTGGTCAGGATCTCGTAGACCGACTTCCAGCCGGATGCATCGACCCAGGCGCCGTGCACCAGGACGATATTCTTCAGGGGCTCGGCATTCGCGGGGACGACGGTCGATAACAGCGCAAGGGCGGCCGTGAAGGCCAGGTAGGCTTTGAGATGTTTCATATCAGATCACTCCGGGTTGAAATGACGCGACACTAGTTTCGAAGGTTGCGTTCGTATTTCCGCAAACAACTGTCCTTGTCACTTCGCACGCCGGCAAGATCCGGGCCTCGAACGATGACTCACGGGCTCGGCTTCAGCGAACTAACTACTACGCGCGTTCGACTGATGGACAGCAAGCAACGTTCGTACGCGAAAGACCATCGGCGCTCGGTCGGGCATTGCAGATGGAGCTTCTGACATTTCCCAAACTCCACGCAAAGGATCGGACAATGACATCAACCGCGAAACGCTACATCGTCCCCCTCATTCTGCTCTGCGCAACATCGTCGGCGCATGCAAGCTCGTGCACGGGCGCGATCACGCGCACCCAGGCCCAGCTCGATCTGGCGATAGAGCACAATGCCGGCTCGCATGGCTGGAAGCCGGAGAGTCTGAACGCTTTGCGCAGCTATCAGCCCACGCCCCGCTCGCTCGCCGCGGCCGAGAACGGCAATGGCCCTGACTTCACCGGCGCGCTGGATTCGCTCGCTCGCGCGCGCGCTGCCGATCGCGCCGGCAACACCGCAGCATGCAACCGCGAACTCGCTCGTGCGCGAGCCGTGCTGAGATAGCGAAAGCAGGATGCATCCTTTCGTCGTGCCACCAGGGAGCAGGGCGTGCATTCTGGAAATACCTGCGCTTCCGCTGCTCTCTATGGTTCGAGCGCATTCAGCCGGAGCACCGCCCATGCGAATACAGCTCTCATCGAACAACGCTGGCGCAAAGCGATCCGCACCGCGTCGGTTCACGTTGATGTGTCTGGGCGCGACGCTTGCCGCCGGCGCCATATGGCTGGCCGCTGGAGCGGCGATCGCACAAACGCCAGTGCCGATGTCACAGCCGCCGGTCGGCATGGGCGCGACCTCGCCCCTGAACCCGCAAGCTCTTCGTCCCGAGGGTATTCCGCTGGGATCGACTGAAATTGCAACGCCGGGCGTGTCCCCGGTCAGTCCCGCGCAAGGCATGGCGAACTGTGCCACGTCAAGCAACACCGGAGCGCCCGGAGCTCTGTTCGACGGCGGCGGGCTTGCCGGGGGCTCATCGATCCCCTGCACCGGAAGCGCGACGTCTCCGTCGGCCCTGCCCTCATCAGCGACGGTCGGACGCGTCGGAATTCCGCTCGGTGCCACCGAGCTCGGTGGCGCCGGATTGAGCCCAACCGTGCCAGTGCCCGGCCCAGATCTTTCGGGCGGAGCGGCTGTCACGAACAGCACCGGCAATCCCTGACATCATCGAGGAACATCACCGTGAAACCAACCCTCGCAATCACGTTGGCCGCTTCCGCCGCCATCCTGGCGGGCGCAGGCTTCTGGTTCTTCGGCACGGACAGGCACCCGGCCGTCGTCGCCGCGCCAGTGCCTGCCGCTGTCCCCGTGGTCGCGGCCACCGTCACCGGCAAGGACGTTCCGATCTTTCTTCGCGGCATCGGCACGGTGATCGCCTACAACACCGACATCGTTCGCAGCCAGATCCAGGGGCAGATCGTAAAGATCGCCTTCACCGAGGGACAGACCGTCAAGGCCGGCGACCTGCTCGCCCAGATCGATCCGCGTCCCTATCAGGCCCAGGTCGAGCAGCTGACGGCCAATCGCGACCGCGACCAGGCTCAGCTCACGAACGCCGAGGCCAATCTCTCCCGCTACAATCAGCTCGGCGACAAGGGATATGCGACCCCGCAACTGATCGAGACACAGACGGCGCAGGTGGCTCAGCTCAAGGCGGCCGTGAAGGCGGACCAGGCACAGATCGACGAGGCCAACGTCCAGCTCAGCTACACGCGCCTGACCTCGGCCATTCCCGGCATTACCGGCGTCCGCCAGATCGATGTCGGCAACGTGATCCATCCGACCGATCCGAACGGCCTCGTCGTCGTCACCCAGATCGAACCGATCTCCCTGCTCTTCACCCTTCCGCAGACGGATCTTCCGGTGATCCAGCAGCGGGCCGCGAAGGGAACGCTGAAAGTCATCGCCTACAGCCAGGACAACAAGATGAAGCTCGACGAGGGCAGCCTCCTGCTGGTCAACAACGAGATCGCGGGCACGACGGGCACGGTCCAGCTCAAGGCGGAATTTCCAAACCATGAGCACCGGCTCTGGCCGGGGCAACTCGTGAATGCACGCCTGCTGATGGAGACGCGGAAGGATGCCCTGACGGTAGCCGGCTCAGCGGTGCAGCAGGGCCAGAACGGCAACTACGTCTATGTCGTGGCGGCCGACCAGACGGCGAAGCTGCGACCTGTCCATGTCGCGCAAATCAGCGATGGCCAGGCCCTGATCGACCAGGGCTTGAAATCAGGCGACGTCGTCGTGGTCGACGGACAGTATCGCCTCACCGAAGGCAGCCGCGTTCGCGAGCTTCACGGCAAGGCCGCGCGCGAAGCCGACCTGCAAAGTTCGGTGCAGGACGCCCTTCCATGAACCTCTCTGCGCCGTTCATCCTCCGGCCGATCGCAACCGCGCTCCTGATGGCGGGCCTGCTGTTGTGCGGCCTTGCGGCCTATCCGCTGTTGCCGGTCGGCGCGCTGCCGAACGTCAATTACCCGACGATCCAGATCTCGGCGCAATTGCCCGGCGCCGATCCCGAAACCATCGCGTCATCGGTAGCGACGCCCCTGGAGCAGCAGCTCAGCCAGATTCCCGGCGTCACGCAGCTCACCTCGTCGAGCGCGCTCGGCGTCGCGCAGCTCACCATCCAGTTCGAGCTGTCGCGCACCGTCGACAGCGCGGCGGTCGATGTGCTGTCCGCGATCAATGCCGCCAGCCCGTTTCTGCCGCAGAACATTCCCTACCCGCCGACGATCCGGAAGGTGAACCCGGCGGAAACGCCGATCATGCTGCTCGCGCTGACCTCCGACTCGCTGCCGTTGACCACCGTTGACGCCTACGCGGAAAACATCCTGCTGCCCAAGATCTCGCAGATTCCCGGCGTCGGCCTCGTCGGAATCGGCGGTCAGCAGAAGCCCGCGATCCGCGTCCGCGTCAACCCGCAGGCGCTTGCCGCCCGGGGAATCGGGCTTGAAGACGTCCGCAGCGTGATCGCCGGCGCCAATGTCGACCTGCCGAAGGGCACGCTCAACAGCCCGCGCGTCACCTATACGCTGAACACCAACGACCAATTGCTGAAGCCTTCGGCGTATGAAGCTCTCATCATCGCCTATCGCAACGGCTCGCCAGTGCGGATACGCGACATCGGCACCGCCATCGAAGCTCCTGAAAACGACCTTTTGGAGGGCTGGTACGGCAAACAGCCCGCCATCGTGCTCGCCATCCAGCGTGTCCCCGGCGCCAACGTGATCCAGACGGTCGACCGCATCAAGACGTTGCTGCCGACGCTGCAGGCATCCGTTCCTCCCGCGATCAAGGTGGCGATCGCCGCCGACCGCACCGCCACCATTCGCGCCGCCGTCTCCGACGTCCAGTTCACCCTGATGTTGACGGTCGCGCTGGTCGTCATGGTGATATTCCTGTTCCTGCGAAATTTCTGGGCCACGATCATTCCGGCGGTGACGGTCCCCCTGTCGCTGATCGGGACGTTCGCGGTGCTCTATGTGCTCGGCTACAGCCTCGACAACCTGTCGCTGATGGCGTTGTCGATCGCGGTCGGTTTCGTGGTCGACGATGCCGTGGTCGTGATCGAGAACATCGTGCGCCATCTCGAGCAGGGCATGACACCGATGCAGGCAGCCCTCAAGGGCTCCAGCGAGATCGGCTTCACCATCGTGTCGATCACGCTGTCGCTGATCGCGGTGTTCATCCCGCTCTTCCTCATGGGCGGCTATGTCGGAAAGCTGTTCCAGGAATTCGCCATCACGATCACCGCCTCGCTGCTGCTGTCGCTGATCATTTCGCTCACCCTGACGCCGATGATGTGCGCACGCCTCTTGAAAGACGATTCACGCACGAAGCACGGCAGGCTCTACCTCCTGTTCGAACGCGGCTTCGATGCCCTGCTCGCGCTCTATGCACGGGGCTTGCGCGTCGTGCTGCGCCACCGTTTCGTAACGCTGATCGTAATGCTTTCCACCATCGCGGTGACCGGCTATCTCTATGTGATCATCCCGAAGGGCTTCTTCCCGCAACAGGATACCGGGCAGATCGTCGGCATCACCGAAGCAGCGCAGGACATCTCCTTCCCCGCGATGTCCGAGCGCCAGCAGGCGATCGTCGGCATCCTCTTGAAGGATCCGGCCATCCAGTCGGTGGCGAGCTATATCGGCCCTGGCGGCCCGACGGCCACGCTAAACCAGGGACGCATCTTCATCGTGCTGAAGCCGAAACCCGAACGCAAGGCCAGCGCCGACCAGATCATCAATCGACTGAGACCGCAGCTCGCTCATATCCAGGGCATCACGCTCTACATGCAGTCGGCGCAGGACATCACGATCGGCGCGCGGCTGTCGAAGACGCAGTATCAGTACACGCTGACGGATGCCGATTCCGATGAACTCGCCCACTGGTCGGCGATCTTCCTGGAGAAGCTTCGCGCGCTCGACATCATCACCGATGTCGCAACCGACCAGGCCAACGCCGGACCGAGACTGGACGTCACCGTCGATCGCGAAGTCGCCTCGAGTTTTGGCATCCTGCCCACAACGATCGACAATACCCTCGACGACGCCTTTGGCCAGCGTATCGTCTCCACGATGTTCACCTCGCTGAACCAATACCACGTCGTGATGGAGGTCGATCCGAAGTTTCAATACGGACCCGAAGCGCTCAAGGACATCTACCTGAACTCGGCCACCGGCCAGCAGGTCCCCTTGAGCACGCTGGTTCACAGCGTCATCAAGCCTGCGCCGATCCTGATCAATCACCAGGGCCTGTTTCCCTCCGTCACGATATCGTTCAACCTGCGGTCCGGCGCTGCGCTTGGCGACGCGGTGGCGGCCGTGCAGAAGATCGAGAAGGACACCGGCAAGCCCGCTTCGCTGGCGACTTCGTTCCAGGGCAATGCGCAAGCCTTCCAATCCTCTCTGTCGGGCACGCCGCTGCTGATCGGCGCTGCGCTGATCGTGATCTACATCATCCTCGGCGTCCTCTACGAGAGCCTGATCCACCCGATCACGATCCTGTCGACCCTGCCCTCCGCCGGCATCGGCGCGCTGCTGATGCTGCTCGCCGTTCACATGGATCTCAGCGTCATCGCCATTATCGGCATCATCCTGTTGATCGGCATCGTCAAGAAGAACGGCATCATGCTGGTCGACTTCGCGCTCGAGGTGCAGCGCCAGCATGGGCTCAGCCCGCAGGAAGCGATCTACCAGGCCTGCACGCTGCGCTTCCGTCCGATCCTGATGACGACGATGGCCGCGCTGCTCGGGGGCGTGCCCCTGATGCTCGGCACCGGCACCGGCTCAGAGCTGCGCCAACCGCTCGGCTACACCATCGTCGGCGGCCTGATGCTCTCGCAAATCCTGACGCTCTACACGACGCCTGTGGTCTATCTCTATCTCGACAGGCTCGGCGCGTGGTTCACCAGGCCGCGGGCGGCCGGGCCATCCGGCCCGTCCACGGCCGCACCAGACACGAGGTTAAGTCATGAGTCCGCTCGATAGCGTGACCGTCGGCATGACGGCGGAAAAGCGTCTGACCGTCACGCCCGAGATGACGGTCGGCCATGTGGTGCCGGGCATGCCGGGGGTCTACGGCACGCCGATGATGATCCTGCACATGGAAATGGCCGCGGGATCAACGATCCAGCCATCCTTGCCGGCCGGATTTGTCAGCGTCGGCATGATGGTGAACGTCCGCCATCTCGCGGCGACGCCGGTTGGCCGCATGGTGCGTGCGGTTGCTCGGATCGTCGAGATCGAGGCGAAGAGCGTCGTGTTCGAGGTCGAGGCCTGGGACGGCACCCGCAAGATCGGCGACGGCACCCATCGCCGCGGCATCGTCAACGTCGCAGAGTTCGAGAAACGGTTCGGCGTAACGCGGCCTGCGGAGCTGATGCGTTCTCAACGCCCTGAGGGGATGACGGTCCGGGTGAAAGACGCGTCCCTTCTTCATCCGGAGTCTGCCGACTGCCGTGACGACGCCCGATGATCGCAGGTTGCCGGTGTTTTGCCCGACGTGTCAAACGATTTGGCTGAGGCGTCAAAACGGTTTGGCTGAGCGCTGCGTCGTGTCGGCAGCCTCGCGCTACTTTGCATGGGGTTGTTTTTCAGATTTTTGGTTGGCTGGCCGAACCGCTCCGACTTTCCGGCCCTCTCACCAGCCTGCGACTACAGCCGCGTTTGGGATCGAAGCCGCGACAATCTGGCCTTCGGTGACGCCGCCGTGCGTTTTGACAAAAGCTCCACGAAAGCAAAAGACTCTTATTCCGCAACGCGGTAGACCGCACGCACTTCGTGCTCAATGCTCCGAGCAACTGGACTCGGAAAAGCGATCTGATGGTCAACGCGTATCTCTCGAACCTGTCTCATCGGCTGACCCAGCCCGGATTCGCCTGTGGAGGCCGGGAGCCCCTGACGGGCCGCCGCATGGGGACGATCTGTCCAGTGTCCGCGCCGGGTAACGATCTCACGATCCCGGTCCAGTTGGACCGAGCAAAATCGTCCGATCGTCCGCAGTATGCTCCATGACGGCCGAGTGTCAGCGATCGAACACGCCGCCCGAACGCCTGGATGACTTTCGTCTGCTACAGTCCAAGCGATGGTGGCACCGCCTGCAGCCGGTCCAAGCCGAACATCGGAACACTCGCGTCCTCGCTCATGCCGCTCTCTGCGCCGCGGGAAGCGCTGCGCTGACCCTGCTGTCGTTCGCCTGCTTCCTGCTCGGATTCAACTTCACCACCACCGCCTTTGCCCTCCTCATCGTCATTGTCCTGTTGTCGCTGCTCGACAGTCTGGTGTCGTCGGTGATCTTTTCCGCTGTCGCGGTCGGCTGGCTCGCCTTCCTTTTCATCGATCCCATCTATTCGCTTGCGGTCGGCGGCCTCCAGGACATCGTCACCTTGGCCACCTTTCTGATCACGTCGCTGACAATCGTCGGCCTGGTCAGGCGCCTGCACAGCCTAGAGCGCGAGCAGTTGGCCGCCGCGGCCAGGGATATCACCGCCCAGAAGAAGGCCCACGCCGAACTGGAACGGAGCGAGCTGCGCTATCGCCAGCTGTTCAGCCGAATGCCGATCGCGCTCCGGCAGCTCGACGCCAGCCGGCTGGTGGTACTGTTCCGAAAGTTGCGCGCGGAAGGGATCGAGGATCTCGGCAGCTATTTCGACAGCCATCCCGATTTCCTCCAGACCTGCATGGAGGCGCTCACGTTTCAAGAGGCCAACGAACGCGCGGTTCAGATGTTCGGCGGCGGCTATGCCGGACGTTCCATGGCCGACACCTGGAGGGAGCGGCCGGATACTTTCCGTCGGGCCATGGAGTCCCGCTTTCGCGGTGAGACGAACTTCGAGGAAGAGACCAGGATGGTCACGTGGGACGACCGCGTCCTCGACGTTCTCTTCACGACGGCGCGCGTCGGTCCCATCAATGATCTCGAATTGAGCCTCGTCGGCACGATCGACATTTCGCAACGTGTTCGCGCCCAGGAAAGGCTCCAGCAGGTGCAGGCGGAGTTCGCGCATGCGGCTCGGGTCTCCGTGCTTGGCGAGCTCACCGCTTCCATCGCCCACGAGATCAACCAGCCGCTGGCCGCCATCGCGACCAATGCCGCAGCCGGGCTGCGCTGGCTGAACAGGCCCAATCCCGACATGGAGGAGGCGCGCGGCGTGATCGAAAACATGGCTGCGGATGCCAAGCGTGCCGCGAACATCGTGGCGCGCGTCCACGGCATGGCCACCAGGAGGGCGCCGGAGCGGATCCTGCTGTCGCTTGACGACGTCATTCGGGAAGCCCAGCACTTCCTTCAACATGAGATGGAATCCCGCGCGGTCACGATCCAGCATCATTCCGATCCGGCGGTACCGCGGCTGCTCGGCGACCGCACCCAGCTCCAGCAGGTGATCGTCAACCTTGCAATCAACGCCATGCAGGCCATGACGCAGGCCGGCAGCGAAGATCGCAGGATCGTCATCAGCACGGTCACTCTGGACCGGGGCACCTTATGCTGCTCCGTGGAGGACAGCGGACCCGGCATCGGCGCCGAACATGTCGGCCGGCTCTTCGAGAGCTTCTTCACGACCAAGGAAAGCGGCATGGGCATGGGACTGCCGATCTGCCGGTCCATCGTCGAAGCGCATGGCGGCCGGATCCAAGCCGATGGCAACGGCCCAGGTGGAGGCGCCCGCTTCTGGTTTACGCTGCCGATCTCGAGCACGGCGCATACGGCCTGATCCGGCTCGTCGCTGGTCGAGATCGGTTGGCGACTCTATTCCTCGATCGCGGACTCGGAGGCGCTCGCGCGCACCAGGCGGATCGGAACGCCCTTGAATGACGGCGTGAAGCTCATGGGGTCGCGGGCATAGAGCGGCACCAGCGGATTGGTCTCCGGATAATAGGCCGCGCAGCAGCCGGTCGGAAAGGAATAGCCGACCACGCGGAAGTTGCGCACGATCCGCTCGACGCCGTCGGTCGATTCCGTGATCAGATCCACGCGATCCCCTTCGGCAAGGCCGCGCTTCTTCATCTCGTATTCGTTGAGGAACACCACGTCACGCTGGCCGAACACACCGCGATAGCGGTCCGACATCGAATAGAGCGTGGTGTTGTACTGATCGTGGCTGCGTATCGTGCTGAGCCACAGGAAATCGGGATCGCACTGCGGCGGGTCCTCTCCGCAGCCCTCGAATACCAGAAAATTGGCCTTGCCGGACGGTGTCGCCCAGATCCGCTCCCGCGCGGTCGAGGTCAGATGGAAGCCACCGGGAACGCGGATGCGTGCGTTGTAGCCCTGGAAGATGGGGAAGACCGCCTCGATCGCATCACGGATGCGATCGTAATCGGCAACGAACCCGTCCCAGTCGACCACCGTGCGGTCGCAGAGCGTCGCCTTGGCGACACCGGCAATGATCGCCACCTCGCTGAGGAGATGCTCCGATGCCGGCTTGTTGCGACCGCCCGAGGCATGGACCATGGACATCGAGTCTTCCACCGTGACGGATTGCGGCCCCGCCGCCTGGACGTCGATTTCGGTGCGGCCGAGGCACGGCAGGATCAGGGCGGCACGGCCATGGATCAGATGGCTGCGGTTGAGCTTGGTCGAGACATGGACGGTCAGATCGAGCTCGCGCAACGCAGCCTGCGTCGCCTGCCAGTCGGGGATTGCGGCCGCAAAATTGCCGCCCACAGCGAAGAAGACCTTCACCTCGCCGCGGATCATCGCCTCCAATGCGGTCACGACGTTATGTCCTGGCGCTGATGGCGGCTTGAATCCGAAATGCTGTTCCAGGCGCTCGAGGAACTCCGCGTTGGGGACCTCGGTGATGCCGACGGTGCGGTCGCCCTGCACGTTGGAGTGGCCACGAACCGGGCAGACGCCGGCGCCCTCACGTCCCACATTGCCCCGCAACAGGGCCAGATTGGCGATCTGCTGCACGTTGTGCGCACCGCGCTGGTGCTGGGTGATGCCCATGCCGTAGACGAAGATGGCGCGTTCCGCCTTCATGTAGGCATTGGCCGCGTATTCCATGTCCTCGCGCGTCAGGCCCGACTGACGCTCGATGTCCGGCCACGCCGTGAGGTTGAGATCGTCGATCAGCGCTTCGATCCCGACTGTGTGCCCGCGGATGAAATCCCAGTCCAGGATCTCCGGCTGCTCGGCGGCACGCGCGGCCTCGTCAGTTTCCACCAGGAGCTTCATGATCCCCTTCAAGACCGCGACGTCGCCGCCGATCCGCACTTGGAAGAGTTTCGAGCTGATCGTCGTCGAGCTCAGCGTGATCATCTCGAGGGGGCTCTGCGGTGCCTGGAAGCGTTCCAGCGCACGCTCGCGGAACGGATTGATGGAGATGATCGAGGCGCCGCGGCGCGCCGCATTGCGCAGGCTCGTCATCATCCGCGGGCTGTTGGTGCCGGGATTCTGACCGAAGATGAAGATGCAGTCGGCCTTGTCGAAATCCTCGAGCAGCACCGTGCCCTTGCCGACGCCGATCGAATGCGGCAGGCCGACACTGGTCGCCTCATGGCACATGTTCGAGCAATCCGGAAAATTGTTGGTGCCGTATTCGCGCACGAAGAGCTGATAGAGAAAGGCGGCCTCGTTCGAGGTCCGCCCGGACGTGTAGAAATCCGCCATGTTCGGGTCCGGCAGGGCCCTGAGCTGGCGGCCGATCATGTCGAACGCATCGCTCCACTGCACAGGAAGATAGCGGTCGGAGGCAGCATCGTAGGCCATCGGATGCGTGAGCCGCCCGACCATCTCGAGATCATAGTCGCTCCAGCTCGCAAGTTCCGTGACTGTATGCTCGGCAAAGAACTCGGGCGTGCACCGTTTAGAGGTCGCTTCCCAGGCAATTGCCTTGCCGCCATTCTCGCAGAACTCGAATGACGAGGTGTGCTTCGGATCGGGCCAGGCGCAGCCGGGGCAATCGAATCCCTGCGGCTGATTCATCCGGCTCAGCGTCGCCGCGCCCTTCACCGGCACCCGCTGCACCAGCAGGGCCTCGCTCAGCGCCTTGAGGGCACCCCAGCCGCCGGCGGGCTCATGATAGGGACGAACCGATTTCCTGGTCATCTGAGAGGTCTCTCGATGTGACGATCCTCATGCCAGTTAAGGACGCCCGCGCCGGACTAGTCTTTTCAAATCGGATTTCGAATTTCTCAATTGCACAGCTTCCCCCCGGTGCAATCGCGAGGGCCCCGCCGAAGTCGGTAGTGCATTCCGGAAAAAGGATCGCCGTTCGCGGAAGCTGCGTCCACAGGGCGAAACTAGGCTAGTCTCGTGGAGCCTCGCCGCGATGAAGGCTCGAGATGCATTTCAGGAGCGACCAACATGTTTTCACGACGTGAATTGCTGGCTATGTCGGCGGCAGGCGCCGCCATGGTCAGCTCCAGCGCGCAAGCCGCAACCTTCGGCAATCCGGATGAGCCGCCGCAGGGCGCGATCAATGCCAAGAGCCCCGGAAGCCTGAGCGATCCCGGGCCGCAAAATCCGGCCCTGGCGAAGCAGTTTCCCTCGGCACAAGAGCCGCCGGCGACGGACGTCGGCGGCTTGCAGATGAACTGGGCCTCGTTCAACAACGCGCCCAGGCGCATTCAGAACGGCGGATGGGCCCGCCAGGTCACGGTCGAGGATTTCGCGATCTCGAAGGAGATCTCCGGCGTCAATATGAGGCTGTCTGCCGGTGGCATCCGCGAGCTGCATTGGCATCAGGCGGCCGAATGGGCGATCATGACCTACGGCAACTGCCGCATCACGGTGCTCGACGTCCAGGGCCGCCCCTATGTGGCCGACCTCAAGGCCGGCGACCTCTGGTTCTTTCCGTCGGGTGCGCCGCATTCCCTGCAAGGACTGGGTCCCGACGGCTGCGAGTTCGTGATCTGCTTCGACGACGGTCACGCCAACGAGTTCAACACCCTGCTGGTGACGGACTGGTTCGCCCACACGCCTCCGGAGGTGCTGGCCAGGAATTTCGGAGTGCCGGCCGAAACCTTCGCCAATATTCCCTTGCACGATCGATGGATCTTCCAGGGCACGGTACCCGGCGATCTCGCCGCAGATCGCGCCGCCATTGCCAAACATGCCGAGGCACCGCCCTACCCGTTCGTTTACTCGCTGGGCAGCTCGGCTCCCGTGAAGGAGAGTTCGGCGGGAAGCATCCGCGTCGCGGACAGCACCAACTTCAAGGTGGCGACCACGGTTGCGGCCGCGCTGGTGACGATGCCTCCGGGCGCCGTCCGGGAGATGCACTGGCATCCGAACGCGGATGAGTGGCAGTACTATATCAAAGGCAAGGCGCGGATGACGGTGTTCGATACGGGGCCCAACGCGCGAACGACGGATTTTTCCGCGGGCGATATCGGCTATGTCCCGCGCAATCTCGGACATTACGTCGAGAACGTCGGCGATACCGACGTACAGTTCGTCGGTGTATTCCGCGCGCCGCGTTACGAGGAGGTATCGCTCTCCAATTGGCTTGCGCACACACCGCCCGCACTGGTCGCCCAGCACCTCAATATCGATGAGAAGGTGATCGCCCAGTGGCCGGACACCAGTCCAGGCATCATGCCGAAATCCTGAACGACAAAGGCGCCGAAACCGGCGCCTTTCTTTTGCCGTCAGTAGCGAGCCGTTTCCGACTCGAACTTGCCCCGGAAGACGCGGAAGCCGATCGCGACGTAGGCCAGCATGAGCGGGAAGATGAACAGGCCTTCTCCCCAGAACATGAAGGCAAGGCTGGCATGAGGCGCGGCGGCTTCATCGATCGTGATGGCGAAGGGCACCATGTAGGGCCAGAACGAAAGAGCCAGCGTGCCGAACGCTGATACGAAGATCAACGAGACCATGTGGAACGGCCAATAGTCGTCATGCCGCAGGATGCTCGAGGCGAGCATGCAGGCGGCGCCGGCGCCGATCGCAGGAAAGAGGAACAGATAGGGCCGCTCGATCCAGCGCTGCAGGATCGGCAGGTGCTGGATCAGCGCGTGGCTGAAGACGAGGATCAGGAACAGGAGCACCCCGGTTGCCAGCACGGGAATTTGGCTTCGCGCCAGGTCGCGAACAGCGCCCCCGCGCTTTCTCACCAGCCAGCACGCCCCGAGCAGCGCGTAGCCGAGGCAAAGACCGACACCGCACAGGACCGAGAACACGCTCAGCCAGCCGAGCACCCCGCCGGTATATTGGCCATCCACGACCGGCAGGCCCTGCACGAGCGCGCCGACCATCACACCCTGCATGAAGCTCGCGACCAGGGAGCCGAGGCCGAAGCTGAGATCCCAGACCCAGCGCGAGCGCTGCGACTTCGAGCGGAATTCGAATGCGACCCCGCGCAGGATCAATCCCAGCAACATGAAGATGACCGGAAGGTAGAAGGCCGAGAGCACCGTCGCATACACGACCGGAAATGCACCCCACAGGATCACACCGGTCACCACGAGCCAGGTCTCGTTGCCATCCCAGAACGGCGCGATCGCGCCCAGCATGGCCTGCCGCCGCTGCTCGCTGTTCGGCAGCAGGAACAAAATTCCGACGCCGAGATCGAAGCCATCGAGCAGGAGATAGATCAGGATGCTGATCGCCAGCAGAGCCACCCAGAACGTCACCATGGTCATTCTCCTGCCTGAGCGTAGTCGCCCGATAGCGGTGGCCTATCGGCAAGCGACATGGGGCGATTGGGCGCCGGGTTGTGCAGGGGCTTGTCGCCAAGTCCCGCCGGACCGGCACGCAACAGCCGGTAGATGTAATGGGTCCCGAACGAGAAGATGAAGGCGTAGACCGCGACGAACAGAATCAGCGACGCCGTCGCGGCAGGCGCGGTCAGGAACGGCGTCACCGCATCGGCAGTCCGCAACACGCCGTAAACCGTCCAGGGCTGGCGCCCTACTTCCGCGGTGTACCAGCCCGTGAGGATCGCGACCCATGGCAGCGGAAAGCTGAGGAAGATGCCCCATAGCAGCAGCCGGTTCCGCTCGAGGCGGTGCTTGCGGCCGAGATAGGTCCCAAGCCAGGCCAGCCCCAGCATCACGAGACCGCAGCCGACCATGATGCGGAAGGCGAAGAACGGGATCGCCACCGGCGGCCGCTCCTGCGGCGCGAAACTGGTCAGACCCACTTCCTTCGAGGTCAGACTCATGCTGCCGATGATGCTTCCGAGGATCGGGATCGATATGGCGTATTTGTTGGATTCAGTGCCGGAATCTGGGATCGCGATCAGCACCTCCGAGGCCGGCTGTTCGTCATGCCAGCGGGCCTCGATCGCCGCAAACTTGGCCGGCTGATAGTCGTGGACATAGTCGCCGACGAGGTGTCCGATGAAGAGCTGGACCGGTAGCAGCACGGCCGCCAGCGCGAGGCCCATGCGCAGCATCACATGCGCCTCGGCGCGATAGGTCCCCCGCAGCAGATACCAAGCGCCGGTCGCCGCGACGCAGAACGCGCCGGTCAGATAGGAGGCGAGCAGCATGTGCGGAAACCTGACCCAGACCACCCGGTTGAAGATGATCGCCATCCAGTCGTCAGGAACGAACTGGCCATTCTGCAAGACATAGCCGGTCGGCGCCTGCATCCAGCTGTTGTTCACCATGATCCAGAACGCCGAAAGCGTCGTCCCGAGCGCCACCATGGCGGTGGAGAACAGGTAGAACCAGGGCGGCACTCGGCTCCGCCCGAAGATGAGGATGCCGAAGAAGCTGGCCTCCAGCATGAACGCGGTGAATGTCTCGTAGGACAGAAGCGGGCCCTGGATCGGCCCTGACATCTTCGCAAGAACGCTCCAGTTTGTTCCGAACTGGAACCCCATCACCACTCCCGATACGACGCCCATGCCGAAGGCGACGCCAAATATCTTGAGCCAGAACTCGAACAGGGTCCGGTAGACGGGCTTGCCGCTGTACTGGTGCAGCGCCTCAAGCACGGTAAGCCACGCCGCAAGGCCGATGGTGAAGGCCGGAAAGATGATGTGGAACGAGATGGTGAAGGCGAATTGTATCCGCGACAGGAGGAGCGCCGTGGGGTCCATCGGAAATTCTCCTGCCCGCTCAGGCTCGCTTCGCCGCCGGCAGCACCGGTGTGGCGGGGATGTTGTCGACCTTGAGGACCTCGGCCGTCACCGCACGTATCTGCCGGCACAGATCCGCATCCTCGATCAACGACACGCCGTAGGATGGGATGATCTGCTTCAGCTTCGGCAGCCAGGCACTTGCCGTGAGCTCGCCGGAGAAGCACTTCTCCAGCACGCCGATGGCGATGAACGCGGCGGTGGAAGCGCCCGGTGAGGCCCCGAGAAGCGCGACCAGGGAATGATCGGCGGCGCCAACGAGCTCGGTTCCGAATTCGAGCAATCCACCGCGCTTGACGTCCGGCTTGATGATCTGAACGCGCTGACCCGCGACCTGCAATCGCCAGTCCTTGGGATCCGCGTTCGGAAAATACTCGTCGAGCGTCGCCAGGCGTCGATTTTCGGACTGCAGCAGTTGACCGATCAGATATTCGGTGAGATCGAAATTGTCGCGCGCCACCGCCAGCAACGGCTCGACGTTGGCAGGACGGACGGACTCGAACAGATCGAGCAGCGACCCGTGCTTGAGAAACTTGCTCGAGAAGCCCGCATAGGGACCGAACAGCAGCGAGTGCTGCCCCCCGATCACGCGTGTATCGAGATGCGGCACGGACATCGGTGGCGAGCCAACTGCCGCCTTGCCGTAGACCTTGGCATGGTGGCGCTTGTTGATCTCCGGATCGTCGCAGCGCAGCCAGATCCCGCTGACCGGAAAGCCCGCGTAACCGCGCCCTTCCGGAATGCCGGATTTCTGCAGCAGCGGCAGTGCACCGCCGCCGGCGCCGATGAACACGAACTTCGCGCGGACCGACCGCGTCTCGCCGCTGTCGGTATCGCGCACGTCGATACGCCAGTGACCATCCGGTTCGCGGACAATCTCCGTGACGCAGCTCTTGTAGCGAACGGCGCAGCCGGACTGGTTGACGAGATGAGCGACCAGAAGATGAGTCAGCGAACCGTAGTCGACGTCAGTACCGGTGACGATGCGCGTTGCGGCCACGGGATCGTCGCCGCTCCGTCCTTCCATCACCAGCGGAACCCAGTCGGCAATCTTCTTCCGGTCCTCGCTGTACTCCATGCCCTCATAGCAATGATGGGCAGACATCGCCTTGAACCGCTTGCGGAGGAACGCAACATTGTCGGCGCCGTGCACGAAGCTCATGTGAGGCACCGGGTGGATGAAGGTCCGCGGATCGGCGATCGCCCCCCGCCCGACCAGATGGGACCAGAATTGCCGGGACAGGTCGAACTCGACGTTGACCTGAAGCGCCTTGGAGATGTCGATGCTGCCGTCGGGCCGTTCCGGCGTGTAGTTCATCTCGCAGTTCGCCGCGTGCCCGGTGCCGGCATTGTTCCAGGCGTCCGAACTTTCTTGAGCGCAATCCTCCAGAACCTCGAACATCTGGATCGTGAGCGAGGGCTCCAGCTCCTTGAGAAGGACACCGAGCGTGGCGCTCATGATACCAGCGCCAATGAGCGCGACGTCGAGTTCGGAATTGGAAGTGCCTTGCATGGGATTTCTCCTCGTTCGCTGTTTTTGGATTGCAGATCAGGCCTGGGTCCGCTGCCGCGCCTTTGTGCGGAATGGCACCTGCGCCCCCGGCGTCAGCACCACATAGGCGCGGCGCCAGGACGCATCATCCGTCAGCGTCCAGCTGTGTCCGGAGCCTGCGGTGTCTTCCGCCAGCAGGACGTCGCCGGGATGAAGCAGGAAGTGCTCGCCGTCGCGCGTTTGGAAATCGAGCGTTCCACTTAGCGTAATCACGAATTGGCGGACCGGCGCCGTGTGCCAGGAGAAGGCCCCGCCCGACGCGGTTTCCTGGAACGAGACGGTGGCCACATCGACCCTGCTGCTGAGGGCGTCGCCGCGCGCGCCCGGCTCCAGCTCGATGATCCCTTCCTCGAAATGGGAATTATTGTCCTCACCGGTCCATAGACGCACGCAGCGGATCATTGGTTCTCTCCTCACATTGTTGTCGCTGCGCTCGCACGCGAGGCCAGCATTCACCCGTCAAGTTGCCGGCGCACCGATCGCGCGAGGCGCCGTGGCCTCGGCGACATAAGGCTTGACCATCTTTGCGGGGTCGACCACGCGATCGAACTCCTGCTCGGTCACGAAACCGAGCTTGAGCGCTGCCGCCCTCAGCGTGAGATCGTTGTCCATCGCGTAGTGCGCGATCTTCGACGCCTTGTCGTAACCGATCACCGGGGCCAGCGCGGTAACGAGCATCAGCGAACGCTCCACATACTCCTCGATCTTCTTGCGGTTCGGCCGCGTTCCCTCGACGAGGAATTTGCGGAAGTTCGTGCATCCGTCGGTGAGGATGGTGATCGACTGTGCAATGTTATGGATGATCAGCGGCTTGTAGACATTCATCTCCAGATAACCGCCGGCGCCGCCGAACCCCACAGCGACGTCATTCGCCATTACCTGCACTGCGATCATCGTCAACGCCTCAGCCTGCGTCGGGTTGACCTTACCCGGCATGATCGAGGAGCCGGGCTCGTTCTCCGGAATCAGCAGCTCCGCGAACCCCGCGCGCGGACCGCAGGACATCAAACGGATATCGTTCCCGATCTTGTACAGTGAGCTCGCGAGCGTACGCAGCGTGCCCGACAGCTGCACCAGCGCGTCATGCGCGCCCTGCACGGCGAACTTGTTCGGTGCGCTGACAAAGGGCAGTCTCGTCAGCCGCGCGATCTCGGCGGCCACCGCCTCGGCAAAGCCGGGAGCCGCGTTAATTCCGGTGCCGACGGCTGTACCGCCGAGCGCGAGCCGGAACACGCCTCCGAGCGCACCGTCGATGCGCCCCAGGTCGTCCTCGAGCATGCCGGCGTATCCCGACCATTCCTGGCCCAAGGTCAGCGGGGTGGCATCCTGCATGTGGGTGCGGCCGATCTTGACGATATCGCCCCACTCCCCTGCTTTTGCGGCAATCGCATCGTGCAGCGCTTTGACCGCCGGCACGAGGCGCTGCGTCACATTCACGGCAGCCGCAATGTACATCGCCGATGGAAAGCTGTCGTTCGATGATTGCGACATGTTGACGTGATCGTTCGGATGGACCGGGCGCTTGCTGCCAAGCGGGGTGCCGGCGAGCTGACAGCACCGGTTGGAGATCACCTCATTCACGTTCATGTTGAACTGCGTGCCGCTTCCCGTCATCCAGACATGAAGCGGAAACATGTCATGATGCTGCCCTGCGAGAATCTCGTCGCAGACATGGACGATCAGCTTGTGAAGCTTACCGTCGAGGCGGCCTCCTGCACAGTTGGCGTTTGCCGCCGCTTTCTTCAGGGTCGCGTAGGACGCGATCATCTCACGCGGCATCAGATCCTTTCCGATGCTGAAATGCTCGAGCGAACGCTGAGTCTGCGCTCCCCAGAGCTTGTCGGCGGGAACACCGACTTCGCCCAAACTGTCTGTTTCTTTGCGGAGGTCGTTCATGCTTGCATCTCCCGGCAGTTGCATCGGAAACGCGCTCGGCGCCGCTGGCAACGTAGGCGCCTCGCCCCGCAGGCGCTTTCGCGAACGAACGTCCTTTTGTCGAATGGAATGGCGGCAGCTCGCCGGGCTGGCTCTTGCGCGATCGCGTCGGTTTCCAATGCGGCGAGCCCGGCCGCAAAGCCGATGGTGAGGGCCGGATAGGCTCAGATTGCGCGGCGCCGGCGGCAAAGCCAGAGCGCGAAAGTCGATAATGTAATCGGCAGCGCCAGACTTGCAGCGTCAAACCGCAGCGTGGCCCAGCCGCCGACCGCAGCCCCGAACAAGAACATCAGGCAGATCGTGAGCATGGCCACAGCGCCGCGTGCCGCCTCGGCACGCGGGATCGCCGCGAGTTGGTCAAGCGTGCGGAACATGTTCCCGGTGACAGCGACCGAGAGATAGTTCAGGCGCCCGACCTGCCTGAAGCTCGCCGACTGTAGCGCGCTTCCGAAGGAAATTCCGATGATGGCAACCGGTTCGGAGATCCGGTGCAGCGTCAGCATCACCGCAGCCAGACAGACGATCTTGCCGCAGAGGCACAGCAGCGGCGCATTGAGCCGGATCGCCAACGATGCACCGGCCAGAAAAGCAAGGATCGGAAGGAGGTGGTGAGCCGCCTGATGCCATTGCCCTGATGCGGCGTACATTCCGACGAAAACCACGTTGCCGGTGTGGGAGCTTCCAAACACGCCGCCGAGCGAGAGCCAGGTGAAGGCGTCGAGGAATCCGCCCGACATCGTCAGAAGGGACGCAACAGCAAGCGATTGCTCGACGCCGGAGGCGTCGACGACCAGCGGTTTGGGCTCCAGCTTCGGAGGCGCAGCTTCCATCGCCATTTGCACGGCCCACGAGATCAGCAATCTGCGCGCGGCGCGACGTTTTCGGGCAGGAGAATGCGATGGGGATGGGTGAACACGCCGTATCCGTCGTCGCGAGCGATCGCGAGCAACGTGATCCCCGCCTCCTCCGCGGTTCGGATCGCGAGCGTGGTTGGCGCGGACACCGCGATCACGACCGGCACGCCGATCATTGCGGCCTTCTGCACCATCTCGACCGAAACGCGGCTTGTCAGCAATACGGCACCGGCACAGGCAGATTTCCGTCGGCGAGCAATCGCGCCGGCGAGCTTGTCGAGCGCATTGTGCCGGCCGACGTCCTCTCGGACAGGGCCGATGCCGGAGCGAGGATGCCAAAAGGCCGCCGCGTGCACGGATCGGGTCTGCTGATTCAGGATCTGGAGGGGAGCCAGCGCCTGCATTGCACCCAGCAGGTCGCGGGCGTGAAAGACAGTGTCTCGATCCGGCACAGGAGAAGCGGGCCGGCGTGCCTGCTCAAGGCTTTCGATACCGCATAGCCCGCATCCAACCGGACCGCTCATGGCGCGGCGGCGCGCAGCCAGGCGCGTCGCGCGATCCCCATCGAGCCACATCCGGATCTCGATTCCAAGCTCGCTCCGGATCAGGTCGATGCTCTGGATGTCACTCGCACGTTCCACGATGCCCTCAGTCAGCGTGAAGCCGACGCCAAAGTCCTCGAGATCGTCCGGCGTTGCCATCATCACCGCGTGAGTCGATCCATTGTAGCTAAGAGCAATTGCTGTCTCTTCGGCCACCAGACGCGACGTCGCCATGACGTGGCCGCGCCGCCAGGCAATCTCCTGATGCCGCGCGAGTGTTGTGCTGCTCATCATGGCTCACACCGTTGCCGGCTGGCTCGAATGCCTGGTCGCACGCGATCTGAGCGCGAGCCCGAACGCGATCAGTCCCCACCCCTGGAAGATCAGGTCGACCACCAGCATCGCGCCGAGCAGCCAAAGGCCGATCGCGGGCCAGGTCGCGACGAGGAGAATGCCGACACAGAACGTCAAAACACCGGCAGCCACGATCCAGCGCCAGCCTGCGGCCGGCCTCATGTGGAAGCCAGCCCATGTCCGCATCACACCGGCGGCAACCAGGAAGGCGCAAACCACGAGGGACAGCGTGAACGAGGCGAGAAGCGGGTCGTAGAGGATGATCGCTCCGGCGGCCGTATAAGCGATCCCCGCCAAGAGCCAGAACAGAAAGCCACGCAGGCCGTGCATTGAAAAGGCATGTACGATCTGGAAAATGCCGGCGACCACCATGGTGGCTCCGATGACCAGCACGGAAGCCAGACTGGCCGCCATCAGGTTTGTCGATGCGATGCCGCCAAGGATCAGTTCGCCGACCCCCAGCGCAACGAACCAGCCCCATTTCCCGGTGATCGCGTGGATGGCGTGTCCCAGCGACGTTTTCGTGTTCGACATGTCCGTCATGACTTGACCCTCGTTACACGACCGTTCTTTCAGGTCGCGAATGGGGTCAGCTTGGACGACCCGGCGCCGGTCATCTTTCACGTATGCGGTCGATATTGCCCGTCTGCACGATGCAGGCCGCTGGCGGCCGCGAATTTATTCGCCTGCAACAGGCATCTCGTCTGCCCCGCGCGGGATATTGACGACGACGCGTGTCCCGTCCAATCCCCTGCGGATATCAACTGTTCCACGCACGCTGGCGGCAAGCGCCTCGACGACAGCGCTGCCCCTCTCGAGGTGTGCGCCCTCGTCTGATGAGCCGTTGTCGGTGACGCAGCACGCGATCGACGTATCCGTCGGCCACATTTCAAGATGAATGGCGCCCGCTCCCCCGTGGGGAACGTGCCGCGCTGAATCTGCGAGCAATTCAAAGACGATCATGCCGAGCAGCCGGCATCGCTCCGAGCTCATCCTCACTGGATCGAGCAACAATGACAGCGCAATACCGTCGCGCTCGAGCCTCGAACGGCTGATCGAACGGCACAAATGGTGGAGATAGGCCGCCAGATCGATCGTCGTGGTATATTCCATCATTTGCAGTGAGCGATGAACCTGCGCATGGCCTCGCAGCCTATCCCGCACCGAAGCGAGGCTCGCCCTCGCTTCGGGACTGTCGCAGCGGCTTGCCGCCACCGAGACGAGTTTGATCACGGAGGCGAGCTCATCGCCGAGTTCGTGCGAGAGCTCGCGCAACACCAGGCGTTCGGCCATATCCCCGCCATCCGGCAACAGCTCCGACGGCCCGCTCATCCTTCACTCGGCTCCCTGCCGGACGCTATGTCGAGCTCAGGGCTTCGAACCCGTCCGTCCGGACTCGTACAGGAACCAGATGCGCCGTTCGGTCTCATCGATCCAGTTTTCCAACAGACTTGCGGTTGCGACGTCGCCATATTCGTCGCAGAGCTCATGGACGCGGCGCATTTCCCGCGTCAGTTGCTGATTGTCGTCACGCAGCTCCGCGAGCATGTCCTGTGGCTCCACATATTCTGCATCGTTGTCGGGGATGCGCTGCTCGCGTGCGATGTGCCCGATCGAGCGCAGCGTCGTCCCGCCGATCTTGCGTGCGCGCTCGGCGATGTCGTCGGTCATGGCGAAAATCTGCTCGGCCTGCTCGTCGAGCATGAGGTGATAGTCGCGAAAATGGCTGCCCGACACATGCCAGTGGAAGTTCTTGGTCTTCAGGTACAGCGCGAAGACATCCGCCAGCAGCGCGCGCAGCGCGGCGGGAACGTCGCGGTTCGCATTCGCGCCCAGATCTGTCGGAGTTTGAAGTTCTGCTCTGATCATTGTCAGCATCCTTGTTGGTGGTTCGGGAACTCTAGCGGCATGCCACGCGAACGGTCTTTCGGGCCCGAAAGACCATTTTCAGATTGCACGCGTGATCATCGACCGGCGCGCGCCGCTCAGGGCGCTGTCCTGCCGGGCAGCCGGAACAGAGCCATTTTCTCGAAGACCCCATCGCGCCGGATCAATGCGTGGAACAGCCCTGCTGCGAGGTGCAGCAGCACCAGCGCGAAAAACGCAAATCCCAGATAGAAGTGGGCATTCCAGAGCAGCGTGTGCACGCCATCGCTCTGCGGCAGCAGCGCGGGAATCTGGATTCCGCCATACAGGACGACCGGATAAGCCGCCGCCCAGAGCATTCCGAGGCCGAGCAACGGCATGACGATCATGAGCGCATAGAGCGCCTGATGCGACAGCGCAGCGCCGACCTTCGTCGCCCTCGGCAGATCGGCCGGCAACGGCGGGGCACCGTAATACAGCCGCAGCGCCAGCCGCATCAGGACGAGGAAAAGCAGAGCGACGCCCAGCGTCTTGTGGATGAGGATGAGCGGCAGATATTTCGGCGCGACGGTCGACACCATGCCTACGCCGATGAAGAGCATCACGAAGATGCAGACCGCCATCAGCCAGTGCAGCAGCCGCTGAAGCAAAGCAAAGCGATCGGGAGCGTTGGTCATGGCTTGGCGGCCTTGTTGCGGGGATAGTCCTTGGCTTCCGCCGTGCGAAGATCATAGGATTTGCGGTAGACCGATGATCGCGCAGCCGGGAACGGGTCGTCCGATACGCGCATGCCTGGCGGCAGGACGGTGGGATCGAAGTTGATGTCGCGGCAAGGGCCATCCCGCTCCGGCTCGATCCGCTGCACGACCAGCGTTCCGACCTCTACCGTGCGGCGGCCCTGTGGCCACGCTTTGCTCGGATCAGCCGTAGGATCGCTGGGGTCGGCGACCGTGACGAGCATGGTCCAGCGTTGCGGACCGGCGGTCCGAACCCGCTCCGTGATCTCCTGCTCGAGGAAGTCGGGACCACGCTCATCGAGCTCGGCTTTCGAGACCGGTATGGGCTTGGCCGACGGCAGCAGCGACCATCGCACGGCGTGCTCGGTGCCGCTCGCATTCGTGAAGATGAAGCTGTTGAGGCCGTTATACGGTTCCTCCGCATAGCTGCCGGTCCAGGGCGCCGTCTTGGCCCAGCTCGCGAACCCGGCAAACTCCGGATTCGCGCCGACGAACGCCTTCATCGCCTCAGGGTTCTTGCTACCGGCAGCCAGCAGGAGATCGTGAAATGCCTGGGGCGTGGAGACCGCGAAGACCGGCGGGTTGATCATCGCGGTCCGCCATTCCTCGCCTTCCGCGGGCGAGATCATCAGCCCGAGGCCACGCACCCGCACCGTCGCGTCCACTGCGTTGGGGTCGGCCGTGCCGAGATTGAAGCGACCGAGGGCCGGGTAGCGGCCTTGCGCGAAGGCCTTGGCACGGGAAAGCTCCACGCCGTTTCCGTTCGCTTCGAACACGCCGGTGAAACAGATTCCCTTTGCGTGATTTCGCCGGTACCCGGGCGGCGCGCCGCCTGGCGGCGCCAGCGCCTCGATCATGCGTCCCGGCGTGAGCCGCCCGGGAGAGAGCCATCCGGCGGAGTACGCGAAGGCGGCGGCGCCGCCCCCAAGGACGGCCGCGATCAGGACGAGCGATCCAAGGCTGGACCGTGGTAGCTTGCCTGACTGCTTCATTCCGTCTCCTTGAGATGTGCGTGATCAGACGCCGGCGGTCCGATATTCGAGTTGGTCTCCTTGTAGTCTGCCCCCTTGGCGGCGATCTTCCCAAACCTGTTGCCAATTTCGGGAAGGCACGGCGCGCACGCGCGAGACGGCGGTCGGACCCGTCGTAGGCGAGTTATTCCCGGCGGGCCGGGCCTTTTCGAAAAGATTCGTGCTTTTTGGAAAACGCTCACCAGGAGCGAAAGACCCGCCCTGCCCTGCATCTTATTCCGGACATTGCTCGCTCAACGCGGCGCAGCCAGCCGCGAGGCGATGCAGTTGTGCCGTAGGGCGCAGCGATGTGCGGAAGGCTTGAATGCGATTGGGAATCGAATGGGCAAAGTGATCATCGTCACGGGGGCTGCGAACGGAATCGGAAGAAGCGCGTGCACGGAACTGGCGCGGGCGGGACACACGGTTTACGTCTCAATGCGAGAGACGAACGGTCGCAATGCGCATCATGTCGAGGAGATCAGAGCAGAAGCCATCAAGGATGGCCTCGATCTGCGTGCGATCGAGCTCGATGTGTCTTCCGAAACATCGGTCAATTCGGCCATTGACAGCATCATTGACGAAAATGGCCGGCTTGACGTGGTCGTGCACAACGCCGGTCAAGTCGTGTACGGACCGACGGAGGCCTTTACGGCGGAGCAGCTCGCCGAACTCTACGATACCAACGTGCTCAGCACGCAGCGCGTCAATCGCGCAGCACTGCCGCAATTGCGCAAGCAGGGCCAGGGCCTGCTGATATGGATCACCTCCAGCAGCGCGCGCGGCGGTTCGGTGCCGTTTCTCGGTCCCTATGCTTCGTCAAAGGCGGCTGTGGATGCATTGGCGTTGAGCTACGCCGGTGAGCTCGCACGCTGGGGCATCGAAACCACGATCGTCGTTCCCGGCGCTCTCGGTCCCGGCCACTATGTTCGCTCCGGCAGACCGCTCGATACCATCCGGGCGGAAGAATATGCGGACGGTCCGACTGCCGACGTGAGCGAAATCGCGCTCGCGGGCCTCGCTGAGCTTTCGCCCCGGGATCCGGCCCCACAAGACGTCGCGCGCGCAATCGCAAACGTCGTGGACACGCCGTTCGGGCAGCGTCCATTACGGGTTCATTTCGGTGCCGACGACGACGGAGCTGCAGTCGTCGATGCCGTCGCGGATCGGATACGGACGGAACTGCTGCGCCGGATCGGGCTCGCCGATATTCTCAAACCGACGATCATCGGATAGGCCAGGTCAGTCTCCCAGATGGACAACCATCTTCGGGCGATCCCGAGGAAGAGGACGATGCCGAACTGAACGAGCGCAGCTGTGGTGCTTTTCCAGAATCGACAGCTGTTTTCTGAAAATCCAGCATGCTCGTCCGAGCTCGCGGAGCTGCGCTCGAATTGTGACACGCATGTCATGCAGGTGATCCTTTACCGCCGCAACGTCGGCTGTTAAGTTGAGATTGCCTCTACGTTCACACGTCTTGGCGTGCTCCCAAGCCTTTGAACGCCACAGGTCGGCCGTCGGCTCAATATGCCCCAAATGGATTCCCGCGATCAGAGCAGCAGCGTTGCAGTCGCGACTCAACCCGCCGCTTGCGGAGTTTTCGCGTTTGGCCCCTTTCGCCTGGATCCCGCGCGGAGACGGATCGAAAGGGATGGCAGGCCCGTTCAACTGTCGGCGCGCGCATTCGACATTCTTCTCGTATTGATCAGGCACGCAGGCGCCGTCATCAGCAAGAGCGATCTGATGGCCAGAGCATGGCCTGGTGCCAGCGTCGACGAAGGCAGCCTGCGTGTTCACGTCGCGGCGCTTCGCAAGGCGCTCGGAGACGGCAACGCCGGCGCCAAATATCTGAGCACGGTGTCCGGACAGGGCTACTGCTTCATCGGATCCGTCGCGCGCCTGGAGCGCGCGCAGCCCACGCCGGTCAGTTCCACTCACGCCGACCATCTTCCGGCGCTTCCCCGCCAGGTGGTCGGACGCGAACAGACCATCCAGGAGATAGCCGAGAAGCTGACGATCCAGCGCTTCGTCACCATCGTCGGTCCCGGCGGCATCGGCAAGACGACGGTCGCCGTTTCCGTTGGCCACGCCCTGATCGACGAGTTCGCCGGCCAGGTCTACTTTCTGAGCCTCGGCGAGATCGGCGATGCCGCTCTCGTGCCTGACATCACCGCGTCAGCGCTTGGGCTGCCGGTTCGATCAAACGATCCTACCGAAAGTCTGGCGGCTTTCCTGCGCAACAGGCGAATGCTGTTGATCCTGGATTGCTGTGAGCATGTCATCGAAACGACGGCAGCACTTGCCGAACGCCTCTACAAGGAGGCGCCCGAGCTGCATATCCTGGCCACGAGCCGCGAGTTGCTGCGCGTCGAAGGGGAGCACGTAGATCGTCTCCCGCCCCTCGCAGGTCCACCGGAGGACGCCGATCTAAGGGCTGCGAGCGCGCTTACCTATCCCGCGGTAGAACTTTTTGTGAAGCGCGCGATCACCGGGGGCGATAATTTCGAGTTGACGGACGCGAACGCGTCGGACGTCGGCAATCTCTGCCGTCGGCTCGATGGAATACCGCTCGCAATCGAGCTCACCGCCGGCCACGTCTGCGCATACGGCATCAAAACCACGGTCGAGCTGCTCGACAAGCAGTTCAATCTGCTATGGGAGGGGCGACGTACCGCGCTGCCCCGACATCGGACGCTCCGTGCAACCATCGAATGGAGCTACAATCTTCTATCCGAATCGGAACGCGTGATCCTCAACCGGCTATCCATATTCGTCGGCAGCTTCACTCTGGAGGCTGCCCGATCAGTCGCCGGTTCCGGGGCTGCCGACGACGACACAATCACGACGACGCTCGCCAGTCTCGTTGCCAAATCGATGGTGGCGTTCAACGCAGGCCCGCAATCCAGTCGCTATCGGCTTCCGGACACGACGCGGGCCTACGCGCAGGAGAATCTTGCCGCCAGCGCGGACGCCGGCATGATGGCGCGCCGCCACGCCTCCTACTTTCTCGGCCTGCTTGAAGCCACGGGCGACGAGCGGGACGAAGATCTTTCGGCGATCGCCGATCAGTCCGGCAACATACGCAGCGCGCTAACGTGGTGCTTCTCAGATCAGGGAGACCGAAGAACCGGCGTGGCCCTCGCTGCGGCATCGATACCGCTCTTCTTCAAGCTGTCGCTATTGACTGAATGCCAGCTGTGGCTCACGCGCTCAATCAAGGCGCTGGACGAAACCGACGGAAGCGTCAGGCACGACCTCGCACTACATGGCGCGCTTGGGTCGGCCCGGATGCTCACAGGGCAAATCGACGAATTGGGCGTCAATTGCCTCAACCGGGCAATCGCGTTGGCGGAGAAGATTGGCGACGTACCCGGGCAGATCGGTCTGATCGGCCGGCTGCACTTGCTCCAGTTGTATATCGGTAACTTTGACGATGCGCTGAGTACTGCCAGGCGCGGCGAAGCCATCGCCCTCACCAGCGGCGATTCTGTTTCGGTGGCGCGCATGCGCGTATTGCTCAGCATTTCCTGCCAATATCTTGGCGACATTTCCGCTGCCCGATCGCACATCGAAGCCGCGTTGTTGCATTTGAACCTGGAACACGACGACTATAGCGGCATGGCGCTCGAGTTTCCGCAGTGCGCTCAAACCACTCTCGCTCGCATCCTCTGGCTTCAGGGACATCCCGATCAGGCCACGGAAACGGCGCGGCGAACCATCTCGGACGTGATTGCACTGAACGATCCGATGACGCTCTGCAGAGCGCTGCCCTGGGCATTTGGTGTCTTCCTTTGGAATGGGGACCTTGGGGATTGCGAGGTGCACTTGGACAGGCTCATCGCGGAAGCCCGCAGACTGGACCTCACCATCCTCCAGACGATCGGCGAGGCCATGAAGGGCATCGCGCTGCTGGGGCGGAGCGAGACCGGTATCGGGCTCGCCATGCTGAAAAGCTCTGTAGAGAAGCTGCAGAGCCGGCATTTCAGCGCGGCGGCGGGACTTTGCGCGCCGCTCGCCGAAGCTCTGGCGGTCGCAGATCACGGCGATGAAGCACTCGACATCATCGATGAGGCGATTGCCCGGGCTGGGCATCGCAACTTCATGGTGGACATGCCCGACATGTTGCGGGCAAAGGCGGAAGTGCTGATGCGCAAGGACAATCGGAACTTCCTGCAGGCGGAGCAGTGCCTCAGGCAGTCGCTGCAATTGGCCCGACGTCAGGGGGCGCTGGGTTACGAACTGCGTACGGCGATCAGCCTTGCAAGGCTATGGCTGCGACAGGGCCGCCGTGCAGAAGCGCACGACATGCTCGCTCCAATCTACGGACGATTTACCGAGGGATTCCAAACACGCGCCCTGAAGGCGGCCAGAGAGCTGCTCGCCAAATCGAACTCTTCGGGTTCGTTCGCGGCCGGTTGATCGGCGCCCTCAATCGCGCGTAAGTCCGATCGCTTTGACGACGGGCGCCAGGTGCGCCAGCTCATCTTCCACCAGTTGCTGAAATTTCTCCGGGCTGGAATCGGCGTCCGGCTCCATGCCTTGCGAACGGTAGGTTTCCTGCAACGCCGGATCGGCCATCGCAGCACGGGTTGCCGCGGATATGCGATAGACGATCGCATCCGGTGTCGCCTTGGGCGCGAACAGGCCGAACCATCCGGCATATCCGAGGTCGGGCATGCCAGCCTCGATGACGGTTGGAATGTCCGGCGCACCGCCGAGCCGCTTCTGGCTCGTCACGGCAAGCATGCGCAGCTTGCCGGCGCGGTGCAACTGCACGAGGTGACCAGATACGACGGCGATCATGGCCGGGATCTGACCGCTGACGAGGTCGTTGGTCGCAGGTGCCATGCCCCGGTAGGGAACGTGGACAAGATCCAGCGGGACGCTCGATCGCCGCCTGAACATCTCGCCGACAAGATGATTGCCGGTGCCGACCCCCGGAGTGCCATAGGAAAGCTTGCCGGGATTGGCTCTCGCGTAAGCGGCGAGCTCCTGGAGGTCCCTCACCGGGAGCGAGGGATGTACGACGAAAGCAAGCGTGCTGGTGATCAGGCGATAGACAGCCCGGAAATCGCGAACCGGATCGTAGGCAGGACGCACCGAGGACAACGGAATCATGACCTGGGTGCTGCCATTGCCGAGCAGGAGCGAATAGCCGTCGGGCGCACTCTGGGCCACCATGGCGGAGCCAACGGAGCCACCGGCGCCACCGACGTTCTCGACATAGATCGGGCCGAGCAGTGATGCGATCCTTTCGGCCCAGGGCCGGCCGATCTGGTCGCCCGAGGCACCCGCCGCATACGGGATCACCAGCCGGATGGGACGGGAGGGGTAATCATCGGCGCCTGCGCCGCCGGACCATGCGACCAGCGCGGCAAGGCGCGTGGCCGTTACGAGGAGTTCTCGCCGTGACAGAAGGTTCATTTCGCGCGCAATTGAGAGAGTGCATCGTTGATCTTACAGCAACGCAGCGCGAGGAGATATCGCTCAGGGGATAGGCTGCATTGCATCGATCGGACGACAGCGACCACCGAGGACGCGACCGCAATCCGATCTGCGTGGCATCGCCCCGGGACTTCCCGCCACAACGGTGGCAGGCCTGCCAAGCGCACTGGGATGGGGCGCGTGCGACGGCGCGCGCGCAGCGGCGAAGAATATCGAGATCGCAATCGCGACACCGCAGTTGCGTATGACGGCGAGCAAGAAGCGGGACACTGGTGCCTCCATGTCGCTCGAGTCATGCCTCGATGCAACAGGCTGGTCGTTCGAAAGCGCAGCTTTTGTTGTCTGTACGCATGGAATCGGAGCGTGGATTTCCGATCCCCAAGAGGTCGCCCCTGCTTCGGGTCGGCTCGCATCTCGCATCGGGACGCCGTGCGATCCTGATAGAAGAGCGCGGAGCCGAAAGACCCCGCCGGCGCGCCAGGGCATCCTGATCCGGCAATGAGACACCGGAGCAAGCGCCACACCACGCTGCGGCATGAGGCGCGGAACGATGAGCAAGTTGCGGAAGTTCTGGAGCACGGGGGCTGCGGCGCTCGACGAGGCCGCACGCACATCCGACTGCATGGGTCGGATGCCGCCCCCGGGGCATCCACCGCTGCAACCTACCCGGACGACAGCTGCCCCATCATTGCTCGCGCTCGTCTTAGATCCGCGGTCTCCAAACCTTCGGTGAAATGACCGTATACAGACGCAAGGATGCGGTGTGCTTCAACAGGGCGATCCTGGCTGATCCTCAACCCTGCCAGACTGATCGCAGTCCTCAGTTCCCAGGACAGCGCGCCCTGGCCCTGCGCGACCGCGAACGCCTTGTCGAACGCCTGTTCGGCCGCGGCAACGGAGTGATGCGAGCCGGCCCGCAGCAGCAACTCGCCTTTGATGCGCAGAAGCTCGGCTTCGTACCAGCGCTCGTCCCTCGCCTCGCACCGCACGAGCGCCTCGTCGACTGTGGCAAGTCCCAGCGATACGTCGCCGGCTTCGCCGAGGCATACCGCCAGCTCGCCGAGCGGAAGCAGGAAACGCGGCAGGTACCGGGCGTCGCCCGCCTGTTCGAGCGCCTTGCGCAGCGCGGTGAGACCGGCAGCGACGGCGCCGCGTCGCGCCATCACCACGCCTGTGAAGGCGTGCGCCCATATATTCCAGAGGCGGATCGGATGACGTTCGGTGTGCTCGATCAGCAGTTTGCAATAGCTTTCCGCCGCGTCGAGATCACCGGCCAGGAACGTAATCGGACAGGCGCCCTGGCCCAGCACGCTGCAGAACGTCAGGGCATGACCGCTGGCACGGCCCTCCTCGACGTTGCGCGCAACGACGCCCAATGCCTGATCGGCCAACCCGAGCAGCCAGAGGATGCGCGCGTGGAAATAGTGCGCCGAGGACCGCAGGTCGAACCGAAAGCGGACGACCTGCGGCTTCGGCGACAGATCCGAGAGACGGGACAGCGTCCGCGCAATGTGATGGTGCGCGAGCTTCTGGTCGCCGAGATAGTGCAAGGTGGTTGCGAGCAGCCGGTCGGCCATCATGCGGTCGACGGAATTGCTGGAGTAGGCCACGATCTCGGCGAACCGGTGCGCGAATTCGAGCGCCTTGCGGAACTCGCCATTGTTGAACTGATCGATGCACTGTCCCCAAAGCGCCCGTAATCGGTAGTCCCAGTCGTCAAGCTGCTCGGCGAGCCGTAGCGTCGCGGCCCAGGCAGGGCCGGCCTCGCGCCCCCGACCAACGCCATACATCAGCGACCAGCCACGCGCGGCGGACAATTGCATACGCAACCGCGCCGCGTTCGCCGCGTCGTCGTCAAGGCGCGCCAGGGCAAGCTCGGTACGCTCGCGGCATTCGGCAAGCAGCGACATTTGTACCCATAGCGGGATCGCCACGGCGGTCAGCGCCGCTCCGATCTGAGCATCTCCGCCGGACGAAAATGCCCAATCGAGGCTGGCACGCACATTGTCGATGTGCCGCCCATAGATGGCGAGCCACTCCGGCTGGGGTTTCAGCTCGCTTTCTGACTCCGCACCGGCGAAGAAACTGCAATAATATTCAGCCTGCCGGCGGGCCGCGTCGCAATATTCTCCACTGGCGCGCAGTTTCTCCAACGCATAGGCGCGCGTCGTATCCAGCAGCCGATAGTACGGATGGTCGCCGCGAATGTCGGCGACGACGAGTGACTTGGCCACCAGGTTCGCGAGCTGGCCGGTGACATCGCTCGCGTTCTCACCGGAGACCGCAATGGCTGCATCGAGCAGAAACTCGCCGGCGAATATGCCGAGCTGGCGCAGGACGCGCGCCTCGGCCTCCGGCAACAGGTCATAGCTCCAGTCGAGCGTCGCACGAAGCGTTTGCTGCCTCGGCAGTGCCGTGCGCCGACCGGACGTCAGGAATTTGAACCGGTCGTCGAGAATTGCTGCGATCTTCGGCGGAGTGAGCATTACGGCGCGCGCGGCGGCAAACTCGATCGCGAGCGGAATGCCGTCCAGCCGCCGGCAGATGGCTGCAACGGCAGCAAGGTTTTCTTCGTCCATCGCGAAGCTGGAGCCCAGCGCCCTCGCCCTGGTTATGAACAACTCCGCCGCCGTGTATTCGCAGATGGCATCGGGCGCGAGGCGGGACTCCGGCGGCACGCTCAAGGCGGGTACGCGATAGACATGTTCGCCATCAATGCGCAGCGCTTCACGGCTGGTCGCAATGATCGTCGTCCGAGAGCAGCGGCTGACGATCGTCTCGGCGAGCTTCGCCACTTCATCGACGACATGCTCGCAATTGTCGAGGATGAGCAGCAGTTGCCGGCCACCAATGGACCGCGCGACCGATTGCGGCGAAATCTCTTCCCCTTCCAGCTTGATTCCCAGCGCACCTGCGACGGCCGAAGGAACAAATGCGGGATCCGAAAGCGAGGCCAGTTCGATCAACAATCTATCGGCGGCAAAGCCGGCCGGCAGCGATCGGGCTGCCTGTAGCGCAAGCGCCGTCTTGCCGATCCCGCCCGGTCCGACAAGGCTCACCACCCGATACGCCGAGACGAGCTCGCACAGATGCGCAATCGCCGTGCTTCGGCCGACGAGATCGAATGACGCCGTTGGAATGTTGGTCGACGGCCGCGGGTCCGGTGCGGCGGAAAGTAGCGGCGCATCCATCTGCCGAACCCGCCATGCTCCGACCAGCCGATAGCCACGACCGACCGTCGTTCCCAGCATGTCGCGATCGGCTCCGAAGGCCTTCCGGATTGCGGCGATATGCACGCGAAGGGCACTCTCCTCGACGAAGACGCCGCGCCAGACCCTTTCCGTCAGGTCGTTCTTGGAGACAAGCTCGCCCCCCGCTTCAACCAATTCCGCAAGGATTTCAAAGGCTCGTCCGCCCAGCGGAACGGGCGCTCCCATGGAGCGCAACTCTCGTCTGGCGAGATCTATTTCCCATCCTGCGCAAGCGTAGACGGGGCGCTGGCTTGACCCAGCCATCATGGGATAGCCCCAAGTCGTTCTTAGATTTTCCACCTAGTTTACCACCAAGCCTTTCAACAAGCGCAAGTCGCCCAAAGGAGGGGGACGACGAACAAATCCGGACCTATTGCCCGGCAACACCGCCAGTGAGCCGAGCGCGACCTACGATCGCGCTGCGTCCAATGCACGTCTGCAACAATCTGAGATTGCAATCACGATCCGAGTTCAGAACGACAGCGTGCCGCGGATGATCAGGGTGCCAAGTCGCCTTCCTCAACAGCCGCGACAGATCGATCCTTCCAACATCTTATCAAGCCGCGCGTCGTCGCCATCGATAGCGGGGTCCATACCGAGCAGCGGCCCGCTCATGGCATGCCCGCCAGTGCCTGACGACGGCAGCGCGGTGCCGAGCGAATTCGTTCCGGGAGCCGCCGCACTCGTTCCGAGCACCCCGCCGCTTTCCATTGACATGTGCGGCCCTGAACCGCCGCGGGCGAACGCCACGCCCGAAAGCGCAACGCAGGAGACGATGCAGAAAATCCTAAGCGGCCTCATGACTCAAACTCCGGGTGTAAGGGCTCGCTGCAGCTAGAGCCAGCCGGGCAGTTTGGCCATGCACAATCACGCGAGCAGATCATGACCATTACGACATGATCAAAGACTCGTTGCTGCACGTCTCAACTCTCACATCACTCCGACTCCCGCATTTGAAGTTATTCCGCGATCTCGCAACATTGATGATCGTCCAGTCGCGCAACGGTGACGAATATTCTGCGGCATTCGGGCCACGAGTGCCTATATCGGTCGTGATACACAACAACCCTTCGAAACGCCCCCGAACGAGCAGCGATCATCGCCACGGCGACTCTCCGCACACGACAAGCAATGGAGAATCGCTATGGGTGCATTCAAGATCCTGATCGCCGCGACATTGATTTCAACTGCAACTATCTCATCCGCCTCGGCCGCGTGGTCCTTCGCGGATCAGGAGCCCGCGACCTTTGCATCGATGTACCCCGATCGCGACGTGCTCAACGGCGGCGCGCTCACACCGGCGGGTCGGATGGGCCTCGAACGTCCCGGTGGCGCTGCGCCGGTGTTCGCCTGGCACCACATCTACGGCGGCCATCGGCATCGCTGACCAAAACACCCTCGCTCCGCGCAATTGCGAAATTTAACAAGTCCTAAGCGGGCGTAACGAGCGTCGCCGTGCGGATTCCGCCTATAGTTCCAGCTCGCCCTCCCGGGCGCGCTCCGCCGCTAAATCGGAGCGCGCCGGGACGGCGCCGAAACTGGCGACATCACGGAGATCTTTCACTTGGCTACGAGCGGACGCGACGGGGCAATGTCAACAATCGCCCGGCAACTTGCAAAGCTCCTCATCGCTGCCGTCCTGCTTGCCGGCGACGACCTGGGCGTCTCCGCGCAGGAGCGATACGATCCCGGCGCGAGCGACACGGACATCAAGATCGGCAACATCATGCCGTATAGCGGTCCGGCATCAGCCTACGGCATCATCGGCAAGGCGATGAGCGCGTATTTTCGCATGATCAACGAGGACGGCGGCATCAATGGACGAAAGATCAATTTTATCTCGTATGACGATGCGTACAGCCCACCCAAGGCGATCGACGAGGCCCGAAGGCTCGTCGAGAGCGACGAGGTGCTTGCGATCTTCGCTCCGTTTGGCACGGCAAGCAACATTGCGATCCAGAAGTATTTGAACGCACGACACGTGCCCCAGCTCTTTGCAATAACCGGGGCCTCGCGCTTTGACGATCCCGCAAATTTCCGCTGGACCATCGGTTGGCAACCGAGCTACCGGACCGAAGCGCGCATCTATGCGGCCTACATCCTGAAGCACTATCCGGATGCGAGGATCGGCATCCTGTATCAGAACGACGAGTTCGGCCGGGACTATCTCGTCGGATTGAGGGACACGCTTCAGGACAGGTACGATCGGATGGTCGTGTCCAGCCTGTCCTATGACATCAGCACGCCGACGATCGATTCACAGATCGTCGCGATCAAGGCCGCGGCTCCCGAGATATTCATCAACATTGCCACGCCGAAATTCGCAGCCCAGGCGATCAGGAAGCTCGCAGAACTGGATTGGCATCCCGTCCACATCATGACGAACGTATCGGTCTCTGTCGGCGCTGTGCTGAAGCCAGCCGGCTTGGACAACGCGAGGGAACTCCTCAGCGCGGGCTATCAGATGGACGTGACCGATCCGCAGTGGGACGCCCACCCGGGCATGCAGCGCTTCCGCGCGTTCATGGCAAGGTACATGCCGGATGTAGATCGATCGGAGAGCGGTCCGTTGATCGCGTTCAGCATGTCAACCGCACTCACGGAGGTGATACGTCGCTGCGGCGACGATCTCACCCGCGAGAACATCATGAGAGTGGCAACCAATCTCGATTTCGAGATCGCGACTTACATTCCCGGCGTCCGGATCAAGACGTCACCGACGGACTATCGTCCGATCGAGCAACTTCAGATGATGCGCTTTACCGGCGACCGATGGCAATGGTTCGGGCCGCTACTCGACGGACGCGGGGATGGGACGACACTCTCATCCGACTAGCTGCAAGCCAGGCACGACTTCGTGCAAAGGCGAAAATGATCGTTCGATTGTTACTGCCCATCCGGTACATGCGTACACACCTTGGTGGGGCAAGCCGTGACTTTCTCCGGCTTCGCTTTGTCAAGGAGACGTTCGATGACTACACTGAAGCTCTTGTCCGCCGGACTGATCGTTGCGGCCACTTTCGCAGCCCCCGCGATGGCCCGCGAGAGCAGCATTCATGCGCGGCGCACCGTAGCCGATGCCTACGCGTCGGCTCAGCGCATTCCGGCCATGTCCAAGCGCGGCTGCGTCCGGGCGCCTGACGTCGGCTCGTATGCAAGTGCCCCGTGGCGCCGTCCCCCCTGCGAGCCCACCACCGGCTACTGAGCTCGGCCCGCGTCTGCGCGCGGAGCGCAGAGTTGGAAGGAAGAATGGCAGCTTGCCCGAGGCCGCCATTCTTCCGGCCAGGCATATCGAATCTCCGGACCCGAGCAGTCTCGCCTAACCGAGGCCGCCATCGACCTGAAAGCATTGCCGTGTGATGCGCTGGCTTTCGTCCGACGCCAGGAACAGCGCCACGCGTGCGATGTCGTCGGGCGTCACCGCGTCGGGAATAGCCTGACGCGAGCGAAGCTCGGCGATCTTCTGCTCGTCCGGAAACCAGAGCCGACGCTGGCGCTCCGTGATCACCATGCCGGGAGCGATGGCGTTGACGCGGATGCGGTCGGGGCCGACGAGTCGGGCGAGCGAGTTGGTGAAGCCGACGATCGCCGCCTTCGCCGCCGCGTAGGCCGGCAGCGCCGGCGCGCCGCGCATCCATGCCACCGACGACATGTTGATGATCGAACCGCCGCCACGCGCCTGCATCTGCGGCACGATCGCCTGCGCCGCGAAGAAGACGTGCCTGAGGTTGACGCCCATCATCCAGTCGAACTCGGCCGGCGTCACTTCGGAGAGAACCTGCCGTTGATCGTTGGCGGCGTTGTTGACGAGGACCGCCGCATCGCCAAGCACCCCTCGGACCTGCGCCATCGCGCTGCGCAAGGCGTCGATGTCGAGGAGGTCGCATGGCACAAACAGCGGCGCGGCGCCGGACACATCTGCCACTTCATCGACCAGCGCCTCGCCGGCTTCCGTATCGATGTCAACAAATGCAACGCGGGCCCCTTGCGCCGCGAACGCGTGCACGAAGGCCGCGCCGATGCCGCTGGCGCCTCCCGTGATCAACACCACACGGCCAGCGAGGCCGGAATAACTCGTCTCGGTCATGCGATCAGCCGCTCCGTCTCGGGGTCGAACAGGCAAATGCGCCGCGTATCGAGCGCGAAGTCGGCGGACGCGCCGAGCGTGGGCCGGATATCGGGGGTGATACGCGCCATCGCGGCTTCGCCGCCAAGGCGCAGCAACACCATCGTCTCGGCACCGGTCGGCTCGACCATCTCCACCGGCGCGCTAACGACAATGGGCGCATCGCCGGAAAATACCCGGCTGCCCTCGGCGATGCATTCGGGCCTGATCCCCAGCACCACCTCACGGCCGACAAACGAGGCCGCCACATCGTACCCCCGCAGGCGAAGGCGAACCTCGTCCGGCCGCCCGGCCCCGATCACGACCACCGGCCCGCCATTGTCGGCCTCGAGCCGTGCCGGCATCGTGTTCATCGGCGGCGAGCCCATGAAGCGCGCCACGAACAGATTGGCCGGATAGCGGTACACGGTGTCGGGATCGGCGAATTGCTGCACCTGTCCATGATGCATCACGGCGATCCGCGTCGCCATCGTCATCGCCTCGATCTGATCATGGGTGACATAGACGATGGTGGCACCGATGCGCTGATGCAGCCGCTTGATCTCCATCCGCATCTCGACGCGCAGCTTGGCGTCGAGATTGGACAGCGGCTCGTCGAACAGGAAGAGGAGAGGATCGCGCACCAGGGCGCGCCCCATCGCCACACGTTGCCGCTGGCCGCCGGAGAGCTGCGACGGCTTGCGGCCGAGCAGAGGCTCGATCTGGAGCAGCTTCGCGACATTCGCGACCGCCGCGTCCTGCTCCGCCTTCGGCACATGACGGCATTCCATGCCGAAGGTGATGTTCTGGCGCACCGTCATCGACGGATAGAGCGCATAGGACTGGAACACCATGGCGATGTCGCGGTCCTTGGGCGGGACGTCGTTGACGACGCGGCCGCCGATTTCGACGGTGCCGGAGCTCGCACGATCGAGCCCGGCGACGATGTTGAGCAGCGTGGACTTGCCGCAGCCGGACGGTCCGACCAGCACGGTGAATTCGCCGCTCTCGATGTCGAGATTGATGCCTTTCAGCACCTCCAGATTGGCGTAGCGCTTGGATAGGGCGCGAATGCTTAGTGCCGTCATGACAACCCCATCATTTCACGGCTCCCGCGGTAAGGCCGCGTACGAAGTATCTGCCACCGAGGAGATAGATCAGCAGAGTGGGCAGCGCTGCGATGATCACCGCGGCGCTCTGCACGCCATGCTGCGGGATGTCTGCGACTGCGGCAGATAGCGCGATGAGAGCGGCCGTGACGGGCTGCTGTTGGCCGCTCGTGAACGTCACGCCATAGAGAAACTCGTTCCAGATGTGCGTGAACTGCCAGATCACGGTGACGATCAGGATGGGAGCCGAGAGCGGCAGAATGATGCGCCAGAAAATACGAAAGAACCCTGCGCCATCGATACGTGCGGCCCTGATCAGTTCATGTGGAATGGCGACATAGTAGTTTCGGCAGAACAGTGTGGTGAAGGAAAGCCCCTGGATCGTGTGAATCAGCACCAGACCCGTCAGCGTGTTGATGAGACCGATGTCCCGCAGCACGATGGTCCAGGGAAGCAGGCGCATCTGCTGGGGAAGGAAGAGGCCAAGCGTCACGATGCCGTAGATCCAGCTATCGCCGCGAAAACGCCAGAGCGACACGGCATAACCGGCGATCGCGCCGAGCATGGTAGAGAAAATCGTCGCAGGAATCGTGACGAGCGCGGAGTTCAGCATGTACGGCCGGATGCCGGCGCAGGTCTCGGCGACGCAGAAACCGCTCCAGGCAGCGGCGTAGTTGCTCCAGGCCCAATGTTTCGGCCAGCCGATCATCGAGGCCTGCGCGATCTCCTCGTTGGTACGGAGCGAGTTCAGCACGACAACAACCAGTGGCGCGAGCCAGGCTGCCGCGATCAGCGAGACGACGAGATAGATCAGAATCCGGGTCGGCGCGAAGGTTTGGTCACGCATGGGTGGCGCGCCGTTGCTGGATATATCGCCACGCCGCATAGGGCAGCAGCACCGCGAGAAGAATGAGCAACATCAGCACCGCCGCCGCCGCTCCCCGGCCGAGCAAGCTGCGCTGGAACATCAGGTCGTAGACCACAAGTGCCGGCAGTTGGGTCGCGATTCCGGGGCCGCCGTTGGTGAGCGCGCGAACGAGATCAAAGGTCGAAATCGCGAACTGTAGCTGGATGACGACGACGGTTACTGTGATCGGCCAAAGCGTCGGCAGAATGACGCGCCGGTACATTCGGAAAGGTCCGGCGCCGTCGATCTGCGCAGCCTTGACGAGGTCGGCGTCGACGGACCGAAGGCCGGCAAGGAACAGCGCCATGGCGAAGCCGGAGGATTGCCAGATCGCGGCGATGACAATAGTCCAGATTGCCATGTCGCGGTCGATCAGCCAGTCGAACTTGAAGGAGGTCCAGCCGAGATCGTGGACCAGCTTCTGGATTCCAACGCCAGGATTGAGCAGCCAACTCCAGACCGTGCCGGTGACGACGAACGACACGGCCAGCGGGTAGAGAAAGATGGACCGCAGCACGTTCTCGCCGCGAATGCGCTGATCGAGCAGGATCGCAAGCACGAGGCCGGTCACCACACTCAGCAGCACGAAAGCGCTGCCGAACAGCAGCAGATTGTCGAAGGCGATCTTCCAGTTCCGCGTCGCGAGCACAGCCGTGTAGTTGCGCAAACCCACCCAGCCGGAGACCGGTACAAGAGTGGATGGCGTGAACGAAATCCAGATCGTCCACAGCGAGAACGACACGAGGTGCGCTGCGGACAACAGCAGCGGCACCCAGATCGTCAGATATTCGGGCAGCCGGCGCAACGCGCCGGAAATCGCCGGCCGGCCCGGCCGCGTAGCTGTCGAGACGGCGTTGGTCAACGCGCGCTCTCGACGGCGTCGGCAAGGCGGGTGACCGCCTGCTCCGGTGTAACCGTCTTGTTCTTCACGTACTCCGTGATCACGTCGATCATCGCTGCGGTCATACCGTTTTCCTGCGCCATGTTGTGCGCGAGGCTCAGAACAGCCTGATTGCTGGCGATCGCGTCTTTCAGAGCTGCTGCGGTCCGCCGTTGACCGTCCGACCAGCCTTCACCGGAAAGATCGACATCGGTGCGCACGGGGATCGATCCCGTGATCTGCGAATACATCGTCTGGATCGCCGGATCCATGACGAGCTGGGCCATCAGCGTCTGGCCGGCTTGCAGGTCGGGCTCCTTGCGCTGCCAGAAGATGAACGCATCGGCATTCAACAGGAAGACCGGCTTGGTATTGTCGCTCGGGCCGGGGGCGATGGTGAAATCGTCGAACTTGAAACCGGCGTTGCGCAATACGCCCTGCGCCCACCCGCCCATGATCATCATGCCCATGTCGCCGTCGACGAAGCGCTTCAGGTTGGTCGAAAAGTGTTGGGCGCCGACGTTGGGGTCCATCCAGTCGGCGATCTTGCGCACCTGCGCGAAGGCAGCCTTTATCTCGGGCCCCTTTAAGGCTTTTTCGTCAAGATTCATGATCGCCGCACGGTATGAAGTCGGACTGATGCCGGCGAGAGCGGCTTCGAACTTCTGTCCATCGTCCGGGCGGGTGCCGCCGTTGGCGATGGGATAGGTGACTCCGCCCGCTTTCATCTTTTCGGCAAGGTCGTTGAAGTCAGCCCAGGTGACGGGGATCTTGTCGGCCTTGGCCTTGTCCATCGCGCGTTTGGAGAGAAACAGCATGTTGGTGCTGTAGATCTGCAACGGCAGTGCAATCCATTTGCCCCCCGGCTTATGCAGGCGTGAGAGGTCTGGAGCGACAACCTTTTCGTAGCCGGCGGCGGCAACAAGGGCGTCGAGATCGACGGTCGGGGCAATCTTCGACCAGGCTGCGATCTCGGGACCTTTGAGCTGCGAACAGGCCGGTGGATCGCCGGCCATGATCTGAGCGCGCAGCTTGTTCATCATCTCGGTGGTGAAGCCGGGCACCGGCGAGTGCTGCCAAACCCCGCCCTTCTCCTCGAATTTCTTCCCAAGCGCCGTGATGGCCGCCCCGTCGCTGCCTGCGGACCATTGCGAGATCACGGTCAGGCGCGGCTTGGCCGCGCCTTGCGCACGGACAACCGCCGGCAGTGCGAGCGTGGCAGCAGATCCAGCGAGCAGACGACGCCTTGTTATCGTGATCGGCATGGCAAGTTCCTCCCGGGTGTGAACTCTGTAGCGCGAAGCCGCGCGGCTTTAGGGCATCTCAGGCGGCCTCCGTCGATGCGGCCGGCATGCCGCCGCGGCAAGCAAGGCAATAGGCGGCAAACGCCAGCGCGGCCCTCGGATCGTTGCCGTTCGACGGCGGCACGAAAGCGAGCGACACCTGCGCGAGTTTGCGTCCGCCGAGTAGGCAGGCATCGATCCCGTCGATCAGAGCCTTTCGATCGGTCTCCGCCAGAAGCGACGGCCAGCCCGAGATGGCCACGCCACAGCAGGGCTTTACGTTCAACGTGTTCCCGATCGCGAGGCCAAGCCGATACAGGCGGTGCCGCAGCTCCTGCCGCACGCGGGGCGAAATCGGCATTGCGGCCACCCAATCGCTGCCGAGCTGGAGCAACTCCGGTTCGGACATGCCGAGAAGCCCGGCCAGTGCGGGAAGCGAGGTGTAGGCTTCGACGCAGCCATGGTGGCCGCAGCGGCAACGCGGACCGCCCTCGCCGAACACCATGTGGCCGAGCTCGACGGGCTGCAAGGCGTCGGCGTCGATCGCGTCGTCCATCCAGGCGCCGGCAACGCCCTGGCCGACGAAGACGAACAGATGCGCGCCGCTGAACGGGTAGTCCTCCGTGCGGCAGCGGTGAAACGTGGCATGCGCCACGACCGAGTTGGTGAACTCGGCCTGCACGCCCGCGAACATCTCGCCAAGCATGCCGCGAATGCGTCCGACGTCGCAGGGGATGATGGGATTGTCCGATACGCTCAACCGGCCAAGGCCGGGAACCGAGACGCCGATCTGCGACAGCCGGACCCGGTGTCGCTGTGTCCAGTCCCGTAGCGACGTTAGCGCCTCGAGAAACACGCGGCCCACGGATTCGGCGGTCGGCGTTTTCGGCAGCGGCAGCCGCTCGGTGTAGTGTAGCTCGCCGGACATCGCGCCGACGCCCACACTCAGCGACTGCCCCGTGAGCTCGATAGCCGCCAGGGCCACGGAACCGTCGAGGGACACGAGCGCTGTCGGGCCGCCGAAGTAAGGCGCAGGCCGCCGAATTTCCTCGATCAGCCCTTCCGCCTTCAGGTCGAACAGGATGCGCGACAGGCTCGCCTCAGACAGGCGCACCGCCTTGGCCAGAGGTGGCCGAAACATGCCGCCCGATTGAAGCAGATGCCCCAAGATGGCCGCACGCGTCTGCCGCCGACTTCTCGGCTGCTCAGACATTTCCATCCCTGTCGTCATTCTTACTTAGTGTAAGAATGGGCGCGCTGCGTCTCGCCTGTCAAGGCGTTTGCCGGCTCGATGCTGAGCGTGCCGTTGTGGCAGCAAGGATCGAAGGCGATTGTTCTTTTTTGGTCCGCCGACTCGTTGGATGGAACTCTTCAAGTTTCACGCGAAGTCATTTCATCCAAAATCTCAGCGCAGGAACGGTGGCGCACGACGAAGATTGAGGCGCACGCCCTCTCAACATCGTCATCCGGAAGCGGAGCAAAGCAATCCAGAATCCGAGAAATTCAACTTTCGCCCCAGCCTAGATCGACCAGAAATCTCTCTTACATATCAATACTTTATATCGATTATCATTCAGCGCACGAGAATCGCTGAAACTTGCCTCTGAAGACAAGGCAAACAAACCGTAAAGGAGGCAGCTCCCTCGCCCCTCCCGCCCCGCGATAGAGGTATCATATAGCCGATAAAGCGCCTCTGTCGTGGCAAAAATGCGACAACGTCCGGTCATTTGTGCAACTTTTACGCGTTTGACCTAGATTGTCGCGCCGGTCCCTGCAAAGGTCAGGCGCATTTCCAGGGGGCCCCGCGTCCGTAGAATTCGGAGACGGGTGGAGGTTAAATTGTTTGGGCGCATTCTCATTTCTAGTGCATTGGTTCTGGTTCCGTGCGGTGGCGCGGTAGCGGAGCAATTTTCGATCAATGATGCTTTGAAGCAGGCCGTACATACCAATCCGGGCGTCGGCGAAGCGTCTGCCAACCGCCGCGCCACCGAAAGCGAGCTTCGACAGACCCAGAGCACGCTGCTGCCGCAGGTTCGCGTCGAAGCGCGGTGGGGTCCCGAAAAATTCGACCAGAGCGCTGCCGTAACCAGCAGTACCGCCCTACCCATCCCGGTGGCCGGAAATGGCTCCTGGCGAAACGGATCGCAGGAATCCGTCGTCGTGCGGCAGATCCTGTTCGACGGCTTCGCATCGATCCAGGACATCTGGCGGCAGACCGCCCGCGTCAACGCGGCGGCTTTCCGTGTGCGCGAACGCACCGAGCTGATCGCTCTCGACGCTGCGGAAGCCTATGTCGACGTCACGCGCTATTTGCGACTGGTCACGACCGGCGAGCAGAACGTCGCCGCTCACGAGAAGATTTTCGCCAACGTCAACACGCGCTTCTCCGGCGGACGGGCCGGCGAAGGCGACCTCGAACAGGCGCGCGAACGCGTTGAAGCTGCACGCGCCGCGCTCACCGAATTCCGCCGGAGCCTGGAGGAGGCCCGCGCCAAGTACCGCAAGGTCGTGGGACTTGAGCCCATCAATGTTCGTTTTCCGGGTCCACTGGGCGGCATGCCGTCGACCCGCGACGAGGCGCTTGCAACCACCGTGCGCTTCAATCCCACCATCCAGGCTGCGCAGGCCGACGCTGATGCGGCAAAGCACGCATTTCGGGTGACGGACGGCGCTTTCGTTCCGACCTTCTCGCTCGAGGGCCGGGCGACCCACAACGACAATACCTATCCGTATCTCGGCGTCACTCACGACGACTACAGCGGCAAGGTCGTGATGTCCTGGGATGTGTTCCGGGGCGGCCAGGATGTCTGGCGGCGGTCCGAGATGGCCGAACGCTATGTCGAGACCACCGCGCGACACGCGCGCCTGCAGCGTGACGCCATCGAGTCCATCGACAAGGCCTGGGCGGCGCGCACGGTCACCGCGACGCGGATCGCGACCCTGGTGCGGGAACTCGACGCCGCCCGGAAGACCATTGCGGCGTACCAGAAGGAATATGAGCTCGGCCAGCGCTCGCTGATCGATCTCCTGAATGCCCAGAACCAGTATTTCAACACGCTGGTCTCGTTGACTTCGGCACGCGGCGTCGTGGTGTTCGCCGACTACCAACTGCTGGCGGCCATGGGCACGCTGCTCGAGTACCTGAAGGCTCCGCCGCCGGTTGATGCGGCACCGGTGGATCTGGGGATCTTCGGAACGCCGGACTACAGGGCGCCCACGCTGCGCGTGAAGCTGCCGCAGACGGGCTCCGAGCCGCTGAAGGTCGCAGTGCCGGAAGCCCAGCCGGCTCCCCAGCGTCTGGGCTATGCGAGCGAAACGCCCGAGGCCTATCTGTTCAGGGATAGATGGCCGCGTGGGGCTAATCAGGCGAGCATGACGGGAGCATCGGAGTGGCTCACGCAGCAGCGAAGTACCAGTAATCCCCCCGTATTGACCCCCTCCCCGGTCACCGCTTATGCAGCGGACAAAAAGCCGCATTGGCTGGCGACGGCGTTCGAGCCGGTTCAGAGATAGCCCCGCCCCGCGAATGGGATCGGGTCGTGAAATCCGCTTGGCAGGTTGGCCAAGCGGCGGAAGGCGCTCCTAAGATTAACCTTTAGGCGCGCTTTCGCCGGTTAACCAAATGATTCCTCTGCGTTTTCCGCTATGGTGGAATGACGGTTCGTTGCTCGCTCCGCATCATTTCATTTTGGGCATTGGCAATTGTTGTTTCGATCATCCGAGTCTAGGCGCGCGCCTGACCGCCCCGTTGCTGAGGTGACGGCTGCACCTGAACCCAAGCAGGCGGCAGGTCACCTCGACGATCCGCTTGCATCATCGCTGATGTATCTGGCGGCCTATCATGGCCGCGCCGTCAGCCGCGAAGCATTGCTGGGCGGCCTGCCGATCCTTGATGGACGATTGTCAGTCCCCCTCTATGACCGCGCAGCCCGGCGTGCCGGACTTGAGACCGAAGCCGTCAAGCGTGACATTGCAGACATTCCCGCGCTGGTTCTGCCAGCCGTCCTGATCATGAAGAACGGGACGACGCTGATCCTCGTGGAGTTCGATCAGACCGGAGGCAACGCCAAAGTCCTCAATCCGTCCTCGACGCCTCACAGCCCGGAGCTTCACCCGATCCAGGCCATCTCGGCCGGCTACACCGGATATGCATTCTTCGTCCGGGCCGCAGCCGAGAGCAACGCACGCGTCGTAGCCGCCGGCGATCTGCCGCGAAGTCACTGGTTCTGGTCAACCGCCAAAGTGCATTGGCGCAGCTACGGCCACATCGCTCTCGCCGCCCTCCTCGTCAACATGCTCGCGCTCGCCACGCCGCTGTTCACGATGAGCGTTTACGACCGCGTCGTGCCCAACGGCGCCATTCCTTCGCTGATCGCGCTGTCGGTCGGGATGGGCCTTGCCATCCTGTTCGACTTCGTACTGCGAACCGTGCGAAGCAAGATGATCGATGTGACCGGCAAGACCATGGACGTGGTGCTGGCCGCGAACATTTTCGAGCACATCATGTCGGTCAAGATGGCGCAGCGGCCGACCTCGGTCGGCATCGTCGCCAACCAGCTCCGCGACTTCGATTCGGTCCGCGAGTTCTTCACCTCGGGCAGCGTGGTTTCGGCGACTGATCTGCTCTTCGCCCTGATCTTCATCGGCGTCCTCTTTGCGATCGCGGGTCCGCTTGCCTGGATCCCGCTCGCGATGTTGCCGATCATGATCATCATCGGCCTGACGGTGCAGCGCCCGCTGGACCGCGCCATGAAGCGATTGCAGGCGGAATCGGCGGCACGGCATGGGGTGCTGGTCGAATCCCTGTCCGGCATCGAGACCGTGCGGGCGACCGGCGCCGAGTCGCGGATGCAAACGGCCTGGGAGCGCTCCGTCGCGGCCACCGCGCGCTCCGGCGAGGACGTGCATTTCTGGGCCTCGCTCGCCCTGACCAGCACCAACACCGCCCAGCAGGCGACGAGCCTCCTGCTGGTCGTGATCGGCGTGCTCCTCATTCTCGACGGCAAGCTCTCGATGGGCGCGCTGGTCGCGGCCAACATGCTGGCCGGTCGCGTGCTGGCGCCGATCGCCGGCCTCGCGTCGGTCATCACGCGCGGCACCCAGACGCTGTCGGCGCTGAAGTCGATCGACCGCATCATGTCGCTGGAACGGGAGCGGTCGCCGCAGCGCGCCTACGTGTCCCGAAAAATCGACCAGGGGCGCATCAGCTTCGATAACGTCAGCTTCACCTATCCGAATGCGCCGGGCAAGGCACTAGACAAGGTGACGTTCAAAATCGAAAGCGGCGAGCGCGTCGGCATCATTGGGCGCGTCGGATCAGGGAAAACGACGGTCGGCCGGCTCCTGGTGGGCTTCTACGAACCGCAGGAAGGACGCATCCTCGTCGACGGCGTCGACTCGCGCCAATACGATCCTGCCGATCTGCGCGCCGGCATCGGCTTTGCCCTGCAGGATACCGATCTCTTCTTCGGCAAGTTGCGCGACAACATCGCCCTCGGCAAGCCCGAGGCGACCGACGAGGAAGTGCTTCATGCCGCCCGTCTGTCCGGGGTGGAAAGCTTCATCGCCGGACATCCGATGGGCTATGACATGCCCATCGCCGAGGGCGGCCGCAGCCTCTCGGGCGGTCAGAAGCAGGCGATTGGCCTGGCGCGTGTCCTGATCAGGAAACCGCGCATTCTGTTCATGGACGAGCCGACAGCGCATTTCGACGTGCGCAGCGAAGCCGAATTTCTCGAGCGGTTGAAGGCAATCCACGGCGATCGCATGACCCTGATCATCTCGACGCACCGCCTCTCGCTGCTGAATGCGGTCGACCGGCTGCTGCTGTTCGACAGCGGCCGCCTCGTCGCCGACGGGCCGCGCGACAAGGTGCTCGCTCTGCTCCAGGGCAAGCCGAACGGGCCATCCGCCGAGACTTCGCCTCACCCCAATTTATCCCGGGCTCAATCACAGGGCTGAACCCATGGCCTCCTCTGATTTCGCCTTCGCCAACGACGTTCGTGCCGCCGCGATGCTGCGCACGCCGCGAACCTCGCGCATGCTTCTGATGACATTCCTCGCCATGCTCGTGGTCTTCGTGGGCTGGGCGCATTTTGCCATCCTGGACGAGGTCAAGCGCGGCAACGGCCGCGTCGTGCCGTCGCGGCAGATGCAGGTGGTGCAGTCGCTCGAAGGCGGGATTGTCGGCGAGATCCTGGTGCAGGAGGGAGCGATCGTCCAGCAGGGACAATCCCTGATGCGCATCGACGACACCAAGTTCGCTTCCGAATTCGGCGAGATCAGGGAACGGCGCGCTGCGATGGCCGCGCGCGTCGCCCGCCTCGAGGCCGAAGCCAGGGGCAAGAGCGAACTGAGCTTCCCCGATCAACTCGACCAGGTGGTGCCGTCGGCCGTGGCTGCGGAGACCAGCGTGTTCAAGATGCGCGCGCAGAAACTGGCGCAGGATGTCGACGTCCTGAACCAGCAGGTCACCCGCCTGACCGGGACGCTGAAATTGCTCGATCGGGAGCTGTCGCTGACGCGGAAGCTGTACGAGCAGAAGGTCGTGCCGGAAATCGAGATGTTGCGCCTCGACCGTCAGGCGACCGAGATGAGAGGGCAGCTCGCCGAGGCTCAATCGAAGATCGCGAGCACGGTCTCTTCTTTCCGCTCCCAGGCGGACGAGGATCTTGCGAAGTCCAAGGGTGACCTCGCCGTGCTCGATGAAAACATCAAATCGGCGCAGGACCGGGTCCGGCGAACCGATCTGAAAGCGCCGGTACATGGGATCGTCAACAAGCTGAACGTGACCACCGTGGGAGCGGTCGTGCAGCCCGGCGCCAACGTCATGGACATCGTTCCCCTCGACGACACGCTGCTGGTCGAAGGGCGTATTCGGCCCCAGGATATTGCTTTCATCCGGCCCGGCCAGGATGCGGTGGTGAAGATCTCTGCTTACGACTCGTCCGTCTATGGCTCGCTGAAGGGCAAGGTCGAGCGCATCAGCGCCGATACCATCGTCGACGACAAGGCTGAAAAGACGCCGGACCGCCAGGAGAGCTTCTACCGCGTCATGATACGTACGGAGAAGAACCATCTGGGGACGGAAGAGAAGCCGCTGCCGATCATTCCCGGCATGGTCACGACGGTCGAAATCCTGACCGGCGAGAAGTCGGTTCTGGATTACATCCTCAAGCCGGCCCGTACCCTGAAGGATGAAGCCCTGCGCGAGCGCTGAGGCCGCGGCACGGTTAACAAAACGCAAAGGCCGGAGCGACAATTTACCGGCCGGCCGAAGCCCGCGATTGACCGCCTTTGCGACAATCGCCCCGCCCTCCTCCGGCCTTAACTCCACCTAAGCGCCGCAGACCGCAGTCTCGATCCAACAACAGGATCGGGGCGTAGATCGACGCAATAGACGTTGACGACGCTCCCGGCAGGGGACGTCGCTTATGGCACTGCAATTGGAATTGCAGCGAGCAAGCTTGCGCGCGCTTTGCGTGGGCCTGGCTGCATTGATCGCTACCTGCGCAACATCGCCCTCCCGGGCCGATGAGGCGGATGCACAGGAAACGCTCGCGCGCGGCATGGACGCGGCAGCGCGCCCCCCGGCGACATTCTTCCGCATCAACGACGTGCTGGCGAAGCTCGATGCCATGCGCGGCCGCGGACCGAATGCGGTCCGTCTTGCGGCGCTCACGCCCTCCAACATCGCAACCGACGCAGCGCCCGAACCCAAGCAGGCAGCCCCAAGGGGTGACGAGCCATTCGGCCTGTTCACCTTCCGCGCGCCCGATGGGCTGCTATGGCGCAAGTGGCGGGGGCTCGAAGCCAAGCTCACCAAGGACACGGAGACGCTGAGGCAGTGCGAGGCCGATGCCGGCAATTGCCTGTCCAACGCCGCGCAGTTCCTGCGGCTGATCGGCGCCGTCAAATCGAAATCGGGACGCGACAGGCTCGACGAGGCGAACCGCGCCGTCAACATGGTCGTCCGCTACGTCAGCGACTTTGCCCAGCACGGCGAAGCCGATCGCTGGAGCTCGCCGCTGGAGACCTTCGCGACGGCGAAGGGTGATTGCGAGGATTATGCGATCGCGAAATACGTCGCGCTGGGTGAAGCCGGATTTCCGCGTGAGGACCTCCGGCTCGTGCTGGTCCGCGACCGCGCCGTGCGGCAGGACCACGCCGTGCTCGCCGCGCGCCTCGACGGACAATGGCTCATCCTGGACAATCGGCGAAACAGCCTCATCGAGGATGGCGACGCGACGAGCTTCACCCCGCTGTTTGCCATCAATCATGACGGCGTCCACCTGTTCGCAACACCCTACGCAAAACGGCAGCCGCTCACCGGCGAAATCGCGGCCGCACCTGCGGCCGAAAGCGGCGAGCGAGTCGAATGGACCGGAGACGAAGCGTTGGCCGGCGGTGGTGGCATCAGCGCCTTGCCGCTCTGGATGTGAGCCGGGCGGAGACTGCCGGCGCAGCTTAGTCTATTGGCCGACAACCAGCCGCCCTCCGCGGTCAGGCTACTGGTGACAACCACAAAAAAAGGCGCCGAACCGGCGCCTTTTTTCTTTTTTGACGGTCGGCCAGGTCAGGCCGCGTGAACCATCACTTGGGCTTGGGCCTGAGCCTGGGTCTCGAGATGGACCAGGACCTGGTTCGCCGTTCCGCTCGTATCGACATGGAAATCGGACGCCGTATGTTCGCCGGCGAAGGCAATATTCGCCGTCGTCTTTCCATCCGTCACCGTCAGAACGCCTCCATTGCCCTGAGCGTTCTCCTGGTAGCTCATGCTGGCGCTGCCGCCGAGGATGCCTTCGAGATCCAGAGTGTCGTTCGCGTCGAACCCGGACAGGACACCATGGAAGTCGGAGGCATGATCGAGGACGAGGGTGCCCGAGGCATTGTCGTCGAACTTGACCTCGCCGCTGAACGCGCCGGCCAGTTCGAGGCTTCCGTGTCCCGAGATCAGGGCCGAACCGTTGCCGCTGACGTTGCCCGTGACGGAGAGATCGCCGCCATTGGCCCACAGCAGGCCCTCGTTGTCGATCGCAGCATGAACGATCATGCCTCCCGATCCCACCGCCTCCAGCGTGCCGGAATTGGTGACGACATTCGCTCCGGTGTCGATCACCAGCGCGTTCACGCCGGTGGCCACGATCGTGCCTTCGTTGACCAGCGTGAGCTGGCCGTCGCCGATCTGACCCGCGCCCATGATGGTGTTGTCCACGTTGGTGAGCGTGACATCCGCCTGGCTGCCGAAGATCACGTTCTCCGAATTGTCGGACAGCACGACCGTTCCGCCGCCCTGGAGCGTCGCCCCATGCTGCACGATCTCGAGCTCCGTTTGTGTGCCGGTCGAGCCGAGCTCGATCCTGCCGGTGTTGTCGACGATGCCGCTGAGAGGCAGCATCGCGCCGTCGCTCAGGACCATGTCGCCGCTGTTGTGCGTCACCGGCGTCTCGTTGAACACGAAATCGTCGCCAGTGAGGGTCTTGGCGTCGACCCCGGCCAGGGTGATCGTTTCACCGTCGCCGAGCGTGATGACGGCATTGCCTGCCGCGTCGGTTGACAGGTGCGCCTGAACGTCGGCGAAGCTCGACACTCCGTCGAAGCCGATCAGGTCGATCTTGTCATGCGCGACGTCGAAGCCGTGCACGACATCGGCGCCGATCCGGTTGGCGAAGACCAGCATATCGTGGCCGCTCGACGCCGTCAGCGTGTCGTCGCCGGACCAGGCGAAGATCGGCGAGCCCTTGGCATAGGCCTCGACGTTGTCGACGACGTAGGCAGTCCCGATGCTGCCGTCGGCATCGGTCCAGCTCTCCATGACGTTGAACACCAGAGCGCCGGTGAAGCCATCCGGCGAGGTCACCGAGAGCGAGCCGATGTCGTTGGTCAGAACCGTCCACGTGCCATCGGCATTGCGTGAGCCTTCGCTCAGCGTCCAGCCGTCGAGCACGCCGGCGATCGTCAGCGAGACCGGACCGACATGCTGGGCGGCCGCAGTGCTGGCGAGTGCGAGGTTGATGGCCTCACCAGACACGCCGGCGGGAGCGACTGCCTTCACCGACGTGGAAGCGGTATTGCCGGCCAAGTCGGTCGCTGTTGCTGTGATCGTTTGCCCCGAATTGAAGTTGCTGCTGGTAATGCTCCAGTTGCCGCTGGAAACCGAATTATCCGTTCCTAGCGAGGTGCCTCCCTTTGCGACGGACACGGAGACAGCCCCGCTTCCCGAATCGCTGACCGTGCCCGCCACCAGATTCAAGTTATGGCTAGCCGTTGTAATCGCGATCGTTGGCCCGACTGTGTCGAGCGTAAAGTTCAGTGTCGCATTCGACGAGGTGTTGCCGGCGACGTCGGTCTGGTGGACCAGCACGGTCTTCGCGCCATCGCCCGTGAGCGTGAAGCTCGAACCGCTGCCGTTGTTCCAGCTCGTCCCGTTGTTGGTGCTGTACTGCCAGGAGGCTCCCGTCTCGAGACCAGAGACATCGACCTGGCCGCTGCTGGTGATGCGGTCGCTCGACGACAGTCCGGTATCGCTGTGGAGCGCCAGTGTGGGAGCAGCAGCGCTATCGTCGATCGTCACCGACAGGCCCGCGGATGCGCTGCTCACATTGCCGGCCACATCGGTCGCCTTGGCCGTGATCACATGCGTGCCATCGGCCAGCGAACTGGTGACGATCGAATAGGTGCCGCCGGTCGCGACGCCCGTTCCGACAAGCGTTCCGTCGGAGAAGATGCTCACCGTGCTGCCGGTCTCCGCCGTGCCCGTGAAGGTCGGCGTGTGAACGCTGGTGATGTTGTCGGTGCTCGACGAACCGGAATCGCTGGCGGCGATCAGGTCGGGCGTCGAGGGCGTCGCAATGACGTGGTCGATCGTGACGGTCAGACCGCCGGAAGCGCTGCTCTGATTGCCGGCCGCATCCGTCGCCTTGGCCGTGATGGTGTGCTGCCCGTCGGAGAGCGAGCTCGTGGTGATCGTATAGGTGCCGCCGGTGGCGACACCGGTTCCGACGAGGTTGCCGTCGGAATAGATGTTCACCGTGCTGCCGGCTTCCGCCGTACCGGTGAAGGTCGGCGTCTGGTCATTGGTGACGTTGTCGGTATTGGACGAGCCGCTGTCGGTCGCAGCCGTCATGTCCGGCGTTGATGGAGCACCCGGCGCGGTGCCATCCACCGTCACGTTATGCGCTGCCGTATTGCCGACGTTGCCGGCGATGTCGATGACGCGGACCTGATAGGTGAACGTGCCGTCGGCATGCGTTGCCGGATCGGTGTAGCTCCAGGAGCCAAAGGACGTGTCGGCATTGTTCCAGGTTTGACCATTGTCGGTGCTCACCTGGATGATGTTGCTGCCCAGGTTGCTATAGGTACCATTCAAGGTCAGCGTTCGGTCGCTGGTGATGAAGTCCGACGAGCTCGCGCCGGTATCGTTTTGGATACCGGAGATCGCCACTGTCGTGGTCGGTGGCGTGATGTCGATGTCAACGTCCTGTTGGTCGGTGTTGTTGCCGACATTGCCCGCCGCGTCGACCACCCGGGCGTAGTAAGTGAAATCCGAACTGTGCGTGGCCGGATCGCTGTAGCTCCAGTGGGTAGAATCCGTCTGGGTTGCATCGAACCAGGTGAAGCCGTCCGTGGAGACCTGGACCTTGTCACCCGTGGCCAACGTGCTGTTGGTGCCCGAGACCGTGAGCTGGGTGTCATTGGTGACGAAATCCGTCGAAGACACGCCCGTATCCTGCGAGATCGCCGTGATATGGACGCTCTCGGTCGGTTTCGTCGTGTCCACCGTCACAGCGTAGCCGCTGGACAACGTACTGTTGCCGGCAACGTCGGTTGCCCTTGCCGTGTACTGGTACGTGCCGTCCGACAATTTGGTGCCGGTATCGTCCAGGCTCCAGTCGCCATTGCCGTCGGCCACGATCGTGCCGATCGAGGTTCCGTTCCGGTACACGATGACCGTGGTGCCAGCTTCGGCGGTGCCCTCGATGATCAGCCTGTTGTCGTTCGTGATGTGATCGCCGACGACACCGCTGTCGTTGACGATTCCGGTGACGGCCGCGGCCGGCGCGGCGGTATCGATGGTGATGTCGAGCGACGAGGACGACGGGCTGACATTGTTGGAGGCGTCGGTCTCGAAGCCGCGGACGTGATGCAGGCCGTCCGTGAGCAGCGACACGTCGATGCTGAACGTTCCACCGCTGACAGCGGCCGACCCGAGCGTCGCTTCGCCGGACTCATGGATGCCATCGTTGTTGGTGTCGTCGTACAGCGTCACCGTGGTGCCATTCTCCGCGGCACCCGTGATGGTCAAGCCGGTGGTGTGGTTGGTGATGTTGTCGCTGCTGCTGGTTCCGGTGTCGTCAAGCGCATCGAGGTCGAGCCCCGTCGGCGCATGCGGCGAGTTCTTGATCACGATCGACAGATCGGCACCGGCCTGATCGCCGTCGTGGTCCACCAGCGTGTAGTGGAAGGTCTCCGTCTGGTCGGCGTTGACCGATGCAGAGGTCGCGTAGGAATAGGCGCCGGTGGCGAAGTTGAACGTCAGCGTGCCGAGCGACGTCACGGCCGTCAGGACACTGCCGAGCGTGGTATGCCCATGCCCGTCGCTGAAATTTGTCCCGTCGAACGTATAGGTCGCGGGACCGACCGTGATCGACAGGATCCCGGCCCCCACGCCCGGGCCGTCGGCGCCGAACGTGTCATTGCTGAGCACGTTGCCGGACGCGGTGTGCACCGTCGCCGGGATTGTGTTGAGCAATCCGTTGGCGTTGCTGCCGATGCCGATGTTGTCGCCCGGGGTCGGATACGCGATCGGTGCGATATCGGAGTCAGCGCTGGTCGAGGCGACGTTGACGCCATAGACCGTGCTGATGTGGTTGGTCGCGAGGAAGGAATCCCAGGTTACCTGCTCGCTGTTGCTGATATCGGGGTTGTAGAAGGGCTCGGTCGGCTCACCGTCGGACAGGAAATATCCGATGGTCTGGCCGGCGTCGGGCGTCGTGTGCGTGCTGATGTAGCTTTCCGTGGTGGTCAGAGCGACGTGGTAGTTGGTGCCGCCGTCAGCCTGCAGCCCGTTGATATAGGTGATCGCATTCGACACCGTCATCCAGCCTGAAACCTGCGCGGTGTCGTTGAAGTCGACCACAAGGACCTGGCCGCCATTGATGCCGGCGTTCAGCAGGTTGATCGCTGCCTGCTTTTCAGACGCGAGGGTGGTGCCGTCGGTGCTGCCCGACGTGTCGATCATGAACACGACGTTGGTGGCCGAAGCCTCAGCCACGTTCGCCGTTTCACCCCGCGCGATCGGGACATCGTCCTTGACGTTGATGGAAACGGTCGAGGTCGAGGTATTCCCGAGCGAGTCGGTGACCGTGTAGGTGAACACGTCCGCGCCGTTGACGGTGTCGGCGCCGTTGTTGGCCGACGGTTCCGTGACGGGCTTGGTCAGCGTGTAGGTATAATGGCCCGAGGAATTGATCTCCAGCACACCATAGGTACCCTGCACGAGGGTGCCGACATGGCCGCTGACATCGCTGCCGCTGGTGCCGGCAGCGACGCCGGTGACCGTAACGCCGTCCGGATCGGAGAACGACACCGTTCCCGTCGCGGACTCAGTCGTCAGGGTCGGATTGGATCCAGTGAAGGCGCTCGATGCGAGATCGCCGCTGTCCTTCGTGGTGTCGAGCGCAGCCTCGTCGACCGTCACGGTCGCGGGCGCGACCGTGGGTTGGCCGTTCGTGACATTGATCGTCAGCGTCGTCGTCGACGTATCGCCGTCACCATCCGTGATCGTGTAGGTGAACTGGTCGGCCCCGGTCGCTGCATTCGGATTGGCGTGATAGCTATAGGAGCCATCCGTTCCGACCGTCAGCACGCCATGCGCGCCCGCAACCGTGTGGTTGAGCGACACGTTGTTCCAGGCGATCGAGGCGATGCCATCGGCGCCGCCAACGTCGTTGTTCTCGACATTGCCCGTGATGAGCGCGCCGGACTCTGCGGAGTTGACATCCGCATGCGCTGTCGGGACGTCGTCCTTGATGTTGATGGAAACGGTCGAGGTCGAGGTATTCCCGAACGAGTCGGTGACCGTGTAGGTGAACACGTCCGCGCCGTTGACGGTGTCGGCGCCGTTGTTGGCCGACGGTTCCGTGACGGGCTTGGTCAGCGTGTAGGTATAATGGCCCGAGGAATTGATCTCCAGCACACCATAGGTACCCTGCACGAGGGTGCCGACATGGCCGCTGACATCGCTGCCGCTGGTGCCGGCAGCGACGCCGGTGACCGTAACGCCGTCCGGATCGGAGAACGACAGCGTTCCCGTCGCCGACTCAGTCGTCAGGGTCGGATTGGATCCAGTGAAGGCGCTCGACGCGAGATCGCCGCTGTCCTTCGTGGTGTCGAGCGCAGCCTCGTCGACCGTCACGGTCGCGGGCGCGACCGTGGGCTGGCCGTTCGTGACATTGATCGTCAGCGTCGTCGTCGACGTGTCGCCGTCACCATCCGTGATCGTGTAGGTGAACTGGTCGGCCCCGGTCGCTGTGTTCGGATTGGCGTGGTAGCTGTAGGCGCCATCCGTTCCGACCGTCAGCACGCCATGCGCGCCCGTGACGGTGTGGTTGAGCGACACGTTGTTCCAGGCGATCGAGGCGATGCCATCGGCGCCGCCAACGTCGTTGTTCTCGACATTGCCCGTGATGAGAGCGCCGGACTCTGCGGAGTTGACATCCGCATGCGCCGTCGGGACGTCGTCGTCGATCGTCAGCGTGAGCGTGCCCGTTGCCGTGTCGCCGTTGCCGTCCTTGACCGTCACGGTGACGTGTCCGCTGTCGGTGTCGGCGCCGGCGTCATGGTGATAGGCGGCGGTCTGCTTGAACGTGTAGTCGCCGGTCGTCTCGTTGATGGTCAGCGTCCACGAGGCGGTCGTGATCGTCGTCACGCCACCGGCGGACGTCTGCGAGACAACGGCCCCCAGCCCGCCGTCATAGACCGCGGCAAACTCCGGCGTACCGGGTCCGTCGTGACCATAGTCGATATGCAGGGAACCGGTCGCCGATTGCGCAACGAACGGATCCGGAGTCGGACCCGCGGCGTGATCATTGCCGGCGGCATCGCTCAGCTCCGCGGCGTCGGACGACGAGATCGTCGGGATACCGTTCACGCCGATGTTGGCGTTGATGTGGATCGTGCCAGTCGCAGCATCGTTGTCGGCATCGGTGCCGGTGAGCGTGAAGTCGAACGGCCCGACGTTGGTATTCTGCGTGACCTCGGTGCCGCCAATGTCCTTGATCTTGATCTTGCCGCTGCCGTCTGTCGACGTGGTGAGCTCGAGTTGATCGAACGAGGCGATCGACGGATCGACCGTAAAGCCGTCTGTCCCGTTCTCATGCGCGGGAATGGTGAACTGGCCGCTCTCGTGCTGGCCGGTATGCGTGTCGGTCGCGATCCAGGTGATGGTCACGTCGCTGCTGCCGCCCGACTTGAAGTGCAAGTTCGCAACGGTCATCTCGTTGTCGAACGTGATCTTCGCGTAACCGCCATCGCCGGCGTTGTTGCTGTCGATACCGACGCCCTGGCCGGAACCGTTGAGTTTCTGGTTGGTGTCAGCGGTGATCGTGAACGGGCCGAAGTCCTTGCTATGCACAGGCGAGAAAGCCGACGTGAGGTCCACGGGGTTAAGTGGCGCCGTGCCGGTCGGCAGGTTGTCGATCTCGAAGCTGTAGGTGCCGTTCGGATTGACCGTAAGGACGTAATAGGTCAGCCCGCTGCCGTGGAACGTGCCGGTGACCGTCGTGATGCCGTTGCCGTCGACGACGGTCGCGACATCGACGCCGCTGATAGCCGGCGCAGCAACGGTGAGATGCCCGGGCTCGTCAGCACCGACGTGGAAGTCGAACGTTCCCGTCGCCGCCGTATGGAGCTGCGTCACCGAGCCGGTGCTGATCGTCCCGAAATAAGGTTCGTCGTCGCGGACGGTGACCGTGAAATTCGCGGAGCCGAGCGAGGTCACGTCCCCGTCGCCGTCGACCGCGTTGATCAGGCCGCCGAGGCTGATCGAAAGCGTGTCCTCGAACTCCTTCTCCTGCGTGGGCGTGCTGGGATCATCCTGCTTCGGATGATCGAGCTGATCCTTGAGCGCGAAGGTCCACGATCCGTCGTCGTTGACGGTGAGCGAGAAGATGTTGCGGCCATCGTGGCTCTGCGCTGTGACCGTATTGCCGGAGACCGTGGCGTGGTCGATCGCCTGGCCCTGCGACGTCAGATGAAGGCCGCTGATCCAGGCCGAGGCAGTGGTTTGGTCGACCAGCTGGAACGGATGCGCACCGGGACCGTCGGCACCGAAGCTGACCAGCGCCTTGAGCGAGCCGGCATCACCCGAAATGCTCGCATGGCCCGTTCCCGCCGTTTCGCCGAGACGGCCGGCGTCGATGTTTCCGGTGGGCAAGCCGTCCTCGTCGACCTCTCCGGTCACGCTGCCCGAAGCAATCACGAGCGGGATGTCGTCTACGACCTTGACCGTGAGCGAGGTCTGGACGCTGTCGCCATCGGCGTCCGTCGCGATGACGTTGAAGTTCAGCACATCGACATCGGCGCCGGCACCCGGATGATCGATGTTCTGGTACTGAACATAGGTGAAGTAGCCGTGGCCCTGCTCGTAGAGCGTGATGGAGAACACCGGATCGGTGTCGGGGTTGCCGCCATGCTTGTAGGCGATGATCTGCTCGTTGCCGGGCGAGTCGCTCGGGAAGCGAACGACGTAATCGAGCTGCACGCCGTCAGAGGTGAGCTGCGGGCCGAGCACATTGCCCTGGGCGTCCTTGGCAAAGGCGAGATGCTTCGCATCGCCGTTGTCCGCGCCCCAGTTGATGTGGAAGAAGCCGGTCGCGGCCTGCGCCTCGCCGGAGAAACCGCCGCCCGGAAGCGCGACCGGGCTCAGGTGGCGATCATCCGGAAGATTGGCTTCGTTGACGTTGACGGTGTCGCCCGCGGCGGTCACCACCGGCACGTCGTCGTCGACGCCGACCATGAAAGTGCCGTGCGCTGAATCGCCGTCGGAATCCGTCGCGGTGAAGTGGAAGGTCAGGTCGATATCGTTCTCCGAGCCGTTCGGCGCATGATCGAGCTGGCCCAGCAGGGTGAATTTGAACGCACCTGTCCCATCGTCGGACAGCGAAACTTCGAAGACCTTGTGATTCGGGTCGCCCACATACCCGATCAGCGTGGCCCCCATGCCCGTCAGCATGTACTGGACGGTCTGGCCGTTCGAGGTGAGGACGTGCCCGGCGATGCCGCTGACATCGACCGTGGCATCCGTGAAGGTCACATTGCGGCCGGTGAGTGCGCTGCCGTCGTTGTCCTGCGCGAACGACCCATCGGGCCTGATGGTGTCGTTCGAAGGATCGTAATTGTCAGCACCCCAGTTGATGCCGAGCGCGCCGGTGACCGAGGTCGCAATTCCCGCCGCATCACCTTCCGACGGAGTCGGCAGGTCGTGATTGCCCGCCGGCAGACCGTCCTCGTCGACGACGTACGTCGCGACCAGGCCGACATTGGCGAGATACGTGCCGTGATAGTCCTCGCTGGCGAGGTCGTGTCCTTGCCAGGTCTGGGTGATCGGCGCGTTGCCGGTGCCGATCTCGACGAAGCTCAGCGTGTCGTGGCCCGTGGCCGTGACGATGTAGTTGTAGGACGTCAGCTGGCCCGGTCCGCTCGGATCGATCGTGCCGATGACTTGGCCATCCCAGACCACCTGCAGCTTTGCGGTTTCGGGGAACGGCGCACCCGCCTCGAACTGGATGGCGTAGCTCTGGCCCGGGGTCAGGTTAGTGAAGCTCTGGGTGATTTCGATGTTGCCGGGCGAAGAGCCCATATCGACCATGTCCGCGCCGTTCGACGTGGTCATGCCGAGATAGCCGCTCGGCGTGCGTTCGAGATCGACTGTACCCGGCCCGACCGGAGACTGTGAGATCGTCCAGCCGGTGACGTCCGTCGACATCGATCCCCACCAGGCCGGATCGCTCCAAACGCCCTGGGAGAAATTGCCGTTGACGATCTGGCTGAGCGGAGCCGCAGCCACCGTCGGGCCGTCGTCGAGGAAGTGGATCTGGCCGCCGATGCCGACCGAGGCGACCGAGGTGTCGCCATCACCGTCGGTCACGGTCACGCTCGCCTGGATGGCGTTGTCGGCGATCGCGAGCGGACTTGCCGCCTCGTTCGGATCGGCCGGATTGTGATGATAGAGTGCTGTATATTCGGCAACCGTGAGCACGCCGGTCGCGCTGTCGATCGAAATTGCAAAGGCGACCTTGCCGCCGGAATCGACCGTGCCATCCGCCAGGCCTTCGCGGCCGACGATGAGGTTGCCTTCCTTGAACAGGAACACACTACGCCCGTCGGTTGCATCGAGGCCTGAATCGACACCGCTGGCGGAGACGTTCAGTACGAAAACCGGAGCAGCGCCCTGCCCGTCCGCACCGTAGACGGTCGCGGTCGCGGAAACGACGGCCGCGCTGCTCTGCGCGATTTCGATCGGCGTTCCGGCAATCGAGCTGAACAGGCCGGTAAAGTCGCTGAGATGGGCAACGTCGTTGGTGCCGGCGTCCTGTCCGGCGGTTTCGTCGATGGTCAGGGTGGCCTTGGTCACGGCCAAAGCGGCGGTCGGGCCGTCATCGTCGAAACGGATCGCGGCGGAGACGTCGACGGTCTTCGAAGCGGTGTCGTTGTCGCCGTCCTTGACGGTCACGGTCACCGACAGCGAGCCGGTGTTGAGGAACACGCCCTCGTCGTTGCTGGCCGTGTTCGGCTCATGGAGCGAGACATACTGGACCAGCGACAGTTTGCCGGTGCTCGCGTTGACCGTGAACGCGAACGCGGCGTCGTCAGCCGAGGTGACCTGGTGATCGCCGTTCGAGTCATAACGGCCGACGACGTAGCTGACGCCGTTATAGGTCTCGTTGAACAGGATGATGTGCTGGCCGGCCGTCGTCTGAAGGCCGGAATCCGTGAGGCCCGAATTGGCCGTCTGCACGACATAGGTCGTCGCACCCGAGGTGGCCGGGCCGTCGCTGCCGAAGTTAGCGGAGACGCTGACGATCGCGCCCCTGCCCTCCGCAAACTGCGGCTGCATGTCGGGGTCGAAACCCTGGTGGGCGACTGCGTTGAAGAGCGAGTTGGCCGCAACTTCATTCGAGTCCGCCTGGATGCCTGCGGTTTCGTCGATCACGATCTCGCCGACGGACACGTTGGCGAGATAGGTGCCCTGATTGTCCGGCGTGCCGGTCTCGCGGAATTCAAGCAGGTTGTCGTGATTGGGGCCGGAGCCGCCCACCACCTGGATCGTGTATTCCTGCATCTGCCCGGTCGGCGAGATGTCGCCGACCTTGACGCCGCCGAACCAGACCTCGAGATGCGCCAAATTCGGGAACGGCGCGCCTGCCTCGAAGCGCAGATCGTAAGTCTGGCCACTCGCCAGCCCCGTGACGACCTGGCTGATTTTCACGTCATGCGGCGAGGCGTCGAGGTCGACCATGTAGCCGCCGGTCGAGGAATGCATCCCCAGATAGCCGTCGCCGACGCGCTCGAGCTGAACCGTGCCGCCGCCGGTGTTGGCAATCAGATCGGCGCCGGAATGACCGCTGTTGGCGTCGGAGATGGTCCAGCCACCATTGGTGCCGGTCGCAGTGCCGCTTCCCTGGCCCCACTCATTACTGTTGAGGACGAACGCACCGAAGTCGAGACCGTTGATCACCGCGGGCGCGGTTACGGTCAGGGTCGGGCCGTCGTCCTGGAACTGGATCTTGCTCGAAATGTCGATGGCCTGCGTGGCGTGATCACCATCACCATCGGTGACCGTGACGACGGCCTGAACGTGCTGCAGGGTCGTGGTCGGCTCATCGAGGTCGCTCGGGGACGATCCCGGGCTCGGGTTCTTCAGCGACAGATATTGCGCGACGCTGATCCGGCCATCCTGACCGATCTCGATGGCGAATGCCGCTGGATCGGAGGTCGAAACAGAATGATCGCCGTTGCCGTCGACGCGGCCGACGATCATGCTGACGCCGTTGTAGGTCTCCAGCCGCAGCAGGATGTGCTGGCCATCGGTGGTCTGAAGGCCGGAATCGGTGTTGTTGCCACCGTCGATCTGCAGCGACAGCACGGTCGAGTTGGTCTTGGCCGGGCCATCGGTGCCGAAGGTCGCGGCCACGCTGACCACCGCGGCGGAGCTGAGCGCAAATCCGATGGCGCCGTTGTCCTTGTTCGGAACGTCAGGATCCGAGCCCTGGTTCGTGATCGCGTTGAACGAGGCGAGCACGGTGCTCGGCAGGTTTGCGCCGGCGACGTCATCGGACGGATTGGGATCGCCCGCGTTCTGGACGCCCGGCGTTTCGTCATGGACGACTGTTACCCCGGTCGCGGTGATCGTGACCGTGGGGCCGGAATCCTCGATCTTGATCAGCGAGCTGTCGTGGCCCGCCAGCGTGACGGTTTTCGAGTCAGAAGCCACGTCGCCGTCGCCGTCGGTCGCGGTCACGGTCAGCGTGACGCCGAGGCTGGCATCACGATCGTTGAAGGTCAGCGACGCCGACTCGTCGCTCGAATTGGTGTTGCTGTGCTGGATCGGCAGATATTGCTCGACGACGATCCGTGGCTCACCGCTGCTCTGGTCGATCACGACATGCAGGGCGACGAAGTCGGTGACGTTACCGCCGCCGCCAATGCCGATCTTGCCGACGATCGAGCCGTCGGCTTCCTTGAACAGATAGATCGTGCGCTGGGCATCCGTGAGGCCTGCCAGCGGCGAATCGGCAAGCGCAGTGACGATCAGGTTGGTTTCCACGCCGGTCGCCGAGCCGTTCGAAACCGTGCTGCCGTGATCATCCTTCAGCGTAAAAGTGTAGCTGACGGTGGGCGCGGCCTTGGCGCCGTCGGCGCCGAAGTCGACGTCGGTGGTGAACAGTTCCGCAACCGAGGTGCCCTTCTCGTCGGACGTCGGCGTCTTTGTGATGCCGATCGCCTTGGTCGGGTCGGTGCTGGTCAAGAACGAGGGAGCCGTCACGCCGGGAACGTCGTCGCTGGTCGCGTTCGGGTCGCCCGGGGTCACGCCGATCGACTCGTCGAGCGTCAGCAGCGCCAGTGTGACGTCGTGGCCGTGGCTGTCCTCCGCCCGGTCGACATCGACCGTCGGCGTGTCGTCGTTGACCTTCACGGTCAGCGAGCCGGAATCCTGGTCGCCGTCCCCGTCGGTGACGGTGAAGCCGATCTTCACGGAAAGGTTCTCTTCCGTGGTGCTGTTGGTCGGATGAACCAGCGGTTCGCTGACCTTGAAGGTGTAGGATCCGTCACCGGCGACGTCGAGCGTGAAAACGACGTTACCCGAAACGTGTCCGGTCGCGGTCAGAACGGTATGGCCGCCACTCGTCGTGGTCGTGTAGTCGAGGGTTTCCTGGCCGGCGAGACCGCTATCGAGCTTGTAGATCGCCTTGATGTCCGAAGGCGGCGCAAAGGTGACGCTCTCGGTGCCGTCGGCGCCGCTGTTGAAGAGCGAGTGCGCCCCGCCAGTCAGAGTATTCAGGCTCGGGAAAGCATCGCCGCTGCCGCCGAAATTCGGCGGGAAAAGTGATTGCGCCTCGTCGTCGAGAATCGTGAATGGCTTGACGTCATAGGCGTGCGGCACGTCGTCTTCGAACTTGATATGGCTCGAAATGTCGGTCGAAGCGGTCGCCTGGTCCTGGTCGCCGTCGGTGATGGTGACGGTCGCACTCACGACGCCCTGCGTCAGCTGGACGGTTTCGTCCGAGGCGTGCGGGTCGGGATGCTTCAGCGACAGATATTCCGCCGTCGCCACGTGACCATCGTCATCGATTGCGATCGCGAAAGCCGCCGGATCGGAGGTCGAGACCTGGTGGTCGCCGTTGGTATCGACCCGGCCGACGATCACGCCGTTCTCGATCGTGAGATAGATTTCTTTGCCGTCGGTGGTCTGAATGCCGGAATCGACCGAGCCGCTGACGCCATTGAGCGTCAGGGAGTACACGACGGCATTGTGCGCGGCAGGTCCGTCGGCACCGAAGATGGCATGAACATCGAGGGCGTCGTGGCCGCCAATGGCAAAGCCGATCGCGCCATGGTCCTTCTCGCTCGACGTAAGGTCGGGATCGTTGCCCGTATTGACGACGGAATCGAACAGGTGGCGGACGAAGGACGCGGTCGTATCATCGTCTTCGAACTGGACGCCGGGCGTCTCATCGAGCACGACCGAGAAGCGCTCGTCGACATTGACGGTGACCTTCGGGCCGTCATCGAGGAAGGTGATTTCATGGGAGACGTCAACCGACTTGGTGACGGTGTCGCCGTCGGCATCCTTTACCGTCAGCGCAATCGACACGCTGCCCGTCGCGAGCGAGACCCCCTCATTGTAGCTGTTGAAACCGTCAGCGGCCGTCGCGTGGTCCGGTTGGTTGAGAGAGACATACTGGGCCACCGAAACCTGCCCGGTGGTCGGATCGATCGTGATAGCGAACGCGGCCGGATCGCTGCCGTCGACGACGGTATTGCCGTCGTGGGGCGCGTCGTAGCGGCCGACGATGACGCCGTTCTCGAGGAATAGATAGATCTCGCGCCCAGCGGTCGTCTGGAGACCGGAATCGACGCCGCTCTTCGCCAGCGTCAGTTCGAACAGCTTGGACTGGGTCGCATCGCCGCCATCGGCGCCGAAATTGATGTCGGCGGAGACGAGGCCCGAATTCACCGCATAGCCGATCGCATTATGGTCGTGGCTGACGTCGGGATCGAAGCCCTTGTTCGCGACGTTGTTGAACGCCGTCTGGGCCGCGGCCGAAAGGTCCGTGAACTGGACGTCGTTGGTGCCGGCCTGCTGGCCGGGCGTCTCGTCGATCGTGACGGAGTTCTTGCCGGGGGTCAGGGTCAGCGTCGGACTGTCGTCATGAATGACGATCGTCGAGCCGATGTCGATGCTGGCGGAAGCGGAGTCGCCATCATTGTCCGTAATCGTCGCGGTCAGCGTGACCGGGACGCCGGAAAGCTGGATCGGCTCATTGCTGGGGACGTTCGCCTGGGGAGTGAGCTCGTGCACTGAGCGATCGAGCGTCATCGTCACCTGGCCGGACAACGAATCCACTTTGAGCGTGAAAGCAATCGCGCCATCGGGGTCAGAAGTAGCGAGGTCCGTTCCCACGCGGGCGACGACGGTGCCGTTCTCATTGAACAGGAACACCTCGTGCCCGGTCAGGGAATCGAGCAGGTGGGTGTCAACACCGCCACCGCTCACCGACACTGCATAGCTGATAGTGGCGCCGTCGGCGCCGTCGGCGTGCGTAAAGAGGCCGCTGAAGTCCTTGGTGACCGAAGCCGGGTATGACGGCGTTTGCGCGCCGCTCGGCAGCGCGCTCTCGTCGACTTCGAGGACAGGCAGGACCGGGAGCTGCGGCCCCTCGTCGCCGCCCTGGCCCAGCACCACAGCGATGGTCGGGCTGTCGTCATGAATGACGATGGTCGAGCCGATGCTGATGCTGGCAGAAGCGGTGTCGCCGTCGTTGTCCGTGATCGTCGCGGTCAGCGTGACCGGGACGTTCGAAAGACTGATCGGCTCGTCGCTGTTGGCGTTCACTTGGGGAGTGAACTCGTGCACCGAGCGCTCGAGCGTCATCGTCACCTGTCCGGACGAATCCACTTCGAGCGTGAAAACGATATGGCCACCGGCCGCAGCGGTGGCGTCCGTTCCCTCGCGGGCGACGATGGTGCCCTTCTCGTTGAACAGGAACACTTCGTGCCCTGTCAGGGAGTCGAGCAGGTGCGTGTCGACACCGCCCGCGGTCACTGACAAGGCGTAGGTGATGGTGGCGCCGTCGGCGCCGTCGACATGCGTAAAGGCGCCGCTGAAGTCTTGAGTGGCCGTCGTCGACAATGAGTGCGGCTGCGCGCCGCTCGGCAGCGCGCTCTCGTCGACTTCGAGGGCGGGAAGGAACGGGAGATGCGGACCGTCGCCCTCACCCTCGCCTTGCGCTACGGCGATGCTCGGACCGTCATCGTTGATCGTAATGTGCGGACCGAGGTCGAAGCTTCCGGTTGCCGAGTTTCCGCTGACGTCGACCGCCGTCGCCGTCACCGAGACCAGTCCCGGGCCGAGGTGAATCCCCTCGCTGGTGTCGGCCGGATTATCCTTGGAATCCTGATGGACGCCGCGCAGATCGGTCATCGTGATGTGACCGGTACCGTCCACCGTCAGAGTGAAGACGGTGAGCTCCTTGCCGTTGACCGTTACGACACCATCGACCTCGGCGGTGCCCTTCTGAACCAGGACGACACCCTGACCACTGAGCGAGTCAATCAGGCCGGTGCTCGTCTTGTCGACGTGGAGCGCGTAGGTCAGGCTCTGCAGACCCAACGGCGTACTTACCGTGAAGACGACCTGAAGGTTCTGGGTATCGACATTGGAGCCGGACGCGCCGGTGGTCGACCCAGCCGAGTTCGTGCCGTTGGCCGGAATGAAGCTCTCGTCGACCACCAGTTCGATCGAGCCGGTCACGCTGACCGTAGGAGAAGATATCGCGGGGAATTGCTGATCGCCGGTCCCGGAATTGCCGAGCTCCTCCTGCCCCAGCAGGTCCAGCGGATTGCCGGCGTTCAGCGGATCCACCGCGGAGCTGGAGAAGTTGGCGCCGCTTCCTTGCGCGTTGCCGCTGCCGTCGCCGGCTGCAGGCAGCACGGACTGATCGGTCGTGATCGGGAAGAGGCTGGCGAACTCCTGCACGCTGACGTCGCGCCCGGGCGCCAGCTCGATCGACAGCAACTGCTGATTGTCGTGCCGGGAGTCGAAGACGGGATCGACCGTGATCGTCGACTTGTTGTCGAACAGAATGATCAGCTTCTCGCCGACGTGGACGAGCGTGATCTTCTCGTTGGCGATTGACGAAAAGTCGAGCTTCACCTTCTGGTCGTAGCCAAGATGCACGACCACCGCCTGATCTGTCAGCGGCTTCGCTAATGAGAAGGTTCGAACTGGGGTGGAGGTGGTCGGAACAGCGGTGCCGGTGGCCTGCGCCACCTGAAATTGAGCGTTCATTAATTGCCCCTGCCAAACACTTTTTGCACTGAAAAAGCAGAAAGTAAGCCGAAAATCTTCGGTATTAAGCTATTGTTAACTGCACCAGGGGTCAACGAAATCAACTAGTTAACGAAGACTTTTTGGTCCACCGTGGTAAATTGGTTGACGCGGGAACCGGACACCCGAAAAGGCATTTGAAATGAATACCTTGCAGCGAACTACTCGGAAAAATTGTGCGACCTTGCGAGCAACGACAGTGGTATTATTGTCCGGTCTGACCGTTGCGCTGTGTGGATTCGCCGCGCCGGCATGGGCCGAGGACCCGCTCTCCCCGGTCGAGCGAACGGTCAAATCCCTCCCCAACAAGGACACGCGAATCGGCGTCTACATCAACGTGCTGCCCGACTGCACATCGGGGCCGCTGCCCACGATCCGCCTCGTCAATGCGCCCGCCTCCGGGAAGGTGACCGTCAAGTCGGCGAAGGTGAAAGCAACCAACTACAAGTCCTGTCTCGCACTGGAAGTGCCGGCCTACGTCGCGTTCTACAAATCGCAGCCGGACTTCGTCGGCGACGACGTGCTGATGATCGAGGTCAAATATGCCGGCGGTCGAACCGAAATTCAGAAGATCACGGTCAACGTGGTCGGCCCGGGAGCGCAGCAGAAGATCTAGCTGAGCCACCTCGTCACCGGCACAATCCTGCTCGATCTCGCACGCAAGAGCATAGGGCCTGCAGGCCCGAATGCGTCACCATTTGCTGACGCAGGACGGCAACAGATGAAAGCCAAGTGATGCCTCGGGGCGTCGTGGCAAACGCCGCGGTTTGACGGTGTTGGCGATTTTTGCTCTCTTAGCCCTGTGATTTGAAAATTTCTTTGGGGGCGGCAATGCGTAATTTCATGGCCAAGTGTCTGACGGCCAAGTGTCTGACGGCGGCTGTTCTTTTCGGAGCCGGAGTGGCGGGCAGTCCTGGGGCAGCCAACGCGGCCGATATGGCCTTGAAGGCTTCTCCGAGCGGGATCGGCAGTTGCTCGGAGCTCGTCTTCACCTGCGAGAACGGCAGGCAATACCCGCTGTGCCCGATCGCAGTGTCAATCGACGGCGACGTCGTGACGGCATCGCTGCATACCGGCCGCTCCGGCGGCGTGCATGTACGCCTGGTCCCGATGGGGGTCGGATATCGCTACGCCGGTCCCGGCGTCTGGGTGGACGGCTTCGGCGGCAATGCCCTGCTCAATTTCGGCAAGCACAGCCAGATCGCCTGCACGATCGAGAACTACTAATTGACGTGTGCCTGAGCGGCGCCCTCGCAAGGCGCCGCGGTTCAGCCGCTCGCTAACCTTTGGTGCGAACGACGAGCGCCCTCGCGCGAGGGTACATGAAGGCCTTGGGCTGGACGTACACCGGACAATAATTGTCCCACTGATATTGCTGCCAATTCCACTTCCAGCAGCCGGTCGCGATCTCGGGGTCGGGATACCAGTTCAGCCGGTACGGCTCATCGCCGAAGGGATAAGGACCGCCCTGGGCGCTGGCGGACGATGCACACATGCAGACGGCGGCAGCAATCGCGACAAGGCATGACTTATACATGACTTTCTCCGAATATGCCGGCATAGTGCCAAATCGATACATCCTTATCAAGCTTGGAAACGCGAGTCGCATTAGCGATCGCGTCCGCCACAGCGCCGGCTCTCAAGACATTGCTCGGACCGGGAGCCCACCGAAGTTGCTGCCGGCCTCGGCACCAATTGCGGCCGCTCAGATGATTGCAATCGAAGTCATTCCCCACACAAGTCTCGTTTCATGAAACAAACCATTTCCCTCAATGCCAAGCTTCGGTGGCCGGACGTCAAGGACCATTACGTCGTCATCTATGAAGGGCATGTGATCGGCAACGTGCATCGTTCCGGAGACAGCTGGTCCTGGTCGATAAGCGTCCCGATGGCCTTGCCTGATTGGTCGGCCGGAAACGCGCCGACCCTGCACGACGGCATCAAGTTACTCGGCGGCGCCTGGACCAAAATACTGAACGCGACCAGCCCGGAGCGCCTGCAGCGGGCATGGGATCTCGAGCGAGCTGCCGAAGCTCGGAGCACGGATTCCGGCTCCGACAAATAATGTCGGGTTGCCAAGGGTGTACTGCGTAGACGCGACGCCGCACGTCCCGCTCAGTTGGAGTGCCTACGCCTTCTCATTGATGGAGATCTCTTCGGGCCTTGCCAATTTCAAGTCGGCAAGCCCGGCTGGCTCCCGCGTCGTCTTTCGCCACTGCGCCGGCGTGACGCCCATATGGCTCTTGAAGGCGCGCTGGAATGCTGCCTCGGATTGATATCCGACCGCTTCTCCAACAGCTCCAGTCGAGACCGACGATGTCCTCAATTGGTTCGCTGCGAGGCTCATGCGAATGTCCGTCAGGAGATCGCTCGGCGAGCATCCAAGTTTCTCCTGGAATTGACGGGCAAGTGTCGCACGCGACATGTTGCAGAGACGCGCAAGCGCGGGCAGCGTCCATGCGCGTGCCGGCGCGCTAAACAAGGCGGCGACCGCGGGCGCAAGGCGCGGATGGCCTGCAAGTGCAAGGAGCCCCCGTGGCGCCGCATCGGTCTCGCTGGCGAGCCGCAGCACGAGTGCGAACATCGCCGTCGTTAGTGCGTTCAGCATCGCGCGGCCACCCAATTGGTCGTCCGCCGTCTCGCCGCGCATCAGGGCAACGAGGCCCGCGAGTTGCCCCGCAGTGTCCCGCTGTCCGGCGTGAGCGCCGGCATTCACGATGAGGACAGGCGGCAGATAATTGCGCAGCAACCGGTCGTGCGGCGGAGCGATCGCGAAGTGTCCGCACAACAGATCGAGCCGCTCGTCCGCGCCGGGATTTTCGCTGATCGTGAAATTGAGAGCCGCACGGTCGCGGGCCTTGAGCGGCACGGCTCCGCTGCCGTCATGCATGACGTGCCGTGGATTGCCGGGAAGCAGGAGGATGTCGCCAGTCTTCAGTGGCAGCGGCCGGCCTCCCGCTGGATTCTCCAGAATCGCCGAGCCGGCAAGCACCGCATGGTACGGGATTTCGTTCGCCTCGCCCGGCCCCTGCTCGATCCGCCAGGGCACGCCGTAGGCGCAGCGCAGGTCGAGACGACCGCGCACCGGCATCATCTCGAACAACCGGCTAAGCCAATCCATGGCGGCCTCCCGAAAATGAGATGATTGAGCATATAGCAGCGCCTTCTCGGCATTAAAAGTCTCGAGCCGAGACCCTACTGTCACTCCGCAATCGTTCACCACCCCAACCAAGGAGTGCCACCATGTCTCGTCTTTCTGTCCCGAACCTCGAAACCGATGCCGGTCCGTCCGGTCAGGTCTATGCCCAGATCAAGAAGGCCATCGGCAACGTGCCGAACACGTTCGCGGCCATCGCCGCCCATGGTCCCGCTGCGCTCAAGGCCGTGCTTGCTGCCGATGCGGTGCTTGCCTCCGGAAGCCTGAGCAAGTCCGACAAGGAGATCATCAAGCTCGTCATCAGCGAAGTCGCCGGCTGTGACTATTGTGTCGCCGCCCATAGCCATCTCGGAAAGCTCGCCGGCGTGAAGCCGGAGGTGCTCAAGCAGATCCGCGACGGCCAGCCCACCGGCGATGCCAGGCGCGATGCGCTGGTCGCCTTCGTTCGCAAGCTCGCGCGATCGAGCGGCACCGTCAGCGACGAAGACTTCGCCGCGATAACGGCCGCCGGTTACAGCGACGCGCAGCTCGTGGAGATCAGCCTCGCCTTCGCGACCACGGTCTTCACCAACGTCTTCAACCGCATCAACGACACCGAGATCGACTTCCCGGCCGTCGCGTAACGCGACCGCGCCGCATCGATCATCTCAAAGGGATCACGCCCATGACTACGCTTGCCAATACGGCTCAAAACCCTCTCGTCCGCGTGCTGGAGAGATCCGGTCTCCTGGCTGAGGACCTCGACTACCACGTCGTCCGCGCTTCGATGGTGATCATGTTCTTCTTCTTCGGTTACCAGAAGTGGTTTCCGTACGAATTCGAACGACTAGTCCCGTTCATCAGCAACGGTCCGCTGATCTGGTGGCTCTATCCCGTGTTCGGCCATGCCGGCGCCAGCTATTTCCTTGGCGCCTCGGAATGGACGTTCGGCTCGCTGTTGCTCGCGGGCTTCTGGGACAAGCGTCTTGGCGTTCTCGGCTCCCTCGGCTCGACCGGCACCTTAATCGCGACGGTCACCATCATTCCCTTCATGCCGGAAGGCTGGGACATCGCGGCGGGAGGCTTCCCCGCGATGACCGGAAACGTGCCCTTCCTGATGAAGGACGTCGTGCTGCTCGCAGTCTCCTTCTACCTCCTGCGACAGGACCTGGTTCGCCTGACGCGGCAATAGGGTGGTACTCCTGCTGACGGCGATGCGTCGCCGGTGAGCTTTCCAGCTCGCCGGCGATTGCGGGTCTGGCGCCGGCCTCCTCGTCGCCGTCAAACACGCTCCCTGCGCTCCAACGGTAGGGCAAACAGCAGGACTAGCATGACCAGACCCATCAGCGCGGCGTAGGCGCTGGCCGCTGCGAAGGCGCTGCCATAGGCTTCCACCTCGGCCGCCCCTCCCCCGCGGGCATGGACAAGCACGGCGGCAAACAAGCTGCCAACCAGAGCGACACCGAAAGCACCCCCCACTTGCTGCGCGGTACTGAGCATGCCCGAGGCCGATCCGATGTCGCGATGAGGAATGCCGCCGAGAATGGTATTGAAAAGCGGCGTCACCAACAGGCCTTGGCCAAATCCGACGAGCAGCAGACTCGGGATAAGCGCTTCGGCCTGCATGGGCGCCCCGAAAAACGCCGTGCCGGCCGCCGCGCCGTTGCCGATCGCTTTAATCGTAGAGCCGACCGCGAGTACATTCCATCGGTGCTCGGCTGCTACTCGCCCGGCGATTGTCGAGCCAATCATGAATGCAACGGGTACTGCGGAAAGAATGATGCCGGCGGCCAGTGGCGATCGACCAAGCCCAACCTGCACCAGGAACGCGTAGGCGAGAAAGAAGGAGCTATGAGTGGAATAGTAGACCAGCACCAACACAACGCCAATCGTGAACGACCGATTGCAAAACAGACCCGTCTGCAACAACGGCGATTCGCCTCGGCAGGATTTGCCATACTGATGCCAAGCGAACCCGACCAGGACCGGGACGGCAGCGCAAAGCATTGCCACCGACCAGACCGGCCATCCCGCCTCCCGTCCTTCCACTAACGGATAGAGCAATAGTCCGAGGCCAATAGCACTTAAGGCAACCCCCGTGACATCGAGCCGTTGACCGGCCGACACTGTGTCCATCGGGATCAGGCGTAGCGCCGCTCGGATCGCCAGCAAACCGATCGGGATGTTCACCAGGAAGATCGTTCGCCAGCCCAGATCCCACAGATCAATACTGACCAGCATGCCACCCAGCACCTGGCCTGTGACCGCGGCCAGTCCCAATACAATCCCAAGCGCCGCAAAGGCTTTGGTACGTATTGCGCTCTCTGCGAAGGTCATGTGGATCAGCGCGAGCGCCTGCGGGAACAGGACGGCCGCAGTGAGACCTTGCAGCAATCGAGCCAAGATCAGTGTCGTCGCGGTTGGCGAGAGGCCGCACAGTGCCGATGCAACAGTAAAGCCAGCCAGCCCAAGGCTAAACATTCTCCGGCGACCGCACAGGTCGCCCAGCCGGCCGCCAGTAATCAGCATCACCGCATAGGCCAAGCCGTAGCCAGCGATCACCAGTTCGGCTTGTCCAAAGCTCGCCCCAAGCTGGCGCCGGATATCTGGGATGGCGACATTCACAATCATCATGTCCATCACGGTCATGAACGGGCCGACCAGCACCACGGACAGAGTAAGCCATGGACGCGACTGATGTGCATGGGTGACGGAAGCGGCCAGGTCGTCCATGTGAAGCTCCGGCAGGTGGCTGTCCCTGTCGGAGAGTGAAGCAATTCGCTATAGTGAAAAATGTAAGTCGTTATCCTATTAGCTCGAACAACAGCGTGATGGACCGTGACAAATCTACAGCGCACCGACGACCGCCGAGCACTGTCCGATTTCGTGCGTGATCGGCGCTCCCGCATTGCGCCTGAACAAGTTGGACTGGCGGGAGGACCTCGTCGTCGTGCACCAGGGCTGCGGCGTGAGGAGGTTGCCCATCTCGCCGGGGTCGGCGTCACGTGGTACACTTGGTTCGAGCAAGGCCGCGCTATTCAGGTCTCCGCCGATTTTCTTGAGCGGATATGTCGAGCGCTGCGTCTTGACACTGCGGAACGCGCACACCTCTACGCCTTGGCGCAGCACCGGCCGCCACTCGCGGCCACGCCGAACGTCCCAACCGTCTCGCCGGTCCTGCAAACCTTTCTCGATAGCTTGCCCAACCCAGCCTACCTCAAGACGCCGCGGTGGGATGTGGTGGCTTGGAACTCGGCCGCGGTCGCGCTGTTCGGCGACTATGCCCTGATGCCTCCGAATGAACGCAACAGTCTTTGGCTGACGTTCGTCGACCCCCGTTACCGTCAGATGAGGCCAGACTGGGAACAGGGAGCCCGCCAGGCTCTGGCCAAGTTTCGCCTCGACCACAGCCAAGCCAACGGCGATCCCGCCTTCGATGCACTTGTTGAGGCGCTAAGGGCGGCCAGCGTCGAATTCCGACATTGGTGGCCGCGGCAAGACGTGACAGAGCGAAGCGAAGGAATTAAGCGCTTCAGGCACGAGACTTGGGGAGAAGTCGAGTTCGCCTACACCACGTTCCTGGTCGAGGGAGCATCGGAGCTGCGCCTGGTCACCTTTACGCCGCCGGACGGCGCCTGCAGGGCGCCGCGGCTCTAGCACGCCAAGGACTAGCGCGAATGGCTGAACAGGTCCGTCGTGGCGTCGTCGACTGCGATATCAACCAGCGCGGGGCCGCTTGACGCCAGAGCCTCGGCAAGAACGCGATCGAGCTCGCCGACATCGGTCACGCGCGTGCCCGGACAGCCAAGACCCTTGGCAAGCGCCACGAAGTCGAGCCCGGGCAGATCGATCCCGGGCGGGCGATGCGCCTGCATGAGTTGGCTGAAGGCGCGCATCGCGCCATAGCCGGAATTGTTCATGATCACGAACGTAATCGGCAGCTTGCGTTGTGCCGCGGTCCAGATCGCCTGGACACAGTACAACGCCGAACCGTCGCCGATCAGCCCCACGATACGTCGGCCCGGCCGTGCCAGCGCCACGCCGACGGAGGCCGGCAGGCTGTAACCAAGTCCGCCGCTCGCCATGGTGTAGAAGCTGTCCGCGCCCGGCCGCGGCAGGAATTGCTGAATGGCGGGACGATGCGACGGCGCCTCCTCGACCACGATCGCATCGCGCGGCATCAGCTCCGAGAGGCGGCTCAGCGCATAGGCCGGAGGGATCGGATTTTTCGCGGCGGGAATTGCGGGCTGAGGGCGCGCAGCCGGCGCATCGCGCTTCGCGACGTCAGGCAGCGCCGCCAGCAGCGCAGGAAGCGCCTTCGGCAGCGTGCTGATGATGGTGTCGCCGGCAGCAGCGGACGCTGCCTCGGTCGGATCGTCGGTGATCTGCCAGACCGGCGTTCCATCATCGAGCAGTTCGCATTGTCCCTCGACGTGGAAGGTGAACACGGGCGCCCCGACCACGACGATCAGATCGGCGCCGCGCAAGGCGCGGGCGAGCCCACCTGGCGCGGCCGGAAGGAAGCCCGCGAATTGCGGATGCAATTCCGGAAAGCTCGACCGGCTCGACATCGGGCTTGCAAACACTGCCGCCCTCGCCCGCTCGGCCACCGCGACCATCGCATCGACGCAGCCGTTGCGATCAATTTCGGGCCCGACCACGAATGCGGGTCTTTTGGCTGCTGTAATCGCCGCGCCGAGCCGAACGATCGCCGCCGGATCCGGCGCAAACTCCGTCGCGATGTTGCGGACCGGCGGAGCGACCGCAGGCCGCGCCCAATCGTCCGAAGGCACCGACACGAATGTCGGGCCGCGCGGATGCTGCATGGCCGTTAAGAAGGCCTGCGCAATGGCCGCGGGGACGTCCTCGGCGCGCGCAGGTTCCGAACTCCATTTCACATACGGTTTTGGAAACTGTTCGGCGTCCTCGGCGAAGAGATAAGGCCGCATCCGCAGCAGGCTGCGCGCCTGCTGCCCGGCCGTCACCACCATCGGCGTCTTGTTGCGAAACGTGGTGAAGAGATTACCGAGCGCATGGCCGAGCCCGGCCGCCGAATGCAGGTTGACGAAGGCCGGACATCCCGTGGCCTGCGCATAACCGTCGGCCATGCCGACGACACAAGCTTCCTGCAGGCCAAGCACGTAGTCGATGTCATCCGGCCAATCGCCGAGAAAGGCAAGCTCGGTCGAGCCTGGATTGCCGAAGACGCGGTCGACGCCGAAGGAACGAAGCACACCGAGGGTCGCTTCCCGAACCGTCAAGACTTTCGAATTCATGGACTGATTTCCTGGCATGCTTCGCCGTGTCGTGGCGCGATCAGAAGGGGTAGTGCTGGGGCTGCGTCTCGATCGTGATCCAGCGCAGATCGGTGAATTCGGCGATCCCGGCCTGGCCGCCGAAGCGGCCGTAGCCAGATCCCTTCATGCCGCCGAACGGCATCTGCGCCTCGTCATGCACGGTCGGTCCATTGACATGGCAAATGCCGCTTTCGATGCGCTGCGCGACCGTCAGCGCACGCGCGACATCCTTGCCGAACACCGCGGCCGAGAGACCGTACTCGGTGTCGTTGGCAAGACGCACCGCATCATCCACGCCACGCGCGCGGATCACCGAGACGACGGGGCCAAAACTCTCTTCGGTGTAAATGCGCATGCCGGGCACGACGCGATCGAGAACCGTTGCCGGAACGACCGTGCCGGCACGCTCTCCGCCCGCGAGCTTGGCGGCGCCCTTGCCGATCGCGTCCTCGATCAGAGCAACGACATGCTTGGCCGGGGCCTCGTCGATCATCGAGCCGACGACGACCGGACCGGAGCGCGGGTCGCCCGCCGGAAGCGCGCCCGCCTTCTTGGCGAGCTTCTCGACAAAGCGATCGGCCACGCTCTCATCGACGATCACGCGCTCCGTCGACATGCAGACCTGGCCCTGGTTGATGAAGGCGCCGAACGCCACGGCCGCGACCGCGGCATCGAGGTCGGCATCGTCGAGCACGACGAGAGGTGCCTTGCCACCGAGCTCGAGCAGCACCGGCTTGAGATGCCGGCCGGCGAGTTCGGCGATGACGCGGCCGACGCGGGTCGAGCCGGTGAAGTTGATCCGCCTGACGGCGGGATTGGCGATGAGTCGCTCGACCACGGCCGGCGCATCCGCCGGCGCATTGGTCACGACATTCACGACACCCGGCGGGAAGCCGGCATCCCTGAACACGTCTCCGATCAGTCGGTGCGTTCCAGGACAGATCTCGGACGCCTTGAGCACCACCGTGTTGCCGCAGGCGAGCGGCGTCGCCACCGCGCGAACGCCGAGAATGATCGGGGCGTTCCAAGGCGCGATGCCAAGGCACACGCCGGCCGGCTGACGAACGGACATCGCGAGGCATCCCGGCTTGTCGGACGGGATCACCTCGCCGGCGACCTGCGTCGTCAGCGAGGCCGCCTCGCGCAGCATGCCGGTCGCGAGCTTCACGTTGAAGGCCGACCAGACCTCTGTGGTGCCGATCTCGGCCATCATGATTCGGATGAAGGCGTCGCGTTTGGCGTCGAGCGCATCGGCCGCCTTGAGCAGCAGACCGCGCCTCGCATTCGGGCCAAGTCCCGACCACTGCGCCAGCGCGGCGGAGGCCGCCGCCACTGCGGCATCGGCGTCCGACACTGTCGCGGCCGCCGCGCGGCTCGCGACCTCTTGTGACAGCGGATTGCGCCGCTCGAACACCTTGCCGCCGGAAGCGGCCTGATCCCGCCCGTTGATCAGAAGATTGACGTCCATGAGAACCTCCCTTGTGTTGGCGCTGGACCTAGCCGAGCAGCCGCGATTTGCTGGTCTCGCGCGCGAAACCGAGCGCGATCACCGCCGCGACCGCGAGGGCGAGGTAATATCCGGTGATGGCGTAGGTGGAGCCCGTCTGCGCAAGCAGGCTGGTGGCGACGAGCGGTGCGATGCCGCCGCCGAGCACCGTCCCGAGCTGCTTTCCGATCGACACGCCGGTGAAACGGATGCGGGTCGGAAACAGCTCCGGGAAATAGCTTCCTTCAGTGCCGAACATCAAAGGATGGATCACGCCCGCGGCCAGGATCACCGCAGCCGTGACCAGGAGCGTGTCACGGCTTGCGACAGCACCGTAGAACGCAAACATCGACAAGCTTGCGAGCATGACGCCGGCGAGGAACAGCCGTTTCCGTCCGATCCGGTCGGACCACGCGCCGATGAGCGGCATCGCAACGAGGCCCACGAGATTGGCGAACAGCACGGCCTGCGTGATCACGTCCTTCTGGACGCCGAGCTGGCGCGTTGCGAAGGAGATGGTGAAGATGGCGGTCAAATAGAAATAGGATGTTTGCGCCATCTCGGCAAAGAACACGATGAGGATCGGTCGCCAATGTCCCCTCACCGCCTCGACGGCAGGTACTGCTTCAGCCACCTCCGCCGCGCGGAACGTCGCGCTCTCCTCGATGCGCAAGCGCATGTAGACGCCGAGCGCGACCAGCACCGCGCTGATCAGGAACGGAACGCGCCAGCCCCATGACAGCAGCTCCGCCTCCGGCAGCCGCGAGATCGCGAGCGCCGCAAACGAGGCGAGCACCACGCCAACGGGCCCCGCGGCCTGGATCACGGCAGCAGAGAAGCCGCGCCGGTGACCGGGCGCCGTTTCGATCGCCATCAGGATCGCCGCGGTCGACTCGCCGCCGAGCGCAAAGCCCTGAAGGAAGCGCAGCAGAACGAGCGCGATCGTCGCGATCAGGCCCGCGCTGGCGTAGGTCGGCAACAGCCCGATTGACATGGTCGCAAGTCCCATCATGAGCAGCGTGCACAACAGGACGGATTTGCGACCGAGGCGATCGCCGAAATGTCCGAACACGATCCCGCCGAGCGGGCGCGCCAGGAATCCGACGGCAAACGTCGCGAAGACCGCGATGGTCGCCGTGAGCTGATCGAACTTCGGGAAGAACAGCTGATCGAACACCAGCGGCGCGATCAGGCCGTAGATGAAGAAATCGTACCATTCGATCGCGGTGCCGATCGTGCCGGCGATCAGAATGCGCCGGCGGCTGCTTGCGGTCTGCTCGCCGCCGGCAACAGTGGCCGCACGATCGCCGTAGCCCTCGAGTGTTCCTGTCGTCACTTTGTCCTCCTCCGGTGTCGTTGTCGTTTTGTTGTTGTTAGTGCCCACACGGCCGCAGGTCGGACGCGGCGGCGGGAATCGATCAGCTTGCCAGACGTGCGCCGCTGCTCGCACTATGCCCGAGCGCGCGGGCAAGAACGCGCCCGAGCGTCCCCGCCTGCGATGCGCTACCGCGCCAGGCCACGATCTGGTCGGGACGTATGAGAGCGAGGTCGGCCTCATAGAGATCGCGCAAGGATTTTGGCAGCGTGACGAGTTTCACCTCGACGCCAATCGTCCTGACGGCTTCAGCAAGCGGAGCGTGAGCGGACGCGACCTCGCCGAACTGGAGCAGTGTCCACTCGAACCCGAACAGGTCGTACAAGGACACGCCGTCCTCCAGCCACGCATGCGGTGCGCGGCCGCCGGGACAGGCGCTGGGAACGTAGACATTTGCAGCGTCGGGCGGCGGCTGGCTGCCGTCGGAGACGATGATCGGCGAGGCGTCGTAGCGGCCACCAAAGGTGACGCCGGGAATGTTGAACTCGGCGCGGGCGTGCTGTTCGAGATAGATGCCGGCGGTTCGCCTCGCCTCGCGGCCGGCTTCCGTGGCGTCCTCGATCTCGGTCGCGGGCGCGAACAGACCGAGCGAGTCGGCGAAGCGGCGCGCGTAATCGGTGTTGCGGAGCGCGACCGGACGACGCTCGACCTCGTAGCTGTCGAGCAGCGCAGCCGGGCTCACGCCCTTGACGACGCTTGCGAGCTTCCAGCCGAGATTGACCGCATCCTCGATCGCGGTGTTGTAACCGAGGCCTCCCGTTGGCGTGAACAGATGCGCCGCGTCGCCGCCGAGGAAAACCCTGCCCCGCTGCATTCCATTCGCGACCAGCGCGTGACCCGCGGTCCAGGTCAAGAACGAGAGCACCTCGCATTCGATCGGCGCACCGCATGCGCGCTGAAACGCGGCCTTGGCCTCGTTGATCGTGATCGCGCTCTCGTCCTCGCCCGGCCGCAGCTGCGTGTGGAACGCGAATTCGTCGCGGCCATTCACGGACGCCATGAAGGCGCGGCGGTCACCGTTGAAGCAGTTGTACATCCACGCCTTGGCGTGCGGGATGCTCGCGTAGAAATCAGGCGAACGGAGATAGACGGCCAGCATCCGTCCGCCCATGAAATCGCGCTGCGTTCCGGTCTCGCCGCCATAGACGATCCCGAGCGATTGCCGGACCTGCGAACGCGGCCCGTCGGCGCCGACCATGTAGTCGGCTCGAACTTCAAAGCGGCGACCGTCATCGAGACACTCGATTTCGCCGACGATGCCCTCATCGCTTTCGACGTAGTTGATCAGACGATGGCCATAGTTGAGCTGGATTCCAGGAAGCCGTTCGGCATGCCGGCGCAGCACCGCCTCGACATATTTCTGCGAGACGCGGTGCGGCAGCTCGGCGGCGCTCCAGGAGCCGGACAAGCCCTTGATGAGCTCGCCCGCGCGTGACGATGACGGCAATTGAAACCGCGCCAACTCATAGCCGGTGTAGCGGGTGAAGTACGCGACGTCGGTCGGATAGTCGGCGGGTAGGCCTTCCCGTCTTATCTCGTCGGCGAAACCCAGCCGCCGATAATGCTCCATCGAACGCGCCTGCGTCGCATTGGCTTGCGGATTGAAGGCCGTGCCAGGCTTTTCATCGACGAGGATCGCGGACACGCCGCGGCGGCCGAGCTCGTTGGCCAGCATCAACCCGCATGGCCCCCCGCCCACGATGAGCACCGAGGCCGTCAGACGTGTCTCCAAGACGCTTCTCCCTACCAGCATTATCTTGCATGGTAAGGTAGCCTGACGATATCGTCAAGCAGCCTGACTAATTCGCATCATCGAGCGTGTCGAACTCCGCGCCATAGACCGCCAGCCCCTTCAGGATCGCGTCCATCGTGGCCTCGCCGAGGTCGGCGCGCATCTCCTGTTCGGCAATGTCGACTGCATCGCGAAACGCGTCGAGCCATTTGAGCCCGGCCGGCGTAAATGTGACGATGCGGGCGCGCCGATCGGTCGGATCGGCAATGCGATCGACCAGGCCGAGCTCAGCGCATTGATCGACCAGCTCGCCCATCGCCTGCTTGCTCATGGATGCGCGGCGGGCGAGCTCCGTGAGCCTTGTCCCCTCCACATCGAGATTGCGCGTGAGGCTGACATGCGCGATGCGCGTTTCGTCGTGTCCCCTGTCGCTCATCAATTCGAGCACGCGACCTTCAAAGCGCCGTACTGCATTGTTGAGCAGGCGGCCAATGTTGGCATGTCGCCACGCGGTCCCGGATGTCCTTGCTTTCAATGGATGTGCGCCTTCTCGGAAGCAGTCAGAGCTCGAGCGTGTGTATCGCTCACTTCGTCGTGTCGATCCAGATCCCCGGCTCCGAATGCTCGCGGATGTAACTCACCAGGAAGTCCGAAAAGACCCTGATCTTGGCGGGCAGCCCGGCGCGGTTCTGATAGGCGATGTTCATGGTGAGCAGAGGCAGCTCCCACTCCATCAGCACCGGGACGAGACGGCCCGCCGCGATGTCGCTCTGCACGATGTAGAGCGGCTGGATGAGAATGCCGAGGCCTGCCAGCGCCGCGCCGCGGATGACCTGGCCGTCATTGCTGTCGAGCGTCGGCGTGATACGGACGGTCTGCGCGCCATTACCCTTCCGCAGACGCAGCGAATAGGGATCGTTGGCAAGGTTGTAGACGAGCATGTTGTGCCGCGCGAGATCGGCGGGCTGCTCCGGCTTGCTGCAGCTTGCGAGATATGACGGCGCGGCCGCCAGCACGCGGCGCATCTGGCCGATACGGCGGACGACGATGTTCGAATCCGGTTCGTGCTCGCGGGTCCGGATAGCCACATCGATACCCGCCTCGATGAAATCCGGATACCGGTTGGCGGTCGTGATCTGCAGATTGAGTTTTGGGTAACGCGCGCGAAACGCCGGCAGCATCGGGGCCAGATAGATCACGGCAAAGGAGAGCGAGCTCGTAACCCGCAACGTGCCCTGAGGCGACAAGGCACGATCGCTGACGATGTCCTCGGCTTCCGCCAATTCATTCAGAACCGGACCGCAACGCTCGAGCAGTTCCTGTCCCGCCTCCGTCAACCACAATCGGCGGGTGTTGCGCTCGATCAGCCGGACTGCAAGGCGCTCCTCCAGCGCACTGAGGTAGCGGCTGGCCGCCGCATTCGACATGCGCAGCGCCTCGGCAGCTTTGGACAGGCTGCCGAGCTCGGCCGTCTTGGAGAAGACCTCCAATTGCAGCAAGCGGTCCATTTTTTCACTTATAGAAAAAGAGACTTACAAATATTGGCCTTTATTTCCGCATCCTGCAAGCCAAAATGGCCTCAAGACAAGCAAGACAGCAGGCGAGGAAATCAGGAAATGTCGGGCCCGATCAGGCACATCGTGATGTGGCGGCTGCGTGGGGAGACCCCCGAGGAGCGCTCCGCCGCCCGACTCAAGGTCAAAACCCTGTTCGAGGGCCTCAAGGGCCGGATCGACGGCCTCACCCACATCGAGGTCGGCCTCGACGTCAGCGATGTCGATTATGCCTGCGACGTGGTCCTGTTTTCCGAATTCGCCAATCAGGCCGCGCTCGCCGCCTATGCCACCCATCCGGAACATCTGCGCGTGCGCGAAGCGCTGGGCGACTTGCGAACCGGACGCTTCCAGGTCGATTATCCCATCAAAGAGACCGGCGCATGATCGGTTCGTTCACATTTGAAAACCTCCCCTGCCGCGTCGTGTTCGGCAGCGGCACGCTTGCTGCGGCCAAAGCCGAAGTCGAACGGCTCGGCGGCAAGCGCGCGCTGGTGCTGACGACGCCGCAGCAGGAGACACAAGGCAAGAGCTTGGGCACGGCGCTCGGCCCGCTCTACGCAGGACTATTCCCCGGCGCCACCATGCATACGCCGGTCGAGGTCACCGTGCAGGCGCTCGCGGCGATGAAGGCGTGCGATGCCGACTGCGTCGTGTCGCTCGGCGGCGGATCGACCACCGGTCTTGGCAAGGCACTGGCCTTGCGCACCGGCGTCAACCAGCTCTGCATTCCCACCACCTATGCCGGCTCGGAGATGACGCCGATTGTCGGCCAGACCGAGAACGGCCTGAAGACCACGGTGCGCGACGCCGCCGTGCTGCCGGAGACCGTGATCTACGATGTCGATCTCACCCTGACGCTGCCGGCGAGCCTGGCCGCGACCTCCGGCATCAATGCGATCGCGCATGCGGTGGAAGCGCTCTACGCCCGCGACACCAATCCCGTCACGTCGCTGATGGCGGAGGAAGGCATTCGCGCATTGGCCCGCGCCCTGCCTGCCATTGCCGCGAAAAGCGATGACCACGAGGCCCGCACCGAGGCACTCTATGGCGCCTGGCTGTGCGGTGTTTGTCTGGGCACCGTCGGCATGGCGTTGCATCACAAGCTCTGCCATACGCTCGGCGGCACCTTCGATCTGCCGCACGCCGAGACCCACACCATCGTGCTGCCGCATGCGCTGGCCTACAACGCGCCCGCCGTGCCCGATGCGATGGCGCGCATCTCGCGCGCGATCGGCGCTGCCGATGCATCGCGGGGTCTGTACGATCTTGCGAAGCGGCTGAATGCAAAGCTTGCGCTGCGCGACGTCGGCATGCCCGAGAGCGGCATCGACAAGGCGGCCGATCTCGCCGTCACCAACGCCTACTGGAATCCGCGCCCGCTCGAGCGCAACGCCATCCGCGACCTGATCGCGCGCGCCTGGGCCGGCGAGCCGCCGGGCCCGGCCAAGGCGGCGGCTTGATCCGATGACGCGCACGCTGATCAAATCCGCTGTTGTCATCAGCATGGATGATGCGATTGGCGACCTCCGCACCGGCGATGTGCTGGTCGAGGGCAACCGTATCCTTGACGTGCGTCCATCGATCGATGTCGGCGGCGGCGCAGCCGACATCGAGATCGTCGACGGGACGGGCCGCATCGTCATCCCCGGCCTCATCAACGCGCATATGCACACCTGGCAGACAGCGCTCCGCGGCTATGCCGCGAACTGGACGCTGCTCGAATATTTCCGACGCATGCATGCCGGCCTCGCAACCGTGTTCCGGCCCGAGGACATCTACATCGCAACGCTGGTCGGCGCGCTGAACCAGATCAATTGCGGCGCCACGACGCTGGTCGACTGGTGCCACAACAATCCGACGCCTGACCATACCGACGCCGCTGTCCGCGGCCTGATCGAGAGCGGCATTCGCGCCGCATTCTTCCACGGCTCGCCGAAGCCCGAGCCAAAACCGGGCGAGCCGCACTTCTCCGAGATCGCGCACCCACGCCGCGAGGTCGAGCGGCTGCTCGCAGGTCCCCTCGCCGATCGCGACGGCCTCGTCACGCTGGGGCTCGCCATTCTCGGTCCGCATTATTCGACGCTAGACGTTGCCGTGCACGATTTTCGCCTGGCGCGCGAGCTCAAGCTGATCGCATCGATGCACCAGGGCGGCGGTCCGGCGAAGACGCCCGGCGGCTGGGAGAAGCTGATCGAGGCCGGCCTTGTCGGCGCCGGCGTCAACATCGTTCACGGCAACGATCTGCCCGACGATCTCCTCGATCGTCTGGTCGGTCTCGGCGTGTCCTTCTCGGTGACGCCTGAAAACGAGATGATCCAGGGCCACGGCTTCCCGATCACCGGACGGCTGCTGAAGCGCGGCGTGCGCCCGACGATCGGCATTGATCTGGAATCCGTGCTGGCCGGCGATCTCTTTTCCGCCGCGCGAGTCGCGCTGTCAATGCAGCGGGCACTCGATAACGCAGAGACGCGCAAGGCCAGCGGCACCATTCCGGCAACGACCACGATTCCAGCGCGCGAGGCACTGCGCTGGATCACGACTGAGGGCGCGCGGATGCTTGGCCGCGAGGATCAGATCGGCTCGCTGACGCCAGGAAAGCTCGCCGACCTCGTCATCATCAACGCTTCCGATCTCAACCTCTTCCCGGTGCACGACCCCGTTTCCACCGTCGTGATGCAGACGAGCCTCGCCAATATCGAGGCCGTCATGATCGGCGGCACCTGGAAGAAACGGAACGGGCGTCTGCTGCTTGAGGGGCTGGAGACGAAGAAAGAGCTGCTCGCGCAATCGGGCCAGCGGCTGGTGCAGGACATCGAACGACAGGGACGCGCCGCCTGAAGGCGCCAACGGACAACAACAATGACAGACGCTTCGAAGACTGTAGCTTTTATCGGGATCGGCAAGATGGGTCTGCCGATGTCGGTGCTCGTTGCCAAGGCCGGGTACGCCGTGACCGCCTTCGACCAGAGCGCGGCGCGGCTCAACGAAGCACGCGCACAAGGCATTTCGACCGCCGCTTCGCTCGCCGGAGCCGTGAACGGCAAAGCCGCAGTCGTCACGTCCCTGCCCGATGACGCGGCCCTGCGCGCCGTGTTGCTCGGCGCCACCGGCCTCATCGGCGCGATGGCGCCTGGCGTCGTGCTGATCGAGACCAGCACCGTGAGCGCCGAGGCATCCGCCGAAGTCGACGCTGCCGCGCAGGCGCGCGGCGTTCTCTATCTGCGCGCGCCGGTCTCCGGCAACGCCAGCATCGTTCACACCGGCGCGCTGACCTGCTTTGTTTCCGGCCCCAAGGACGCCTTCGAGAGCACCAAGCCTTTGTTCGCCTCGTTCACCCGCGCCCAGACTTATCTCGGGCCCGGCGAAGAGGCGCGCTACGCAAAGCTCGCGGTCAATCTGATGATTGCGGTGTCGGCCGCCATGATGGCCGAGAGCCTTGCGCTGGCGCGCAAGGGCGGCATCGCCTGGCAGGACATTCTCAAGGTGCTCGACGACAGCGCGGTCGCCTCCCCCATGGTCAAGTATAAGACCGCGCCCCTCCGGACCCGCGATTTCGAGTCCACTTTCTCCTGCAAGCAGATGGCCAAGGATCTCGACCTCATCCTTGGCGCCGGCCACGCCGTCGGCGTGCCGCTGCAGCTCGCGGCCCAGGTGCGCGAGACCTATGGCTCGCTAGTCGCGCAGGGCGACGCTGAGACCGACTTCATCGCGACCGTCAAGCATCTCGAGCGGCTGTCCGGCCTCGGCGAGCCCAAACTCTGATCCACGGAGCCACATATGCGTAACTTCAACGAGAACACGATCACGGACGCGGTGCTGGAGCGGATCAAGGACGCAAGCGATCCACGCATCAAACAGGTCAGCGAAGCGCTGGTGCGCCATCTTCATGCCTTCGTCCGTGAGGTCCGCCCGACTCAGAAGGAATGGGAATACGGCATCGATTTCCTGACCCGCACCGGTCACATGTGCGACGACAAGCGGCAGGAGTTCATCCTGCTGTCGGACACGCTCGGCGTCTCGATGCTGGTCGACGCGATCAACCATCCGATGCCGGAAGGCGCAACCGAGACCACTGTGCTCGGGCCGTTCTTCGTCCAGGCTGCGCCGGAGAAGGACAGTGGCGCGGATATCTCCGGCCCAATGGAGGGCGACCCGATGCTGGTCACGGGCTCCGTCTCGACCGTCGACGGACGCCCGCTTGCAGGCGCTACGGTGGACGTCTGGCATTCCGACGATGACGGCTATTACGACGTGCAGCAGCTCGACGACATCGGCGGCGATCTCGCCATGCGCGCACGCTTCCACACCGATGCCAACGGCCGCTTCCATTTCTGGTCGATCAAGCCGGCCGCCTATCCGGTTCCGCATGACGGCCCGGTCGGCGAGATGCTGGAGGCGCAGGGCCGCCATCCCTGGCGTCCGGCGCATGTCCATTTCATGATCTCGGCGCCCGGCTTCGAACAGCTCGTGACGCATGTGTTCGTCGCCGGCGATCGGTATCTCGACTCTGACGTGGTGTTCGGCGTCAAGGACAGCCTGATCCGCGACTTCGTCCGCAACCCGGCCGGCCGTGCGCCGGATGGTCGCATGGTGGACAGTGAGTATTTTCACCTCAACTACGATTTCGGCCTGAAGCAGGTTGCGAGCAACGCACAAGCCGCTTAAGCCGGACGATAACGCAACGGACCCACAAGAGTCCGGCGCCGGAGGCAGACAGGGAGCAAGGATGGGACCACGGGTTAGCACGGCAGCTTTGGCCGATCGCCTCGCGGGCATGATCGGTCCGCGCGCGAGTGTCGCGCGCGGCGTGCTCGATCAGCATGGGCAGAGCGAATCCCATTATCGCAACCTGCCGCCCGATATCGTCGTGTTCCCGGAGACGACGCACGAGGTCGCCGAGATCGTCAAAATGTGCGCCGGCGCGGGCATGCCGATCGTGCCCTATGGCGCCGGAACCTCGCTTGAAGGCAACGCGGCATCGATCGCAGGCGGCGTCTGTCTCGACTTCGCGCGCATGAACAAGGTGCTGGCGGTGCATGAGAGCGACATGGACGTCGTCGTGCAGCCCGGCATCACGCGAAAGCAGCTCAATGCGGAGCTGCGCAGCACCGGCCTGTTCTTCCCGATCGATCCCGGCGCCGACGCTTCGATCGCCGGCATGACATCGACCCGCGCCTCGGGCACCATGGCGGTGCGTTACGGCACCATGAAGGACAATGTCATGGCGCTGGAGGTGGTTCTGGCCGACGGCCGCGTGATCCGCACAGCGCAGCGCGCGCGCAAATCGGCCGCCGGCTACGATCTGACCCGGATGTTCGTCGGCGCCGAAGGCACGCTCGGGGTCATCACCGAGATCACGCTCAAACTCCATCCCCTGCCGCAGGCAATTTCGGCCGCGGTCTGCAGCTTCGATACGCTGCACGACGCCGTCGACACGGCGATCTCCGCGATCCAGTCCGCCATTCCCGTGGCGCGCATCGAGTTGCTCGATGACGTCATGATGCGGGGCATCAATGCCTACGCAAAGCTCGGCTATCGCGAAGCCTCGACCCTGTTCTTCGAATTCCATGGCTCCGAGACCTCGGTCGCCGAGCAGGCCGAGGCGGCGCAGGCGATCGCCGCCGACCATGGCGGTCATGGGTTTGCCTGGGCGAAGGCGCCGGAGGACCGCAGCCGGCTCTGGCATGCCCGCGACAACACGCTCTATGCGGGCCTGGGCTTGAGGCCCGGCGCGCGCGCCGTGATCACCGATGTCTGCGTACCGATCTCGCGGCTGGCGGAATGCCTGACCGAGACGCGACGGGACGCCGACGAGCACGGCTTTACGGCTCCGATCGTCGGCCATGTCGGCGACGGCAATTTCCACATGCTGATCCTGATCGATCCCGCAAAGCCGGAGGAGGCAGAAGGCGCCAAGGCGCTGCAGGCGCGCATGGTCGCCCGCGCCATTGCCATGGATGGCACCTGCACCGGCGAGCACGGCATCGGGCTCGGCAAGATCGACTATCTCGCCGATGAGCTCGGCGAGGCCGTCGATGTGATGCGGTCGATCAAGCAGGCACTCGATCCGAACGGCCTGATGAATCCCGGAAAGATCTTCGCAAGCGGAGCGCGGGCATGAGCACCGCGGCATTGCCCATTCAGACTCCTTCGCCGACGCCGCTGCTCGAGCTGCGCGGCATCAGCAAGGACTTTCCCGGCGTCAAGGCGCTGGACGACGTGTCCTTTGCCGTCTTCCCCGGCGAAGTCCATATGCTGCTCGGCGAGAACGGCGCCGGCAAGTCGAGCCTGATGAAGGTGCTGTGCGGCGCCTATCGCGCCGACGCCGGCGAGTTCTACCACAAGGGTGAAAAGGTCGCGATCGGCTCGACCGCCGACGCGCAGAAGCTCGGCATTGCCGTGATCTTCCAGGAGTTCTCGCTCGTCCCCTATCTCGATATCGCCCAGAACATCTTCCTCGGCCGCGAGCCGAAGGGGCGCATTCCCGGCACGATCGACCGCCGCAGGATATTGGCCGACGCCAGGCGCGTGCTCGACACGATCGGCTTCGACATCGATCCCTCCATCACCGTCGACAAGCTCGGCGTGGCGCAGCAGCAGATGGTCGAGATCGCGAAAGCGATCAGCCAGAACGCGCGCATCCTGGTCATGGACGAGCCGACCGCGGCGCTGTCCGATCGCGAGACCGAGCTCCTGTTCGCGCTGATCGCGCGGCTGAAGGCCGATGGCGTGTCCATCGTCTACATCTCGCACCGCATGGCCGAAGTGTTCGCGCTCGGCGACCGCATCACGGTGCTGCGCGACGGCCGCCGCATCGACGGCGTGCGCCCCGCCGACGTCACGCCGGACCAGCTCGTCCGCATGATGGTCGGCCGCAATGTCGACATGACCTATCCGCGCAACTTTGCCGACAAGCCCGGCGAAGTGCTGCTCAGGGTCAAGGACCTGACCTCGCCGACCGGCATCTCGGACATCAACATCGAGGTGCGCCAGGGCGAGATCGTCGGCCTGTGTGGCCTCGTCGGCTCGGGGCGCAGCGAGGTCGCGCGCGCCATCTTCGGCGCGGATCCCGTGACGTCCGGCGAGATCATCTTCGACGGCAAGGCCATCTCCGGAGAGCCCGACATCGCGGCACGCAGCGGCATCGCCCTGATCCCGGAGAGCCGCAAGAGCGAAGGACTCGCGCTGCTCCGCTCCGTCGGCGACAATCTCGTCGTCTCGGCGCTGCGAAAGCTCTTTCCGAGCGGGCTGTTCGACCAGCGCAGCGCCCTGCGTACGTCCGACGGCCTGATCCGGCAGCTCCGCATCGCGACGCCTAGCGCGCGGCAGACCGTGGGACTGCTCTCCGGCGGCAATCAGCAGAAGGTCGTGATCGGCAAATGGCTGGCCGCCGGCGCAAAGCTCTTCATCTTCGACGAGCCGACGCGCGGCATCGACATCGGCGCCAAGTCCGAGATCTTCGCGCTGATCGATCGCCTGGTCGCCGAAGGCGCGGCGGCGCTGATGATCTCGTCCGAGCAGGTCGAGATCTGCCATGTCTGCGACCGCGCCTATGTGATGCGCGAGGGCCGCATCGCCGGGCATCTTGCGCGCAATGAGCTGACGGAGGAAAACATCGTGCGACTGGGGATGCATCATGCGTGAGGCCGCGGTCGCGTCACAACCCAATCCGCTGCAGCGTATTCCCGGCGTCGCGATCGTGCTGGTCGTCCTGATCGCGCTGTTCGGCGTGCTCGCGCCCGGCTTCCTTTCGGTCGCCAACCTCTCCAACGTGCTGGTGCAGTCGACGATCCTGACCATGCTCGCGCTGCCGATGACGCTGATCATCATGACCGAGGGGCTTGACCTGTCGATGGGCGCGGTGCTGACGCTGACCTCGCTTTGCGTCGCGATCGTGTCGCTCGCGACCAAATCGATGCTGCTCGGGCTCTGCGCCGGCCTGCTGGTCGGCGCGGCCTTCGGCACCGTGAACGGCTGGCTGGTCGCAATCCTCGGCATTCCGCCGTTCGTCGCGACGCTCGGCACGCTCGGCATGGCCCAAGGCCTGTCGCTGATCGTCAGCGACGGCCAAAGCGTGGTCGGTATCCCCCACAGCGTGCGTGACATCTATTCCGCGACGCTTCTGGGCGTGCCCGTCCCGATCGTGATGGCGCTCGTTACTTATGCGGCCTTTCACGCCCTGCTCTATCACACCCGCTTCGGCACCTACATCTTCGCGCTCGGCGGCAATCGCGAGGCGCTGCGCTATGCCGGCCTCTCGCCGAACCGACTCCTGATCGCGGTTTACGCGCTCGGCGGCACCATGGCCGGCGTTGCCGGCCTGCTGATGACCGCACGCATGAATTCCGGCCATCCCACCGCGGGTCTCGGCCTCGAATTCGACGCCATCGCCGCTGTCGCGGTCGGCGGCACCTCGTTCGAGCGCGGCAATGGCTGGCTGCTCGGCACCGTGCTCGGCGTCATCGCGGTGGGCGTGCTGCGCAACGGACTGAACCTGATCTCGCTGCCGTCCTCGGTGCAGGTCGCAAGCGTCGGCGTCCTCGTCATCGTCGCGCTGTTCCTCGACGGGCTTCGGAGCCGGGCATGAGCGACATCGCCAAAGAGGCCATCGCGCCGCCCCGCTCCTTCCTGTCGCAGGATGCGATCCAGCTGTTTTATCGTCTGCTCGCCGCGTTCTTGATCTGCGCAGTGCTTGCCGTGCTCAGCGATTCCTTCCTGAGCCTCGGCAACATCCTCAACGTGCTGCGCCAGGCGAGCCTGACCTTCTTCATCGCCTCGGGGCTAACGCTGGTGGTGTTGACCGCCGGCCTCGATCTCTCCGTCGGCGCCAATGTCGCGCTGTCCGCCTGCCTCGCCGGCACCGTGATCCATCAGACCGGCNCGGCTCGCCTGCTCTCGGCATTCTTACCGCGCTGGTCGCCGGCGGCGTCGTTGGCCTGCTTAACGGCATCATGGTGACGGCGCTGCGTATTCCTTCCTTCATCGCCACCTATGGCATGCTCTGGGTGCTGAACGGCCTCACCTATTGGTACATGGCCGGCGACACCATTCACGGCTTCCCTGCGGGCTTCCGCCAGATCGGCAGCGGCTATCTGTTCGGCCTGCCGATCCCGGTCTATCTGCTCGTCGTCTTCCTCGCGATCGGCACGCTGTTCGCGCAGCGCACGATCTGGGGCCAGGAGATCTATGCGATCGGCGCCAATCCGGTCGCGGCACGGCTCTCCGGCATTCCGGTCGCGCGGCGGCTGCTGCTCGTCTACGCGGTCTCCGGCACCATGGCGGGGCTCGCCTCGATCATCTTCCTGTCGCGGCTCAATTCGGCCGAGGCCGACATCGGGGAGAGCCTGACGCTGCCGGCGATCGCGGCCGTGCTGATCGGCGGCACCTCGCTGTTCGGCGGCGTCGGCACCGTGTTCGGCACCTTTGTCGGCGCGCTGATCCTGACCTTGGTGCTGAACGGCATGAACCTGTTGTCGGTCAGCGCCAACTGGCAGCCGCTCGTCACCGGAATCATCGTCATTCTCGCGGTCTGGCTGGACATGAAGACCCGACGCCGCGCGCAATGATTTCTCGAGAATCCAACAAAGCAAAATGAGGGATGGAGACGACATGAGACAAGATAGACTGGGCTACCTGGCACTTCCGATTCTGATGGCGGCCGCGTGCACCACGCAGGCCCGCGCCGATGGCGAGACCATCGCCGTCTTCACCAAGAACCAGACCAACCCGTACTTCCAGACCGTGCGGGTCGGCGCGGACGTCGCCGCCAAGACGATGAACGCGAAGACGCTGCACTACATCCCGACCAAACCGGACTCGATCCCCGAGCAGCTCAGTCAGATCGAGGACGTCGTCGTCAAGAAGCCGAGCTCGATCGTGTTCATCCCCGTCGACTACAAGGCGATGGTGCCGGGCGTCGAGAAGATCAACGACGCCAAAATCCCCGTGGTCAACATCACCGACCGCTCCGCAGGCGGCAAGTTCGTCTCCTTCATCGGCGCCGACGACTACAGCCTCGGTCTCGAAACCGCGCGCTATCTGCTGAAGACGCTCGGTGGCAAGGGCAACATCGTCATCATCGAGGGCGTCAAGGGCTCGCTGACCAATGTCGACCGCGTCCGCGGCTTCAACGACGCCATTAAAGAGGCTCCGGGCGCCAAGCTCTTGGCCTCGCAGCCCGGCAACTACCAGCGGCTCCAGGCGCTCCAGGTCATGGAGAACCTGATGCAGTCGAATTCGCAGATCGACGGTGTGCTCGCCGCCAACGACGCCATGGCGGTCGGCGCGATCGAGGCGCTCGACGGCGCCAATCGCAAAGCGCAGGTGATCGGCATCAACGGCACCAAGGAAGCGATCGACGCCATCAAGTCGGGCAAGCTGCTCGCCAGCGGCGACTATAACGGCTTTGCGCAGGGCTGCCTCGGCACCATGATGGCGATCCGTTCCCTGCGCGACCAGCCGGTCATCAACGAGATCGTGCTGAAGCCGACTGTCATCACCAAGGACAATTACAAGCCGTTCGACGTCCCGCTGGAGCAGCGGAGCTGCCCGACCTTCGAGGAAGCCGGCAAGCTCGGCGGCAAATAGACGGCCAATCACAAAGCTCGGGGCGGCCGTTCGCGCGGCCGCCCTCAAGACAGGAGACATCATGCTGTTCGCAATTCATGCGCTCGACCGCGCCGGCGCCTTGCCGAGCCGGCTTTCCAACTACGATGCCCACAAGGCCTTTCTGAGCGACACCTCGCGCTTCGGCGTCAAGATCGTGATGTCGGGTCCCCTCGTCTCCGACGACGGCCAGACCATGATCGGCAGCCTGTTCCTGATCGAGGCCCCCGGCCGCGCCGAGGTCGAAACCTTCAACCGTGCCGATCCCTTCGCCGCCGCGGGCATTTGGGAAAAGGTCACGATCACGGGCTTCCTGCGCCGCCAGGGCTGAGCCACCAGACGCTCAATCTCGAAGTGTCGGGGTCATCCGCGCTCGCGGTGACCGGACGCTGACGCCGAAGCCGCAATCGCCGGCACGGCCTCATCGATGCGATGACCGGATTGCACCAGGTGCTCGACCAGCATCCTGGTTACCGTCGAGAGTCCGGCGGGATCGCGCGTCACGATCTTCAAGTTCCGGCGAGCCCAGTCGTCTCTGAGCGGGATCGCCTTGATGCCCATTCCGGAGGCGAGCACCTCGAACGCCCGGTCCGGGATTAGTCCGACGCCGAGGCCACACTGCACCATGCGACAGATGGCATCAAAGCTCGGCACGTTGATCCGCAGATTGACCGCCTTCCCAGCCCGGGCGGCGGCCGCACGCGAGACGGTGAAGATGGAGCTGTCCGCCTGGAAGCCGATATGGTCGAAATCCAGGCTCTCGACGAAATCGATCGATGTCCGCCCGGCCAACGGATGGTCCTGCGGCACCGCCAGTGCGAGCCGGTCGCTGCGATAAGGATGGGTCATGAGGTCGCGACTGTCGGTCGTGGAGACGCAGATGCCGATCTCCGCGTATCCCTCCTCGACACTCTTGACGACACCGGCGCTCAGCCTTTCCTCAAGATGAATCTTGACCAGATTGTGCATCGAGAAAAAGGCCGGCAGGTCGTCGGGAAGGAATTCGACCGTGGCCGAGACATTAGCCAGCATCCGGATGTGTCCCCTGATGCCCATGCGGTACTCATCGAGCTCCGCTCCCATCTTCTCGACGCTGCCCAGCATCGCTCGCGCGTGGTGCAGCAAGGATTCCCCGGCCGGTGCCAGCATCATCCCCTTCGGGTGCCGGATGAAGAGATCGGTTCCGAGCGCCTCCTCGAGCTCCCCCAGGCGCTTGCTCACCGCGCTCAGAGCAATGTTCTCCCGTGACGCCGCCCGCGTCAGCGTACCCTCCTCGCACACGGCGACGAAGAGCTGAAGCGAGGTCAGGTCGATGCGCCGGATGAGATGATTGATTTGCCGCATCTGTCGATCCGCGGGAACGTGTCCGTTCTTTAAACTTGCCCGAGACCCGCGAACCGATCCCGGCCGCACCGCCCTTAGCGGGGCGGTTGGCGTTCACTACCTTAAGTAAGCCTGATCAACGGCTCCCGGGTCAAGGTCGAAAAGACCATCCAAGCCGTTGTCAAACCAACGGTGATCGTCGATATCGCCGGTTCCGGCCTGCAGGAGCTTCGTCGAACGCGAAGGGGGCCTTGCCGAAATGAAATTGGCGCTTTTCGGCTGTACCGCTCATCATCTCTGTCACGACCCGCAAAGTCGGTGAGACGGACTATGGCCGAAATCTCCGAAGGAGATCAGCACGCAATCCCCCAGCCGCCCGGGCCAGCGCCGAAACCTCCCGTCGCAAGCGTGTCCAGGACGCACAACGTCGTCGGCGTATTGCTGGCGGCCACCGCCGCCATTGCGTTCTCGCTTCGCGCGATCTTCGTGAAGCTCGCCTATGAGGACATGAGCGATCCCGTCACCCTCCTTGCCCTGCGGATGATCTTCTCCCTGCCCTTCTTCATTGTCGCGCTTGCTCTCTATCGAGGTCCGCCTGGCGGCCAGAAGCTTCCGCCGATCACCGCGCGCGACGCCCTGGCGCTCGCCGCCCTCGGCTTCGTCGGCTACTATCTGTCGAGCTTCCTCGACATGATCGGGCTGCAATACATCGCCGCGGGGGTCGGCCGGCTGATCCTGTTCATGTACCCGACCATCGTTGTGGTGATCTCGGCGGTCTTCCTCCGGAAGCCGATCACCCGGCGCGAGCTCATCGCGCTGGCCATCACCTATGCCGGCGTCGCGCTCGTCCTGTCGGGGCAGCTCGACAAGACGAGCGACAATTTTTGGCTTGGGGTACTACTTGTCATGCTGAGCGCGGTGACCTTCTCGGTGTATCTCGTCGGCAGCGGCGAGGTTGTCTTGAGGCTCGGTTCGATACGTTTCACGGCCTATGCCACCGCCGCGGCGAGCGCCTATTGCATCGTTCAGTTCATGGCGCTCCGCCCGATGAGTGCGCTGGTACTGCCTGCGCGGGTGTATTGGCTAGCTCTCTGCATGGCACTCTTCAGTACCGTGATGCCGATCTTCATGATGGCCGAGGCGCTGCGCCGGATCGGCGCGAGCCGCGTGGCGATGATCAGTGCGCTGGGGCCTGTCGCCACCGTCGTATCTGGATATATCGGGCTCGATGAGACGATGTCACTGGTTCAGTCGGTCGGCGGCGTCCTGGTTGTGGCCGGCGTGCTCATCGTCGCAGCCCAGGCCCGCGCCATGGACAGGAAATAGCCGATCATCAGGCCGGTCCACCGCTGCGGTGGCTCCTCGAGATGGCACGCCACCCTGGTCGTTTCCGGTGGCGCGATTCCTTGCTTCGCTGCGCTCGCAATGACGGCGTAAGGTGCGATGTCACGGTGACACAATTCGTCAACTCGCTGCGCCTTCGGAACCCTGGTGTCCGTTCCTGGTTGATGATCTAAGCCTCACCTCGCCCGCGATCGCGCGCTCCCTTCCCCCGGAGTTTCATCGATGACTTCTGCCGACCGGCCGGCGACACGGCTTGCGACGCGGCTATCCTTTCTGGTCGCGGGTTTCGGCATCGCGTGCTGGGCTCCGCTGGTGCCGTTCGCAAAAGAGCGGCTCGCGATCGATGACGCCATCCTCGGATTGCTGCTGCTCAGCCTCGGCATCGGATCGGTCGTCGCGATGCTCGCGACCGGCATTTTGAGCGCGCGCTACGGCAGCAAGCCGATCATCATCGCGGGCGGAGTTGGTCTCGCTGTGGTGTTGCCGCTGCTGGCGATCGTTGGCTCGCCCGTGACGCTGGCGCTGGTGCTGCTCGCCTTCGGCGCCGCGCTCGGCTCCATCGACGTCGCGATGAACATCCATGCCGTCGAAGTCGAGCGAGCGGCGGGACAGCCGCTGATGTCCGGCTTTCATGCGCTCTTCAGCATTGGCGGCTTCGCCGGATCGGCCGTGATGACGACTCTGCTGTCATTCCATCTTGGGCCACTCATGAGCACGCTGATCTGCTCGGTCCTGATGCTGATCGCGATGGGCCTTGCCTGGCCGCGCCTACTGCGTTCGGCGCAGGCGCAGGAGGGGCCGCTATTCGTCCTGCCGCACGGTATCGTGCTTCTGCTCGCGCTGTTGGCGGCCATCACCTTCCTGGTCGAGGGCGCAATCCTCGACTGGGGCGCGCTGCTCGTCATCGGCGCGGGCCTCGTCGGCGAGGCCCAAGGCGGCATCGGCTATATCGTGTTCTCGATCGCAATGACGGCGGGACGGCTTGGCGGCGACGCCGTCGTGGCGCGCGTCGGCGATCGCGCAACGCTGGTCTGGGGAAGCCTGATTGCAGTCGCAGGTTTTGCGGTGTTGCTGCTCGCCCCCGTCGCGGCGGTTGCGATGGCCGGCTTCCTGCTCATCGGCCTTGGCGCATCGAACCTCGTGCCCGTCTTCTTCCGTCGCTCCGCCACGCAAACCGCGATGCCGGTCGGGCTAGCGGTGGCGGCGATCACCACCGCCGGGTATGCCGGCATTCTCGTCGGCCCCGCCGGAATCGGCTTCATCGCCCATGCCGGCGGTCTGCCGCTGGCGTTCTGGATGCTCGCAGCGCTGATGTGCCTCGTCACGCTTTCGGCGCGCACGGTCACGGCGAAATAGCGAAGGAGCGACGCAGCCGGCGCCACCCGATGACGATGCCAGTGATGGAGAACAGGAACCCGAGCGCGCAGAGCCCGACGATCAAGCCCTCGCGCAGCGACGGATGGGCCATCAGGATCGGAAAGTCGAGCGTGTGCAGCGCGCTGTAGAGCCAGCGATAGGCCCGTCGCGACGCATCGAGCCGCTGCAGCACGCGGCCGTCAGCGCCGTCGATGTCGAACCAGACGTCATTGCAGCTGACCCGATAGACGGGCGCATCGGGCACGCTGGACTGAGCGGGATAGTCGTCATTGTGCGCAAGGACTGACGGTGCGTTGCAGCCGGTGGCAAGGCGGGCGACAAATTCCTGAACTTTGTGCGCACCGAGGAATCCGGTCGGCCGATCGCGATCGCCTTCGTCCGCCCCGAACAAGACCTGCTGATCGAGCGCGATCCGGTCGCGCCGATAGAGCTTGCCGTTGAAGGAGAGCCATTCGACCTCGCGGGCGAAGGCCGATGGCGGCACACGATCGAGCGATGCGGCGGCGGTCCAGTCCGTCGCGGCAGTCGCTGCGTCGGCTTCGGCAACGGTCAATTGCCCGCGCGAAAACAGCCGGCCGTGATCCATGGAGAGCCAGCCGCTGAAAATCCATGTCAGCACGAACACCAACGCTACAAGGCCGATGACGTGATGCAGGGCGTGCCATCCGCGATAAGGCACCTTGATCCGGGCGATCCCGAGCACCACGCCGAGTACGGCGGCGATCAGAGCCAACAGCGACAGCGTCCAGACCACACGATCCCACAGCGGCCAGTTGCTGCGGAGGACCGTCGGATAGATCCAGTGCAGGACACTGCCGGCAAGATTCCATCCGCGCTCGCTGCGCGTCGTATCCAGGACGATTTCGCCGGTGCCGGATGAGACGTAGACTTCCGTCCCGGCGGCGTCGCCGAGCGCCACGCGAAACAACGGCCGGTGGCGATCAAACCCGTTCGGCACACTCCATTGATCGTAGTCCGCGCGCGCGACGATGGCCGCGCGCGTAGCGTCGAGCCCGCGCCCGCGGGCGTGATCCTGCGCGATGGCGAGCGCGACATCGGACGAAGTCACCGTCGCATCCGTTCCATCGGAGGCGCGGACGGCGCGCAACCGCGACGAACCCTCGACGATGTATACTGGACCATCGCTCCGCTGAATCAAGCGGGCGCGCCCGGCACCCGCGATCCCGCTGGCGGTCACCACATCGCCAACCGCGATCGTCACCTGCGTGCGATCCAGCGGCGCGAGGCCTGCAAATCGTTCTGCTTCGGTCAGCGACGGAAACGGAACGAAGTGCATCACGATCCCCGTCGCAAACCACATCGCGAACAGCAGGCAGAACGCGATACCGAGCCAGCGATGCACGAGGACGATCGTACCCATCATGCGCCGGAGCTCACCATTTGAACGCCGCGGAGATCTCGTAGGTGCGCGGCGCTCCCAGCAGGATCTGATCGGGGTAGAACGGATCGCCCCAGATCGCATAGCGCTTGTCGGTGATGTTGCGCACGCGGAAGGTCAGGCGCGCCTGGTCGACGGCATTGAACACCGTCCTGGGAATGTCGACGAAGGCATAGACGTCGGCCACGGTGTAGGCCTTCAGCGTCACGACGTTCGCATCGGTGTTGAAGCGGTCGCCGACATGGCGGCCGACGATTCCGAGCTCGACCGGCAAGGGTGTGAAGAAGCGGTAGGACGCTCCCGCATTGGCGACGATGCGCGGCACGTTCGGCGGGGTGTTGCCGGAGAACGAGCCGCCGACGAAATCGTAATCGGCGTAGCGCGCATCGACATAGGCGATGTTGCCCCACAGTCGCAGCGGATCAATCGGGCGGACCGACGCCGCGAGTTCAACGCCCTTCGACTCCTGGCGCCCGGCGATGTTGAGCTGCATGCCGCCGGCCGCGGCATAGACGTTCTTGCGCAGGATGTCGTAGGCCGAGAACGACCACTCCGCCCTGTTGTCCCAGAACAAATGTTTCACACCGGTCTCATAGGTGCGCGAGGTCGTCAGATCGAGCGGCTGGGTCGGCGCGAGCAGGAAGATATTGTTGGCCGAGACGTCCGCGCCGGTGGCGTACTGACTGAAGAAGGTGAGGCCTGGAACAGCGTCCCAAGTGTAGCCGATGCGGCCCGTCACCGGCACCCAGGATTTCGAGAACGGGAAGTTCGCCTTCTCGAGGCCATTCACGTCGGTCGAGTTGCGGTCGAGCCCGATATGCTCGACGCGGAGGCCGCCGACCAGGGCAAAGCTGCGCGTGAGCTTCAGCCGGTCCTCGAACGACAGCGCCTCGTTGTCGATGCGCGCGGTCTGCTGCTGCGTCGTGAGCAGGCCGTAATAGCCGCGCACGGGATCGACCAGCGTGACGAGATCGTGGGGGAAATTGGCGGCGCCCGGCCGGACGAAGTCGAGATCGCTCACCGCAAGTGTTGTGACGGAGCGATTATCGAAACCTGCGATATTCGTATCCCAGGTCAGATCGGTGATGTTACCGGCCAGCCGCTGGCTATGCGCGACGTAAAAGCGCTCGCGATCGAGCAGGTTCGAACCAGAGTTGAACGCCTCGACCTCGTTGTTGAACCAGGTGCGCTCGGCGCCATAGCCGTAGGCCTGGCTCTTCAGGGTGAGGCCGGGCGCGAGCTTCAGCTCGAAGCCGCCGCGCAGCCAGACCTCCTGCGCAACGTTGCGGTTGTCGAGGACGTTGTAGTTGGTGTTGAAGGTGCGGTCGTCGATGGTGACCGCCCCGAGATTCGAGCCGTTGTAGTTCGAGATGTAATTGCCGGAGACGATGCCGCTCGTCGCGTGCGAGCCGCTGAAGGCGATCGGCACCAGCGGCGCGCCCCAATAGGCTTTTCCGCGGTCCTCGCGATACTCGATCGCGCCCCAGATCTTGAGGCTGTCGGAGATGCGGTAGTTGAGCTGGCCGGAGACGTCGAGCGTCCTGGTGTTGGTATCGTCGGCAAAGCCGTTGAGCGAGGATCGGCTGATGTCGAAGCGGTAGTCGAGGCCCTGGACATTGGTGCTGCCGCCGGAGCCGTAATGCGAGCGGAACGAGTTCAGGGAGTCCCAGGAAAAATCCGCCTCGTTCAGGACGGGTCCAGTATGCGGCTGCTTGGTGACGACATTGACCGCGCCGCCGGCGGCGCCCTCGCCCGACATCACCGAAGCCGGGCCTTTCACGAATTCCACGGCCTCCAGATTGGCCGTGTCCATGATGCGCGAGGTCATGTTCTGCGGGCCGATCTTGATGCCGTTGTAGAGCGTGTTGATCTGGCTGTTGGTGAAGCCGCGCATCGAGAAGGCCGACGGCTCGGCCGGATTATCGCCGGAGGTGACGCCGACCGCGCCCTGGGAGACCTCCGACACGGTGCGATAGCCCTGCTCGCGCATGGTCTCGGCCGAGATCACCTCGACGGTCGCCGGGATCTCGCGCACGGTCAGGCCGAGGCGCGAGGCACTTACGGCCACCACATTGGTGTTGAGCGGCGTCTGCGCCGTGGTGGCAACGGCGGGCTTCTGCGAGGCCGGCACCGCGGCAGGCCTAGTCGCCGCGGCACGGCGCGCAGGCCGTCCCTCGCTGCGCGCGGGCTTGGCCGGCCTGCGGGGCTGGGCGGGGGTCACCTCGACCGGCGGTAGCGGATCGCGGACCTGCTGCGCGAAAGCCGCGGGCATGTCGACGAATGCAATTGATGTGAGAGCAGCGGTCGCGAGCAGGAATTTGCGCTGGCGCGCGACACGGATGGAAGACATGGTCCGAACCTCGGTGTGACGTCAGTGGCACGTCACAGCGAACCAGGTCTCACCTCCGGCCCTTTGGGCCTTTGCGATGAAGCCGAATGTCTGTACTCCCCGACCGACATTTTCGCGTGTGACCACGGCTGACGGCAGGTCTCCTGGCTTGCGGGTCATGACCGCTTCGTCGCCTTCCCGGGACCGAGGACCCAGTGGCTTCTGACGAAGGATTCTCCGCTCACAGTTGCGGGGGCAGCTACGGCATTGGGGAAACATCCCCGCACCGCATTCCCTTTTCATCCCCTTTCGGGGAAACCGTCAGGACCATCTAGGATTAAGACGCAGGCGGAGTCAATGTGCGCGAGCTGCGGCGTTGTTGTCGCAGTGGCTTTCAGGAGACATCACATGGAAGGCGAGACCTTCCTCTGGCTGATACGTCATGCGGCTGTCGGCGGCATCGCGGGCACGATCCATGCGCCGGACGCGCCGGCCGATCTCGGTGACCGCACGCAGATCGACGCGCTGCGACGCTGCCTGCCGCCGGATGCCATGAGCCATGCCAGCCCGTCGCGCCGGACAGTCGATACGGCACGCGCATTAGGGCTCGATCCGGCGCTTGCTCCCGAATTCGGCGAGCAGGATTTTGGCGCCTGGACCGGCCAGCGCCACGACGCGCTCGCCGCGGCAGGTGGCGACGCCTATGCGCAATTCTGGAACGACCCCGCGCGCGGACGGCCGCCGGGCGGCGAAAGCTTTGAGGATCAGGTCGCGCGCGTCCGGAAGGGCCTCGCGCAGATCGGACCCGGTCCGGCCATTCTCGTGGTCCACTCCGGCACGATCCGCGCAGCGCTCTGCATCGCACTTGATCTCGCGCCACAGGCCGCCTTGCGCTTCGTCGTCGATCCGCTCTCCCTCACTCGCATCGACCGGCTCGCGGCGAGCTGGCGCGTCGTGTCCGTCAATCAGCGCGCCGGCTGAACATCAAGCCGGACGATCCGGCACATTGGCCTGTGCAAACGTCGCCATGCCGTTGTGAAGGCTGCACGCGAGCCGCACCAGCGGCAGCGCGATCGCGGCGCCCGATCCCTCACCGAGCCTGAGATCGAGCATGATCAGCGGCTGGACGTTCAGCGCGCGCAGAACCAGCCGATGCCCCTGCTCCGCCGATTGATGTGACGGCAGCAGGAATGGCTGGCATGACGGGTTGAGGCGCACAGCCGCCAGCGCAGCAACCGAGACGATGAAGCCATCGATCAGCACCGGAATGCGGCGCTGCGCGGCGGCGATGATCGCGCCGCAAATGGCCGCGATCTCGAGGCCACCGACGGCGCACAGGATTTTCTCGGGCAACGCACCAGCAAGCCCGTGTCGCGCCAGCGCCGCATCGATCACGCGGGCCTTATGTGCGCGACCGGCCGCATCGACGCCGGTGCCGCTGCCGGCAATCTCCTCAGCACTCACGCCGAGCAGGCTAGCGGCAATCGCCGCCGCCGTCGTGGTGTTGCCGATGCCCATTTCTCCGAGGATCAGCAGATCGGGCCTCGATGCCTCCGCACGAACGACCGCGCGCTGGCCGGCTTCGAAGGCAAACGTCAGCTCAGAAGGCTCGAGCGCGGCTTCCACGCTGAAGTCGCGCGTGCCCTTGCGCGGCTTGTCGGCGACGACACCCGCCATCTCAGCCTCCGCCAGCGTGCCGGCGTCAACCACTTCAAGGTTCGAACCAAGCTCGCGCGCCAGCACCGAGATCGCGGCACCGCCAGATGCGAAGTTCGCCATCATCGCGATGGTCACCGCTTGCGGATAGGCCGAGACACCTTGCGCGACGATGCCGTGATCGCCGGCAAAGATGATGATCGGCACGCCGCCTGCGTGCGGCTGCTCGGTCGCCTGGAGACCGGCGAGCTCGATCGCGAGCTGCTCGAGCCGGCCGAGCGCGCCGGTCGGTTTCGTCAGTTGCGCCTGGCGCGCGATCGCCGCGTCGCGATGGACCGCGGAGATATCGGGGCATTTCCGGTAAACCCATTCGGGAAGCATGCTGCCTCTCTGCGTCACGGTATGCGTTTGAGAATGTAGCTGTCCATGATCCAGCCATGGCGTTCGCGCGCCTGCTGCCGGGCGGCGACGATGCGCGGCCCGACGTCAGCGAGCGCGCCGGAAATGATGATTTGATCAGGCATGCCGAGATAGGCGCCCCACCAGATGTGCAAGCCGTTCGGATCGAGCGACCGAAACGCCGCACCGCCATCGAGCATCACGACGACGGTATCGGCGCTTATCGGCCAGCCGCCTTCGCGTAGGCGCCGCCCCGTCGTGACCAGAAAGGGTTCGCCGATATCGTTGAGCGGCAGCGCATGCGCCGCGCACAGCGCCTGAATCGAGGTGATACCGGGGACCACCTCGATCTTCGGCAGCGGTTCGAGCCGGCGCGCAATGCGCAGCGAGGAATCGTAGAGCGAGGGATCGCCCCAGATCAGCAGCGCGACACGGCCGTCGCTTCCAAGACGGTCTGCGATCGTCTGCGACCAGGCTGCGGCAACGGAAGCGTGCCAATCGTCGACGCCCTTGCGGTAGTCCGCCTCGCTTGCGTCACGCACCGGAAGATCGAATTCGGCGATGCGCGTCCTGTCGTTGGTGAGCACATCCGCGCAGATCGTCCGCCGCAAGTCGGCGAGATCGGATTTCGCGGTCCCCTTGCGCGGGATCAGGACGAGATCCGCCGCGTTGATGGCACGGATCGCAGCCAGCGTGAGCTGCTCCGGATCGCCGCAACCGATGCCTATCAGCGAGAGCCTCAACACGATGGGTCGGCCTCCGCCAGCGCACCGAACACGATGACGGCTGCCGTCGTGGCCGCCCCGCCCCGCGCGAGCTGCGCGGCCAGCTCGGCGATGGTGGTGCGCACGAGGCGCTCGTCCGGGCGACCGAGGGATTCGGCAAATAGCGCCGGCGTGTTCGCGGCGAGCCCATGCGCGATCAGCTTCGCGGCGAGATCCGGGAACGTCCGCCGGCCCATATAGACCACTGTCGTCGCCTCCGGATCAGCCAGCGCCGCCCAGTTGAGATTCGCGGGCAACTCACCGGTAACGTCAGCTCCGGTGACGAACTGGACTCTGCGCGAGGTGTAGCGCCGCGTCAGGGGAATGCCGGCCTCCGCAGCCGCAACGCAGGCCGACGTGACGCCGGGGATGATCTCGTAGCCGATGGCGGCCGCGCGCAACGTCTCGATCTCCTCCTCGAGCCGGCCAAATATTCCAGCATCGCCTGACTTCAGCCGCACCACGCGCACACCGGTCGCGGCATAGTCGACCAGGAGACGATTGACATGCTGCTGCTTGGTCGAGGGACGCCCCGCCCGCTTGCCGACCGCAACGAGATTGGCGCCGGGCCGGGCGAGATCGAGGATCGCGCCCGAGGCAAGGTCGTCATAGAGCACGACGTCGGCCTCGCGCAGCCGCGCCGCTCCCTTCACCGTGAGGAGCTCGGGATCGCCGGGACCGGCGGAAACGAAAGAGACGAAGCCGCTCACCGGTCCTCCGCGATCAAATGGAAAAACGTACCCGTGGCTCGACCGCGACGCGAGCCGGTCTCGGCAATGACCGCACCGGTGGCGTCGCGCACGACCGCGAGCGCCGTGTCGGGCTGCGCGATGATGGTCGAATAGTGGAATTCATGGCCGCGCAGGCGCGCGCCGGCCCGATGTCCCGGCACCGGCGCTGCGAGCTCGGCAAGACGGTAGCCCAGATGCATGCGGCGTTTCGCAAAGCTCGTCTCCAGGCCGAGCAGGCCCGTCATCTCGTGGCGGACACCGTCGGCGTCGGTCAGGGCCGTGCCCAGCACCATATAGCCTCCGCATTCGCCGTGCACTGGCCGCGTCTCGGCAAAGGCGCGCAAGCTGCTGCGAAAGCGCGTGTTCGCCGCGAGCCGACCGGCGTGCAACTCGGGATAGCCGCCGGGCAGCCAGCAGACATCGGCGCCGGCGTCGGGAGCCTGATCGGCAAGCGGCGAGAACGTCACGATCTCGGCGCCGGCCGCGCGCCAGGCTTCCAGCATGTGCGGATAGACGAAGGAGAACGCAGCGTCACGGGCCAGCGCAATGCGCTGCCCGGGCGGCGTCACGTTCAGGCCATTCGCCGCCGCTTGCGGCGACCATGCTGCGGCCGATCGCAACACCGCATCGAGATCGACATGCTCGCTGACGAAGCGCGCGGCTTCACCGATCAGGCCACCGACCTCCGCCTGCTCCTCGGCCTGCACGAGGCCGAGATGCCGCTTCGGCAGGCTGATCTCGGCGTGGCGCGGCAGCGCGCCGAACACGGCGATGCCGGCATCGCCGAGCGCGCGCCGCACCAGGTCCTCGTGACGCGGGCTCGCGACGCGGTTGAGCACCACGCCGGCGAGGCGCACGCCGGCACGGTAGTCGCGTAGGCCCGCGGCGATCGCAGCCGCCGTCTGTGCCTGTCCGGAGGGATCAATCACCAGCAACACCGGCCAGCCCATCATCTCGGCAATATCGGCGGTGGCCCCGGTGCCTGAGACGCCGCGCGCCGCGACGCCGTCGAACAGGCCCATCGAGCCCTCGGCAAGCACGATATCGGCGTTGGTGCCGCGGCTGACGAGGTGCGCGATCATCGCCCGGTCCATCGCCCAGCTATCGAGATTGACGGAGGCGCGGCCCGTGGCGGCGGCGTGGAATGCGGGATCGATATAATCGGGTCCGCTCTTGAAACACTGCACATTGAGGCCGCGATCGCTATAGGCGCGCGCAAGCGCCAGCGTCAGCGTCGTCTTGCCGACGCCGGAGGCAGGTGCGGAGATGACGAGGCCCGCCGCCATCACGACGCCTCCGGAAAGCGCGGCTCGGGGCCGACCGGGCGGTAACGGCGATCATAGTCGGCGGCGTAGAGACGGCTCTCGGAGAAATCCGCAGACCCCAGCGTCTTGCCGACCAGGATGAGCGCGGTGCGTTCGAGCTCGGCGCCGACGGCGGCATCGAGCGTCGCAAGCGTGGCGCGCACGATGCGCTGATCCGGCCAGCTCGCACGCCAGACGATCGCGACCGGACAATCCGCGCCGTAATGCGGCGTGAGCTCGGCGATGACCTTGTCGAGCAGGTGGATCGACAGATGGATCGCAAGCACCGCGCCGGTCGCGGCGAATGCGGCGAGCTTCTCACCTTCCGGCATCGCGCTGGCGCGGCCCGGCGTGCGCGTCAGCACCACGGTCTGCGCGAGACCGGGCAGCGTCAGCTCCGCCTCCAGCGCTGCCGCTGCCGCGGAAAAGGCCGGCACGCCCGGCGTGACGCTATAGGGAATGCCGAGCGCGCGCAGGCGGCGCAACTGTTCGCCCATCGCCGACCAGATCGAGAGATCACCGGAGTGCAGCCGTGCAACGTCATTGCCCTCCGCGTGGGCAGCGGCGATCTCGGCAATGATGTCGTCGAGCGACATTGGCGCCGTGTTGACGATGCGCGCGCCGGGCGGGCAATGCGCCAGAACGCCTTCGGGCACCAGCGAACCGGCGTAGAGGCAGACCGGACAGGCAGCAATCAAGTCGCGACCGCGCAGCGTCAAGAGGTCGGCGGCGCCCGGCCCCGCGCCGATGAAATGCACCGTCATGCGCCGTCTCCTTCCGCAATCGCCGCGGTCGCGGTCCCATCCCGCGAGACCGCGCGCGTCGCAATCAGCCGCGCGCGAGACCCGGCTACGGCGAGCGCCGCGGCTTCAGCGACCGATCCCGTGCCGAATTTTTCCGCGACCAGCTTCGACTGGGTCGGCGTGATAATGCGCGCCAGCACATCGGCCGGAACGGCCTTGATCGGTACGCCGCATTCTCGCGCGAGTAGCTTGAGCGCCTCCGCGTCCGCCTTGTCGCTGACCGTTGCGACGGCCGCCAGCCCCGCGGGACCACCCGCCGCAACGAGCGCCTCGCGAAGTGAGGCCAGTGAGACGTCCTTCTTAAATCCGAGACCGGCGACCTTCATCGGATCGCACTCCATTGCACCACCGGGCGCGCCGCCTCCCAGGAGCGGTAGCGGCCGAGCGGGCCGGCATGCGCGATGTCGACCCGCATCAACTCGCCGCCATGGCGCTGGTGCAACTCGCCGAGCAGCGCGTCCGTCTCCAGGGTCACGGCATGGGCGACCAGCCGCGTGCCGGGCGCGACCCGGGACCAGATCGCGTCGAACATTGCACTGTCGAGGCCTCCGCCGATGAAGACGGCATCCGGCGCGTCCAGCGGAGCAAGAGCTTCGGGTGCTTTATCCGCGATCACGGTGATCCGATGGGCCAGTCCAAATGCGGCGGCGTTAGAGCGAATGTTCGCCGCACGGTCCTCGCGCGCCTCGATGGCGATCGCCGTTCCCCCGCACAGCGCCCATTCCACCGAGATCGAGCCAGAGCCGGCGCCGATGTCCCACAGCCTCTCCCCGGGACGCGGCGCCAACGCGGAGAGCGCAAGCGCGCGGACGGGGCGCTTGGTGATCTGGCCGTCATGGACGAAGAGGTCGTCCGGCAGGCCGGTGCTGCGAGCAACGCCCTGCGCTCCCTTCGCCTCCAGTGCCACGGTGACCAGATTTCCAGCGAGATCGCCAGCAAAGCTTTCGGCGCGATGCTGCGCGACGCTTTCTTGCGGTCCGCCGAGCGCAGCGAGAACCCAGAATGTTGAGGCGCCCCACCCATGCTCGCTCAGCCACTTTGCGAGATCGCCGGCCGCCTTGCCGTCACGGACCAGGCAAATGATGCGCGCGCCGCGCGCGAGGTGCGGCACGAGGCGTTCGAATGGCGCGGCATGGAGACCGAGACAGACGACGGATTCGAGCCGCCAGCCCAATCGCGCCGCGGCGAGCGAGAAGGTTGACGGCGCGGAATGCGCGATCCACTCGCTCCTATCGAGCTTTTCGGCAAGGCTCCCGCCAGCGCCGTGCCAGAACGGGTCGCCGGAAGCGAGCACCACCGTCGGGCGGCCACGACGGCTCAGCACGGCCTCCGCATCGAACGGCACCGGCCACGGACGACCGCGGTCGGCCATGCCCGCGAGGGCAAGATGACGCTCACCGCCGAAGACGGTTTCGGCTTCAACAAGCGCCTTTCGGCTTGCGTCCGACAGGCCGGCAAGGCCATCTTCGCCGATACCAATGATGGTCAGCCAGGGATCAGCCATGACGCGCGCCCTCATTCTGGGCGGAACGAGCGATGCGAGCCTGCTTGCAGCGGAGATCGCGCGCGCAGGTATCGACGCGGTGTACTCCTATGGCGGCCGCACCCGCGCGCCTGCCGACCAGCCGCTGCCGACCCGCATCGGCGGCTTTGGCGGGCCGAGTGGTCTTGCAGACTATATTCGCCGCGAAAACATCACGCATGTGATCGACGCGACGCATCCGTTCGCCGCCGAGATGAGCCGCAACGCGGTTGAGGCCTGCAAGGACACGGGAACGCCGCTGCTCGCACTCGAGCGTGCGCCCTGGGCCAAAGCGCCCGGTGACAACTGGATCGAGGTCGCTGACGTCAACGCGGCGGTCGCTGCGCTTCCCCAAACGCCGACTCGCGTGTTCCTCGCCATCGGCCGCCAGCACATCGCGCCGTTCGCGACGCGGCCGCGGCACACTTATACTCTGCGTTTCGTCGATCCGCCCGAGGCGCCCCTTCCCTTCGCCGCAGACGTGATCGTGTCGCGCGGGCCGTTCACGCTTGACGACGAATTGGAGATGATGCGCGCGCGCGGCATTGCATGGATCGTCGCCCGCAATTCCGGCGGTGATGGCGCTCGTGCCAAGATCGACGCGGCACGTGCGCTCGGCCTGCCCGTGATCATGATCGCGCGGCCGCAACTGCCCGAGAGATCGCGGGTGGAGAGCGCCGGCGAAGTGGTGCAATGGCTCGGTCATCGGACCTGCCTCGGCGCATAAACCCAGCGGCCGACGCGGCGCGTCTGCGAATTGCCGACGATCACGAGCGTGCGCATGTCGGCCATCTCGGGCTGCGCCTCGTTCAGCGCGACGGTTTCGATCCGCTCGTCGGGTGCACTGACCGCCCGCGCGAAAATCACGAGGCGCTCGCCGCAGCTGGCTTCTTTCAACACAGAAAGCGCACGGCCAAATCCTTCCGGCCGGCTCGCCGAGCGCGGATTGTACATCGCAATCGCAAAGTCGGCTTCCGCCGCGAGCCGCAGGCGCTTTTCGATCACGGCCCAGGGCTTCAGATTGTCCGAGAGATTGATCGCGCAGAAATCATGGCCGAGCGGCGCACCCGCGCGCGCGGCCGCCGCCAGCATCGCGGTCACCCCGGGCAGTACGCGGATCGGCAGCTCCTGCCATTGCGGCGCCCGTTCGAGCGCCTCGAACACGGCGGAGGCCATCGCGAAGACGCCGGGATCGCCGGAGGAGACGACGACGACCTGCCCGCCTTCGGCGGCGCGACGCAAGGCTTCGCTCGCGCGTTGCAGCTCCTCGCGATTGTCCGACGGATGCAAGGTGAGCCCGGCCCGTGGCGGCACGCGCGCGACATAGGGCGCATAGCCCAAAATGTCAGTCGCCGCCGCGAGCGCGGCAGAGACCTCCGGCGTGACCAACGCGTCGCTGCCGGGCCCGAGTCCCGCGATGGTCAGCGAGCCCCTCATTCGGCGCCGTCCAGGTGCCGGCCCCTGCCGTGCACGAGCACGATCGCGAAATAGGGACACTCGGCCGCATCGACGTCGGCAAGCCGTGCGACGCGCTCGCCCGGCATGGTGCCGCGCTCGACCAGCCAGGCGTCATCGAGTCGGCCGGCGGCAGCGAGCGCGCGACACACCTTCTGGAGATTGCGACCGGTCTTCATGATGACGAGCGCATCGGAGTCGCGCATGCGCCGTTCGAGTTCCTCCTCGGCGAGCGTACCCATCAGCACCGTCGTGACGTCATCGCCAAGCGCGATCGGCTGACCGACGGCGTTCCAGCAGCCCACCATGCCTGGGATGCCCGCGATCACCTCGATCTCGACGCGGCCTTGCAGGCGCGTGTGCAGATGCATGAAAGACCCATAAAAATATGGATCGCCTTCGCAGAGCACGACGACGTCGACCGCGCGCGCCAGCCGCGCCAGACGCTCCGCCCACTCGTCGTAGAAGCCGGCGAGCAGCTGGACGTACTCTGCACTGTCGAAGGCGATCTCGGTGGTGACCGGATATTCCATCGGATATTCGGTGACGTCGCCTGTGAGCATGCCCTCGACGATGCGGCGGGCCTGGCCGGGGCGGCCCTTCTTGCGGAAATAGGCGACATGCCTTGCCGCTCGTACCGTTCGGTCGGCGCGCACGCTCATCAGATCGGGATCGCCGGGACCGAGACCGCAGCAGATGATGCGTCCCATCGCTATTCGCTCCGGCTCGCGAGCGCGTTCACGGCAGCAACGGTGATCGCGGAGCCGCCGAGGCGGCCCTCGACCGTCAGCGCAGGTGCCGGCGGATCGGCCATCAGCGCGGCCTTGGATTCGGCCGCGCCGACGAAGCCGACCGGGCAGCCGATGATCGCCGCCGGCCGCGGACAGTCGCGGTCCTCCAGCATGTTGAGCAAATGAAACAACGCGGTCGGCGCATTGCCGATCGCGACGATCGCGCCGCCGAGATGCGGCCGCCACAACTCCAGCGC
>NZ_LSEF01000025.1:269293-288100 GCF_001641695.1 Bradyrhizobium neotropicale
GAACGGCGGGATCACCAAGCGTACAGATCACGGCATTGACGGCCGGCAGCCTTGCGCGCGTGATGCCCTCGGACACCATGCGCGCGTCGCACAGGATCGGAGCTCCCTTCTGCAAGGCGACGCGCGCGACGGTCGCCATGCCGGGTGTGAAACGGATGTGCGCCTCCAGGCCGACCATGCCGGCGGCATGGATCATCCGCACCACGACTTGCTCTTCATCAGGCGTGAAGCGCGCCAGATCCGCCTCCGCGCGGATGGTGGCAAAGGATTGCCGGTAGATCGCCGCGCCATCGGTCTCATAGAGATGCGGCATCAGTGCCCTCCCACCAGAATGGAGGGATCACCGACGATGTCGGCGCCGCTCAAGCCGCGCAGGACCGGCACATCGCGCGTCGAGCCGTCGCGGACGAGATCGAAGCCGGCGCGGGTCGCCACCAGCGTGACCGCGGCCGCGCCGGAATGGGCGCAGCCCTTGGCGCAGCCGGAGACATGAAGCCGTGTGCCCGCCCCGATGCGCGGCGCGAGCGCGGCTGCGAGCTTCCGGGTGTCGGCATAGGCCTCGCGGCAGCGCGGCGCGCCACTGCAGGCGATGACGCGCAGCGCGGGATCAAAGGCCTCGGTGATGAGTTCTGCCGCGCGCGGCATCTCGCGCTTGCCTTCACTCAACACCATCCGCCACGGCGTCATGCGCAGTGCATGTCCGCAAGAGCTCAGCTGGTGCAGCGTCGTATGCGGCAATTGCCCGAAGGCGATGCCGACCAGCGCACCTTGCGGATATTGGCCGGGACGCGCTGCGGCCATGATCGGCGCGGGCTCGGTCTCGCCGCCCAAGGTCTCCGGCAATGTCACACCACGCGCGAGATGCGCAGCCATGCGCCCTCGCCCGCCCTTGGCGCCATCGGAAGCGATGAACCACTCTGCGAGCGCCAGTGCCGTCATCACGGCCTCGCCACGCGCGACGGAGCGGCCGAGTTTCGCGCCATTGGCCCGCACCAGGAGCCCGCCGGCGCGGTCGCGCTCGATGCGCACGTCAGCGGAATCGCCGGCGAGCACGCGCGAGATCCCATCATCGATGGCGAAGCCAAATTTGGTGGGAAGATCGAGCGCACTCTCGGTGAGCGCCTCCTCGAGCTCGGCGGCGAGCGCCTGCGTCTCGTCGCGAGTGTCCCAGAACGGCGTCACCAGGATGTTGCGCCGCGATTCCGTCGCCTGATCCGGATCGAGCAGGTTCAAGCGCGCGAGACCATCGAGCAGCGGCCGATGGCCTTGTTCGTCAACGCCTCTGATCTGGAGATTGGCGCGGCTGGTCACGTCGATCAGCCCGTTGCCGTAGCGCCCGGCGAGCTCGGCAAGGCCGGCAATTTGCGTCGCATCGAGCCGCCCGCCGAACGGGCGGACGCGAACGACGAGACCGTCGCCCGATTGCATCGGCCGCAGTGCGCCGGGGCACCAGCCCTTGATCGCGATCATGCTCATGAGGCCTCCCGCAGCGCAGCCGCGATCGAATTGCGGCGGGTTTGCCACAGCGAGGTCTCATGCAGGCGTGTGAAGCATGCTTCCATCGCAGCCAGCGCCGCCGGATTCTCGCGCGCCATGAAAGCGCGGACGTCGTCATTGCCGAGCGTGGCATCGAAATAGAGATCGAACAGATGCGGCGGCACCGCGCCGGCAAGATGGGCGAAGGCGGCCATATGCTCCAGCGTCGCCGTGATCTCGGCCGCGCCGCGAAAACCGTGGCGCATCATGCCGGCGATCCAGGTCGGATTGGCAGCGCGCGCGCGGACGACACGCGAGATTTCCTCGGTCAACGTGCGCGCATGCGGCTGCTCCGGGCGCGTCGCATCGAGATGGTAGAGCGACGGAGCAGTCGCGCCGAGATGTGCTGCGGCTGCCGCGACGCCTGCTTCATGCGCGGCGTAGTCGGCCGCAAGCAGCAGATCGGTTTCCGGCAAGTCCTGGACGTGGACGAAGGCGTCGGCGGCGGCGAGCCGCGACTCGATGCCGGCGCGATCGGGCTGCATCGCGCCATCCGAAGAGAACGCCCAGGACGATGCCGACAGCCAGGCTTCGCCGGCTGCTTCGCGCGTTTCGGGCGTGAAGGCATCCGGGATCGATGACAGGCCGACGCCGTATTGCCCGGGACGCGGCGCGAAGACGCGGGAGGTGCGATGGCGATACGGGTTCTCATCGCCCTCGTCCTCACGCGCCGAGAGCGCCTCGGTCCCGGCTTCGAACAATTGCGCAAGGCTCGAGAAGACGTCGCGGAACAGGCCCGACACACGCAACGTGACATCGATGCGCGGGCGGCCGAGCTCGGCCGGTGCGATGATGTCGTAGCCGGTCACGCGGCCGGAGGCATGATCCCAGCGCGGCGCAAGACCGGCGAGATGCAGCGCCATCGCGAACTCTTCGCCCGCGGTGCGCATCGTGGCCGAGCCCCAGAGATCGACGACGAGCCCTTTCGGCCAGTCACCGTGATCCTGCAAGTGGCGGCGCAAGAGCTCTTCCGCGAGCTTGATTCCTTGCGCATGCGCCGACGGCGTCGGCACGGCGCGCGGATCGACCGCAAACAGATTGCGCCCGGTCGGCAGCACGTCCTGGCGCCCGCGATAGGGCGAGCCCGATGGCCCCGGCGCGACGCGCCTCCCCGCAAGCGCGGCGCGCAGCGCGTCGCGCTCCGAATCACCGCAGGCGCCGCGGCCGAACACGTGCAGGCCATCGCCGAACTGGCTTTCCTTGAGATCGCAGACGAAGCGATCGATCCGCGGGATCGCTTCCGCCGGCGCGGCCGCAGGATTCAGGCCGAGATCATCCTCCAGCCCTGCGGCGCGCGCCTCGTCGCGGATGGCGGCGATCAGGCGCTGGCGGCGCGCGGGATCGAGACCGTCGGCGGTCGAATATTCGTCGAGGAGCTGTTCGAGCCGTCGCAGACCTTCCGGCACGATGGACTGCGCGAGCGGCGGCGGCAGGTGACCGATCGTGACGGCAGAGATGCGCCGCTTGGCCTGCGCGGCCTCGCCGGGATCGTTGACGATGAAGGGATAGATGAGCGGCAGGTCACCAATCAGCGCCTCCGGCCAGCAACCTGACGACAGCGCCACGGATTTTCCGGGCAGCCATTCCAGCGTGCCATGCGCGCCCATGTGCACGATGGCGTCGATACCCTCCTGCCGAAGCCAGAGATAGAACGCGACATAGGCGTGGCGCGGCGTTCGGGCGAGATCGTGATAGTCGGCATCGCGTGTGCTCGCTTCACCCCTCTCCGGCTGCACTGCGATGATCGACTGGCCGCAGGCGATGCCGGCAAAATGGAACGCGCCCTCGTGGCAGCTCGGATCATCCTCGGGCGCGCCCCAGGCTTGCGCGAGATCGTCCTGCAATTCCCTCGAAAGACACGAGAGCGCCTTGCGATAGTCGGCGACGCTCCAGGTCAATTGCCGCTTCAGCAGCGTTTCGCCAAGCGCCTGGACCGGGATGACATCAAAGCCGACCTCGGCGAGGTCCGACAGCAGCGCTTCGACCGAGGCAAGCGCGTCGAGCCCAACCGCATGCGCGATCTGATGCGGGCGGCCGGGATAGTTCGAGAGCACGATCGCCAGCCCCTTCTCACCGGCCGGTTTCTCCGCGAGCTGCCGCCAAGCCGCAACGCGGGCCGCCACCGCGCGCACGCGCGCCTCATCGGGCCGGTGCGCGAGATGCGAGAATTGCAGATCGGGATCGCGCGCAGCGGCCGACTTGAAGCTCACCACGCCCGCGAACAGGCGGCCATCGACCTCGGGCAGAACCACATGCATCGCGAGATCGCCAGGCGACAGGCCGCGCAGCGATTCCGCCCAGTCCTCGCGCCGCGCGGTGGAGAGCGCAACCTGGAACACCGGGCACGATGCGGCATCGAACGGCGTCGAGCCGTCATCGCCGATCGCGGAGAACGCCGTCGCGTTGACGATCGCCGCCGGAGGATCTTGCGCAAGATGCGCGCGCAGCCAATCGGCGATGCCCGCGGACTTCAGCGAGGTGGCGAACACGCCGTAGGCGTCAAAGCCACGCTCGCGCAGTGCTGCGATCAGCGCGTCGACCGGCCCGGTGTCCGCGGCGGTGAGATAGGCGCGATAGAGGGTCACGAGCGCGCGCGGCTTCCCCTCACCGCTCGGCAGTGCCGCAATCACGCCGCGCGCGGGATCGTAAAAGCCCCTCTCGGGAACGTTCATCTCGCCGACGACCGGGCCGGCATAGAGGCCCGAGGCCAGCGCAAGCTGCGCGATCGCCGCTTGGGCCGCGACGGGACCGCCGGTGTCGCAGAGCACCTTGAGCCGCCGCAACGTGGAGACCGGCAGGGTCGAATACGCGTCCAACCGCGTGTCGTCGCGGCCATCAGCCGGCAGCACCGCCAGCACGATGCCGCGGTCCTTCGCCAATTGCTGCAGGGCCGCGAGTCCGTAGGACCAGTAGGACTCCCCGCCGATCAGGCGCACCAAGATGCCGCGCGCCTGCGTCAGCGTGCGCTCGATATAGGTATCGACCGAGAGCGGGTGACGGAGCTCCGCGAGGTTCGCAAGCCGCAGCGACGGCAGGCTGTCGCGGCCGCGCCGCCAACCGGCCGCGAACGCAGCAAGATCGGAGTCCGAGAACGAGAGCACCACGAGATCGGCCGGGTCCTGGCCGATGTCCCTTGGCGTCGCGGTCTCCTCCAGACCGCGGCTCTCGCGGAAGACGACATGCATCAGATACCAAGTCCCGCCTTGATTGCGGCCTCGTCGATATCGCCGTGCTCGCCGATCACGACGAGCTTCGACTGCCGTGCGCCCGAACCCCAGGCCTTGTCGAACTGGTGCCGCACGCGCTCGCCGACCGCCTGCAGCAACAGGCGCATCGGCTTGCCCGCGACCGCGATATAGCCCTTGGCGCGCAGCACGTTCTGCTCGCGCGCAAGCTTCCGGATCGATGCGACCAGCGTCTCGACGTCCGTGACCTCTGGAAGATCGATCACGACGGAAGCAAAGTCATCATGCTCGTGCTCTTCCTCGCCATCGTGATGCGAGGGACGCGCCGCAAGATCGTTCTCCGCGGCGGCGCCAAGACCAAGGATCACGCGGGCGTCGATCGCGCCGTCGGTGACCGGCAGCATCGGCACGCGGCGCGGCATCTCGGCCGCGATCGCCGCCTTGGCCGCTTCGAGTCCTGCCGCGCCCGCAAGATCGGCCTTGGTCAGCAGCACGATGTCGGCGCAGGCGATCTGGTCCTCGAAAACTTCCGACAGCGGCGTCTCGTGATCGAGATTCTCATCCGCCGCGCGCTGCGCGTCCACCGCATCCGGGTCCGGCGCGAAACGGCCGGCGGCGACAGCCTCGGCATCGGCGAGCGCGATCACGCCGTCGACCGTGATGCGCGAGCGAATCTCGGGCCAGTCGAACGCCTTGAGCAGCGGCTTTGGCAGCGCCAGGCCCGAGGTCTCGATCAGGATGTGATCGGGCTTCACAGGCCGCGCCAGCAGCTGCTCCATGGTCGGAATGAAATCGTCGGCGACAGTGCAGCAGATGCAGCCATTGGCGAGCTCGACGATGTTCTCTTCCGGACAGTTCGCGTCGGCGCAGGACTTCAGGATCTCGCCGTCGACGCCCTCGCTGCCGAACTCGTTGACGAGCACCGCGAGCTTCTTGCCGTTGGCATTGCTGAGGAGATGCTGGATCAGCGTGGTCTTGCCCGATCCGAGGAAGCCGGTGACGACCGTGACCGGGACTTTTGCGAGCGAGTTCATTCGGCGGCCTCCGGCACAACAGCAATGGGGGGAATGCGGGCAAGCGACTGCTTGCGGAAGATCTCGGGACGGCTGCGCCAGGGCACGATGCCGTCGGGCGCCGCCGCATAGGCCGTGGCACCCGCGATCACATCGCGCGCATGAACATCAGACAGACGGCCATAGACATAAGACCAGCGGCCGGGCGCGCTCAGCGCCACCGAGCAACCCTGGCTGCAGGCCGACAGACATTCGACGGGAACCACGGTGACGCCCTCGGGCACCCCGGCGTCGAGGATCGCACCGTGCAGCCGCTTGCCGGGCGTGACCTCGCCCTCTGCGAGTGTCTGGCCGGCACGGCAGGTGATGCAAACGTGAAGCGTGACGGTCATCGCCCCTTCCATGAAAGACGGCCGGAGGCGATGAGGCGCACGAGCCGTTCTGGCGGCCCGTTTCCCCGTCGCGGAACACCCCGTCCGCCGGTCTCAAACTCCACGCTGGCAGGTCTCCCGGCTTGCGGAGCAGGGTTTGTCCCTTCGTCCCCCGCCTTCCCGGATCCCGCAGGGGATCAGTGGCTTCGGGCATCTCTCCGGTCACGGTCGCGGGGGCGGCTGCATTTTGGGCTCAAATCTTGCCGATTCGCGCCCTATCGCATTCCCTCTTCGCCTGTCGTAGGACAGGAACCAACGCGGGCCCACCATTTGCCCATGGCCGCCACTTGTCAAGCCGAAGGACCCCATCCGATGACGCCTGAACCGGATACCCAAAGCACCGAGGACACCGATGCCCGGCACGCTGCGAAAATGGCGAAAATCAAGGTCGCCCGCGACAAGATCATGGCGACCAAGAGCGGCGAGAAGGGCCTCATCATCGTCCATACCGGCGCCGGCAAGGGCAAGTCCTCCTCGGCCTTCGGCATGATCGTCCGCTGCGTCGCCCACGGCTTCCCCTGCGCGGTCGTGCAGTTCATCAAGGGCGCCTGGGACACCGGCGAGCGGCGGCTTTTGACCGGCCATTTCGGCGATCTCTGCCAGTTCCATGCGATGGGCGAAGGTTTTACCTGGGAGACACAGGATCGCGCCCGCGACATCGCCGCGGCGCGCGCGGGTTGGGAGAAGGCGAAAGAGCTGATCGCCGATGAGCGGCTGCGCATGGTTGTGCTCGACGAGATCAACATCGCGCTGCGCTACGACTATCTCGATATCGCCGAGGTCGTCGACTTCCTGAAGACCTCGAAGCCACCGATGACGCATGTCGTCCTCACCGGCCGCAACGCCAAGGACGAGTTGATCGAGATCGCCGATCTCGTCACCGAGATGACGCTGGTCAAGCATCCGTTCCGCTCCGGCATCAAGGCGCAAGCCGGCGTCGAGTTCTGAGACAATTTTCGCAATGACGCGCGCATTGATGATCCAGGGGGCCGGCTCGGACGTGGGCAAGTCGCTCATCGTCGCGGGCCTTGCGCGTGCAGCTAAGCGGCGCGGCCTGCGCGTGCTTCCCTTCAAGCCGCAGAACATGTCGAACAATGCCGCCGTCACCGTCGACGGCGGCGAGATCGGCCGCGCCCAGGCGCTCCAGGCGCTCGCCGCCGGTGTCGAGCCGCACACCGACATGAACCCGGTGCTGCTGAAGCCCGAGACCGATGTCGGCGCGCAGGTGATCGTGCAGGGAAAGCGCATCGCGACCGCGCGCGCGCGGGACTACGCCGCGATGAAGCCCTCCTTGATGGGCGCGGTGCTGGAGAGTTTTGAGCGGCTGAAGGCGCGCGCTGATCTCGTGCTGGTCGAAGGCGCCGGCAGCCCGGCGGAAGTCAATCTGCGCAAGGCCGATATTGCCAATATGGGCTTTGCGCGCAAGGCCGACGTGCCGGTCGTGCTGGTCGGCGACATCGATCGCGGCGGCGTCATCGCACAGCTCGTCGGCATCAAGACGGTGATCGATCCGGATGACGCCGCGATGATCCGGGGTTTTATCATCAACAAGTTCCGTGGCGATCCCACGCTGTTCGACGATGGCTACCGGCTGATCGAAGCCAGGACGTCCTGGCGCGGTTTCGGCGTGCTGCCCTGGTTCGCGCGCGCCGGCGAGCTTCCGGCCGAGGATGCGCTCGGATTGCGGGACGCGCGAAAGCCCGGTCAGTGCAAGATCGCATGTCTCGCGCTGTCGCGGATCGCCAATTTCGACGACCTCGATCCACTGAAGCTCGAGGCTAGCGTCGATCTCGTGATGGTGCGTCCGGGTGAAGCGATCCCGGGCGACGTGCGCCTCGTCATCATTCCCGGCTCCAAATCCACCCGCGGCGACCTCGCCTTCCTGCGCGCGCAGGGCTGGGACATCGATCTCCTTGCGCATCACCGCAGGGGCGGCCATGTGCTCGGCCTCTGCGGCGGCTATCAGATGCTCGGGCGCAGCGTCGCCGATCCCGACGGAATCGAAGGGCCTGCGGGCGAGACGCCGGGCCTCGGGCTTCTCGACGTGACGACGGAGATGAGCCCGCAGAAGACGCTGACGCGCGTGTCGGCCGTGCATGCGGCGACGAGTGAGCCGATCGAGGCCTATGAGATTCACATCGGCCGCACCGAAGGGCCCGATCGCGCGCGCGCCTTCGCTATGCTCGACGGCGCGCCGGAAGGCGCTACCTCAAGCGATGGACGCGTCCAAGGCAGCTACCTGCACGGCCTCTTCACCTCGGACGATTTTCGCAAGGCGTTTCTCGCAAAGCTCGACATTCCCGCAGGCGACGAGCCCTACCATGCCAGGGTCGAGAGCGCGCTCGATGCGCTCGCCGATCACATCGAGACACATCTCGATGTCAAAGGGCTGCTCGCGCTGGCGCGCTGAGCGCTCAGCGCGAAAGGACCTCCGCGAGCCGCGTCCATTCCGTCTCGCTGCCGGGGAGCCCCAGGCGCAACCATGTCGGCTTCTGCGCGAAGACGCGTGACCAGATCTGACCGCGCGCAAGCTTGTCCTGCGCGGCCAACGCGTCGCCGGTCTCGTAGAGACGAAACAGCGGCGTGCCGCCGACGAGCCGCCAGCCCTGCGGCTGCACCATGGCGTCGAGCCGAACGCTGTCGCGCGCAAGCCGCACTGAGGTCGCCTTGGCCCAGGCGTCATCGAGCAAGGCACGCCGCCCGATGGCAATCGCGGCGCCCGAGACCGGCCACGGGCCGGACATCGCCGCGAGTGCTGCAATGTCAGTGGCATTGCCAACCGCGAAGCCGAGCCGCAGGCCGGCAAGCCCGTAGAACTTTCCGAACGAACGCAGGATCAAAAGCCCCGGCCGATCGGCTTCGCCCGCGAGCGACAGGTGCGGAAGCGCGTCGGCAAAGCTCTCGTCGATCACGAGGCGGCCGACGCGTGGCAGCAGCGCCACCAGCTCGCGGGGTTCGTGGCACCGGCCATCGGGATTGTTGGGATTGACGACGATGGCGAGATCCGCGGCTGCGAGTGCATCCAGCTCGCCGACCTCTTCGACCTCCCAGCCGGCGGCCAAAAGGACTGGAGCATATTCGTTGTAAGTGGGCGCCAGGATGCGGGCGCGGCCAAGCGGCGCAAGTTGCGGCAGCAGTTGAATGACGGCCTGCGCGCCGCCAAGCGCGACAATGGGCGCTGTCGTGCCATAGGCATGCTGTGCCGCCTGATGCAGGGCTTCAATCTCGGATCGCGACGGCAACGCGCTCCACTGCGGCAGGCTCACCTCGACTGCCGGATAAGGCAGCCGATTGATCCCCGTCGAGAGATCGATCCAGTCCTCCGCACGGCCGCCGAAACGCTGCCGGGCCTGATCGATATTTCCACCATGCTCACGCATGTCCCCTTCTTTCATGCGAAGGCGAGGATCGCAAGGACACCGGCGAGGAGCAGCATGGCTCGGCGATAGATCGTCAGTCCCTGCATGAGGTCTGCTGGAATCGGATCGCGCGCGCCCGCGTTCAGCCAGGGCTCGTTGGTGATGCTGCCGTGATAGACGCGCGGACCGCTGAGCCGCACGCCGAGCGCACCGGCCATGGCGGCCTCCGGCCAGCCGGCGTTGGGCGAGCGATGACGGCGCGCATCCCGCGTCATGCATGACAGCGCCTCCGACGGCCGCGGCGCCAGCAACACGAACAAAAAGCCGGTGAGGCGCGCCGGAATGAAGTTGGCGACATCGTCGATGCGTGCCGCAGCCCAGCCGAAGGCCTCGTGCCGCTCGGTGCGATGGCCGATCATCGAATCCAGCGTGTTGATCGCCTTGTAGCCGAGGATGCCGGGCAAGCCGAACAGTGCGCCCCAGAATACGGGCGCCACGATGCCGTCGGAGGCGTTCTCCGCCAAGCTCTCGATCGCCGCGCGCGCGATACCGGCCTCATCGAGCGCTGCCGGATCGCGACCGACGATGCGCGAGACGGCTGCGCGCGCACCGGCGATGTCGCCAGCCTGCAAAGGTCCCGCGACAGCCGCCACGTGGTCGCCCAACGAACGCAACGCGACCAGCGGCCAGGCGAGCAGGCCCGCCAGCACGACCGCAATCCAGCCCGAGGAGAGCATGGACTGAAGCACCCAGCCGAGCGCGGCGGACAGCGCGATTACGGTGAGTGCGCCGGCAATGCCTGCGACGCGGCGAAGCGACGGCGGATCGGACGGCCGATTCCAGGCAGTATCGATGGCGGTGATCAACCGCCCCAGCCAGGTCACGGGATGGCCGATCCGGGCGAACAGCGGCGACGGCCAGCCCACCAGCGCATCGACCGCCATCGCCACCACCATCGCGCCCGCAAAACCCACACACCTCTCCTGTCTCGACCCGCCCCCTGATGCGCAAGACCCCGGCCGAGCGCAAGCCCCTGCCCGCCTGATTTCGGCTTTGTCTTTGCCCGCGATTGGTGATTAGTGCTGGCCGACAGGAGACTTCGATGGCCGTCATTTTGATCACGGGCGGAGCACGATCGGGCAAGAGCCGCCGTGCGGAGGCGCGCACGCACAGCTTTCCGGGGCAGCCCGTGTACATCGCGACGGCAGAGGCGCTCGATGCCGAAATGGCGGAGCGCATCGCCCTCCATCGCGCGCGGCGCGGAACCGACTGGCGCGAGCGCGAGGAGCCGCTCGATCTCGTGCGGGCGCTGAGCGAGACCGACGGCAGCGGCGCACGGCTCGTCGATTGCCTGACGCTGTGGCTCTCCAACCTGCTCCATGCGGAGCGAGACTGGTCGCGCGAGGTGGCAGAGCTCGCCGATGCCCTGCCCCGCCTCAAGAGTCCGGTCGTCATCGTCACCAACGAGGTCGGCCTCGGGATCGTGCCAGACAACGCGCTGGCGCGCGCCTTCCGCGACGCCGCCGGGATCATGAACCAGACCATTGCTGCGGTCGCCGACGAGGTCGAATTCGTCGTCGCCGGACTACCGATGAAGCTGAAATGATGCTGCGCACCGAGCTCCTGCACGACGTCGTCACGGATCTGCGGATCGCGGCGTCGTTCGTCACGATCCTGCCGGTGGGACCATCCAAGCCCGCCGGCGATGGCGCGATGACGCGCGCGAGCTGGGCGCTGCCCGTCGCCGGCCTGCTGGTCGCCCTTGCAGGCTCGGCCGCCTATGCGATCGCGAGCCGGGCCGGATTGCCGCCTGTCGCGGCCGCCCTGCTGGCGCTCGCTTCGACTGTCCTCATTACAGGCGCGCTGCACGAGGACGGGCTTGCCGATACTGCCGACGGGCTCGGCGGCGGACGGACGCGCGAGCGCAAGCTCGAGATCATGCGCGACAGCCGGATCGGGACCTATGGCGTTTGCGCGCTGATCCTGTCGTTCGGCCTGCGCTGGAGCGCGCTCGCAGCCATCACCGATCCGGGGCTGGTGGCGCTCGCGCTGTCGTCCGCGCATGTCGCCTCGCGCGCCGGCCTGCCGGCCTTCATGTCCTTGGTGCCGTCGGCACGGCCGGACGGACTGTCGGCGGGTGCGGGCCAGCCAGCGGGCCCGAGCGTGGCCGTTGCCTTTGGTCTCGGCACCTTCGGTCTCGTCATCGCGCTCGGTCCCGGGAAGGCGCTGATCGGCCTGATCCTGCTGTCGCTGGCGGGGCTGATCCTGGCGCGGCTCGCCACGCGCCAGATCGGTGGGCAGACCGGTGATATCCTCGGCGCGTTCGAGCAGATCGGCGAGATCGCGATCCTGCTGCTGGCCGCCTCGGCCCTGCACATGGTACGATGACCCAATGGTCGAGTTCGACGACCTCTTCCGCCGGCAATTGCACGAGCTGTTCGTGTGGCGCCGCGACGTGCGCCGTTTCCGGACCGATCCGCTGCCGGACGGCGCCATCGAGCGGCTGATCGAGACGGCGTGCCTCTCGCCCTCGGTCGGCCTCAGCCAACCCTGGCGCTTCGTCATCGTCGCGGACGGCGCGAGACGCCGCGCCGTGATCGACGATTTCAAGGCGTGCAACGATGATGCGCTGAAGTCCTATGCCGGCGAGCGCGCTGGCCGCTACGCGGCGCTGAAACTCTCCGGACTCGAACAGGCGCCCGGCCATCTCGCCGTGTTCGCGGACAAGGCAAGCGATATCGGCCACGGCCTCGGCCGCGCGACGATGCCCGAGACGACCGAATATTCCGTGGTCGCGGCGATCACCGCGATGTGGCTCGCCGCGCGCGCCGAGGGCATCGGGCTCGGCTGGGTATCGATCCTCAATCCGGATCGCATCCACACCATTCTCGACGTGCCAAGCTCCTGGAAATTCATCGCCTATCTCTGCGTCGGCTATCCCGAGGCCGCGTGCGACCAGCCCGAGCTCGAGCAGGCGAAATGGGAACATCGGCGGGGCGCGGAGGAATTCACGTTGCGGCGCTAACACAGGCTGCGAACGAGCATTCACAGGCGCCCTTTTCATCAATTGTGATTACCCAGCTTTCGCGCTATCCAAGCACCTTGGGACAGGGCCATCGTGCAATCCATTTCATGACTAAGCAGTCTGCGCGCAACTCCGCCCCCACGGCGGTCGACCGCCGCGGCTTCATGCGTCTTGCGGGTGCAAGTGCCGCGGGATGGCTCGCGCTAGGGGCATCGCCGGATCGGGTTCGGATTGTCTGCTTGCTGTCCGGGCTTCCGCTCAGCGATCCCTTGGCGGCCAAGACGACCAACGAAACCGCGGCGTCGCGGCTGGGCGCGCTCGTCCAGGGGCTGAACCAGCGCGGCTGGGTCGACGGGGTCAACGTCCGCGTCGAGATCCACTCGACCCTCGGAGGGCCAGAGAAGCTCAAGGCCACGGTTCAGGAGGCTGTCGACCTCAACCCCGACGTGATCGTGACGGCCTCGACGATCGAAACCGCCGCCGTCATGGCGGCCACCAAGACGATCCCGATCGTGTTTGCGACGGCGAACGATCCCGTCGGCAACGGCTTCGTCGAGAGCCTGGCGCATCCGGGCGGCAACGTCACCGGCTTCACCAACAGCACCGCGGAGATGGGCAGCAAATGGCTGCAGCTCCTGAAGGAAGCCGTTCCCGCGATCGAGCGCGTCGGCGTCATCTTCAATCCGGTCACGACGCCGCGCGGCGGACGCTTCTTCCTCGATGCGATCGAGCAGGAAGCCAAGACCGCGGGCGTCACCTTGATACCGGCCCCGGTGCAGAAAGCATCGGTGATCGACGAGGCCATCGCCGGCTTTTCGGGCTCTCCTCCCGCCGGAATGATTGCGCTGGTCGACTCGTTCCTCGTGGTCAACCGTCAAGCGGTCGTCGCAGCAGCGGCAAAGCACCGCGTGCCGATGATCTATCCCTTCCACTATTTCATCGACGCGGGCGGGCTGATGAGCTACGGCGCCGCGCTGGAAATCCGCTTGGCCGACTACGTCGACCTCATCCTGCGCGGCACCAAGGCCGGTGACCTGCCGGTGCAATCGCCGCGGAAATACGAGCTCCTCATCAACGGCAAGGCCGCCGATGCGCTCGGCCTGAAGCTTCCGGCCACGCTGCTCGCGCGTGCGGACGAGATCCGCGAGTGAACGAGCCGGCCGACCAGGGTCATTCGCGCACGCGCCCCGGCCGGCTGTTCCGCAAATATCTCTACTCGATCGTGGCGCTCGCCTTCACCGCGCTCGCCGTCAACACCACTTTCGACGTCGGCTTCTCCTATCGCGAACAGAAGCAGCTTCTCGCGGCGATCCAGAGCGAACAGGCCGCCTCGGCCGCCATCCAGATCGGCGAGTTCATCGGCCAGATCGAGAACCAGCTCAAATGGCTGTCGCGCCTGCCCCCCGATCTGTCGACGCATGAAGACGAGCGACTGAACGCCATCCGTCTTCTGCGCCTGTCGCCCGCGATCGCGGAAATCGCGCAGCTCAATTCCGCCGGCAGCGAGCAGGTCCGCGTGTCGCGCCGGGTGGCCGACAGGGTCGGCAGCAATGTCGATCTCTCCGCCTTGCCGGCGTTCCAGGCTGCCAAGGCGAACGGGATCTATTACGGGCCGGTCTATTTCTTCGGCGACACCGAACCCTTCATGACGCTCGCCATCCGCGGCGCCGGACGCGATCCCGACGTCACGATCGCCGAAGTCAATTTGCGCTTCATCTGGGACCTCGTTGCCAAGATCAAGGTCGGCAGCACCGGCAAGGCCTACGTAGTCGATCGCAAGGGACAACTGATCGCGCATCCCGATCTGTGGCCGGCCCTGCGCCACACCGATCTCTCCGGCAATCCCGACGTGCGGGCCGCGCTCGACGGCGCGCCGCCGCAGGCAGGCGGCGTGATGAAGGAGGACCTGGCCGGTCAGCGCGTGCTGTCGACTTATGCAACGGTACCTTCGCTCGGCTGGCTGGTGTTCGTCGAGCTTCCGCTCAGCGAAGCCTATGCGCCGATCTATGCGTCGATCGGGCGCTCGACGTTTCTGCTGGCCGTCCTGCTGGCCTGCGCGGTGCTGGTCTCGTTCCTGCTCAGCCGGCGCATGACCGTTCCGATCCAGATGCTGACGCAGGGCGCAAAGCGGATCGGAAGCGGCGATCTCGGCCAGCGGCTCGCAATCAAGACCGGCGATGAACTCGAGGCGCTCGGCGACCAGTTCAACAACATGGCCGCGCACCTTCGCGAATCCTACGCGACGCTGGAGCGCAAGGTCGCAGAGCGAACCGCCGAACTGGAAAAGGCCCGCGACCATGCGCTTGCCGAGCACGACGCCGCCGAGCGCGCCCGCAGCGCCGCCGTTGCGGCCAACGAAACCAAGTCGCGCTTTCTCGCCGTCGTCAGCCACGAGTTGCGCACGCCTCTCAACGGCGTCATGGGCGTGCTGCAACTGCTCGACGACGGCAGGCTCAACGAGGCCCAGCGCCGCTACCTCGCGACCGCCGCCGCCTCAGGCGAGACGCTCATCGCGCTGGTCGATGCCATCCTGGAATATGCGCGCCTGGAGGCCAGCGCCGAGACGCTGGAGCCCCGCGACTTCCGCCTCGACCAATTGATCGAAGCCGCCGCCGACCTGATGCGCCCCCAGGCGCTGGCCAAGGGGCTGACCTTCGATCTCTCCTGCGATCCGACGGTCAACGTGTCAGTCCACGGCGATCCGGTCCGGCTCAATCGCGTGCTGCTCAATCTGATCGGCAACGCCATCAAGTTCACCCCACACGGCGGGATCTCCCTGAAGGCGGCCGCCATGCCCGAACAGGACCAGACGCGGCTTCGCTTCATCGTTCAGGACACCGGCATCGGGATTGCACCCGACATGCACGAGCGCATCTTCGAGGATTTCGTCCAGGCCGACGACAGCATCGCGCGACGGTTCGGCGGCACCGGACTGGGCCTCGCGATCGCGCGCCGCCTCACGCGCCTGATGCGCGGCGAGCTGACAGTGGAGAGCTCGCCGGGCAACGGCAGCGTGTTCACGCTCACCGTGCCGCTCGGACATGCCGGGAACGACATCTCAGAGCGAGCCGAGCGTGCCCCTTCGCGCCAGCTCCGCGTGCTGCTGGTCGATGACGATCCCGTCAATTGTGAGGTCGGCGAAGCCATGCTGAACCGGCTCGGCCATCATCCCACGATCGCAAGGAATGGCGCCTCGGCCATCGAGCTCGCCCGCACCCAGCCGTTCGACGTCATCCTGATGGACCTGCACATGCCTGACATGAACGGCGTGGAGGCGGCCGCGCAAATCCGGCGGCTCCAATTGCAACGGACCCCGCGGATCATCGCCGTCACCGCCGATGTCTCGGGGACTGCCCGAGAGCGGCTCGCAAGCGCGGGTATCGCCAAGGTCGTCGGCAAGCCGATCCTGATCAACGCCCTGCGCGAGGCGATCGAAGACGATCCTCCGCGAGAACCGGCCGCAGCACAACTGGTCGCGGGCGCCTTGATCGACCGGCGCTTTCTCGACGATCAGACGGAGCTGCTGGGTGCCTCGCAGATCGCCAGGCTGCACCGGTTGCTGGAAGAGACCGGCGCGACGCTGATCGAGGACATCGTCAAGGCGGCGGCAGCGGGTGACCGTGCGCAGCTCGCGCGGTCCGCGCACCAGCTCGGCAGCGCCGCCAGCGCGCTCGGGCTCGTCCGCCTGTTCGAGCGCTGCAGCGAGATCGAGCTGATGGCTTCCGCGATGTCTCCTGCCGAGTGCCGAAATGCCGTGCGCGAACTGGCCGCGCTTCAGGGGGCATCGATGGACGCGTTGAGTGGCCTGATCCTGCCCGCCGAGTAGGACGTGCACTCATAAACGTCAGCTTTCGAGAGCAAAATGAAAGTCGCGCGGCTTTGCCGGCATCGACTGCTTAAGTGCTAAGGCTTCCGGCTGCGGGCGACGAACGGGTTACTCTCAACTCCGGCGTGGCTGTTTTTCTCGAAACATGAATCGAGGCGTTCAAGGGCCGCCGTACTTCCGTCGAGTGGTACCTTCAACGTCGCTCCTTCTCCTCTCACTTCGAGAACATTGGCCGTGCGCATTCTCTCGCCGAGTGGGCGGTCCGATAGAGCGATCGTTACGCTCCTCGCATCCGCCAACGCCTTTGCCTGAACCGATCGCGCACCCGCCGCGAGGGTGACATCGTACGTCTTGCCTCTCTCGAGCTTCCATTTCGATGAATCAAGAGACAGGAGCAAGCCGTCATCCGATCTTGCAAACGTTATGTCGAGATCATTGGCGGACCGGTTCATCGTGCACCTGTCAAACTTCTCCGCTTTGAAAAAGGTTGCTATCGTCCATGGTCCAACGGACACGGTCTGATCCTGCTCACGCGCGATAACCGACGTGACCGGAATCAGCACGATAGAGAGCGCAACGGGCAACCGCATCGTTTCCTCCTGATACGCGGAAAGGCAGCAACCGAAATCAAAACACTGTATCCTTTGCGCGCGCCGAACGCAGCCGGGACTCTTCACCGGTGTCGACCTGAATGCCCCGAGTTCCGTGTTCCGTGGCGCCCCATACTCTCCATCGTACGGCCACATTTTCGTCCAGACAGCATTCAGAGCTCGGTTCGTCGACGTAGTCGCAATTCGTAAAAGTAACAAAGTGTAATGCGCAGAATCAGATCGTAGGTCATATCCCGATCCACCTTGGCGGCCGGGGGCGCACGCAGCCGGGGACCAAACCGTGGATCACGCTGATTCAAATGAGCGCGCGGGTAACGAGGCCCAAAGGGGCGAGCAGGTGTTTTGTGCGAGATGTGCCGCCAAGCTCCACCTTTTTGTCGAGATACTCGATTCCCGTAACGGCAGGACGCTCCGTCTGTTTCGATGTCTGTGCGGACAAATTGCCTGGGGTGATTGAGGTCGTCTCAACGTCGCCCTTCAGCACAGCGGACGCGAGAATTGCAAGGGTTCCTTCATCTTGATCTGGGGATACATCCGAATGGGCAATAGCCGAACATGGCTTCGCGCTGGAGAGTGAGATCGCTGCTGCTGGGGGCCAACTGGAGATGTCCGATGGGTGCGGCAGGCTGGCGCTTTGCGCATATCAAGAGAACTCTCCGCGTCCGGGCGGTCGTTATTGGCGTGCTGGAAGAGCTGCCGTTTATCTGCCCCGTGGCGGTCGCAATCGGCTCGCTGATCATGATCGGCATCACGGTCTACAAGGATTGGCCGCAGTGAGGGTGAAGTAACGACTGCGCCTCCCTCATGCGAAAAGGCCCTTTTCCTTCCCCATCCGCGCGTACCCCGCCAGCGCTTCCGTTCGGATGTCTGTCTGCTCTGCCCGCATTGCGCGCGCGATCCGCTCCGCCAAATCCCGCGAGGTCCGCGGCGACAGGAAGTGCATGTGGTTGGCCCCTTCCACTCCTCGACGATCTTGAGAAGGCGACGGGCGTGGACTGATAACGTCAGCTTCCGAGGCTAAAACAGAAATCGCCCGGCATAGTCGGCATCGACTGCTTTTGGTAGAGTCGAGATGTGACGCGGTTGCTTTAGGATCGAACATATCTGTTCCCGCCCCTTTCGTCTGGCGGTGCCTTAGTGGTTCGACCGTGACTCCGTTTCCACACCTCGCTCATCGAACCGGACAGGCAGATCTCCCGCATCCGGCTCTCGGACAAGACCTCACGCCTTCACCCACGGCACGTCGTGTCCGCGCGCAGTTAGGCGTACGAGCCCGAAGTGCCCGTAGAGGTGCGAGAGTGGATAAGTCCCGCCCTTGCGTCGCCTGACCTTGTGCTTGGAGCGCAACCACCGGCGCAACCGCACAGCGGTGTAGTTGTCGATCGCGCGATACGCTTTGATGACGGTGCCTACATTGAAGTAGTTCGCCCATCCGCGCAGCGTGCGGTTCAACTTCGCCACCAACTCTGTGGTGTCTTGCCCTACCCCAGTTCGAGCCGTCAGCGCATGAATGGTTTCCACCATGCGCTTGATGCTTTTCTTCGATGGCCGGTACCCCAGGCGCGCCTGGCCGGTTCTCGCAGAATACATCCGCCCGAACGAGTAGCCCAGGAAGTCGAACTCTCCTTCCGGCACCTTGCAGATTCGTGTCTTCTCCTCGTTGACCGTCAGCTTCAGCCTTCCCATGATCATGCGCAGTTGTCGCAAGGCCTCTTCAGCTTTGCCCCGCCTGCACAGGATTACGAGATCGTCGGCATAGGTCACGATGCGAGAGCCGAGGCTTCGCTCCAGCCCGAGCATCTTCCATCCCAGCACAAACCG
>NZ_LSEF01000026.1:0-63241 GCF_001641695.1 Bradyrhizobium neotropicale
CCCTTGTGCATGTCGAAGGACACGCCGTTGAGCGCGACGATGCCGCCGAACACGACGCTGACGTCGCGAACCGCAAGCAGGGGCTGTCCATCGACCGAATTCAACCGGGTCATAATGGATCGCCTTCATGCGATCGACAACTGTCCGGCCCCCACGCGCCAAACGGTGGCGGTCCCTCTACCCATCGCAACATTCTCCCTCCCCTTCGCAATCATCCGGTTTCACTCGGGGCTTCGAGTTTGAAGTCCCTTGTAAGCATGATCGGCGCTGGCAATGCTGATCTCAGCAGATTCCAATAGATCGCCTCGTCACCGCACTAGACGCGGAAGACCGTCGTCGATGCTCCCCCATCGACGGCAAGGACCTGGCCCGTGATGAAGCTGGCTTCGTCGCTGGCAAGAAAGAGGCACGCTGCGGCAACCTCGTCTGCGAGCCCCGCGCGGCGGAGAGGCGTCGATTGAACGGAGTACTTTCTGAATTCAGCACTGTCGCGCAGACGTGCTTCGGTGCGCGGCGTTTCGATGATGCCGGGCGCAACCACGTTCACGCGGACGTCGAAGGCGGCGCAATCGTGTGCCATCTGTCTGCTCAATCCGATGACGCCTGCCTTGGTTGCGGCATAGGAGGTGTTGTTGGGAAATCCCAGCATGCCCTGCACCGACGATATGTTGACTATCGACGCGGTCATCTTTTTCGAGCGGCACAATTGCAGGAAGGGCCGCGAAATGCGCAAGACGCTCTTGAGATTGGTATCGACGATGCGATCGAATTCATCGTCGGTCGTATCGTAGACACCAGTCGTGCCGGCGATACCCACATTGTTCACCAGCACATTGGGGCAGTTCGAGATCCTGGCCGCGGCCTCAAGGATCACTTCACCTGAGCCAGCTCGGCTGACGTCGACTACCACAGCAATTGCAGTTGCTCCCGCCGCTTTACAAAGCTCGGCGGTTTCTTCGAGGCCTTCGGACAGGCCGGCCGCGATCACCGACGCGCCCTCCTGTGCGAAGCGAACAGCCGTGGCGCGGCCGATACCAGATCCCGCACCGGTCACGATGGCTGACTTCCCAGAAAGCCTATCTCTCATCTCTCCCTCCACCGCATAATGTGTGACGCGCCGTGCCCTGAATCACGAAGAGAGCCGGGTCGCTGCTTTGTTCTTCTGCAACCGAGATAGGGCGCGAGCCTGTTGCTTTCGTCCTAATCAACGCTGACGGAGCCCGCCGCACCAAGGGCATTGGTGAACTACAGCAGCTTGGGCCTGCTCCGAGACTTGGAGACCGACGAAAGCGTCAACGACAAAATGCCTGATCGCTGCGCAAGATACGTGTAACCTTGCTTGGTAAATTCCAATGCCAGCGCATCCTCGAGCAAACCAAGCCGCGCCGACCAACGGTACGTGATCGCGCGCAGCGAGGAGACGATCTCACGTCCGCGTTCGAAAATGGCGACCAAAACCTCGGCTCGCGCAAGAGCCGAGGCGATCACCAACTCAACAGGATCCGCACCGACGATCGCTACGCTGTCCATGGCTGCCACGTTCACTCCTGGAGGCTCTTGCTTGACCGTCACAGTAGGCGACCAACCGTGCGCAAGAAATGCCACGGCCGAAAGAGAGTCTTGCGCAATCTGGAACTATCATTCACGCGAGAGTGGTGCCGGCGCGCCCGATCGTCCGTCTGATTTTTGCGCGTGATTCTCGCGCGGTCGGCACCCCCTGCGCGCGCACAGAAGCAACAATCACACTACTGGCTGCGTCACCAACGCTACCGGCTTTTGCTTGGCTTCGACCGGATAGGGTCCGAGGGAGAGAAAGATCACGGCAGGGACGATCTGCAATGCCGCCAACATCAGCAGAGGCGTGATGGCGCTGTTAGAGACAGCCATGACATATGCGAACACTGCGGGTCCGATGGTACCTCCGCCAAAAAACATCGTCAGAAACCAGCCATAAATCCTGGCGACCGCAAGTGTACCGAAAAAGCGGCCGGCCAGATATGGCATCAGATCGGTCTCACCGCCGATCGCCATGCCTCCGATGAACGCCCCGACGTAGATCAACGCCGGCGCGTCAGTCATGGCATAGATGACATAGCAGGAGGCCGTGAGCAGAAGTGCAACGACGCCGATGATCGACCCATGGATTTTGTCCAGCAGGTAGCCGAAAGTGATGCGTCCGAGCAGCATGGCGATTCCCGTGATGGCCACAACCTTGGCCACCTGAGCCGGGGCCGCCCCCGCGGTCTTGGTAAGAATGAACGTCATGTTGGCCGCGATTGCATAGGTCGACATACCCATGATCCCAAAACACACGGCGAGCTTCCAGAACGCACCGGGGCGAAGAATCTCGCGGAGCTCCAGCCCGGCGACCTCCAGCCTCGTCGTTGCGACATTACCGGCCGGCTCAGCCCCGTCGGGAAGCAACCCATAAGGTGTGGGGCTGTTTTTGACCAGAAGCGCGACCAGCGGCAAGCAAACCAGCAGCTGAACGGCAGCGACCGCAAGCAGCGCAGCAGACCAGCCGAACTGCGCGATGATCATCTGGATCATGACCGGCATCAAGAACGCACCGATCGCCTGCGAGCTGGCGGCAAGGCCCAGCGCCCTCCCGCGCTTGCGATCGAACCACAGCGAGATGGCGCGCGCATAAGACGGTACGTTGGTGCCGGCGCTGACCAGACTCATTAATGCCAACGTCAGATACATCTGGTTCAGCGAATTGCCGATTTGGCTCAACATGGCCAGCGAGATCGCAAATAGGACGATGCTGATCATGGCAACTTTTCGCGTTCCCCAGCGGTCGAGGAACCAGCCGAGGATCGGCGACATTATGGCCTGTACCAGTAGAAATATCCCAGCGGCCTTGGCAAGCTCGGTCTGCGCCCAGCCGAACCGCTGGGCCCATGCGCCGGCCAATAAGGCAAAGCTTGCTGCGAAGAAAACTATCGAGCCAAATCCGATGCCGGCCGCCGACCCCACGACGACCTTCCAGCCCGGAAACAATCCACGCTTTGCCATGACGATTCCCCCTCGATTCCATTTTCAAACGGGTTTCACGGTGCGCGCATCGTCATGCCCATTCCGCAGATCGATCTGTCCTTCGAAGGCAGAGGCGAACCAGTTCACCCGTTTACCTTCAATGCGGTGAGCAGGGCGGTGAGGTCCGAAGCCTGATCTAGCCCCTCCACTGCCGTGATGAGCGCTTCGGCTAGGGTTGGATCAATCGGGTCGATCAGGGCGTGTGTCTTCGCGACCACCTCGGCATGCGTCATCGGCTGCACGGCCGAGCCCTTGGCGAGCGTCGGATTCCCCGCGGGGGTGTCGATAATCGTACCGTCGGAGAGCTCGATATGCAGTCGAGGGCCGTCTTCCAGGCCGATCGACTTGTCCAGGGTAAAGGTGATCCTGTCGAATACACTGCGTACCTCGGGCTCGTTGAGCCTCGGCGGCTCAAACTGGCCGAGGCCGGCCTCGCCACTAATCAGCGTCACGCTCACCGCATAGGGCAGGCTGAACTGCGCGTCGAAGACTGTCTCGATCGGATAGACATCGATCATATCGTAGGCGGTCTGCCCAGCGGTGATGTCGACGCGCTTTACATTGTTCGCCCGCAGGCCGTGGCTGCTCATCAGCCCGAGCACCGTGTCGATCGTGGAGTGACTGCCGCGGCAACAGGCGTAGGGCTTGAGGTAGGAAGAGGCGACGTTGAGGTTGACGCCGAGACCAGCCAGCGCTTTCTCCCGGAATCCCGTGCCATCGTTGTAGGTGGTGAAGAGCCCACCGAACTTCGACTCGAAGATCCTGTGCGGACCGGTAATGCCACCCTGGGCAAGCAGGGCTGCATTCACACCGGTCTCGCACGCCTTTCCGGGATGAAGGCGCTTTGTCATCGCGCCGTCGTCGATGAATGCCCACACGCCACCGGTAAAGGAGCCCGCGATGCCTAGCGCATTTGCAAACTTCTCGGCGTCCAGCCCGAGTACCTTGGCTGCGGCTGCCGCTGCGCCGAGGCTTCCCATCGTGCCCGACGAGTGCCAGCCCCGACCTGTATGCACCGCGAAGCCGCCGATCGCGAGCAGCGAGCGATATCCGACGTCGTACCCGGCAATCGTCGCGAGCAGGAAATCCCGCCCTGAGGCGCCCGCCGACTCGGCAACTGCCAGAGCAGCCGGAATAACGGTCGATCCGGCATGTCCTGCCCCGCCGCCATCGTCAAAGTCACGGGCATGCGCCGATGTGCCATTCGCGAGCGCGGCCTGGGAAAGCGGCAGTCGATCCGGCGTGCCCCACACTGTCGCGCCAGCTTGTCGCCCATTCGCCATGGTGAGTACGCGGATGACACTGGCAGCTTCCGACGTCCGCGCGCCCGCGAGAGCAACGGAGAGAGTATCAAGGACGTGATCCTTGATGCCGGCGATGTCCGCTTCGGGGATGTCAGCCCAGGTCAGCCCCGACCACAGCGCCGCGAAATGCTCGGTCAAGGTGCCGATGCCGTCGGTGTCAAATGCCATGGTTGCCTCTCCAGGGCGAGCGTTAGGCTGGCTTTGAGCCAGCAGTGAGTTCCTGAAGGATTGCGGCAGTGTGCTCGCCCAACTGCGGAACCGGTCCCATCCGAGCCTCCCAGCGATTGCTGCGCCCCGGCGGAAGGAGGGCGGGAATCTCGCCGGCCGGACTGTCGACGGAGCGCCAGCGGTCGCGGGCTCGCAACTGTGGGTGCTGCCACAACCCCGCCATGTCATTGACCGACGCATTGGCGATGCCTGCCTTGTCGAGGCGTTCGAGCACCTCGGCACGGTCCAGCGACTTGAACTTGTCGAGGATGATGGCGTCCAGCGCCTGCCGGTTGGCGTTGCGCCGCGTATTGCTGTCAAAGCGCTCGTCCAATGCCAGCGCCTCATCGTCGAGAACGTCCGCGCAGAAGGCGCTCCACTCCCGCTCGTTTTGCAGGCCCAGCATGACCGTGCCATCGCCCCCGGTCGCGAATGGCCCATAAGGGTAGATGCTGGCGTGCGATGCCCCTGCCCGCAAGGGCGGCGATGCGCCATCGAACGCGTAATACAACGGATAACCCATCCACTCGGTCAGCGCCTCCAGCATGGACAGGTCGATGTGCGCCCCTTCGCCGGTTTTATTGCGCAACAACAGCGCGGAAAGGATGTTGCTGTAGGCGTACATGCCGGCGGCGATGTCAGCGATCGAGTTGCCGGCCTTGCTGGGCGTATCGGGCGTGCCGGTAATGGAGAGAAAGCCTGCCTCGCTCTGGATCAGCAGGTCGTAGGCCTTCTTGTCGCGGTAGGGGCCGTCGCCACCGTAGCCCGAGATATCGCACACGATGAGCCGGGGATGCGCGACGTGCAGCGAGGCGTAATCGAGCCCCATGCGCGCCGTGGCGCCGGGCGCCAGATTCTGCACCAGCACGTCTGCCTGGCCCACCAGGGCCTTCAAGGCCGACAGCCCCTCCGGGTCCTTGAGGTCCAGGATCAAGCTTTCCTTGCTGCGGTTGGTCCAGACGAAGTGCGACGCCTCGCCACGGACCCGATCGTCGTAGGCGCGGGCGAAGTCGCCCGTGCCGGGCCGTTCGACCTTGATGACGCGTGCCCCGATGTCCGCGAGCTGGCGCGTGCAGAAAGGCGCTGCGATGGCGTGCTCGAGGGATACGACTGTGATGCCTTCCAGCGGCAATGACATTAAAGGAAACTCCGGCGTTCTAAGTCAGGGCCGCGGTTGCCTGCATGGTCAGCCAACCCTCATGATCAGCCGCCCATAGGCCAACCGAGCGCCCGTCTGGGGACGGCGCGCCATTCAGGCTGAACGATTTCCCGTCGAACGTGGGACGAACAGCTTTGAACTGGAAGCTGGCAATTTCCCGGTTAGGCGCCTGGCGTCGCACCAAATCGATCAGAAGCGTTGCGATGAGCGGTCCGTGAACCACCAAGCCAGGGTACCCTTCAACCTTCGTCACGTAATCGCGGTCATAGTGGATGCGATGTCCGTTGAACGTCAGGGCCGAGTAGCGGAACAGAAGAACATCGTCCGGCTCGACATTGCGCTGCCAAGGGGGGCCAGCCTGTGCTGGCGTTGGAGCGGGCTCCGCATCGCCGGGGCGCTTCGCTTCACGATAAACGATGTCGTGAAACTCGGTAATCGCTGGTCCAGTGTGACCAGCGCGAAAGAGTTCATGGCGCACCTTCACGAACACCAGACGACCGGTGCGCCCATCCTTGATGGCGACATCGTCGATCGTCGACACCCGTTTGACCTGGTCGCCTACTCTCAGCGGCGCATGGAATTCAAACTGACCGCCCGCCCACATCCGACGCTGTAGCGGCACCGGCGGCAAGAAGCCGCCTCGGCGGGCATGGCCGTCCGGCCCCAGTTCGCTTTGCCGGTGAGCGGGAAGAAAATACAGCCAATGCCACAGCGGTGGAAGCCGCATCCCCTCGGATATCTCGATCTCCGGGAGATCCAACGTCGCGTTGAGCGCCCGAACCGGCGCTCGCGTGATCTCATCATTGAGAGTCTCGCTCCGTCCGATCCATTGGCGTAGATGCGAAAGATCAGTCATTGCGTCGCTCATTTCCTACCGTGCCTCCTGAAAAAGTTCGGCTACAGAAATGATCACGCCGCAACTTCAACTCGCCTTGAAAGCCAGTCACGCAGGCTCGCTGCCACCATCTCCGGAACTTCGACCGTCGAAAGGTGCCCGCAAGGGAAAATTTCCAATTCCGCCCCTGGTACTGATCGCGCGATTTCATTGGCGAGGCTCGGTGCTGAAATGCGGTCTTCATCACCTGCTATGACGAGGGCCGGCACCGCAATCTGCCGCAGCTTGCTGCGTTGATCCAGGCGATCGAGTACAGCCTGTTGTTGCCGCAAATACCCGTCTCGGCCAACGGTGCGAGTCATTGCAGCGGCGAGGGTCGCGAGCTCCGCCTTACCTCCAGCGACGATCTCCCCGAGCTTGTCCGCGACCGTGTCGAACAGACCACGCTTGGCGTCCTCGAGAAACGTAGTTGAGCGTTGCAGCTGAAGCGGAGACGCGGGTCTCGCATTCGTATTCACAAGGGCCGCTCCCGCCAAGCGGGTATCGCCACGTAGCGCGACCTCCAGCGCCACGTACCCACCCATCGAAATGCCGGCAATCACAAATTTGTCGGGAGCATCCGCCAGAATCTCGTCAGCAAAGTCGGCGATCGATGTGCCGCTGCACCGGGCAATGGTTGGCTCGACGATGTCGGAAAGCCGGTCAATGACGGGCTGCCACAGGCGTCCATCGGCCGCCAATCCAGGAACGAAAATAACCTGATGTTTGCTCAAGAGATGCTCCATGTCATATTCGGGAGCCTCAGGCTGCGCACTATCAAGGAACGGTTCGCGCGATCCAGAGGCGAATGTTTAGATCGGTTGGAAGAACTCAAATGGTCTCGCGCTGCGAAGCCTTCTTAAGCGGGACTGGCGGCTCAGAACTCATCCGGGACGTCAGCATCAACCGTTCGACCAACGTTGCCTTATCGGCGGCAAGGCTTCGAATCCTCGCCATATCGGCAGCGCGCTGCGCCGGATCGCTGGTATCGAAGATCATGCGCTTGTTCTCCGATGCCGCAGGTGAGACGATCTCCAGAAAGACGCGACGACGGTCTTCCGCATACTTGTCGAGCACCTCATCGCCCGCACTGCCTTGCACCACGGCGGCAAGAGCTTTGTAGAGGACGTACACGTCGAACAGCCCACCAACGAGGCCGTAGCCACCGCTGGGATTGGTCGCATGCGCAGCATCGCCCGCGAGCAGCACCCGTCCAACGCGAAACGTCGTGGCCGCGCGTTGGTGCATTCGATAGGGTGAATAGGCGTGCAGCGTATAATCCTTCGCGGCCGGGACAATCACCTTCAAGAACTCACTGATACGCTCCGGGATGCCATCCTCCGGCAGGTTCAAGTCCTCGCTGTAGGTACATCGCCAGAGATCATTTTGATCCAGCTTGACGATGATGGCCCCATAGGTCGAATCGATCAAAAAGGTCGTTCGGGCAAAACCGTACTTGGCAAAATCGAGATGGAGATTGGCCGCGACAAAACGCTTCGGCCAAGTCATGCCCTCGAATTCCAGGCCCAGCCTGCCTCGAACCGCACTGCCAGCACCATCGGCTCCGATAAGCCAGCCACTGCGGAACTTGAGCTCTCCGTCAGGTCCAGTGGCTGCAACCGACACGCCCTCGGCATCCTGCTCGATGTCCGTGACGTTGACGCCCCAGTGAACAGTCACATTCGGGTAGGCCGCGAGCCTTCGCAGCGCAATCTCCGCGAGCCGATGCTGACCGAGGTGAAGGTTGTATGGAAACTTCGTGAGACCTTCCAACACATCCAGGCTGAAATCGATTCGTTCACCGGTCGCAAACTCGATATAGCTGTAGTCCTGCTTCGAGAAACCGAGCTGGAGCGCCTCGTCCAGCAGACCCAACTCCGACAAGCCTTCAAGACAGGACCAGTGGTACGTGATTGCGCGCGGCGACGCGACGATGCCCTTCGCCCGCTCCAACACGCTGACGGTGATTCCGGACTTCGCCAATCCGAGTGCAGCAATCAGCCCGACAGGGCCAGCGCCGACGATTGTGACGGCCTCTGTAGAGGTCATGATTATCCTTTTCCCCTTTGGTATTCGTTATGAACCAAGTCCTTCTACGGAGTTTGCGCGACGCCGACGTCGCGAACCCACGAGCAGATGTGTCGAGAGCCACGCGTCATGAGTCCTCTCGAGAGACGAGCGAACTGACCACCTGCCAGCTCAGCTCACTCTTCAGCATCGTTCGGATCTTGACGAAGTCGGCACGACGCTCGAACGCCAACACGCCAGTGACGATCTCGCCCCGCCTGTACAGGAAAAGGGAGCCACCCGAATTTCGACTCTCGGCGACCTCTTCATCGCCTGCGCGATGGCCAGCAAACTGGATCCGCACGCCATGCTGATCCGACCAGAAGTATGGAATGTTTGCGCAGACCTCTAGCGGCGATCCAAGAATGTCATTTGCGGCGTTGACGCCGGCGACACGCCCCTGCTCTGCTGCATTGGTCCAGTGTTCAACCCTCATATCGGCACCCCAACGCCGGTTCGGCCACCGGACCGCATCGCCCGCCGCGAACACGTGATCGGCCGCCCGCAGCGTGCCGTCACAGACAATGCCGTTCTCAAGGCGCAAGCCCGACCTTTTCAACCACTCGGTCGAAGGCCTAACGCCCACGCCGACGACAATCACGTCGGCAGGGACTTTGGTTCCGTCGCTCAGCTTCAATACGCGACTGCCGTTGCCTTGCTGCACGACATCGGTCACCTGCTCTCCAAAGTGGAGCTCGATGCCGGCTCCTCGGTGAAGCGCCTCGTAACTTCTGAATACGGCATCGCCGAACCTGCCCAACGGCTTTCGCGCAAGATCGACAAGCGCGACCTGTCGTCCTTCGTTCGCCACCATTGACGCCAATTCACCGCCGATGAAGCCCGCACCTACTATGGCCACGGACTTCAGAGGATCGGCGAGTGCACGACGAAAAGATATAGCGTCTTCGTAACGTCTGAGCGAGAACACATCCGGCAAGCCGGACAATGCAGGCGGCATGACCGCCTCGCAGCCCGTGGCAACCACGAGCGACCGATACTGAAGCGCCCCGGACGAATGGCGTATCGTCCTTCCCTCGACATCCAGCTCCTCGGCCCTCGTACCGAGCATGAAGTTGACGCCGTGGCTCTTCAGGTCGTTGACGGCCGGATAAATCAGTGCGTCGAGCAACAGCGGTTTCGTCAGGCCTACTTTCGACAGAGGAGGACGCTCGTATGGAGGATACGTCTCGTCACTGATCATCGCGATGGTGAGGTCGGGGGCATGGCGAGCGACCGTCTGCGCCGCTCGTAACCCAGCGATCGACCCACCGACAATTGCTACGTCACAAGACGTCTGCGGCATCGCCGTATTCATTTCCTCAGATCGACGGCAAGCGACTTTACAAGCCACCGGCCGCCAACCTGCGCGACCTCCGTCGCGTCGTCGACGACGACCGAGTTCGGGTAATGCGTTGCGAGATAGCGGACGACTTCCTCCATCTCGACCCGCGCCAGGCTCTGGCCCAGGCATCCGTGCGCACCCGTACTGAACGTGAGCGGTTGATTTCTCTCTCTATGCAGATCGAACTCGCCAGGCCGCTCGAAACGCTCCGGATCACGGTTGGCCGACCAGATAGCGACGTGAACGTCCGTGCCTTGAGGGATCACCGTTCCGTCGAGATCAATGCTTTCCGTAGCAATCCTGCTCACGATGCCGGGTCTGGGAAAGAGCCTTGTCGCCTCGACGACCGCCGCGGGGATCAACGATGCATCGTTTCTGATCCTCGACCAGATGTCGCGATTGCGCAGGAGAGCCCAGACCGTAAGGCCGATCTGATGCGAGGTGTTGACCGAACTGGCCTCGAGCATGGCTGTCGCCTCGTTCAGGAGTTCCTCCGGCGAGAGCTTACCTGCCTCCTGCTCCCTGATGAGAAAGGAAAGCATATCGCTGCCGAGGCCATCCGCTTTCTTGCGGGCGAACAGATTCCGCAGGTAGTCGAAGAGCTCGTCGTACGCCGCCAAGATCATGGGCGCGAGGCTCCGGTCTCGGCTGAGGAGCGACAACGTGCGCGCTGAAAGGCTCGCAACTTTCGGGGCGTCGCTCGTCGGGGCACCGGCCAGGTGACAGTAGATGCGCGCGGGAATGGGATCTGCAACGGCCGTATGGAAAGGCACTTGACCGCTCATGCCATGCATGATGTCCCCCAGGATATCCCTGAGAACGTCCCTGATAGCCTCCACGGTATTGGGCCCCATGAAGCGGGCCAGGGGTGCCCTAAGCCGCATATGTTGCGGCCCTTCCGCCATGAGGACGCTTCGGGCACGGAATTCGTGCACGGGCCCGGTCGTAATACCGAACTGCTCCATGAGATCGAGGGCCGCATTTCTGAACCGCGAGTCGCGCAGCACGCGCGCGGCGAGTGCGTAGCTGAGCACGACATATCCCGCCGACCCGAAGCCCAGTGGCTTGCCCTCGATCGCTCCACCCATGTGCGGCTGCGGCTCCGCCGAGAACGGCTCGACGGCTGGCAGCGCATCCGACCCGCGCGAGATTGCCCCCATCGGACAGCACAAGATCACTTCCTCGACCTCGTCCTTGCGATTTTCCTCGACCTCGCTCTTGAGCAGCTTCAAGGTGCCGTCTCCGCCGATCTCGAAGACATCCGGCATGAGCGCCGCGCACGAACCATTGGCATCGCACCTGGCGAAATCCACCTTGATCTTGATCATCGCGACGAGCCTCCCAACTCAAGCAAGCGCCCCTCTTGGGCTAAGCCTGCATAAAATGTCTTCTGGTTTTCGGCGGCATGAGATCTGGTCATCAGCATCTCCCGTTATTGTCGGCAAGGCACTCTCAGCCCGTTCCGCGTGCATCCTCGAGGGAGTCATTGCTTCATCCCCTTCCCACGAGGAGTATCGAGCGCATGTCTGAGATCAGCCGGCACCTTGGGGTAACCCCATCGCCGTCCGGTGCGCAGCATGGATCCTTGATAAGCTCGTACGAGCATCTCGGTATGCGTCAGCGTAAGAGCAGTCGCATCCATTACTGCGACACGGTCCAGCTCCCGAATGCCCAGGTGAGCGGCCAGTTCGTTCAGCACGCCCTCCCCTGGAATAATGACGTCCGCCCCGGCCTCGATTACCTTGCGCGCGGCGATCTCAAAGGCCGCTCTGACCTTCCCGGGTTCGTCAAAGGCGCGCTGTAGATCGAATTCATTGAAGGCCGGATCGAGGCTGACGATCTCCGCGACCCGCGTATTCAGTTGGTGGCGGTCCACACCCTCTCTCAGCATCCGCGCACCCGCCGGCGAGATTGTCACGATGCCGATCAGCGGGGCAACCGAACAGCCGGCCAAGAGACAGCTCTCCATCATCGACGTGACCGGGATATCGAGCGCCGCTCGAGCTTCGCGCAGCGCGGGCTCGGCAAACGAAGCGATCATGACGGCATCGAATCCCTCGGCCTCGGCACGTTCGACCTGCGCAAGCACGACATCCGCAACACGGCTCCTCTCGCGCGGATATTCGAGAGCCTGCGCGGGAGACGAGGATCCGTAGGTCCCGATCGGCACCCCATGCAGGACGACCTCGACACCCGGCCCCGCAACGGCCGCGAAGCGGCGCGATAGCGATTCCGCATAGTGAGGAAGTGCTTCGAGTTCTGTGACGGACTGGTGCCAAATGCGCATCTTATCGCTCGCTTCACGCCCACTCGTCAGCCCATCAACTTGCGCGAAAGGCAAAGGCCCTCAGCTCGGTGAGGCTGCCTGCAAGAGACGTGGTCATCCCTTTTGTTTGCTCCCTAGCGTGCGCAACTCTAGTCGCGCACTCCCCTTCAAGAAATGCTTCCATTGCAAGACATTCTTTCTCGACTTGAACGAATGCGAGAGAGCGCGGCGCGCAAGTTTGCCGCGTGCCGATTGCGCACAAAGGCTCAATCAAGCCTAACCGCCTCATGGATGCTGGTCATGATCCGTGGCGCGACCACCCAATCCGTGTTCACGCGTAATCGAGCCGTGCGAGGTGCGTGAAGGAAGTCACGACACCTCGAAGCACGTCGTCAGCAATTGCCGGCTCGCAGCTGCTTCTAGAGCAGCTCGCTCGCGCCTGGTGGACTGCACGAATGCATCATTTCATCCACTTCTGCTCGAACTGCTGCTCGGCAAAGTGCTTAAGGACGAAGTCCACGAATATGCGGATTCTGGCAGGCTGGTGTTTGCGCGTATGGTAGGCGATGTTGATAGTCATAGGATCCAACTTCCATCCTTCGAGAACCGGCAGAAGCCGCCCTGCCTGAAGGTCATCATAAATCGTGTACATTGGTTGGATGAGTATCCCACCGTGAGCGAGTGCGGCCGCGCAAAGCACGCGCCCCTCGGTGGATTGAATTGCCGGAACCAGGCGTACGGTTTCCTTTTTATCCCCGCGCGAAAATCGAAACGGCTCTGGTCCGCGAGCGAACCCATATAGAAGCAAGGGATGACAGTGGAGATCCTTCGGTTCGGAGGGTCTACCGTGCTCCTTCAAATACTTTGGAGAAGCCACCGGCAGATAACGCGTTCGCGCCAATTTGCGAACCGTCGTGCTCGAGTCCCGTTCGAATGGCCGCGTCCGAATGGCGATATCTACGCCTGGATCGATCACATTTTGATAGTGATTGGCCGCCATCAAATGAACGGAGATGCCGGGGTAAAGGCGCTGAAACTGCGGCAATATGGGTGCGAGGTGCATCATTCCGAACGACGGCGAACTCGTGACGGAAAGCACGCCTGACGGTCGCTTCGTGGAGTCGGCGGCCTCTGCGTCTGCCTCGGCGAGTTCGGCCAACAGCTCTGCACAACGTTGATAGTAGCTCCGGCCCGCATCGGTCAGCCAAAGCCGTCGCGTCGTCCTCTCCAGCAGCCGAGTCCCAAGCCGCTTCTCGAGCGAACTGAGACAGCGGCTCGCGCTTGGATCAGACAAGCCCAACTTTTCCGCGGCACGTGTAATGCTGCCGAGCTCAACCGCTCGAACAAACATTTCCAATTCCGTCAACCGATCCACTGAACTCCCTCCCCAATCGATATCTTATCGCAATTATCTTTGAGAGCGGCGGCAACACCACGAGCGACAAAATCAGTCGATCCCGGCGTCAACGCTGCGAAAGCTTAGGCACCCTCTATCTTTCGTCTTTTTCCAATGGCGAACCTCACACCTGACTGGCCCTTTCCATATCTCACTCCGGAGTAAACAGTACTCTGGGCGACCCGACTCCCCGCAGCGTGAACGCGCCAAGGTTTGTGAGCCGCTGCGAGCAACGCTTTGCGAACTCGTCGGAGATGAGGACATGGAGCCCAAGCTCATCACATAGCTTTTCAATGCGGCTGACCTCGTTCACCGCACGTCCAATCACCGTGAAATCAAGTCGCCGCGAGGTGCCGACATTGCCGTAGACCACTTCGCCGAAATGAAGGGCCACATCGAGCACCAATTGTGGCTCTCTAGCCTGCTTGCGCCTCGCATTCACTGCGTCGTTCCGTCTTAGCGCCTCCATGGCGGTCGAGAAGGCCGCTTCGCAAGCTTCGCATCGCGAGCCGGTTCGGGACATGGCTGGAAAAACCGCGAGAAGACCGTCGCCGAGAAATTTCAGGATCTCGCCTCCATTCTCGATCACCGGATCGCCGATTGCCTCCAAATGCTCATTGAGCCAGCGGACAACGTCCATCGCATCTTCCCGGTCCGTAACCGTCGTGAAGCCCGACAGATCTGCAAGAACGATGGCAGCTTCAATCACTTGGCCCCGACCGCGGATGATCTCACCTGCCAGAACCTTCGCGCCGGTCATACGACCGAGATAGCTGTCGAGCGATTGCGTCGCCGTGATCAGAAGAATTTGACGATAGATCGCAAGGCCGAGTGCTGGAACGATCTCTCGAAAGCGCTCCAGATCATTGTCCTGAAAGCCTCCCACGCGATCCGTCGCGATCGAAATCGCGGTGCCACTTACGGAGGTCGCTGGCGAGAAGTCGACCAGGAACATGGCGTATTCCGTGCCACCTTGCGAGCGGAGGCCATTCAACAGGGGATGGACCTCGCATCCCTCCTCATTTTCGATCATCCATCGCCCGAATGAGACGCCTTGCGATTGCAACGCGAATACGGGGCTATGCCGGAACTTCTCATCGGTCTCGGCGCCGTGAGCAGCTGTCTCGACTTTGATTGTACTGTCGCGCCACCAATGCAACGCCGCTCCCCGAAACTGCGGATCAATAGTAGGGACCGCGACACTGACATGCCAAAGAGGTACATCATGGCGCACCAAGGTTTGGCAGACTCCGTCGAGCAGTAGCTCGGGGGAATCGCTGCTGGTCGCGCTCCGTACGATCCAATCCGCGAGATCGGTGATCTTATCCGGAGGATTGAGCATCATGAATGGCCTCGCTCCAATGCGATCTCGAGCAGATGTCGCGCGCCCTTAGGTGCCAACCCCCTGGGATCCAAGCACCGGAGCGGCATTGGCCGGTTCGCCCAGCGGCTCGTCGACATCCGATTGCGCCTTATCGGGGGGAGCCGGAACGCGAAACCAGGTCACGTAAAGCGCCGGCAGAAAAAACAGTGTCAGGAAGGTTGCTGCAATGATGCCGCCGATCATCGACAGGGCCATCGGTCCCCAGAACACCTGCGGCGCGATCGGAATCATGCCAAGACTGGCCGCCGCTGCCGTGAGCAGGATCGGCCGCATGCGGTGCTGCGTCGCCAGCATGACCGCCGTCCAGGGATCATGGCCTTCCAGCGCCTCGTCGATCTGCGCCATCAGGATGATCGAATTGCGAATGATGATTCCGATCAGCGCCAGGGTGCCGAGGATCGCGACGAATCCCATCGGTTTCCCCGACACGAGCAGGGCGGTTACGACTCCGATCAGACCGAGCGGCGCCACGCTCACGACGAGGAACATCTTCTGAATACTCTGGAGCTGAACCATGATGAAGAATGCCATCGTCAGCAGCATCAGCGGCACGACCGCAACCAGCGGCGCCTGTCCCTTCGCACTCTCCTCCACCGCTCCCCCGGTGGCGATCTTCATCGGCACCGGCAGGCTCTTGGCGAAGGCGTCCATCGCCGGCGCAAGCTGCTGAACGACGGTAGCCGGTTGCGTCGCATCGCGGATGGTGCCTCGGACCGTAATGGTCGGGGCACGATCTCGCCGCCACACGATCGGCTGCTCGAGATCGTAGCGGAGCGTCGCGAAAGACAGGAGCGGCACGACCTGCCCGTTGCCGGTTGGAATCTGCAACCCTTGCAGCGTTTCGATCCGGCTTCGCTCGTCATTGCCGGCCCGGCCGACGATGTCGACGAGATAGATGCTGTCGCGGATCTGCGTGATTGAGGTTCCACCGACCATGCCATTCAGGATCGCGGCAATATCGGCGGAGTTGATTCCGAGTTGCCGCGCCTTGTCCTGAGCGATGTCGATGCGCACGACCTTGCCTGGCTCGTTCCAGTCGAAGGTCGGGGGATCCAGGTGCGCGTTCTCGCTCATGATCCTGGCGACCTCCAGCGCTTTGGCGCGCAACTGCTGGATATCGGGTCCGCTGATGCGGTACTGTACAGGACGGCCGACCGGAGGCCCAAGATCGAGCGGATGGACGAAGAAATTGATGCCGACGAACTGATCGGCCGCAGTCTTGCGCATTCGCTCCTCAACCCTGTTGCGCGCTTCAAGGGACTTGGTGACGACCACGATCTGCCCGAAATAGTTGAAGGCCAGTTGCTGGTCGAGCGGCAGGTAGAACCGGATCGCGCCTTGTCCGACATAGGAGCTCCAACTCGCGATGTCCGGATCGCCGGCGAGCGACTTCTCGAACCGATCCATCTGCGCTTTTGTCTCCAGAATGGTACTGCCCTGCGGCAACGTCACGTCGACCAGCAATTCCGGCCGATCGGATGACGGGAAGAACTGTTGCTGGACGAATCCCATGCCCACGATCGCCGCGGCAAGAAGGCCGATGCTTCCGCCGATGGTGACCCAGCGAAAGCGCATCGCGGCCTGAAGCATGGCGGCGAAGTATCGTGACACGCGGTCCTGAGTCGCATGGCCATGACGCTTCATGGTCCTCGGCAAGATCTTCACGCCGATCAGTGGCGCGAACAGCACCGCGACCAGCCAGCTTATCAGCAATGACGCCGCGATCACGACGAACAGCGTGAAGGTGTATTCGCCCGCCGAGGAACCATTGAAACCGATCGGGATGAAGCCCGCAACCGTCACCAGCGTGCCCGTCAACATGGGAAAGGCGGTCGACGTGTAGGCGAATGTCGCCGCACTGCGCAGGTCATCTCCAAGCTCGAGGCGATGGACCATCATCTCGACCGTGATCATGGCATCGTCGACCAGAAGCCCGAGCGCGATGATGAGCGCGCCGAGGGAAATCCGCTGCAACGTCACGCCGAAATACTGCATGACCACGAACACGAGCGCCAGCACGAGTGGGATCGAGAACGAGACCACCAGTCCCGCCCTGAGCCCCAGGCTGATCAGGCTCACCACCAGCACAATGGCGACGGCTTCCACCAGCGCCTCCGTAAAGCCTCCGACGGCCTCTTCCACCACTTTCGGCTGATCGGAAACGAGATGGACCTCCACGCCGACGGGAAGCGTCGCAAGGATTTCCTGCATCTTCGCCTTCAGCGCTTCGCCGAACTGCAATACGTTGCCGGAGCGGACCATAGCGATGCCGAGCCCGATCGCCGGCTTGCCGTCGACGCGAAACAGCGGGTCGGGAGGGTCGCGATAGCCGCGGCTGATGGTGGCGACGTCGCTGAGCGGGAAGAAGCGGTTGTCGATGCGCAGGTTGATGCCGCGAAGGGTTTGTTCAGAGACGAATTGACCACTGACGCGCAGGGAGACCTGCTCCGGCCCCGCCTGCACCACTCCCGATGGCTGCACGGCATTCTGGTTCTGCAGCGTCGCGATCAGCGACTGCATGTTGAGGCCGAGAGCCGCCAGCTTGCGCGTCGATATATCGAGATAGACCACCTCGTCCTGCGCGCCGATCACCGTGATCTTGCCGACGCCCGGCACGCTCAGGATTTCCGAGCGCATCCTCTCGACATAGTCGCGCAGTTGCCGCTGGGTGACCCCGTCGGACGTGAACGCATATATATTGCCGAACACATCGCCAAACTCGTCATTGAAGGATGGCGCGCCGGCGCCCGAGGGCATCGTGTATTGAATGTCCTGGATATGCTTGCGCACCTGATAGAACTGCCACGGCACGTCCTTCGGCTTGGTGGTGTCCTTCAGGTTCACCAATACGGTCGCCTGACCGGGCGTGGTGTAGCTCTTGACGTAGTCCACCGCGTCGATCTGCTTGACTTCCTTTTCGATCCGCTCGGTGACCTGGTTCAGCATGTCGCCCACGGTTGCGCCGGGCCATTTCTGCTGGATCACCATGGTCTTGATCGTAAAGGGAGGGTCTTCCTCGCGCCCGAGGCTGCGATAGGCCAGCAAACCCGCGATGGCGGACACGACCATCAGAAACCAGACGAACGAGCGGTGCCTGAGGGCCCATTCCGACAGATTGAAGGACGTCACGGCTGATCCTCTTGCAGCAATTTCACGGATTGTCCCTCGAAAAGGGAATGCGCGCCTGCGATGACGACGCGGTCGCCGGACGTCAGTCCGAACGTGACGGCAGCGCGGTCGCCGTTGCGGGCGCCGACGGTGACCGGACGCAGGCTCGCCTTGCTGTCGGCTCCCACGATCCAGATGTTGTCGCGGCCGTTCCGATTTAGGATCGCGCCGGGTGGGATATCGATATGCACATCCTCCGGCCTGGCGACGGCAAGGCTGATCGTGGTGCCAAGCCGAAATGCGTCGGGCGGATCTTCGAGCGTGAAGCGGATTCGCCGCGTTCGGGTGGTTGTATCCGATTGCGGTGCGATCTCCCGGACGATCGCCCGGGCCCTGACGCTGCTCTGAACGAGAAGAGAGACCTGGAAGGTCGATCCTGGAACGAGACGGTCGATGCGGTCGTCCGGAATGTCGAACACGCCATCGCGAATCTCCGGACGCGCGATGGTGACGACCGTCTGTCCGAGCGACACCACCTGTCCGACCTCGGCAGACCAGGACACAACGACGCCGTCATAGCTGCAGTTCAATGACGTGTAACCGAGTTGCTCGACGGCCTTTTGCAGGCTTGCCTCGGCCTGGGTAACGCGCGCCTGTGCGGTCTGCTCACTTGCCGTTGCCGTGTCGAGGTCCACCTGAGTGCCGCTGCCTGTCTTGGCCAAGGCGCGCTTTCGCTCCAGCGTGGCTTCCGCGTTGGCGAGGACCGCCCGGGCATTGACGATGTTGGCCTGCGCGGACACAACGGCCAGCCGGGCCACGGTCGGATCGAGCGACCCAAGCTTCTGCCCCTTGGTGACGACGTCGCCGACGTTGACGTCGCGCGCGATCATTCTGCCGATCGTTTGAAACCCAAGCTCGGCCTGATAGCGAGGCTGCACCGTGCCAGTGAAGTAGTCCACGGTGCCGGACACCGGCTGCACGAGCTTGCTAAGCACGGGACGAAGCACTGGTGCCTCGGACGACTTCTTTTCGCATCCGGAGAACACCGCGAGGCAGGCGACGGCAATGAGCCGCGAAGCGACAGAGGTCGAGCGCAAGCTCATGGCGCGGCTCCATCGACGGCAACTACGACCTGTTGCCCCGGATAGAGCAGTTGAACGCCCGACGTGACGACTCGCTCGCCCTCTTTGAGACCATCAGTCAAGGCCACCACACCGGTGAGATAGTCCTTCACGACAACCTCACGGAGCGAAACCGTGTTGACGGCGTCCAGCACCCAGACCGCAGGCTTGCCATTTGCGGAAAACATCGCGCTCCATGGGATGACGAAAGCCGGCGACGACTCCCAGCGCGCTCGTCCGATGACCGCCGAACCAAGCGTCATCCCCGGCGGAGTCTGCTCGATGCCAATCTTGACAGTTACGGTACCGGTGGTTTGATCAAGGATCGGGGATATCTCGCGTACGCTGCCCACTGCGGTGACGCCCGGCATTGATTGCAAGGTGATATCGACAGTCCTGTCGTTGGGCGGCTTGGTCAGCGCGACCTCTGGCACCTGGAAGACAGCATCGCGAGGACCATCCTCCGCGAGGGCGAAGACGGTCTGTCCGGACTGCACCACTTGACCGACTTCGATGGTTCGCGACACGATGACCCCGCCTCGCCCCACTGTCAGCTCCGAATAGGTGAGCCGTTCACGGGCCGTATTCAAAGCAGCTTGGGCGCTGTTGACCTGCGCCTCTCCGGTCCGAAGCGCCGCTACAGCCTGATCGAAGCGCTCGCGGGTCGTCGAGCCGCTGCTGAGCAGAGATTGCTGCCGGTCGAAGTTCTTCTGCGCCTCCGTCAGTTGGGCGTTGGCTGAATTCAGGGCCGCCTCGGCACTGACAAGATCAGCCTGCAACTCAGTTGGATCGAGAAGCGCGAGGATGTCGCCTGCATTGACATGCTGGCCGACCTCGACGTTCCGCCGTGTCACGCGCCCGCTGGTCTGGAAGGCGACATTCGACAAGACACGCGCCTGGATGGTCCCCGTGAGAGGCAGATCGGGGACCAGGTACTGTCGACGCGGCATTGCAGCGGCCACGCGTAGGAGTCCGGTGGGCTGATCGGCGGCACGCACCGCTCCATTCGCCAGCAGTGCAAGCGCCACAGATGCCATACAGACCTTCAGGCTCGCGCCGCGTCGCATGGCGAGTACATGCGGCTCATCGTCGTTGGTCGGCATACCCACAAGCCTCTGAATTATTGAACGTTTTCAGCGAAAAGGGACGTCGCCCCTCACCGTCATGGATGGTCCTGACGGCCGGTGGCGCTTCAGAACCATAAATTCAACATACGTTGAATATATTCAGGGATGGCGTTAGGGTCAAGCATGCAGCACGTGATGGAGGTGCTTTTGAAAACCCGTGAGGTGACGAGAACGCGTGGTCGGCCACGCAAGGGGACGGAACGCAACGAGGAGACACTTCTCGAGGCCGCCCTCGATGCCTTTGCCAAACATGGCTTTGACAAGACGAGCCTGCGCTCAATCGCAGCCGCGGCGAATATTGATGTGGCGCTGATTGCCTACCGGTACGGATCCAAGCTCGAATTGTGGAAGGCTGTGGTCGAAAGGTTCTCGCGCGAGACGATCGCTTCCCTAACATCGCTGCAAGTTGATCATGCCGATGTTTCAACGGGCAGCCGCCTTGAACTCGCCATCGAGCAATTGATCGCCCTGGCCTGCCAAAGGCCCCAATTCCCGCAGTTCATTGTCAAGGAGCTCGTCAAGGGCGAGGAGAGCGAGCAAGTGGCGCTGCTTCACAGCGCATTGACCGATCCGCTGCGTCAGATCCTGGTGCCCTTGATCGAGACCGCCCATCGCGAGGTCGGCGATCCCAGGTTTGATGCGAACTTCGCGTTCTTTGCTGCGATAGGCGCGATGGCGATGACGCTGGTTACTCGCGAGCAAATCGCGCGCTTTGTGCCGGCCGCCGGAAACGACGATCAGATGCGTCGGCGCCTCGTCACAGTCATGCGCGCGATCCTCTGCTCGTGAACATGATACGCCAGAGGAGCCGCATCGTGTCGGTTCGATATTCGCGTAGATGCTTGGCGTAAGCGCAGGGCGTTTGCCCTCGACACATCGACCCTTCATTTCGATCGCAATCGAAGGATGGCGCTCTGCATCCCGAAAGCGCCTCACCGTCTCGACACTCCCTGCTTACTGACGGCGGGATGAAAGATCCTCGTCATTGACGGAAGCCCTTTGGGCAGTGGCGCAGTCGAAATCGCTTGCAGTTCAACAAATCATATATGATTCGACTAATAATATATAATTCCACGGCCTGTCAGGGGTGCGCCTCGCTCCGATGGCTTAGGTCGCATGGGTACGGCCATGCGTTCCGTCAAATGCAACGGGAGGAGCGATTGGATGGTCTCCATAGCGTTTGGTTCGCGACGTTCGGGCAAGCTCGTCGATTCTACCTTTGCGAGCTTTTCCTTGTGGAACAATCTTCACGCAATCGCATGGACCCGCTCCCGGCCTCCATAGGCAGCGGACGCATCGGCTTTGGCAGATCCGCAGGCGCCGCCTCGGTATTCGTCCCCAAGTTGGAGAGCCCTCACCTGCGGCTCAGTCACGCGAACTTTTAAACGTCCGGCAACCAGCCGCCGTGATCGCTGCGGAGATGCGGTGATGATGATGAGAACTGCTTAGGAGGAGATACAATGTACCCCGGCAATCAGATCGACTGCTCCACGGGTTCTCCACCAGCCAGCGCTGTCCCATCCTGCAAAGTCAGCGAAGGGGCATCCGCAAATGCCGGTCCGCCTATCGGCGTTACGATCTCTGACGCCAGTTCGGCTCGTTCTGATCCTCCCTCCAGCGCCCGGTTCAAGGAAGCAATGGCTCGCTTCGCCACCGGCGTTACGGTCGTGACTTTTGACGCGGGCGGTGAACACGGGGGCCTTACGGCGAACGCGTTCATGTCGGTCTCCTTGGATCCGATGCTCGTCTTGGTTTCGATTCGAAAGGCATCACGATTCTGTACGCACGTTCGGAAGGGAGACCATTACGGCGTGAGCCTGCTCACTGGCGAACAACGAGAGATTTGCAACAAGTACGCGGGCAGACCCTTCCAGGGAAGCATTCTCCTCGAGGAAATGGATGGGATTCAAGTCGTTGCCGGCAGCCTCGCGCAGTTAGTCGCGCAGGTCGTCGACATCCATGAGGTTGGAGACCACCTGCTCTACATCGGGCAAGTCCGGACACTTGCTATCGCAAGCGGCAGCGATCCCCTCATCTACTTCAGTGGCGAATTTGGCGATTTCAGATCTCGCACGGGCGACGAGCGGCAATCGCTTCGGTTGTTCTGGCCCGACATGGCAGTCGAGTAAGAAGGGAAAGACGAAGATGTCCAACATCGAAGCAAAGAAAGTAACGGCTCGCACGGACGTAGATGAGGCGAATCTTCGCGAAGAGCTTACGGCCCGTGCTCGAGCACTGCTCCCAATCCTGAAGAAGAATGCGGCGGAGACCGACCGGAGCCGGAGGATTCCGCAGGAGAACATGGACGCCATCGAAAATGCGGGCCTTCTACGGATCCTTACGCCTGCCCGTCTCGGCGGCTACCAAAGCACCTTTCGTACGCGGCTGGATGTGATTTCAGCGATTGCCGAAGGCTGCGGCTCGACCGCATGGGTCTACTACATTCTGACCGATATGGGCTGGCTTGTCGGATGTCTTCCGGAGCGGGTCCAGCATGAAATCCTGGGGAAGAACCCGAACACAAAGATCATGGGCCAGGTGACCCCAGCGGGCTCCGCAAGGCGAGTCGACGGCGGCGTCATTTTGAACAGCAAATCGTACTATTCCACGGGAAGTCAGTTCGCTGATTGGGTTTTTGCCTCCTCTCTGGAAGTCGCGAGCAATGGCGAGATTGTGCAGCCAATCGCAATGCTCGTGCCAAAGAAGGACTACCGAATCGAGGACACCTGGCACGTTGCGGGCATGCGAGGGACGGCGAGCGCATGCACCATCATCGAAGACGCCTTTGTCCCCGATCATCTCGTGTTTCCGCTGATCGAATTCGCATCTGGCAATTATCCTAGCGAGTTCAAGGATGAGGTCATCTATCGCGGCTCCTTCGTCGCATCGCTAGGACTATCGACAGCTCCAACTCACATCGGCCTCGCTCGAGCGGCCCTAAATTACACGCTTGAAATGGCCGACAAGCGAGCGGTGCCTTTCTCGACCTATCTCAAGCAGACTCAATCCACCAGCTTTCAGATCACCGTGGCTCAGGCGGCGCTCAAGATTGAAGGCGCCCAGGCCCTGGCGGAGAAATGGCTGGAGTTTTTGGACCAAGCCGCACGCAGCAATCGGGCCCTGAGCCTTCTGGAACGCGCACGGATCCGCGCGATCTGCGGCCAGATATCCCGTGAAACAATCGCTGCCGTCGACTTGCTCTTGACAGCTCACGGCACCGGCTCGTTCGCGGAAACCAATCCGATGCAGCGAATTTGGCGGGATATCAACATCGTGGCGCGACATGGCTTCGTTTCGACAGCGTTGGGCGATGAAGTTCTTGGTCGAGCGCTGATCGGGGGGATCCGGCGCACCTTACCAACATGATTTGAGGCCAGATCGCATCAGCAGACTTCCTGCTGGCGGCCAATCGACAGACCCGTTGCGGGACATTCGAAAAAACAGGAGAGGACTGATGAGGAAACGCAACGTCGCCGTGGCGGCCGGAGTGCTGACTTTGTCGGCCGTTGCTACGGCGGCCAACGCGTATGAGTTTGGTTCGCCCGGCTGGGCCCAGAAGCCAGGGGTCGTCCTCGGAGCTGCAGCTGCGGCCCCGCCACCTGGGCTCTACGGGTTCGATCAAGCGTTCACCTATCAGTCGAGCTTGGTCGGTCCGGGCGCCCCGGCTAATCCCGGAGGAGCGGCGACTGGTGTGAAAGTCGACGTGTTTGGGCAGGGCTTGCTCTGGGTGCCTGGCTGGAATTTTCTTGGCGCATCGTATGACGCAGTCGCGGTGGTGCCGTTCGTTTCTGCAAGCGTCGGCCCTCCAATCGACGTCAACCCCTCCGGTGTACACAACATGTTCCTGGCGAACGAGTTGAGCTGGAGATTGGGCGACAGCGGCTTCTTCGTGAAAGCCGGGCTGGGGCTGTACGCACCCACGGGTACTCTGCAGGGGCCAACCGGGCTCTCAAATGTAGGAAATCCGTGGTGGACATTCCAACCCAACATCGTCTTCTCTTACCTGAAGGACGGATGGAATCTCACGATCAACGTGTTCGACGAGATCAATACTGCAAACTCCCGAACGAACTATCGCAGCGGCGACGTCCTCCACGCTGAATTCACGGCAACGAAGACCATCGGGAAATGGACGTTTGGTCCGGTTGCCTACTATGCGGGGCAAATAACCAATGACAGGTCGAGTGCCTTCTATGGTGGAGCAATCAACCTCAACCGCTACGACGTCTGGGCCGCGGGCGGCATGATCGGGTACGACTTCGGCCCGGTGAGCCTCTCGGTCTGGGGCACACAGGAGCTGTCGTCGACTGCTTCGGGCGGCACTGCGGCCTCCCTGGGAGTCGACACGGCAACGATCAGCAAAGGGTTTTCGGTGTTCGCTCAGCTCAATTACCGCATCTGGGCGCCCGACGCAGCAGCTTCTCCATCGCTTCCGCGCCTTCGCAAATAGCACAATGTTTCGATCGAGGCGTCATCTTGTCGGCCGTATTGGAGGATCCGAGATGCAAGCACTAGCTCAGATATTGGGTGTTTCGGGCATCAGGCCGATCCGACCGATTTTTGTCGAAGGCCATGCCTCGGCGCCTAACCGCCTGGAGCGCGAGCATTCTTGATCATTTCGACCACGATGCGCATCGTGTCTCTGTAGTGCGCGCGCAAAAGCGCGCAGGCCAAATCCGCGTCGCGCGCAAGTGCCGCATCCATGATCGCCTTATGCTCCGCTCCAACGTCTCTCTTGCTCGATGAAGCCACGTGCAAGTAGCCACTCAGCTGTCGATAGCGGGAGCTGCTATCGATGAGCATCTGGATGAACCGCATTAGCCACTGTGACCCGCAGGCACTGACGAGCTGCAAATGAAACTTGGTGTGCTGAGCTTCCCATTCCGGATTGCACGTCAGCGCCTGGCCTTCGATGGTCGATTGGAGACGGGCCAGCGTGTGATATGTGGCAACGAGGTCAGCTTCCCATTTGACGGAGCCCAGCTCTATCGATTTACGCAGAGCAATGCACTCCAGTTCGGAGCGCTGGTTGTGTATGTCCAACGCCTCCTCTTCCGAAATCTCCGTGACTTTGAATCCCCGCTGGTCTTCGGCCGTGACGAAGCCAGTCGACGATAGGCGAGACAGCGCCTCCCTAAGAGGAATAGCGCCGGCGTCATAGCGCTCGATGAGTTCCTTGACTGTCAGACGTGCACCCGGCTTGAGAGCTCCGGTCAGGACATCTTGACGTAATCTGTCTGCAAGAATGGACGCCATGGTACGTCGGCTTGCAGGTGGGGAGGAATTCAGGCGCATGGTGCAGCTCGTCTTGATCAAGCGAGAGTTGTTCGGGTGGGAAGTGTAGCCCTGGTCGGCCAATCGCTTGGCAAGCGCGGCGCGAAACCGCTCGCCGCTGCGCTCAAGCGCCGCTGGATATGCGTAAGATTTTTTCCAGCAGGGCAAATACGGTCCCATCCGGACAATCGCTTCGGGTCCGGCCCCGCATTCCCTTTTTCGATCGATTTCAACTGCCACCCGGCGTCGATTTAATGCAATTCGTGACAGGATATATTATTTCGCAGAATTCGCAAGGGCAGCAGGCTTAGCCGCGCGGCGCCGATTGGGGCATTCCCCCTCTTTTCGGGAGATAGACCCATGTCCATCCGAGCCGATTGGCCTCGTCCGCGGCCACGTTTTCTCAAGCGGCGAGTTCTGAAGCCGCCGACGCCGGCTTCAGAACTCTTCAGGCAGACAGTCAAGCCCTGATATTCGGAGAGCAGTGTGCCACCCATTCCGCGGGAGGCGGCATCGCACACCAAAGATTACCAGCTTTCGGATTTGTGAAGTCGCATATCCGCGGCGTGAAGTTCTCCTCGTGGATGATCGCCATGTCGGAAGTGCATTCGACGATGAAGCCGGCGGAATCAAAATGATAGGTGAAGATATTGTCGCCTGCTCCGTGCCGGCCCGGCCCCCAGATGAGACTGCGGCCTTCAACATCGATCACATCCCCCAACCGCTTGAAATCGCTGAAATCGGCGAATTCCCAGCTATAGTGGTGCAGGCCCGATTTTTCCTGGCGAAACAGGCCAACGGTGTGATGACGTCCGTCCGCACCGCGCAGGAAGAACATATTGTTTCCCACGTCGCGCTCGGACAACCTCATCCCGAGCACCTGCTGTAGTTCTTCCGCGGTCTTTTCCGCATCGACGGTCGCCAACGTCACGTGATCGAGGAAACTGGGATGAACACCTGGACCCGAATAGCGCACGGGTAGATTGGATGGCACCGGCGTGTGAATCTCGATCACGTGCCCAGCGCTGGTCTGAAAGCTCACCGCTTTCTCGACGAGCTCGAGCAGCGGCTTATCAGAAATGATGCGCAGGCCAGCGGCAATGGCGCGCTTCTTCGCTTCGTCAATCGTATCTGGGTTGACGGCTTCAAGGCCCAAGCCGGCAAAACCGTTGTCCGGCGCTTCGTGAAGCACCAGCTCCGCTCGGCGACGATTGGACGTAAGCAAGGCTCGCTTGCCAGACTTTTCCGTCACGCGAACACCGGCGATCCTGACGGAATCTTCGACCGCGCGAGCGAGATCTTTGACGCCGAGCGAGACGTACCCCAATTTTTGGACCAAAAAGCTCATGTTTCTTCCCTTTGATTTGGCGCGACTTGGCGCGCTCTCCTGATTGCTGAGAACGGTACGGCTGCGTCACCGGACAAAGCAGCGCCCGGCTTCCGCCAAAGCGAGCAGGCTCTGCTCATTCACCACGAGCAGCAGCCGGCCTGCTCACTGGCTGCGCAAGAATTCCAGATTGACGTGATTGAATTCCTCGACGGCTTCCCATTGCGCCCAATGCGAGGCCCCCCTGAGCTCGACAACACGGTTGTGGGGAATAAGCTTCGCGTATTCGTACGAGCACTCCAGGAAGATGTCCTTGTGATCAACGGCGGCAATGATCAGGTAAGGACTTTTCACTCGGCGCGCCTCTTCGTCCGTGACGAAACCATCCGTCCACGAATAGTCCAGGCCATTGAAGATGTTTGCCATTGCCTGCGACATGTCGGGCTGGCTGTAGATCTTGAGCCGGATGCCAAGAACGTCGGGAAGCCGTTTTGCAGGATCGGCGATCAACCCTTCGAAAAGCTTCTCCATCAATGGCCAGGTGGGATTCGCCGCCGCGGACAAGCGTGTCCTGCTGACCTCCTTGAAGAACGGACTGTCCATGTCCGGCTTCGCGACCAACCGCCCCCACGCAGAAACCATCGTCACCTTGTCGACGCGGTCAGGATGGTTGGCCGCCAGCTTTGTTGCGACCCAAGAACCGAGAGAGATGCCCAAGAAAGACGCCTTGTCGATCTTCAGCGCGTCCATGAAGTTCTTTAGATGATTCACATACTCCGCGGTTGTGATGAGGCGGTTCGGCTTGTCCGTGAAGCCGTGGCCGAGCATGTCTATTGCGTAAGTGTCGAAATGCTTTGCGTGTTCAGGAAAATTGGCGAAGCAATTCTCCCAACTACCGCCCATCCCGTGCAGCATGATCAACTTCGGCGCGTCTTTCGGCCCTCCATTGACGTAGCGCGTCCTTACCCCACCAGCATCGACATAGCCCTGGCAGAAGGAAGAAGTCGCCAGATGGGTCCAAATGCTCTGGTAGTTTTCGGTTGCCATATTCACTCCTGATCCGCTGAAGGCAGCCCACGAAGGCATTTGATGTTTGCAGCGGCCCACCTTTGAGGGGGTCGAGCAGCCATTCCGAGAAGTCGAAGCCTTGGAAAACCCAAATGCACGGGCCCTCAGGTGAATTCAGGCAGTAAAAAACTATCCTGTCAATGATTTTATATTATTTTGCGATGAGAGGGATATCGACACTTGGCTATAGAGGTCAGGACCCGACTTCGAGCCTCTGAAGTTTTGGCCTTAAATATCTGAACAATATAAGTTACTTCCCGTTCTTTAAAGAGCCTGAGCCGGGAGGAGGCCACGACGATCGAAATATACAACAACAAAAATCATATATATTCATTGATTTTACTCCGGGCGAGCGTTAAACGGGACGCGGGATGTGACGGCAGGCCGAAGCCTGCATCCCAAAGTTCATCATTCTGCGTGGACGGCGAATGGCTTTGCGAACATTTCAGCTCACTGCTCGCTCCACCGTCAGCGCGGCAAAGATCTTCTCGCTTGCTCGCATTCCGGACGCTGCATCTGTGCAACTCCGGCGGGTCTTCCGAGGAGCTGCGGACCATCAGCCGAAGAATACAGGAGAACAACGTGAAACTGGCGAGCTTCAGCCGCGAAGGACGATCAAGCTACGGCATCATTGATGGTGCGAACGTAAGGGATATTGGCGCGGTGTTAGGCGCACACGCGCCGACCTTGAAGGATCTGCTCGCCGGCGAAGGACTCGATGCGGCCAATTCGGCAGCGGCATCGGCAACTCCTATCCCGCTCTCCGATATCGCTTTCGAACCTGTCATCCCGACCCCTGACAAGATCCTCTGTGTCGGGATCAACTATGCCACCCACATCGCTGAGGCCGGTCTTCCCAGGCCAGAAAAGCCGATGATGTTCGTGCGGTATCCTGACAGCCAGGTCGGCCATAAGCAGCCGATGATCCGCCCACGCGAATCCGAGCAGTTCGATTATGAGGGCGAGCTTGCGGTGATCATTGGCAAGCGTGGCCGGCGAATCCCGACGAGCGAGGCCTTCGACTACGTGGCCGGCTATTCCTGCTACAATGACGGCAGTATCCGCGACTGGCAGTTTCATACGACGCAGTTTACGCCCGGCAAGACCTTCCCCAGCACCGGCGGGTTCGGGCCTTGGCTGGTCACGACCGACGAAATTCCTGACCCGGCGACGCTTTCGATCGAGACGCGGCTCAATGGCGCGGTGATGCAGAAGGCGTCTATCTCCGATCTTGTCTTCGACGTGCCGCAACTGATCGCTTATTGTTCCACTTTCACCATTCTCAATCCGGGCGACGTCATTATCACAGGCACGACCGGCGGTGTTGGCGCATTCCGCAACCCACAGGTCTGGTTGAGGGCGGGAGACACGATCGAGGTCGACATATCCGGTGTTGGCGTGCTGTCCAATCCGATCGCCGCAGAACCGTCCGACTGATGGCGCCCTGACGGCTTGGCGCAATCGTGCGCGCGATCAAGTCGGGATCGGGAGAGGCCGTGACGCGAAGCGCGAGATCAAAAGCCCTCTTCGACGAGATTGATCAGCCGGCCGCTGAGGTCGACCTCCGGCGTCACGTCCGGATAGCGCGCGCGGTAATCGGCCAGTAGTCTCGCAAACAGCGGACCCTGCGAGCCAGACCCGCGCAGTCAGGCGCAGGCGCCCCTTTGGCGTGACTGTGGCCTGGCTGGCCGCGGCGTCCAGATCGTCAAACCTGTCGACTATCTGTCGCGGCTGCTCGAAGTGGAGCCTCCCGATCTCGCTCGGGCTGACGCGCCGGCTGGTCCGGCTGAGCAGCCGCACCAAAGGATGCGCCTCGGTGTGCATGACGTGCTTGCTCGCCATAGCCGGCTACAGTCCGAGGCGCTCGGCGGCCTCCCGCAGCTCTCGCGATGGCGCAGGACCCCCGGATACTCGTCCATCGCTATCTTCCAGCCTCGCTCCCTATCGTCAATCCAGAGGAAACGATCATTCAATAAATCAGCCAATGATCAAATCAGAGGACAACCCTAGCTGCGAGGTCTCGAAACCGTCCGGAGCAAGACCCGATGCTAGACCTCGAAACCTGGTCGCCGCGCGCGCTCGCCGCGCTGAGGATCATCACCGCCCTGTTGTTCATCGAGCACGGGCTGATGAAGCTTTTCGCTTTCCCCGCCGCCATCCCCGGCCTGCCGACCCCGCTGCCCGCCATCATGCTGGTCGCGGCGCTGATCGAGGTCATTGGCGGCGCGCTGATCGCGGTCGGACTGTTCACCCGCGGCGCCGCGTTCATCTGTTCCGGCGAGATGGCGGCTGCCTATTTCATGTTCCACATGCCACAGAATTTCTGGCCCGCGGTTAACCAGGGCGACGCCGCAATCCTGTACTGCTTCGTCTTCCTCTATCTCGTCTTTGCGGGGGCCGGCGCCTGGAGCATCGACGGCTTGTGGTCGGGCTCGCGGCAGGGTCTGGCGAGGGCATGACCATGACGGCGCGGCGGCTTCCGACCTACTACATCTCGCACGGCGGCGGTCCTTGGCCATACATGGACGACAACATGCGCCGCCGCTTCGACAAGCTCGAGGCTTCACTGCTGTCGATCCGGAACGAGTGGGGCAGCGCCGCGCGGGCTGCCCTGATCGTCTCGGGACACTGGGAGACGCCGGAGTTTGCCGTCTCTTCGGCGGCCGCGCCCGGCATGGTGTTCGACTATTACGGCTTCCCCGAGCATCTCTATGACATCAAGTACGATGCGCCCGGCTCGCCGGAGCTTGCGGTGCGGGTGCTCGCCATGCTCCAGGCTGGCGGCTTTGCCTGCGAAAGCGACCCCGAACGCGGCTTCGACCATGGGACGTTCAGCCTGATGAAGCCGCTCTGCCCGAACGGCGAGATGCCGATCGTTCAGTTGTCGATCAAGCAGGACCTCGATCCACAAGCACACCTGTCGGTCGGGCAATTGCTCGCTCCGCTCCGCGACGAAGGCGTCGTGATTATCGGCAGCGGCTCGAGCTTCCACAATCTCGGCCTCAGGGGCCCCGCCGCGGTCGAGCCCTCCCGCCAGTTCGACGATTGGCTCCAGCAGACGCTCCTTGCGACATCGACCGACGAACGGCGTCGGCGCGTTGTCGCCTGGACGCAGGCACCACATGCGCGCACTGCTCATCCGCGCGAGGATCATCTTATCCCGCTCATGGTGGCGCTCGGCGCAGCCGATAAGGAATCCGCCGCACTCGTCTTCCATCAGGACGATTTTTTCGGGAGCTGGGCGCTATCGAGCTTCCGTTTCGGCGATCCGCTATGTCTTGGCACGCAAACGTCGTCGGTCGAGAGGTAATACGGTCGCCGACGAGACGAGGCTTTCGTGCAGGATTCGTCGGCATCTGCGCTAAACCGGTGCCTAAGCGCATCCATGTCGGTCGCTATCGGCGAATATTGGCGAACCTGCCGACCTGTCCCTGCCATGCGTGCGCGGCATCGATCGGCACGAACGCAACCACGCAAATGCGATCGGAATATTGTAATAATACGTATCGTATCGTATCTATGGAATGGAAGTTGTCAAGGAGCGGGAGTTCGTCAGCAAGGCTATGGAAGCAAGGCAAGGGCGTTTGTCGAAAGCCGTAACGCTGTGCTACGGAGGCGAACCGGCTCGATTTTTAATTCAAGCGCTCAGAACCCGCCATGGCATCAATCCAAGCAAAACGCACCTCTAGGGGAGCTGCCACTGAAGCAGAGATGAATTCTCAAGACGCCGACGCCGCTGATCCGAGGCCGATCGGACGGCCGCGCGATCTCGCCTCGCGGCGATCGATCCTGTCGGCGACGATGAGCCTGCTCCAGACCATGTCGGTCACAGACCTTGCGATCGAAGCGGTCGCGCGCGAGGCGCGCGTTTCGAAGGCGACGATCTATCGCTGGTGGGACAGCAAGGGCGCACTCGTGATCGACGCGTTCATGGAATCCCATTTCAGCAATACGCCGATGCCGACCGCAGTCGATCCTCGGACTGCTCTCAAGCGGCATCTCACCTCGCTCGTGCAATATTTCAGTGGGCGCGCCGGAAAGCTGGTCGTGCAGATCCTGTGCGAAGGCCACAACAACAATGCACTGCTCGCCGAATTCAATGAACGGTTCTCCAAGAACCGCCGGCGCCTCGTACAGGAGACTTTTCAGCGCGGGCAGCAGGAGGGCTTGTTCAGACTCGATATCGATGCGGCGTGGGCAGTCGAGATGCTATATTCGCCGATCTACCGCCGTCTGATCTTCGGTCAGCCGCTCGACGACGAGTTCATCCGGCTGCTCTGCAAGAGCGTGGATTCCCTGTTCTCCACCGACGCGAAACCGAAGGCGCCGCGGCCGGGCCCGAAGAAATAGCCGCCCCGCCTCACCCGTTCCGCGATCTGCGGCACCTGGCTCCCGACCAATGTTTGCGCGCCGGATGTACAGCGCGAGATGAGTTCCGTGCACGCCCTGCTGCACGTTGCGAAGATCTCGCTTGTCGCAGCTCCCTGCTCTTCCACGGCGGACGCGATCGCCGACGTCCTGGCGGTGGTATCGCCGATCTCCTTGATGGCGCCGACGGAGTCCTGCGTCGCGGATTGAATTCCGCTGATCTGCTGATCTCGTCGGTCGTCTTCGATGTCTGCTCGGCCAGCGCATCCGTTCTTCCCAACCGATTTGTGCTAGAGTTCGTTCGCCCGACTTTCCCCAGCCCATATCAACTCTTTTTGCCCTCGACTGGTCCGCAATGGAAAAGGGTCACTCCACCGGTCGCGTAGTTCGCGGTATCGGCGGCCACCCGCCGGCCGATCTCCGAGCTCATCGCACCGGCCAGGGCCTCGCCGCTGTCGAACTCGCCCTCCCACATGCAGAAGAAGGGCGCGGGGCCTTCGGGCGCGGCAATATCGAAGCTGTGCCGGCTGGCTCTGAGGCCGGGCAGTTGAGCGGCCAATGGAAGGTGCTTCTGCTCGTAGTAGCTCGGGAAATGATCCGGATCCTTCGGTTGCCCATAGAGTACAACGATCTTGCGCATGCGTCCCATCTCCTCCCGTCGATGGTGATGTGTGTTTGCCGCTCGACCGACTGACACGTTCGTGGCCGGCTCGAGCTCGCGTTCCCGGATCATGTCCGAAGCCTTTTCGCCGATCACGATGGTCGCACGCTGCAAGCGGCGGCCATCAGATCGTGCTGCGTGATCAGCAAAACATCGTCTGGATCGTGGTAAACTCCTTGAGCCCCTCCTGGCCGAACTCGACGCCGATGCCGGACTGCTTGACGCCGCCGAACGGCGCGTTCGGCTGGATTGCTCCATGCCGGTTTATCCAGACAGAGCCAGTCTCGAGCTGGGACGCGACCTCCTTGGCGCGATTGATGTCCGAACTCCAGACCGAGCCTACGAGCCCCATCTGCGAGTCATTTGCCAATGCTATCGCCTCTTCGGTGCTCGAATAGCGGATGATCGGCAGAGCCGGGCCGAACTGCTCGCGGTCGACCAGCGAGCAACCCCGCTCGACGTCGGCCACCAGCGTGCTCGGATAGAAATATCCGGGGCCGTTCCCGGGCCGTCCACCGAGCAGCAACCGTCCGCCCTTGGCGACGGCGTCCTCGACACAGGAAGCGACGATGTCGCGCTGGCGGGCGTTTTGCACGGGCCCCAGGATCGAGCCTTCCTCGAGCCCGTTTCCGACCGGAATGCCGGCTGCAAAAGCAGCGAGTTCGGCGCACACGGGGTCGTATATGCTGTCATGCACATAGAGGCGCTTGAGGGCGGCACAGGTCTGACCTGAATTGATGAAGCCGCCCCAGAACAGGCCTTCAGCGATCTTCTTCGGATCGCAATCGGGCAGGACGATGCCCGCATCGTTGCCTCCGAGTTCGAGCGTGAGGCGCTTGAGCGTTTCGGCGGCACTTGCCATGACTCTGCGCCCGGTCTGGGTCGAGCCGGTGAAAGTGATCTTGCCGATGCCGCCATGGGCCGACATGAGCGCGCCCAACGCATCTTCGCCGGTGATCACGTTGACGATGCCGGACGGCAGCACGCCGCCAAGAATTTCGACCAGGCGGATGGTGGATAGCGGCGTCAACGGCGAGGGCTTGATAACCACGGTGTTGCCGGCACGGATCGCCGGCATGATGTGCCAGCAGGCGATCATGACGGGCCAGTTCCAGGGCGTGATCGCCCCGACGACGCCAATCGGCTTGCGATGAATTTCGACTCGCCCTTGCGGCCCGTCCTCCACGAGTTCCGGCGGCAGACTTAGTTGCGCCGTCGCGTCCGTCCAAGCGACCGCCCCGCCGATCTCGAACCGGGAGCCGAGCCCGTTAAGCGGCTTTCCCTGCTCAAGCGTGAGCAACTGGGCCAGTTCCTCGGGGTCTCGATCGCACGGGCGCAAGCCCGAACGGCCTGCGCGCGCTCGGTGTCTGGACGGGTACTCCAGCCGCGAAACGCCGCGGCAGCGGCTTCGACTGCCCTGTCGAGGTCGGCCGCGCTTGCGACCGGCATCGTTCCCATGGACTTGCCGGTCGCCGGGTTGATGACGTCGCGGCGCCCAATCCCCTCGACGGGGTGGCCTCCAATGAAAAGGGAAAAAGTCCTCATCAGTGCACTTCCTCGTGATCGCTTTGGCGTTAGGGATATTGTCGTCGCGTCCATTATTTGACTTCAGATGCACTCCGTCTTGAAGGCGGACGCCACTCAGCTTGGATTCAGACGTCGTCTTTTCGATCTGCGGCTCGCGGGGCTTACGCCAAAGCCGATCATGCATCTTCGGCGTGCCCATGCGGAAACTAAGCGCGATGAGGTTGGGTTGAATCGTCGTCGCGCATTTCAGCATGATCGTCTCGGAAAACCGCTGCACACTTGTCCGGATCATGCTCTAGTGTTCAGACCGCGCGATCGTATGAACGGCAGCGTCGATCTTCGATGCAGCCCCCGTTCTTTCGCCGACATGGTTGGCCAGATCGGCTCGAAAGACCGACAAGCGTCCAATCAGGCTGAGAATGGAAGCACTCAGCATGCTGCATGCTGCCAGGGCGAACCACGGGAGGTAGTTGCCTGCCGCATCGTATGCGAGGCCAGCCACCAGCGGACCCAGGCTGCCACCGATCGATACGGCAAGCATGATGCCGCCAAAGAGAGAGCTGAAATGCTTCGATGGGAAGCGTCGACCGATCAGGAAGAAGGCCAGATCGAGTTCAGATCCAATGGTGAAGCCCAGCGCCAAGGCTCCCGGCAAGATCAATTCTGAGTTGCCCAATGCCAGCATGACGACACCACAAGCAGACAGTCCGAAGATGGTCGCCGCAAGCAGGTTCGCCTCCAGGCGGTCTAGCAAAAACCCGGTGATCAACCGCCCGACAATGACGGCGAAGCCCATAAGCCCGGCCAACTGCGCCGCTTCGGCCGGCGACAAGCCGCGATCTGTCAGCATGGGAACAAGGTGAACGATCGTTCCGAATATCCCTATTGAGGCCAACAGGAAAGTTGCTGCCAATAGCATGAAGCGCTTGTTGGCGTACAACCTCCACGTCCATTGTGTGGCACCAACTTCACCAGGGTCACGCGCGGACTTGTCCTTCAGCAGCCAAGCGACGATCGGGATGGCCGCAAGGACGAGCACAGATAGTCCGATGTAGGCGCCGCGCCAAGTGTAGGCAGTCAACAGCTTGTTGACCAACGATGGAAACAGCAACGCGCCAAGACCAGGTCCGCAATATACGATCCCATAGGCGAGTCCCAAATGTCTCGGAAAATTGGCCAGGACGAAGCGTCCATACGAGACCGGGGTTGTCGCGTTGCTAAGGACAGCAAGAAGGAACGTAAGAACCAGGAAGCTCAGCAATCCCGTAGTTGCGATGCCGAGCAAAAGAAACGACAGCGCCAATCCACCTGCAGATAGAAGCGCCATTCGGAAAGCGCCGAACCTATCAACCAGTTGACCCGAGAGGGGGCTGATGATGCCGATAGTCAGCATGGGGATCAGAACGCCGAGGGACGCCATCCCGCGGGTCCAGCCGAACTCGGTTGCGAGCGGCTTTAGGAATAGCCCCGAACTATAGAAAAAGATCGACGTCACTCCGGTCGTCATGCCGAGGAGGCAGCCGAGAATCACGTTGCGACCGCGCCATAGCTCGCCGCGCAAACCAGTTTGACTGTCCATCCCCGGGCCCCCAGCTTTCCTGCCTTTGTGATTTTTATTACAGTACGGATCGTTTCATAAAGAAGAGACCCGGTCAACCCGCTTCTCTCGCTGCTTAGGCAGACCCCGGCAACGACCCCGCCCAGTCGCCGCTCGTCCCGCCGGCGGCCTCTACGATCGCCTCGACATGCTCAAACACGATCCGCCGTTCGATGATGTGCACGACCTCGCAGGTTGCCGATACGGCATGCGGTCGGTACCGGATTTTTGTGTGCGAAGCCGGCAATGGCGATGGATCGTCAGTCGGTTGTGGTCAGCCCTGCGCTTCCAGGTATTTTTCCAGCGTGAGCGGCTCGGCGACCAGGAGCGGATCGAACAGCGCACAATCCTTGAACTCGCTGGCTTCGAAGAACCATCGCTTGGATGCAGGCATGCCCCACAACTGCGCACGGCGCGGGTTGGACAGATCCCATCGTATCGGCGGCGTCTCGGGATCGATCACCTGATAGTGCGTGTTGAAGAGCTCGATGCGATGGCCGTCCGGATCTCGAAAGTAGACGAAGAGCGCGTTGCTGAGACCATGACGGCCAGGACCACGGTCGATCACGTCGAGATAGCCGAGACTCGACACGACGTCGCAGGCGTGGATGAGCGTCGTCACATCGGGAACGGTGAAGGCGAAGTGATGTAATCGCGGCCCCTTGCCGTTGGTGAAGACTATGTCGTGGGTGTTACCTTTGCGCTCCAGCCAGGCCCCCCAAAGCTCGTCCGAGCTCGCCGGTGCCGTATATTCAGCCAGCCGAAAGCCCAACTCGCTCCAAAAATCGGTGGCGGTCTGAACATCGTGCGTCACGACCTGATAGTGATCGAAGCGCTGTGGGCTACCGCCGCGAAACGTATGGTAGTCCTGCATCCGACGCTCGACGATGTCCCTGCGAGCGGCGAACTCGACGGGAATCCCGGTGGGGTCGCGAAAGCGAAGCGTTTTGCCCTGGTGGGCGATATCGGCGAATTCGTAAGAAATCTCCTTCCGCTTGAGGTAAGCGGTGAGCGGCTCGAAATGGCTGTCGTCCTCGACACGCATGCCGATGTACAGTGCCTTCGGCGGGGCCTCGTCCTTGTGCAAGGCGATCGAGCAATAGTTCGCCTCCTCGAGGCCGCGCAGATAGAGCGCGTCCTTTGTTTCGTCGGTCACGACCAGACCGAGCGCGCCGGCGTAGAAATCACGGCTGGCGCCGAATATCGCGGCAAGTCAGGACGACATGGCTCGCCCTGGTGATGTTGAAGGTCGGCTTTCGATTCCACAGCGGCAGCATTCGTCTCTCCTGCTTCAGTCAGCGAGCCCCAATTGGGCATCCAAACGCGTGAGCTTGCGCGCCAGATCGTTCTCGTCCTGGACCGTGGCATAGACATAGCGATCGGGGCGGACGATCACCGCCGCCGTGCTGTTGGCGGCGGCCCATTTGGCAAAAATGTCGCCGGCTTCGACGAGCGCGGTGACGCCATCTGGCGCCGGCTGCACCGACGACTGGATGACAATCCGTTGGCCACCGATGCGCCGCCAAGCATCCGCGTGAGGCTCCATCCACGCCTGCGCGGCCGCATTGGCAGTCACATACAGAAAGGCCATCGGGCAAATGTCGTCCATCAGCCGGGCGCGGTCCTGGCTGACGATCTCCGGCTGAACCATGAGACTTCCCGACAATGGATCATCGACGAGAATGCCGTTCGCCAGATTGGGAATGAAGGCTTGGCGCGTCGTCGTCATCCGGCCTTCGCGCAGTTCGGCGCGTAGCGTCCGGTCACGCTCGAGCGCACGGGCCTCGTCCATTTCGCCGATGATGAGGCCGAACTCCTTGGCGTGCTGGATGACCTTTGCGACATTTGGCTTCCGCTCGGTCTCGTAGGTCGACAGCAGGGCATCGGACCAGCCGTGACGCTGCGCAAAGACGAGCTTCCACGCCAGATTGAAGGCATCGCGCAGACCCGCGCAGAGACCCTGGCCAAGAAAAGGTGGCGTCTGATGGACGGCGTCGCCGGCCAGGAATACGCGCCGGCTCGCCCAACGATCTCCGACCCGCGCCGCAAAGCGGTAGGTTGCGCTGCGCCAGATGTCGAAGCAGCGGATGTCGACATAATTCGCCATCACCGCGCGCAGCCGCGCCGGATCGTCAAAATCGGCCGGGCTCTCGTGCGCCAGGAGCTTGATCTCCCATCGGCGCAGATTGCCGGGGCCGACGACATAGGTCGCCGGCCGCGACGGCCAGCAATATTGCGTGGTCTTGCGCGGCAGCTCGGTGTCGCAAAGCTGCCAGGCATCGACCACGATCCACCATTCGTCGAAGCGATAGTCCTCAAGACTGAAACCGAGACGCTTGCGAATCTCGCTATTGGCCCCGTCGCAGCCGACCAGGACCGCGGCGGTCGCGGTTTCACGGGCGCCAGTCGCGCTGTCAGCAATCGTGACGATGACACGAGAAGTATCCTCCGTGAAGTCCGCGACCGTGCAGCCGAGCTTCATGGTGACGTTCGCCCGCAAGCTGAGCGCGCGCCGGAGCATCTTTTCGAGCTCCGGCTGGATGAAGGTCGAGGTCGACGGCCAGCCGAGCGCGTAGGGTGGCGGGGCCGGATCGAACAGCTTGATAATCTCGCCGTCGACGCCGAGGAAGTCCGTTCCAGGATGTGGCCGCGTGCTGGGGAAGAGGGTGTGGGCAACGCCGCAATATTGCAGCGCGCGCATCGCCTCCCAGTCCAGAACGATGGCGCGCGGAGTCGGATACACCTCCGGGAACCGTTCCACGACGCAGACGCTCAGGCCCTGCGCGGCCAGGAGGTTTGCCAGCACGCCGCCGGTCGGCCCACAACCTGAAATGACGACGTCGAAATGCTGCAAGGCGTGATCTCCAATGCGGTTCGTAGCGGAGACTATCGATAGATGCAGTCTATGATTACCTGCTTGCCAACCATTTCTCTAACGCATCCGGCGAGGAGGCCACTCCCCTTCGCAAGAACCGTGGCGGTTGCGCCCATCCCGACTGAGCAACCGAGGTGGTGCTGAAAACGCTGCGCCCGAGAGAATTCCGGCTCGGTGCACCTGACCTCCTCTTTCTGCGGCCTGCACCGGGCGTGGGCTTCGCCATTCCGGGAGGCCCTTTTGCCACGGCGGCCCGATGCCGCACGCTTTATGAGAGCAACGACGTTCGAAAGGTGAGCTCCGAAGAGATTCGGCCTCTCTGTCGGCCTCGGGATCAGTGAACGTGCAAGCGACTTAGAGCACCCCAGCATTCGACAAGAATGTCGTAATGGCCTTTGCTGCGCCCGCGGGGTTTTCCAATTGAAGGGCGTAGTGCCCCTCGACGTCCACCACATGCGCGTTTCGCCAGAAGCGTGCGATTTCATCGGCTTGTTCGCGCGTAAGCGCGGCGCCCAGGCTGGCCCGCAAGATCAGGACGGGACATTCTACCCGTGCCGCGTAGGGACGCAGATTATAGCTCAGGTGCACAAGCCCCTGCGCGACTCGAATCTTGTCATACCGCGGGATCAACCGACCATCGTCGGTATGCACATAGTTATGCTCAATTCGATGATGGAGCGCGGCATCCGGATCGTGGGTGAAAGGCTTTATCGGCCTCATGAAGGCATAGGCCTCCTCCTTCGATCCGAACTCATCAGGATGGCTTATCGTGCCGTACGCGCCTTCGAGGACACTTCGCGCACTGTCGCGCGTACCATAAAAGTTGCTGAGATGAGGGCCGGCAATCAGCCCAAGGGCCGACACACGCTGCGGATATCGGGCCGCGAATACCTGAGCAACACGCCCTCCGAGGGAATGCCCGACAAGGACCGCACGATCGATTCCCAATTCCTGCATGAAGATCACGAGGTCTTCGGCGTATTCTTGCGCCGAATAGTCGCCGTCGACCTTGTCGGTACGACCATGCCCGCGTTGGTCGGGAGCGTAGATGTGAAACCGATCCCCCATCGCTTCCGCCATGAATTCCCACATCCGGCCATAGCCAAGGGAGGGATGGAGGAATATCAGCGTCGGTTGCTGTCCCGGCCACTCGTGGTAGTGCATTTCAAGTCCATTCGGGAGCTTGACAGCATCTTGTCGAAAACGACGCGGCATTTGACATCCTCCACTCGCACGGACTTCGCCCACCTCGCGGGCGGGCGAGAGTCGCCTCGCCACGTGATCACGTGTCCGTCGAGATGACGGACCCGTCACTCAGCTTTCACCATCCGGAAGTGCGAGAAGCACGAAGGCCATGCGGCATGGCTTGCCCGATCGATTTGACCAGCTATGGCTTGTTGCGCGCTGAATCAGGACATCGCCGGCGCGCATGAGCGTCTCACCATTGTCCATCATGGCGAAGATCTCGCCCTCCAGCACGATCGCGTAGTCGAGAGAATGGGTCTTGTGAAACCAGAAATGCCGACCGGGCCGCTCTCCAAGAACCTCATTTTTGGCGAGGAATTCAGCGAGCCGAGCGGTGTCGATCTCTTCATCCGGCGGAAAGTCGGCGATCCTCAGCAACGAGCCGCCTTCGGAGTGAAACCCGAAGGAGTGACCAGCAGGCGCCGGATCGTCTCCAGGTGCTGCGGCTAAGCCCGTGGCCCAAAGAACCTGCGCCACCGACGCAAAACTCGTTATCGTGACATTCGGCGTGGGCCCATCCGACAAGATCATGGAGCGCCCGTGGCTGTCTTCTCCGGTTACGATCCGTCGCACCGGCTTGTATTTGCGTTCTGCCGCACGCCCGACGGTTTTTTCGTCCTTCAAATCGCTCATTGGATGTGACCCCTCGATGGATGGCGAGTGCCAATTACAATACAATACGTTTCGTATTGTCAATAGACGCCGCGGTCGAAAATCCGTCCAAGCACCTTTCGAGCTGAGTCCGACGGAGGCTGAAGCCAGACAACGAATGACGGTTGAACTTGACGTCCAGCTTCACGTCCGGATAGCGCTGTAATCACCGACAGCGGGTGCCGCTTCCAAGATCGGAACGCGGCTGATAGGTTTGCAGAAAAACAGATGCGAAGGAGGAAACCATGGAAGGGCCGGACGAGAACGACATCGCGCCTGCAGTGCTGGCGATCGGGCGCCCCGTTTTCCCGCAAGCCCTGATCGATACATTGCGACGCATCGCGGGCGTCGGTCACTGCATGGTCTTCACGTTCGACGAGCGGACGGCACGCTGCCTTCTTGATATCGGCAATATTCCGACCGGGCCCGATCTCGGTGCTGCCTATTCAAGCCACTTCCATCTCACTGATCCAAACCGCGATGTGATCTTTCGCGAACGGGCGAGCGCCTCGCCGATCGTGCTGCCGACCTTTGCGCGCCGGATGTACAGCGCAAGATACGCCAAGATCTTCTTCGAGGATGCTGATATTGTCGACAAGTTCGCGACGGCGATCTGGGTCGAGCACACCTGTTTCTATGCGAACTTCTACCGAACGACATCGCAGGGCCGATTCAACTCCGAGCAGGTCGCGCGGCTGAACAGGATCGCGCCTGGCGTTGGCGCCGCAGTGGCGCGTCATTTTCAGGCCCAGATCGCGCCGAATCACAATCCTTTCCGTAAGCTTGAACTTCTGTTCTCAACGAGCGCCCCGCTGACACGCTTGACGCGCCGCGAAAGAGAAGTGTGCCTGCGCATTCTTTCGGGCTTCAGTTCTGAGGCGATTTCTGCCGATTTGGCCATCAGCCTACAGTCGGCGTTGACTTATCGGAAGCGTGCCTACAGGAAGCTAGGCATTGTCTCTCAAAACGAACTCTTCGCAATTGTATTGCGCCTGCTTGCCTCGCCGCATGGCCTGAATTGACTGAAGTCCTCTAACTCGCGCGTGGCCGGCCCAGCACAGATAGCCAGATTAGATGTCGACCGAGATGACTGTACCGACTGCCCTCGGTTTGCAGCGCTTGCGCGAACTAACCTTCCGGGACGAAACCGGCAGACGGCGCCGCAAGTAAAGGCTTGACGACGCGCCCGTTCGGCTCAACTCGTCGAGTCTCAGTATGGGCATTTCGGCCGAACGAGGTGGTATCCCGCCTGCCGCAGGCTGGATAGTCTCATCCAACGAAACTAAAATCGCGCCATGCCCGAAAATGAGCTTGAGTGGTCACCAGAGCTGATCCATCCCAAGAACGTCGCCGGGACGGCGCTGCTGGGTAAGGCCTGCGACATTCTCGAGTTGATCGGCAGATCACCGGGCCTGCTGGATCAGGTGCATCTCGCCGAGCAGACGGGTATCCCCAGGGCAACGCGATACCGCATTCTTGCGGCGCCGATCTCGCGCGGACTGATCCGGGCCGACCCCCGCACGCAAGCGTACACGCTCGGCTTCAACTTCCTCGATCTCGCGTAGAACGCCTGGTCATCATCGGATCTGGCATCGATCGCGACCTTGGAATTGAGGCGATTGCGCGATCTGACCGGTGAGACCGCCTATCTTGCAGTTCAAGAAGGTCATCACGTTCTGTCCCTCGGCCGCTTCGAGAGTGCACATTCCGAGCGATCCAGCGCCAGGCTCGGCGCGCTAAAACCGATGCACTGCACGAGTCAGGGCAAAGCGATCCTCGCTCATCTATCCGACGCGCAGGTCGAACTTGCGCTGCGCGATGGCCTCGGAAATTCACTGACAAGACGATCTGCGATCCCGAGCAGTTGAAGGCCCATCTCACCATTGTCCGCGCTCGAGGCTACGCGATCGATGACGAAGAGATTATCCTCGGCACTCGCTGCGTCGGAACGGCCATTCTTGATCCTTCCGGAAAGCCGCTCGCGGCCGGTGGACGGCCGCTGAGCCAGAACCTGCCTGGCCAACCTTCCGCCATGGGCAAAGCGCAGAAGAGCCTGCTGCGGAACTTTGCTAGCCTCAGCCGATCCTGGCTAGGTTGGAAGACTACTCTGCGGATCGCGCACACAGGGCGGGTAGATTCTCGCTCCCTTGGCGGTCCCGTCGAACGCCGCGCCCCCGGCAGATAGCTTGCACCCATCCCCCCTGCGCGTCTGACTGGGAGGGGCCTTGGCCGTGCTCATGTCCGTTGCCAAATAAAGGCAAAACCACATAGTATTGTATCATCGCATTTGTTCGATCAGAATCAGGACTTCCTTGGGTGAAAGCTTCCAAAGTTCAGCGCGTGCCCGTCACGGCTGCCCCGATTCGACAGCAAGTCGCAAGCAACCTTCGTACGGCGATCATTGATGGTCGATTTCAACCGGGGGAGAGGTTGAAAGAAAGCGAGCTGTGCGCATGGACCGGTGTCAGTAGAACGGCCGTGCGCGAGGCCCTGCGACAGCTCGAGGCAGAAGGGATCGTCGACAATATTCCCAATCAAGGTCCCGTCGTGGCTCGGGTGTCGCCCGACGAGGCACGGCAGCACTATGAGGTCCGGGCTATGTTGGAAGGGCTGACCGCGAGGACGGCCGCCGAGAAGATTTCGGAAGGTCAGATCAAGGACTTGCAGAAGCTCAAGCGGGAATTGGACCGCGCCTTCAAGTCCGGCAGCATCGCCAAGGTGCTTGCGTGCAAGAACGAGCTCGACGAATTCCTGATGAGCGTTTCGTCGAACAGCGTCATCAAGGGCTTCGTCAGCGTCATTCGCGCGCGATTGAGCTATCTTCGTCCGATCGTCCTGGCGCAGCCCGAACGCCTGAAAGAGAATGCCATCGAGGTCCATGGGATCATCGACGCCATCATGGCCCGGAAGCCTCAGGCGGCCTGGCAAGCCGCCGTAAACCACGTCAACATGGGTGCAAAGGCGACGCTCAAAGTGCTTGAGCAGCTCGAGGCCGCGGCGGCACACCAGGCTGCGCTGGATGCCGAGGCCGCGCTTCGGGCAAAACGCCCGCGAGGACGGCCCAGGCGCGACGCGATGCCGAATAATCCCGTGGGGCGCGTAACAGCTTAGGCAATGATCTCAAGCCAGTTCGTGTGCCGGCCTGCTAGCCGCCATCGGCGCTGAGGCCGTTGTCGCGCACCACCTGTCCCCAGATCTGGGACTGCTCCGTAAAGAATTTTCGCATGTAGTCCGGATCGCTGGCGACGATCGTCAAACCCATCGCGTTTATCCTTTCCGTGACGTTTTCCTCCCTCAGCACGGCGCTCATCTCGGCGCGGAAACGCTCGATCATCGGCTTTGGCGTCTTTCCTGGCGCATACAGTCCCCACCATGGCGTCGCAACCAGATCGGGAAACCCGCTTTCCACGAGCGTCGGCACATCGGGCAGGGTCGGGTGCCGTGTCGAGCCAGTTTGGGCGAGCGGGCGTAGCAGCTTGGCCTCGACCTGGCTGTTGAGCACCGTGGTTGCTGCGATGATCAGGTCGATATGTCCGGCGATCGCGTCGTTGACGGCAGGAGCGGCCCCCTTATAGGCCACGTGCACCCACTGCGCGCCGGAGCGTTTGGCAAGAAGCAGCATGGTCAGGTGGCCAAGGCTCGCAGTGCCGGCCGACGCAAATCCGAATCCGCCCGGCTTCGCCTTCGACGCCGCGATCAGCTCGGCCAGCGTCTGATACGGCCGTGAAGGCTGGCAGGCGATGATGTTCGGCGCCGTGCCCACGAGCATCACCGGATCGAGGTCCGTCTCGGAATTGTACGGCAGGCTCGGTTGCGTCACCGGATTGGTGGCGTGGGTATCGAACACGAACAGCCAGGTGCGGCCGTCCGGCGGCGATTTTGCGACCGCCGCGGCGCCGATGCTGCCCGCGGCTCCCGCACGGTTCTCGATGATGATCGTGGTGCCCAGCCGCTGCTGCAAGCCCGGCTGGACCAGCCTCGCGATCGCATCAAGCGTTCCACCGGCCGGAAACGGCACGATGAATTTCATCTGGCCTGCGGGCCATTCCTGGGCTCTGGCTGCGAACGGCGCGGCGAGCGCTGCCGCGACGACAGCACGTCGAGTGAGCTTTCCCATGCGTCTCTCCCCGGATTATTATCAAGAGCAGTGTGTCCGGCCGAGGCCTGCTCGGGTCGCGGCCGAACCGAAGACGACCACCGGAAAGCAAGTCCGATCGCCGCCATCCATGATCGTTATCGTCGCGCGAATGTCGCGATCGACCCGGCAACCGGTCGTCCACGATGCCAGACGGCCGAGATCTTGTGGGCGTTGGCGATGTCGACCGAAGGATCGGCATCGAGCACGACGAGATCGGCGAGCTTGCCCGCCTGCAACACGCCACGGTCCTCCACCTTGAGCAGCTTCGCAGCGCCACTGGTCGCAATCGTCAACGCCTCCAGCGGCGTGAGACCGGCCTCGACCATGAGATCGAGCTCGCGGTGCTCGGCAACGCCGGGGAAGCGGAGGCCTACGCCGGAATCGGATCCGAACCCGATATTGATGCCGGCGCGATAGAGCGTCATCAGGTTCTTCTGGTTCATCGCCAGTGCCTTCCGGGCGCGCTCCGATCCGGGAGCATCATGAACCTTCTGCTGCCACGCCGGATCTTCCAGCTGCGTCTTGACGGCAGGATCGAGCCCCCTGTTCACGAACGGATCGGCGGTGACCTGCGGCTTGTCCGCAAAGATGAAATTGGAATCGTCGAGCGCCAGGGTTGGCACATACCAGGCAGCGCCCGTCTTCATGAGGTCGATCGTTGGTGGATCGATCTCCTTGTCCCGGATGCCATGGGCCAGGATATCCGCGCCGGCCTTCAAGGCCGCCTGGGCATCTTCCAGATCATTGATGTGGAAGGCAACGCGAAGCTTGTTGTTGTGGGCCTCGTCGACGGCAGCCGTGTAGACTTCGGGCTTGACCTTGACCGGCAGCAGCTTACCGAAATCGTCGAGCCAGATCTTGATCAGGTCGGTCTTGCGCCCCGCCATCTCCCGCACGGCCTCCCGCGCCGCCTCCGGCGTATCCGGGTGGTAGATCTGGCTCGGACCGACCGGGACGATCGCCACCGGTGGCGCGCCCATGGCGACGCCAATGCCGCGGTCGGCACCGAAAATATCCGCGCCGGGCACGTTGCCCGCATGCAGCTCGGCGCGCAGGTCGTAGAACTCCGGCGCGTTCAAGCCTAACGACGTGATCGTGGTGACGCCGTAGGCTTCCCATTGCCGAAGTTGCGACAGGATGTAGTCGCGATTGTAGTTATCGGGACTCACTTTGAGTCCCCGGACGATTCCGATGTGGGAATGGTCGGAGATCATGCCGGGCATGATCGTCTTGCCCTTGAGGTCAATGACCTCCGCCCCGGCCGGCGCTTTCACCGACTTCGCATCGCCAACCGCCGAGATGCGACCGTCCTCGATGACGAGAATGGAATCCGCGACCGGCTTGCCACCCAGTCCGTCGATCAGCGTGGCGCCCGTCAGGACAACGGGCTTTGAGACGTCCTTGTTTTGCGCCTGAGCGGGTACGGACAGAAACAGGCCCGAAATGGCCAAGGCAACGGCCGATGCGGCTCTCATGATGGGTTCCACTCCCTGTTTGGCGCCGCCTGGTTGATCCAAGCGGTCATTAATTTTGATCGTATCTAATACCGATATTTGGCAATTGATCCTGGCGCGTCGCGCCAGGATCACGGCGTTCGGACAGCCTATCTGAGAACGAATGGATAGGGCTCGTCGCCGCTGCTCATCCAGACGGTCTTGGTCTGCATGTATTCATTGATGGCTTCCATGCCGTTCTCGCGGCCGAGGCCGCTGCGCTTGTAGCCGCCGAAAGGAGCCATGTAGCTCACCATGCGGTAGGTGTTGACCCACACCATGCCCGCCTTCAGCCGGTCGGCCATCACATGAGCCCGCTTCATGTTCTGCGTCCAGACGCCGGCTGCAAGGCCGAACAGGATATCGTTGCCGATCTCGATGGCGTCTTCCTCGTCGCGGAACGGGATCACGGAGAGAATCGGACCGAACACCTCTTCCTGCGCAATCCTCATGTTATTCCTGACGCCGGTGAACACTGTGGGCTCGACGAATAGACCCTTGCCGCATTCCGGCCGGCGGGCGCGATCGCCCCCCAGGGCCAGATGCGCTCCGTCCTTCCTGGCAATCTCCATATAGGCGAGCACCTTGTCGAACTGCGGCAGGTTGGCGACGGGCCCGACCTGGGTATCGTCGCGCATGGGGTCGCCCATCTTGATCGTGGCGGCCGCCTTCAGGAGCTTTTCGACGAAGGCGTCGTGAACCGATTCCTGTACCAGCATCCGGGATCCGGCGATGCACGCCTGCCCGACGGCCGCGAAGATCCCGGCAATGGCACCGTTGACCGCATTGTCGAGATTGGCGTCGTCGAACACGATGTTGGGAGACTTGCCGCCCAGTTCGAGGCTGACCCGTTTCAGGCCACGCGCGGCGCCCTCGTAGATCTTCTGGCCCGTGGCGTCGGAGCCGGTGAAGGCGACCTTGGCGACCTGTGGATGCTCGACGAGCGCCGGTCCAACCTCGTTGCCGAAGCCGGTGACGACGTTGATGACACCGGGCGGGAAGCCCGCCTCCTCCACCAGCGCCATCATCTCGAGCAGTGATGCCGAGGTGAATTCGGAGGGTTTGAGCACCACGGTATTTCCCGCCGCGAGCGCCGGAGCGAGCTTCCACGCAACCAGCATCAACGGCGAATTCCAGGGGATGATTCCGACCACGACCCCCACCGGCTCGTGCTTTGTGTAGGTGAACATGTTGGGCTTGTCGATCGGGATGACCGAGCCCTGAATCTTGTCGGCGAGGCCGCCGAAGTAATAATACCACTGTGGAATGTGGTTGAGCTGGCCGCGCATCTCGCTGATCAGCTTGCCGTTATCCTTCACCTCGATCTCGGCCAGCCGCTCCGCATTGGCCGCGATGAGATCGCCCAGCCTGCGCATCAGAGCGCCGCGCTGGGTGGCATTGAGCTTCGGCCACGGGCCGACATGCATCGCGCGATGCGCGGCCTGAACCGCGCGCGCAGCGTCCTCGGCATTGCCGCGCGGGATCAGAGCCCACGGCTCGGCGGTGTAGGGATTGAGAGTCTCGAACCACTCGCCCGAGGCTGGATCCTCCCACTTCCCCCCGATGTACATCTGATACTTCTTCATGGCACCTCGTCGCCGGCAAATAAATTAATAAGTTTCGTATTATCGTATTAGTTATTTTTTATGATCGTCAAGCGATTTCGAAAACGGGCTGCCTATGGTCTGAGGCACAAGCCGCCGGTTTGACAAATATGCGCGTATCATAATACGGTATTACATATTTTATAGCAGGGCGGATGACAAAGCTCTGCAGGCTGGGGAGCAGGAATGACGAGGAACGTAGCCACCGACATCGCCGTCGCACTCAAGAGTGCCGGAGTCGAAAATTTCTTTCTCCTGACCGGCGGCGACCAGCCTTTGTGGATCGCGCTTCGCGATGCCGGCATCCGCATGGTGGTGGCACGCAGCGAAGCCAGCGCGGTCTACATGGCCGACGGCTATGCCCGCGCGAGCGGCCGCGTGGCGCCCGCCTACGGACAGGCCGGACCGGGTGCGGCAAACGTCGCAGCGGCGCTGGCTGACGCGGTCTGGGCGCAATCTCCGGTCTTTGCGTTAACCGGCGCGACGGCAACGCACGCGCTGCACATGAACGAGTATCAGGACCTCGACCAGCACGTGATCTTCCAGCCGGTCACCAAATGGAACGGCGCCGTCGCCGCGCCCGAGATGACCGGCGGCCTCGTGTCGCAGGCGCTGCAGATCGCGGCGACGCCGACCTGCGGGCCGACACATCTCGACGTGCCGAAGAATTTCTTCGCCATGCCGGGCGCCTCGCAGATCCTGAATCCGCCCGACCAGCGTCCTGGCAATGCGGCAAACGGGGCAGCGCCACATGAGTCTGACCTCGCTGCGGCGATGGATCTGCTCAGGAAGGCGAAGCGCCCGGTCCTGTTCGTGGGAGAAGGCGTGAGACTGGCAGGCGCGTGGGCGGAGCTCGCCCTCCTGTCGGACCTCGCCGGCATCCCGCTCGTGGCGACGGCCGGCGGCAAACCCGCCATTCTGACTTCGCATCCGAACTTCTGCGGCATCGTCGGCCGCTATTCGTCCGTGACCGCCAACAGCCTCGCGGCCGAGGCCGATTGCGTCTTGGCGCTCGGCACCCGGCTGGGTGGCCTCGCGACCAATGGCTACACCCTGCCCGACCGGCACGCGACCGTGATCCAGATCGATCACGACCCCGTCGCTCTCATCAATACCTACGCGCCTCGTCTCGGAATTCGCGCCGACATCAAGATCTTCCTCACGGATCTGCTCAACCTCGCCAAGCGCGAGAGCGTCAAGGCCGCGCCCGATTGGCTCGCGCGCTGCCGCGCCGATGCCGGCAAATGGACCGCACGCCACCGCGATCTGACGGCCGCGGCGTCCGGCAATGCCGTGCTTTCGCCGCTTTCGGTTCTTGACGAGCTCTCCCGCTATGCCGGCGAGATCACCCTCGTCGCGGACACCGGCTACATGGCGGCCTGGAGCGGGGTCCTGTATCCGATCCTGCGTTACGACTCGTTCTTCCGTGCGGTGGGATCGCTCGGCTGGGCGCTGCCCGCCTCGCTCGGCGTTCAGATGGCGCGAGCCGAAAAGGTGGTGTGCGTGACCGGTGACGGCGGCGCCGGCTATCATCTGGCCGACATCGAGACGGCGGTCCGATACCGGCTGCCCGTCGTCATCATCGTCATGAACAACAGCGCGCTGGCTTTCGAGTACCATGAGCAGAAATATCGCTGGAACGGAAACGTGGTCGCGCAGGCCAACGACTTCGGGCGGGTCGACTTTGCCGCCGCCGGTATCGCGCTCGGCGCCAGAGGGGCGCGCGCGACCAATCGCGAGGAACTCGCAACAGCGATAGCGACGGCGATGAAGGCATCCGATCCGTTCATCATCGACGTCGTGATCGACAAGGAAGCGTTTCCGCCCGTAACCAATTTCGATGCGGTGATTGAGCGGGAGCTCTAGATGCCCACGCAACCGCGCTCATGAACGATGTCGAACGCAACAATGGACTGAACGCGCTGTACTGACTGCACTCAACTCAAAAAACAAATCCGGGTGGAAATCATGAAAACTCGCCGCGCTGTCGTTGCAGGCGCCGCGCTCGGCATCTTGCCGCTCGCAGCGCCGTCCGTCGTCCGGGCCGAGAAGGCCACGATCCGCTGGCGCCTTGCCTCCAGCTATCCCAAGAACCTCGACACGATCCACGGCATCGCCGTTCGTCTCGCAAAGCACGTCGCCGAGATGACCGAGGGCGGCCTGCAAATCCAGGTGTTTGGTCCCGGCGAGATCGCGCCCGGCCTGCAGGTGCTCGATGCCGTGCAGAACGAAACGGTCGAGATGGGACACACGGCGTCGATCTACTACAGCGGCAAAAATCGGGCCTTCGCGATCGACACTGGACTGCCGTTCGGCATGACACCGCGCCAGCACCTGTCATGGATGTATCGCGGTGGCGGGCTCGAGCTGTTCAGGGAGTTCTTCAAGGCTTACGGCATCGTGAATTTTCCCGGCGGCAGCACGGGCGTTCAGATGGGCGGCTGGTTTCGCCGCGAAGTCAACACTCTCGATGATCTCAAGGGCCTCAAGATGCGCATCCCCGGAATTTCCGGCGATGTCGTCGCCAGACTCGGCGTCGTCCCCCAGAACATTGCCGGCGGCGACACCTATCCGGCGCTGGAACGCGGCACGATCGACGCCGTCGAATGGGTCGGCCCATACGATGATGAGAAGCTCGGCTTCAACAAGGTCGCCAAATACTACTACTACCCCGGCTGGTGGGATTGCACCGGTCAGTTGGCCTTCTATGTCGGCGTCAGGGCATGGTCTGCGCTGCCGGCGCACTACCAGCGCGCGTTCGAAGTGGCAGCCGCGGAAGCCTCTTGGGACATGCTCGCGCACTACGACTCAAGCAACATGGCTCCGCTGCGCCGGCTGATCGCGGGCGGTACCGAGCTCAGGCCGTTCTCGCGCGAGATCATGGAAGGCGGATACCGTGCGGCCTTCGGCCTCTACGGCGAGGAAGCCGAGAAGAATCCCGAATTCCGCAAGATCTACCGCGAGTGGCTCAAATTTCGCGATGATATTGTGACATGGTTCAGGGTGGCGGAGGCCACCTTCGAATCCAATCTTTACAGTCTGTACAAGACTTGAGCGGCCGATCTCTCTCGATAGAGCGGCAAATAAGACGGCCCGCTCCCCTCGAAGATCTCTTTCTCGGTTCGGGGCAAAGGGCCAATCCACACGCGGTTGGAACGGTGCGACGCGTGGCTGTTCTCCGGCGGCTACCGGGCTGAAATAGGCGACGCTGTACCGGCGGAGTTTGACCTTCACATGGATCAGTGCGCCCACCCCGCCCCGCCCTCCGGCAAAGAAATGAAGGGATTGATCTCGAAGCTCTCCACCTCATCGCCCTGCGCCGCCATGAAGCGCGAAAGGGCTGCGATGGCATTTGGCAAGCGCATCGAGATCGACCTTGGGCTGTCCGCGCGCGCCGTCAGGGATCGGAAAGGCCTTGATCGACCGGATCATGTCGAGCGCGGTCTCATGGCTCACTGGCGCGCAGCGCAGAACCGTATCCTTCTTCCGTGTAGATGCCGCCGAGCCCAAACATCACGACGGGCCGAAGATGGGATCGCGGTGCGCGCCGATGATGGTCTGAACGCCGCCGCCCACCATTTTGGCGACGGTCACGCCGGGTTGAGCGGTCCTTCGAAAGGATCAAGTAACGCCGTCGGACGGCGATGGCTACGACAAACTTGCCACCAACCCACTTGGCCGTTGTCCAGCTGGCGTTAATCGGGCTATGGCCGCGCGCCAATGCAGCCATGCCGCAGCTATTCTTCTACTGGCAAAAGAATGGTCAGCTTCAGTTCGGACCGGCTTGCAAGATCAAATGTCACCTGCTCATAGCTGAGAAAGCCGTCTTGCGGATGATTGAAGGTCCGCGTACCACCCTCGCGAGACAGCACGCTCTGCTCGTCCCATAGACTTGCGAACAAGGGACTGTTCACCCGAAGCTCTTCGGTAAGGGCTTGGAGATTAGTCTCGTCCTCCAGATGGGTTCCGACATTGGCGCGGAACTCTGCAACGACGCGGCGAGCGCGAACCAGCCGAAGCGATGATCGTGCTCGTTGCCATCGAAGTCCGCGGCGATACCGCGGAGCGCCATATAGGCGCTGCCCAACGGATCAATTCGCGAGCGGCGGCGGCGTCCGTTTCCACCTCAGAAACTCTTTGTGGTCGCGATGTCTGAAATCGCCTCACGTCCTTGGGAGGGTTCCTGACGAACGGGGGCCTCTCCTCTAGGAATAGCTCGTCGGTGCGAGGCCAGCCCAAGTGACGGCAGTGAAAGACTAACCGGGCCGGCATAGAGAGGCAGGCATGCCATTTGCTGCGTATTAAAGAGAAGGCGTGAAACAGCCGATGGATACCATCGAGCTGATCTCTCAATGAGCGATGATGATTCTCGATTGCCTTGCTGCCGCTTTCTCCCTGCCTCGACATACATCTTCGCAGTGAAGCCATCTCTTGCGGCTGGTCTGCGCATGATTCTCTTATGATCCGATCAATGCGGGTCGGTTCTCGGCTCCGAGATCAGCGGCGCGCCCCCAATGGAAACCGGCCCTTCTGGCTTAGAGGGCTGGACGAGCCTCTTGGCCGGCTTCGAAACGGCCTGTGCTGGCGGCGGAGGAGGAGCCGGAGGAAGAGACGCAGGTGCGGCGGAATTCTGTAAAGATTCGATTCTTGAGCTCAGCGCTGCGATTTGATCCGATATTCGTTGTAACTCGGCTTGCTGCGCACCTATGTTGCGGTTGAGTTCCGCGATCGTCTCGCTTGCCTCCTGTTGCCCTGACCGAATCTCCGAAAGCGTCGCCCTGTCCTCAGGTGAGAAGGCTGGCATTGGGGCCACCTCACGCGACGCCGGTTTCTCGATGAACTTTTCGATGTCGATCCCAAAATAGGCTCCGCCGACGCACAGCCCGATTGCGACTATCAGCGCAAAAGCCCACAGGAAGCGTCTTGATGATCTGTGCAAGGCGGGCGGCAACTCCGAGCCGTTCGCTTGATCAATCACATTCATCGTCTTTCGCTCGCGTTTCCGATCGGTACTGGCTCTCGTTGACGCGAATAACGGACGACGGTCAAGAGGCGCAGCGAACTGGCTCAACAGCTATTCGCACTGGAGAGATCCAAAACATCATGCAATTTTCAGAACTCCCATACAGAGCCATTCAAGCCCACGATGCTTTTCCCCGCAAAACCCGATGCAGCGCACGAATGCTGCACGGCGAGCGCAAAAACGCACGATGCGAGCGCAACGACAAGTCTAGTTTTTCGCCGTTCAAATAGCGGGCATCGTGCGTGTGGGGGGAATGCGAGGCGCAGCTTGAGAGATAATCTGAGCATGTCTACAGAATGCGTGCGCAGTTAGGTACCTTGCTGCCAAGGACATCACACGCAAGAGCGCGTCGCCACTTTTCATGAGGTTGTTTGCGCGTTTCCGCGCCTTGGGCAGCGCGTTCCGTGCTAAGGTCTGCCACGAGATAAAGCTGCCTCCTAGTCGTCGAACGACTGAGAATACAATCGCGCCATCAGGTACAGGCTCCGGTTGTTCAACACGAGACTGGTCACCCGGTCCAGGACGCCGAGCATCGAACAAGAGATGAGCCTAGGTCGCATTCAGAAGCCGCTCACAAACCTTGGCTCGAGCGCTTAGTTTCGACCCCAATCGCTCTATGATGGCATTGTCTAACCCTTCTCTTTCCGCGCGCGCGCGGATAGCGGTCACGAGATCAGGGATCTGATCCGCCATAGAAATCAGGCCTGCAATAAGTTTGTCCGCATCAACGCGCGTTTCGCGAGCAAATTTTTGCCATTGTCGCAAGCCGATTTGTTCGAGCTTGTATTCCCCTGCTACCTTCATTGCGAGCTTGATCTTGCGTATGTCGACATCATCGTATGGCAAAATGCTGGCTACGTCATAGAGTGGCGCAAGACGCACATGAGGGCCGCTGGCCAGAAGCAGAGAGTAGTTTTTGGCATGCGCGTCGGGGCCTCCAATAAGCCAATTGAATCCCAGGGCGTTGACGAATGTTTCAATATCCGCCTCACGGTGTGTCGAGTAGGTACGCAAGAGCTCGATTATATCGACCGGCGTGGGCCCGCCTTCGTTTTGATATTTTTTGGTCGGCAGCACGCCCATTGCCTGGCAGACATCTTCCTGGTGGACCCGAATGATGTCGTTCCCGCTCGGTTGGCGGTCATAACGCTCAATCACGATCGCGACTTCATTTTCGAACCGCATCACTTTGGTTTCTGCAACCGGTAGCCCAAGACTGCGCGCAAGTACGAGACAGACATGCTCGTTCTCGGCGTGACCATCGAAATGGCCGGTCGGGGGTTTGAGGATATGTGTGGTCGGAATGCGCCCCGATGGAAGGCCCCAACGGCCTTTCTTCTGAAGAAGCGCCGTCTTCGGCTGTGCGCCGGCTAGACTGAATTGACCCGTATCGCGCGGCAGACGCCAAGCCGCGTGATCCTCACGCAAGGCCTGAAGCCGCTTTGCGATGTCCGACTCGTCTAGCCATTCGACCTTGTCGTCTCGTCCTGCTTTGAGAGCCTCTAAACGATCAGGCGTGACGAATTGAACGGCTCCTGCGCAATCCTCGCCGACATGGGCGATGAGAGCGAAGACATTGCGGGCCGATACCTGGAATTTCTTGGCCCAACGATCGAGCACACGCTCATTGTCCGGCAGAAGTCCCCAGAGAAACGCCTGTACGGCGGCCGGACCATGCTCTTCAGCGGCGAGCGGCATTGAGAGCGAGAGGGGGTAAGCATCCTGCGCGGTACGCCAGTCGCTGTCGTAGACAAAGGTCAGTCGGCCGCGTGTATCGTTTCGCACGCGGCCAACTTCGTTACCATCCAGGAGGGCGACAAGTTCGTTTGTCATGTTTTGCTCTTTTTCGCCTTGGCGACAATAGCATTGATGTCAACGGCGGTCGGTGCCGGGCCGCGGCTCGTCTTCAGTTCGGGGTTAGCGTTCAACGGAATGCCGAGAGCATCCAATGCCCGAAGCACAAGCGCCAATTCGGCGCGCGGATGGCCATGCTCAATCTCGATGACCCATTGACGGCTGACGCCGATACGTTTGGCAAGGGTCGACTGGTCGAGTTTGAGCCGTTTGCGCCGGTCGCGAATAACGGCGCCGAGATCGGCGGGTGTGCGGATGAGCATGGGGAATCCATTTTTGTCAGCGTTCGCTGACATTATCAGATGTCAGCGTTCGCTGACAATCGTCAATGTCGGCGTTCGGCAACATTTACAAATGTAAACGATCGCTGGCATATAGAATTCCATCAGGCTTTTCAGGGATTTGGCGGACAGGCCCAGCAGATCGACCTGCTAACCAGGCAGGTCTCCGGCCAGCTATTCCAAGCAAAAAGCGGAGTTACTGGGCGGTAGGATGGGCGAATATGAAGTCTTGCCGTCGGGCTTCTGAGCATAGCGCGCCCGCAGACTCCCGAATTTGGACTACGAGCGAAGGACGCCCGTTCAGGTCACGATCTGCTCTACTGACGACCACGGTCTGATCTTTTTGAACCTGTCGCGAGATCGTCAGTACCTCTTCTTTGGACCCATTTACTCCAAAACAGATATCTCAACGGACTTCGCTCCTCGCGGTTTCGCTAGGTCTAGTCCCAGCCCTTCCAGGCGGCGCCGAGGCATTTCTCGCATTCAACTGATCACACGCCGCAAGGAGTGCGTCTGCGTACTGGTCCGCGGCCTGCCGCACCCACTCGATGTTGACCACAGCAAACCACGCAATCAAAGCCAGAAGGTCTATTGCGATCGCGGCCCAAACTTCGGATCTTTGGTTCGAGAATACAGCCCAAAGTGCAGTGTCGTTGAGCCCGGTCGTCTGCGCAAGGATCGCCGCTATGGAGGCAATCGCCGCAAATCCGCAAACGGCGATGCCGATTGGCCGGATACCGAGTAGATTGCGCCGGAATCCATACTGGGCGTTCTCTTTCTCTACAAGAGGAAAGCCCTTGCGGGTTTTCTCCTTGAGCCACTTCACCGCCGAACCATAGACACCATCAGCTTTCGCCACATCGGACTCTTGTTCCGCAGGCGTTGGCACTTGCCAATGGGGAACATTGTTTTTCAAAAAGTCATGATACCGCGCCAATGTCGAAGGGTCCAAAGATCCAGCATGGCGAAGCTTCAGTGTTGTGGGCCAGCCGCCCCACTGTGCGAGTAAAGCGTCTTCGATATTCTTGCCCCGAGTGCGCGCCCAAGATCCAAGCGCGTAAAGCAGGCCGCAAGAAACCGCAATCGTCAGAAGAGTTGTACCGACGTTGGAAAGAACTAGCTGCGGAAACCAAGCTAACGCGGTCATCAATGGCGGGAAGACCATCAGCAGACCGGGAAATAACCTGGCTTGCCGGGCGTAGCTGTCGAAGAAATCTGTGATGGCGACCAATCTCAATCTTCCTGTTCGTCTGGATAGGGCAGGCACTCAGCGGGACTGTAGTCATCACGTTCGGGCGCATTCTTGGACGTCCGCTTGTTCGAACCTTCGGTCGAGATGACGTGCGCGCCGCGATGGTGCATGGCCCGGACAACGGACTTGCGTGGATGGTCCTCATCGGCTTTGGCCGAGCTGATAATGGCGCTGAAGGTCGTTTTGCCGCCCTGCTGCGTCTTTCTTTCACCCAAGATTTTGTCGAGCAATTCGGTCGTAACGTTGTGGCGTCCGCCATGATGGGGAACTTGAAACCGATCGATGCCCGGTAAGGTCAATCCTGCCGAGGGCGCATAGTCGATGATCTCCTGGAGTCCGGCTCGGCCGGTATCGCCGGTAAGCAAGATTTTGCAGTCATTTAGACAGGCATATTGGACGACGCTCATTTCGTTTTCGTTGCTCGTCTCGCCTGCTGGAAAATATTCGTCACCCCAAGCGGCTCGAGCAAGCGCACTCGCCTCTTTGGCGACGCGAATGACGGCGTCGCGCGCAATCTCGAGGAGGCCCTTCTCCTCGGGAGTTTTATCAGACGAAACAACCAGATCTAGAAAGCGTGAGCGGGTCGGGGCCATGACCCGGAACGCACCAACGGCACTCCCCTGAAACGGCTCATAAATCGAGATCTTCTTGCGGAGAGCGATCTCTTCAAGCGCTGCAAGGTTTGAATAGGCTTCCCTCAGCGCCTTCTCCAATCCCTCGACTGTTGTAAAGCGTTTGAACCGAGGGAGAAGCTCTGCGGCATAGACCCAAGGACGCAACATCCAAGGCGCGCCGACCTCAAAGTCTTCCAAGACACGCTGCAGGCCTCCGGCATGATCGCCGTCGTTGTGAGTAGCGATAACGTGGTCGATCCGCTTCGGATTGCCATAGTACTTGTTTACGAAGCCGACGACCTTCTCGCCGGTTGATTGGTAGCCGCCATCTACAACATGGATGAAAGTCTGTCCGTTCAACTCATAGCGCACGCAAATGGCGTCGCCGCTGCTTTTCGCTTCAACATCCAAAAAATCAATCTCAAAGAAATTAGCCAATGCTTTCCTCTCTAACCCGGCGAACCTCTAGCGGAGGACGCTGTTCCGACAATCACTTGTAATGGCAAATGAATTACTGCTGATCCGCGAGTAAGAGGCGCGGCTAACTCGCATCCACCATCCCTACGGGAAGTCAGATGACGCTCGTGCGCCCGACGCCCTCGGACAAAATCTCTCCGGGTCAGGCCGCGCCAGTCGGTGCCGCATCCGTGTCGGATGCCTCAAATCGTCGGCATGCATAGAGCACAACAACGACTCTGGTGCGCTGGCGCTAAATCAATGCGAAGGCGATGAGGCTTGAGCAGAGCAGCGCGACTCCGGCTGCGGTAAGCCCCAGGAAGCTTCCGGAGACAAGATCATGATTGCGCATGGACGCTCTCAATTGTGGAGATGGAATAGAGCAGCGGTCGCAGCTTCGCTGGACTCACCGACCATCTGTACATCATTATTCAAAACGAACGCACAAATCCTGCTGTTGTCGGAACAGAACGCACTTTTCCATCATGTCCTCGCGATAATTCGCGGTGTTGCGGCAGGAGCGTTGTTTGGTGCCATGAGGGTGGCGCGATCTAACCGTCCGCGCTGCCGCACCCGATGAGGATCGCCAGGCCTCCGAAATTCTGACCGATGGCAACGGAATCCAGTACGGTTCGCTGAGTGGAGTTGCGCCGGGCAAAAGGTCGCAATGCAATAAACGACCCGTGAAGCCAAGGTTTTGGCTCAGTCGGCCTGCGAGCAGGGAAGTTGCCGGTCGGGCAGCCCGTGACTGGCGAGACCAAAAATCGTAGAGTGTACATCCGAATAGATGCAACTAGTACCTTGAGCAGACCCAGAGCGCCAGTATACTGCCCCAATTGATTACAGGGGGAACTTCAGTGGTATTTTCTCCTGCTTTTGGAACGTCATTTTCGATCGAAACGGATATCATAAGGGCACAGGCTGACGGCCGTGTCCTATACGAATACCTGATCCGGAATTCCGCTAGCATAGCGTTCGATCCGGTTCTGTCGATGTCGGCTGATAAGATCGCGAAGGACGCGAGCGTCGCTGATCGGCTCTACCAATTGCTCGCGACGCTATCGCGTGCCGCAGCGCCGATCACCCCGGAGCAGATCCGGATTACCATGGCGCTGGCCGGAGAGCCTCCCGCTTCGCCCGAGATAGGAGAACTCGCCCATCGCTTGCGGCTAATCCGCACAGCGCTCGTGGGCCTGTGTCTGGGTCTCGGGCTCATCGCGCTCCTCTGCCTCGGCTTTGCGGCGTTCGGCAAGATCGTCCTTGGCAAGGCCAGCGAGATTCAAAACCAACTAGCGACGCTGACCACGGACTGGGAAAAGACCGCGCTCTCGATCCAATCTACCACGCCCCCCAAGTTGGTCGCCTCCTGCGCATTGAACTCCTTGCCGAGCGACCTCGTTGATTTGACCGAAAGAACGCATGTCTTTGACCTCTGCGTGCGGACGAAAGATCTTTTCGAGCGCCGGACCAGCATCGATCATCTTCTCGGCCAATGGAACCTGACGCGCCGTCGGGCAGTCGCTTTCGATCCCATGACGCAGGTCGATGTGCTCCGGTCCGCAGCGATTCCGCCGGTCAACGCGGCGGGGGCGCACCAGACAATCGAGGGTCTCGTTGCGCTTGTTATCCCGCTCCTGTTCGGGACGCTCGGTGCCGCCGCCCACGCACTGCGCTCACTGGCGCGCACGGCGGGCCTCGGTCGAGGCACCCCGATACGCATTCTGCTGGCGATAAGCCTCGGCGCGCTGTTCGGGGCCAGCACGGGGCCGCTTCTTGGGAGCACTTCGCCTTATGCTAACGCGGCGGTCTCCTTCCTGCTCGGCTATGCTGCGCCGCAACTTTTCGCCTGGTTCGACAAGATCGTCGAGTTTGTCGCCGCGCCGTCCAGCGCCGAACGCGACTGGACGAACCTGCCGTTTCTTCGGCCCGTCAGCCGCGCCACACATTTTGGGGTTGGCGCCATACTTGCCGTTGCCTTCCTAAGCGGTTGTATGCTGCTGCCGGGAGCACCACCCCTGCCACTCTCGTTGCCAACCGGGTTGGAGACGCCGCAACCGTCGACCGCGGTGATTCCCTTCCTCACCATGATCGGCGGCGGTCTTGGCGCTTGGGTGCGAGTGAACTCAGTTATTTACTCCGCAATCACGAGTCATCCACTGGACGCCGATGCCCCTCGGGCACCAGTCGCGGTCCTGCGATACGTTACGGGCGCCTTCGGCGGTTTTATCGCTGCCTTCTGGCTCCCCAGCTCCCTGCTCGCGCAGCCTACAACGATCGCGGTCTTCAATCCTTTCCTCCTCGCCGGCTTGTCGCTCGCTGCTGGCTATGCATTCGCTCGCTTCGAGCCGATCGTGCTGGAGAGGAGCAAGAGCACTTTCGGCGCGCCAGCCGGCGCCTCGGCGGTCGAGGAAGGCGTGCGGCGCGCGCTCGCCCCGCCGCCACTGGTCAACTACAAAGGCTATCTCAACTTAATACTTCGCACGCCCGACCTCGAGCGTTGCATGGTCGGAAAGGACGCCATCCTAAAGTCGGGGCAAGGCCAATACGTGCTCGAGACATTCTTTGACGCGTTGGCGCCGGACGATGCGCTCTCGACCCGGATACACATCGACGATGGTATCGACGCCGACGAGGCTCCGTTCGACGTGGAGATCAGCGCCGACGGCTTCACTCCACGGCGCCGACGCGCTCGCATCGCGGCGCCCCGCGCGAGCCGCTCGAATGCCGAGCACCTCGCATACAGCATCGATCCCGACCTGCGACCCGATGAAGCACCCCGCTTCCGCGTGACCGTAACCCAAGCTGGGCGCGTCATCCAGTTCGCATCGCTTGGCGCCAAAATCGAGAGCTGAACATGCAGCCGACGGATCTGATCGTCACCGTCATAAAAGATGGGGCGCGTAGGTTCCTGCTTTTTAGCCAAGTTGGAGGCAAAGAGGAAAAGATCGAGCTCACAGAACGGACGACACACGCTCTTGGTGAATTGAGCAAGCACCTGCCGCAAAGCCTCCACGAATTCCACGAGCAGATTTGCAAATTCCCCAATCGGTCACACAAATCCTTTTGGAGCGAGCTCGACGCAGCCCTCTACCACCTCCGCTCGATTGGCAGCGAGTTCATTGTCAACTTGGTCGACAGGGAAACCAAACCGCGCCTCTACGACATCTTTGCGTCCGCATTTGGTATTGGAGACCGACGCCAAAACCCAGCGCGGATCAGCCTCATCGTTGAAAGCACCGATCTCGACCTTCTTAGCTTTCCTTTGGAGTTGCTGCCGATTATGGATCCAACCAACGCACTCGGACCGATTGAGCGCGTCGAGACGGACGAGCAGCTTGCGAGGGCCGTGCTCCGATTCCCGGCATTCGGCGCGATCGTTACGCGACAGATTGCGAGAGCCTTCGACGGCCGAACTGAGCTCGAGCGCTGCGCGGAAGGGCGAATGCCGATCAAGATCATCCGCAACACTGGGTTCTACCAGAAAGACAACCGGCGCACGACGTTCAGTGACGCCGAGTGGCTTGGGTCGCAGCCCCAATTCGTCGCCGAAGAGCCATGGCCGGACCATGTTATCGACGCGCCGAGCGCTGTGGCGATGCTCGGGCGCTGCCTTCACGACCCGCGCTTTACCTTGTCACGCGAGCCAGAGATGCGGGGCTACGGGGACCAGATCCAGCATTTTTCGTGTCACTGCACGCGCCACGACGATGGCAGCGAAACACTCGGCCTGCGCGATCAGGAAATGGAGGTGAAGGCGCTCGGCATAAAACTCGCGTCGCTGGGCGCTACCTTCCTCGACGCCGGAAAGCGAGAGGCAAACTCTAACGACATCGCGGGCCCGCTCATCTTCCTCAACGCCTGTGGCTCAGGAGCGATCAATCCTAAAGGTCGGCTGTCGCTCGTCGAACTCCTTCTAAATTGGACCCCAGCGCGAGCTATCGTTGCGACCGAAACTCCAGTCGATTTTCCTCTTGCCGCGCGCTTCGCGCGCCTAGTCTATGAGGGCCTTTTCGCCGGCCTGCCACTCGGGCGCGCGATGCACCGAGCGCGGTGGCGTTTCATCGATGACGAACAACTTCCTTTCGGGCTCTTCTATTCGCTTTACGGAAGTTCGGAACTAAGGTTTTAACAACTGATAAGGAGAATGGTCATGCTTGGATTTTGTCGCGATCCACTCGTTCGTGAACTCCACAAGCTCGGCTACAGTCTCATCCCGTTGCCGGAGGCGCGGACCTCCCCGGGGGACTGCTTCGCGCGACAAGGGAAGGAGCTCTTCAGGCTAGGGACACTTGCAAATCTGTTCGCAGCCGGAAAGAACCCCGAACCCGAAATCGCTCGTGACATCGAAGCAGCCGATCTCACGATTACTAAGAGCGCCACGCTCGATTCTGGACTTGGGCTCGCAATGCTCACGCAGTGGCTCGGCCAGGCCCGGGCGGAAATCTCGGGAAAGCTGAACAAGTCTGCCAAATTCTCCTTCGAGCTGAGGGACGTAAAAAAAGATGCCATCGATATCCAGCCGCTGGATGAATTCCTAGTGTCTGGGAGCCTCAATCTTGAAGGTCCGACTGTTCGCCAGATGCTCGATGGCGATGACGTCTATGTAACTACTTCTGTGTTGAAGGCGCGCTCACTCGTTGTGTCGACCTCAAAGGGCACGTTGGTCGACGGCAAAGTCGAGATGCCTGAAATCGCCGGTCTAGGTGCGTCCGGCGATGCGAGCCTCAAGATCACGACGGAAGGCGACCAGGGTCTCGTCTTCGAGGCGAACAAACCGCTGGTGTTCGGCTTTCAGGCTGTCCAGCTCTGCTTCCAGAACGGCGCCTACCGGTCGCTCCGTGTCGAGCGAAGCAAGCTGCAACTGATGAGCGGCGAAGGACTGAGCACGAGCGCGGCCGCCGCCGAAACGGGCTGGCTTTGCGACCGAATTGGATCGACGTTCCCGCGCTTCGCCGCCGCGCCGCAGACTTGAACCAATTCCCTCCGCGACAATCGTCGCGGAAGGGGATCCCGAGGCCGCTGGGCCTGGGCCTGGCCCAGCGCCTTCGCGAAGGTCCCACGTCCGATCTGGACAACCTTCGACTGTCGGAGGACGGAACAGTGATTTCCTATGTCGCACGGGAACGGCGTGATTAGCGCTGTCCTAGGGTTTGTACCTAATTAGCGAACTGTGATTCCCTCGCACCGATTGATTCGACACGGGGACTTCGATGCGCACAGGACTGTTTTGGCTCAACGACAAACAGTGGACTCGGATAAAGCCGCATCTGCCAACGAACCAGACCGGACCGGCGCGCGATGATGATCGACGCATCGTCAGCGGTATCATTCACATGCTTCAGTGCGGTGCACGCTGGCGCGATTGCCCGCCCGATTATGGTCCTTACACGACGATCTACAATCGGTTCAATCGCTGGGTAGAGTCGAGATGTGGCGCGGTGGCGGTAGGCTGAACATATCTGTTGGCCGCCTCTTTCGTCTGGCGGTGCCTTAGTGGTTCACCCTTGGCTCCGTTTCCACATCCCGCTCATCGAACCGG